>NZ_CP109596.1:6000000-7200000 GCF_036327755.1 Nocardia sp. NBC_01503
GTTCCGGTGGGTGTGGTCGGTGAGCTGTACATCGGCGGAGCCGCCCTGGCCCGCGGCTATATCGCCCGGCCCGGCCTGACCGCCGCGCGCTTCATCGCGGACCCGTTCGGTACCCCGGGCGAACGCCTGTACCGCACCGGCGATCTGGTGCGCTGGACCGGCGAGCGCGAACTGGTCTTCGTCGGTCGCGGCGATGATCAGGTGAAGGTGCGTGGCTTCCGTATCGAATTGGGTGAGATCACCGCGGTTGTCGCCGGACTCGACGGAGTTCGATTCGCGCACACCGAGGTTCGCCACGACGAGGCCGGCCGCGCGCACATCGTGAGCTATGTGCTCGGCACGGACGGCGAACTCGACACCAGGGCGCTGCGGGCGCTGGCCGCCGCCCGGCTGCCCGCCCATATGGTGCCCTCCGCGGTCGTACCGCTGGCGTCGATTCCTTTGTCGCCCAGCGGAAAACTGGACCGCCGAGCACTGCCCGCACCGGTGTGGGATCTCGGCACCGAGGGCCGCGAGCCGGCCACCCGCACCGAGGCCATGGTGGCCGCCGAGATGGCGCGCGTGCTCGGGCACGATCGGGTCTGCGCCGATCACAGCTTCTTCGATCTGGGTGGTAACTCACTCTCGGCCACCCAGTTGGTCTCCAGGATCGCCGCCGTCGGCGGGCACCGGCTCGCGGTTCGCGAGGTCTTCGAGCATCCGACGCCGGAGGGTCTGGCGCGGCTGCTGGACGCGGCCGCCGGTGCGGAGGCCGCGGATCGGCCGCGACTGGGCGCGCAGCCGCGACCCGCGCGCCTGCCGCTCTCCTCGGCGCAGCGGCGACTGTGGTTCCTCAATCAGCTCGACACCAGTTCGGGCGGTTACAACATCGCGATCGATGTTCGCCTGCGCGGCGCCCTGGACGAAGCCGCCCTGGCCGCCGCGCTCGCGGATGTGCTTGCCCGGCACGAGATTCTGCGCACCGTATACCCGCAGGACGAGCAGGGACCACACCAGGTGGTGCTCCCCGTCGACGAGGTGTCGTCGGTGCTGGAGCCGCTCAAATCCTCACCGCTCGAGGTCGCCCTGCATATCGAGGTCGCGGCCGCGGACGGCTTCGACCTCAGCACCCAGATTCCGCTGCGGGCGGTCCTGCTGCGCACCTGGGGTGAGGAGTACGCGCTGCTGCTGGTGGTGCACCACATCGCCATGGACGGCTCATCGCTGGCTCCGCTCGTCGCCGATCTCCAGACCGCCTATACCGCCCGCCTGGCCGGGCACGCCCCGGAGTGGACCGGATTGCCGGCGCAGTACGCGGACTTCGCGCTCTGGCAAGAGGAGCTGCTCGGCGATGAGAATGATCCGAACAGCCTTGCCGCACAACAGCTCGGGTACTGGCGCACGCGCCTGTCGGGTCTGCCGGACTGCATCGAACTGCCCGCGGATCGGCAACGTCCGGCCGTCGCGACCCTGCGTGGCGACTCGGTCCGGCTCCGGGTGGACACCGAATTGCACACCCGGGTAACGGCATTGGCTCGGAGCAACGGAGCCAGCGAGTTCATGGTGCTGCACGCCGCGCTGGCGGTACTGCTGGCGCGGCTCGGGGGCGGTACCGATATCGCGGTCGGGACCGCGGTCGGCGGCCGCGGCGAACCGGAGCTGGATCACCTGATCGGCGCGTTCGTCGGCACCGTGGTGCTGCGGACGGCCGTCGATGTGCGCACGCCCTTCGTCGAATTGCTGCGCGAGGTCCGCGATCAGGATCTGGACGCGTTCGCGCACAGCGATATTCCCTTCGAGCGACTGGTCGAGGTGCTCAATCCGGTGCGCACGACCGCGCATCATCCGCTGTTCCAGGTCAGTCTCTCCGTGGACGACTTCGCCTCGGTGTCACCGCGGCTGCCGGGCCTCGAGGTCGCGATCGGGCAGGTCGACTCCACGGTGGCGAAGTTCGATCTGCAATTCGCCTTCACCCCCGCGGCGGCGGGAGCCGGACTCGAGCTGTGCCTCACCTACGCCACCGATCTGTTCGACGCGGACACCGCGACCGAGCTGAGCCGCCGCTTCCTGCGCACGCTGGCCGCGGCCGTGGCCGAACCACGCACCGCCGTAGGCGATCTGGAGTTCATCACCGCGGCGGAGTCGCTGGCGCTGGCCCCGGTGCGGGGGCCCGTCGCCGATACCGTGCTCACCCTGCCGGAGCTTTTCGCCTCGGCGATGGCCGATCCCGATCACCCCGCGATGGTCACTCCGGGCCGGTCCATCACCTATCGCGAACTCGACGAATGGTCGAATCGCTTGGCGCGCACGCTGATCGCGCACGGTGCGGGTCCGGGCGAGATCGTCGCATTGGGCCTGGCCCGATCGGTGGAATCGGTGGTCGCCACGCTCGCGGTCGCCAAGACCGGCGCCGCCTACCTGCCGGTGGACGTTCGGCATCCGGCCGACCGCATCCGGCATATGCTCACCGACTCCGGTGTGCGCATGGGCCTGACCACCGCGACCGACCGGGAGCTGCTGCCCGCTGATCCGGCGGTGAGCTGGCGGCTGGTGGATGAGGTGGCGGTGGGCGAATCGGCTGCGCCGGTGACGGATTCGGATCGCTCACGGGCATTGTCCGTCGACGATGTCGCGTACGTCATCTACACCTCGGGCTCCACCGGTGTGCCCAAGGGCGTTGCCGTACCGCATCGTGGCCTGGCCGCGTTCGCCCTCGAACAGCGCGACCGCTACGGGCTGGACGCGCGGAGCCGGACCATGCACTTCGCCTCGCCCAGCTTCGACGCCTCGGTGCTGGAGTTGCTGCTGGCCTGGTGCTCCGGTGCGACCATGGTGGTGATCCCCGCCGAGGTGTACGGCGGCGACGAACTCGCGGTGCTGATGGAATTCGAGTCGGTGACGCACGCCTTCATCACCCCCGCGGCGCTGGCCAGTATCGATATCACCCGCTGGGAACTGCCGGAGCTGCGCGCCCTGGTGGTCGGCGGCGAGGCGGTCGGCGCGGATCTGGTCGCGAAATGGGCCGTGGGCCGGGCCATGTTCAATGCCTACGGACCCTCGGAAGCGACTGTCGCCCCGGTCATCTCGCACGCTCTCGCTCCGCGCGGGCAGGTGGTGCTCGGCCGCGCGATTCGAGGCGCCGCGCTGGCCGTGCTCGACACCAGGCTGCGGCCGGTGCCGGTGGGTGTGGCGGGTGAGCTGTATGTCGCGGGCGCGGGCCTGGCGCGCGGATACCTGGGCCGCGCCGATCTCACCGCGGCGCGCTTCGTGGCCAACCCGTTCGCGGCCGTGCCGGGGGAGCGGATGTACCGCACCGGTGATGTGGTGCGCTGGACCGCCGACGGCGATCTGGTCTTCGTCGGTCGCGATGACGACCAGGTGAAGATCCGTGGTTTCCGGATCGAGCTCGGTGAGATCAGCACGGTGATCGCGGGCATGGAGGGAATCCGCTTCGCGCACACCGAGATCCGGCATGATACGGCGGGGACACCGCGCATCGTCAGCTATGTCGTGCCCACCGGGTCGGCGGAGCCGGATGTGCGGGCGGTGCGCGCGGCGGCGGCGCGAGAGCTGCCGGGCTATATGGTGCCCACGGCCGTCGTCGCACTGGCGACGATCCCGCTCTCGCCCAGCGGAAAACTCGATCGGCGCGCACTGCCGGAGCCCGGCTGGGAACTCGGCGAGGGGCGGGAACCGCGCACTCCGAGTGAGATATTGGTGGCATCCGCCATGTCCGAGGTGATCGGGCAGGCACGGGTCTGCGCCGACCACGACTTCTTCGAACTCGGCGGCACCTCGCTCTCGGCGACCCGGCTGGTGGCGCTGCTCGCCGCCCGGACCGGCCGCCGGATCGGCGTGCGCGCGGTCTTCGAGCACCCCACCCCCGAGGAGCTGGCGCGCGTCGTGGACGAGCTGCTGGCACAGGATGATCCGGGCCTGCCGGACCTGTCCGCGGTGCGGCGTCCCGAGCGGATTCCGCTCTCGCCCGCCCAGCAGCGACTGTGGTTCCTCAATCGGTTCGACACCGATTCGGGCGCGTACAACATCCCGGTGGCGCTGCGCCTGCACGGTGCGCTCGATCCGATCGCGCTCGGTGCCGCCCTGCGCGATGTGATCGACCGGCACGAATCGCTCCGCACCGTCTTCCCGCGCGACGCCGACGGCCCGCACCAGCTCGTACTGCCGATGACGGCGAGCGCGGTCGAGGCGGGCCTCGCACTGCCGGTGGTCGAGCTGACCGCCGATCAGGTCGCTGATCGGTTGTGCGAGTCCGCCGCTCGCGGATTCGAGCTGGCGAGCGAACCGCCCGTGCGGGCGGAGTTGTTGCGCGTGGACGAGCGCGATCATGTGCTCGTGGTGGTGCTGCACCATATCGCCGCGGATGGTGGATCCGCGGTTCCGCTCGCCACGGATCTGGCGACCGCCTATGCCGCGCGCCGCGCGGGCCGGTCGCCCGAGTGGACCCAACTGCCGGTGCAGTACGCCGATTTCAGTGTCTGGCAACGCGAATTGCTCGGTGACGAGGACGCTGCCGACAGTCTCGCGGCGCGGCAGCTGCGGTACTGGACCCAGCGGCTGGCCGGTATTCCCGAATGCCTGGAACTGCCCACCGATCTGCCCCGCCCGACCCAGCGAACCCAGCGCGGTGCGACGGTCTCGACCCGACTGGACGGTGCGTCACACGCGGCGCTGTCGCGCCTGGCCCGTGATCACGATGCCAGTCTGTTCATGGTGCTGCACGCGGTGTCGGCGGTCCTGCTGGCGCGGTTGTCGGGCACCGGTGACGTCACCGTCGGCACCCCGATCTCCGGTCGCGCCGATGCCCGGCTGCACCCGCTGATCGGCATGTTCGCCGGTACGCTCGCCCTGCGGACCGAGGTCGATCGGGCCGCCTCGTTCAGCGAGTTGCTGGCGACGGTGCGCGATCACGACCTGGATGCCTTCGCGCACGCGGAGATTCCGTTCGAGCGGTTGGTCGAGGCCCTGGACCCGGTGCGCTCCACGGCGCACCATCCCCTGTTCCAGGTCATGCTGTCGGTGCAGGACGCCATGCCCGAACCGCCGCGACTGGACGGCGTGCGGGTGAGCGTCGAGGAGATCGCGCTCGAGATCGCCAAATTCGATCTGCACTTCACCTTCACCGAATTCCACAGTGCGCAGGGCGATCCGGACGGTATCGAAGTGCGCCTGACCTATGCGACCGATCTGTTCGAGCCCGAGACGGCGGAGCGGTTGAGTGCGCGGTTCGTGCGGCTGCTGTCCGGGGTGACCGGCCGACCGCACCTTCCGGTGGGCGATATCGAGCTGCTGTCGGCGTCCGAGCGCGCCGCCTTGGTTCCGGCACGCGGTGGGCAGGCGGCGGTTCCGGCCACCCTGCCGGAGGTGTTCACCGCGGCCGCCGTCGATCGCGAAGCCACTGCGCTGGTAGCGGATTCGGGCTCGCTGAGCTATGGCGAGCTCGATGATCGATCAAATCGGATCGCCCGAGCGCTCATCGCGCGTGGCGTCGGCCCGGGAGATGTCGTCGCGCTCGGCCTGCCGCGCTCGGCGGAGTCGGTGCTGGCCACGGTGGCGGTCGCCAAGACCGGCGCCACCTTCGTACCGATCGATATCCGCTATCCGGCCGAGCGGATCACCCATATGCTCGCCGACTCCGCTGCGCGACTGGGCATTACCACCGACGCCGATGCCGAGGCGCTGCCCGCATCGCTGAACCGCGTCACCCTCGCCGCGCTGGAGGAGTTCGAATCCGCCGCGCCGCTGGTGGATTCGGATCGGCGCCGCTGGCTGGGGATCGACGATATCGCCTACGTCATCTACACCTCCGGGTCCACCGGTGTGCCCAAGGGTGTGGCGGTCACCCATCGTGGTCTGGCCGGGTTCGCCGCCGAACTGCGTGCCCGCTACGGAGTCGACTCCTCCTGCCGGACACTGCATTTCGCGTCACCGAGCTTCGACGCCTCGGTGCTGGAACTGCTGTTCGCCTGGTGTGCGGGCGCGACCGTGATCATCGTGCCGCCCGATGTCTACGGCGGCGACGAACTCGCCGCGCTGCTGGATCGGGAGGGCGTGACGCACGCCTTCCTCACCCCGGCGGCGCTGGCCAGCATCGACGCCGGGCGGTGGCCGCTGCCGCGGCTGCGCTCGCTCACCGTGGGCGGTGAGGCGGTCGGCGCGGAGTTGGTGGCGCGCTGGGCCGCGGGTCGCGCCCTGCACGTCGGTTACGGGCCCACCGAGACGACCATCATGAGCGCGATCTCCCAACCGCTGCGCGCCGCCGATCAGGTGGTCCTGGGCGGCCCGATTCGCGGTACCGCCGTCGTGGTGCTCGATGAGCGGTTGCGACCGGTCCCGCCGGGTGTGGCCGGTGATCTCTACATCGCCGGTGAGGGTTTGGCGCGCGGCTACCATGCGCGGCCGGGGTTGACCGCGCATCGTTTCGTGGCCAATCCCTACGCGGCACTGCCGGGGGAGCGGCTGTACCGCACCGGCGATGTGGTGCGCTGGACGCGCGCCGCGGAGCTCGTCTTCGTCGGCCGCAGTGATGATCAGGTGAAGATTCGCGGCTTCCGCATCGAACTCGGCGAGATCACCGCGGTGATCGCCGCCGCCGAGGGAATCGGCTTCGCCCACACCGAGATCCGCGCGGACGCGGCGGGGCGTCCGGCCATCGTCTGCTTCGTCGTACCGCAGACGCCGGGTACACCGCTCGACCTCGCCCACCTGCGCGCCGTCGCGGCGGAGCGACTGCCCGCGCATATGGTGCCCGCGGTGTTCGTGCCGTTGGAGTCGATTCCCTTGTCGCCCAATGGAAAACTGGACCGGCGCGCGCTGCCCGAACCCGCTTGGGGCACGGTCGCGCGCGGACGCGCGCCACACACACCCAATGAGAGACTGGTAGCGACGGTGATGGCCGAGTTGCTCGGGCATGACGCGGTCTACGCCGACCAGGGCTTCTTCGATCTGGGCGGCAATTCGCTCTCGGCGACACAGCTGGTCGCGCGGATCGCCACGGCCAGTGGCTATCAGCTCCCGGTGCGCGCGATCTTCGAGCATCCGTCCCCGGCCGAACTGGCACGGCTGCTGGACGCCGAGTCCGGTGCGTCGGCAGTCGACCGCCCCGCGCTGACCGGCGGTTCGCGGCCCGCGCGCGTTCCGTTATCCCTTGCCCAGCAGCGACTCTGGTTCCTGAACCGCTTCGATCAGGGCGCGGCGACCTACAACATCCCGCTGGGTCTGCGCTTGGTCGGCAGCCTCGACGCCGACGCCATGCGGCAGGCGGTCCTGGATGTGGTCGCCCGCCACGAGATACTGCGGACCCTGTTCCCCGAGGACGCGGCGGGTCCGCATCAGGTGGTGCTGGACGAACCCGATGTGCCGTTCACGCGCATCGTCTCCAGTCCGCGCACGGTGGACGCCGATGCTTTCGAGGTGGCACAGGCGGGATTCGACCTGGCACTGGAGATTCCGATCCGCGCGACGCTGCTGCGCGTCGGGCTCGACGACCATGTGCTCGTCGTGGTGATCCATCACATCGCCGCCGACGGTTGGTCGCTGACACCGCTGGCCCGGGATCTCACCACGGCCTACGCGGCGCGCTGTGCGGGCGGTGCGCCGGGGTGGTCGGCACTGCCGGTGCAGTACGCGGATTTCAGTGTGTGGCAGCGGGAACTGCTGGGCAGCGAAGACGATCCGGAGAGCGTGACCGCCGCGCAGCTGAACTACTGGACGCGCTGCCTGGCGGATCTGCCGGAGTGCCTGGAACTCCCGACCGACCGACCGCGCCCGGTGGTGGCCTCGCATCGGGGCGCCACCACCTCGGTGCGTATCGACGCCGAAACCCATGCCCGCCTTGTAGATTCGGCGCGAACGCACGATGTCACCGTGTTCATGGTGTTGCACGCGGTGCTCGCGGTGCTCATCTCCCGCACCAGCGGCAGCGGTGATGTCGCGATCGGTACGGCGGTGGCCGGGCGCGGCGCCGCGGACCTGGACGAGCTGATCGGCATGTTCGTCGGCACCCTCGTACTGCGCACCCGGATCGATCCGGGCGCCAGCTTCGTCGAGGTGCTGGAGGCGGTGCGCGAATGCGATCTCGATGCCTTCGCGCACGCCGACCTGCCCTTCGAGCGACTGGTCGAGGTGCTCAATCCGGTCCGCTCGACCGCGCATCATCCGCTGTTCCAGGTCAGCCTGTCCTTGACCAATATGGGAACGCCCACGGTGCGGCTGCCCGAGGTCGCGGTGGAGGCGTTCCCCGTCGATCCCGGTCTGGCCAAGTGCGATCTGCAGTTCACCTTCACCGAAGCGCGGACCCCGCAGGGGGATCCGGACGGTGTCGAGATGTGCCTGGCCTACGCGACCGATCTGTTCGACACCGCGACCGCCGATCGGCTCGGTCGCCGCTTCGTACGCCTGCTCACGGCCGTACTGAGCGAACCGGCCCGGGCCGTCGGGGACGCGGATGTGCTGTCCGCCTGGGAGCGTTCGGTATTGGCCCCGGCGCGGGGTGCGCGGGCGGCGGCGTCGATCACCTTGCCGGAGCTGTTCGCGCGCGTCGTGGCACCGGATCACCCGGCGCTGGTCACCGACGCCGGGACACTGACCTACGGTGAGCTGGACGCGTGGTCGAATCGTTTGGCGCGCATGCTGATCCGGCACGGCGTCGGTCCGGGCGAGGTGGTCGCGCTGGGTCTGGCCAGGTCGGTGGAGTCGGTGGTGGGCACCCTGGCCATCGCCAAGACCGGTGCGGCGTTCCTGCCGGTCGATGTGCGCCATCCGATGGATCGGATCCGGCATATGCTCACCGATTCCGCGGTGCGCTTCGGTCTCACCGTGCCCGCGAATGCCGCGGCGTTGCCGACCGACCTCGGCATCGAATGGATGCGCGTCGACACGGACGAGGAGTTGGCCGCCACACCGCTGTCCGACCGCGAGCTCGCGCGCGCCCCGCGGCTGGACGATATCGCCTACGTCATCTACACCTCCGGGTCCACCGGCCTGCCCAAGGGCGTTGCCGTCACCCATCGGGGTCTGTTCAACTGCGCCGAGGTGCAACGCGATCTGTTCGACGTCCAGCGTGCCTCGCGGACACTGCATCTGGCCTCGCCGAGCTTCGACGTGGCGGTGCTCGAGTTGCTGCTGGCCTGGTCCGCGGGCGCGACGATGGTGATCGTGCCGATCGATGTGTACGGCGGCGATCCGCTGGCCGAACTGATCGATCGGCGCGGGGTGACCCATGTGGTGATCACCCCGGCCGCGCTGGCCAGTATGGACGCGGACCGCTGGCCGCTGCCCCGGGCGCGCACCATGGTGGTGGGTGGTGAGGCCTTCGATCGGGAGCTGGTCGAACAGTGGGGCCGAGATCGCGACCTGGTGAACGGGTACGGGCCGTCGGAGGCGACCATCGCCACCACCTTCTCCGACCCCATGCGCCCGGAGCGGCCGATCGTGCTGGGCCGCCCGATGCGCGGGGTGACCGCGGTGGTGCTCGACGCGCGCATGCGCCCGGTTCCGCCGGGTGTGATCGGCGAACTGTATGTCGGCGGAATCGGATTGGCGCAGGGCTATCACCGTCGGCCCGCGCTGACCTCCGAGCGGTTCGTGGCCAATCCCTTCGGTGACACCGGTGAGCGGATGTACCGCACCGGTGATCTGGTGCGCTGGAACGCCGAGGGCGAGTTGGTCTTCGCCGGCCGCGCCGACGACCAGGTCAAGGTGCGGGGCTTCCGCGTCGAACTGGGTGAGATCACCGCGACCATCGCGGCCTGCGAGGGAGTTCGCTTCGCGCACACCGAGGTTCGCGATGACGAGGCGGGCCGGGCGCATATCGTCTGCTATGTGGTGGCGCTGGACGGGCAGTCGCCCGCGGCTCGCGTACTGCATGATGTCGCCGCCCAGCGGCTCCCGGCGCATATGGTGCCCTCGGTCTTCGTCATGTTGGACTCGATTCCGCTCTCGCCCAACGGAAAACTGGATCGGCGAGCGCTGCCCGCACCGACCTGGACGGTCATCGACACCGGCCGGGCGCCGCGGACTCCCGCCGAGATACTGGTGGCCACGGCCATGGCCGAGGTGGTCGGCCGTGAGCGAATCTGCGCCGACCACAGCTTCTTCGACCTCGGCGGCAATTCGCTCTCGGCCATCCAGCTGGTGGGGCGGATCGCCGCGCTGTCGGGCTGCCGGCTCGAGGTGCGGGCCGTATTCGAGCATCCGACACCGGAGAAATTGGGCGCGGCCCTCGAGCGCGTGCTCGGTGCCGGGGGTTCGGACCGCCCCGCGCTGATCGCCGGTCCGCGTCCGGAGCGGGTGCCGCTCTCGGCGGCGCAGCAGCGCCTGTGGCTGCTCAACCGCTTCGATACCGCCTCTGGTGCGTACAACATCCCGTTGGTGTTGCGGTTGCGCGGTGATCTGGACGCCCCCGCCCTGCGGCAGGCGGTCGCGGATGTGGTCGCACGCCATGAGGCGCTGCGCACCGTATTCCCGTCGGATGCGGATGGGCCGCACCAGGTGGTGCTGGCGGTGGCGGATGCGGCATTGCCGGTGCCACTGCGCGATATCGCCGCCACCGCGGTGCGCGCCGTCATCGGCGAGTTCATCAGTCTGGGATTCGATGTGACACAGCAGATTCCGGTACGCGCCGAGGTGCTGCGGATCGCTCCGGACGAGCATGTGCTGGTTCTGGTCATGCACCACATCGCCGCCGACGGCGCCTCGGCCGCACCGCTCGCGGCGGATCTGGCGCTGGCCTATGCGGCGCGGCACGCCGGTGGTGCGCCCGAATGGGCCGCGCTGCCGGTGCAATACGCCGATTTCAGCCTCTGGCAGCATGCGGTGCTCGGCAGTGCCGATGATCCGCAGAGCCCGGCCGCCCGCCAGCTGGCGTACTGGACCGGCAAACTCGCCGACGCCCCGGACTGCCTCACCCTGCCCATGGATCGGCCGCGCCCGGCGGTCCCGTCCCAGCATGGCGCGTCGGTGTTCGCCCGGATCGACGCGGCGCTGCACGACGAGTTGATCGAACTGGCGCGCTGGCACGGTGTCAGCGTCTTCATGGTGTTGCACGCGGTGCTGGCGGTGCTGCTGGGCAGGCTCGGCGGCACCGAGGACGTCATCGTGGGCACCCCGATCGGTGGCCGGGTCGACCCGCAGCTCGACGCGCTGGTCGGAATGTTCGTCGGCACCCTGGTGCTGCGCACCCCGGTCACCGTCGGCGCTTCCTTCTCCGAACTGCTCGACGCGGTCCGCGAAACCGACCTGGATGCCTTCGCACACGCCGACATTCCGTTCGAGCGGCTGGTGGAGGCGCTGGATCCGACGCGTTCGGCCGCGCATCACCCGCTGTTCCAGGTGATGCTGTCGGTGCACAACACGGTGCCGGAACTGCCGCGACTGGCCGGGGTCACGGCCGTCGCCGAGGATCCGGAGTTCGAGGTGGCGAAGTTCGATCTGCAGTTCACCCTCACCGAATCCCATGCCGCGGACGGTGTTCCGGACGGCATCGGGCTGACCCTGACCTACGCCACCGACCTCTTCGACGCGGAGAGCGCCGAGCGTCTGTGTCAGCGCTACGTCCGGGTGCTCACCGCCGCGATCTCGGATCCGGCGACCGCCGTGGGCGATCTGGATCTGCTGGAACCACCGGAGCTTCGGGCGTTGCTGCCGGTCCGAGGTCCGGAATCGACAGCGCCGCAGACCTTCCCGGCACTGTTCGCCGCCGCGGCGGCCACCGCGCCGAGCACGGTCGCCATCTGTGATCGTGAGCTGCAGATGACCTACGACCAGCTCGATCGTGCCACCAACCGGTTGGCGCGAGTCCTGCTTTCGCACGGTGTGGGTCCGGAATCGTATGTAGCCCTTGGTATTCCGCGCTCATTGGAGTCGATTCGGGCCATGCTGGCGGTGCTCAAGACCGGTGCGGCGTTCGTCCCGGTGGATCCGGAGTACCCCGACCGGCGCAAGGAACATATGCTCACCGATTCCGGGGCGCGCATCGGTGTGACCGCCATGCGCTGCCGGGACAGGCTGCCGGAGGGGCCGCGGTGGTTGGTGCTCGACGATCCGGGCTTCCTCGGCGAGGTGCGGTCGCATTCGGACGCGCCACTGTCACCCGCCGAGCGGTGCGGGCAACCGCGCCTGGACAATCCGGCGTATCTGATCTACACCTCCGGATCCACCGGTGAGCCCAAGGGCGTGAGCGTCACCCACGCGGGTCTGGCCGACTTCACCTCCGAACTGCTCAACCGCGGTGGTGTCACCGGGCGTTCCCGGGTGCTGAACTTCGCCTCGCCGAGCTTCGATGCCACGATTCTCGAGATCCTGCTCGCGCTGGGATCCGCTGCCACGCTGGTGATCGCCGATACCCGGGTGTACGGCGGTGCGGACCTGCGGGAACTGCTGCGGGTCGAGCAGATCACCCATGCCTTCGTGACACCGGCGGCGCTGGCCACGGTCGAGCCGGATGCGCTCGACGACCTCGAGATGATCATGGTCGGCGGCGATCGCACCGGACCCGAACTCGTCGAACGCTGGACCGCGGGCGCGCCGTGGCGCACCATGCTCAATGCCTACGGTCCCTCCGAGGCGACCGTGGCGGCGGCGATCAGTTCGCCGCTGCGGGCCGGTGCGCCGGTGACCATCGGAGCTCCGCTGCGCGGCTTCGGTCTGATGGTGCTCGATGGCCGTCTGCGCCCGGTGCCGGTCGGGGTGCCCGGCGAATTGTATTTGGCAGGACACGCGCTGGCGCGTGGCTATCACCGCCGGCCCGCGCTGACCGCCGCGCGTTTCGTCGCCAATCCGGGTGGACGGCCCGGTGAGCGCATGTACCGGACCGGTGACCTGGTGCGCTGGCTGTCCCGGCCGAACGGTCTGGAGTTGGAGTACCTCGGCCGCGGCGACGACCAGGTGAAGATCCGTGGATTCCGTATCGAATTCGGCGAGATCGACGCCGCGTTCGTCGCGCATCCGGGGGTGCGGGCGGCGACCACCATCGGCCACGAGACGGCCAGCGGTGCGACCATTCTGGCCGCCTACGTCTGCTGTGTCACCGAGGCCGCGCCGACCGTGGCGGAACTGCGCCGGCACGTCGCCGCGCTGGTGCCGGGATATATGGTGCCGCAGGCGATCACGCTGCTGGAGACGCTGCCGCTGACCCCCGGCGGAAAGCTCGATCGGACCGCGTTGCCGGAGCCGGAACTGCTCGCCGCGAACAGCTTCCGTGCCCCGGCGAGCGCGGCCGAGGAGCTGGTGTGCGCCGCCTTCGCCGCCACCCTGGGCCTGGATCGGGTCGGCGCCGATGACGGCTTCTTCGAGCTCGGTGGAAACTCGCTGCTGGCAACACGATTGGTGGCGGCCATCCGGGAGCGCTGCGGTATCGATCTGCCCATGCAGGCGCTGTTCCTGGACCCCACCCCGGCGGGGATCGCCGCTCGGGTCATGGACCCGGCCACCGGCTCCCGGCTCGCGGTGGACGCGACCCTGCGCCCACTGCTGCCGCTGCGCGAGAACGGTTCGCTGCCACCGCTGTTCTGCGTGCATTCGGCCAGCGGTGTGGCGTGGACGTACACCGGGCTGCTCCCGCATATCGAGCCGGAGCGGCCGATGTACGGTCTGCAACTGCCGCACCTGAGCGAGGATGTCACCGATCTCGACACCGTCGAGGAGCTCGCCGAGCGCTATATTCGCGAGCTGCGGGGCGTACAACCGCACGGCCCCTATCACCTGCTGGGTTGGTCGCTGGGCGGCCTGATCGCCTACGAGATCGCCGTTCGGCTGCGGGCGGCGGGGGAGACGGTGGATCTGCTGGCACTGCTGGATAGTCGGGTGCTCGCCGACGAACCGCGGACCGCCGATCCCAGTGCGGGCGAACTGCTCGCCGCCCTGCTCGGCGACGCGGGTCTGGCGACGGCGGATGTCGATGCCGAACGCGCCGCCGAACTGCTGCGCGAGCGGCAGGGGCCGTTCGGTGCGCTCGATGCCGGGCATGTGGAACGGCTCTACGCGGGCTATCTCGCCGGGACCGGTATGGGCCATCGATTCCGGCCCGGTCGATACGACGGTGATCTGCTGTATTTCACCGCCACCGAGCCGGATTCACCGATAGCGGGACGGCCGCAACCTCCGATCGCGGGCGCGGACCCGTGGCGGGAGCTGGTCGGCGGCGATGTCCGCGAGTACTTCGTGTCCTGCTCGCATGTGGATATGGGCGCACCCCGCGCACTGGCCGAGATCGGTGCGGTGCTCCGAGATCACCTGGGCGAATCGGGTTGTCTCACAGCGGTTTCCCCTCTGGCCGGCTCCGACCGGAATCGGCTGCCTTCGCAGATGAACGACGGAAAGGACGGCGAATGAGCGACACCAATCCCTTCGACGACGAGGCGGGCCGGTTCGCGGTGCTCGTGAACTCCGAAGGCCAGCATTCCCTCTGGCCGGACTTCGCGCCGGTGCCGGACGGGTGGCAGTCGGTGCACGAGGGCGATCGATCGGACTGCCTCGAATACGTCGATCGGCACTGGACCGATATGCGGCCCAACAGCCTGATCGCCGCGATGGCGGGCGAACAGCCCGGCTAGCGCCGGAGCGACCGTGGCCGCCATCGTCTCGATGAGGGCGGCCACGGTCCGGTCGTGGTGCGGCTAGGAAACCGTGGGAATCCGGCCGAGCCGTTCGATGCTGTCGCGCAAGCGGATAACGATATCGGTCGATGAGATCCCCAGTTGCTCGGCTACTTCCGAGTACGTCCATCCGCTGTAATAGGTGAGAGTGAGGGTTTCACGCTGTGCCGCCGTGAGCGCCTCGAGTCTGCGCATGATCGCCCCGGCGCGATGCTCCGCCGCGGCGGTTCCGCAGGCCGGGCCCGATAGGCGTACCGGCGACGGAATCGCGCCGGTGCGGGAACGCGATTCGCCGCGCGCCCGATCCACCGCTCGACGATGGGTCAGCGCCACCAGCCAGCCGATCGGAGTGTTCGCTCGCCGGTCGAACTGACCCGCGGACTCCCACACCTGAAGATAGACCTCCTCGGTAACCCGCTCGGCCACCACCCGCGCCCGTACGATTCGCAGCGCGAGCCCGAATACCCGGTCATGGGTGGACCGATAGAACCGCACGAAGGCCTCACGGTCACCGTGCGCGATCGCGGCCAACTGCCCGATATGTGAACCGTCGACACCGTCCCGGGGTGTGCGCCGGTCACCCCCGGCCACCGCAACCGGTTTCGGAACATGCTCGTACGAACCATCTTTGTCGATCGCCTGAACGCGCTGTTCATCCGCCATAGAGTGCTTTCTCCGTGGGTCGTTGGTTGAAAGATCGATCCTCCGCGGTGACTGACTCGGGAAGAAGGCTAGCCGCGTGCCAACGGCGGCGCGTTTCCGGGGCACCGGCGGGCATTCCCGCGCACCCGTTCCCGGACTCGGTGCCCGACGGCCTTTCCGCAGGTGAATACGGGGTCCCAGGTCCCAGGTGGCGGGGGACCTTGGTCTCTGGGGTGGGGTGGGGTGCGCGCGGGATGCTCGGTGCACAGCGCATCCAGGAGGAATCATGACCGACAACGCGATTCACGCGGTGGACCAGAGCACCCTTCCCCTTGTCGTGGCGGTCGACGGGTCGGTGATCTCCTATCAGGCGGTGGCCTGGGCCGCGGTCGAGGCGCGGTTGCGGCAGTGGCCACTGCATATTCTCACCGCGTACGGGATTCCGAATGTCGCGGCGGGGCAGGGGGCGGCGACGGCTCCGGATGTGGCCTGGTTGCGCAAGGACGGGGAGCGGGTGCTGGCGGAGGCCACGCGTATCGTGGAGAACACGGTGCCCGATGGCGCGATCGAGATCAGTACCGAGTTCACCTTCGACTCGATCATTCCCACCCTGCTGCGGCAGTCGACGCGAGCGCGCATGCTGGTGGTGGGCAATCGTGGGCGCGGCGCGGTGCGCCGGGCCATTCTGGGGTCGGTGAGCACCGCGGCGACGCGCGGCGCGCACTGCCCGGTCGCGGTGGTGCCCGGGGTGTCCGAGACCGATCCGGGTGCGGCGACCGAGCCCGTGGTGGTCGGTGTCGATGGTACCGAAAACAGCGTGCCCGCAATCGAATTCGCCTTCGAGGAGGCCTCGCGGCGCAAGGTCGGCCTGATCGCCGTACACGCCTGGAGCGATACCACCGGCTTCGACCTGCCGGTCGTGGGCTGGGAGGACATCCGCCAGACCGAGGAGCTGCTGCTGGGCGAGAGCCTGGCGGGCTTCGCGGAGCGGTATCCGGAGGTCACCGTGGAACGCGTCGTGGCCTGCGATACCCCGGTCCGCGCACTCCTCGAACACGCCGACAAGGCCCAACTGCTGGTGGTCGGCTCGCACGGCCGCGGCGGGGTCAAGGGCATGTTGATCGGCTCGACCAGCACGACGCTGTTGCATCTGGCGCCCTGCCCGATGCTCGTGGTCCGCAGGGCCTGAGCGAAGTACTAAAAGTTCAGGAGGACAAGCGATGTCGAGAAATCATCCGGACCATGACACCATTCGGGCCGCGCTCACGCTGGCGGTGCGCGCCCCCTCGGTGCACAACACCCAGCCCTGGCTGTGGGAGATCGGTGACACCACGGTGCAGCTGTACGCGGACCACCGCAGGCGGCTACCGCACGCCGATGCCGACCATCGCGATCTGCTGGTGAGTTGCGGTGCGGCACTGCATCATCTGACCGTCGCCATGCGGGTCTTCGGCTGGCAGTCGGTGATCCACCGGCTACCCAACCCGGCCGAGCCGAGTCACCTGGCGTCGATCGAGTTCCACGCGGTCACCGCGACACCGGAGGATGTCCGGCTCGCCGGCGCCATCGGCAAACGACACAGTGACCGGCGCCGATTCACCTCCTGGGAGGTGCCCGCCGGTCAGATCGCGAAGGTGATCGCGGCCGGCAACGGGCAGGGCGTGCTGGTCAGCGTGGTGGACTCGCCGGAGGACCACACCCGGCTGCTCGGCGCGTTCGAGCAGGCCGCCGCCGCACACGCCGGTGACCGCGACTACGGCGCGGAGCTCGCGTTCTGGAGTGGCCGGCACGCGGCCTCGTACGGGGTCCCGGCCCGGACCGCGGTGCTCGCGACCGATCCCACCGTGCGGCCCTTCTCCGCACCGGAGCTGGCCGAGGCGGTGGTCCGCGATACCTCCGATCCCGCGCCGATGTTGCTGGTGTGCACCGCATCCGACGATATCGAGGCCCGATTGCGTGCCGGTGAGGCCGCCAGCGCGGTCCTGCTCACCGCCACCGCGCGCGGGTTCGCCACCTGCCCGCTCAGCGAACCCCTGGAGCTGCCGGAGATCCGGGAACGGATTCGCACCGAGCTGCTCGGCGGCTTCGGCTATCCGCAACTGATCATCCGCATGGGCTGGGCGGCGACCAGCGCCGACCCGGTGCCCGTCACGCCTCGCCTGGCCCTGAACGAGGTCGTGCGACCCCTCGCCGAGCACGCGCCCGAAACCTTTTCCGAACCCGGCAACGAGCAATAGACTGCAGAAGAGAGAGTGGTGACATGCCATGCAGCACAATCCGGTACTGCCCGTGCGCATGTGGCGGCTGCGGCCGTGGAGTGCGAATCCGCTGATGCGCGGCTCCGACCGATTCGAGAATGCGCTGCGGCTGGTGGTGATCGCGGTCATGCTCGTCATGGTCTCGGTCGCCGGGGCCGCCGGAACCGCACGCTACACCCAGGCCGTGGAACAGATTCGCGCCGAGGATTCGGTGAAGGTCCAGATTCCCGCCACCGTCACCGCCGAACCGACTGCCGCGGCCACACAGACCCGCTTCCGCAGCGATGACTTCCAAGCCCCGGTCAAATGGTCGTACCGGGGCGAAGCCGGTGCGGCCACCGTGGCTGTGGACCGGACCGCGACCGTCGGATCGCAGGTGCGGATGTGGCTCGGCCCGGACGGTAAGCCGACGACTCCGCCGCGCCCCGCCTCGGCGGCGGTGAGTTCGGGAATCAATACCGGTGTCGTCGTCCTGCTGGGAACCTGGCTGGGTGGACTGGCCCTGGTCTGGACGGTCAACCGGCTGCTGGCACTGGGCCGTAATGCCCAGTGGGACTCCGAATGGCGCCGCATCAGCCGCCCGATCGGCACCTGAGTCATGGGTGTCATCGAGGCGCACGGCCTGACCAAACGCTATGAGAACACGCTCGCTCTGGACGGGCTGGAGCTCGATATCCCGCGCGGCGAGATCTACGGCTTCCTCGGACCGAACGGTGCGGGCAAGACCACCACCATCCGCCTGCTGCTCGGCCTGCATCGGCCGAGCGCCGGCAGTGTGCGCATCGCCGATCGCGACGCCTGGTCGGATCCGGTGGCGGCACACCGGTATTGCGCCTATGTCGCCTCCGAGGCGACCCTGTGGCCGGGGCTGACCGGTGCCGAGACCTTCGAATATCTGGAGAACCTGCGCGGCGGCTGCGATCGGGCGTATCGCGACACACTGATCGAGCGCTTCGATTTCGATCCGGACAAGAAGGTACGGGCGCTGTCGAAGGGCAATCGGCAGAAGATCCAACTCGTCGCCGCCTTCGCGACCCGGGCCGACATCCTCATCCTCGACGAGCCCACCTCGGGCCTGGATCCGTTGATGGAGGCCGCTTTTCGCGAAACGGTGATCGAGGCCCGCGATCGCGCTCAAACGGTATTCCTGTCCTCGCATGTGCTCAGCGAGGTCGAGGCGGTCTGCGATCGCGTCGGTATTCTGCGCGCGGGGCGACTCGTCGACGAGGGCACCCTGGAGCAGCTGCGGCATCTGTCGGCGCGCACGGTCGAGGTGAACTTCGCGACTGCCGATGTCGATCTCGAACCACTCCGGCGACTCGGTGGCGTGGAGGTCGGCGAAGCCACCGATCATCATGTGGCACTGCAGGTTCGGGGCGAAATGGGACCGCTGCTGGCCGCCCTCACGCGGCTACCGGTCACCACGATCGACAGTCGGGAGCCGAGCCTCGAGGAGATCTTCCTGATCCACTACCACGGCGACGCGGGGTCTTCCGGTACTCCCGACGGTGCGGTCCCGGTGCCGGTCCGATGACCGGGGTGGTCTCGCACGGCTGGGTCGTACTGGTCCGTGCCCGGCTGCGCGCGAATCGAATGTCGTTGGCGGCCATGACGATTCTGATGGGCGTATTCTGTGTCGCCGCGCTGCAGACCTACGTCTCGGCCTTCCCGGACCGGGCCACCCGAACCAGCATGCTGGCACCACTGGTGAACAATGGCGCACTGCGAGTGCTGTACGGCTACCCGTTCGATATCGCCGATCCGGCGGGCTGGGTGTCCTGGCGCACCATGACCAGCGTCGGAATCATCATGGCGGTCTGGGCGATCATCATCACCACCGGCGCGCTGCGCGGGGAAGAGGACGCCGGGCGTGGGGAATTGGTGCTCAGCGGCGCCCAACCGCGGCGGCGCTGGTTCGCCGCCGCCCTGACCGCGACCACCGTGCAGACCCTGATCATCGGCGCGGTCACCGTGATCGGTCTGGCCGCGGTCGGGCTGCCACAGCATCTGCTCACCTTCGCCAACTGCGTCGAGCTCGGCCTGCAACTGATGTTGCCGGCCCTGTTCTTCGCCGCGGTCGCCGCGTTGATCAGTCAGCTCGCGGCCACGGTGCGCGGTGCACGCCTGCTGGCCTCGGGAATTCTGGTGGCCGCCTTCCTGATTCGCGCACCCGCCGATGTGGGGGAGGGGATGACCTGGCTGCGCTGGGTAACCCCGCTGGGTTGGTTCGAGGAGCTGCGCCCACCAGCCGCACCGTCCACCATCGCACTCGCGGTGATCATCGTGGCGACGGCGATACCGGTGCTGATCGCGCTGCCGCTGCTCACCGCGCGCGATATCGGGCGCGGACTACTCGGCGCGCGGGACAGTCGACCACCGCGCCGGATACTGCTCGGTGCGCCCTGGCAGGCCGCACTGCGCGATGAGATATCGCATCTGAGTTTCTGGTTCGTCGGCACCACGCTGTACGGAATGCTGATGGGGGCGATGATCAAAACAATGCTCGACTTCCTTCACCGCACCCCGGCGTACGCCCAGTTCTTCGGTGAGCGGCTGGCCGTCGACGGATTCGTCTCGGCGATGTACTCGCTCTTCCAACTGCTGGCCGCGCTGCTGGCCGTGACCCTGGTGGTCGCGGCGCGTGGCGAAGAGGCCACGGGCCGACTGGAACTGCTGCTGGCCATGCCGCGCTCCCGAATCGGCTGGCTGAGCGGCCGTGCGTTCCTGGCCACGGTACTCGCGGCGGCGCTGACCCTGATCGCGGCCGTATCCCTGTGGGCCGGAGCAGCACTCACCGGAGAGCAGGTGCGGGTGAGCTCATTGCTGTTGGCCTCGCTCAACAGTCTGCCGCTCATCGTGATCACGGTGGGCTGCGCGACGACGGTATTGGCGCTCGCGCCACGCGCGGTGGCCTTCCTGTACGGGCTGGTGGCGGCGGCTTTCCTCTGGGACAACGTGGGTACCGCGCTGAAAGCGCCCGGCTGGTCGCTGACGCTGTCACCGTTCCATGCCCTGGCGCGGGTTCCCATGCAGCGCGTCGCCTACCCGCCGGTGCTGGCCTTGACGCTGATCGGCCTGGCCCTGTTCGTATTCGGACTGTATCGATTCCGTCGCCGCGACCTCGCGCTCGCGTGAGGAGTCGGACGCGGCGGGCTTCCTCCCCGCCCAGGTGAGTCGAACCAGGTCGGCGCGTTCCTGTTCCTCCAGCGCGAATTCGAGTTGAGCCAGCGCGGTGCGCAGGGCCGGGATGCGATGGTGGCGCAGAGCTCGGACTCGGATGCGGGTGGCGGCGAGTTCGCGCTCGAGTGCGTGGGCCGCGGCCCGGGCGGCGGCATGGGTGGCCGCGGCGGAGAGGGCTTCGCGGTGGGCAGCGCGGGCGGACAGGAGGGTGGCGCTCTCGTCCGGATTGTTCGGAAGGTTCTGGGGGAGACGGCAATCCACGCCGCAGGGGTATCGCACTCCGGCGATTGCCGCGGTGCGCACGGTGATGTCCGCGGCCGGAACCGCGACGGACCGCGGTGCGCGTCGGCCGCCGAGCAGCGCCGCACGCAATTGCCAGGTGCGCGCATGCGCGCAGGCCGCTTCCCATTCGCGGGCGGTGTCATCGCGCAATACCGTGCGGCGGCGGGCCTCGGGTTCGAGCAGGGCCAGCTTGCGGTCCAGCAGCGCGACACCGCGTTCGGCGAGGTCGAGTCGCCTGCGGAGCCAGAGTCGTCCGGCGCGCCCGGGCGGAATACGCAGTGCGGTCATCGTTTTCAGCCTTCGGTGGCGGCGGCGCCGGTGACCGGTCGGTACGCGTCGAGCAGCTCGTCGGGGAGCATGGACAGGGCCCGGCGCGGCAGTGGATCCAGTGCCCGCCAGGCGCGATCCAATGAATCGTCGAGCGTGCGCACTGCACCGGGGCCCTGATTCACGAACTCCCGGGTGAAGGCTTCCTCGGCCGCCAGGTGGGCGCGGTCCACCGGAGTCAAACCGTCGGCGCCGATGAGCTCGGCCAGCTCCCGGGCCTGCCGGGCGCGCGCCAGCACGGCCAATAGTTGAGCGGCTAGCGGCAGGTGGTCGGCGCGGGTGCGCCCGGGGCCCGCACCGTTGCGCATCAGCCTGGACAGAGAGGAGAGCATATCGATCGGCGGATACACCCCGCGCGCGTGCAGGTCCCCCGACAGCACCAGTTGGCCTTCGGTGATGTATCCGGTGAGATCGGGGACCGGATGGGTGAGGTCACCGCCCGGCATGGTCAGCACCGGTACCACGGTCACCGAGCCCGGTTGCCCCGTGATTCGCCCGCAGCGCTCGTACAGTGCGGCCAGATCGCTGTAGAGATAGCTGGGATACGCTCTGCGGCCGGGCAATTCGCCGCGCGCGGCGGACACTTCACGCAGGGCGTCGGCGTAATTGGTCATATCGCCGAGTACGACCAGGACGTGCCGTCCGCCTTCGAACGCGAGATTCTCCGCGATGGTCAAGGCCAGTCGCGGGGTCAGCAGGCGCTCGATGACCGGATCGCCGGCCAGATTGAGCAGTAGCACCAATTCGCCCGCGGCCGAGCGCTCTTCGAGAGCCTCGCGGGTGTAGGCGGCATCGGCGTGGGTGAGACCCATCCCGGCGAAGACCACACAGAACGGTTCGCCGCCGGTGGCCGACTGGGCGGCGATCTGGCAGGCCAGGCGCAGATGCGGGAGCCCGGGCGCGGAGAACACCGGCAATTTCTGGCCGCGCACCAGGGTGGCGAGCACATCGATGACGGAGATGCCGGTCAGTACCGGTTCGGCGGGGGGTATGCGATGCATCGGGTTCAGCGGGGCCCCGGCGACCGGCACCGGATGGCCCGTAATCGGGGGCCCACCGTCGATGGGCACACCACGACCGCCGCACACCCGGCCCAGCCAGCCGTCGCCGACCGCGATACGTAATGGGCCACCGGTGAATTCGACGGCGACGGCCCCGGGATCGATGGCATCGGTACCTTCGAACAGCTGCACCACCGCCAGATCGCCGTCGGCCTCGAGGACGAGACCGTGTCGCACCCGGCCGTCGGCGAGTTCGACGCGCACCAGTTCGTCCCATCCGGCTCCGTTGACGCCGGTGACGACCAACAACGGGCCATGGATCTCGCGCACCCCGGTATATCGCGTCCACCGCGCGTCCGCCGCTCGCTTCACGACAGCTCCCCGAGCTCGGCCAGTACGAGATCGCGCCGCTGGCGTACCGCGGCCGTATCCTGCGGGCCGGCTGCCTCACGAGCGCGCACGAGCGGTCCGAAATCCATTTCCTCGATCCGCTCGGCCGCGATTCCGGATCCGGCCAGTTCCCGGCAGCGATCGAACACCGCGAGCACCGCCTCCACCAGTGCGGTGGTCTTGTCCATCGAACAGTGGGCGTCATTGGGCGACAACGCGTTCTGCTGTAGGACGGCCTCGCGCAGCAGCCGCCCGCCGAGCACCACCATGCGCTGGTCGGCGGGGAGGGCGGCGGTGCCGACCAGTTCGGTGAGCGCGACCAGTCGATCGGATTCGGCGAGCAGCCGCACCACCCGGCCGCGCCGCACACCCCACTCGGCATCGCCCGCCGCGGCGTATCCCGCCGCGACCGCGTCGACATCGCGGGAGAACGAGTCGGCCCAGGAGATGGCCGGATAGTGTCGTGCGTAGGCGAGATCGCGATCCAGCGTCCATCGGCATCGGACGAATCGTTCGGTATGCGTGGTGACCGGTTCGGACACATCCCCACCCGGCGGCGACACCGCGCCGATTATGGTGACCGATCCGGCCGCACCGCCGAGTGTGGTCACCGCGCCGGCCCGCTCGTAGAAGGCCGCCAGCGCGGAGGCCAGATCCGCCGGATAGCCTTCCTCGGCGGGCAGCACGCCGGTGCGAGCGGCGAACTCGCGCAACGCCTCCGCCCACCGTGAGGTCGAATCCGCCACCAGCACCACGTGATAGCCCATATCGCGGAAATGCTCGGCGACGGTCACACCGGTGTAGACGCTCGCCTCGCGGGCCATCATCGGCATATTGGAGGTGTTGGCGATGATCACGGTGCGATCGGCCAACCGGCCGCCGGTGCGCGGATCGGTCAGCGCGAGCAGCTCCGCGACGATCTCGGCCATCTCGTTGCCGCGCTCCCCGCAGCCCACATAGACGATCACGTCCGCATCACACCACTTCGCCAGCTGTTGCAGCAGCACCGTCTTACCGGTGCCGAAACCGCCTGGCACACTGACATTCCCGCCGCGGGGCACCGGAAACAGCAGATCCACCGCGCGTTGGCCCGTGTGCAGTGGCGCCCCGGCGACGGCTCGGTCGCGGTACGGCCGAGCCAGGCGCACCGGCCAGCATATGGTCAGTGTGACGGGCCGGTCGTCGATGGTGGCGATCACCTGTTCGGAGGGGTAATCGCCCTCGGCCGCAAGGGAATCCAGGCGACCATCACCGCCGGGTGGAACCAGGATTCGGTATTCGAGTGGTCCGGCGTCGCTCACCGTACCGAGCACCGCGCCCGCCTCGACCTGATCGCCGGGGCGCGCTCGCGGCCGGAAGTGCCATAGCCGGCCGTCGGCCGGTGCGGCCGCGCCGGGCTCGAGCCAGGTGGGCGCGGTCGTCAGCGGTCGTAGCAGTCCGTCGAACACACCGCCGAGCAGGCCCGGGTCCAGCCGCGCCGAAAGCGGCTGTCGCAGTGGCGATACCGTATCGCCCGGACCGAGTCCACCGGTGTACTCGTAGGCCTGCACGGTGACCCGCCCGTCGTTGATCGCGACCACCTCGCCGGGCAGCCCGTGCGCGCCCAGCGCCACCAAGTCGTTCATGGCCATACCCGGGAAGCCGTCCATTTCGATCAGCGGTCCGGTGACGCGCCGGATCAGCGGTGTGGGATCGGTGGTCATGACCAGAGCCCGCCGATATCCGGTTCGACGCCGTCCAGCGCCTGCGCGGCGATGGTGATCAGCCGATAGTCGAGTCGTCGCCCATCGGCCTCGGCGACCAGGCCGCCCGCGGCGTCCTCGATGATCCGAGCCTGTGCGCCGAGTAGCCGAATGGCCCGGTCCCGCAATCGATCCGATACTCCGGCGCAGCCGGGTTCGGCGCCCAGGCGCAGCACGGCGGCGATCGATTCCTGTCGCCATCGGTCGTAGGCGATCCGTTGCGTGGTAAGCACGCTCGTGCGGTCCTCGCGCCGGGCGCGGCGTTCGGCCTCGGTCATATGGGCCAGGGCGCGGGCGGCACCGTCGGCGCGGGCACGCTCGAGAATGGCGGCGGCTTCGCGCTCGGCGCGTTCCACCTCCGCGCGCGCATCCTCGCGAGCGGCGGCCAGTATGCGGGCCGTATCGGCGTCCGCGCGCCGCCGGAGTTCGGCGGCAACCGGTTCGAGTGCGTCGGCGACCCGGTCCCGAACCGGGGGAAGGTTCCGGTCCCGGTGCCGCGATTCGGTGGCCGGGTCCGTGGAATACGTTGGACTGCTGACGGTTTCGCTCACGGTGGCATCACCACCGTGAGTGGCGCGCCGGCGGCGAGTTCGGTGTCCAGGACCCGCGCGGCCGCCGCGGTGACGATGATCAGCGCGGTATCGGAACCGATATCGGCCCAGGCCCGCAGGACCGCCGCGGGATCCTCGGCCACCAGTACGGTGGCGCCCGCGAGTCGGTACCCCTCGACCTTGCTCGCCTCGCCCAGTACGACGACCGCGCCCATCTCAGGCCTTTCCGATCAGCAGCACCGCCACCACCAGTCCGTAGATGGCGATGCCCTCGGCCAGCCCGACGATCACCATCGCCCGGCCGAACAGCTCCGGGCGTTCGCTCACTGCGGCGAGCGCGGCCGCGCCGGTGTAGGCGACCGCGATGGCCGCGGCCAGCGAGGAGGCCGCCACCGAGATGGCCGCGCCGAGCAGCGCCGCCCAGTTGCCGCCCGAATTCTCCGCCGCCGCCAGCGTTTGCGCGCCCGCGGGACCGGCGAGGGCGGCCCCGGCACTCAGCAGTATCGCGATCAGCAGCCCGTATCGGGCCGATGCGGCTCCCGCCCGGATGAGCGGAAATTCCTTCCAGGTCACCATGGGTCAACCTCCGAGTTCTCGATTCGAATCAGCCACGGCTCGAACGGGCGGCCCTCCTCGACGAACACTCGGGAGAACAGTTCGTAGAATTCGAGCCGCAGCGCCTGTACACCCGCCACCAGCGCCTCCAGCGCGAACGCGACCACATTTCCGGCCAGGAAGACGATCACCGCGAGCACCGGTCCCACCCGCCCGGTCCCGGCCGCGGCGATCGTGCCCGTCCACACCACCCAGCCCAGTGCCGCATGGGTCATACCGAACGCGGCCAGCCGGGCGAAGGACACCACATTCGAGCCCAACCGCACCAGCAGATCGAAGATCCCGATTCCGGCCTGGGCGACGCCGGTCGCGCCACCGCCGGATTCGGTGAATGTTCCGATGGCCGACAGGGTTACCCCGAGGGCGGTCACGGTCGTTCCGGCAATGATCACCGCCGCGATGTGCGTCACCGCTCCCGCCGCCACGACGCCGAGTCCGAGAAAGGTTGTCGCACCCGCGATTCCGGTGCCGGAGTAGAGCGCCAGGCGTAATCCGCCCTCTCGCCAGCGGTTCGTCGCACCGATCCCGTAGGACACGGCCAGTAGCACCGCGCCGACCGCGACCGCGGTGCCCAGCAGGGGGAGTGGTTGATCCAGCGGCGCCAGCCACACGACGGGCAGAACGCCTGTGGGGCCGAAGAATTCGCCGAAGAGTACGCCGAAACAGGTCGCGGTCGCGCCCGCGCCCGCCACGAACGGCCACAGTTGCCGCAGTCGCGCCAACCGGCGCATCCGGCCGAACCGCAGGAGTGCCGCACCGGCGAGCAGTAGCGCGCCGTGTCCGGCATCGCCGAACATCATGCCGAACATGACGATATAGGCGATCCCGGCCGCGATCGTCGGATCGATATCGCGGTAGGGCACCGTACCGTAGGTACGCAGCAGCGGTGCGAAAGCCCGGCGCATCGGCCTGGCTCCGGCGAGCAGGGTCGGCGGATCGATGCCGGAGGGTGTCGGCAACTCCACCACCGCCGCACCCAGGGCGGCCAAACGCGTGGTGAGCGTTGCCAATTCCGGTTGTGGGCACCACCCGGCCAGGGCACGGACGTCCTGTCGCCGAACCGCCCCGGTCAGACGTGACCGCAGTTCCGCCTCACCCGCGAGCAGATCGGCGCGGCCGGTGCGCTCGAGTTCGGCGAGATCGGGTTCGCGCGCCGAAACGACGGGTGTGACCGCGCCCGCGCTGCTGGGGGTATTCGGTCGGGGGTGGTCCGCGGGCTCCGGACTGTCGAGCTGGACCGTACCCGCGGCCGCTACCTCGATCAGCGTGGCGCGCAACAGATTCGACGGCGCGATCAGGGCCACCCGCCGCATCCGGATCGGCCCGAGGTCATCGGAGAAGCTCATCGAAGACCTCCGTCGAGAGCTGCTCGGCCGCGGCGGACTGTACGGCGGCGCGGGTGCGCCAGGCGTCGGCGACGAGCAGCGCGACAACGCCGACCAGCGTCGGCGACCCGGATCCGCGCTGTCGCACCAGCTCCCGAGCGTGCCGCTCGATACCGGACCACCAGCCGAACTCCGCACGCCACAGCTGGTCCGGAGCATCGACGTCCGACAGCGCCCAGCGCGCCGAGACCGGAAGGGCCGCACGAAAAGTCGCCAGATCATGCGCGGTCGCGGCGCGCGCTCCGAGCATTCGGCGCACCCGATGCGCGGTGGGTTCGGTGAGTGCTCGCCCGTGGAGCAACCGCTGCCGGGCCGTCATCAGGGCCACCCCGCCGACAGCCCATCGAGCCGCTTGCGGAATACCGGCGGCGACTCGGTCCGCCCAGCCTATGGTGAGCCCGAACGTGATGTCGGAGGTCGAATCGGCGCCCGGATCGCCCCACCGCGAATGCCGCAGCGCTTCGCGCAACCGGGCCGTGGACGAAACGTCGCGCACCCTGGGCCATGCGGTACCGAGTGCGCCGAGCTCATAGGGAGGCTCCGGATCGGCCCCGGCCAGCGAAGCGGCGAGTGCTCCGATATTCGCGATATCGAAACCGCCCGCGAGCAGGCGAACGGTTGTCGCGCCCGCTCGCGGCTGCCATCCGGCGAGTACGCGCAGCTGCCACAGCGCCTCGGCGGCGAGGGCGTGTTCGGTCTCGAACAGGCTCGCGCCCACTCGGATTCGGTGGCGGTACGGGCTCGTGCCGAGTAGACGCTGGGCCGCGGCGAGTGAACCGGCCGCGGCGACCTGATGCGCGCCTTCGGCGCCGAGCCGCCGGTTCAGCAGCCCGACCGCGCGCACCTGTCCCGCCACCCACGCCGCGTTCATCACAGCTCGACCGGATCGCACAGCCGTGCGATCAGAGTTCGGGCCACCTCCACCGTCGCGTGCACATACGCGGGCATACGTTCACGCGTGAGCGTCCGCACCTGTTCCGCGGCGGCCGTTGTCGCGGGCGAGCCGCTCGTCGTCTCCGAAAGCCGCTGTGTCATAGCCTCATCGGCGATACGGGCGGAATCCGCGTGCGCGCGCTCGATGATGGCCACCGCCTCGCGATGCCCGGCCTCGCGTATCCGTTCGGCCCGCTGCGTGGCGGTGTCGTGCTCGTATTCGATAGCGGCCTGCACCCGGTCCAGCCGGGCCAGCAGCGGCGTCAGTTCGGCGGTGAGCTCCGCGGCACGGTCGGCGGGTACGCCGCGCGGGGCCGCGGCCCCCGGCGCCCCAGCCGGGCGGAAACGGTCCAGAAAGTCTCGCCACTGCGGCATTTCGACCTCCTGGAGGGTCTTCTTATCCGCCCGGCGCCCGTGCGCCGAGGGGTCTCTCGATCCTCCTGCGCGCCGCGACGTCGAAGTAGGGGCGCAAGTACGCGTGGCGTATGCCTTTGGTCCCGTCGGATCTCGGATCCGACCGAGTTGTGCCGCAGTGTCTTCGGCCCGGGCGGGCGGTGCGATGCGGCTCGAGGAAATCGTTCGACTGCCGTCGCCGGGTTCACGAATGCTGTTGACGCGCGGGGGATTCCCTCGGTTCGATGAAACGATGCAGGATGCCGACGTTCTCCGGTTCCGGGGGTGGCAGATGCGTATCGTCGAAGTCCGTGGTGAGTTCGTGATGGACGTAGATCACACCGTCCACGGAGGCGACCAGCCGGGTGATGATGTCGATCATGCTCTGCCGCTCCACTTTTCCCTGGAGCGAGACGACACCTTCGGTTACCCCGACCGATACATCGGACGGCGGAACACACATGGCCGCGGTGAGGACGTCGCCGCGGATCTCGTCGGCGATATCCGAGTCCGAACGGCGGTGAATGGACAGCACGTCTCTGCGGCTCAGAATGCCCTCCGGTTTGCCGTTCGCGTCGACCACCGGGAGCCGTTTGACGCCGTGCCGGGCCAGCAGCGCGGCGGCGGTACTGAGACGGTCGGTGGCGCGCACGGTGATCACCGGGGTGGTCATCAGCTCGGCCGCGGTGCGGGCGGCGAGGCGGCGGCTGATCGCCCTGCGGTGCAGTCGCCGCCGGACCGGTCCGGGTCCGGCGCCACCGGCCTGGGCATGGCGAAGCAGCAGATCGGCCTCGGTCACGATGCCGGTGACCCGGCCGTCCGCGTCCACGACGGGTACGCCACTGATGCGATGCGTGGCGAGCAGGCGGGCGATCTCGTGGAACTGCGCATGCCTGCGCACGGTCACCACTTCGCGTGTCATGACATCGGCGACGTGGTTGTGCCTCATGACGGAACTCCAGCTTCTACGGAACCGTCGACACCGATGGTGACGGGCGTGCGCAGCCCCGCCGATCGTCGCGAATTCCCTTGGCGGCGTTCGCTTCATCCGATTCCGTACCACCAGCCTCCGGCGCGATGGTGAGGTGCGCTAGGGGCGACATGCACGAGGTGAAGGGACCAAAGCCCCCTGGCGGGGGCGAACCGAACGTGGTCCGCGCGCGATGTGGTCGCTCAGGACTGGGCGGTGACACCGGCCCAGGTCGAGCGACTGCCGGACTCGCCGATCCGGTAGATCTGCACGGTCGCGGCCACACCGGTGGCGATGGTGAGCGCCACGACCAGGCCGACGAGAAGGCGTGACAGCGAACGTCCCCGGGTTTCCCGGACATGGACGAACGCCAGCAGTGCCGCTGCCACGAACAGCGCCAGGGCGAAGTAGATGAAGGTGTCGCCGAGGTGAGTGTGGTCGCGCAGGAGCGGGTTTCGGCCCACGTGATGTTCGAGCCATTCACCCGCCTCGGTGGTGACCGGGGTCAGGATCAGCACCGCGGTGGCGAGCGCGAGGGTCGGCCAGGCGAGACGGCGCCGCGCGGTGGGCCATACCGCCGCCACGATCGCCGATATCGCCGTCAACGGCGCCAGCACCACGATGAAGTGGACCAACAGGATGTGGGTCGGAAGGCCATTGAAGGTCGACATCGCACGCTCTCTCTCGGATGGACCGGGTTGCGGTCAACCTTTCACACCGGCGCTGAGAAGACGCTGAGGCCCAGCGGTGAGATCGTTGCGGTGCTCAGCTGGTGGCGTGCGTGCGCACCGCGTCGAGCTGGGCCGGGGTGCCGAGCACGATGAGAATGGAGTCGGTCTGCAGCTGGGTATCGTCACTGGGATTGGCGATGAAGCGGCCGGTGGAGGTTCGCAGGGCCAGCAGCAGTGCGCCGGTGGTGTGGCGCAGCGCGGTGTCGGTCAGGGAGCGGCCGATCAGTTGTGATTGCGGCCCGACCTCGATCTCCTCGATGCGGTATTCGAGGGAATCGTCATGCATGACCACGTCGAGGAAGTCGGCGACATTGGGTTGCAGAGCGAACGCGGCCATCCGCCGCCCGCCGATCAGCTGCGGGTTGACCGCTCGATTCGCGCCCGCGCGCAGCAGTTTGGATTTGGAGCTCTCGGTGCGCGCCCGGGCGATGATCACCAGATCCTCGCGCATGGCCCGGCTGGACAGGGTCACGTAGACATTGTCCGCATCGCTGTCCAGGGCGGCGATCAGGGCGTGGGCATGCTCGATTCCGGCCGCCTGCAGCACGCTGTCGTCGGTGACATCGCCGAGAATGTTGGGATATTCGATGTCCAGCAACCGTTGTGGATCCCGGTCGATGACCACGATGGTCCGGCCGAGACTCTCCAGATACTTCGCGGTGGAACACCCGACCCGGCCCCATCCGCACACGATGATGTGCCCGCGCATCCGGAATATCTGGCGATCCATTCGTCTCCGCTCGAGGTGGTGGCGCAGATGGCCTTCGATGAGGGCCTCCAACAGGACCCCGAACATATAGAACACGGTGCCCGCACCGACGAGTATGAGCACCATGGTGAACATCTGACCGGTCGGTGTGAGGGGATGGACCTCACGGAAGCCGACGGTCGAAATCGTGGTGACGGTCTGATACAGCGCGTCCAGGAGTCCGAAGCCCAGGATCAGGTAGCCGAGTGTGCCCGCCAGCAGCACCAGCAGGAACGCGACTATCACACGGCTGATGCGGGCCAACGGATTCACGTTCAGGATTGTGGCATTCGGCGCCACCGTGCGCCCGATCGCGGGCGCACGGCGGCGCAGGGGCCACCTACCGATCGGCCGCAACGACGACCTTCAGCGCGCCGGTCTCGCCCGCGTTGGCGAATGTCTCGTAGGCGCTCGCGAATTCGTTCATCCGATAGTGGTGGGTGATCATCGCGGACGGATCGAGCCGGCCGCTCTCGATGAGCCGGATCAGCCGCGGGATCGAGTAGGTGTCGACCAGCCCGGTGGTGATGGTCAGATCGCGGATCCAGATGTTCTCCAGATGGAGTGTGGCGGGCTTGCCGTGCACACCGATATTGGCGACGTGGCCACCGGCGCGCGCGAGCTCCACCGCGGTTTCGAAGGTTTCGGGGATACCGACCGCCTCGATGCTGACATCGGCGCCGAGTCCGCCGGTGAGCTCGCGGACGATATCGAGCGGGTTGTCCCGGCCGCTGTTGACGATGACGTCGGCTCCGATCTTCCGGGCCGCCTGCAAGCGGCTGTCGGCGAGGTCGATCGCGACGATATGGCCGGGGCTGTACAGGTTCGCGGTGGCGATGGCGGCCAGGCCGATGGGTCCCGCCCCGATGATGGCGACCGTATCGCCCGGTGTCACAGTGCCGTTCAGCACGCCGACCTCATAGCTGGTGGGCAGGATATCGGCCAGCATGAGCATCTGCTCATCGGTGATCGACTCCGGAATCGGATAACTGGAGGTGTCGACGAACGGTACCCGGACCAATTCGGCCTGGGTGCCGTCGATGAGATGGCCGAAAATCCATCCGCCACCACCCAGGCACTGACCGTAACGACCCTCCCGGCAGAACCGGCAGGCACCACAGGAACTGATGCAGGACAACAGAACACGCTCGCCGACGTGGCGGGTACGCACACCGGAACCGACCGCGACGATGGTTCCGACGGCTTCATGTCCGAGGATCCTGCCGGGCGTGAATTCGGGAACGTCACCCTTGAGGATGTGCAGATCCGTACCGCAGATGGTGACCGCGTCGACCCGCACGATCGCATCGGTCGGGGATTCGATGACGGGATCGGGGACCTCATCCCAGGACTTCTGCCCCGGACCGTGAAAGACCATGGCGCGCATAGCGGTTCTCCTTGCGGGGGTGTGTTCAGGGGTGTGCCGGAATGTATTTCGGGCTGGACAGTCGTAGTTCCGTGGCGATGGAATCGATCCACCCGCTGATGGCCGGCCAATCGCGCAGATCGCCGTAGCGGGGGCCACCGAGCAGCCGATAGAGGGTGCGAGCGCCGAGCGAGACACCCGCGCGCTCGTAATGACCCGCGAAGGGACGGTATTCACGGGGGTTCAGCGAATCACGCACGGCGGCTATCTGTTTCGGAACGGCGCGGCCCGTCCGACGGCCGATCGGTCCCTGCAGCGCCGGACCCAATCCGACGCTGAACAGCCACACCGCGCGGGCGGCCAGTTCTTTGGGGTGCGCCCGGATGTAATCGGTGAGCGGCGGTAACAGGGCCCTGTTGTGCACGGCGCTGCCGAGGATGACCGCGTCGAAACGGGAGAGATCGGGGGCGTGCTCGGCATCGGCGACCTCGACGGTGGCCCCGCGCGCGGTCAGGTTCGCGGCGATGAACTCGGCGATCTCGCGCGTCGAGCCCTGCGCGGTGGCGTAGATGACGGCGATGCGGGGGAGTGTGTTGGTTTCCATAGGTCGAGCCTGCGCTCGGCGCCGGTTTTCCTCGAGAGGACTCGTACCCGTGCTCGCCGGGACCATCGTCATCGTCTTCTCCGCATCGGGCTCAGGACGCCGCGGTCACCGGTGGACGCAGGCCGCCGAGGGTCTGGGCGAGCAGTCGGTGCGCGTCGTCGGCGATCGGCTCCAACTCCTGCTGGGCGGTGGCGCGGACCAGGATGCTCGGATCCGCGGCCTCCACGATCACGCCGGTCGCATCGGCACGCACGACCACGCTGCGCGGCAGCATTCCGGCCTGTCTGTCGGCCAGCAGCGCCCGGGAGGCCAGCCGGGGGTGGCAGATGCCGAGCATGAGGTGCTCCTCGATGTGCTCACCGGTCTGCTCACGCAGCATCGCCTGCATATCGGTTTCGGAGATGATTCGAAAACCGTTCTGTCGCAGCGCGATACGTGTCAGCTCGACCGCATCGGCAAATGATCCGTCCAGATGTACCGCGATGGTGGGCGAGGGCGCGACCGGAATTCTGATCTCGGTGATCAGTTGGCGCGGATCGCTCACCTCGTCCGGACCGATGAGGTATGCCTCGGTGGGTGGGCCGACCGGGCGGCATCCGGCATCGGAAAGCCATTGCCGCAGTGCGCGATAGGCGGCGTCGATGTCTTCGTATGCGCCGCGATGGCAGGTTCTGGCCACCAGCACGGGCGGTTGGATGACGAGCTGGGCACCCGTGCTGGGGCCCAGTGCCGGTGCGGGCTCGATGGGCAGGCCGAAATCCACCGTGATGGTGTCGCCCGCGGTCAGCTCATGGTGGAAGGTGATGGTCGGCGCGCCGCTGGCGGTGAGCCCGGCGCGTTCGGTCACCTCGGTCAGCCGCTGCATGCCGTTCACGATGCCGTCGGTCAACAGGTCCGGGCGGATTTCGAGTGGGACGCGCACCACCGCCTGAGGCGCGGTTTCGCAAAGTGACACCCGGTATTCCATGGAACCTCTCCCTTCACTGGTCATATCCCCAGGGTGTGCCATGACGGCCGGTCGGGCACAGGGACGAAGGTCATGGCGTGCGCGGCAGAAGGCCGGACCTTCACAGCGGCCCGCGGGCAATGGACCGAGGTCCTCTCTCACCGATGACCGACGACCCGACCGGACGGTACCGTCGGCATGCCGCAGCGCCGTCGAAGCGGTGACTTTCGGTTCTGTGATCGCCATCGCACGCGGCGCAGGATCGAGATATGGCATTCGATCGGTTCGCGAATCCCCCGCGGGACACGGTGACGACGAAGTACGAGACTCCCGTTGGCGGATTGCGTTATCGGGGAAGGCGTTCGGGCCGCCTTACCGCGCCGCCCGTCGCGATGAACAGGGTGGACGACAGCGTCGTCGTCCGAATTGGGCTGGCTGCCACAAAGGCGTGGTGGCGCACTTCCGGTCATCGCATGACCGACCCGATCTCTTCCCGCCGCTTCCCATAGGAGTACCGATGACCGAGAACGCCACTTTCGCAAACGATTCCGCCAACCCGCCGATCGTGGCCGGAGCCGACGGCTCCGAGATTTCCTACCAGGCGGTGGCCTGGGCGGCGATGGAGGCCGAATCGCTCGGCGCGCCACTGCACATCATCACCTCGTTCGGCATCGTGACCGTCCTGGAATCCCGGACCGCCTTGGGCGCGGGGGAGATGGCGGCGCTGCGTGCCGAGGGCCAGCGGGTGCTCTCCGAGGCGGCGGAGATCGCCCGACATGCCGCACCCGGCGGAAAGCTCTCCGTCACCACCGAACTCACCTTCGATCTGATCACCCCCACACTGCTCGATCGTTCGAACCACGCCCGCATGCTGGTCGTGGGCAACCGTGGCCGCGGCGCCATTCGCCAGGCTCTGCTGGGCTCGGTGAGTACCGCGCTCTCCCGGCACGCGCACTGCCCCGTGGCCGTGGTGCACGGTGTGGCCCGTCCCGGCGCGGACGCCGAGACCGCGCCCGTGGTGGTCGGGGTGGATGGCACCCCCAACAGTCTGCCCGCCGTCGAGTTGGCGTTCGCGGAGGCCTCTCGGCGTAAGGTGCCGCTGGTCGCGGTGCGCGCCTGGAGCGATTCCAGCGGATTCGATCTGCCGGTGGTCGGCTGGGACGTGATCCGCGAGACCGAGGACATCCTCCTCGAGCGTGGGCTCGCGGGCTACAGCGAGCGCTACCCGGACGTCCACGTCGACCGGTACATCGCCTGCGACACTCCGGCGCGAGCGCTGCTCGAACATGCCGAAGGCGCCCAACTGCTGGTCGTGGGCAGCCACGGCCGCAGCGGCTTCACCGGCACCGTGCTCGGCTCGGTCAGCACCGCGCTGCTGCATACCGCCCCGTGCCCGGTCATCGTGGTGCGCCAACCTTGATTCGCGCCGCGAATCCTTCGGAAGGACAAGAGATGTCGTACGTGCGTCCCGATACCGACACCCTGCGGGCGGCCTTGACGCTCGCGGTGCGCGCACCCTCGGTGCACAACACCCAGCCGTGGCTGTGGCGGATCGGCGACTCCACCATTCAGCTCTACGCCGACGAGAGCCGCCGGCTGCCGTACGCCGATCCCGACAGCCGCGAACTCGTGGTGAGTTGTGGTGCGGCACTGCATCATCTGCGGGTGGCGCTGCGCGCGCTCGGCTGGGAGACGCTGGTGCGCCGCTTCCCGAATCCGGCAGAGCCACGACACCTGGCATCCATCGAGGTATGGCCCACCACGCCCGACCCGCACGACATCCGGATGGCGCGGGCGATTACCGCGCGCCGCAGTGACCGCCGCCGCTTCACCTCCTGGGAGGTGCCCGCGGGGCAGGTGGCCAAGGTGATGGCCGCGGGCAAGGCCCCGGGTATCGCGATACACCATATCGATGCGACCGGTGAACGAACCCGGTTGTTACGCATGTTCACTCGGGCCGCACTCGAGCACGCACAGGATCCCGGATACGCGGCGGAGCTGCGGGCGTGGAGCGGTCAGCACGCACTGTCGTACGGTGTCCCCGCCCGCAATGCGGTGGTGGCCGCGGATCCGACGGTCCGGGGATTCACCGATCCATTGCTGCCCGAGGCGGTGCTACGCGATACCGAGGAATCCTCGCGGATGCTGGTGCTGTGCAGCGGATCCAACGATCTGCCGGCGTGGCTGCGGGTCGGCGAGGCGGCCAGCGCGGTACTGCTGACCGCGACCGTGCACGGACTGGCCACCTGCCCGCTCACCGAACCTTTGGAGCTGCCGCAGTTGCGCGAGCGTATTCGCGCGGACATCCTGGGCGGTTTCGGTTATCCGCAATTGATGATCCGCATGGGTTGGGCGGCCAGTAGCGCCGCCGCCATCCCCCCGTCCCCGCGACTCGCCCTGGACGAGGTCGTCCGCCCACTCGAACCCGCCGAAATCACAGCGTAGAACCACCATGTGGAAATAGGAGAAAACCATGACATCGCAGCATGATTCGCGACCGAAAGAACCCAATCCGCCGATTGTCGTCGCCGTCGACGGCTCGGCCATCTCGTATCAGGCGGCCGCTTGGGCGGCGGCGGAGGCGGCCCTGCACGGCTGCCCACTGGAGATCGTCAACTCGGTGGCCGTGCCTACCGGGTTCGGTCCGGGCATGGTGTTGACCGATTCGGATGTGCAGTGGCTGTACACCGATGGTCAGCGCGTGGTCGCCGAGGCGACCCGGGTGGCGCGGGCGAGCGGTGTCGGCAACGGGCTGGAGATCACGACGGATGTCACGCTGGAGCCGACGATTTCGTACCTGCTGGCCCGTTCGCGCGAGGCCCGGCTGGTGGTGCTCGGCAGTCGTGGGCTGGGTGCGCTGCGGCGGGGTCTGCTCGGCTCGGTCGTCGCGGCGGTCTCGCATCACGCGCAGAGCCCCGTCGCGGTGATCCACGGCTCCGCCGCGGCCGATCCGGTATCGGCTTCGAAGCCGGTGCTGGTCGGGGTGGACGGCTCGCCCAACAGCGTGCCCGCGCTCGAACTCGCCTTCGAGGAGGCGTCCCTGCGCAAGGTGGGGCTGACCGCACTGCACGCCTGGAGTGATGTCACCGGAATTCCGCTGCCCGGCTGGGATTCGATCCGCGAGCAGGAGATGGAGGAGTTCGCGCAGCGGCTCGCGGGCTTCGGTGAACGCTATCCCGATGTGGAGGTGAACCGAATCCTGGTGATGGACAGGCCGGTTCGCGCGCTGCTCGACGAGTCCGAGAACGCGCAACTGCTGATCGTGGGCAGCCACGGGCGCGGTGGATTCACCGGCATGCTGCTCGGCTCCACCAGTGCGGCGCTGCTGCACAGCGTCGACTGCCCGATGATCGTGGTGCGTCAGAGCTGAAGTCAGCTCAGCGGCACCGACCAGCGCAGCCGGGTGCCGTGGTTGTCGGCGCCGCGGGTGATCGCGAAATCGCCGCCGACCTCCTCGGCCCGGCCCGCCAGATTGTTCAGTCCGCTCGGGGTGATGTCGTCGGGGATCCCGACGCCGTCATCGGAGATGAGAATGGTCAGATCATCGGCGACTTCGACCGCCACGGTGAGGTTTTCGGCCTTGGCGTGGCGTACCGCATTGCTGACCGCCTCCCGCACCACCGCCTCGGCATGGTCGGCCAAGTCGGGCTGTACGACCGAGAGCGGTCCCGAGATGCGCAGTGAGGTGCGCAATTCGAGTTGTCCGGTGTGCTGTTTGAGCACCTGCTCCAGGCGCTGCCGTAACCGGGTGCTCTGACTGTTGCCCCCGTGCAGGTCGAAGATCGAGGTGCGGATCTCCTGTACGACATCCTGGAGGTCGTTGATGACCTCCGAAAGTCGTTGCCGCACTTCGGGCGCGCGAGCGCGGGACGCGGTGCTCTGCAGGGTCAGGCCGGCCGCGAACAGCCGCTGGATGACATGGTCGTGCAGATCGCGCGCGATCCGGTCACGATCGGTGAGGACATCGAGTTCACGGACGCGCTGCTGCGCCTCGGCCATCTGGATGGCCAGGGCCGCCTGATCGGTGAATGCCGCTGCCAATTCCAGGATTTCGTCGTCGAACAGCGGAGCGGCGACCGGACGCACCATGACCAGTACGCCGAAGGTCGAGCCCTGGGTGTGCAACGGCAGGATCAAGGTGGGCCCGGCATCGGCGATGGGTTTGCCCAGATCGATGTCGGCGACATTGTCGAAGCGCAGCGAGATGCCCTCGACGAATGAGCGTCCGATCTCGGTATCGGTGGTCCTGGCGGCCAGGGCGCTGGGACCCTGCCCGGTCCCCGACCATTGGGCGACCCGCAATTCGGTGATCTCATCGGGCGGGCATTCCGGATCGTCGCTGATGGCCAGGAACACCTGTTCCGACTGGGTGAGACTGCGCGCGTGCTCGACCAGCTCGGCCAGCACCTCCTCGGCGTCGGTGCCCGCCAGGAACGAGGTGGCGATATCGCGGGTCGCCTCGATCCAGGCCTGCCGACTGCGCGCCGATTCGTACAGCCGCGCATTGTCGATGGCGGTGCCCGCGGCGGCGGCGAGCGCCCGGACGATGACCTCGTCGTCCTCGGTGAACAGTTGACCGCCGGACTTCTCGGTCAGATACAGATTGCCGAAGATCTCATCGCGAATGCGGATGGGTACGCCCAGGAATGTCTGCATCGGCGGGTGATTGGGTGGGAATCCGACCGAAGCCGGATGATCGGCCAGTATCTCCAGCCGAATAGGGGTCGGCTGCTGTAACAGCAGCCCGAGCACCCCGCGCCCCTCGGGTAGATCACCGATATGGGCAGCGGTGACCTCATCGATACCTTCGTGGATGAACTGGGTCAGCTGCTGGTCGCTGCCGCGCACACCGAGCGCACCGTACCGGGCATCGACCAGGCTGATGGCGGTGCGCACGATGGTGCGCAGCGTCAGATCCAGATCGAGCCCGGAGGTCACCGTCAACATGGCCTCGACCAGGCCGTCCATCCGGTCGCGAGCATCGATGATCTGCTCGATGCGGTCCTTGACCTCGGACAACAGTTCCCGAAGTCGCAGTTGCGACAGGGTCTCACGTACGGAGAAGGAGTTGTCCCGAGGTTCCACGGTGTCTGGCCTGTCCTAGTGCCTATGCCCGCCTCGCGAGCCGTGGCGTGCCCACAGTCTATTCGGACATGGCGACCGCTGTGATCGACGCGATCGGGCGGTTCTGGTCGGCGCCGGCGTCAGTGCTCCGACGGGCCGGTAGGGGGAGGGTGCCCGACGGCGAGCGGATCGGGACCTTGGACCCTGTCGAAGTGGGTCGGCTGGGTGTTGACATGGACAAAGAGGTCGGGGTCGGTAGAGAGGTGTGTCGGTTATGGGTATGGCTGAATCGGTGTCGGGTCGAGTACGCGACTTCGAGACGGATGCGCCGGCATGAGCGGGATTTCGGAGGGCGGTTTCGGTCCGCGGCGGGCCGTACCTATCCGGCGGGCCGAGGCGCTGCGCCTGCTGGCGAGTGTGCCGTTCGGACGGGTGATCTTCACCCGGGACGCGCTGCCCGCCGTTCGCCCGGTGAACCATTTCGTGGAAGACAGTGAGATCGTGGTCGTGCGAACGCGGCTCACCTCCAGGTTGACCTCGGCGGTGCGCGCCGAACCGGATGTGGTGGTGGCCTATGAGGCCGACGATATCGATCCGGTCGCGCAGCTGGGCTGGTCGGTGGTGGTCACCGGAATCGCCCGTCCCGTCACCGATCCCGAGCGCGTCGAACGCTATGAGCGACTGCTGCGTCCCTGGGTGGAGGGTTCGATGGACAGTATCGTGGCGATCGAACCGACGCTGGTCAGCGGTATCCGGCTGGTGGAGGAGAAGGCCGGCTGAGGGCCGACCTGGAGCTGAATCGGGCTGCGCGGCGGTGTATTCGGTGTTCGGGAACGCGTTCGCGCCGGACCGAAACCTGTGGCGGATTGCGGAAGAACCGGTGTTTGGCGGTCTCCGCGAGCGCGAGGTAGACCACGATCATGGCCGCCAGCGCCAGGAAGAACCCGGCGGGCAGTGCCGCGAAGCCCAGACTGGGCGCGAGCGGTGTGAATGGCAGCACCGCGCCGATGACGACCACGGACAGCGTCGAAATCATCAGGGCCACGCTGGGTCTGCTGCGGAAGAACGGTGTGCGGCGGGTGCGGATCACATAAAGCACCAGCGTCTGGGTGGCGAGGGACTCAACGAACCATCCGGTGTGGAACAGGGTTTCACCGGCATGGAATACACGCAGCATGATCGCGAAGGTCGCGAAGTCGAACACTGAGCTGATCGGGCCGAAGACCAGCATGAAGCGCTGGATCAGGTGGATATCCCAGCGTGCGGGCCGGGCCAGCTGCTCGTCATCGACACTGTCGGTCGGAATCGCCAATTGGCTGGCATCGTAGAGCAGATTATTGAGCAGGATCTGGGCGGGCAGCATCGGCAGGAACGGCAGGAAAGCCGAGGCGCCCGCGGCGCTGAACATATTGCCGAAGTTGCTCGAGGTGCCCATGAGCACATACTTCATGGTGTTGGCGAAGACCCTGCGGCCCTGGGTGACTCCGTCGGCGAGCACCCCCAGGTCCTTCTCCAGCAGCACCACGTCCGCGGCGTCCTTGGCCACATCGGTGGCCGAATCCACCGAGATGCCGACATCGGCCGCGTGCAGCGCGAGCGCGTCATTGACCCCGTCGCCGAGGTAGGCGACATCGATGCCGAGCGTGCGCTGCGCCCGCACGATCCGCGCCTTCTGTTCGGGACCGACGCGCGCGAAAATTGTTGTGGTGTGCAGTTTCTCGACGAGCTCGGCATCGCTGAGCCGGTCCAGTTCGATGCCGGTCAGCGATTCCCCCGGCGGCATGCCGAGCTGCGCGCAGACGTGGGCGGCGACCTTCGGGTTGTCGCCGGTGATCACCTTGACCCGTACTCCGAGTGCGGCCAACCGCGTAATCGCCTGGGGTGCGGTGGCTTTGGGCGGATCCGCGAAGACCAGGAAGCCGCGCAGGGTCAGCTCGCGTTCATCGTCCAGGGTCGCGCCGTGGCGACCGGGCAGCGTGCGGGTCGCCACCGCGACGACACGGTGCCCGGTCGCGAACTCCACGTCCAGGGCGTTCCGGGCGGCGACCGATACCTCGGTGCAGCGGGCCAGCACCGCCTCCGGAGCCCCCTTGGTCAGCAGCATCGGTTCGTCGTCGGCGGTGCGCACCAGCACCGACACCAGGCGTCGATTGTGATCGAAAGGCAGCACGGTCAGCCGCTGATACCCGGCCGCCTGTTCGGTGAACGCCCGCGAGGCCGTCCACAGCGCGGTGTCCAGGGCGTCACCGCCACTGAGTACGCCATCCTGCACGGTGGCATCGGTGCAGGCCAGCCCCAGTATCCGGGTGTCGTCGCAGCTCGCGCCGGCCGGTCCGGCCGCGCGCAGGAATTCGATCCGGCCCTCGGTGAGCGTGCCGGTCTTATCGGTGAACAGCACCTCGATATCGCCGAGATCCTCGATGCAGACCAGGCGTTTGACCAGTACCTTGTGCTTGGCCAGTGCGCGTGATCCGGCGGCCAGGCTGGTGGAGACCACCGCCGGCAGCAATTGCGGTGAGATCCCGACCGCGATGGCCAGGGAGAACATCAACGCGTCCAGGATCGGCCGATGCAGCACCAGGTTGATCGCGAAGATGCCTACGGTCAGTGCGGCCGCGACGCGCACCAGCAGCATCGAGAAGCGGCGCAGTCCGACCTGGAATTCGGTCTCGGGCTGCCGCTGCCCCAAACCGAGTGCGATACGGCCGAATTCGGTCCCGCCACCGGTGGCGATCACCACACCGCGCCCGCGCCCCGCGGTGACGACGGTCCCCATCAGCGCGCAGCAGTTCGGCTCGGCGTCGGCGGGGACCGGCTCGACGGCCTTGTCCACCGGTATCGCCTCTCCGGTGAGCACCGACTCATCGCACTGCAAGCCGTTCACCGACAGCAGCCGCACATCGGCGGGCACCAATTCGCCCGCGCGCAGGTCGACGAGGTCGCCCGGGACCAGGTCGATCACATCCACCGAGCGGGCTCGCCCGGCGCGCAACACCTCGACCCGATGCCGGATCCGGTCGTGCAGCGCCTGCGCCGCGCGTTCGGCGCGATATTCGTTGACCGCGCCCAGCCCGACCGAGACCGCCACGATCACCGTGATGACGATGGCATCGGTGTGCTGACCGAGGAAGAAGGACACCGCGGCCGTGCCCGTGAGCAGCAGGAGCAGCGGAGAACGCAACTGGCGCAACAGGACCGGCCACAGCGTGGCACGATGTGAGCGCACCGCATTGGGGCCGAGCAGACGGAGCCGTCGCGCGCTCTCGGTATCGGAGAGTCCGGTCGCGTCCACGTCGAGCGCCCGCTGCACGGCGGCGGCGTCCTGGGTCGCGGCCACGGCCACCGGAATCGGGCGGACCTCGGCGGTGGCGGTCGTCAGCAGCTCGGTCATCGGGAGGGCGCACCCGTCGCGGCCTGTTGCCAGCGGTCCCATGCGGCGGTGACCGTCTGCTCCAGTGCGCCACCGGTATCGAGCACGGCGGCCTCCGGCCAACAATCGGCCGATGCAGCCATGGCCCGCGCGATCTCGGGGGTCGCGTCGGAGGTGGTGTGCGGCCTGCTGAGGATGCGGTCTTCGGCGCATTCGGTATCGCAGACGCATTGCAGCGCAATGAATTCGGCGTGGGCATCTTTGGCGGTATCGGCGGCCCGGGTGCGGTCGGCGGCGTCGAGCCAGCTGGCGTCGAGGATTACCGAGACCCCGCGCTCGAGCTGAACCCTGGCCCGCTCCAGCAGTTCTGCGTACACCTGTGCCCGTGCGCCCGGTCGATAGGCGCCCGCGCCGTAGGTGCCGCTCGTACCGGTGATGGCACCGCCCGCGCGCAAGCCCGCCCGCATGGTATCGGTGGCGATGACCTCGGCCCCGGCACGGGCGGCCAATTCCCTTGCGACAGTAGATTTTCCGGTACCGGGCAGACCGCCGACCAGGACCATCCGCACCGCACCCTCCTCGAGATGTCGCAGCGCCAGTTCGATATGCCGCAGCGCGTGCCCGTCGGCCTCGGTATCGCCCTGTCCGGCGCGAATCCGGTCGGTCTTGGCCCGGACCATCGCGCGATAGGCCAGATAGTGATGCTGTAGCGAGACGGGCGGGGTGTCTCCGGCCGCGTCCAGATAGGCGGTCAGCAGTTCCCGCGCGAGTTCGGGGTGGCCGAGGAATTCGATATCCATGGCCAGGAACGCGATATCGTCCAGACCGTCCACGTAGCGCAGCGAGTCGTCGAAGTCGAGGCAGTCCAGAATTCGGAATCCGTCCGGCATCGCGAAGATGTCCTCGGCGAGCAGATCGCCGTGTCCGTCCAGCATGCGGCCCGCCGCAATGCGTTCGGTGAGCAGGGCTTCACGTCCGTCGATGAAGCGCAGTGCGAGGTGTTCGATTCGTGCGATGGGACCGGAATCCGCGGTCTCCGCGGGATGATGCAGTAGTGCCCGCCACCGTGTGCGCAGGGCCTCCGGTGTCCCGGCCCGATCGATCGTCTCGTCCCGCAGTGCCGTCCGATGGAAGTCCGCGACAATCGTTGCCAGGGTGGAGAGTTCGCCCGCCGTGATCGAACCGGCGGAGACCATGGTGCCGAGTCGCCGAGAATCGGGCATACGCCGCATCACCAGAATCGGCTCGGCGGGTCCGCCCTCGGGGTCGGTGAGTTCGGCCAGGCCCAGATACGCATCGGGCGCGAGCCGCTGATTCAGGACGAGCTCACGCCGCAGCGCGGCCGCGCGCGCCGCGTGCGTGGTGAAATCGAGGAAGTCGGTGGCGATGGGTTTCTTCGCCTTGTACGCGCGATCGCCGCAGAGCAGGACCACTCCGGAATGAGTCTCTCGCACAGCCGAATACATGATCCCAGCATCCGCCGGACACCGGTGCGAGGGTAGGGGAGCTGCGCACGAAACGCGGTGACCAAAGCCCCTCGGCACCGGCCCCGCCGCTAATGCTCTTGGCCGGTGCGGAGTTTGGAGGCGTAGACCGCGGCCTGGGTGCGCCGCTCCATACCGAGCTTGGCGAGCAGTCGCGAGACGTAGTTCTTGACCGTCTTCTCGGCCAGGAACATCCGCTCGGCGATCTGCCGATTGGTGAGACCGTCGCCGAGCAGGTCCAGGAGTTTGCGCTCCTGTTCGGTGAGCCCGGCGAGCGGACCGTCGGGCCGGGCGCTGTTGCGTAGCCGGTCCATGAGCGCGGCGGCGGCGCGATTGTCCAGCAGTGAGCGGCCCGAGCCGACCTCCTTGATCGCCTTGGCCAGCTCCATACCCTTGATGTCCTTGACCACATATCCGCTGGCACCGGCGAGGATGGCATCCATCATGGCCTGCTCGTCGGTGAACGAGGTGAGGATGAGGCAGCGCAGATCATCGACGCGGGAGAGCAGTTCGCGGCAGAGCTCGATGCCGTTGCCATCGGGCAACCGGACGTCCAATACCGCCACATCGGGGCGCAGCGCGGGAATGCGGGCGAGCGCCTGCGCGACATCGGCGGCCTCGCCGATCACGCTGAGTTCGGGATCGCTGTCGAGCAGGTCGACGAGTCCCCGCCGGACGATCTCATGATCGTCAACCAGAAATACCTTGATCATTGCCGGGTCCGATCTCGAAGTTGAAGGTAAGGACCAAGGTAGCCCTCAGGAGGTCACCGGGGGATGGTCGAAAGTCCCTTATCGGGCTGATTGGGCGCGGTGACGGCGAAGATCTGCCCGAGTGGCAGCCTGGGGGTCGCCGGAACGGTGCCGGCGGCCTCGGGCACGGAGCCGATGCGCACGAGCACCTGCGGCGGCTCCGTGAGTCCGGTGATACCGCGAATCACGGCCCGGCTGTGCGGCAATTCGGTCATATGGGTGAGCGGGCAGGTTGCCAATCCCATCACGGTGCATTCGAGCAGCAGGGTGGAGAGCGCGGCACCGCAGCGCACCCACTCCTCCGGGGAATCACCGGCCGAGAGCGCCACCACGAGCGATTCGTCGACCGTCCTCTCCGCGCGGCGGTCAGATCCGCCGACCGCGGGCAGCGGGCGGGCGATATCGACCCGCGCCTGTTCACCGGTGGAGAGCCGCGACCGCGGCGGAATCCCGGTGCTGCCGAAGGAACGCCCTGCCCACCACTGCAATTCGGATTGATATGCCGAGTCGTAGCGGCGCATCGCGGCGCTGAGAGCGGAGGCGCGCGCCAATTCGGGTCGCGCTCGCTCGGGCAGTACGGTCAGCACCGCGTCCTCCCGATCGATCACGATGCGCAGCACGATCTCCAGGTCCCGTTGCTGGGCGGGCGGGCCGAAGGGCAGTCGATCGGTGTGCCGCCGGATGATGGCCGCGCCACGATCCCGGTCGGCGTCGGTGACGATGCGCGCCTGCGCGAAGTACACGGTCGCCAGATGATCATGCCGGGTGGGATTCGGGAAATACGCCACCGTGGTCTGCCAGCCCGCCGCGGCCAGCGCCGAGCGCAGGTGGCCGAGAGCCACACCGCAGCTGATGAGCATCTGACGGCCCGATCCGTCGGTGTACGGCAGCATCCGGGTGTGCACGGAGTGCAGGCGCAGCACGGTGCCGTCGAACTCCCAGCGCCAGGGCTGACTGTTGTGCAGTGACGGTGCGCGCCCGGAGAGTCGGACGGCCCGTTCGATGGTTTCGCCGGAGGGTACTTGACTCATGCGCCCACGCTATGTCCGGCGCGCTGCGAGCGCAGGAGCCCTTGGTCCTCAATTCGACAGCGCCCGGCTCTGTTTCGACCCCCGGCCGGGAGCCGGCGGCGATCTTCGCAAGGACCTGCGACCCTAGGCGAATGGGGCAAAACGGCGCACTCTGGTGTCGTGGACGAATCCGGAATCGCGACCGTGCTCATCGATTCGCGCCGCCATGACGCGGTCATCTTCGATATGGACGGTGTGGTCACCGACAGCGCCGCGGTGCATGCGGCGGCGTGGCGGCAACTCTTCGACGAGTTCCTGGCGGCGCGTGAGCCGCACGCGGGCGAGGATCACACTCCCTTCACCTCCGACGACTACCTGCGCTGGGTCGATGGTGAGCCGCGCTATCGCGGCGTAGCCGATTTCCTTGCCGCGCGCAGCATTTCGCTGCCTCCGGGCGCGCCCTCGGATGCCGAGGACGCCGGAACCATGTGCGCACTCGGTAACCGCAAGGATCGCCTGTTCCTGGATCGCCTTGCGCGGCAAGGCGTCCCGGCTTTCGAATCCACCGTCGCGCTGGTGCGCCGCCTCCAGGCGGCCGGTGTGGGCGTCGCGATCTTCTCCGCCAGCCGCAATTGCGCGCAGGTGCTGCGGGCCGCCGGAATCGGTGATCTGTTCCCGGTGCGGGTGGACGGCATCGTCGCCGAGGAGCTGGGATTGGCGGGCAAACCCGATCCGGCGATGCTGCTCGAGGCCGCGCGCCGACTGGGCGTGCCCGCCGAGCGCACGGTGGTGGTGGAGGATGCCGAAGCCGGGGTCGCGGCCGGGCGTGCGGGCGGATTCGGCCTGGTGATCGGGGTGAACCGCGCAGACCACGCCGATCGGCTCTATACCCGCGGCGCGGATGTGGTCGTCGATGATCTGGCCCGGGTGCGGCTGCGCAGCGGATTCCGTCGCATGTCGGAGGTCCCGGACGCGCTGGCCGCGTGGGCGCGAATCGGGGATCTGCTCGATGTCGGGAAGTCGGCCGTACTGCTGGATTTCGACGGCACCCTGGCCGAAATCGTGAACGATCCGGGCGCGGCCACCCTGGTGGACGGCGCCGCCGATGTACTGCGGCGATTGGCGCGGACCTGTCCGGTGGCCATTGTCAGCGGTCGTGATCTGACCGATCTGCGCGCCCGCGTCGGCGTCGAGGGAATCTGGTACGCGGGCTGTCACGGGTTCGAACTGCAGGCCCCCGATGGCACCGAGCAGCTGCACGAGGTGGCTCCCGGGGCCGAGCGGGTGATCGCCGACGCCGCCGCGCGGCTCCATGACCGGCTGGCGAAGATCGACGGAATCCGGGTGGAGCACAAGCGATTCGCCGTGGCCGTACATTACCGGCAGGTGGCTCCCGGGCGGGTCGCGGCCGTCGTCGGTATCGTGCACGAGCTCGCTCGCGAGACCGGGCTGCGGGTGACCGGTGGCCGCAAGGTCGTCGAACTGCGCCCGGATATCGACTGGGACAAGGGAACCGCGCTGCGCTGGATTCTCGATCGGCTCGGGGCGCCTGCCCTGCCGGTGTACATCGGCGACGACCTGACCGATGAGGACGGTTTCGACGCCGTGGAGTCCGATGGTCTCTCGATAGTGGTGCGTCACGGTGAGGATGGTGACCGCCGCACCGCCGCCCGCTACTCGCTCGCCGGTCCCGCGGCGGTGCGCGATCTGCTGGGCGCGCTCACCACCCTGCTGCGCACCGAAACCGACTCCGCCGCATCGGATTCCTGGGTGCTGGCCTTCGACGGCTACGATCCGGCGCGAGAGCGACTGCGCGAGGCGCTGTGCGCGGTGGGGAACGGCTACCTCGGCAGCCGGGGTGCCGCCCCGGAGTGCGCGGCGGGGGAGCGGCACTATCCGGGCACCTACGTGGCCGGGATATACGACCGGCTCACCGACCGGATCGCCGGGCGCACGGTCGACAATGACAGCCTGGTCAATTTGCCCAACTGGCTGCCAATCACCTTCCGGATCGAGGACGGGCCGTGGTTCGAGCTCGACACCGCCGAATTGCTCTCCTACCGAGTGGAATTCGATCTGCGCCGGGCAGTGCTGACCCGATCGCTCCGGTTTCGGGACGAGGCCGGGCGGATCACCGCGGTGCGCCAGCGTCGCTTCGCCGCCATGCACGAGCCGCACCTGTGTGCCCTCGAGACCTCCATTACCGCCGAGAACTGGTCGGGCACACTGGTATTCCGTTCGATCGTAGATACCGGGGTGGAGAATTCACTGGTGCGGCGGTACTCGACGCTGTCGAGTACGCACCTGGAGCATGTGGTGGTGCGTGAGCTTTCCCCCGAATCGGTGCTGGCGGCGGTGCGCACGATCGGCTCGGCCGTACCCGTCGCGGTAGCGGCGCGGAGCACGCTGCATCGCGATGATGTGAAGTTGCGCCCCGCAACCGAACTCGTCATGCGCGACCGTGTCATCGGGCACGATCACACCGTCACCCTCGGCTCGGGTGAGACGGTGCAACTGGAGAAGGTCGCGTCCATCGTCACCGGGCGTGATCACGGCGTCTGCGGCCCGGAGGAGGCGGTCCGGCGCGGGCTGGCCGCCGCGGGTGACTTCGCGCAACTACTCGCTGGGCATACCGCGGCATGGGTGCACCTGTGGGATCGGTTGCGCATCGACGTGGATGGTGGCGGCCGGATTCCGCAGGTGGTGCGGCTGCATCTGCTGCATCTGGTGCAGACCCTGTCGCCGCACACCGCTGATCTCGACGTCGGGGTGCCCGCGCGCGGGCTGGCGGGCGAGGCGTATCGAGGGCATGTGTTCTGGGATGAGCTGTTCGTCTTTCCCGTGCTGAATCCGCGCTTTCCGAGTGTGGCGCGGGCGCTGCTGCACTACCGCTATCGCAGACTGCCCGAGGCGCGCCGGGCGGCCGCCGCCGACGGGCTCTCGGGGGCCATGTTCCCCTGGCAGTCCAGCGGTGACGGGCGCGAGGAGAGCCAGCGCATGCATCTGAATCCGCTGTCGGGGCATTGGAATCCGGATCCCAGCTCGCGCGCGCATCACATCGGCAGCGCGATCGCCTACAACACCTGGCAGTACTACCAGACCACCGGCGATATCGAATTCCTGACCGATTACGGTGCCGAACTGCTCGTCGAGATCGCCCGATTCTGGGCGAGCAGCGCGGAGTACGAACCCGACCATGATCGCTACCATCTGCGCGGCGTCATCGGCCCCGACGAATTCCACACCGGCTATCCGCGCGCGCCGCTGGCGGGCATCGACGACAATGCCTACACCAATGTGATGGCGGTCTGGACGATCCGATCCGCTTGTGCGGCATTGGAATTGCTCAGTCCGCGGACGCGCGCGGAGCTGCTGGAGTCACTCGGCGTCACGCCGCAGGAGCGGGCCCGCTGGGAGCATGTGGGACGCCGTATGTTCGTGCCGTTCCACGATGGAGTGATCAGTCAGTTCGACGGCTATGAGCAATTGGCGGAGCTGGATTGGGACGGCTACGGGCAGCACTACGGGGATATCCAGCGGCTGGACCGCATCCTCGAGGCGGAGTCCGATGACATCAACCGCTACCGCGCCGCCAAACAGGCCGACGTGCTGATGCTGTTCTATCTGCTCTCCGCCGACGAATTACGCGATGTGCTGGGGCATCTCGGCTATGAGCTGCCCGGTGAGATGATTCCGCACACCATCGACTACTACCTGGCGCGGACTTCGCACGGTTCGACTTTGAGCGCGCTGGTGCACGCCTGGGTGCTGGCGCGGGCGAATCGCGCACAGGCGATGGACTTCTTCGAACGGGTCCTGGACTCCGATGTCGCCGATATTCAGGGCGGCACCACCGAGGAGGGAATTCACCTGGGGGCCATGGCGGGAAGTATCGACCTCGTACAACGCTGCTTCACCGGACTCGAAATCCGGGACAACCGTTTGATATTCAACCCGCGCTGGCCGGAGAGTATGGGGGAGTTGGGCTTTCCCATGTTCTATCGGGGTCATCGACTCAGCGTGCGGATCGACGCGACAACCCTGGAGGTCAGCGCGGATCCGGGCACGGCCGATCCGATCGAGGTGTACTGCGGCGGCCAGACCGAGGAACTGGCGGCCGGTGGCACGGTGCGCATGACACTGCCTCCGATGCGGCTCACAACCGCCAGTGACCCACACCCCAGCGCACCAGCGCCAGCGCCACGCCCAGATACTCGATGAACGCGAGATACACCAGAATCGAGCCGTACAGCTGCGCCCAGGCGGACAGGTGTGCGGTGGCGGACGGCACCGCGATGATCATGGCGGCGCCGATCATGACGGCGAAGGTGGCGATCGGGTTCGGGTCCGTGCGCGAGGTCATGCCGCACAGCTTCTCGCTTCGGCGGATTCGGGCAGCAGAGCCGATTTCCCCACCGGCATGGGACCAAAGACCGTGAAAGTCCTGCCCCGCTCATCTCGGTCCCGAACCCGGGGGTCTTTAGCCCCTGATCCGGTGACGATCGACCGCATCCCCGATCATGTCCGGATTCCTACCGTTGAAGCACAGGCCCGACCGGGCTCGAAATCAGCACAGCACAACGGAGGTCGCGATGACACCGCAGGACTATCAGGATCCGCATCAGCTGGCCTCCGCGGCCGTGCTGGTCGGAGTGGACGGCTCACCCGGATCGGAGATCGCACTGCGGTGGGCCGCGAACTTCGCGGCTGGGCGCGGGCGCGAACTTCGGATCGTGCACGGTCTGGATCTGGTCGCCGCCAGCAGTGTGGTCGGCCCGTACGAGGTCATCACCCCGCCCCTGATCGACAGTGTGCGTGCGCACGGTGCCGCGCTCATCGCCCGCGCCGAGTTGATCGCCCGCGGAGCCGATCCCGAACTGCGGGTATCGACCCTCGTCACGGCCGATACCGGAGGGGCGCTGCTGCTCGAGCACAGCGCCACCGCCTACGCGATCGTGCTCGGTGCGACCGGAAACACCGGAACCCTGGGCCATCTCGGTTCGACGCTGCTCGCGGTGACCGCGCATGCCCAGGGCAAGGTCATCGTGGTGCGCCCGGATCCGAAGTCGGACAATACCGTTCACACCACCGGACCCGTCGTGGTCGGTATCGACGGTGGTCCGATCAGCGAGGCCGCGATCGAGGCCGCCTTCGTCGAAGCCGCCGAGCGCGGTGCCGATCTGGTGGCGGTGCACGTCTGGAGTGATTGGGATACGGGCAGATTCGCCGGACATGACGCCTCGGTCCTGCTGGACGATTTCGAAGAGGTCGAGGAGGCCATCCTGGCCGAACGGCTCGCGGGTTGGCAGGAGAAGTACCCGGAGGTCGATGTGATCCGCCGGGTCTACTTCGCCGGCCCCGCCGCACAGCTGCGCGAATGGTCCGAGCACGCCCAACTGGTCGTCGTCGGCAATCGCGGTCGCGGCGGCTTCCTGGGCCTACTGCTCGGCTCCACGGCCCACGCACTGGTCCAGCACGCGTACTGCCCCGTCATGGTCGTTCACGGCGAGAAGTGAGACGGGACCCCGATGACGATCCACATGCCCGGCGCGAGTCTGCGTGCCCAACCCGATCTGCACGATCTGGACGCCTGGTGGCGGGCGGCGAACTACCTCTCCGTCGGGCAGCTCTATCTGACCGACAATCCCCTGCTCACCGAACCCCTGCGGCCCGAACACATCAAACCTCGGCTGATCGGGCACTGGGGCACCGTGCCCGGTATCACCCTCACCTACGCCCACCTCAATCGCGCCATCGCCCGCACCGGCCAGGAGATGATGTTCGTACTCGGACCCGGGCACGGTGCGGCCGGGCTCAATGCCGCCACTTGGCTCGAGGGTACGTACACGACGCGACACCCGGAGGTGAGCCAGGACCTCGCCGGCATGCGGGAGTTGTTCCGGCAGTTCTCCTTCCCGGGCGGGGTCCCCAGTCACGCCGCCCCGCACCTGCCGGGCTCCATCCACGAGGGCGGTGAACTCGGGTACTCGCTGGCACACGCCACCGGGGCGGCGCTGGACAATCCGAATCTCGTGGTGGCCTGCATGATCGGTGACGGCGAGGCCGAAACCGGTGCGCTGGCCACCAGTTGGCACGGCTCGGCGTTCCTGGACCGGATCGGCGATGGGACCGTATTGCCGATCCTGCATCTCAACGGCTACAAGATCGCCAATCCCACCCTGCTGTCCCGCATGCTGCGCAGCGAGCTGGACGGCCTGCTGACCGCGCACGGCTGGGAGCCGATGTACGTCGAAGGCAGCGACCCGGCCGAGATCCATCAGCGCTATGCGGTCGTACTCGACGATGCGATGGAACGCATTCGGGAGATCCGGGACGACGCGGACCACGGCTACGGCCCGCGCAACCCGTACCGGCCGATGATCGTGCTGCGCACACCCAAGGGCTGGACCGGTCCGGCGATCGTCGACGGTCTCCGGGTCGAAGGCACCTTCCGTTCCCATCAGGTACCCCTGACCGAGGTCCGTGAGAATCCGGAACACCTCGCGCAACTGGAACACTGGATGCGGTCGTACCGTCCCGAGGAGCTCTTCGACGCCGCCGGTCGGCCGGTGCACCGGATAGCGCGGCTGCACCCCGAACACCTGCGCATGAGTGCGAACCCCGCCGCGCACGGGCACACCACCGTGAACCTGCGATTGCCCGATCCGGCCGACTACGCCATTGGGATCACTTCTCCCGGAACGGAATTGGCCGAGGCGACGCGCGTGCTGGGGGAGTATCTGCGCGATACGCTCGTCGAGAATCCGAAGAACCTGCTGTTCTTCTCACCGGACGAGCACGCCTCCAACCGGCTCGACGCCGTACTCGAGGTCACCGGAAGACGCTGGCGCAGCAGGAGATTGCCGGGTGACGATCGGCTGTCGCCGGACGGCCGAGTGCTGGAGGTGCTCTCGGAGCATCTGTGCCAGGGCTGGCTGGAGGGTTATCTGCTCACCGGTAGGCACGGGGTGTTCTCCACCTACGAGGCGTTCGCCCACATCATCGACTCCATGGTGGTGCAGCATGCCAAATGGCTGCATATGGCCGCCGAATTCCCTTGGCGGGAACCGATTCCCAGCCTCAACTACCTGATCACCTCGCATGTGTGGCGGCAGGACCACAATGGCGCCTCGCATCAGGATCCGGGCTTCATCGACCATGTGCTCAGCAAGCGCCCCGAGGTCAGCCGGGTCTACCTGCCGCCGGATGCCAACTGCCTGCTGCACGTCTTCGACCACTGCCTGAGTACTCGCGGATTGGTGAATGTCGTGGTGGCGGGTAAACAACCGGCCCTGCAATACCTCGACAATGAGCGGGCTCGCGCGCACTGTGAACGCGGCCTGGGCGTCTGGGAGTGGGCGGGTTCGAGCCAGGACCGCCCGGTCGACGTGGTTCTGGCCTGCGCCGGTGATGTCCCCACTCAGGAGACCCTCGCAGCCGCGGCGCTGCTGGGTGAACTGGCCCCCGATCTGTCGGTGCGCGTGGTCAATGTGGTCGATCTGGCCCGGCTGTTCCCGCCGGACCGCCACCCGCACGGCATCCCCGACGTCGAATATCGGGCCGTATTCACCGAAGCCCCGGTGATTTTCGCCTTCCACGGCTACCCGTGGCTCATTCATCGCATCGCCTACCGCCGGCCCGGTCACGATGTCATGCACGTGCACGGATTCATCGATAACGGCACCACCACAACGCCTTTCGACATGTGCGCGATGAACGGCATCGACCGCTATCAGCTCGCCATCGCGGCACTGGCCGAGGTGCCCCGGCTGGCCGATCGCCTCGACGGCCTCGCCGACCACCTGCGCGCCGAACTCGAACAGGCCCGTCGTTACCTCCGCGTACACGGCGAAGACCCACCCCACATCGCGAACTGGAGACTCCCGCACATCGACCACCTCGGCGGCTGATCGGAGCCGGCGAGGACCCGGACTGCCCGATGCGGAGGGCGTGCCGCACGGGCAGTCCGTGGTGTCGGAGACGGTCTGCGCGCGCGAGCCGTCGATCGGGCTGAGTCGTCCGTTCACATCGGAGTACCCGTTCGGTACCCGAGGTGGCCTACGGTGTGGGTTCGTCCGGTCCGATCGCCGCAGGGAGCTGTATCCGTCATGTCCGAACTCAGCCCTGAAGAGACTCGATTGCGGCGTCGGCTGGGGCTTTTCGACGCGGTGACCATCGGGCTCGGATCGATGATCGGTGCGGGGATCTTCGCGGCGCTCGGGCCCGCGGCCGGTGCGGCGGGGTCCTGGGTGTTGATCGCGCTGGCCTTGGCGGCGGTGGTGGCGTACTGCAATGCCACCTCGTCCGCGCGGTTGGCCGCGCGCTATCCCGCCTCGGGTGGCACCTATGTGTACGGGCGGGAGCGGCTCGGCGAGTTCTGGGGGTATCTGGCGGGGTGGGGGTTCGTGGCGGGGAAGACAGCCTCCTGCGCGGCAATGGCTCTGACCGTCGGGGCGTACGTGTGGCCCCGGTACGCGCATCCGGTCGCGGTCGCGGCGGTGGTGGCGTTGACAGCGGTGAACTATCGCGGGGTGCGTAAGTCGGCGGCCCTCACGCGGATAATCGTCGCGATCGTGCTGGCGGTGCTGGCCGCCGTCGTCATCGCGGCGCTGAGCTCGGAAACCGCGGATGCGGCGCGGCTGCACCTGGGCGGCGATACCACCGCCCGTGGGGTGCTGCAGGCGGCCGGGTTGCTGTTCTTCGCCTTCGCGGGCTACGCGCGCATCGCGACGCTCGGTGAGGAGGTGCGGGATCCGGCGCGAACCATTCCACGAGCGATTCCGATGGCGCTCGGCCTCACGCTGGTGGTCTATATCGCGGTCACCGTGGCGGCGCTGCTGGTACTCGGTCCGCACGGATTATTCACCGCCACAGCGCCATTGGCCGAGGTGGTACGGGCCGCCGGAGTGCCCGGGCTGGCACCGGTGGTGCGGATCGGCGCGGCTGTCGCGGCGCTGGGATCCCTGCTGGCGCTGGTGCTGGGGGTCTCGCGCACCACCTTCGCCATGGCCCGCGACCATCATCTTCCGTTCGTGCTGGCGCGGGTCCATCCCCGTTTCGGGGTGCCGCATCGGGCAGAGCTGGCGGTCGGGGTGGTCGTGGCGGTACTGGCGGCGACCGTGGATGTGCGTGGTGCGATCGGGTTCTCATCGTTCGGGGTACTCGTCTACTACGCGATCGCGAACGTCTCGGCGTGGACCCTGCGGCCCGAGGAAGGTCGCCCACCGCGCGTGATTCCGTTGCTCGGCGTAGCGGGTTGCCTCGGGCTCGCCTGCTCGCTCCCGTGGGCTTCGGTTTTGTGGGGAAGCGCAGCCCTGGTGGCCGGCGCGGTCATCTACCTCGCACGTAAGCGGTGGGCGGTTTCCGCGCCGTCCTGAATCAACCTGTACTCGGCACTCATTCGCGGATGAGGGTGAGGATATCGGTCAGCGGCCGACGAGGCGTGGGCGCGGTGTCTCCGGAGTCCGGTGCCACGCCGATCCGGATCATGAGTTGCGGTTTGCCTCGATCGGCCACGAGTCCGGTGAGAAGGTTTCGGCCGGTGGGCAATTCGGTGATGTGGGTGAGGGGGCAGGTGGCCAGCCCCGCCACCGTGCACTCCAGCAGCACCGCCGAGAGGGCCTCACCGGTGCGCAGCCATTCGGTGACGGAGTCGCCCTCCGAACTGAGCACCACCAGACTGGCGTGATCCTCGAGCCCGGTGCGGCGGGCCGAATGCGGGGCGGACGGGAAGGTGCGGCCCACCCCCACCCGCGCGGACTCCGAGTCGGAGATGAGAGCCTCGCGTGGGACTCCCTCGGAATCCCCGGAATGCCCTGCCCACCAGCCGATTTCGGCTTGGTACATCATATCGTGGCGGCGCAGGGCGGTGGCCTGCTCCGAGGCCGCGGTCAGGCGCGGGCGGATTTTCTCGTCGAGGGTTACCAGGTCGAGGTAGTGCGGTGACACCAGCATGCGCAGGCGCGGCAGCAGGGCGTTCCAGTCGCGCGGTGCCTCGAACGGCAGCCGGTCGGTGCGCCGGAGGTCGATGACCCCGGCGCGCGCCACGAGACCGGCCGGCGGAGTAGGCCACGGCCGGAACGAGATCTCGGCCAGGTGACCCGGATTCAGCGGATCGGGTTCGCGCAGGGTATCGGTGTGCCAGCCGCGTGCGCCGAACGCGGTGCGCACATGATGGAGCATGGCCCCGCAGCTGATGATCAGCTGCCGCCCCTGCGGATCCGCGGCGGTGAGCAGCCGGTCGGTGTCGGCGTGCAGGTGCAGTTTGGTCCCGTCGAACACCCAGCGCCACGGCTGGGTGTTGTGCACCGATGGGGCACGGGAAGCCAGCCGCATTGCCGCCAGCATGGTCCGGTGATCGGGAATCGCGAGTGGTGGAATGCTCATAGCGGTCATACATCAAGTGTTCGCGCGGCGGGCGCGGCCGAATACTGGCTTTCCGACCGTGCACCCGGGTCCTTGGTCACCTCGGGGCTCGCCGGCTCGGTGTGGCCCGCGCGCTCGGCGATACCCGACAGCATCTTGCGTTCCATGATCAGACTGCCCGGCTCCATGAACAGCAGGTACAGCATTCGCGCCGGGAGCGGGGAGTCCGGCAGGACAATGCGATTACGACTCACCAGTCGCGTACCACCGGCTACCGGATACAACCCGAACGCCCACACCCAATTGCCATCGTCGGAGGCGAGCACCATGGCCCGCGCGGGCTCCAGCACCGCGACGCGCATACGCGGACCCGAATCGCCCATGGGAAGTACATCGCCGACCGCCAGCTGCTGGAACCGCGGAAGAATGCTGTCCGCGCTGTGCATATCGAGCCCCATCAGGTTCTCGATCCAATCGTAGGTATACGCCCCACCACGACCCGGGCCCATCTGTACCAGCCACGGCCAGATCTGTTCCGGCGCTGCGGCAATGGTGATCGCGCGGGTGGTCACCGTGGTGGGATCGGTGAGTAGATCGTCCCCGGGCATAGTGCGTTCCACCTCCGCCGCGGTCGCGCCCCAGGTGCGGCATGCGGTCCGGGCCAGCACCGGATATCCCACCGCGAGCCCGGTCAGCGCCGAAGCGATTCCGACCGCGACCGCCACCGTTTTCCTCATCACGACACTCCTTCGATCGATGCTCATCCCGATCCTCTGGCGTACGACCGGTTTCGCGGCAGTGCCGGAGGTCACCGGTGTAGTGGACCGAATCGGTGACCTTCGGCCGTCACTCTCGGCGGGCGAACGCGGGATCGTCGATCACAACAGCGAATTCGAGTTCGAAACGGAGGACGTGATCGTGAGCTCACTGGTAGGTAGAAGCGCCATCGTGACCGGTGGTGCCCGCGGGATAGGTGCGGCGATCGTGGCCGCGCTGGTGAAGGAGGGATTCGGCGTGGTGATCGCCGATCTGCTCGATCACGAGGGCGCGGAGTTGGCGAAGAACCTCGGCGACATGACCAGATTCCATCACCTCGACGTCACCATCGAGGATGACTGGAAGCGGGTGATCGACTGTGCCGAAGGTGAATTCGGTCCGCTCGAAGTCCTGGTCAACAATGCCGGGATCGTCACCTTCGGCACCGTGGAGTCGGAGCCGCCGGCCCTGTTCCGGCACGATCTGGATGTCGACCTGTACGGTGCGTGGCTCGGAATGCATTACGCCGCACCGCGACTGCGCGAGGCGGGCGGGGGAGTGATTGTCAATATCTCCTCGACGGCGGGCCTGATCGGCTATGCGGGTATCGCCGGATACGTGGCCGCCAAATGGGGTCTGCGCGGTCTGACCAAGGGCGCGGCCCTCGAGCTCGGGCCTGCCAAGATCCGGGTGTGCTCGGTACATCCGGGACCGGTCCACACCCCGATGACCGCCGCGCTCGATGAATCGATGGTCCTGGGCCAGCCGCTGCCCCGCTTCGGAGAACCCGAAGAGGTCGCCGCCCTGGTGCGTTTCATCGTCACCGAGGGCACCTTCTCCACCGGTTCGGAGTTCGTCATCGACGGCGGCGCCACGGCGGGACAGACGTTATGAAAGGCCGGATACTCGTCGCGTACGCGACCCGCTACGGATCGACGCGCGAGATCGCCGAAGCCATTGCGACCACCCTGCGCGCGGCGGGGCTCGCGGTGGACTGCCGGGATATGCGTGAGATCCGCGCGATCGACGACTACCGCGGCTTCGTCCTGGGCGCACCGTTCTACTTCGGCCGATGGCCGCGCACCGCGCACCGCTTCCTGAACCGCTTCGGCCCGGTGCTGGCGCATCGCGATGTCGCGGTGTTCGGTACCGGCCAACTCGATGCGACGCGACCGCCGACCCCCGAGGTCCATGCCCAAATGGACTCGCTCGGAACGCATTACGATTGGCTGCACCCGTTCGCCACCGGAGTGTTCGGCGGCAGCTACAACCCCCAGCGCCTCACGGGCATGTACCGCGTACTGCTCCACCTCCCCGGTTCCCCGCTGCGCGGACAGTCCGCCATCGACCTGCGCGACTGGACCGAGATCAGTGCCTGGGCATGCGATATCGCGGCGATACTGAAATCCCATGTGGCCCAGCCCATCACCCCGACCGTGGAACCGGCATCGAGTTCACGCGCGGACGCCCCCCTGTCGATCATTCGCGAATACGTCAAGGATCAGCAGCCGGCTCCGGAGCAACGAAAGGACCATTGATCACCCGACCGGTGACGGCCGAGAGAGCCCGCGCCGCGTTGCGGGCCATCGTCTTTCGATCGAGGCCATGGAGCCGATCGTCGCGGATCATCCCGCGGTGGCCGAATACGCCGTCATCGGAGGTCGAAACGCGCGTGGGGTCGGCTGCCCCGCGCGCTGGTGGTCCTCGGGTCCGGAACCCACCGCTGACCGGATGCGCGCGGATCTCATGGCCGCCGTCCGTCACCGTATCGGCCCGGTGGCGGCCTTGCCCGCCGTCGATATCGACTCCGCGCTGCCCAAGAACCGTGCGGGCAAGGTGCTGCGAAAGGCCATGCGGGCCATCGTCGATGGCCCCGCCGAGCCGGTCCCGGCCGCCATCGGAGCCGCCTGTTGCCGGAGCGGTCCCAGGCGGCCTCGGGCATGCGGTCGCGGTCCTAGCGGAAGGTGAGGATATCGGCGATCGGGCGGCGGGGTGTGGCGGACGGCCGGTCGTCCTCGGGTGTCGTGCCGATGCGGATCAGAACCTGCGGGAGGGTGCGGTGGGGGAGGAGATCGGCCAGCGTGCGCCGGGCGGCCGGAAGTTCGGTGATGTGGGTCAGGGCGCAGGTGGCGAGTCCGCGGACGGTGCACTCCAACAGCACGGCCGAGAGCGCCTCGCCGGTGCGCAGCCAACGCGACGGTGTCTCGTCGGTGGTGCCGAGCAGCACGAGTTGCGCGTGGTCCGTCATCTCCGCGCGGCGAGCGGAGTGCGGTGCGCGCGGGAAGTCGCGTGCGATATCCACCCGGGCCACTTCGGCGGAGGACGGCAGTGCGCTCTCCGGGACCCCCTCGCTGATATCGGTATGCCCTGTCCACCAATCCAATTCGTCGCGGTACATCATGTCGTAGCCGCGCGCTTTCGCGGCCTGACCCGATGCCGCCACCACCCTGGGACGGGCCTCGGGCGCGATGACCTCGAAGGCCACATCGTGCAGCATGGTGAGCGCGCGCAGGGCCGGGGCCACGGCGGCCCACCCCGTCGGCTCGCTCATCGGCAGCCGGTCGCTGTACCTGTGCTCGATGGCTCCGGCCCGCGCGAGGATCGCCGCCGGTGGATCGGGCCACGGTTCGAATCCGATGGTGGCGATCAGATCCGGACGATCCCGATCGGGCAGCCGGGTGACTTCGGTATGCCAGCCCAGCGCGGCGAATACGGTGCACGCGTGGTGCAGCACCACACCGCAGCTGATCATCCACTCACGTCCGTGCGGGTCGGTGGCGAACAGCTGCCGATCGGTATCCCCGTACAGCTGCAGCCGGGTGCCATCGAACACCCAGCGCCAGGGCTGGGTGTTGTGCAATGACGGTGCGCGGGAGGCGATTTCGATTGCGTCCGCGACGGTCTCGCGGTCCGGCGCGAGGGTTGCGCGCTGGGTGTTTGCACTGGTCATACCGAAAGTCTGGTCCGGTCATGATCGAGTCGATACCGCCCTTCCGCCCGTCTCGAAGGGTCTATGGTCACAGCCGGTGCGCTACGTTGGTTGTGCTGCTTGCTAAACTCTGCAAGTGGCGGGCCGGTCGGCGCGCCACCGCGCACTCGACGGAAAGGTGGCTCGCGATGCCGGGTTTGAGCAGGCCCCTTTACCAAATGAAGGCCGACTTCTTCAAAACGCTGGGCCATCCCGTTCGGATCCGGGTCCTGGAGCTGCTCAGCGAACGTGAGCACGCGGTCTCGGAGATGCTGGACGAGATCGGCGTGGAGGCGGCGAATCTCTCCCAGCAGCTGTCGATTCTGCGCCGCGCCGGCCTGGTGGCCGCTCGCCGCGAGGGTCTTTCGGTCACCTATGAACTCACCTCACCGCAGGTGATCGAGCTACTCGCCGCCGCCCGTGCGATTCTCACCGGCGTTGTCGCCGGTCAGGTCGAGGCGCTGGAGCAGTCCGCCTAGCCTGCCCCCCGGAGATCGCACCGGGGGTACCCCGTACCCACTGATTGCAGACTTTCTAAACTAGATACCTAGTAGCTTCGTGAAGGAGAGAACCAGTGACCGACCACCCTGACGCCGTGGTGACCGTGCAGGCGCCGACGACCCATACGGGCATCCTGTCGTGGGTGACCGAGGTCGCCGAGCTGACCGCGCCCGAGAGCATCGTGTTCTGTGACGGCAGCCGTGCGGAGTGGGATCGGCTCACCCGTTTGCTCGTGGACCGGGGCACTTTCGTGCCGCTGGCCGCGAAGCCGAACTCGTTCTGGTGTGTCTCGGATCCCGATGATGTGGCGCGAGTGGAGGACCGCACCTTCATCTGCTCGGAGAACAAGAGTGATGCGGGTCCGACGAACAACTGGGTCGATCCGCTCGATATGCGGACGGTGATGACCGAGCACTATCGCGGTGCGATGGCCGGGCGCACGATGTATGTGATCGCGTTCTGCATGGGGCCGTTGGACGCGGCCGACCCGAAATTCGGTGTGCAGATCACCGATTCGGCGTACGTGGCGGTGTCCATGGCGATCATGGCGCGTTCGGGTGCACCGGTGTGGGAAAAGCTCAGCGAGGGAACGGAATTCGTCAAATGCCTGCATTCGGTGGGGATGCCGCTGGCCGATGGACACGCCGATGTGGCGTGGCCGTGCGACAAGACCAAGTACATCGCGCATTTTCCCGAGTCCCGCACGATCTGGAGCTACGGCTCCGGGTACGGCGGCAACGCGCTGCTGGGCAAGAAATGTTTCGCGCTGCGGATCGCCTCGGTGCTGGGCCGCGACGAGGGCTGGCTGGCCGAACATATGCTGATCCTGAAACTCACCTCACCGCAGGGTAATTCGCATTACATCGCGGCGGCGTTCCCGTCGGCGTGCGGTAAGACCAATCTCGCCATGCTGGAGCCGACGCTGCCCGGATGGAAGGCCGAGACCATCGGCGACGATATCGCCTGGATGCGATTCGGGGCCGACGGGAGACTGTACGCGGTGAATCCGGAGGCCGGATTCTTCGGTGTGGCACCGGGAACCGGTGCCAGGACCAATCCCAACGCCATGGCGACCATCGCCCAAGGCAATTCGATCTTCACCAATACCGCCCGCACCGATGACGGTGACGTGTGGTGGGAGGGGATGACCGACCAGGCCCCCGATCACCTGACCGACTGGCACGGGCAGGATTGGACGCCGTCCTCGGGAACCCCTGCCGCGCACCCGAATTCGCGCTACTGCACCCCGATCGAGCAGTGCCCGTCGGTCGCACCGGAGTGGAACGACCCCACCGGGGTACCCATCTCGGCGATGTTCTTCGGTGGCCGCCGCGCCACCACCATCCCGCTCATCACCGAGTCCTTCGACTGGGAGCACGGGGTTTTCACCGCCTCGGTGCTCTCATCGGAGACCACCGCCGCGGCGGCGGGACAGGTGGGCGTGGTGCGCCGGGACCCGATGGCCATGCTGCCCTTCCTGGGCTATCACGTGGGTGACTATTTCGCGCACTGGCTCGCACTCGGCGCGGGCGCGGATCCGGCGAAACTGCCGAAGATCTTCCAGGTCAACTGGTTCCGCCGCAGTGCCGACGGCAAATTCCTGTGGCCGGGCTTCGGCGATAATGTGCGCGTGCTGAAGTGGGCGCTCGAACGCCTCGAAGGCACTGCCGAGGCCGAGTGGACCCCGATCGGGTACGTGCCCACCGCCGATGCGCTCGATCTGAACGGCCTCTCCGACTCCTACACCGAACTGGCCGCCGCGGCCCTCGAGGTGAATACCGCCGAATGGGTCGCCGAGACCACCTCGATCGATGAGTGGTACGCCACCATCGGCGGCAATCGTCTCCCGGAAACCCTGCGCGAACAGCTCGCCGCGTTGAAGTCCCGCCTGGCTCGAAAACGATGACAATGCGTGCGCTGCTGCCGAATTGGGCGGAGTGGAGACCGGCGGTCCGCGCGCCCGGCGCGGATCTGCTGTCGGGGTTGATCGTCGCGCTGGTGGCCTTGCCGCTGGCGCTGGGCTTCGGCATCAGTTCGGGCATGGGCGCTGCCGCCGGGCTGGCCACCGCGGTGGTGGCGGGTGCGGTGGCCGCGGTCTTCGGCGGCTCACGCTTTCAGGTGTCGGGACCCACCGGTGCGATGACCGTCGTACTGGTACCGATCTTCCACCGGTTCGGGGGGAGCGGGGTGCTGGCGGTGGGGCTGCTGGCCGGCCTCGTACTGGTGGTGCTCGCGATCGCCGGGGTGGGCAGGGCAGTGCGATACATGCCCGCCCCGGTGATCGAGGGATTCACCGCCGGGATCGCGGTCGTTATCGCCCTGCAACAGTTTCCGGCGGCACTCGGTATCGCGCACGCCGACGGCGAGAAGGTGTGGCAGTCGGGGTTCGACGCCGTGCGCCAATACTTCTCGCACCCGAACCCCGCGTCACTGGTGACCGCGCTGGTCGTGGCCGCGGTGGTATTGATCGGTGGGCGATACCTGCCGAAGCTGCCGTTCGCGCTGCTCGCGGTCGCCGTCGCCACGATTGTGACGCGGGCCGCCGGTCTCGATCTGAGCCTGATCGGGACGATTCCCTCCGGATTGCCCGCTCCCAGTATCGGATTCGTGCACCTCGATCAGTTGGGGTCGCTCATCGCGCCCGCACTGGCGGTGGCCGCGCTCGCCGCACTGGAATCGCTGCTCTCGGCCACGGCCGCCGACGCGATGGCGGTCGGCACCCGGCACAATCCCGACCGGGAGCTACTCGGTCAGGGCCTGGCCAATATCGCCGCACCGCTGTTCGGCGGAGTCCCCGCCACCGGAGCGATCGCGCGCACGGCGGTGAATGTGCGCTCGGGCGCACGCACTCGGCTGGCGGCACTCGCCCATGCGGCGGTGCTGGCCGGAATCATCTATCTCGCAGCGTCATTGGTGGCACAGATCCCCGTCGCCGCATTGGCCGGAGTGCTGCTGGCCACCACCGTGCGCATGGTGGAGACCGCATCGCTGGCCGCGATCGCCCGGGCCTCCCGGGGTGATGCGCTGATCATGGTCGTCACGTTCACCGTCACCGTCGCGCTCGATCTGGTGACCGCCGTCGCCGTCGGTGTCGGGATCGCCCTGCTGCTCGCGGTCCGGTCGGTCGCGAAAGAGGCTCGGCTGCAACAGGTCCCACTCGACGATGCGGATCATGTGGCCGAGGAGCATGCCCTGCTGCACGAGCACATCGTTGCCTACCGCCTCGACGGTCCACTGTTCTTCGCCGCCGCCCACCGGTTCCTGCTCGAATTGGCCGAGGTATCCGATGTGCGGGTGGTGATCCTGCGCATGTCCCATATGAGTGCCCTGGACACCACCGGCGCACTGGTTCTCAAGGACGCCATCGGCAAGCTGGAGCATCGCAATATCACCGTCCTGATATCCGGGCTGCGCGCCGACCATCGTCGTCGCCTGGCCGCGGTCGGCGCACTGCCCGGCGGCGGGGAGACACCCATCTTCGACCACACACCCGATGCCATCGCGCTCGCCCGCGAGTACGCGTCCCGCCCCGTAGGAGCCGCCCGGTGACTTCCGACCGCACCACACCCACACTCGCCCAGCGGATTCGGTACATCTGCGGTGGGACGCTGCCGCCGTCGATGCGCGAATGGGTGATTCGGGATCTGACCGGTCCGGGCGCCGCGCGCCGGTATCTGCTGCGCATTCTGCTGCCGATCATCCCGCCGCTCTGTCTGTTCCTGCTCATTCCCGGTCCGCTGTGGATGGGGCTGGCGATGATGGCGCTGCTGTACCTGCCTCTGATCTACTTCACCGTCGCGCTCATGTACGTGTTCCGTCGGGCTCGCCTGGCCAAGCACGGCCTCGACCCGACCCTGGTCGATGCCCGCGAGCGTGAGCGGTCCGCGACCGAGCGGGAAGAATACGAACGCCGTCACGGCCGCGCGTGAATCGTTGTCAGCACACACATACGGAAGAAGAAGCATGCCTGTTGCCGCATTGAATGGAATCCAGCTCAGCTACGAGGTGACCGGGAACGGTCCATTGGTGGTGCTGGTCATGGGTTCCGGGAGCCCCGGACGGGTGTGGCGCACCTATCAGGTGCCCGCTCTGGTCAAGGCCGGGTTCCGGGTGGCCACCCCGGACAACCGCGGGATCGCACCCTCGACCGAGAGTGCGGGCGGTATCGCCATGGCGGACCTGGTCGGCGATACGGCCGCCCTCATCGGGCATCTGGGCGGCGGGCCCGCTCATATTGTCGGGACCTCCATGGGTGCGCGGGTGGTGGCCGAGTTGGCACTGGCGCGCCCCGAATTGGTCGGCAAAGCGGTCATGATGGCGGCGACGGGCCGACCGGATCCGGTCGCGCAGATGTTGAACAGGGGTGAGCAGGCGCTGATCGACAAGGGCGTGGAGTTGCCGCCGGAGTACGCCGCCGCGATCAAAGCGATGCTGAACCTGTCACCGCGCACCCTGACCGATCCCGGCAAAGCGCAGGAGTGGCTGGACATCTTCGAGTACACCGCCTCGGGTAAGGCGTCGGCCGGGGTACGGGCACAGCTGGGCATGGATCGTTCCCGCGATCGCCTGGCCGACTACCGCCGAATCGCGGTGCCGAGCCTGGTGATCGGGTTCGGCGACGATCGCATGGTGCCAACGGTTTTCGGCCGGGAGGTCGCCGCGACCATCCCCGGCGCCCGATATGTCGAGATCGAGGACTGCGGGCATTACGGCTACCTCGAACGCCCCGATGACGTCAATGCCGCGATCATCGAATTCCTCACCGCCAGCTGAAAGGGCCGAACCAGTGAGCACCGCACTACCTCCGTGTCCGGCGTGCGCGAGCGAGTACACCTACGAAGTGGGCGGGCTGCTGACCTGCCCGGAGTGCGCCCATGAATGGACTGTCGAATCCGGGAATGGCACTGACACAGGTGATTCCGTGATCCGCGATGCGGTCGGCAATGTCCTGGCCGATGGTGACACCGTGACCGTGATCAAGTCCCTGAAGGTCAAAGGCAGCCCGACCGGTATCAAAGCGGGTACCAAGGTCCGCAATATCCGCCTCATCGACGGAGTCGGGGACCACGATATCGACTGCAAGGTCGACGGCATCGGCCCGATGCAACTCAAATCGAGTGTGGTCAAGAAGATCTGACGAAGCCCGGTCGGCGCCCGCGTACTGATCGCGGGCGTCGTGGCGGATGACCCAGCGAGTTGGCGGGGTCATCCGTTGCCGGGGCGAAGAGCCAGGCGGAGTCTTATGCGGCGGCCTTGTTGTAGGCGGCGACGACCTGCGCCGACACGCGTCCACGGCTGGAGACGTCGAATCCGTTCTGGCGCGCCCAATCCCGAATCGCCTGGGTCTGCTCGCGGTCGGCCGCCGGGCGGGGCTTGGCGACCTTGTCACGGGGTCCGCGTGACACCTTGCGGGCGTGGGCGGTCCACTGCTCGAATACCCCGCGCAGCGCGGCCGCGTTGAGCGTGGACAGATCGATCTCATAGTCCATGCCGTCGAGGGCGAACTGCACCGTCTCGACCGCAGTGGACGTCCCGTCGTAATCGTCCACCATCTCGACGATGACCTTGCGTGCCATGTAACAAGCCCTTCTTTTATGGGATCTTGCGAACGACGCGAATCGTAATGCCCAACGGGTCGATGCCAGGACATCGGAGGGTGCGGACCGGCGAGGTGTCGCCGTGGCAGCTCCGTGTTGTCGGCTACCGGATCGAAACCGGAGGCTGGTGAAATACGGTCATGAGCTTTTTCGTGCGCGCCCGTTTCGATGTCCGAGCTGGTCGGCAGGCCGAGTTCGAGGAGGCCGCGCTCGCACTGCGGGCGCAGGCCGTCGCGGAGTCCGAGACTCTCCGATATCGGTGGTTCTCGACCGTGCCCGGCAGCTATGTGGCTATCGAGGAGTACGTCGACGCCGACGCGGCGATGACGCACAACGAGCGTGGCGCACACTGGCTGGAACGCATAGGGGAGTGCGCGGATCTGGTCTCCGCGGAGATCTACGGACCGATCGGCCCCTGGGTGCGCGAGTGGGCCGCCCCCCGCCCCCAGGTAACGCTCTACCCGGATTTCCCCGCCCCCACCGATTCGAACCCCTAGCCGTCGCCGCATCCGGAATCGCGCACCCGCAATCTTCCAGCAGCCCAGAGAATCCGAGCCGCACATGGGTACCGTTCTGGCTGAATCGCCTGTCGGGCAGGTGATTCCAGGCGTGATTCACGGTGTGTCCGGTCTCGGCTTGACGCGGCTGAATCAACGTGATTCGATCTGAATCATCATGTTTCCAGTGAATCAGCCGGCAGAGGGCGCGACCGAGGCGGCGGCGATGGCCGCGGAATCGGTTGCGTGCCAGTCGCACCCGCGCCAGCAGTTGGCCGCGGAGCTGCGCCGGTTACGGGACATGGCGGGGATCTCGGGGCGGGAGTTGGCCAAGCGAGTCGGAATCAGTCAGTCGACCCTGTCTCGAATCGAGGCCGGCCGCGTGGTTCCCCCGCTTCCGCAGGTGCTCGAATGGGCCGAAGCGGTTGGGGCGGAAGGGGATACGCGGGATTTGTTGCGCAGTCTGACCGAAGCGGCGCACTCACCCGAGGTGCAGGACTGGGCGTCCTCGCTCGCGGAACGACCGCATCTGCAGGACGATGTGCGGGCATTCGAGCAGGACGCGCACCTGGTGCGGAACTTCCAGCCCGCACTGGTGCCGGGTCTGCTCCAGACCGCCGACTACGCGCGCCGGGTGTTCGCGACCTTCGATCCGCCCTATGCGCCGGACGCTCTGGCGGCCGCGCTCGCCGCGCGCCTGGATCGTCAGCGTGTGCTGTACGACCCCGCGAAGCGCTTCGAATTCCTGATTACCGAAGCGGCCCTGCGGTTTCGGCCCGGTCCGCATCGCATACTGCTCGCCCAGTTGGACCGGATCATCTCGATCGAGACCCTCGATACGGTCACCATCGGGGTGATTCCGCAGGATATCGAGGCGAGCACCACGATCCCGCACGGTTTCGTGATCTACGAGAACGAGGACCACGCGCTCGCCTCCGCGGAACCGATTCCGGGAAATATGGTGACGCGTGGACCCGAACTCGTCGACGCTCATCGCCGCCGCTGGGTGGCTTTGAGTCGAATGGCTTTGTTCGACAACGATGCCCGCGTATTTCTCGCCGAACTCCGGGACGAAATCCAGCGCATCACAACCAATTGACCATTTTCCAGCGGCCGTCGAGGGGTCGGCCGCATGTGGGGGTGGTGGTGTCGCAGCGAATTCGCTGCGACACCACCAGCACATCAGGCGCCGAAATCGAATTCCCCCGCCCGCACCCCCGACGTGAACGCCCGCCATTCGGATTTCGTGAACCACAGCGTAGGGCTGTGCCGATCCTTGGAGTCGCGCACGGCGATCTGGCCTTCGTGGTACGCGACCTCGACGCAATCGCCGCCGCCGTAACTGAAGCTGCTCTTGGCGAACCTCGGCCCGCGGTGCTCCCCGCGAATCATATTGCGATTCATGGCATACATTCCTTCCCCCGGAGGGCCACTCCCCATGGCCCTGCACGTACATCACTTACGACCAACACAGTGCTATCCGAACCATCGACCGCGCAACCGAATTCGTTCGGCCCTGCCCGCCGACACATCGAAATGCTCATGAACGCAACCCTACGGCGACCCACCGACAAATTAGGGTGGCGCGAGCTCGCCCGGGATGAAAGGTATTGGGGCTAGGACGAAATGAGGTGGAAGCCGGCCCCGGGGCCGCCGCGGCTGTCGAGGTCGGCCAGGATGGCGGTGATGCTGGTGCCCGCACCCCAGGACCACTGGTTACCGATCAGAGTGTCGCCCATGACGACGGGAGCGCCCGAGTCTCCGGGGTACTCCGAGACCGTGGTCAGCAGGTACGGACCTACGGTGGCGAGGGTGACACCGCAGGTGCGCGCGCTGGTCATGCCCTGTTTGCACACCGGGGTGCCGTCCGGGGGTGGTGCGCCGAGGTTGCGGACGGTTGTCTCACCGACCGTCGTGACCGGTTCGACGGTCGATTTGTCGAAGACGATGACCGCGTAGTCGAGTCCCGGACCATTCGGTCCCGGGACGACCGGGTTGCCGCCGCTGATGTATTCGACTCGGCCCAGCAGGTGCAGATCGGGCACGGTCGCGCCGGGTGCGAACGCCTCGGATTGCAGCAGCACCAGATCGCCGAGCCATTGCTGATCGCCGTCGTATTCGCAGTGCGCGTTGGTCAGGCCGATGAGGTTGCCCGCCGCGTCATATCCGATGGCGGTGAGCGTGCACATGTACACGACGGCGTGATCGGTCAGCGGTCCACCGCGCAGCACGGCCAGCCCGGTACCCGCGCCGACCAGCGCCCGTTCGGGTCGTGGCGGGGTGTCCGCGGCGGCGGTGGCGGTCCCGGCGAGGGTGAGCGCGGCGGTGCACAGCAGGGCCCATAGGCGGTTTCGGCTCACGTGGTCTCCGGACAGGGCGGCTGGTAGGGGAGCCGGGGCAGATGTGCGGCCCAGACCTCGCGGGTGAGCGCATTGTGGGTGACGGCGCAGATCCGTTGTGCCGCTTCGCGTTCGTCGAGATCCCAGATGCTCATCACGCTGTTGCCGACGCCGATCAACCGCCCACCGGCCGGGTCGAAACTCAGATTCCAGGTGGTGCGGCTCGGCATGGTGATGGTCTGCCCGATGGGCCGGGGATGGGCGCGATCGCGAAAGTCCCAGAGCCGCACCGTGGAATCCGCGCCCGCGGTAGCCATGAGGGTGCCGTCGGGGCTGAAGTCGACCGATTGGATATTGAAGGCGTGCCCGATGATCGGGTCGCCGAGCGGGTGCGCCTGCGCCGGGGAACTGATATCCCAGATCCGCAGGGTGTTCGCGGACAGGGTGACCATGGTGCGCTCATCGGGGGTGAGTCCGAACGCCCCGACCGGGTGATCGGGATCGCTTGCGATGCGGTGGATCTCGGTCATGCTGCCGCGGCGGGCGATATCCCAGAGCTTGATCAGGTACTCGGGTTCTCCGGCGGCATTCTTGTCGGGGGCGAGAGTCACCACCAGGTGACCGCTGTGCGGTATCGCGAACGCTGTCAAACCGATAGGGGCCGAACCTATTTCGGTGGGTGGGCTGACGGCGACCGGGTGCGCGGGATCGGACAGGTCCCACAGGCGCACGTTCCAGAACGATTCCAGGGTCACCAGCAGGCGCCCGCCCTGCCCGAACCAGCCCGCGACGGCGTCGGGGAAGCGGTAGAGCGTGCGGATGTGCGCGGGATCGCCGACATCGAGCAGTTGCACGCCCGCGTGCGCTCCGGCGCTGGTGATGGTCAGTCGGCCGTCGTCGCTGAGTGCGGGGGTGCCGGCGAAGTCCCGGCTCGGTCCGGGGCCGAGATCGGCGAGCAGGCGCACCGATCGGCGATCGTGTATGTCCCACAGCTCGATTCGGCCGTCCACCACGCTGGTCTCCATGGTGCCGACCGCACTGATGGCCCCCGAGTTGGCCGACCAGCCGATGCGACCGCCGATCACCGCGGGCGGGAGTGACCACAGCCGCAATCCGCCCTGCGCGCCGCCGACAGCGACGGTCTGTCCGTCGGCGGCGAAGGCCAGGGTGTTGGGGCTGTCCCGGCAGGGCTGGAAGCTGTTGGCATCGGGGCAGGGTGGTGATGGCGCGGCCAGCGGTTCGCCGAGACGAGTCGGGTGGGCGCGATCGACGACCGACCACAGGGTGATGCTGTCGCGGTCGCCGGTGGCCAGTATTCCGCTGTCGGGATCGAAAGCGAGCGAACGCAATTCGGATTTGGTAGCCACCACGAGCGGGCTGCCGATCTGCGCCGGTCGGCGCTGGTCGGCCAGGTCCCACAGGGTGACGGTGGCATCGGCGTTGCCGGTTGCCACGAAGGCGTTGTCGCCGCCGCCGACCGCCAGCGTGGTGCCGTCGCGGCTCAGGGACATGGCCTGAATCTCCGGCCCGGGCACCGATATCGGCGCGCTCAGGGCGGTGGGCGCCGCACCGGGTGAGAAGAGTTGGACGGTGTGGCTGCCCGCGACCGCGAGTTGCCCGCCCGGCCCGAAGGTCATGGCCACCACCGGCCCGATACCGGGCAGTTGGACGTATTGCCTTGGCGCGGAAGGATTGTCGATACCCCACAGGGTGACGGTCGTACCGTCGCTCCCGGCCAGGGTCTTCCCGTCCGGAGCGATGGCGAGCCTGCTCACCTTGCCCGCACCGGTGGTCGCGAGCTGATTCGGACGCGCGGGATCTTCGACGTTCCAGAGTCGAATCGCGCCCCCGCACGCGGCTGCCAGGAGTTTGCCATCCGGGCTGAACAGCGTTGCGGTCGCGGCATCCGCGCACTCGAGGGGTGATCCGAGGGATGCGGTATGGGCGAGGTCGGCGACCTCCCACAGTCGCACCGTGCCGTCCTGTCCGGCCGAGGCCAGCACTCGCCCGTCGGGCCGGTACGCCACCTGATTCACCGCACCCCGATGCCCGGCCAGGGGTGCTGCCAGCGGCAGGTTCTGGGTGCGCAACAGGCGCGAGCGAATATCCGGATCGCCGGGGTGCAGGCGATCGGCGACCAGATCGAGCTGGGCGGAGAGTGAGGGATCGGTGCCGCGGACACTGTCGGCCTCGGCCAACGTCGCCACCAGATCGGCGTTTTCACGCTCCTGCGCCGACAGTCTGGTCTGTGCGTACGCCGCTATGCCGAGTACCAGCACCCCGACGCCCAGGAGTGCGAGCACACTGCGTGTGGCGAGGGCGAGCCTGCGGGTGCGGGTCCGGGTGGTCTGCGCGGCGATGAGGAACTCGCCGATGACGCCTCCCGGTGACCCGACCAGCTGCTCCGCGGTGGTCAACCGCGCGCCCTGATACAGCAGGGCCGGATCACGCTGTGTCGCAGCCCATTCGGTGGCATCGAGCTCCAGTCGCTGACGTATCAGATGATCGACCCGGCCCTCGTCGATCCAGGCGCGCAGGCGGGGCCAGGCGTCCAGCACGATCTCATGGGTGAACCAGACGATTTCGCGCGCGGTACCGCTCTCGGGCTCGGCGCCGCTCGCCGGTGCGGCCGCGATACCGGATTCGCCGACACCCACGGAGTCCGCGGTGATCAACCGCGCGTCGATCAGGCGGATCAGCGCGGCCTGCGCGGCCTCGGAATTGCCTGTGCGCATGAGCAATTCCGCGCGCGGAACGCGGCGCCTGGTATCCCGGCTGTCGACGCCGACGGTGACCAGATACATGAGCAGTTCTTTGGCGGCGGCCTGTTCGGCGGGAGTCAGCGCCTGCCAGGCCAGTTCGGCGGTGGCGGCCACCGATCCGGCGACACCACCGGCCTTGCGATAGCCCGCCACCGTTAGCCGAGCGCCCGCCCGATGCTGCCAGGTGGCGGCCATGACATGCGAGAACAGGGGCAGCCCGCCGGGGTCGTAGCTGCGCCGGTCATGCCCCGCGCCCAGACCGCACAATTCGGTGACGACGAGTTCGGGCAGTCCCGGTTCGAGGTTCAGTCCGGCCGCCTGGGCCGGTCCGGTGATGGCCTCGCCGAGTTCCTCCACGCGCATCGGTCCCAATGCGTAGCAGCGGGCATTGATCGCGTCCTCGAGCACCGGATAGGCCAGACAGTGTGGGTAGAAGTCGGCGCGGACCGCGAGAACCACCATGGTGCGGGAGGTTTCGGTCAGGACCGCGATGTCGCGCAGGAACCGCTCGCGTTCGGGCTCGTCCCGGCAGAGTGTGAATGTCTCCTCGAATTGGTCGACGACCACGAGATCGGGGCGTTTGGTGTGCTGATCGGACGGGTTCAGCAACTCCGAGAGGGTTTTGGCCGGTCGGGTGCCGGGAGTCATGGAGGCCACACTCCAGTCCCGGTCGGCGCGCAGCGCCGGGATCACCCCCGCGTGCAGTACGGACGATTTACCGGCGCCCGAGGCCCCGATGACCACGACCGGACCCGTGTTCGGGCCATCCACCGTCCGGCGCAGCAGCTCCGTGATCTCCGTCGTGGCCCGGGTTCTGCCGAAGAACCATTCGCGGTCCTGCGGGCCGTAGGCGGCCAATCCCAGGTACGGGCAGGCGATTTCGGCTTCGGGGCCGCGGGCCTGTGCCGCCCGCCAAATCGCCCGCCAGGCGGGCAGTTTGACCAGTTCGGGCGCGGGCGCGCCGGTCCGGGTGGCTTTTTCGATCAGGGTGAGCAGGACCGGCAGCAGTGATTCGAACTCGGCTGGAACGGCTTTGCCGGTGCGCCAATCGCTGATTCGCTGCGTGGTGGCGGTATTGCTCCCACCGGCCGCGGCCATGCGCGCGGCCGCGGCCGCGGCGACGGATCGCAGCGTGGGGTTTCCGGCCGCGTCGAACAACGCCGACAACCTCTCGGCGAAAACCCTGCGCGGCAAGACACTCGCCCGCCGCCTCGGGACCTCGCCCGTACCGCTCGACACGCGCTCATGATCTCCCGAAAACCGCTTTCCACCAAACTGTCGCTCCGGCGGCCGCGCATCGGGGCCGCGTCCGGCAGCGACCCGTGGAGGTCAACCATGTTACTGGTGAATCCAGCACGGAATGCCTGGTGAGAATGGGCTGATCGCTGTTCACATGACCTAATCGAGCATTGACTCGCATAGTCGATTGCCGTTAAGTTAATGGGCATTCGCGCATCTCCGCGCTGAGGGGACAATTATGACCGCGGCCCCTGAGCCGCAGTACGACGACGCGCCGCTGACCAATGCGCAGACGCGCATTCGCATTCCGTCGATCCATCGGTCGGAGACCAAGCGGCTGCCGCAGCTACAGGACGCGCTCGACTTCTGGCAGTTCTCCGGTGCCGCGGCCAATGTGGCGATGCAGCTGGCGGTCCCCGGTGTCGGGCGGGGCGTGCTCGAGAGCAAGGTCGAATCCGGTTCGCTGATGGCGCATCCGTGGAAGCGGTTGCGCACCACCGCTTCGTATTTGGCGGTGGCGATCCTGGGCTCGCCGCAGGAGCAGGCGGAGTTCCGTGCGGCGGTGAATATCGCGCATCGCCAGCGGACGCGCGCCGATTTCGATATCTATTGGAATGAGGCGTGTCGGGAAGTGGCGGTCGATCCCGAGGTCCGCGCCTATATCGATGATCTGCTGCGTTTGCGGATGATCCACTGGTATCTGCGGGTGATCTTCGGCGGTCTACTGCGGTTCCTCACCGCCGGATACCTCGCACCACACTTCCGCGCGGCCATGGGGGTGGAGTGGAGCGCGGCCGATCAGCGGAGGTTCGAGCACCTGTTCGTCTTCGTCGGGTTCGTGAATCGCTTCGTCCCCAAGTTCATTCGCTTCGCCGGAACCACGTCGATGATGCGGAATGTGCGGCACCGAATGCGTAAGCACCGAGCCCTGATCTGATGCCGACCAAGCCGTCGGACCGCCGCGCTCGATCGAGGTGATCGGGCACGGCGGATTCCGGTTTCACGCCGATCGCCGCCGGAGCAGTCGTGACGGCTCGGTGAGTTGTGCGGCTTCGAGCTCGCGTTCGATAGCCTTTGCGGCGTAGTGCATTCCGGTGCGGCGCAGTAGTTCGATCCGGCGGTGTACGGCGTCCATGCCGTACGTACTGACAACCTCGGCGATCCCGATCCTGTCGTAGGTATCGAAGTCGAATCCTCGAGTGGTTTCGCCTGTCTTCATTGCGGCCCCCAACGGGGATGGGTGTGATCCCCGCGCACAGAATAGCGCAGTGCACGTGCATCGGCACGTGCAAGCATTTGAAGGGTGCCCTGTAATATGTTGTGGCACACTCAGGTTCGCGATGCCTATGCCGACAGGAGTGGCAGTGATCGAGAAATTGACCGCGGTACCGGGCGCGGATGCCCGAGAAGATCCGGATGAGGATCCGGCCTTACTGCGCCGGGTGCTCGGGCTGCGATTACGCAGGCTGCGCGAGGCGGCGGGGATCAGCGGCGACGCCGCGGGCCGGGTGATCCGGGCTTCGCATTCGAAGATCAGCCGGCTCGAGGCCGGTCGAGTGAGCTTTCGCGCGATGGATATCGATGATCTGCTCACCGCCTACGGTGTGCACGATGCCGGTGCACGCGCCGAGTATCTGCGCCTGGCGCACCGGGCCAATGCCGTCGGACGTTGGCAGGCGGGCGCGGATCTGACCACCGCGCGCCCGGACACCTATCTGGCACTCGAGGATTCGGCCGCCCTGATCCGTTGCTACGCACCGAGTTTGATGCCCGAACTGGTGCGGACTCCGTCTTACGCGCACACGATCTTCGCGATCGCCCATCGCGAATCGGCGGGCGAGATCGGGCAGCGTGTCGAACTGCTGGTACGGCGCCAGCAGCTGTTGATTCGCGCCGGTTCGCCCAAACTGTGGTTCGTCATCGAGGAGGCCGCCCTGCGCCGCCAGATCGGTGGCTCGGCGATGTGGCATTCGCAACTGGATCACCTCGCCGAGTTGGCGGCGCGCCCCGACATCACCGTGCAGGTGCTGCCCGACCATGTCGGTGGTCCCGCCATCAGTGACACCGCCTTCACCCTGCTGCGGTTCGCCGCCACCGAGTTGAGCGATATCGCCTATCTTCAGCACCTGGCCGGTGCCCAATTCCTCGACAAGACCGGCGATCTGGACCGGTTCAACGCGATCTGGGATCGGCTGTCGGTGTGCGCCGCTCCGCCCGAGTACACCGCCGATCTCCTCGACACGCTCCGAACCTCCGTCTCCACAGCTCGAACCATCCGCTGAATTCCTCTAGCAGAACTGAGATCTCATGTCCGACAACTCTCTCGGCACACCGCTGCCCACCGAGATCGACACCACCATCGCCCACGAGGCGCGCGTCTACGATTACTGGCTGGGCGGCAAGGAGAACTACCCCGCCGATCGCGCACTGGGCGACATGATCGCCGAGCATGTCCCCACCATCAAAACCATGGCGCGCGCCAACCGCGCCTTTCTGGCCCGGGCGGTCCGCTACCTGGTCGCCGACGCCGGGATCACCCAGTTCCTCGATATCGGCACCGGAATACCCACGGCCGGAAACACTCACGAGGTCGCGCAGAGTTCGGACCCCAACGCCCGCGTGGTCTACGTGGACAAGGATCCGATCGTGCTCGCCCATGCGCGCGCGTTGATGGACAGCACCCCGCAGGGCCGCACCCGGTTCATCCACGCCGACCTGCACGATCCGCGCTCGATCCTGGATCATCCCGATCTCACCGGCACCCTGGACCTGTCCGAACCGGTCGCGATCATGCTGGTGGCCATCATGATGTACTTCTCCGACGACGACCACCCGCAGCGGATCATCGCCGAACTGCTGGATGCGCTGCCCTCCGGCAGCTATGTCGTAATCACGCACCCCACAGCCGATTTCGCTCCCGAGGCGATGGCCGGGGTCAAGGCGGCCGCGGAGTCCTCCGGTATAGGATTCCATCCCCGTAGCAAGTCCGATACCGGCGATCTGTTCGCCGGAACGACCCTCATCGATCCGGGCCTGGTTCCCGTCGCCACCTGGCGCCCCGAGCTCACCGATCGCCCCGTCGCGGTCGCCGAGGCCGAAAGCGCCTGGTACTGGGCGGGTATCGGCCGCAAACCCTGAACCGGTCCGAGTCATGCCCGCAGGGGGCCGACTTCAGTTGGCCGCGAAGGCTGATCGGCCGAATTCGTTCCGCCGCACCGCCTCGACGAACGCCGAGTACTCGCGGTGGTCGAATACCAGCCTCGCGGATCCGGCGGTCGGCGCGTACTCCGGCGCCGCGCTGAACTCGTAGCGTCCGTCGGTGGTGCAGGCGATCAACAGTATTCGCCGCACGGGTGTGCCCGCTCGGATCGCCTCCAGGATGACTTCGAATTGGTCGTGGTCGAAGCTCAGGCATTGATCGAGCGGGACGCTCGTATGCGCGGTGTCGACGGTGGCGAGCTTGTCATCCCAGACGAGGGTGCGGTGGTCGTCTCGGTAGACCATGACGCATGCCTGTTGCGGGGAGCTGGTGCTGGCCTTGCGGAATTGTCCGGCGGTGGGTGTCGACAGCATGGTGGATCCTTTCGAACTGCGCGGACGACCTCCGTTGTCGCGCCGCACATCTATCTGTTCGCCTCAGGGGAGGGTTCCGATAGCGGCGAAGTTGCATGGACGGGCGTAGTCGGTGGTGTCCACCGGCTGATCGGGATGCCAGTCCGTGGCGTAGGTGATGCCCGGTTCGACGAGTTTCCAACCGTCGAAGCAGGTTTCGAACTGCTCGCGGGTGCGCAGGGTGACCGGTGTACTCGTATCGCCGAAGACCGCCGCACCGGCGGCTACCTGCTGTTTGATCTCCTGGCCCGCGTCCTGGAGGGATACATGGGTCATGGCGAGCTGGCTGCCGGGGACGACGGCCGCGCGCAGCCGGGCCAGCAGTGCGGCGGGATCGTCGGCATCGGGCACCCAGGGCAGTACCGAAACCAGCAGCAGCCCAACCGGTTCGGAGAAGTCGATCAGGCGCCGGGTCTCCGGGTGTTCGAGAATCCTCGCCGGATCGCGTAGATCGGCGTCGATCATGACGGTGCTGTCGAGCAGATCGTGCTCCCGCAGCAGATCTCGCGCCCGATTGATCGCCTCCTCGTCATTGTCCACGTAGACGACACGGGCGTCCGGAGCCAGCGAGCGGGCGACCTCATGGGTATTGCCGCCGGTCGGCAGCCCGGATCCGATATCGAGGAACTGGCGGATGCCACTGTCGATCATGTATCGCACCGCGCGCGTGAGAAATCGGCGGTTGTGCCGAGCCCAGAGCGGGTAGAAGGGGATCTCCTCGTAGAGCCGGTGGATGAATGGCAGATCCGATTCGAAGATCACCTCACCGGTGATCATATGGTGGTAGATGCGTGCCGGACTCGGCTTGTGGGTGTCTATCGGGCGGGGTTCGAAGTCATTGCTGGACATCGTATTTCCTCTGCGATCAGGGCTGGCGATGAACGGTGGGGCGGCTGCGCAGGCCGCGGGCGAGGTGTTCCATGAACTGGCGCGAGTCGGCCGGGCCGAGGGCGGTCATGGCCAGGCGGTTGAAGATGCGATCGCGGATGCCGACGGCGGGTTTGTCGTCGATATAGCGAATCTCGCCCTGCGCCTCGACGACCACCATCTCGAGATCGCCCGCGGCGCCCGGTGAGGGGACTCGGACCAGAATGTAGCGGTCCTCCATGCCCGCCCCGGGGGCCTGATGGGTGAACGGCATGACCTGGAGTTGGATATTGGGGCGATGGGACAGCTCGATGAGGTGACCGAGTTGATCGAGCATGACGCTGTCGCCGCCGTAGGTTCGGCGCAGGCAGGATTCGGAGAGGATGGCGTGGAATTCGGGCGCCCCGCGTTTGAACAGGATCTGCTGGCGCGCGGTCCGGGCCCGCACGTAATCCTCGACCGTCACCGCGTCCGGATCGCCGGGATCGGGCTGGAAGGGCTCATGCAGGGCGTGGATGTAGCTCGGGTGCTGGAGTAGGCCCGGCACGATCTCCGCCCCGGTCTCACGCAGGCGATCGGCCACATTCTCCAGATCGACCAGGAGCCGGAGCTCCTCGATATAGGCGCGGCGGTAACCCGAGTTCCAGAAGCCCCGGCGATGGCTGTCCTCGCGCAGGTCCAACAGGATTCGGATGTAGTCCTCATCGGAGATGCCGAGTTTGCGAGCGAGCGTGTCGAGCGCCTCGGCGGTCAGATTGCCGGTGCCCGCGATCGCGGCCGCGATGCGGGATTGGCTGACCCCGATGAGTTTGCCCGCCTCGGCCTGGGTGGTTCGCGCGCGCCGCAGCATCGCATCGATCTCCCTGCCCAGCAATACTTTTCGCGCGGTTCTCGCCATGGCTCCCCACCGTATCGGGCCGCTTCGCCTAGAGCCGCTTCAAGTTTCGCAAATCTGATTATCAGGATAGATTATCGGGCACGATTATTACGCGGAAGTGGCCGAGCGTGAATCCGAACCGTGACCGGCCGGTTACGTGTGAGTTAGCCGAGAAGGGCGGCGCCGCAATGGATGTCACCGACCCCTACGCCGGACACGGCGACCCGCACGCCGCGGGGGACTGGGGCCGAGCGCTGCGGGTGTACCGGCGTACCGAATTGGGGCTCAGCCGTGCGGATTTCGCCGAGCTGATCAATGAGCGGGCGCGTCGGCTCGGGATCAATGCCGCGTGTTCGGAGCGGCATATCGCGCGGTGGGAACTCGGCGAGGTGCGCAGACCGAACCGGACCTATCGAGATTTGCTGGCGGCCGTGGGTGCGCCGGATCCGGATATCGAGGTCGCGTCCGCGAATGTCAGGTCCGAGTCGGGGATGATGTCATGTTCGACCGGCGACGTGCCCAGAGGTGAAGTGCGGGACACCGATCCGACCTTTCTGGAGACACTCGCCAGCGCGGTGGTCGGCTCTCCCGATGTCCTGATTCCGTGGCTTCCGGCCCTCGGTGAGCCCGAACCCGGGACATCTTTCCCCGGCCCCGAACCCGATCATGACTTCGTGCGCGACGCCACCGCCAGATTGCGTGAAATCGACCAGCGGCACGGCGGCTCCGCCGTCGCGGACGCCGCCACCAACCTGCTGAAGCTCTCGACGACACTGCTGGCCCGGTACCGGGGACAGGCCCGCGAGCATTCGATGCTGGTCGCCTCCGCGGATCTGGCTCGCCTGTTGGGCTGGGCCTGCCACGATGTCGGTGACCAACATCGTGCGCGCCAATATGCCACGATGGCACTGCTTTTCGCGCGTCGGGCGGGCGCGGACAGCCTGGTCGCCTCGACCCTGTATGTGCTGGGCCGGATCAGTTTGATCGAACATGATCCGCGCACCGCGCTCCGTATGTTCCAGCTCGGGCAGTTGCCCGCCCAGGACGCGGCCAATGGCGGGGAATCGGCTCGGCTGTACGCCAATGAGGCCTGGGCGCACGCCATGATGGGTGATGTGAGCCGGATGCGATTCGCCCTCGCGCGCGCCGAGGACGAGATCACTCGGGTCGGGGATCTGGTCGATCCGTGGACCCGGGTGTTCTTCAGCCCAGGTGAGTTCACTGGTATGCAATCGGTGATCTACAACGAGTACGCGTTGACCGCGACCGGCCGGGCCGCGGAGGAGTACACGCTCAAAGCCGTTGCCAGCGCACGGGAATCGCTGGCCGCGTGCGCGCCCGGGCGACCGGCGCGCAGCATTCTGTTCGACAACATCACCATCGCCACCGGGGCGTTCCGGCTGCGTCAGATCGATGAGGCGGTGTCGTTCGCCACCGCCTCGCTGCGGCTGACCAGCGAGGTCGACAGTGGACGGGTCGCCGACCGGCTCGGCCGGTTGGTGCATATCGCCACCTTGACCTCACCGCGCTCCGATGTGCGTGATATCTGTCAGGACATCCGTCAAGCCCTCGATACCACACCGCACCGGGCACGTTCACCGATCCGACATCGGCTCGCGACAGCCTAGGAAAGCGTCATCTGTCATACCTGACATTCGTCGAATGTCCTGATCGGATCGGCGGATGTCATGCGGACCGGCCGCCCCGTCCGCATCTGACCTGTCGAATGTCATTGCCGCAGAGCTTGTATCCCGCTTGACTCGTGGTATGACCACAGATGATGCCCACGCCCGCCGCTCGGGCATGTGACGCGCGGCCGGAACAAGCGCGGGAGCACTCTCATGTGGTTCGGATATGCCCGGGTGGATCTGTTGCCGGCCGATCTCCGGCGCGGGGTGGCGCCCATGATTCACGATTACGCCGCACACGCCGGATTCGGTGAGGGCACAGTCGTTTTCGAGCCGATCGCCGCGGAGGTGCTGCTCCGCGAGATGCTCGCCGAACTCGATCGCGACGATCCGGCCGCGACGACGCAGCGCCGTCTGGTGGAGATCGCGCGGTCCTGGCGGGTGGACCTGGAGCAGGTCCTGCGGCCCTGGCCCCGCGCGGAGGTGTTGTGGCAGATCATCGAAACGACGGCCGGTGTGCCGGGTGCGCACCTGATCGTGCCCTCACGCGAGCATCTGGCCGACCTCGGGCCCTCCGGCCGTGCGGCGGTCGCCGAACTTGCCAAGGCGCGCATGAGAATTCACCACCTCGACGCGATTGTCGACGAGCCGGACGAGCCGCTTTCCCCCTCCTACACGGACGCGCGGGTGCTGGTGGAGTCCCGGCTCGGGTCGATCCCGGCCGTGGCCCAACTCGACGCGGCCACCGAACTGTTCCGCCTCGGCAGGATCGCGGCCGTCCAATCCGTCGATTCCATCTACGCGGCAATGATCAACGATCCGACCCGGCCGACCGCGGGTGTGCTGGAATTCCCGTCGGATATCGCGCCCGCGGTGATCCGGCTGCTCGGAACGGCGAGCGGACAGCTGGTGGTCGAGCTCGAGGAGCCGCATCCGCGAATGGACGAGATCGCTGCGTCCTTGGCCGTGCTGTGTGAGAGTTCGCAGCGTTTCATCGACGGCGGTCGCACCTTCACCCGTTGCGCACTGCCCCTGGAAGCATCGGATGTCGTTCCATGAGACCGAAATCGAGCACCATCGTCCGAGTCGGAGTGACCGCTATCCCGCCCAACGACCGCGAACCCTACCGCGATCGCCTGCTCGCCGCCGAGGGTCTGCTGGAGGCCCGGCAACTACTCCTCGCCATCGCCGGTACCCTCCAGGGTGGCTCCCCGCTGATCGAGTGGGCCCGTGAACTGGCCGATCTACACGCCACCCTCATCACCGTCGCGATCTCGGCGACCCGCCGCCCGTCCGACTTCGACGAAACCGTGACTCGCGGCCGGGTCGGCACCCTCATCGGCCGTATCGACGAGTGGTCGGCCTTTCATCTCCCGCGCCCCGCCACCGGACGCCGCCACACCCACTCACTGGGTGAGGTCATCAGCCATCTCGCCGCAACCTACGCCCAAATGCAGTGGACCCTGCGCCACAGCGACAGCGCCCAACATCACCACGACGCCGCGCTGCGCTTTGCCCAGGTCCAGGAGGGCTACGCCGATCTCGTCGACGAGATCCGCACCCTGCGCGTCCTACTCCCCTTGGGCTGGAACGGAATCGGGCAGCGGTAGGCGTGGCGGAGAAGTTCGCCGGGGCGCCTGTTCGAACAGGACGGTCCGCATCAGGTGGGTGACGTGGCGTTCGGAGCAGCAGGGGTGGGTGGAGCCGAAGCGGCGGCCGAGGTCCACCACCAAGGCCAGCGCGGCGTGGACCAGGAGGCGGGCTTCGGCGGCGGGGAGGTCGGGGCGGGCGGAGATCAGCAGAAGTCGATCCGGGTTTCTTCGGTAATCGTCGGAGATCCTGGCGGTATCGACGGTCCGCCATCGATGTCATAAGTTATGTGCGATTCACGACAATGCCTGGGTGATGGCCCCGGGGCTGTCCGATAACCCGAGTGTCCCGGGAGTGTTGTACCGGTGCGGTTCGCCGCCGGTGTCGTACCGTGTCCGTATCGTCCAGAACATGACTGACATCGCCCCCTTGGCCGCATTCGCGCGGGCGAAATTCGGTGACCCCGGAGTACACGCCATCGTCCGGAACGGGCGCACGGTGCATGCGGTCGGCCTGGGCCAGTGGGTCGGATCCGAGGAGGTGCCCGAACTGCTATGCCATACCGGTGTGGCAGGTTGGTCGCCCACCGCCCTGCAGCCCACCCGCGCCGGCGTCACCTGCGTGCGCTGCCTGCGCACCCTCTACGGCGAAGGTGACGGCGACCCTTCGCAATTGACCCTGTTCGGCAGGGACTGGCAATCCGAGCAGTCGTGAGATAACGCCGGGACGAATCGGTTGTGATGCCAACCTCACAGTGTTGATGCGCCGTCCGGAGGTCGATGTGGGGAATGATGCCCTCGACATCGCAAGGAAGCGTCGGCCGTGGCCGGACGCGGCGGAAGGCGGGGTATGACCGGTCGAAGAGAGCTTCAGGAGATCATCGGGCAGCTCACCGATGTCTATGACAGACAGCTGGTTTCGCAGATTCGCGAGAGCGCCGGACCGGAGGCGGCGGAGCTGGTGGCGGCGGATCTGGCGGGGATCGCGCGACAGGTCGCGGTGCGGTTGGTGGGGGATGACCCGACCGCGGCGGCCGATGCCGCCGAGGTGGTGCGCGCGGTGATGCCGACCGGACCGGGCGCGGATTTCGAGGAAACCGCACTGGGCAAGGCGATTCGCGCTGCCGAGGCCGGTGCTGTCGCGGCACGGTAGTCCCCTCCTGCGCACCGGTTTCGGCGGCCGCGATCGTGGCGATCGCTGTTGCACTCAATAAGAAAACCGTTCGGTATCTAAAGACCGCTACACTCCGCCGGTGATCGAAGGCACCATCCCTACTCGTACCGCGCTCGTACTCCAGCAAACCGCCCTGACCTTGGGGGTGTCGCAGGCACAACTCTCCGGCGGCATCGCGGTGGATTCGTCGATGTTCGGGGACGATCGATTACGGGTGCCTATCGAATCCGCGTGGCGGATGTGGGAGATGATCGGCTTCGCCGGTGGACCGGGGGCGGGTCTGTGCGCCAGCGCCGCCGCCGGACTCGGCAGCCTCGGCGTCTGGGATTACCTGTTCTCCAGCCGCCCGACGCTGGCCGAGAGTCTGCGCACGGTCATGGAATTGCGCTCGGCGGTCACCGATCCGTGCGTCGACTGGCAGGTGATCGAGGATGGTGGCCTGCTCACCGTCCGTGTCGGCGTCGCCGCGGAGGCCGACCCGGTCTTCGTACCGGTGGAGGAGTTCGTACTCGCATTGGTGCTGCGCCGAATCCGCGAGGCCACCGGTGAGCACATCATCCCCATCCGAGTCGCGTTCACCCATCTCACTACCGCGCGGCGCAACCACCTGATCGACGAATTCGGCACCGGCAGAATCGAATTCGGTGCCTCGCACTCGGAGATCTGTTTCCTGGACATCGGCCGCCTGCCCACCTCCGGTGATCCGGGCCTGGGTGATCTGCTGTGTGATTACGCCCGGCTGTCACTCGCCTCGGCCCGGCTGCTGCCGTCCTGGCTGGACCGATTTCACGCGGCCGTGTCCGATGCGCTGACCCGCGGTGATCTGAGTCTGGGCACGATCGCGACGCGCTTGGCCGTCAGTCCGCGCACGCTGCAACGCCGATTGACCGACCTGGGCACCAGTTGGCGCGATGAGGTCGAACAGGTGCGGCGGCAGCGCGCCACCGATCTACTGCGCGATACCGATCTCACCGTGCAGGCCGTCGCCGCCCGGGTCGGCTACTCCGATGCCCGGGCGCTGCGCCGCGCGTTCACCCAGTGGACCGGTCGCAGCCCGGGCAGTTTCCGGCTGCTCTCAACCCACCAGAACTGAGCGGAACAGCTGCGCGGCCGCGTCCGCGGCGGCATCGATGAGCCGCGGATCGTCGTAGAAGTCGATCTGCCCCACCGATTCCAGCCACAGCTCGGATTTGGGGCTCGACACCGTCGCATAGAACTTGCGGGCGAAGGCCGGGGCCAGCGCATGCTCCGAGTGCACCATCACATACGGGACGGCGAGTCGAGCGGCGGCCTCGATGGTGTCGAATTCGCTTGTGTAAGCGAAGGATTGGACGGCGAACCCGTTGGTGTAGTTCGGCACCACACCGCGAGCGGTGCCGTAGTACTCGTACGCCTCGCGCAGCGGCATTCCCACATCGCCGCCATCGGGCGCGACCGCGGGAATCATCTCCGCGACACCGGTATCGCGCCACACCTGCTCGGCGGCGCGGCCCCGGGCGATGGCCTCCGGGCTCGGCGGGGCGGCGGTGGTATCGGAGTAGTACCCGGCCACTCCCGCGAACGCCCGGATGCGCGGATCGTCCGCGACCGCGCGCGCCATATATCCGGCTCCGGCGCATACACCGACCGCGACCACCGGCAGCTCCCGGGTCCGCTCATCGGCGAGCAGCGCCGTCACGGCCTGCTGGATATCCTGGGCCTTGCCGAACGGGTTCTCGAATTGCCGCGGCTGGCCTTCACTTTCACCGAAGGTCCGGTGGTCGAAGGCGAGGGCGGCGAATCCGCGCTCGGCCAGCGCCCGTGCGTACGCCCCCGCCGCCTGCTCCTTGACCGACGTCAATGGTCCGGTGGTGACGACCGCGCCGACCGGTCTCCCCTCGGGCAGGTGCAGCACTCCCACCAGCTGATCGCCGTCGTTGGTGAAGGTGAAGCGTTCGGTTCTCATCTGTCGGACCCCTCGAATCGTATGGACGGCGAGAGTCTATGCGCGGAATCCGGCACCGATCGCGGGCATCGCACGCCAGCGGGGGGACCGAGCACGCCAACCTCGGCATCCGGAATCCGCACCGCCGATCCAACAACCACCGGTTTGCTAGCCTGCGCGAGTGGGATCGGCAGGTGAGCACGCTCGGCTCTGGACCGCCGACGCCAGCTCCCAGGTGGATCTGCTCGCCGCGCGATTCGAGACCTTCACCTTCGACCGGCACAGTCACGATCAGCTGTCGGTGGGCGTCATCGAACAGGGCGCGGAGGGCCTGCATATGGCGGGCGGCACGGTGGTGATTCCGGCCGGTCAGCTGGTGATCATCAATCCCGGGCAGGTGCACACCGGATTCGCGGCGGTCGAATCCGGTTGGCGCTACCGCATGTTCTACTTCGACACCGACCTGGTCGAGGAGCTGGCCGGTGCCCAGTTGGGCACGAGCGAGGTCTGGTTCCCGGAAACGGCGGTGCGCGATGACGAGCTCTTCGCGCGCATGCGATGCGTGCATCGGGCGCAGGAGCAGGCCGGTGATCCACTCACCGCGGAGTCCCTGCTGCTCACGGGTCTTGGTGCGGTACTCGCACGGCATGCGCGCGGCGGACGTGAGCTCACGGGCGATGGACGGCCGCGCCGGGGCGTGGAGCTGGCGCGCGAGCTGCTGCACGATCGATGGACCGAATCGGTGACGGTCGCCGAACTCACGGCCGTGTCCGGGATTCCGCGGGCCACGCTGATCACCGCGTTCCGGCGCGCGTACGGGTTGCCGCCGCACGCCTATCTGCTTCGCTTGCGCGCCAATCATGCACGCCGTCTGTTGCTGGCCGGTGGGCTGCCCGCCGAGGTGGCGGTCGCGGTGGGATTCGCCGATCAGGCGCACCTCACGCGGATCTGTAAGCGCTACTTCGGTGTGACGCCCGGCGCGATCCGTCCCTGATTCGGCGTGCGGCCGAGACTTTTGTTCAATACCGCCACCCACCCTGACAGCCAGGCTGTGTCGCAGCTGTTGATCGGCAGCGAAAAGCCATGGGAGGCAATGATGTGGGCATTGGCGGTATTTCCGCTCATCGTGGTGCTGGCGATGATCACCGGATTGCGCCGTCCCGCGCACTGGGCGGCGGCCACCGGAAGTGTCGTTGCGGCACTGCTGATTTGGTGGCGGCCGGAGTTCACCCTGCCCGGTACGGCACTGGGTGCGGGGGCGGGGGGAGCGGGCCTGCTGGTGCTCAACGCGGCCGCGGTCATGCTGCCCGGCGTCTACCTCAGCCAGGTCCTGACCCGGCACGGGGTGCACCGATCGCTGGGGGAGTGGGTGCGCGCACTGCCGCTCTCGGGTCCGGCCAAGGTCGCGCTGGTGGTGGCCGGAATCGCGCCGACAGTGGAGGCGCTCACCGGTTTCGGGGTCTCGCTGCTGGTCACCGTGCCGGTACTGCTGGCGCTCGCGCCGCCCGCGACCGCGCTGCGTCAGGCGATGCTCGGGATGAACATCATCCCGTGGGGGACGCTGGGCCTGGCCACCGTCATCGGCGCCGCGCTCGCCGAGGTGCCGACGGCCACGCTGGGCGTCGCCACCGCCGTTACCAGCGCCTTGATCTTCCCACTCGTGACGGTCTGGGCGGCGCTGCTGGCCCGCCATGAGAATCACTCGCGCACAGTACTTCTCGCCGCCGGAGCCGGCGGATTGCTTGCCCTGGGACTGTTGATCGTCAACGGGCTGGGCATCGTCCCGCCCGCGGGCGTACTCGCCGGATTGTTCGGTACCACGGTCGCGCTCGTGCTGTGCGCGGCGCGGCGGCCGCGCCGGATCGAAGCACAACTGGCAACCGCCCTGTCCGAAGTCGGTGGTGCACATGAGGAAAATGCGATGCACGACGGGAGCGGCGCGCACCCGAGGAGTGCGTTCGATCGGAGTGGCACGCACGACCCGAACGGTGCGCTTGCCCTGGAGCCGCAGTCCGGACCGGCGCGGTTGCTGCCTCCGCGCACTGTCCTGCGCGCCTACGGCCTTGTCCTCGGCGGCATAGCCATCCTGCGCCTCGCCACCACCGCGGGCATCGGGCCGCTGGCCCTGCACGCCGGTGGCGCGAGCTTCGCCCTGCTGTCCTCACCGGGTCTGCCGCTGCTGGCCGCCGCCCTGCTATTGGACCGCGGCCGTCCCCGAATCCCGGACCTGCGAGCCGCTCTCACGCGGGTGACCCGCCCCCTGCTCGCCCTGACCGGCTTCGTCGTCCTCGGCCGTCTGATGGCGGACAGCGGTATGATCGCCCGCCTGGGTGCGGCGGTCGCCAACGCTCCCGAGCCGGTCGTAGCCGTGGCGGCCCCGGCCCTGGGCATGCTCAGCGGCTTCGTCACCGGTTCGAATGTCGGCGGCAATGTGCTGATGATGTCGCTGCAGCAGCAACTCGCCCCCACCGGTCTCGGCACCTGGTTCGCGGCCCTGCAGAACAGCGGCGCGGGCCACGCGGTCTTCACCTCCCTGCCGATGATCATGCTCATCCTCGCCGTGGCGGGTGAGCGCGCCACCGCGGCGGGCGTTACCGAGAACCAGTTGCTGCGCTTCGGATTACGGGTCGCCGCCGCGATCTACCTGCTGCTGGCGGTGACGGCGGTCGCGGTGGTGGCCATCGGATAGCTCCGGACGGTTCGGTCACAGCCGGGGAATTTCGACGGCGGTGCGCGGTTACAGTGGGACGCTTTCGATCGACCGCCAGACAAGGATTGACGTGACCGAACCTCTACACGAGGCGCATGACCGGGCCAGTTGGGCTGAGCTGTTCTTCGACCTGGTACTTGTTTTCGCGGTGACCCAGGCGGCGCATCTGCCGGTGTCGCATCCGAATTGGGGTGCGGTGGGGCAGGCCGTACTGCTGCTGGCGGTGATGTGGTGGTCCTGGGTGGGGGTCACGCTCACGGTGCACGGGGTGGAGGACACCTCGCGCCAGCGGTTCTTCCTGTTCGCCTCCGGATTGGCCATGTTCACGATGGCCATCACCGCCCCGCACGCGTTCACCGGGCATGCCGAGCCGCTGATCTTCGCCAGCGCGCACCTGGCGCTGCGACTGCTGTTGTGGGTGGCGATCCGGCGCAAGCGGACCTTCGATCGGTGGCTGAACCCGTACGTCATATCCGTAATCAGCGCGGCGCTGCTGGTGGTCGCCGGAATTGTGCCCGAAGGTGGTGTGCGCGTGGCGATCTGGGTGGTGGCGGTGCTGCTCGCCTTCGCCGGTCCGGCGCTGTCTGTGCGCGCGGTGGCCACGGTGCGGTTCGGTGCGACGCATCTGCCCGAGCGCTTCGCCCTGTTCGTGATCATCGCACTCGGCGAATGTGTTGCCTCGGTGGGCAATCAGGCTTCCGAATCGCACCTCGGTTTGGCGTCGTGGGCGGCGGTGGTGCTGACCTTCCTGCTCGGCTGCGGCCTGTGGTGGCTGTACTTCGCGTACGGATTCTCCGCGATCGAGCATTCCCTGCGCACCAATCGCGTACGCGGCACGGTGGTTCGCGATGTGCTCAGCTACGGTCACATGCTGCTGGTGGTCGGCCTGGTCCTGGTCTCGGTGGGCGCTCGCGCGGTGGTCGAACACCCGACCGGTACCGCGCACGGGGTCAACGCCTACCTGCTTCCACTGGGCGCGGCCCTGTTCGTGCTTGGCTTCTGCTTCACCCGCTGGCGCATGTTCGGCGCACCCACGCTCGGCAGAACCGTTGTCGCACTGGCCCTGGGCGCATTGACCGCTCTCGGCTCATTCCTGCCGACCCTGGCGACCTTGATCATCGTGACGATCGTCATCGCCGCCCTCAACGCCTATGAGCACTGGGTGGTTTCGACCGGCCACGCACTGCCGCTGGTCCGGCTTCCCGGCCGCGCGTGACCGCAACCGCCACCCGTTCACCAGGTGATTGCTGATCGGGCGATTTCGGGTGTCAACCGGCGTAAGCCGCTCGCTACGGGCCGAATCGGGGGTCCGGCTCGTGACCCATCACGAGTAAAGGAAGACCCTTATGAGCACCATGTCGACACCCGATGGTTTCGATGCCGAGGCGCTGCGCCGCGGTATCGAGGGCCGGGACGCCCAGGTTTTGCTGTCGCTCTACGCCGACGATGCCGAGATACGCATGGTCGATCACCGAACCCAACCCAGTCACCCGCGGGTCATGCACGGCCGTTCGGCGATCTCCGAGATGCTGACCGACGTCTACGGCCGCGAGATGACCCACACGCTGGAGAGCGTGGTCGTCGACGGCGACCACCTCGCCTTCCTGGAATCCTGCCGGTACCCCGACGGCGTGCGGGTGCTGTGCAGTTCGGTCGCCGACCTGCGTGACGGCCGCATCATCGACCAGACCTCGATCCAAGCCTGGGACGAGTAGCGGGGCAACCACTCATTTCATCAGGCGCAACAGGCCCAGGTCCGGTTCCACCGCACCGTCCTGGGCCAGTGCCAGAAAGTCGGCCTCCACCGCCGTGCGGGGCAGTGCGCCCGCCCTGACCGCGCGGTAGCGCACGAAGGACCAGAGGAACACATCGAGATTGTCGAAGCGGGTGCCGCCTTCGAGTACCTCTTCCTCGTGAAACCATACGGCCACTTGGCCATTGGGGATCACGACGTACAGGTTTCCGCCGCCGTCCGCGCCGATCGAATACACATCGTCATCGGTGAGTTCGGTGGTGTAATCGGAATCCCTTATGCCGCAGTCATTCGCACCGAAGTCGAAGCCGTAGGACCAGTCGTGGATATCCAGGAACTGGGGCATCAGGCCCGAACGCACGCGCCGGTCGAAGGCGGCCAGGGCCGCCGCGTCCACGGGCGACAGTCGGGTGAGAAATGGTGTCACCGAACGTGTTTCAGCTGGCACGGAAACGGTTTCAGCCCCCGGGAACCACCGGGCCAGGTCGGTGTCGAGATCACGTTCGGTGTAGCCGGTCAGATCGGCGAGAGTGAGCGTCACGCGGGGATTGTAGGAGGGGCTGTCCGGGCGCACCGCCATGGGGTGCAAAGGAATCGGAAATTTTCGCGGGTGTGGCGATAGCGGAGGTGTAAAGGCGCGGGACCCTTTCCGGTCCGTGGTGTCCAATCGAGATTCGGGTCGAGATCAGCGGAAGAGGCGATTGCTATGGGCACCGTCGGCAGGAGTGTCAGTCTGTCGTACTTCCATGTCGATTGGTCGGCGGCGGAGACCGCCTTCGTCGCTCGCTCCGATCAGTACCCCGGCCTCGTCGCGCGCGATGAGTGGTCCTCGCTCGCGGCGGTCGACAGTTTGATCGAGCTGATCGAACGGCAACGGTGGCACGGTCATTCGTCCGACCGGCCCGCTGCCTGACGGGTCGGATCACCGTTCCCGGGTGGGGGTCAGCGTGATCCGAACCGCGCGGCCGTGCGCGCATACGACGAAACCGCCGCGGCTTTGCGGGCTCGCGGCGGTTCCTGTCCTCGGCGCACCGCGACATGCCGATGTCGGGTGCGCCGGAGGTCGGTCAGCGCTGGTTGGGCCGATGGCCGTGATTGGCCTTCTGCAGCCGGCGGGCGCGTTTCTTGCGGGCTCGTTCGGACATGGACTCCTCCGGTTCGAATGAAAGTTTCAGGCCGTGTGTGCGAGCGGATTGCTCCACGCGGCCAGGCGAGCGCGCGCACGCGAATTACGCACCAGCGCGGCGGGTTTCGCGACTTCCAGGCCCTCGTAGTAGCCGCCGTTCACGACCGAGGTGGCCGGGTTGCTGAGCGTGGCCAGCACGTCGGCGGCGGATTTCACCGGCGCGTCCCGGTGACTGCGGATCTGCGGGACGTCGATCTCGAAGTCGGCGGGGTAGACGCTGATCGCGGTGAGGCCCACCGGCCCGGCCTCGGCCAGCGAACGGCTGAACATGGTCAGCGCCAGCTTGGCCTGGGCGTAGATCGAGAGCGGGGTGTAGATTCCGCGATTGCGATCCAGGTCGGTGTAGTCGATATTGCCGCCGAGATGCAGGCGCGAGGTGACGGCCACGACGCGCCCGTTCGCCGCCGCGATCGCCGGGGCCAGTGCCGTGATGAGGCGGTGCGGGGCAAGGTAATTCACCTGGAGGGTCAACTCGTGACCGTCCTCGGTGCGGGTGCGCGCCTGCGGGGCGGGGATGGCCGCGGCATTGATCAGCGCGTCCAGACCGGCCAACTCCGCCACCAGGGTGCGGGCGAGCTCATCGACCTCGGTCAAGCGTGCGAAGTCGGCGTGCACCATACGTACCTGGCCGGGCCGGGCGACGGCCTGCAGTCGCAGGAGTGTGTCGTCGGCGCGATTCTTGTCCAGGACATGCGCGATGACGGTGTCGCCATCGGCGATCACCCGCTCCGCGGTGGCGAATCCGAGGCGTTCCTCGGCGCCGGTCACCAGGACGGTACGGGTGCTGGACGGACTTGCGGACATAGGTCTCCCATCAAGGTGCGCGTGACCGATACCGGGGTGGTCGATCACGCGGCTGAATCGCGACGAACGTCGCGAGGGTGGGTTGATCAGGTCGCACAGACGGCGACAATGTGCGCGCAGATCTACAACGCGACACAGAATTCGACTGGCCGGCTAGGCCGGACTTGGCGGCTCGTCCTCGCTCCCGAAGCCGAAACGCTCCAGGTTGGACGGCATCCGCTCGACGCGGTGCCCGGCACCGTCGGCAGCCGCGCACAATGTGCGGTGGGGGCCGACGGGTGCAGTCATACAGCGATATCAACCCATGGCGCGGTCAAGGGCAAGACCTTCGACCGCGCTTTGACAGATCCTTGACAGTTCGATTGTCCTGGCGTCCAGCCGGTGCTAGCCGATATTGGCGGACAGGTCCGGGATCATGCGGTAGGCCTCGTCCTGCCAGTTGTTCCAGGCGTGGATGCCGTAGGCGGGGAAGGAGTAGATGGTGTTACCGCCGCCGAGGGTGGCCATGCGGACCTGGAAGGCGCGAGTGTTGGCCAGGGCCAAGGCTTCCAGCGCCATACCGTTGACGGTGCCCATATTCGGGCCGTCCTGGGCGGTGGGCAGACCGCTCGCCGCGGCGACGTAGACGCGGGTGTTGTTGGCGATCAGGCGCGGGGCGAAGACGAAGGGGTCCATGCGCAGCCATTGCGGGCCCCACGGCGGGGCCATGGAGTCGACGTTGTAGCCGCCCGCGTCGATCATGGCCAGGCGGATGGCCTCACGCATGCCGGGGGCGGAGATATTGAGATAGCCGGAGTAGGAACCGGCGAAGCTGAATTGGTCGGGGTGGTACGCGGCCAGGGTCAGCGCCGCGCTGCCGCCCATGGACAGGCCGAAGACGCCGTTGCGATTCGGATTGAAGCCCAGGCGATCTCGCAGTGCCCAGCGCAGATCATTGGTGAGGAAGGATTCCCAGGTGTAGCGGTAGCTCTTGCCCGGACCGCCGGAGAGCGCGTCCGTCGCACCGGAGCCCGTATTCGCCGAGCCCGTGCCCGCGGGGATGCCGAGGAATTCGCTGGGTGCGTTCCAGTCGGTGTAGAAACTGGATTGACCGCTCACCGGCATGACCACATTGATATTCCACGAGGCCAGGGTCTCGGCCACATTGGTCTCGATCTCCCAGCCATTGAGATCCTCGCGCGCCCGCATACCGTCGAGCGCGTAGACCACCCGATCGGTATTGCCGTCCGCGGCCCGCAACACGCGAGTCTTGATGGGGCCCATGCTCGGTGAGTCGACCCAGAAGTCGAATGCGGCCGGATTGAATGCCGCCGACGCCTTCGCGCCGTTACCGACAACCGCGATTCCCAAGGGCGTCAACAGCGTCAATGCCAGTAGAAGCACCGCTCGCCGGGCCAGACCGCCGGGTCTCTCGGTCGAATTCGACTTACCACGAATCGATCTCATCGATCGGGTCCTCTCGCTCGAGCGGTCTCGCGACCGCAGGGCCATCCGGATCCGGTCCCCGCACCGGGCGCTGAGCGAGCGTGGCTCGGGAGGCAGTTTCCGTCACCACGCTCGCTCGAGTACCTATCGCTCCCGACCGGGCGAACGTTGCTGAGAGGTTGCCTCGAATTCTGTGATGCGGCCCACGTCGGCGTCATTTGTGATTCGAACGGCCCGAGTAGAGCTCTTCCACATACCAGCCACTCGGATATTCCGGCGGCGTCTCCTCGACTTCGGGAGACGCCGGCGGCGGCCCGGCATCGTGGGGTCGGCGCAGCATGAGCAGGGCTGCCACGAACGGCAGCGCGATAAGCGCGAAAATAGCGAAAAGTTCCATACCGCGCGCTTACCCGATCGAACCGAGTTCATCACGAGAACGGTGGAGGCATCGCCGATTCCGGGTGAGCGGATCACTTCCGGCCGAGCGCCCGCGCCAGCTGATCCTTGGTCATACTGGAGCGGCCCTTGATATTTCGCTGTTTGGCCTCGTTGTAGAGCTGATCGCGGGTGAGCCCCTTCGGTCCCCGCTTGCCCGAGCGCTTCCCGCCGCGCTGTTGCGGTGACATATCCCGCACCGAGCTGCGGCCGGCGGTCTTGGTCTTCCCCTGTTGCGCCCGGTTCTTGTTCACCGTGCGCGCACCGATCTCCTTGGCACGCTCGGCGCTCTCACCCCGCTGCTCGGCGGAATCCTTGATGTGCTCGTATTCGCGTTCTTCCTCAGCGGTCCATTCCTTTGGCATGACCTGGCCTTTCTGTGCGGAAGTCGATGGCGTCCGCGACTACTCACCATGCCGCGCGATTACCCCGAATTCGCCGCGATACTCGACCGTCTCTTATTTCTGAGAGTTTCCGATGGGATGCGCCGTCCCCGCATACCGGGTGGGACCCCGGGTAGTGCCCAGGTGTGGACGTCAGCGTTCGCCCGCTACGGCGGAAATACTCCGAAAGGACTGCCATGAGCGCAACCGACAAGGCCAAGAACAAGGCTGACGAGCTCGCGGGTAAGACACGTGAGCAGGTCGGCAAGGCCACCGGTGACGAAGACCAGGAGCAGCAGGGCAAGGCCGATCAGGTCAGGTCCAACATCAAGGACGCGGGGGAGAAGGTCAAGGACGCCTTCCGCCACTGATTCCCCTCACGAACGGGCGGTGCCCGGGTGCCGATGCGGCGCCCGGGCACCGCCATGTTCGGGCAACCGCGTCGGCTCGGCAGCGGTCCGGCGCATAACCTGATGGCCACGAGACGATCTTGAAGGCATGGAGAGGGTGAGTGCGCCGATGGCGGGACCGACGATGGGGCGATGGTTCACTCCCACTCGACTCTGGCTGGTCCCGCCGCTGCTCGCCATTGCCGCCGTCGCCACCGGCTGGCTACCGCTGCCCGAGGCGACCGAGATCGTCGCCGACCGTGGCGCACCCATTCTCGGCTTCCTGATCGCCGCCACCCTGCTCGCCGAACTATCCAGCGTGGCAGGCGTATTCGAGGTGGCGGCCGTGCGGTGTGCCCGGCTCGCCCGGGGCTCGACACCCCTGCTGTTCCTCCCGGCACCACCACCAACCTCTACGAAATCCTCCTCGGCGTGAACATAGGCCCGCTCATCACCATCTGGGGCTCCCTGGCCACAGTCCTCTGGGCCGCCCGCTGCCGAGCCCAGGGCCTGATCATCACGCCCCGGGCCTTCGCCGCCATCGCGCTGCCCGGCGTCCCGCTGGTCCTGCTCTGCACCGCCGCCACCCTCTACCTCTAGACGTGATTCAGGCCGGGTTCGCCCGAGCGGGTCACCTCGTAGCCCAGGAGGCGTTCGGCTTCTTCGATGCCGCCCTGGAGGTCGCCGACGGCGTTCATCTTGGACAGGTCCAGACCGATGGTCACCAGGGTGAGAGCGATATCGGAGGAGAGGCCGGTGATGATGACGCTCGCACCCATCAGGCCGGAGGCGTCGACGGTTTGGACGAGGTGGTTGGCGACTATCGCATCGATCTCCGGGACACCGGTGATGTCGATGACGATCACCTTGGCGCGGTTGACGCGGATCGCGCGCAGGAGTTGTTCGGTGAGCTGGCGGGCGCGCTGGCTGTCGAGCACGCCGATGATGGGCAGGATGAGCAGTTGTTCGCGGACCTGCAGCACCGGGGTGGAGAGTTCGCGGATCGCCTCCTGCTGCTGGCGGATGATGCGCTCGCGCTCCTCCACGAAGGAGACGCCGACGGTATTGGCGATGCGGTTGGCGGCGGGCTCGTAGGCATCCAGAATCCGGTTCAGGACAGTCACATCGGATTGGTACTTCTCGAACAGCGAGCGCGCCAGCACATCTCGCAGCAGGAGCACGATGCCGAGCACCTCGTGCGTCTCCACGCCGCGGGGAATGATGCGCTCGGACAGGTCACGGGCGTAATCCTGAAGCGCCTCAACCGATCCGGTCTCCAGGACCGCGACATAGTTGTCGTAGACCGATGTCGCCTCGGAGAACATCTCATCGGGCGTCATCGCCGTGAGTAGCTGGGCCGCCCGAATGCGCCGCGCCCACTCCTCGCGCAGCACCGTCCGGTTCTCCCGAAGATGCATGACGAGCTCGGACAGCAGATCAGTTCGATTTCTTTCGATTTGTTCGGTCGCAGAGGACACGTCGGACACCACGGGCCTTTTCGGATCGGCGCCCACCGAACCGGTCGGCGGGGCTGGGCTGAGCCGAACGGGGCCGTTTGCTCGACCCTGTCTGGCGGATCGAAATCCTATCGCCCGAAGCGCGGACGCGCCGCTCGATCCGCACCCGCGGCGAATCCGCGGCTGTCACCCCGGCGAGTCAGCCGCGGCCGAGCAGTGTCCCGCCGTTGATCTGCAGAATCTGGCCGGTGGTCCAACCGGCTTCCGGGGAGGCGAGATGGGCGATGCCCGCGGCGACTTCGCGGGGGGTTCCGGCCCGGCCGAGCGGAATCTGCGCGATGCGCTCGGCCTGAAGTTGTGGTGTCAACCGCTCGGACCAGAACTCGGTGGCGGGTACGAAGCCCGGGGCGACGATATTGACGGTGACGCCCTCGGGGGCGAGCTGCTGCGCCAGCCCCATCGCCCAGCCGTGTAGTGCGGCCTTCGCGGCGCCGTAGGGTCCGTTACCGCGCAGTGCGGCGATCGAACTCACCGATACGATGCGGCCGCCGGGTCGTATCAGGTGCGGAATGAGCGCCTCGGTCAACAGCACCGCGGTGATCACGTTCAGCCGGAATGCCTCCGTGTACGCCTCCGCGAGCGCGGTCAGGTCGTTCGAGGCGCGGGCGGGATTACCGCCCGCGTTGTTGACCAGGACGTCGATACCCCCGCTCGCCGCGATGTGCTCGACGAGCTCGCGCACCTCACGCGGATCGGTGAGGTCGGCGGTCGCGGTCGTGACGCGCTCCGCTCCGACGGCCGAATTGATCTCCTCGGCAGTGGCTTTCAGGACGGCATCGCGGCGACCGACGATGACCACCGAATCCCCGTCGCCCGCAAGCCGTTCCGTGACCGCTCGCCCTATTCCGGTCCCGCCGCCACTGACCACCGCGCGTCGTGTCATCTGTACTCCCCATTACGAACGAATCATGCTCTCGCCGAAACTACTTCATAGATTCCGGGTTTGCCGCGACAACGTTCACCGGCACCGCACCCGGCTGCCCGCTCTCGGCGATATCCAGAACGCGACGCCCGTGTCCGAAAAACGAATCATGTTCACCCGCAGCGCATTCGACGGCCACCGTCGGCCGGATACTGGGTTCACGGCCTGCTCGAACGGGTTACTGCGTCCATGCACCCCCGGCAAACGGCAGTTCCCAGGTCGGGCCCCGCAGGACCGCCACCCCTCGTTTCGGCCTGCGGGGCCAATTCCCCCCCTTGATGACGTTTGCCAGGTCAGTCGGAGAGCACGGTCAACGCTCCGGTTGAGGCGTTCCACAGGATCGCGCCATGCGCGAAGTCGCTCCGCCGCCCGCCGTCGACGCTGTACTCGTCGCCGGTGGGAAGACCCAAAGTGCTTCCGGTGCCGCCGAGTTGAAGATAGCGGCCCAGGATCGCCCCGTGCACCTCATGCGCGGCGGTGGCGGCGGACCAGTAGATATTGCCGCCCTGGAACTGTGATGCCCGCCCGCCGGTCACGCCGACCTCGTCCGATACCGGGTAGCCGAGGAATCCGCGCTCCCATCCGAGTGTGGACCACCTGTCCCGGATCGCTCCGTACACCGTGTGTGATCCGCTCGCCGGGCTCCAATAGATGGAGCCACCCTGGAAGTGGTTGTACCGCCCGATTCCGTCGGGTGTGCCGGTCTCATCCGTTCGCGGGTATCCCAGGAACGAGGTCACCGAGCCGAGCCCGATGTAGGTCCCGGCGATCGCCCCGTGCACCTCGAACGCGCCGATGTCATTGCGCCAGTAGACGCGGCCGCCGTCGAACCACTGCACCGCACTCGTTCCGGCCGTGGTGGCGACCATCTCACCCGAGCGCGGGACGCCGAGCGCGCAGGACTGCGCGCCCAGTGCGGCGTACTTGGCTCCGATCAGTCCCTTGGTGACCGAACGGTACGGGTCGTTGAAGCCATAGCCCATGCCGCGCAGGGTCGAGATGATCGACGGCAACGCCGCGGTATCGGTCGAGTCATTGCTCAAATGCATCACGATCGTCGCACCCGGCACCGTGTACTGGCGTACCCGCGACAGGATGGTGTCCAGGCTCGCGCCCTCGTATCCCGTTGTGTCGAATGTCCAGTCGTAGTTGAGGTAGTAGCCGCGCGCGGCCAGATCGGCGTTGACGCCCGCATCCAGATATCCATCGCGATACGGCGCGCGGAACCAGCCCGCCGAGGTGTAGCCCAGCCGGTTGAACGCGGCCTCCGCCCTGTCCAATTCCGCCCAGCGGTCCGCTCGGGACAGCTGAGTGAAATAGGGGTGGTCGTAGCTGTGGTTGATGAGCTTGTGCCCGGCGGACAGCAGGGTTCGCGTCTGGTCCGGGTACTTCTCCACATAGCGTCCGGTGAGTGAGAACGCCGCGGTGACCGCGTTGTCCCGCAGAATGCGCAGCACCTCTTCCGGATTGCCCGGACTCCACCAGTCCGCGTCGAAGGTGAGGGTCACGTTCTTGGTCGTGGTGTCGTAGGCCCGGGTGAACACCGTCGCCGCCGAGGGCGGCGCGTCGGCCGCCGATGCGGTGTACGGCACGAACGCCAGCACGACTGCCGTCGCCAGCGCCGCGATTCTGCTGACCGTCTTCATGAAACCCACCCTCACGCGCAACCGCCGGAACTTGATTCACAGTGCGCGCTCCGGTGGTTCCGGCGTCAGGGCAGGAGGTCCCGAGTCGAGCGGACATCGGTCGTTCGCGCCGCGCGCATAGTTCTGTGCCCATGTCCCGCGGACGGGGTGACCTTGGTCTCTGGGATGGGCCGTGCACCGCGCGGGATGCTCGATGCAACAGCACGCTCAGGAGGCTTTCCCATGGCTGACAACGCGATTCACGCGTCGAATCCGAATAGTTTCCCCCATCGTCGTCGCGGTCGACGGGTCGGTCACGTCCTATCAGGCGGTCGCCTGGGCGGCGGTCGAGGCGCGGCTGCGGCATTGCCCGCTGCACATCATCACCTCGTACGCCATCCCGAACGGCACCACCGGCAGGACCGCGGTGAGCGGAGACGAGCTGGCCTGGCTGCGCCGAGACGGCGCCCGGGTACTCACGGAGGCCGAACGTACCGCCGAGACGGCCGCCCGGGGCGACACGCTCGCCATCACCACCGAGTTCACCCTCGAGCTGATCACGCCCACGCTGATCGCCCGTTCGAAGCGGGCGCGCCTGCTGGTGGTCGGCAATCGCGGTCGCGGAGCCATCCGCCGGGCGGTACTCGGTTCGGTGAGCTCTGCGGTGACCCGGCACGCGCACTGCCCGGTGGTGGTCGTGCACGAGGTGGCCGAGACCGGCTCGATGTCGCTCGCCCAACCCGTGGTGGTCGGTGTCGACGGCACCGAGAACAGCCTTCCCGCCGTCGAATCGGCGTTCCAGGAGGCCTCGCTGCGGCAGGTCGGTGTGATCGCCGTGCACGCGTGGAGCGATACCACCGGATACGACCTGCCCGCCGTGGACTGGAATCGCATTCGGGACACCGAGGAGGCTCTGCTGAGCGAAAGCCTGGCCGGCCTCGGGGAGAAGTATCCGGAGGTGCCGGTCCAGCGCTTCGTGGCCCGCGATACCCCGGTGCGGGCCCTGCTCGAACATGCGGACCGGGCCCAGCTGCTGGTGGTCGGCTCGCACGGTCGCGGTGGTTTCGCCGGGCTGCTGCTCGGTTCGACGAGTACCGCACTGCTGCACTTGGCGGATTGCCCCGTGCTCGTGGTGCGCCAAGACTGAGCGATCGCTCGAAAGATTCAGGAGGACAAGCGATGTCGCGCAAAAGTGCACTGTTCGTCCGTAGCTGGCGGATGCGGCCGTGGAATACCAACCCACTGATGCGGGGATCCGACCGGCTCGAAGGGGTACTGCGCCTGCTGGTGATCGGGGTCATGCTGGCCATGGTCTCGATCGCGGGCGCCGTCGGCACTGCCGGTTATTCCGGTGCGGTGGAACGCATCCGATCCGAGAACGCCGCGAAGGTGGCGGTTTCGGCCACCGTCCTGGCCGAGCCGGTGGAGGCCGCGTCCAACGGGCCCTATCGCAAACCCGATTTCCAAGCGCCGGTGCGCTGGTCTCGCAATGGCGAATCAGGCTCGGCCACGGTGACCGTGGCGGAAAAAACGCCGGTCGGCTCCGAGGTGAGGGTATGGCTCGGCGCCGACGGCAAGCCCGGCGATCCGCCACAGCCGCCCTCGGTGGCGGTGAGCGCCGGCATCGGCGCCGGGCTCGCGGTACTGATGCTGACCTGGATCGGCGGCCTGCTGCTCGTCTGGTCCGTCAACCGGCTGCTCGCCCAGCGGCGCGCTGCCCAGTGGGACGCCGAGTGGCGGAGCATCGGCCGCCCCATCGGCACCTGACGCTCGGTGTGGCGAGGTCCGTGTGGGACTCCATTCGGTGGCGGCGCCGAATGGCCACGCGGACAGGGACTTTCGATTCTGTTGCCGCCGAACCCGCCGGCGCAGCATCGAGGTATGGCACGAATCGATGCACTGATCCCGCGGAGGTCATGGTGACAACGAAGTACGAGGCCCCAGGATTCGGCGCGTCGGTGATGTTGCTGGCATTGCGACTACCGACCGGACTTGGGCACGCGGTAGGTGAATTACGTTACGAGGGAAGGCGTTCGGGGCGTCATATCGCCCTCCCCGTACTACCGGTCAGGATGGAGGACAATGTGGTCGTCCGGGTGGGAGATGCCGCCGAGAAGACGTGGTGGCGTAACTTCCGATCTCCGCATCCGGTCTCGATCCGGATCGACGGAGAATGGCTCAGCGGCATCGGCCGGGCGGTGTTCCCGGGAACCATCGAGCACGAGGAAGTGGAGGCGGCCTATCAGCAGGGACGCCCGCGAACGCAATCGTCCTCGGCCGACCCCTATGTCGTGATCGAGCCTGCCGGGCACGAGCCTGTCGGATCACTGCGCAGACTGCGGCGACTGTGGTTCGGCCGGGTCACACTGGGAGAATTTCTCGGCTTCCTGGCTCCCGCGGTCGCGGGGACGCTGACCGTCGACGCGGGCGCGGCCACGACCATGGTCGCCATGCTCACGGCCGGATTGATCGAGGGCAGCGTGCTCGGCTTCTTCCAAGCACGAGTACTGCGCACCATGCTGTCCCGGTTGCGGATTCGCGACTGGACAGCGGCCACGGCCGCGGGCGGGGTGGTCGCCTGGTCGGTCGGTCTGCTGCCGATGCTGCTGGGGGAGCGTGCCACCGGCTGGCCGATGTGGGCACAGGTCCCGGCGGTAGCGGCGGGAGCACTGATCATGGTGTTCGCGCTGGGCATCATGCAGTGGACGGTCCTGCGACGCTTCACCGATCGTGCGGTGCTCTGGGTTTGGGGCTCGGCGGTCGCGTGGGTCGCGGGCCTGACCGCGTTCACCGCGGTGACTACGCCGCTGTGGCAGCCCGGGCAATCCGCGCCGCTGGTGGTGTTGATCGGCGTACTCGGCGGGTTGGTCATGGCCGCCGTGGTGGCGGCGGTGACCGGCGCCTTCCTGACTTGCGTACTGGCGCCGGGACATCCGCGGTCCCTGGAATGAATCGGCCCCGGTGCGTCGGCTATCGCCGGGGAGCCGTTCAGCGCGGTAGCGCCGCGCGCACGCCCCGGGCTATCCAGCCGCCGGTGGCCAATCCGGCCATGGCCGGGAGCCAACTGCGCGGCGGCGGTGGCGCGACGGCCGCGGTGAGTTGATCGAGCATATCGCGGCGGCGCAGTGCATCCGCGAGTTCGATGACCATATCGGGCAGGTCCAGTGCCAGCCCGAGATAGTCGATGCGCTGTTCGGAGAGGGTGGCCCACAGGTTCGACGGTGTCGGCAGCAGGGATATGAGCAGTTGTGGCAGCAGCGGGCGGAACAACACCGACAGATCCAGTTCGGGCCGCACCACGCGGGCGGTGGATTCCAGGGTGACCAGCGCACGGCACAGCAGCATCAGCTCACGCGGGAATACGATGCCGAACGCCCCGCCGAGTCCGAGATCGCGCAATAGCAATTGCGCTGCGGTCATACCGGATTCGGCCTCGTACCAATCCTCGACGAGTTCGGCTACGGCGTCACGGAATCCGCGCGGATCCGCGCCGGGGCGCAGCGTGGACATGCGCAGCAGTTGGGTGCCGACGGCGTTGTAGTCGCCGCCGATCAGCGCGAGCAACATCAGCCCCATTCGACGGCGCTGGGTGCGGTCCAGACGGCCGAACATGCCGAAATCGATGAGACACACCCGGTTTCCAGGCAGCAGCAGGATATTGCCCGGATGCGGATCGGCATGGAACAGGCCGTCGGTGAACAGTTGCCGCACCATCCAGCTGGCGCCGGCGGCCAGCACCCGGTCCGGGTCTATCCCGGCGGTGGTCAGCGTGGCGGCCGGAGCGGGCGCCATCCCGTCGATGAAGTCCGTGGTCAGCACCCGGGAAGTGCTGAGCGAGCGGTGTACCGCGGGCACCACCAGCCGCTTGTCGTGTGCCGCATTGCGCCGGATCTGCTCGGAAACCGTTGCTTCCCGATGGAAATCGAGCTCGCGAGTGGTGTACGTGGTGAGCTCGTCGATGGCCTCGGTGGGCCGGAAGGCGAGTGCGCCGGGCCGGTGCAGCTCGACTTTGCCTGCGGCCCAGCGCAAGAGCGCGAGGTCACTCGCCACCAGTCGGTCGATATCGGGCCGCTGCACCTTGACCGCCACCGTGCGGCCGTCGCGCAGCCGAGCCCGATGTACCTGCGAGAGCGAGGCCGCCGCGAACGGCAGCGACTCGAAGTCCGCGAACAGCCGGTGGATCGGCGCCCGCAGTTCGGTTTCGATAATGGCCTGTGCGGTATCGGAGTCGAACGGCAGCGCATGGGTCTGCAAGCGTTGCAGGGCCTGTGCATACGGGAGTGGTAGATAGTCGGGGCGCAGCGCGAGCATCTGCCCGGCCTTGACGAAGGTCGGCCCGAGTTGTTCGAGCACCTCCCGAATCCGTTCCGGCAGTGGTCGTTCCAGCGCCATATGATGTTCGCACTGACTGAATCCGGCCGCACAGTGCAGTCGGCAGCGCAGCGAACCACACTCGCGCACGCCCAATGCGTCCGACAGCCAATCGGTTTCGCCCCGCCACAGCACCCGGGTGATCTGCGTGATCCGAGTCATCCGGTCCCGGTACCCGACGTGTGAGTTCATTGTGTCCTCCGTGCTCACCATCACCCCGGTGGTGGCGCGTGGATAGGGCCATTGGTGTTCGATTCGGGGGCACCTGGTCAGCTGGCCCGCCCCCTCGGGACTTTGGTCCCCGGTTCGATGGTCTTGTGCCCTGCATGCGGCGGCAGCGACAGGCGATCCTGAAGGGGCTGAAAGGTGTTGCCGTGCAACGTGGGACGTGCCGCATGTAATGAGATTCGATGGTTTTCTGCCGATTCCGGGGTGGCGGGATGAACGTACAGCGCGTCGGTGCCGCCGATTTGGCGGACCGGCTGGATCGGCTCCGCGCGGAACTGGTCGACGCCGCGGCGGCCGATGCCCAATTACGCACCGTGCACCCGGACAATCGCGCCAGTGCCGAGAACCTGGCGCACTATGTGGCTCTGCGCCGTCGCGATGTTCGGGACCTGCAAACCGATCTCGCCATCGCGGGGCTCTCGTCACTGGGTAGATCGGAGGCACATGTGCTGGCCTCGGTGGACGCGGTGCGTATGGCGGTGGCCGGATCGTCCGATCGGGTCGCCGAGTCCCCGGAGTGCGATCCGGTGGACTTCGTCTCCGGGGAAAGGCTGTTGCGGCGCAATGCGAATGCGCTGCTCGGCGCCGCCCGCGACGGCAGGCGCACCCGGATCATGGTGACGCTGCCGACCGAGGCCGCCGCGGATACCGGGCTCGTCGAGCGGATCGTGGCGGCGGGAGCCGAGGTGGTGCGGGTGAATTGCGCACACGACGGCCCTGAGCGGTGGGCCCGAATGATCGCCAATGTGCGCGCCGCCGCACGGGCACAGGGACGGCATGTGCGGGTCACCATGGATCTCGGCGGCCCGAAACTGCGCACCGGTCCGATTCTGCCGGGCCCGGCCGTGCTTCACCTCAAACCCGAACGCGATGAACTCGGGCGCTGCGTTCGGCCGGTCCGGGTATGGCTGACCAGCCCGAGCGGGCCGCCCGCCGTGGGTGCGGTGCGGGTGCCGGTGCGCGGGGAGCCCTGGCTGCGTCGGCGAAAGGTGCGTGAGCGCATCAGGTTTCAGGACGCCCGTGGATCGGCTCGCCGCCTGGTGATCACCTCGGTCACGCCCGATGGCTGCTACGCCGAACTCGGCGATACCGCGTATCTGGTGCCGGAGACCGAACTGACCGGCGCACACCATGATTCGACGGTGGTGGACGAACTGCCCCGGCGGGAACGCAAGCTGATGCTGTGCAATGGCGACCCACTGCTGGTCATCGCCGATTCCGATCCGGTCGACGCGAACGGGGCGCCGCCCCGGATCGGCTGCACGCTGCCCGAGGTTTTCCGGGACACCCGGGTCGGGCAGCGAATCTTCTTCGACGACGGCAAGATCGGCGGCGTGATCGAGGCGATCGATCCGGGCGCATTGCGGGTGCGGATCACCGACGCCCCCGCGCCGGGTGTGCGGCTCGGTGCGGCCAAGGGCATCAATCTGCCCGACACCGCGCTGCGGCTGCCCGCGCTCACCGATGCGGACATCGCGCGCCTGCCGTTCGTGATCGAGCACGCCGATGCGGTCAGCCTGTCGTTCGTTCGTAGCGGCGCCGATGTCGAACTGCTGCAACATCATCTGAGCGAGCTGGGCGGCACGGGCCTGGGCCTGATCCTGAAGATCGAAACGGTGGCCGGTTTCGAGAATCTGCCCGAGATCCTGCTGACCGCCATGCGCCGACCGCACATCGGGGTGATGATCGCCCGCGGCGATCTGGCGGTGGAGGCGGGTTACGCCCGGCTCGCCGAGGTGCAGGAGGAGATCCTCTGGCTGTGCGAGGCCGCTCACGTACCGGTCATCTGGGCGACCCAGGTGCTCGATACCCTCGCACGCACCGGCCGCCCCTCGCGGGCCGAGGTCACCGATGCCGCGATGTCCGGGCGTGCGGAGTGCGTCATGCTCAACAAGGGCCCGTACATCGACCACGCCGTGGCCTTCCTCGACGACATCCTCACCCGCATGGCCGAACATCAGCGCAAGAAGAATCCGCTACTGCGCCAACTGCGCTCGTGGAACGAGACCGCAGCCGGGTCCTGAGGCGCAGCGGCTCGGGCCGAAGGACCCTGTGCCGCCCATCGCATTCGGAGCAGCATGTGTGTATGCGCAATGACGAAGACACTCAACTTCGGTTCGTGCACGAGCGGCTGACCTCGCGACACCCGGAGGTGCCGCCCGATGTCGTCGCGGAGGTCATCTCTCGGGCGCGCGCGGTCTTCACCGAATCGAAAGTGCGGTCCTTCGTTCCGTTGCTCGTGGAACGCCGAGCGGCCCGCGAGTTGGCCGAGAGCGGTGCGCGGTGATCGAGGGCGCGGCGGCGCGGGCCCGGATGCCGAGGACTTTCGGCCCTGCTGTGCGACGCGTCCGACCTGGAAGCTGATCGCGTGAGCAATGTGCAGGCTACGGAGCGCCCGGCGCGAATGCGGCTCGACGAGAACGCGATCCGCCGGATGATGGATCGGCTGTGTGCGGAATTCGGCAATGACGTGCTGCGCGAAGCGGTGACCGACACGATCGAGGGCTGCCTACGGGATCTGGCCGGTACGCCACCGGCCCCGATGCCCGAACTCTGTGAGCGACTCGCGCGGCAGCGACTACTGGACACGCTGCATCCGGATGGTGAGATCAGTTGCGGATGAGCAGCACGATGGCGGCCGCGGCGACGGCGAGTACCAGGGCGGCGAGCCCGTAGCCGAGCCGGTGGTTGCGTAGCGCGGGCAGGAGACGGTCGACGGCGTAGCGGCCCGGACCGGTGAGCGTCAGCGCGGCCGCGGCGGCGGTGAGGAGCAGTTCGTACTCGACGCCCTTGGGAGCGAAGAAGCCGTTGCCCCACTTCACGGCGAGCGCGTTCAGCAGCGTGCCCACCAGTGCGGCGCCTGCCAGCGGGGTCAGCAGGCCGATCGCCAGGGCCAGTCCGCCGAAGGTTTCGGTCAGACCGGCGATGACCGCCATGGTGCGCCCGGCGGGATATCCGCTCATGCTGAAGAACGCCGCGGTGCCGTCGATTCCGCCGCCGTTGAACCAGCCGAAGAGTTTCTGGGCCCCGTGTGCGGCCATGGTGAGGCCGACGGCGAGACGCAGGAGCAGGAGTCCGAGGTCATAGGAGATGGCCGTGGCGGGCGTGGACACGGCCTCGGCGGGTGTGGTCGCGGTCGAAATCGTGGTCATGAGAACGCCTTTCGTGGAGGGGTGTAGTCAGCCGAGCTGGATGGAGCGTCGTGCCATGCCGAACCAGAAGCCGTCGATAACGGTGCGGACGGTGCCCAGATCGGATTCGCCCGCGCCGAGGGTGACGAACAGCGGTGCGAAGTGTTCGGTGCGCGGATGCGCCAGCTGTGCGCCGGGCGCGGTGTGCCGGAAGTTCAATAGCGTGTCGATATCGTTGGCGGCCAGCGCTTCTCGGCCCCACTCGTCGAATTCGACGGTGAACGAGTAGGCATGCTCGTCGTCGCCGGTCATGGCGCGCAGATTATGGGTGAAGAATCCGCTCCCGACGATCAGTACGCCCTGCGCGCGCAGGGGAGCGAGTTTGCGCCCCACCTCCAGCAGGGCCCGCGGGTCGAGCGTCGGGATGGACAGTTGCAGGATCGGGATGTCCGCATCGGGATACATCTCCTTCAACGGCACGTACGCACCGTGATCCAGCCCGCGATCGGGGAAATCCCGCACGCCGGCGCCGGGGCCGGAGAGCAGCGCACGCACCTCGGCGGCCAGTTCCGGTGCCCCGGGTGCGGCGTAAGTGACGTCGTAATAGCGCTTTTCGAACCCGCCGAAGTCATAGACCAGCGGCACGGTGGTGGTCGCCCCGAGTGCGATCGGTGCGGTCTCCCAGTGTGCGGACACGATCAGAACGGCCCGCGGCCTGGGCAGCTCCCGCGCCCACGCGGCGAGCTCGCCGGGCCAGTGCGCATGATCGGCCAGCGGCGGCGCGCCATGCGACAGATACAGCACGGGCATGGACCCGGTATCGGCAGCCATCGGACTTCCCTTCGCACATCATGTTCAAATTTGAACAATAATCACGCTAGCAGCTTGTTCAAATTTGAACAACAGGGGCTATGCTGGACCCGTGCGGGAACCCCAATGGCTGAACGACCGCGAGATGCGGACCTGGCAGAGCTTCCTCGCGGCCGGAGCGCTGGTCGCCCGCGAGATCGAACGCCACCTCAAACAGGAGGGCCTCTCGCACACCCAGTACGAGGTACTGGTCCGACTGGCGGACGCGCCGCAGCACTCCGTACGCATGACCGAACTGGCCGATGCGCTCTACACCTCCAAAAGTGGTCTGAACTACCAGGTCACGCTGTTGGAGAAGGCGGGCCTGGTCCGCCGTGAGAGCTGCGACACCGATGTGCGAGGCGTGCTCGCGGTCCTCACCGACACCGGTCGCGCCCGCCTGGCGGAGATCGCGCCCGGTCACGTCGAGACCGTGCGCCAGGTCCTGATCGATGTCCTGACCCCGGCGCAGCAACAGGCCATCGCGGCCGGTCTGGGTGAGGTCGGCCGCCGACTCGCCCAGCCGCCTGCCAAGCCCTAGTCGATACCGGCCGACGGGTTCGGCTTGTTCGCGCGCCGTACCGCAGGCATATCACCCGGCTGACCCCGGAGCGCCGGACCGCGGTCCGGAGGTCTACACGGATCGCGCGAACAACACGGGTATGACCGGCGCCGCATCGCGGACCGCGCGGTATGCAAGTGGTACATGCGCACCACCCTGTGGTCGAGTATCCGCGTGGGAGACGAAAACGTGGCCTCCGCCGGACCCGGGGACGGAACGGAAACGGGTAGTTGGCGTTTCAGCCCCGGCGGGCGCCTCGACGACTTGGGCAATTACCGATTCGTCTGCCCGGTGCCGGGTTGTCCCTGGGTGCATGACGAGAACACCACCCAGGAGAATCCGGGCTGGCGGGAGCGGGTCGGCGCGGCGATCGATGCCCACCTGGCGGCCGTACATCCGCATTGGATTGTCGAATAGGTCACCAAAGCGGTTCCGCTGGAACCGAATAGGACAAATCCACCTCTGGACAGAGTGTGATGCAGGCGCGACATCGGCGCAGCACACAGATACGCTACGGCCATGCCGTACGTAAGTACCGAGGGTGCCCGTATCTTCTACACCGACTCCGGTGGCCAGGATCTGCCGACCGTGGTGCTGGGCCACGGATTCTTCATGGATCTGTCCATGTTCTCTCCGCAGGTCGAATACCTGGAATCGCGTGGATTCCGGGTGCTGTGCTGGGATGCGCGCGGTCACGGGGCCACCGTCTCGGAGCCCGACCAGCCGTTCACCTACTGGGATTCGGCGCGCGATATGTTCGCCGTCATGGATGCCGCGGGCGTGCGGAATGCCGTACTGGGAGGTATGTCACAGGGCGGGTACGCGGTACTGCGCGCCGCACTGCTGGCGCCCGAACGGACCGACGCCCTGCTGCTGTTCGATACCGAAGCCAGCGACTCACCCGAGGAGCAGCGCGCGGAGTACCGCGGCCTCTTCGCCGCCTGGACCAATCCCGATGTCCCGCTGGGCGAGCTCTCCGAGGGCCTGGCCGCCCAGTTGATCGGCGGCACCGTGGTCGATCAGGCGCCGTGGCGCTACAAGTGGGCCGCCAGCGACCGCACCGCCATCCGCGGCGCCGCGCGGACCCTCATCGAACGCGAGTCCCTGGTGCACCGGCTCGGCGAGATCACCTGTCCCGCACTGGTTCTGCGCGGTGAACACGATGGCTCCAGCACGGCGGAGAAATCCGCGCAGCTCGCCGCCGGACTGCCGGGTGCGGACGATGTGGTGACGATCGCCGGAGCCGGGCACGCCGCCAACTGGACCTCGCCCGAACCGGTCAATGAAGCGCTCGGCGCCTTCCTCATTCGGCTAGCAAGCTCGCCGGTCCGTTGAACGGCTGCCGGATGCCGATGAACCACTGGAACGGTGCGTCGACACCCGGCACATCGGTGATCCTGACCCGCACGCTGTAGGGATCGTGCGTGTCGGGATCGCGCAGATGCATATGCGGCTGATGCCGCTCGAAATCCACGCGTTCGGCCAGATACATGGCGCGGAACTCATCGCAGGAGCTGAGCTGTGCGAGCAGCTCCATCGCCCATTCGGGATCCTGGTAGCGACCCATATGCCAGCGGAACCAGTTCACCGTGAGCCGGGCCTCGTCCTCCCATTCGATCATCACCCGGCGGGACTCGGGCACCAGGAAGAACCACACCAGGATATTGACCACTTCCAGCAACCGCGGATATGCGCGATCGTAGGTCTCATTGACCCACAGCACATTCCAGCGCTCGTCGATATAACCGGACAGGTGCGGCATCAGGTCGTTGGCGGCATCGCGCAGGTCGTCGGTGATGAGGGTGAGCATCTCGGCCACCGGCATCGGATCGTGGGTGCGCGGTCCGGGCGTCTTGGGTGCGGCGAGATTGTGCATATGCTGCCGCTCGGCGGGGGTGAGCTCCAGGGCGCGGGCCAGCGCGTCCACGACTTCGGGGCTGGGCGACACCTTTTCGCGCTGTTCGATCTGGGCGATATAGCTGGCACTGACATCGCATCGCGCGGCCAGGGCGGGGCGGCTGAGGCCGCGCGGATGATCGGGTGGTCGCGGGCTGGTGCGGTGGGTTCGGACGAAGTCGGCAAGATTGGGGGCCAGCAGCTGGTCGGCCATGAATCCCCCCGGCGCGGTGTGGCCAGCATTCACTGCCGGAACGATACCCGGTGGACGCCTCGTCGTCCGAGTGACCGTCTGTTCCGGTTCATGAGGATTGCCCCGGAAGTTCGGATGTCGTTCGCCACGGCGGGGAGAACCTCTGGCCAGAGGTACCTCTTATCAGGGTGCCCACGACACCTTTACCGTCGCGATCCCGCGTGTTGTGATTGCGGGCGGCTCCGATGGCATCCCTCGGGGTCTGCAGGGCGATGGGCAATTGCACTGTGGTACAGCACATTTCGTATGTGCCCGGCATTGCGTCCATATCTTGCGCCCCGCCCAGCGGCGTGCGGGGATCCCGGCGCGAGGGCTGCGCGAAGGGGGCGCAGTCCTCGCGAACGGGGCATACTGCGACCGACCCGGGGGCTGAAATGACCATCGTCCTACCCTGTCCGGCCTGGTGCGTCGAGCATGAGGAGCCGGACCCGTTCGACCCCTGCGATGGCGGTCGCCACTGCGGTCAGGAGACCTCGGTACTGGTCGGGCCGCAGCCGCATCCGGTATTGCCCACCGTCTTCGTGCAGCTCAACGCGCACGACTGCGATGGTCATCGGCACAGCTGGATCGATCTGGTGGCGCCCACCCGCGCGCACGCCGAGCTCTCCATTCCGCAGGCCCGCCGTACCGCCGAGACGTTGATAGCCATTGCGGATCTGTGGGATTCGCGTGTGGTGCCGGACGCGCTGCTGGAGCCGCAGCGGTGCCCGCCCTGGTGCGTTCAGCATGACGATGTCGATGATCAGGATCCACTCGTCGGCCTCTGGCATTACGGCCGGGCGGCCACCATCCCGGTCGCGGGCCCGCATCGCTGGAATGCCGAGCTCCGAATTCGCCTCTGCGCCAGGGACACCCGTTTCGGCCGCGATATCGTCATCGCTCTGACGGTGCAGGATGACGAACCCACCGAACTGCGGGCGCCCGAAGCGCGACAGATCGCCGCGGCGCTGCTCAATGCCGGTGATGAAGTCCAGCCCGACTGAACCGGTGGTCATTCCTCCGGTTATCGTCGAGGTGTTCGTACAGCACTGACATGGAGGTAGTCATATGGCTCGGATTCCCGCGGTACCAACGTCGTTGCTCGCGGCAGGCAGCTTGGTCGGCGGCTTCGCGCTGGCGCAGACCACCAAGAAGCGCCAGCTCGGCGGTGTGGTCTTCGCGGCGGGCACCGCGGCCGCGATTCCGCGGTGGCGCAAGACGATCGGCACGGGCGGCGCTGCCGCGCTGACCGGTCTGTCGATCGGCGCGATGGGCGCCTCGCATCCACTGGCCAAGAAGATCGGCGCTTGGCCGTCGGTCGCGGTGGTGTCCAGCGCCGTGGCGCTGACCGCCTGGGCCGCGGTGGACCGCCGGGCCTGACCGGCGGGTGCGCGCTCGGGAACGCGATCGGATCGCTAGGCTGCGGACGTACGCTGCGGCCCACAGATCCAAGGACGGCTGATGCTCCGGTTTTTCGTGATCGCGTTCCTGTCCACCGCTGTCATCGCGGTCGGTGTGGCCGCGGCCATCGGCTCCTGGGCTTGGTACGCCCTGCTGGTGATTCTGGTGCTGCTGCTCGTGGTCGGCGTGTACGACATCGTGCAGAAGCGCCATTCGGTCCTGCGGAACTATCCGGTGCTCGGGCATATGCGCTATCTGCTGGAGAGCCTGCGCCCGGAGTTGCAGCAGTATTTCATCGAGCGCAATTACGACGGGCGCCCCTACGATCGCGATACGCGCACCATGATCTATGAGCGCGCCAAGGGGATTCACGGCGAACTCTCCTTCGGCACCGAACGCGATGTCGAGGAGGTCGGCTACGAATATCTGGTGCACTCCATCGCCCCGATACCCGAGCCGCAGCAGCCGCCGCGCGTCATGATCGGCGGCCCCGATTGCGAGCAGCCGTATTCGATGGCGCTGCTGAATGTTTCGGCCATGAGCTTCGGTGCTCTCTCGGCGAATGCGCTGCGGGCGCTGAATCGTGGTGCGGCACTGGGTGGTTTCGCTCATGACACCGGTGAGGGCGGTATCACCCCCTATCACCTCGAGGGTGGCGGTGACCTGATCTGGGAGATCGGCTCCGGCTACTTCGGAACCCGCACCGCCGATGGGCATTTCGATCCCGACCGCTTCGCCGAACAGGTCGCGCACCAGCAGATCAAGGCGGTGTCGATCAAACTGAGTCAGGGGGCCAAGCCCGGTCTGGGCGGTGTGCTGCCCGCGGCGAAGGTGAGCCCCGAGATCGCCGAATTCCGCGGCGTTCCCGTGCACGAGAAATGCGTCAGCCCCGCCGCGCACTCGGCGTTCACGACCCCGCGCGAGTTGATCCGCTTCGTCGCGCGGCTGCGGGAACTCTCCGGTGGCAAGCCCATCGGCTTCAAACTCTGCGTCGGCTCCCGCGTCGAGGTGCTCGCACTGTGCAAAGCCATGCACGCCGAGCACGTCACCCCGGATTTCATCATTGTCGATGGAGCCGAAGGCGGTACGGCCGCAGCGCCTTTGGAGTACGAGGACCATGTCGGCCTGCCGCTCACCGACGGTCTGATGATCGTGCACAACGCGCTGGTCGGCGCGGGCCTGCGCGACCGGATCAAGCTCGGTGCGAGCGGTAAGGTCGCGGTCGGCAACGATATCGTCAAACGACTCATCCAGGGCGCGGATTTCACCCTGGCCGCACGCGCGATGATGATGGCCATCGGCTGTATTCAGGCCCAGCGCTGCCATACCAACGAATGCCCGGTGGGTGTGGCCACCCAGGATCCGCGCCGAGCCCGTGCCCTGGATGTCGCGGACAAGACCCAGCGGGTCTATCGCTATCACCAGGCCACCACCGAGCAGGCGGCGCAGATCCTGGCCTCGCTCGGGGTCTCCGATATCTCGCAGCTTTCACCCCATCTGCTCCGCAAACGCGTATCGACCACCGAACAGCGTTCCTATGCCGAGCTTTACGAATGGCTCACCCCGCATCAACTGTTCAACGAAACCCCGGATTCCTGGGTGCCGGACTGGGTCGCCGCCGACCCGGATACCTTCCGTCCGCAGTTCGCCGCGCGCTGATCGGCTGTGCGGTAAGGGTTCTCGCCGATCAGTCCCGGCTCTCGACGGACTGTTGCCGATGCTGCCAGCCCTGGTACGCGTCCAGCGCCGATTTCAGATGCTTATCCGAATGGGTCGACTCGAGCTGGGGGAACAGCGCGTCCAAGGTGGTCCCACAGTGCCCGACCAATCCGAGATCCACGCCCGTGCGCCGCCCGATATGCTCCTGCCGCGCATCGAGTCGAATGACGGTCTTGCCGTTGGGTACCAATCGCTGTAGGGAAAGTCGGTGCCCGCCATGAAGAGCACATCGCAATCCTCCAGTGCCGTACGGGCGGCCGGATTTCCGATCAGCGCGTCACCCACCCAGACCCGGGTGACCCCTTCGTCCGCGAGCGCGGTGACGATCATTTCGGCAATGGTGGTGGTCATACCGCAGCTCTAACCACTTTCCGCGAGATCGAACACCGCGCAGCGGGTGTGAGCCACGCGGGCACGGGTACGCGCCGCATGAGAGGCAATCGTGTTCCGAGAGTGGATGGAGGAGACGCGTAATGGCCGATCAACCCAAGGAAGATATGGTCACGCCACCGCCGCGTCGTGCGCGCGCTGTCCGTAGTCATGCCGGGGAGGGCATCGAGGATGCCAAGAACCTGCCCGGCATGGTGATGATCGCGCTGGCCATGGTGTCGACGGGTCTGGCGCTGACCGCCGCGGGCTACGGATTCGCGGAGCGGGCCATGGTCTCGGGCATTGTCGCCGCCGTGCTCTACCTGGCCGGGGGCGTGTGGCTCGCCGTCGAATACCGTCGCACCCATGACCGTCGCGGTCCCCGGCGCCGGCAGGGACATTGACCCGCGCATGCGGTGTCGCAGGTGCCGCGCCGGGATCGGCGGCTAGTTCAGGGCGGCGTCGAGGACCTTCATGACCTCCGGGGTGACCGGATCGAGGATGTCGTCGAAGTCGTGATGCTTCTGGACGTAGGCGGCGACGAACGGGCATACCGGGACCACACGCCTGCCCTGGTTGCGGGTATCGGTGAGGGCGGCGGGGATGAGGCGGCTGGCGAGGCCGCGTCCGCCGAACTCCGCACCGATCTCGGTGTGATAGAAGATCCGCTGGTTGCCGTGGTCGACGTAGGCGGTCAGACCGGCCTGCACGCCGTCGACGCTGATGGCATATCGGTTGTCCGCGTTGGAGATCGCAATGTCGGCCTGACCCTGGTTGTCATCGGTAGCGCTCACTGAATCCTCCTGATCGGTTGATCTACAACGATCTCATGCGGCCCGTGAGCGCCGTGTCGGGGCACGCGCTCGCTCATGTCATTCTGAGTCGCATGGAGTCGGATTTCGACCGGTCACGGACCCTCGCGTTGCTCGCTCAGGTCGAAGCCGCGGATACCGCCGAGACCGAATGTGCGGCGGCGTTCACCGGATTGGCCGGGCTCGAGGACTACCGGACGATCGCACCGCTGACCGCCATCGTCCTCGATACCGGCCGGCCCGCCTGGATTCGCAGCGAGGCTTCGGAGGTCGTTGCCGGATACGACGACACCACAACCCCCGAGATCCGCCGAACCTGGTGGGGGAGCGGCGATCCGGTGTTGATGCGGCACGCGCTGCGACTCATGGAGCGCGGCGAGGCCGATATTGTGATTCCGGTAGCGGCCGATGACGACCACCCATGGCAGGCGACCGCACTGCGCAGCATGAGCTTCGGGTTCGGGGAGGCCGAGTTCATGCCCGTACCGGTCCGGGCGCTGAACCACCCTGATCGTGAAATACGCAGGGTCGCAGCGGATATGCTGCTGTGGGAGGAACCGATCGCCGCGGCGGAGGGCCTGTTGGAGGCCGCCCGGGACCGCTCACCGGAGCTCGCCGTGACGGCTCTTGACACCCTGCGCTACTACCCCACCCGCCGCGTATTGCGGGCCGTGGCCGAGCTGTGCGACAGCGAGGACGCCGAGGTACGCGCGGCCGCGATCCGGGGCTTCGAGGACCTGCGCGAACAGTTCGAATCCATGCTGCACGTGGCGGACCCGAAAGAGGCTGGGCTGCTTCAGGATTGGGCTCGCCCGATCACCGACCTACTCCGCCCGCAATCGGAGCCCGCCCGGACATACACTCCTTCGCGACCGTTCTCGCCACCCGAGCGGCCCGCGGGCACCGTGCTCTCCGAGCAGGACCTTCGGGCCATTCTCGAGAACCCCGATCAGGACTGGTACGTCATGGAAACCACGCTGCGCCGAATCGAGTGGCTCGCCTTCGATTCCGCCGCACGTGTGCGCCTGACCTCCCGGCTGCTGTCCCATCCCGATCCCCTCATCCGTGAGATCTGCTGTGCCGCCTTCGCCGACTGGTCCGACAGCACGACGCTGCTGACCTTGACCGGCGACATCAGCTCCACCGTGCGCAAATCCGCCATATACTCGCTGATCCGGCTCCCGCCGCAACCCGAAATCGCCGCTCGGGCTTGGGAATACCTCGCGACCGCGACGGGAACCACCGGCTATGAGGCGCTGCGCACCTACGTGGCGCATGCCCCGCGGGGTGAGGCGATCGACCGGCTTATCGATCTGGCCCGCACCGACCGCCGTGAGATCATTCGGCACTACGCTATTTCGGGGCTCGGAGACCTGCGGGCCACCAGGGCAATCGAAGAGCTCGCCCCGCTGCTGCACGAACAGCCTGGCGTCACTTGGGCCGTCCACACCGCCCTGTTGGACGAATTCACCAAGCTCGGTATCGCCCGGACCCCGCCCGCCTACCTCGCGACCGTCGATGATCTGCATCTCGCCCGCGCGGTCGCCCAGCATGCTGGTCACGCGGATCGATCGGCGAAATAGTATCCCGATCGAACGGCGAGCCTGACGGCCGAGACCGGTGTCGCCGCATTCAGAGTCGCCTTCGATTACCGGGTGCTCGATACCGAACAGGATCTGGCGCGGATACTCGAGTACACCCTCGACGAGCTGAAACTGCGTGCCGCCGAGCGCTGATCAGCGTGGGAGGGGGATGAGTTCGGTCAGCGTCCCCCGGCTGGCGGATGGGGGGATCAGGGCCAGCGCCTGGGCTCCGATGAGATCGGCGAGGTGCGGGGTGCCGATGGCGGTATGGGTTCGCCAGACGCCGCCTGGGATCTGGCGGGCCGGGATGATGCGGGTGATGTTCGGCTCGGGAGTGGGGGTGGTGGCGAGGCGGCCCCAATATTGCCCGCATTGTGGGCGGACGGTGAGCGTGTCGACCAACGCTCGACCGGTGGTGAGCAGGGCCGCTACGGCGGCGAACGGGTTGCCGGGCAGGGCCAGCAGGGTGCGGCCGTCGGGGAGCCGGGCGACGATCTGGGAGCCGCCGGGGCGGAGCCGGACGCCGTCGATCAGGATGTGCGCGCCGAGTTCACGCAGCACCGGGCGCAGATGGTCGGCCGCACCGCGACCGGTCGCGCCCACGGTGATGACCAGTTCGGAGTCGGTGGGCAGGTCGAACCAGGCGCGCAGCAGGGTGTGGTCGTCGGGGAGCCGCCAGAGTTTGCGGAATTGGATATCGCAGGCGCGCAGGTACTCCGGGAGGATCGGGCCGATCGAATCGCGGGATTGACCGGGGGCCAGATCGCCCGCGCTGCGGATCTCGTCGCCGGTCATCACCAGGTCGGCGCGCAGGGGGCCGCGCACCGCCGCGATCGGCGCCTCGGCGCTCAGGGCCGCCGAGGCCACCGCGGCATCGACCCGAGCGCCCTCGGTGGCGAGTTCTGTTCCGGTGAGCCAATATTCACCGAGCAGTCGGGTGTCATCGCGCAGTGGTGTGCCCGGTATCCGCTGCAGTGTCCAGCATCCGGCGATCCGCTCGGTATGCACATGTTCATCGCGCAGTACCGTGGTGGTGCCCGCCGGAGTCGGTGCGCCCGTGGCGATTCGCACCGCCTCACCCTCGGACAGTGATCCCGGCGAGCGCGCACCGGCGGTGCGTATCTCATTGCGCAACAGCCAATTCGGACCGCTGCCGCTGACCGCGAAACCGTCCATGGCCGCGGTATCCGCCCGGGGCAGTGCCGATATCGCGGTGAGTGGCTCGGCCAGTGTCGCCCCGATGGCCTCGGCGAGAGGCGCTCGCCGCGCCGGGACCGGTGTCAACCACGCACCGAGTACCTCGGCGATCTCCGCGACCGGCACCCGCAGCCCGGGACCGGTTGCCGGGTCCGCGATTCGGCTCTGTGCTGGGCTCACGGGTCATGTCCTCCCTCGGCGGACGGGTATCGGCATGACCCGGCCTATTACCGAAGGAATCCTCATCCGCCGAGATTTCCAGGTGCTTTCTCGGCAATTGCCGACCCATTGCGACCTGCTCACTCAGCTGAGCACGCGGCTGTGCGTCAACGGTCGCCGAAGATACGCCGGAAGATGTCCTGGCCGTGGCTGGTCGGCTCGGGTGCGCCGGTGGTGAGCCGGTAGGTGCGGCGACCGTCGGTGGCGCGTTGGGCGCGCAGGAACAGGTCCGTGGGGTGGGCGGCCAGGTGGCGTCGGTGCGCGAACTCGTAAAGGTGCGTGACCAGAACGACTTTGATGCCGGAGTCGAGCAGTGCCGAGATGATGGGATCGGCGATGGCGGCGGCATCGCGGTCATTGGTCGAGGCGAAGGGTTCGTTGCAGAGCAGCATTGCCGGGCCGTTCGCCCGATCGGTGATCTCGCGCATACGGGCAAGTTCCTCGTCGAGACGCCCGTGGGTCATGGTCGGGTCCTCGGCGCGGACGAAGTGGGTGAACAGACCGGTGCGGACATCGGCGGTGAAAGCCTGTGCGGTGACGAATATTCCGGCCTGCATCAGCAACTGTGCGGTTCCGACTCCGCGCAGGAAGGTGGATTTGCCACCGCTATTGGCGCCGGTGACCACCAGCAGGGTGGTGTCTATCGCCTCGATGTCATTGCCGACGACCTCGGCGGCGGTCAGCGATAGCCCGATATCGCGCAAATCGGTTGCGCGCAAGAGATTCTCGCCCGCCCCGACCGGTATCGGGAAGCAGATGGGTGCCCCTGCCGCCGTCAACCTCCGATGCAGCTGTACGCAGCCGAGATAGAACGCCAGCTCGGTGCGCAGTTGCCGGAAGAAGTCCTGCACATTGTCGGTGACGCGGGAGACGACCTCGGCGACCACATCCAGGGGCGGTTCGATGACCGCGCGCAGCGGATCGCCGTCATGGAATTCGAAATTCTCGAAGGCCTCGAAGCTGACGCCGGAGCGCCTGCCGAAGAGTGAGCGTTTGGAGGCGGCGGGTGGTTCGTGCAGCACGATGCGATCGGCCTTGTTCCCGGTACCGAGCCCAGCGCTGAAATGCATACCGTGCTCGAAATACAGTGCGGCCACATGCTGTTCGAGCAGGTCGAGATAGCCGTCCTCGAGCTGATCGGCGAGCGCTCGGCGCAGCCGGTCCAATCCTTCGGACCGGCAGGAGTCGGCGTACTTGTCGAAGTTCTGCCGCAATTGCCGCAGCAATCCGACCAGTGCCTGGAGCGGCTGTAATGCGAGCCCGAGTCTGCCGCGGGGTTCGCGACCGCGCCCGGAGGTCCAGCGCCGCACCGCGGTCGCCTCGGTGGCGACGGCGTAGAGGGCGCGCAGCATGGCCGGATCGGCGCAACAGTCCGCGAGCACGCCCTGTCGGTGCCGAATCACCTCGAGATCGGTCAGGCTCAGGGGTACAACGGTTTTCATGACGGTGGCGATGAAATCATCACCGTCCGTCATTGCCGCGTACAGGTCGTCGAGCCCGAGGTCCGCGGTGACCGCGTCGTCGACGCGCACCCCGCGCACCTCGCGGCCGGCCGGTTGCAGCAGTCCGATCGGGATCATCGCAGCCTCGCGCGAATCTCGTGGTAGGTCAGTCCATGGCGCTGGGCGAGCGCCGTGGCGTAGGCGAGCCCATCGGGTGCGCGCCGCTCCAGACGGAAGGTCCGCACCGGATCATCCGCGGTCTCGACCCCGGCGACCATACTCACCACCTCCGGGCGAAGCGTGGCGAGCTCCTCGAGGAAGGTCACGTACACCGCCATCGCGCCGCGCTCGACAATCCGCCGGATCACCTCGCCGCCGATCGTCGCCGCATCGGAAGCGGTTGTGGTGCTGAAGCTTTCATTCAGCACCAGGACGCTCCGGTCGGTGAGCAGCTCCAGTATGTCGTGCATACGCCCCAGCTCCTGGGCCAGCGCACCGTGCGGGTCGTCGATTTCGTCCTCGCGCACGAAATGCGTGAACACCCTGTCCGGCAGCATTATTCGCGCACCGGTCCCCGGTACCGGGCACCCGAGCGCGGCCAGATACGCCGTCTGCCCGACCATTCGGGCGAAGGTGCTCTTACCGCCCTGATTCGGCCCGGTCACGGTAATCACGCGCTCGGTGCCGTCGAGCCGGAAATCATTGCGTACCGCGACCTTCCGCTGTTCGGCGAGCTCGAGGCCGAGTGCGGCATCGAAGCCGCCCTCCACCGCTATACCGTCGAACTCCGCGGTGACCTCCGGATAGCAGAAGGGCATCCCGCGCGCCCCGAGTCCGTGTGCGAAGCGCAGATAGTCCAGGTAGAAGCGTATTTCGACATCGAAGCGCGCAATCGTGGCATCGATGAAATCGCGGTACCGCCGGGTATGGCGCTCGAGCTGTGCGAAGGGTTTCGGGTACAGCTCCACCACGGCCGCGATGACCTGCTCCTCGACCTCGTTCATATCCGGCCACGGGTCCGCCATGGGCGGGCGAGCGGGGTCCGAATCCGGCCGGAACCGTGCGAACGCCGAGGCGATGATCTCGCTGTAGTCGGCCTGTTCCACGGCGCGGTCGACGGTGAGTTGCCGCCCGGTCACCTGCACCGAGTAGCGCACGGCATCGAGTTCGGCGCGCACGACCTCGACCTCGGCGGTCAGGTCCCCGAACGCGGCGTCATCGACGTATCCGGTCAACCACTCGCGCCATTCCCGCAATCCGGTCGATTGCGGCGAAAGGCGTTGCAGCCCTGCGCTCATCTCCCGGACCGTGCGGCAGTACACCGTCTCGGCATCGAGTTGCCAGCGATCGCGCTGCCGCGGATGGGTCAACCGTCCGGCGCGGTCCATATGTCTGCGAACCGAATGCATTCCATCGGCGAATGCCTCGAATACCGCCCGCAGCGCGTCATTGTCGAGATCGCGAAAGACCTCCTGCCGGAAAATCACGCTCGCGACATCGCGCAGCGGCCGATACTGCACCGCCTCGTGCTCCGCGCCCCCGGTGACCGCGAAGACCTGATCGAGGTTCAAATCCTCGATCACCGCCTGATCGGCGGTCTCGGCCGCGCGCACCGCACCCTGCGGCCACAGCATGCTTGTGAAAACCACCCGCCCCACACTCCTCCCCGGATCAAGCCGGATCGTAGCGGCGGTGCCGACCACCCGTCTCGGGTTCGGGAGCGATTCGCGGTAATTCGGTGGTCTGGTAGATGCTGTCGCGGAGGCGGGAGCAGAACGCGTCGACGCTCCCGTATCTGGAGAGGACCTCGCTCAGCAAATGCTGCGTATTCGTCACTGTCACCGTTGTTTTCGCCACCTCTGATCGCATGTTCTACAGGGCAGTAACCGCACAGCTTGTGGACCGTCGATCACTGTAGTTGCGGCGCTCGAACAGGTGAATGGGCGATCGATGACCAATCGTGCCAACTTCCGGGACCCAATCAGCTGGTCGAGACGGGTCCGGCGCGCGGCCGAACAATTGGATCGCCACGACGGCCGCGGATCTCTACCATCGTCGGCACGGCGCTGACGAGAGTGACGACCTCCGAGCCGATCGGCCGGTCACCGAAGGAAACGACCACCAGAGGCGGCCGGATTCTCGGCCGCGAAGGTGTGGTGGCACCGCGACCTACCCGATCGCCCACACCTCCCGGGGCAACAACCAGGAGGTGAATCAGATGACACGTACCCTTTGCGCGACACTGCCCGCTGTGCGAGCCACGGGGCCGGAGGCCCGGGTGACACTCGAGGGCTGGATCCAGCGGCGCAGGCAACTCGCCACCGTGACCTTCGTCGTGCTGCGCGATCGATCCGGTTCGGCGCAGGTCGTGGTGACCGATCCCGCAGTGCGAGAACAGGTCTCGGGGCTGCCGGAGGAGACGGTGATCCGCGTGATCGGCCGGATCGTCGAGAACGGGGGTGCGCCCGGCGGGGTCGAGATCGTGGACCCGGAGATCTCGGCGTTGAGCGCGCCCGCACAACCGCAACCGGTCGACCTGTGGCGGCCGAGACTCCAGGCCCACCTGCCGACGCTGCTCGATCACGCGGCATTGACCTGGCGGCATCCCACCCGACGTGCGGTGTGGCAGATCGCGGCGGCATCGCTGAGCGGTTTCCGTCGCCACCTCGACGGCATCGGCTTCACCGAGGTGGCCACGCCGAAGATCGTGGACCAGTCGCCGGAATCGGGGGCGAACGTCTTCGAACTCGACTACTTCGGCGTCCCCGCGTATCTCGCGCAATCGCCCCAGCTCTACAAACAGATGCTGACCGGTGTCTTCGAGCGGGTGTACGAGGCCGGGCCGGTATTCCGGGCCGAACCGCATGACACGGCCCGGCATCTGGCCCAATACCTTTCGCTGGATGTGGAGTTCGCGTTCCTCGAGGACCATCGCGACGTGCTCGCGCTGCTCCGGGACACCCTCGCCGCCATGGTGGACCGGGTGCGTGCCGCCGCGCCCGGTGCGGTCGAGATCACCGGCGCGGAGCTGCCCTCGGTGCCCGATCGGATTCCGGTGCTGCATTTCACCGAGGCGGCCGAATTGGCCGGTGCCGCACCGGATGAACCCGATCTGACGCCCGAACATGAACGGCTGCTGGGCATATGGGCGAAGTCGCGGTTCGACTCCGACTTCCTCGCAGTCGAGGGATACCCGGCGGCCAAGCGCCCCTTCTACACGCATCCGCAACCCGACGACCCGCGCTGGACCAACTCCTTCGACCTGCTCTTCCGCGGAATCGAACTCGTCACCGGCGGCCAGCGGCTGCACAACCACGCCGACTACCTGACCGCGCTGACCGCCCGGGGCGAAGATCCCACCCGCTATCGCGCCTACCTCGAGGCCATGAGCCACGGCATGCCACCGCACGGCGGCTTCGCCATCGGCCTGGAGCGCTGGGTGGCACGCCTCGTGGGTGCGGACAACGTTCGGTACGCGACCCTGTTCCCCCGGGACATCCACCGCATGCACCCGTGACCACCTCGCCGGGTATCGGTGCCCCGCTGCGGTATCCGGCGATTCACAGGAAACACCCAGCGCACGTACAGCGGGACCGAGGCTGGCACCGGGAACATCGACCCATGACAGTGTGGGAGCGGGACTCGGGACCGAGGCTGAGTCGGACGTGAACCTGCGAAAGACGCTGGCACGCCGGGCCTCCTCGGTTCCACTGCGAATCGGCCTGGTGGTGGCGATGGTAGCCCTGGCCGCACTGGTGCTGCTCGCCTCTGGAGTGGCCCTGACCTCGGCGCTGTCGCGCTCATTGACCTCACGCACCGATGAACAACTCTATGACGCGGCGCGCAGTTGGGCACAGCCGCGCGCGATGAAGCAGGTGACCACCGAGGACGGCCGCACCGTCTGGGTGCCCACCGACGCGCCGCGCCCGCCACAGCCGATAAAGCTGACCGAACAGCCGCGCCGTTACTACGAATTACGCAAAGGCCCTGATGGGACGGTCTATTCGGAGTTCCTGGCCGGAAACGACCAATCGACGCCCGATCTCTCCGAACAGGCCGGGGACGGACCGGAATCGGTCGGCTCGACCGATGCCTCCATGCCGCGCTGGCGAATCCTGACCATCTCCAATACGTACGGCTCGACCACCGTCGGTATCTCCCTGGCCGAGAACCTGGAGACCATCTCCGGGCTCATCTACTTCGAACTCGCCGTCGGCGCAACGGCTCTGCTGGTGCTCGGCAGCGGCGGCTATCTGGTGGTGCGGCGCAGTCTGCGCCCGCTGCGGCAGGTGGAGGAGACCGCGGCCGCCATCGCGGGCGGTGATCTGCATCGGCGGGTGCCCGTGCGCAATGTCGATACCGAGGTCGATCATCTGGCGCGTTCGCTCAATGAGATGCTGGCGCAGATTCAGCACGGCGTCGCCGCCACCGAGGCGCAGGAGGAGGCCGCGCGGCGCTCCGAGGCCAAGATGCGCCGCTTCATCGCCGATGCCAGTCATGAACTGCGCACCCCGCTGACCACCATCCGCGGCTTCGCCGAGCTGTATCGGCAGGGGGCGAGCGCCGATGCCGCCGGCATCCTGACCCGTATCGAGGGCGAGGCCGCCCGGATGGGTCTGCTGGTGGAGGATCTGCTCATGCTGGCCCGGGTCGACGCCAATCGGCCCTTCGAGCGAAAGCCCGTGGACCTGCTGCTGCTGGCCACCGACGCGGTGCACAACGCCCAGGCCATGGCCGCGCGGCAGCGCTCGGACCCGGATGCGCCGGATCGCCCCATCGAACTCGAAATCCGGCCGGGGGAGGGGACTTTGCAGGTGGTCGGCGATGAGGCCCGGCTGCGCCAAGTGCTGGCGAATCTGCTCGGTAACGCGCTCACCCATACGCCCGCTCCGACGCCGGTCACGGTGCGGCTCACACCCTCTCGTGACGAGGTCCGCGTCGATGTCAGCGACGCGGGGCCCGGTTTGGCCCCCGACGCCGCGCTGCGGGTCTTCGAACGCTTCTATCGCACCGACTCCTCTCGCGCCCGGGCCAGCGGCGGCACCGGGCTGGGTTTGTCGATCGTGCAGGCGCTGGTCGTCGCGCATGGTGGCCGGGTGACGGTCGATACCGCGCCGGGGGCGGGCGCCACCTTCACGGTGCGACTGCCCCGCGAGGCGCCCGCCTGAAATGCCAGGTGAGAGGTCAATTCGAATTGATTACGTTTTGATAACGGCAGAGTGGGTACTCGGGGATAGTCGGATTCGTAGAGAAGTGAGGAAACTTCATGAACGAGGCGATACCGAGTACCGAGGGAAAGCGGACTTCGAGCAGTCCGGGCGACACCTATGACGATATCGAGGTGCGGTTCACGGAGCTGGCGGAACTGGCTCCCGACGATCCGCATCGGGAGACGCTGCGTGCGGAGATCATCGAACTCTGCCTGCCGCTGGCCGAACATATCGCGCGCCGTTTCGGGGGTCGTGGCGAGGAGTTCGACGATTTACACCAAGTGGCTTCGGTGGGATTGGTGCAGGCCGTGGATCGCTTCGATGTGACGCGTGGAAGTTCCTTCCTGTCATTCGCGGTCCCGACGGTAATGGGCGAGGTGAAACGCCATTTCCGCGATAACACCTGGGCCGTGCGCGTTCCGCGCAGCGCCAAGGAGTTGCAACAACGCATCACCGGCGCGGTCGAGGTGCTGGCGCAGCGCCTGGAGCGTATGCCCACCGCTCGCGAAATCGCCGCGGAGCTGGATGTCGAATTGAGTGATGTCACACAGGCATTGATCGCGCGCAATGCCTATCAGACCAGTTCACTCGATATCGCGCGCGGTGAGGACGATTCCGCGGATTCGGCTCTGATCGCCACGCTCGGCGCCGAGGAGCCCTCCTATCGACTGCTGGAGAACGCGCTCGCGGTCGGCCCGCTGCTGCGGGAATTGCCCGCGCGCGAACGGCAAATGCTGGTGTGGCGCTTCTTCGACAATCAAACCCAGTCGCAGATCGGCAAGCGCCTGGGCGTCTCGCAGATGCAGGTTTCGCGCATGCTGTCGCGGACATTGACCACGTTGCGCCAACGGGCCCTCGGGCCAGCGGAATTCGCACGTAGCGCCTGAAACCACCCGGTCCGCCCCGCGATCAGCACACATTCCTGGGAACGATTCACAGTTTCGTTTGTTATCGTCTCGCGGCTGATGCAGGGCAGGGCTAGGTAGGAGGCGCAGTTCTATTGCGGGGCAATACTTCCTGGGAATCGAGTGGCCGCGGTGCACATCGCCGGGAACCGGCGATCAATGTGCTGCGGGGCCGTGCGGTGATCGCCGCGGTGGCGGCGGGTGCGGCGGTCGCCGCCACCCAGGCCGGGCTGCAGGAGGTGCACACCAACCCGCTGAACAGTCCGAATACCGAAGAACTGGCGGCGCTGCAACCCGCGACGCTGGACGGCACCGATGCGCATTTCCCGGAGATCCTCGATGCCACACAGGTGGAGAATCCGGCCGACTTCCAGGACATTCTGCACAACGGTGAGCAGTTCGAGGCCGATATCGCCGCTCGCGCGGCCTCGAAGCTGCGACCGCTGTTCGTGAAGTTCGCCGAGGGCACCTTCACCTCCGGATTCGGTTCCCGCTGGGGCGCCCAGCATTTGGGTGTCGATGTGGCGGCGCCGATCGGCACGCCCATCTACGCGGTCGAGGACGGCAAGGTGATCAGCGCCGGTCCCGCCTCCGGATTCGGTATGTGGGTGCGCCTGCTACATGATGACGGCACCATCACCGTGTACGGACATGTCGATACCGCGACCGTCGATGTGGGGCAGCGGGTGCTGGCCGGCGATCAGATCGCCACGGTCGGCAATCGCGGCTTCTCCACCGGTCCGCACTGTCATTTCGAGGTGTGGCTCAATGGCGCCGACAAGGTCGATCCACTGCCGTGGCTGGCCAGCCGGGGCATCTCGCTGGGTCCCGAACGCGACTGAGCCGATGCGCCCGGCCGATCGCGTCTACGCCGTAGGTCTACACTCGGTTCATCGCGCACGGTGACGAGACCGGAGGGCCTGGCGTATGACCGAAGACCGGGACGGCCGTAAGTCCTCCCGTCCGGCACACCGCCGGAGTGATTCCGACGCGCCGATCACCAGGGCCGTGCTGTTGGACGCCGCGCTGGGGATCGTCGACAGTGATGGCGTCGAAGGGCTCTCCATGCGGCGGCTGGCCGAGGCTGTCAAGCGCGATCCGATGGTGATCTATCGGCATGTGCCGAATAAGGCGGCCGTCCTCGATGGTGTCGCCGAGATCGTCTTCGCGCAGCTGTCGGTGGATGCCTCCGATTCGGACTGGATCGCCCAATTGCGCACGGTGGCACGTGATTTCCGCGGACTCGCGCTGGCGCATCCGCGCGTGGTGCCATTGCTGGTGACCCGTCCGCTGGCCACGCCGCTGGGGCTGCGGCCGCCGGCGGTGGTGCGCCCGTTGGAGGCTGTGCTCGAGTTGCTCACCCGCGCGGGCTTCTCCGGCGCGGACGCGTTGCATGTGTATCGCGCGCTCTTCGGCTTCCTCCACGGGCACATTCTCAATGAGCTGCAGGAGATCGTGGAGCGGCCCGAGGAGACCGATGATGTGCTGCGGCTCGGGTTGTATCGGCTTCCGCTGGAGGAGTTTCCGCTGGTGCGCGAGTTGGCGCCGGTGCTGGCCGACTATGACGGCGCGGCCGAACTCGAGCGTGGTCTGGACATCCTGCTGACCGGACTCGCCGCGAACCTGTCCGGTCCCGCGCACTGAACTTTCCCGGGTGGCCGGGCCACGTCCATCTACATGCCATGTCTACGTTGTAGACAGACGTCGTAAGCCGCGCTAGCCTGGGAATATCGCCAGCTCATGGGTGCACGTGGCGGGCGCTCATGATTTCGAGGACGTGACGTATGGCAATCACACAGGTCGCTGTTTACGCGCATTTGAGCGCGGCGGATATCGAGGCGCTCGGACGGGAGCTCGATGCCCTTCGCGCCGAGATCGAGGAGCGGCGCGGTACCCGGGACGCGAATTACATCCGTCGGACGATCGCGTTCCAGCGGGTGTTGGACGCGTCGGCGCGGGTGGTGATCGCCTTCGGCCGGGGCAAGCTCGGTTGGCTGCTCGGGACCGCCGCGCTGGCAACGGCCAAGAGCATCGAGAACATGGAGATCGGCCACAATGTCTGCCACGGCCAATGGGATTGGATGAACGATCCCGAAATCCATTCCAGCACTTGGGAGTGGGATATGGCCGGGGTTTCGGCGCAGTGGCGGTACTCGCACAACTTCCGGCATCACGTGTACACCAATGTGATCGGCGTCGACGACGATATCGGCTTCGGTGTGATCCGGATGTCCCGTGATCAGCAGTGGCGGCCCCGGCTGCTGTTGCAGCCGCTGCAAAACCTGCTGCTGGCAGCCACTTTCGAATGGGGTATCGCCCTGCACGGGCTGTACTCCGAACAGGATCGCGCCGCCACATCCGCGGAGCGACAGGCGCAGCAGCGACTGCTGATCGGCAAGATCATCCGCCAGACCGGTAAGGACTATGTGCTGTTCCCGGCGCTGAGTGGTCGGCGCTGGCGGCGCACCCTCGCGGCCGCGGTCTCGGCCAACGCGCTGCGCAATCTCTGGGCCTACGTGGTGATCTTCTGCGGTCACTTCCCCGACGGTGCGGAGAAGTTCACCCCCGCCGCGCTGGAGAACGAGACCAAGGCCGAGTGGTATCTACGCCAGATGCTCGGCACCGCCAACTTCGACGCCGGACCGGTGCTGGGCTTCCTCAGTGGTCACCTGTCCCACCAGATCGAACACCATCTCTTCCCGGACCTGCCCAGTAATCGCTATCCCGAAATCGCCAGGCGGGTAAGGGAACTCTGCGACAAGTACGATCTGCCCTATACGACCGGCCCGCTGCCCCGCCAATATCTGCTGACGCTGCGGACCATCAACAAACTCGCCCTGCCGGACAGCTTCCTGACCGCGACCGCGGACGATGCCCCGGAGACCGCCTCCGAACGCAAGTTCGCGGGCGATCCCCAGGCTGCGCCATCCACGGTCCGGCGCGGTCTGCGCACGGCGCTACGTGACCGCGCTCGGCGCGATTCGCTGGTCCGCCCAGCGTAGGGCGGGTTCGATCAGGCGTGCCGCCACCGGTCCGAGTACGGCCATGATCAGGACGTACGTGGTGGCCAGGGCCGCGAATTCCGCGGGTACGGCACCCGCGGTGACCGCGAGACCCGCTATGACAATGGAGAATTCGCCGCGGGCGACCAGTGCCGATCCGGCGCGGGCGCGCCCGTACCGGGAGGCCCCGGCCCGGCCGGCGGCCCACCATCCGGTCGCGATCTTGGTTCCGGCGGTGAGCAGGGCCAGGATCACCGCCCAGCCGAGTACCGGCGGGATGCTGGCCGGATCGGTGCTGAGCCCGAAGAGGACGAAGAACAGCGCGGCGAACAGATCGCGCAGGGGTTCCAGGAGTTTGGCGGCATTGTGCGCGGTGGAGTCGGAGATGGCGATCCCGAGCAGGAACGCGCCGACGGCGGCCGAAACCTGAAGTGCGGAGGCGACTCCGGCGACGAGCAGGGCCGAGCCCAGGAGTTTGAGCAGGAAGATTTCGCGGTCGTCGCTGTCGACGATCTTGGATACGTAATTGCCGAAGCGCAGTGCGACGACCAGCACCACCGTGACCGCGGCCAAGGCGATTCCGACGGTCATGAGCCCGGCGGCGAATCCGGCTCCGGCCAGGATGGCGGTGAGCACGGGCAGGTATCCGGCCATCACCAGATCCTCGAACACCAGAATCGACAGGATGGTCGGTGTTTCCCGGTTACCCAGTCGCCCAAGGTCATTGAGCACTTTGGCGACGATTCCGGAGGAGGAGATATAGGTGACGCCCGCCATGGCGACGGCTCCGGTCGCGCCCCAGCCGAGGATCAGGGCGACCGCGACCCCGGGCAGCGTATTGAGCACCAGGTCCAGCACGCCCGCGGCCCAGGAGCTGCGCAGGCCGGTCACCAATTCGCTTGCGGTGTACTCCAATCCGAGGAGTAGCAAGAGCAGGACCACGCCGATCTCGCTGGCCAGTTCGATGAAATGATCCACATGTTGCAGTTCGATCAGCCCGCTGGTGCCGAAGACCAGCCCGCCGATCAGATACAGCGGAATGGGCGACATTCCTATGCGTGCGGCCAGTCGCCCGAGCAATCCCAATCCGAATAGCACCGCGCCCAGTTGGATCAGGGACAGTGCGGTTTCATGCGCGACCATTCAGCTCAGCCGTCCGTGAGGATTCGGACGCCGCCCGGACCGTCGGTCCTGCCGATGGCGATCGGATCGGGCTGAGTCGTTTCGAGACTTGCCAACTGCGCTACTACACTCTTCACGCCCTTACCCTAATCGGGCAAAACGGGCAGCACGTGATCGTGGTGGTCGCGGCCTATGCGGTCGAGCGTGCGGCCGTGCCTGTTCCGGCCCGCTCGACCTGCTCCCGAATGAACGCGCCCGCATGTTCGAGCGCATCGGCCGCCTCCGGCAGGAACGACCAGAAGATGTGGAACACGTGCGTTGCCACCGGATACAGCTCGAGCCGCACCTCGACGCCGTGCGCGCGGGCGTGATCCGCCAGTTCGTGCGCGTCGGTGAGATGAGTGTCGCCGGTGCCGACCTGTATGAGCATCGGCGGACAACCGGTCAGATCTGCGCGCAGCGGTGCGACCACGGGGTCGTCATCCCGATGCCCAGCCAGGTAGTCGCCGATAATGCGCCGCTGGAACTGCTCCGCGGTCACCTGGGCCGGATCGGCCTCCGGTCCATTCTCGGTATGCGATCCGCAGTGCAAATCGATTCCGGGGCAGAGGGATACGACCGCCCCGGGGAGCGGTAGTTCCTGCTCGCGCAGGCGGATCAGGGTCGACATGGTCAAGTGCGCGCCGATCGAATCGCCGGCCAGGATGATGCGGTCGGGCGCGGTGCCGGTGTCCAGCAGCCATCGGTATGCGCTCAACGCATCGTCGACGGCGGCCGGGAACGGGTGCTCGGGTGCCAGCCGGAAATCCGGGATGAGGGTTCTGGTATTCGCGGCGGCGGCCAGCGCCCCGGCGAGCGCGCGATATCCGAACGCGGAGCCCAGGATGTACCCGCCGCCATGCAAAAACAGGATCGTCGCATCGACGGGCTGGTCCGGGGTGAGCAGCAGGGTGGATACACCACCCGCATTGATCGGCCGTATCCGCACCTCGGGCGGTGGCGGGAACCGCGCGTGCAGATCCTCGTACGCGTCTCGCCACACCTGCAATTCAGGGTCGGGATCGTTGAGCGGTTCCCAGTATTTGGCGATGCGGGCGACGAGTTCGCCGCCGACCGCGCGGGTCACGGCAACCGCCTCATCGACATCGCCGAGAATTTGCCGGGCACGATCCAGCAGTGCTTCACCGGCGAGGGTGAGCTCGACGCGATGGGTGGTGCGGCGCAACAGATCGCAGCCGACGAGGCGCTCCAACGAGCGAATCTGCCTGCTGAGCGCGGGTTGTGAAACGTATAGTCGGGTGGCCGCCCGCCCGAAATTGAGCTCCTCCGCCACCGTGACGAAGGCCCGCAGATGGCGGAGTTCGATCGCATCGGGTGCCTTGGGCAGGGGAGTCGGGCCTCCGGCCGTGTTCTCGCCGGTATCGACAGTCATGATCACGAGTATTGCCCATCGAGGGCGCGTGTGGTCATGCCGTCGGCGCAAGACTGCCATGCCCATTCGGACCTTCCTTGTCGAGCGCACCCGATGCGAATGTTCGGTGGTGACCTCCACTCCACCCCGTTGCCGGGTAGCCGAGCTGCATTTGCGGGCCGCGGTCGCCGGTCGCCGGGCCCGCGTCTACTGGCCCGGTCCCACCGGGCCGCCGCGGCCACTGCTCATGCTCTTCGATATCGGAAACCCCTGCGGGACAGCCGATTTCGACGAGCTCTGCCGGAGCCTCTCCGCGACAGGCGATTTCATCGTCTTCGCGGTGCGCTATGACCTGCTGCCCGAGCAGCGGCGGGTGATCGAATCCGATGCCGTCGGCACCTTCGAATGGGCGGCCGATCATGCCGTCGAGCTGGATGCCGATGCGGATCGGCTACTCATCGGCGGTAGGGGAGCAGGCGGTGCGCTGGCCACCGCTGTGCGCCGGATGGCGCGCGTGCGGGGTTGGCCACCGATCCTGCGGCAGTTGATTATTCCCGCTTTCTAGTCAGTACTCGACACTCTTCCAGGAGAACCCGTGAACACCACCCGCACCGTCCTGATCTCCGGCGGCAGTATTGCCGGACTGACCCTCGCCTACTGGCTGCGCCGCTATGGATTCGAGGTCACCGTTGTCGAGCGCGCACCCGCCCCGCGACCCGGCGGGCAGGCCGTGGACCTGCGCGGCGTTGCCAAGGAGGTGGCCGAGCGCATGGGGATCCTGCCGCAGATCGAGCGGGCCCGCGTACATGAGAAGGGGCTTGCGTATGTCGATGCCGACGGGAACTGGTCGGCGAGTATGTCCGCCGAACTCTTCGATGGTGAGGGTGCGGTCGCCGAGATCGAGATACTGCGTGGCGATCTGACCGATATCCTCTATGCCGCAGCGCGATCCGGTGTCGAGTACCTGTTCGACGATACGATCACCGGCCTGCGGGAGACCCCGGACGGGGTGGTGGTCGACTTCTCCCGCAACGCATCTCGTATCTTCGATGTGGTGGTCGGTGCGGACGGACTGCACTCCACGGTGCGGCGGCTGGCCTTCGGTCCCGAGGCCGAGTTCGTGCACGCTCTCGGGGGTTACCTGTCCTACTTCACGATTCCGGTGCAGGGGCTGGAGCTGGACGACTGGTTCCTGATGTACAACGCGCCGGGCGGGTTGCTCGCGGCCGTTCGTCCCGAGGGGCCGGCCAGCGCCAAGGCCATGTTCGGTTTCAAGGCAAAGGATTTGGTGTACGACCGGCATGATCGAGCCGGACAACAGCGCATTCTCACCGAGAAGTTCGGCGAACTCGGTTGGCATGTACCGCGATTGCTCGAGGTGATGGATCAGGCCCCGGATTTCTTCTTCGACACCATCAGTCAGACGCGGATGGAGTCGTGGTCGCGGGGACGGGTCGCGCTCATCGGTGATGCGGGCTACTGCGGCTCCCCGCTCTCGGGCAATGGCACCGGGATGGCCATGGTGGGCGCGTATGTCCTCGCCGGTGAATTGGCGCGCTCACGCAATGACCATCGGACGGCGTTCGCTCGCTATCAGGACGAACTGCGGCCGTACGTCACCGAATGCCAGAAGTTGCCGCCGGGTGGTGTCGATGGCTTCCTGCCCGGCAGCCGTGTGGCTATCGGGATGCGCAACTTCTCGGTCCGCATGATGACCTCCAAGCCCATGCGCGGGCTCATGTCCAAGTCGCTTCGGAAGGCCGACGCCATCACCCTGCACGACTATGCGCCGTTCGAAGTCCCGGTCTGATTAGCTGAAAGTATGCCGACCTGTAACGCTGGGCCGTGAGTCCCCGATATGGTCAGCAATGTCGGGTTGGGTCCAACAGGATGCAGGAGAACTCCACTATGGGTGTCGCTCACAAGCTCGGTGTATTGGCCGCAATCGGTGCCGCGGCGGGGATGGCATCTACGGGCACAGCCGCGGCGGATGCGACAACCATTCCATTCCAGATCAATCCGGCCCCTTTCGGGATTCCCACCGGAAGTTTCGATGCCCCCGCAGGCGACTGCGCGGCGGTCGTCGGTGATCAGCCCGGCGTAGTGCTGATCACCGGCGGAAGGCCCGGCGGCTGGGGCTGCCCGCTGTCGTCGAATATCCGGTGGATCAACCTCTCCACCGGTGCGACCGGTGCGGCGCAGTTGTCCGACGGGCTCAACGGCATTCCCTCCGCGGCGACCATCAATACCGGCCCGGGTCAGGTCGCTTTGATCCTCACCACGGTCACCGCCAGCACGATCACCCCCGGCCTGGCCACCTTCTACGTCCCGTAGGCGTCCCGCGCCAGCGCGCGGTACACCCAGTCATGGGCTCGCCCCACGGTGATTCGTGTTCCGACGAAACGCTGTGTCAGAGCCCAATACCGGTGGATCCGGTGATTGGTATCGGTGGCATCGGCGAGCATTCGCTCGCGGAACAGCGGGGAATCCCGCTCCCCGCGCGCACGCGCGTGCGCATCGACGAACCGATCGAGCTCACCGCCCCCGCGTGGCCGCACCCCCGCCGAAACCAAAGGCACCACATCTGCCATGACATCGCCCACCTCGGCGTAGTGTGCGCCCACATCGCGAATCGACTCCGGCTGACTCCGCAGGAGCTGTTGTCGCACAATACTGTTCATCTGGGGATCGCCGACCAAGGCGGCCAATTCGGCATACGCGACCACTTCGTCCACAGACGGATCGACAGGTGGCTCGGGAACATTCCATTCGACCCAGCCATCGACCTCACGGCGACCGACGGGCGTGAGCACCTGCCGCCAAAACCGCACCAGCCCTTCGTGTACCGCCTCACCATCCTGCGCGGCGGCGAGTAACGCGAGCCGCGCACCCCGCTCCCCGGGTGCGGCCACCTGAACCGCCCGCACCGAAGCCCGCCGCCAGGCCAGTGCCCTGAATTCCTCATCCAGCCGTGCACTTTCGACCGCGACGGCCTCGTCGAGGGACTTCTGTCCCCGCAGCACTTCGCCGATGCTCCCCAGCCCCAACCCCAGTGCCCGCAACCGCCGCACCAGCATCAGCCGTTCGACAGCACTGTCCCCATCGAACATCCGATGCCCACCCGCACTCCGCCGGGTCTCCAAAATCCCTTCATCGCAATAGAACCGAATCGTCCGCACCGAAACCCCGCTGCGCCGCGCCAGTTCCCCGATCCCCACCAACCCACTCACCTGTGTGTCATCCATCACAACGCCTTGAACCTCCACCCAACTGGAGCCCCTAGCGTACTGACACAGCCGCCACCACCCCGAGTGGCGGATCCCGAACCAGGAGAGCGCATCCCATGACCACCCAGCAGGAAATCATCGCGGGCATCGCCGAAATCATCGAAGAGGTGACCGGCATAGAGGCCGCGGAGGTCACCCTGGAGAAGTCCTTCACCGAAGACCTCGAAATCGACTCCCTCTCCCTGGTCGAAATCGCCGTCCAACTCGAAGACAAGTACTCCGTGAAGATCCCCGACGAAGACCTGTCCAGCCTCCGAACCGTCGCCGACGCAGTGACCTACGTCCAGAAAATGGAAGCCGCCCACCCCCACCTGGCCGCCGAAATCGAAGCCTCCTCCGACCGCTGACCGGCCGCTTCCCTCGGGTAGTACCGTTGACCGATGGTCGCTTACGAGTCGTCGTGGGCTTGGTCTCTGGCTCGAACCGAACTGGAGACCGCCCTCCCACGCCGGTGGGCACACTCCCAGGGAGTAGCGAGAGCGGCAGTCGAACTCGCGCCCCATTTACGTTGCGACCCAGACCTTCTCGTAAGGTCTGCAATTCTCCACGATGTCGGCTACTCGCCGAACGCGGTCGCGACCGGCTTCCATCCATTGGATGGTGCCCGCCTTCTACGAGATCGGCACCATGCCGACGCCACCCTGGTGCGGCTCGTGGCCAACCACTCATTCGCGCTACTGGAGGCCGAAGAGCGCGGCCTCCGTGAAGTACTCGAGGCCGAATTCCCCATCCTCGACAACCAGGTCCTTGTCGACGCCTTGGTCTACTGCGATATGACGACCACGCCGGACGGTTCCAGAACCACCGTCACCAACCGCATAGCCGAGATCATCGCCCGCTATGGTCCGGAGACGTTGGTAGGCAGGTTCATTCAGCGTGCCGCGCCCGCCATCCGCGCGTCCGTCTCCCGCGTCGATCACGCATTGGCGGCTCACCCCAAATAGGGGAAGTTGCCCGACAGGAAGTCGCCGATCTGCTGGCGCATGCTTGGGTGAATGTCGTACTGGTCGAGGTTGTTCGGATGAACGAAGGTCACACCATCGGCTTCCTCGTTTATGGTGGGCCTTCCCGAGATCGGTCGGCCGATATAGCAGTTCTCGTACTGCTGCCGAATCTCGCCATCGGTATACGCGACGATGTGGTTCGGATTGCTGTACACCCCGAGAAAGCCGGTAATCCGCGCAGTAATCCCGGTCTCTTCCCTGCACTCCCGTATCGCACATTCGGCCGCTGTCTCACCCAAATCCATTGCACCGCCTGGCAGTGCCCACTGGCCCGTGTCGCGGCGTCGCTGTAGCAGGATCGCCCCAGACTCATCCGTGACGAGGAGATTGCACGCCACGACAAGCGAATTCGGCTTGGGCGCCGTTGGGTCGTTGTAGTACTCGGTCCTGCCCATGGGCGGCCTTTCGTCAGAGGGTCCATGGCTGCGCGGCAGCCCAGATCGCATCGAAGCTGTCGGCGTAGCTGTCGAACCACCCGCCATCATTACTCCGTACGAGCTGGAAGACCGGGTTCGCGCTGGCCGGTTGTCCCCAGATATGAGGATTCACCAGCAGCGTGTCGTCATATCGGAAGAGCGAGTTGTACAGCGTGGTGTCGTGCAGCCGAACTTCGCACAGCTCCTGAGTCAGTAACGGGCGATAGTAGGTGAGCGAAGCACGGATCTTCGCTGACAGCGTGTCGTCAATCCCTTCCTCGCGGCCGCGCGCGGTGATCGAATCCCCATTCGGGTTGCCGAAACACAGTCGGATCTGAGTGCCCAGCGAGGCGCGTTCGGCCAGCATCTTCACGACCTGGGGGTTCGACTGGACGATGAATGTCCCGGAGAAGACGAGTACTTCGATCCGCTCGGTGGCACCGCGTAGCAGCGACAACCACACATCCCTCGGAACCTCGGCACGATTCGGGTAGGTAGCAACAAGTTCGGCATTCGTCGAATCGGGTGGAGCCTCCGCGGTGGGCGGCCACAGGAACTCCTCTTCGACGCAGAGGTGCTGCGCGACATTATGGCGATGTTTCGGGTGCGGCACCCTGCCACCGAGCCACCTGCTCACCGTCTTCGGATCGACCTCGCAGACCTCAGCCAATGATTCGGGCCGCACACCTCGCTGGACCAGCACGCTCTGCAGCCGAACGTTCATAGCTTCCATGGAAGCCGACGGATCGACCATCGGCAAGGGAATCGCCTTGGGACGCCGGAAAAGTCCGAGGACGTCTACGGCTCCCTTCGATACGCGGTTACAAGATCCCGCTCTCCGCCGCCACCATTGCTTTCACCAGCGACGAAACGGGGTCGAGATGGCCAAGCGCAGAAGGCTCTTCGAGTTCACCGGGGGTTTGTTGGAAGTCGATGACTGCGAAGTCGAGTCAGATGGTGGGGTCTACCTGGAATGCCACCGACCAGACGACGATGACCGTGAGGAGAGGATGGCAGTGCGCTACAGGCCAACGGCGTTGGGGTACTTGCGAACTGACGTGTCCGGTATCGGGCAGCTTTGGCACGAGTCGCAGATTCGAAGGCTCGCCGCACAACTCGGCTTCGACTTCGCCGAGATGGTTGTCTACGACCCGCAGAGCGGGCGGCCACCTCTGGCGCGGTTGCGGACCCAGGCCGCGCGGCTCGATGCTGAGGCCGTGATCGTGCCCGGGCCTGAGCATTTCGAGGGCGGTCGGGTGCCGGGGGCGTTGGTGCGGCGAATGAAGGTTATTGCGGTCAGTTCGGGGTCAGCGACGACGGCTGAATGAGTTGAGGGGGTGTGAACTCGCAGCAACCCGGTCTTTCGCAGGAGCATGGTGATGCGTGCGGGAATTGGCTGCGGGGCCTAGCGGGTGCAGCGCAAGATGGGGTGAACGGGAAGTGGATCTGAGATCACATTTTCTGTTCACGCTCCGTAAATGTTTACGATATCTTGGCTATACAACTTTCGGGCCGAATGTATGTACAAGTTGCCGGGGATCGTGATCGATTCCCGGATTTGATCGAACGCTGGACCGGGAGTCGCTCGTGCGCATCGCAACTGCTCGCAATGTTGGAATCTGTCTCGTCGCGGGGGCTTTGGTCCTGAGTATGGGGGCCTGCACCAAGAAGTCGGAGACGGCGGCCAGCAGTGCCGCGACGGCTACCTCGGCCGCCGATCTGGGTGGGATGGACGCGTTGATCGCGGCCGCCAAGAAGGAGGGGACGCTCAATCTCATGGCGCTGCCACGGGATTGGGCGGGGTACGGCGAACTGATGGACAACTTCGCCGCCAAGTACGGGATCAAGGTCAATGACGACAATCCGGGTGCTAGCAGTGCGGATGAGATCAATGCCATCAAATCGCTGAAGGGGCAGGATCGCGCGCCCGATGCGGTGGACGTGGGCACCTCGTTCGCCATCTCCGGCGCGAAGGAGGGGCTGTACGCGCCGTACAAGGTGACCGGCTGGGCCGATATCCCGGACTCCCAGAAGGCTTCGGACGGAACGTGGTTCGCCGATTACGGCGGGTACATGTCCATCGGCTGCGATGCCGCCAAGGTGCAGGTGTGCCCGACCACCATCGCCGATCTGCTCGAGCCGCAGTACAAGGGCCAGGTCGCCCTCAGCGGGGACCCGCTCAAGAGCAACTCCGCGCTGATGGCGGTCTGGACCTCGGCACTGGCGAACGGCGGCTCGGCCGACAATATCCAGCCGGGTATCGACTTCTTCGGAAAGCTCAAGGCCGCAGGCAATTTCGTACCGGTGAAGGCGACCGCCGCCACCGTGCAGTCCGGTGAGACCCCGATCATCATCGACTGGGACTACCTCAACGCCGGTATCGCCCAGACCACCGCCAACTCCGGCGCGAAGTGGACCGTCGCGGTCTCCACCGACGCCAGCATCGGCGGCTACTACGCCCAGGCCATCAGCAAGACCGCCCCGCATCCGGCCGCCGCCCGCCTGTGGCAGGAGTACCTGTACAGCGATGAGGGTCAGAACGGTCTGCTCAAGGGCTTCGCGCGACCGGTCCGCCTGCCCGCCATGCAGAAGAGCGGCAAGGTCGATCCCGCGCTGGCGAAGGTGCTGCCCGCGGCCAGCGACAAGCCGGTCTACCCGACCGATGATCAGGCCGCCAAGGCCAAGGACACCATGACTCAGACCTGGGCGAACACTGTCAAATGAGTTCATCGGTTCGTTCGGCCCGAGCCTTGAAATGGCTCGGGCTCGTCCCGTTTCTCGCGTACGTGGGCGTGTTCTTCCTGCTGCCGACCGGTGTGATCGTGTACTCGGCGTTCCAGGTCGGTGACAGCGGGAGCACCTCGTTCGGCACCGCGAATGTGGCCTCGGCGCTGCAGGGCGCGTATCTCACCGGCCTGAAGAACAGTGTCGTGCTCTCCCTGGTGGTCGCGATCATCGCGGCCGCGCTGGGAATCGTGCTGGCACAGGCGATTGTGAGTGGCCGCGGTCAACTCCTGCAGCGCGCGGTCTCCACCAGCGCGGCGGTACTGGCGAATTTCGGCGGCCTGCCACTGGCATTCCTGTTCGTCGCCGCGATCGGCAATGCCGGTGTGCTGACCAAACTGCTCCAGGATCACCTGGATATCTCCCTGCGCGATGATCTGCACCTGGACCTGTACTCGCAGGCGGGTGTGCAGTTCGTCTACCTGTATTTCCTTGTGCCGCTGATGGTTCTGGTCATCACCCCAGCCCTGGAGGGCCTGCGCCCGGAGTGGCGCGAAGCCGCCGAGAGCCTCGGCGCGCACGGCTGGCAGTACTGGCGCTATGTCGCCGGTCCCGCCCTGCTGCCGCATTTCCTGGGCAGTGTGGCACTGCTGTTCTGCACCTCGTTCTCCTCCTTCGCCACCGCCGACGCGCTCACCAACGGCACCCTCGCCATCACCCCGCTCCAGATCGAGAGCGCGGTTTCAGGCAATGTCCTTGTCGGACAAGAGAACCTGGGTGCCGCTCTGGCCTTGAACATGATCGTGGTGGTGGTACCGCTCACCCTGCTCTACCAGTACATGCAGAACAGGACCTCCCGATGGCTACAGTGACCGATCCCACCGTGGTGCTGGGCGGCACTGCGGGACAACAGCATCCGCCCTCGGTGCGCACCTATACCCGCCCCAGGGCGTATTGGCGCTGGATCGTGCTCGGCCTGGCCGCGCTGTACTTCATCGGCCCGTTCGCGGTGGCCTTCTGGTTCACCATCCACGACAAGAACGGCGTGAGCTTCCGCGCCTACCGGCGAATCCTGTCCACCGCGGGGCTTTCCGACGCACTCGGCACCTCGCTGGCCCTCGGGCTCATCGCGGTCGTCGTCACCCTGGTGCTGATGGTGCCGACAATGCTGCTGGTGCACTTGCGATTACAGTCCGCGCGTCCCGTGGTCGAGTTGCTTTCCCTGCTGCCGTTGGTGATCCCGCCCGTCGCGTTGGTCGTAGGCGTCCGCAGCGTGCTCTCCTGGGGCAATAACAGCGACTACGTCGAGATCAGCCAGGTCTTCACCGCCCTGCAGCAGCAACCCCTCTCGCTGATCCTGGCCCTGGTCTACGTGGTGATCGCCCTCCCGTTCACCTTCCGCGCTCTGGACGCCGGTATCCGTGGCTCGCGCATCGAGGTATTGGTGGAGGCCGCGCAGAACCTCGGCGCGGGTTGGTTCACGGTGCTGTGGCGCGTGGTCCTGCCCGCCCTGCGCACCTCCATCCTGAACGCGGCCTTCCTGACCTTCGCACTTGTCATGGGGGAGTACACGATCGCCAAGATCCTCATCTTCCGCACCTTCCCCGTCTGGCTGGCGCAGTCCGCCAATACCGACGGCCAACTACAGGTCGCGCTCTCGATCCTGAGCCTGGTGCTGACCTGGCTCATCCTGCTCATTGTTGTCTCGATCGCCGGTCGATCCCGAAAGGCCTCCCGATGACCGCCCAGGTAGTCCCCGAAATCAGCAGTACCGCAGTGGGTTTCGTCGACGTGCACCGGCACTACGGCAATGTCAAAGCCTTGGACGGCCTCACCCTCGATATCGATCCGGGCGAATTCATCGCCCTGCTCGGCCCCTCGGGCTGCGGAAAGACCACGGCGCTGCGAATTCTCGCCGGATTCGACCATCCGACCTCGGGCGAGATCCTGGTCGGCGGCCGCGACGCCTCCTCGATTCCCGCGAACAAGCGCGATATGGGCATGGTCTTCCAGTCCTACAGCCTCTTCCCGACCATGTCCGCCCAGGACAATGTCGCCTTCGGCCTCGGCCTGCGGGGTCGCCCCGCCAAGCGCAGACGTGAACGCGCCCGCGAACTCCTGGATATGGTCGGCCTCGGCGAGCACGTCACCAAGTTCCCGCATCAACTCTCGGGCGGTCAGCAGCAGCGTGTGGCCCTGGCCCGCGCCCTTGCCATCGCGCCCCGGGTGCTGCTGCTGGACGAACCGCTCTCGGCCCTCGACGCCAAGGTGCGCCAGCAATTGCGCGAGGAGATCCGCCGTATCCAACGCGAACTCGGCGTGACCACCGTCTTCGTCACCCATGACCAGGAGGAGGCGCTGGCCGTCGCCGACCGGGTCGCGGTCATGCGCAACGGCCGAATGGAGCAGTGCGCCAGCCCCGATCAGGTGTATCAGCGCCCCGCAACCCCCTTCGTGGCCGAATTCGTCGGCACCATGAACCGCATCCCGGCCACCGCCGTCGATGGCACCCATGTGCGAGTGGGCGAGCAGGTCCTACCCTGTGACGGCGAGGCGACCGCCGCGGGTGAGGTCACCGTCCTGGCCCGCCCCGAAGCGGTCCTGGTGCACGAATCCCCGGACGGCACAGCCACGGTCGAGGCCGGAACCTTCTTCGGTGCGACCACCCGGCTGCGCCTGACCCGCGCCGACGGTATCGAGCTGCTGGCCGATGTGGCCAGCCACCGCGCCGCCGACCTCACACCCGGCACCCGGGTGAACGTATCGCTCCTGGACCGCCCGGTGCTGCTGGCCGCGGATCCCCGTTGAATACAGTTGCGGTGTGACGACTGATAATCCGAAGGTTCCCCGCTATCGGGAGATCGCCGAGCAATTGCGCGCGGCGATCGAGAACGGTGAGTTCGCCGACGGTGCGTCACTACCCTCGGAGCACCGCCTGAGCGAGCGGTACGGCGTCTCGCGCGGCACCATCAGGCAGGCGTTCGCGTTCCTGCGCGCCTCCGGCGTAGTCTCCTCGCGGCAGGGTGCGCGCCGGCAGGTGCTGCGTGGCCCGCGCGCACAGCCGATGACCGAACTGGTCAGCTTCGCGCGCTGGGCGCGCAGTATCGGTGAGACCCCGAGCAGCCGCACCGTCGGCACCGCGCGTGTCATCCCGACCCCGGAGGTGCGGGAGAAGCTCGGTCTGACCAAGGGGGAGAACGCTTTTCACGTGGAGCGGGTCCGCCTGCTGAGTGGCACCCCGACCATGCTGGAGAACACCTACTATCCCGAACGTCTGGCCGAACCGATTCTGGCGATGGATCTGGACGCCGAATCGATCACCGATCACCTGGAGAACTACGGCATCGTCTTCGCCGACGCCGAACACTCCATCGATGCCATCGCCGCGCCTGCCCGCACCGCGGGACTACTCGGAATCCGTACCGGCACACCGCTGCTGCGCACCATCCGGCGCACCACCGATCCGGCAGGTGAGGTCCTGGAATGCTCCTTCGACACCTATGTCGGATCGGCGGTCGCGTTCGTGGTGCGCAATTCGGTGGCGGCCGGGGCGGTGAGCCGGGTCAGATCGCTGCTGGCGACGTGACCGTGCGGTCCAGGGCCTCGATCTCGGCGCGGAAGTCGGCCAGGGTCGGCACCGCCGCATCGGGATTCTTCCCGGCATCGTCGAATCTGCGCAGGGCCGTGGCGGATTGGCAGTGCGGCTCGGCGGCGAAGGCCGCGACCTCATCCGCGCTCATCTCCCCGCCCTGGACCGACATGGTGTATTTCGAGGCATCGGAGAGTTGGTCGTAGTAGGCCGCGTCGGTGGCGCACAGATACCGCTTGGCCGCCACGTGCAGGCGTACCGGCTCGGTGACGGCGGGTTCGAACCATTGTGAAAGCCACTCCGCGGCAATGGCATCATGGCGATTGTCGTGGCCGCGCATGAGGTCGAGTCCGCTCATGGCACCCGAGAAATGGCCGACATCGTGCACCACCGCCGCCACGATCAGCTCCGCGGACGCCCCGGAGTCGCGTGCCACCTGCGCGGTCTGCAACATGTGAGTGGCGATCGAAACCTGTTCGCCGAGATACTCTTTCGCGCCTTCGCTGTCGAAAATCTCGGTCAGCGCCTCGTATGCGTGTGTCATCGTCCCTGCTCCTCCAGTCGTCGCAGCGTGCTGTTCAAGCCGTCCAAATCCGCGTAGGTGCCCTGTAGATGCCGCCCGCCCGAGGCCGCGAAGGCCGTGCGGGCGTGTAGCGCCCTGGTGTTGTCGAAGATGAGGCAGTCACCGGTCTCGAGCCGGAAGTTCAACTGCGCCCGCGGTTTGTACAGCAGCTCCGCGAAGCTGCGGTACGCGGTATAGAAGGCCCGCACGCGCGCCGGATCGGTCAGCGGCACCTGCATGGACCGGTTGTTGAACCGGATCTCCCGAATCCGCTGCTCGGCATCGAGGCCGATCAATGGCACCACCGCGCCGAGCCGGGTGCCGTCGCCGCGATACCGATAGGTGACCGGTGTCGAGGTGAGCAGGTCGAATGCGGCGCGATCGGTCTCCCGCAGTTCGGCCGCGGCCGCGAACCCGTCCACCATGCCGGAATCCCCACCGTCGGCCGCATTGTGCAGGCAGAGCAGCAATTGCAGGGTGGGCACCGGCTCCCGATACGGATTGTCGGTATGCGGCGTAATCGCCAATCCCGTGAAGGCCAGGTTCACCGGATTCGGCTCCACCCGCACATCGAAGATCCGCCCGTAATTCGTCTCCCGCACATATCCGAAGGTCTCGGCGACCTTCGTCACCTGCCCGGCCTCCGCCGGAACCCCTTGCAGCAGGACGAATCCCCACTCCACCACCTGTCGCAGCGCGGGGGCGGGATGCCTCAGATAGCTCTCCCATTCGACCGGTTCCAAGGCCGCGGCCCGTGCCGCATCACTCCACAGTCGCTTGGCCCGCTCAGTGCGCAGGTCCAGATTCGCGACCTGATTCACCTCGCCCAGCAGTGTATCCAGCGCGAACGAGGTCTGATGCCCGCCCGGCGTGAACCGCACCCGCAGGCGATCCTCGGCCACGGACGCCTCCTCGACCCGGATATCCGCGGGCAGATCGACAATATCGAAGAGTCGTTGCCCGCTCAGCACATCCCGGCTGTCCGCATCAGGTGCGTTGTCCCGCAACCAGATCGCGGGAATGTCCACCGTACGACCATCCGCGCTGAGCCGGACATCCCCGCCGATCACGGCCGCTTCGACCCCGCGCGAGACTTGGCTATACATGTTTGCGAGTATGGCACAGCACGGGCACGGTGGGTTTTCTCGCTCTGAACTTCGCGTGAATACCTCTGCGAGGCCATGGCCGGGCGCTACGGCCGGTGTGAGCCCTCCATGACATCCTCCACCGCGAGCGCGTGCAACCCGAAAGTCTCTGCGATATCGGTCATTTGGCCCTCATCGGGTTCATGCAACCCCACCCACACGAACCCGGTCCCGCGCTTACGCACCTCGGCCAGCGCCGCCGTATGCGAGAAATGCCCCGGCAACCGCCGCCCCTGGACATACACCGCGCAATCCACAATCGCCCGCGCGGTGGGAATCCGGATTCGCGGCAACGGTATCGCCGACCGTCGCCTCGCTCCGCGGAACGAGGGCAGCGGCGGTATCGAAGGCACGGCCTGATGCTATGCCGATTCCGCCCAAATCTCCCTGGGAGTTCGAGCCGCTCGCCGCTCGCCGGTGTCGTGTCCGAGAATGGGAATCGGCTTCGACGTTCCCCATGAGTCGCACAACGGTGTGGCCCCGGATAAGGAGTGGTCATGAAGTACATGATTTTGAGCTATGCCTCGCAGCGGGACTATGACGGCACGGCGGGCGGGACCGAACAGACACCGGCCTGGTCGGCGGAGGATTTCGCGGGCATGGTCGGGTTCATGGAGGCGTTCGACAAGGAGTTGGCCGCATCGGGGGAGTTGGTCGAGACGCGTGGGCTGGCCGCGCCCGTGCACACCCGGCGGGTCGGCAATAGGGATGGTCAGGCGTTCGTGACGGACGGGCCCTACGCCGAGACCCAGGAGGTGCTCGCGGGGTACTGGATCGTCGAGTGTGAAAGCTTCGATCGTGCCACCGAAATCGCCGGTCGCCTGCGGAATTGCCCGGTGCCGGGTGATGCGGCCGCTACCGCGTACGCCGATATCCGGCCCATCACCGATGGTGCCCAGGAACTTGCCTTCTGAGTTCGGCGAACCGGTCGAGGATCTGCTGCGTCGGCTGACGCCGCAGGTCCTGGCCGCGGTGGTGCGGCGCTACGGGCATTTCGATACCGCCGAGGATGCGGTGCAGGAGGCGCTGTTGGCGGCGGCGACGCAGTGGCCGGACGTCGGGGTGCCCGATAACTCGCTGGCGTGGTTGATCACCGTCGCCGCGCGCAGGCTCACCGATCTGTTGCGGGCGGAGCAGGCTCGCCGCAAGCGTGCGGACACCGTGGCGGGCTGGGCGTTGCCGCAGGACTGGGTGACGCCACCGGCCGATCGCGCGCCGGCCGATGGTGACGACACCCTGGTGCTGCTGTACCTGTGCTGTCATCCGTCGCTGCCGCCGCAATCGCAGATCGCATTGACGCTGCGCGCGGTGGGCGGGCTCACCACGGCGGAGGTGGCGCGCGCCTTCCTGGTCTCGGAATCGGCTATGGCGCGGCGTATTTCGCGCGCCAAGACGGTCGTCAAACAGAGTGGTCTGCCATTCGCGCCGCCCGCGCCCGCGGAGCGCGGGGACCGGCTGGCGGCGGTGCTGCATGTGCTGTACCTGATCTTCACGGAGGGTTACGCGGCGACCACAGGTCCGAGCCTGCACCGCGTGGAGCTGTCGTCCGAGGCGATTCGGTTGACCCGCATGGTGTTTCGACTGCTGCCCGGGGATTCGGAGGTCGCGGGACTGCTCGCGCTGATGCTGCTCACCGACGCTCGCCGGGCGGCCCGGACCGCACCCGATCAGAGTCTCATTCCGATGGCCGAGCAGGATCGCGCGCTGTGGAATGCCGATCTGATCGCCGAAGGGGTCGATTTGATCACCGCCGCGTTGCCGCGTGGACCGGTGGGGCCGTATCAGCTGCAGGCGGCGATTGCCGCGCTGCACGACGAGGCTCCCGATAACGAGTCCACCGATTGGGCGCAGATCGTGCTGCTGTACGAGCGGCTGCTGGCGCTGGCCGACAATCCGGTGGTCGCGCTCAATCATGCCGTGGCGGTCGCTATGTCGCGGGGTCCGCGGGCCGGGCTGGAGCTGCTCGGGAAGCTGGAGACCGATGGCCGACTAGCGGCTGATCACCGGCTCTACGCGGTGCGGGCGCATCTGCTGGAGATGACCGGCGATCACGAATCTGCTCGCGCAGCCTTCGAATTCGCGGCTTCACTCACCACAAGCCTGCCGCAGCAGCGCTATTTGCGCGGGCGCGCCAGATAGGTCGGCTTCAAGCGACCACGCAGGATGACCGATTCGCCGGTGTCCCAATGCTTCTGCTCGGCGCGGTCGGCCGCTTCGACAGTGCTCGCGGAGGTCAGCACCCGATTCTCCTCGGCTTTGGCGAGTTCACAGAGGCGGGCGGCCTCATTGACCGCATCGCCGATCACCGTGAATTCGTAGCGGCGGTGCGCACCGACGTTTCCGGCGACCACACGCCCCGCCGCCACGCCGATACCGGCATCGAATTCGGTTGTGGCACTGGTCAACCGCTCCCGAATGGCGCGGGCCGCGGCCAGTGCCGAGCCCGCCGGATCGATGAGGGGAGCGGGGGTGCCGAAGACCGCCAGCGCGGCATCGCCCTCGAACTTGTTGACCAGGCCGCCGTAGCGCTCGACCTCATCCACCACAATGGCGAAGAAGTCGTTCAGGATGGTGACGATTTCGCGGGCCGGGCGGCTCGCGGCCATGGTGGTCGAGCCGATGATGTCGATGAAGATCGCCGCGGCGAAGCACTCCTCACCGCCGAGCTCCTGATTGCGCTCCAGTGCGGCGGCGGCCACATCATGGCCCACATGGCGGCCGAACAGGTCCCGAATCTGTTCGCGTTCGCGCAGACCCTGCACCATCCGGTTGAAACCGCTTTGCAGTTCACCCAATTCGGTGCCGTCGTAGACCGTGACCGCGGCATCCAGATCGCCGCCCTCGACGCGGCGGAGCGCATTGCGCACGCCGCGAATCGGCGCGACCGTGGCGGCGAGGGTCTGTGTCATCAGCACGCCGCCGAAGACCAGCGTCGCACCGCCCAGCGAGAGCACGCATACCGCGAGTCGCTCGGTACTGATGTCCATTCCGCTCAGGGCCAGCACCGCCACCACCATGAGCAGGGCGACCGGGGTGCCCGAACCGAGCATCCACACCAGTACCGAACGTCCGAATACGCCCAGCCCGCTCGCCTTTCGTGAGGGAGCCGCGTCCAGCACCCGCGCGGTCACCACTCGCAGCGCGAACTCCGCCGCAAGATAACCGTTGGCGCACACCACAATCGCGCTGAAGGCGATACCGAGTACGAACTTGGGCACGAATACCGGGTCGACGAGTCCGTACAGCGGCGTCAGAATGGCCAGCCCGCCCAGCCAGAGCAGCGCCTGCTGGATGACCAGCCGCCGCGGCACCGAGGCCGCCGCCCGCCGCTGCTTCGCATCCGGGACATGATCGGGATCATTGGACCAGCGCAGTGTCCGCAGCCCCCACACCGTGCCCCACGTCATCCCCACCACCATCGCGAAGACCGCGTACAGCGGCGTCACTACGAAATTGAGCAGCACCAGCCGCCGGGTGAACACCGAGGGTCCGGGCAGCACCACCCCGATCAACACCATCGCCACCGCGATGCCGACCAGATTCGCCGCGATCAACGGCACCGTGAGCAGTACCTGCACCCGCACCCGCCGCGATATCGCCCCCTCGTCCGCGGGTCCGAGCAGCCGGGACCCCCAGGGCGCCGTCCCCAACGCCCCGCCAGACCGCTCACCCTCCGCCATTCGTGCAGCTTAAGCCACACCGGTATCACTCGGCCGGATCGTGCCGCGTCCACGGTTCACCTGGGCCGGAACGCGTGCGTTCCAGCCGGATCCGAGGTCCCCTGACACGAACCCGCGACACGGAGGCCGCGGCAGATGTCGGGAAGCATCGGTACTGTGACCGCGACAGAATCGCTACAACGGGGGCAGTACATGGGTTACGACATCAGTTTTCATCCTGTCGATATGCGGGTGGTGCGGGAGCGGGTTACGCCGTTCCTGGCCGGGCTCGGGCGGGATGATGATCTGGATGATTTGATCGCTGCCGCGGTGCGGCAGGCGAAGGTCAGGTTTCGGGCGAATGCCTGGGGTCTGGGGGTTCGGAAGGCCAGTGCGGATACCGATTTCGATACCTTCTTCTATATCTGGGGGCGGCCTTTCTTCGTGACCGCCGAGGAGCCGGCGGCGGTGGCGGAAACCGTTGTCCGGTACTGCGATGCCGGGGTGGACGAGGTGGATGATCTGGCTCGCGGCCAGATCGCGCTGCTGGACCCGACTTTGGTGAAACATGTCGAGCCCGATTCGAATGGCACGCTGCCCGATGACGAACACCTCGCGATCGGCTTCCGGTGGAAGCTGGATCTGCTGCGCGGCGCCGCGCGGGCGGTTCGCGCGGGGCGTTCGACCATTGCCAATGGTGACGGTGACGAAATCTTCGCCGCCGGTGCGCTCACCGGCAATGCGCAATTCGTGCTGATGGAGTTCCTGTCTGCGCTGCTTCCCGGCTGGATCGAACGCGGCAGGGTATGGCCGAGTGAGCTCTCCGAGCGCGCGACAACGGATGGCTATGCGCCACTCGGCGACAACCGGCCGTTGCTCGGTGTACTGCCTACCGAGTTCCCGTCCCTGGAGTGGGAATCCAACTGGACCATCCACAACAACTACATGATCGGCGGGTATGCCGCGCCCTCCGACATTCGTCCGATGCGAAATTGGTTGTCCCACAATATCGACGCGCTCACCGCGGTCGGTGACCAATGGGACGATCGCCCCTACGTGCGCAAGGCCCTCCGCAAGCTGGACGAATCCCTGGCCTTGGCCGAGTTGACCGGCGCGGGTTTCGTCGAAGCCGCTGAAATCTATATCCCCATGCAGGGCACCATGAACTGATCCCGGCACAGCGCGGGCCCCGGACGAAACCGATTCGTCCGGGGCCCGCGGTATCGGCAAACTACTTGGCGGCCATGGCCGACCATCCGAAATATGTGGCGGATGCGCCGGGAGCCACGGTCGCGGTGGGTTCGCCACTGCAATCGCTGGACCCGTACACCAGGAAGTTGCGCGAACTCCGATTCTCGAACCGGATATCCCGTGCGAACCCGCTGGCCCAGCACGAGTCCAGATCGCTCAACTCCAACTGACCATCCACGATCACCACCTGACGCCCGTCCCCGGCCCCGGCCGACCCCGAAGGAAAGGCCGTAGCGACCGGAGACGTAACGGACAACGCCGTGACGACGAGAGCGCCTGCAACAGAGCACATTCCAATTTTCACCCGTCCAGGCTACAAGTCTCCGCGAGTTGCCCGATCATCGCCATAGGTCCACCTCTCCTGCGCCGAGGTGCGGTAGCGGCCCGGGGTGGTGCCGATAACGGCGGTGAAGGCCGCGATGAAGCCGCTCGGGTTGGACCATCCGCAGGCGTGCGCGATATGGGTGGTGTGGTGGCCGTCGGCGAGCAGGATCAGGGCCTGGTGAATGCGGAGTTGGGTGCGCCATTCGTAGAAGGTCATGCCGAGTTCGTCGTGGAAGAGGCGGCTGAGGGTGCGGGCGCTGGCTCCGATCCGGCGGCCGAGGTCGGCGAGCGGGGTACTGTCGGCGGGGTTTTCGTACAGGATTCGGGCGATGGCCTGGAGGCGGTCATCGCGGGGTTCGGGTAGTTGGAGGGGCTGTTCGGGGGCTCGGTGCAGTTCGTCGACGAGCACCCTGCGGAGGCGGGCGCGGGCGGCGCGGTCGGGGCCGCCCGGAGCGTAATTGTCCGGGCCCGTGAGGGTCAGGAGAATTTCGCGGGCCAGGCCGGAGACCATGAATACGGCGGGATGAGCCGGTATGAGCCGTGCCAGGGTCACCGGCAGGAATTCGATCCGCATATCGGTGTGGCTGTGCGCGCGGTGATAGTGCGTGAATCCCGCGGGAGTCCAGGCGATTCGGTTGGTGGGCACGATCGAGGTGCCCTCCTCGGTGTGCACCGACAGGACGCCGCGCGCCGCGTACACCAGATGCCCGCGTGGATGCGAGTGCACCGAACTCGTGCCGCCCGATGGCCACAGATGCGCTCCACCCGACGGCCACAGGCGTGAGGTCGGTCCGGGCGGAGGTTGGCGGCCGATGGGCATAGGTTGGCATTGTATCGGTGGCCCGCCACCGCGTCCCGCGACGAAAGTGGAGGCATGACCGAGAACCTGAAGACCATGCGAGCGGCAGTCTGCGACGGAGCGGGCGGCCCGGAGGCGTTGGAGATCCGCGAACTACCCGTCCCCGCCGTTCGGGAGGGCTGGAGTCTGGTGAGAGTGCAAGGCGCGGGCCTGAATCGGTCGGAACTGCGGACCCGTCAGGGTCACTCGCCCAGCGTGCGATTCCCGCGCGTTCTCGGGATCGAATGCGTGGGAACGCTTGCGGTCTCGACCCATCCCACCCTGCAAGAGGGAACCACCGTCGCGGCGGTGATGGGGGAGATGGGCCGGGAGTTCGACGGCGGTTACGCCGAGTACGCCCTCCTGCCGAACGAACTGCTCATGCCGATCGACACGACCCTGCCCTGGGAGGTGCTCGCCGCACTCCCCGAAACCTATCTGACGGCCCAGGGTGCACTGGACATGCTCGGTATCACCCCTGATATCAAGGGCCGCTTGCTGATTCGTGGTGGAACGGCATCGGTCGGTTTGGCCGCCGCCTCGATCGCCTCGGGCTACGGATTCGAGACGGCGGCCACCACCCGCCGGCGCGGTAAATCCGACACCCTGACCAAGGCGGGCGTCGACCATGTCCTCATCGACAACGGCGGACCGCTCGCGGAAGGCCTGCACCGCATCTGGCCCGACGGCCCGGACTACATCCTTGATCTGATCGGCACCAGCACGCTGGTGGACTCGCTCCGCCTGGTCCGGCGTGGCGGAACCGTCTGCATGTCGGGCTCACTCAGCGGCTGGCTGATTCCGGATTTCGAACCGATCGCGCAGATCCCGTCGGGTACCAAGCTCACCGCATTCCACAGCGACAACTACAAGGGCGGTACCGGTGCGCCCCTCCTGCAACGAGTCGTCGACCATATCGAGGCGGGCGTCTACCGCCCCAATATCGACCGAGTCTTCGCCCTGGAAGATATCGTCGCCGCCCATCGATACATGGAGAACAACGAGGCGACCGGCAAGCTCGTCGTCCTGCCCTAGTTCGCGCCGGACACCCGGTGCAGGCGAAGAATATTATCGACGCCGAACACCCGCAGTCCCAATCGCTCGGACCACGATTGATACGAGGCCACGGCGGCGGGTGCGACCAATTCGGGTGTGGTGACCGGATACTCGCGGCCTTGGTGGATCACCTCCGCGGACCCGGCCGCCAACACATTCCGAAGCCAATCGGGCGTAGTTCCGTAGGGCAGGGAAATCAGAAAATCGTCACCGGCCTCGGTGATCCCGACGGGCGTCCGATAAGCCTTACCGCTGGACCTGCCGATATGGCAGATCACCGAGGCATCGGCCCCCGCCTGCCCCGCGGTTCTCATGACCCGCTGATTGGTGAACCGGCGATTGAACCGCCGAATCAGCGCAAGCCCGGGCGCGTACCCGGTATGCATCACCACCACCAGAAATAGGAACAAACCCAGGACCAATCCCACCGGTGTCCCCGCGCCGATCGCGATCCAGATCCACATGGTCGAATCACACTCCCTTACGTTGTAAGTCTTAGACCGTAAGGGGAACACTTACAACGTAAGGCTGTCAAGGCCGGGGAAACTTACGACGTACGGTAGGTTTGATTGCCATGGCCGCCGAACAACGACCTCGCCTGAGCCGGGCGCAGATCCTCGCCGCCGCCGTCGCGCGGGCCGACCGCGAGGGCGTCGGGGCAGTCACCATGCGCAGCGTCGCCACCGACCTCGGTGTCGAGGCGATGTCGCTCTATCACCACGTGGCGAATAAGGCCGAACTCCTCGACGGTATGGTCGAAGTGGTGCTGGACACCATCAACGACGCCGTCGAGCCACTGGCCGCAGTATCGCCCACCGACTGGAAGCCACTGCTGCGCAAGCGAATCCTCACTGCGCGCCAAATACTCCTGCGGCACCCCTGGGCCCCCGCCCTGATCGGAACGCGCTCCCCGATGACTCTTTCGGTCATCGCGTACTTCGATGCGATCATCGGTCTACTCCGCCTCGGCGGCTTCTCCTACGACCTGGCCCACCACGCCATGCACACGCTCGGCAGCCGCGCCCTCGGCTTCACCCAGGAACTCTTCCAACCGCCCTCGGAGCAATCCGAGCAGGAGGCCGCCGCCACCCTGGTATCCATGGCAGACCGATTTCCCAATATCGTCGGCATGATGAGCAATGACCCGCACACCGACTCGGGCGCGATCCTGGGCTGGTGCGACGACCAATCCGAATTCGAATTCGGCCTCGACCTGATTCTCGACGGCCTGGATCGCCTGCGCAGCACCTGACCTCGAGGGGGGGCGGCGGTGGCAGACTCGATGGCGTCGAAGGAGGGTCTATGCCCAGCGTCGCAGTTCGATCCGCAGGTTTCTCCCATCGAGCGGGTGGCATGCTCGCCGCCGTCGCGGTCGGGCTGGGATTCGCGTTCGTTATCGCACCGCGGTTTGTCGCGACGAGTTGGGCGGGTGGGGGATTCGCCGATGAGGGATCGCTGCGGGATGGGTTTCGCGCGGCATTCATCGAGTACTGGGATTCCGGGAGTGCGGGTTTCACGCCGAGTCTGCAGCGGGTTGTCGACTATTGGGTGCGATATCACGTCGTCAAGGCGGTAATCGCCGCGGTGCTGCTCGTTGTGCTTATCGCATTGAGCGCGCTGCTTTGGCAGGCATTCCTGCGGGCCGGTGGAGCGGCAGCGGGGGAGCGAGTCGCTTTCGCGGCGTCCGGTGCCGTGGCATCGATACTCGTGGTGTGCTCGATGTTGTTGGTACTGGCGAATATTCAGGGTGCGATCGCACCATTCGCCTCGCTGTTTCCGATGCTGATGGGCGGGCCGGGCGACGCTCGGCTGGACGATACGCTCGGTCAGGTCAGGCTGGGACTGACCGACTATCACGGTGGTCGAGGTGCACCCGCACTCGATGTGATGGTCCGCGATTTCCAGGTGTACCACGAGGTGCTGGTGGTACTGGCCCCGATTGTGGCTGTCGCAGCCCTCGCCCTCGCCCTGTATGCGTGCGGGCGGTTCATGAAGTCCGCCCGCGATGACCGCAGAACGCGACGCGTATTCGGTTCATTCGGTATCGCCGCAACGTTGATTTCGGTGGCCGCGATCGTTGTCACGGTGGCGAATACGACCACTGTCATCGACCCCGCTCCGTCGCTGGCCGCTCTCTTCGCCGGCGGCTGGTAATTCGAGGTGTGTCAATAGCTGATCGCCGGGTATCGCGGGAAAGTGACCTTCGACCTGACTCCGACAGCCGCACAGCACGATCTGGCCAAGCGAACACACGAGTTCGCCCGAGACTGTGCGCGGCCCGTCGCCGCGCACTATGACCGGGCGCAGGAATTCCCCTGGCCTGTCCTCGAGGAGGCCGCCGAGCGGGGCTTCTACAGCCCGCTGTTCTACCGCGACCTCATCGGCGACCCGACCGGACTGTCGTTGCCGATGTTCATGGAGGAGTTGTTCTGGGGCTGCGCGGGCATCGGATTGGCGATTGTGATGCCCGCGCTGGCTCTGTCCGCCATCGGCCAGGCCGCCACACCCGAGCAGATGTTGCGGTGGGCGCCCGAATGCTTCGGCACCCCGGGGGATTTGAAGCTCGCCGCACTCGCGATATCCGAACCGGAGGGCGGCAGCGATGTACGGAACCTGCGCACGCGCGCGGTTCGCGAGGGCAGCGACTGGATTATCGACGGCCACAAGATGTGGATTGGCAATGGCGGAATCGCCAACGTGCACATCGTGAACGCGGTTGTCGACGAGGAGCTCGGGCACCGCGGCCAAGCGCTTTTCGTCGTCCCCGGCGGCACCCCCGGCCTGGAGTTGGCCCGCAAACTCGACAAACTCGGTTGCCGCGCATCGCACACCGCGGAATTGAAATTCAATAGTGTCCGCATCCCCGCCGAGAATCTCCTGGGTGGTGCGGAGAAACTCGAGCACGCCCTCGCTGAACGCCGCGCCGCCGCCCGGAGTAACGGCCGCTCCAGCTCGGTCACCCTCGGTACCTTCGAACAGACCCGCCCCATGGTCGCGGCCCAAGCCCTGGGAATAGCAAGAGCGGCACTGGAATGCATGACCTCCTACGCGAACCACCGAGAAGCCTTCGGAGCCCCCATTATCGACAACCAGGGCATCGCATTCCCGATTGCCGATCTGGCGACCCGAATAGATGCCGCCCGCCTGCTGACCTGGCGAGCATCCTGGATGGCGGCCCGGGGCGTCCGCTTCGAACGCGGCGAAGGCTCCATGGCCAAACTCGCCGCCAGCGAAGCAGCCGTGCGAACCACCGAACGAGCCATTCAAACCCTGGGCGGCTGGGGCTACATCACAGACCATCCCGTCGAAAAGTGGTACCGAGATGCCAAGCTCTACACCATCTTCGAAGGCACCAGCGAAATCCAGCGCATCGTGATCTCGAACGCCCTGGGCGCCGCCGAAGGCCGCCCACCCCTGCACGTAGACCTCACCCCCACCGGCGGCCCCCTCAACAAATGGTTCGGCCGCGGCACCCCACCCCGCACCAAAGCCGCCGCCACCGCTCTGCACCTCCGCGACCGAGTCCCCACCCCGGTCACCAAGGCCGCCTTGAAATTCCTCCGCCCGCCCCGCCGTTAGCCCGCAAGGCGTCGGACGGTCAAGGGCGGCTGGTGGCCAATGTGACGCCGAAGCCCAGGACGACGGTTCCGGTGCTGGCGTCCATGGCGCGGCGGACGCTGTCGCTGGTCAACCATTTCTTGGCAATGGTTGCGGCGCAGATGATTACGGTGAACCACAGCATGCCCTCGATATTGTGGATGAGCGCGAGTAGGCAGCCCATCAGCAGGGGAGAGACCCCGCGGGGGAGGAATTGGGGGAGCATCGCTATGTAGAAGACTCCGACCTTCGGATTGAGCAGGTTGGTCCCGACTCCACGAGCCCACGCTCCGAGGACGCTGCGAGAGTCGTCCATCTCGACCGGGGAAATGGCGTCCCGCCGCCGGAAGGCATCGCGGACCATCCCGAAACCCATCCAACCCAGGTAAACCGCACCCACGATCCGCAGGACCGAGTACGCCAATTCCGAAGCGGTCAGCAGCGCTGACACCCCGGCGGCCGCCGCGGCTCCCCACACCAACGTGCCGCAACCGATTCCGATAGCGGTCGCGAAAGCATGGCGGCGACTCCGACTCAACGCCGCTCGCAGCACGAGTGCCGTGTCCAGGCCGGGGACAAGGGTGAGTAACCCCGCGACTACGGCGAACGACAGGAGAGCATCCAGCATGCGCTCAGGCTAGCGAGCGGGTCAGTCGAGATCGATTCGGATAGTTCAGTGCCGTCCGATGAGGTCCACATCGTCGACAAAGGTTGTGATGCGGCCATGTTCGACGAGGTACACGCCGCGGGTGATGGGGGCGTTGCCGTAGGAGTCGTCGTCATAGGTGAGGCGCACGAGATGCTGGAACACCAGCGCTTGCCGATCATCGAGGTCATACGGAACGGCGGTCAGACAGGTTCGGCGCGGCGTAGCCACCCACAGGCGTGCGGTGCGAAGTGCGTTGTGCGCGTCCAACATCGCGTGCGGATCGAGGACCTTCTCCGCCGAGAAGTCATGACCGGAGCAGGTGGCGACGGCCAGGCCGTAGAGCTCGTCGATCTCCCAGTCGTAGCGATGCAGCCCGGTCAGGCGCGCGATCGCCGCGGGGAGCATGAACTCGCTCTCGGGCGCGGACTGGTCGTAACTCTGGATGGCGTAGCCGGCGCCGGTATCGCCGGTCAACACGATGATCGGCGCGTTACCGGATGCGCTGGGCCAGTGTGGAATTCGATTCCGATACGGCCAATCCGCGGGCTGCAGCAGTGGGAACGGATCGAAGGGCAGGCGCACGTCGATGGGATCGGTCGCGGGACCGTTCGCATCGTCCACCGCACCGTCGGAGTACTCGAGATCGACTACCACCGGTGGTGCGCCATCGAAGCGATGCTGCAGCGCCCGCTGCCGCGAATCGATCTCCAGGATCGAATAGTCGATCTGGACCCGATGCTCGGCCAGCCCCTGCGCCAGTGCGGGCCGCTGCGCCAGCACCCGCCGGAAATCCGGATCCGCGTCGATCATGGCGCGCGCGTACGCCGGAGTGCCCCGATCCACCATCCGCCCGTCGACTTCGGTGCTCGCGGCCGGAATGCCCTCCAGCCCTTCGAGATTGACGAACACATCCATGACGACCAGCCGGTCGTCCCCACTCACCCCGATGAAATGCACCGTGTGATCGCGCACCGGCCACTGCTCCGCCCCGCCGATGAGGATCTCGACCTGTTGCTGCTCGAGCATCCGCGTGCCATAGACCATGGCGAGCCCGTGGTCGTGTGTCCTGACCTCCCGATCGGATGCGCCGATCTCGCGCCCGATCTCGATCATCTCGAACGCCGCGTCCGCATCGAGATCGCTCATATCGTCACCGAATTCGGCGAATCCGATTCCGCGCGTCTCGAGTCGCTCCCCGGCGTCCTCGACCCACGCCTGCGCGGTCAACTCGAATGGCAGTGTGACGCCGAAGAGCTCGCGAAATCCGCGCACCGCCATGGTCGCGAAGCTCTCGTACTCCGAGAAGCGTGCGGGCCAGGGCAGTCGGCGACTGGGCAGATTGTCCTGGCCGGGTGCGAACAGCGCCCACTCCAGCCCACCGCCGTCCCGGGTGAAGCGCGCGGTGCGACCCTGCCCGGGGGACAGCATGATTCGGCCCCCGAGCGGCAGGGTGAACAAACGCCAGGTCAGCACGTCCGCGTACGACTCCCACAGGTCGTCCGCCACCTCCGGTGTTATCTCGTTCCGGGGCTCCTGTCCGCGCCGCCAAAAATTTCCCAGCCCCACCCGAAACTCCATCCGATACAAGACAACCGACGCAACCTAGCACTTGTTCGGCGATCGAGGACGGATTGCTACAGGTCGGTTCCTCAGCAGCCACCGTTCCGGACCGCAGCGAGTGCGCGGACGGTGGCGAACGGGTAGTAGAGCCCCCCTGATGTCGGGGGCCTGTCTCGCCGTGCCGTTGACCCGGCTGGCAGATTCGCCGCCATCGCACCGGCGCGGACAGCGGTGCACCGAGCACCTGCGGATTACCCCGCACAGCCCGCGTGCGGGCGGCTCGGATGTCAACCCCGCATTGCGGAGTGTTTGTTCCAAGCGGATTCGGTCGTGCGGGTGAAGCGCAGTGTCACGAGCTGAAATGGTCGCAGCCGCAATCGAATTCCCTCGCTCCGAGGGCTCTCTACGGATTCTCCGGCCAGTGGGCGTTCGAGCAGATCGCACAGTTCGTATCCGCTGAAATCGAATCCGGGGGATACCACTGCCTCCGCGCGGCCGCCATGCGCCTCGTAAACCCGCAGCACGATATCGCCGCTCCCGTCATCGGCGAGTTTGACCGCACTGGTCACCACGGCGTCATTGTCGATGCCGAACAGCGGCTGCACGCCCTGTGCGACACCGGGCATCGGAGTCGTGAGATTGATGCGATACCCGTCCCGCACGGCATCGGCGATGGAGGCGCCCGGCAGCAGGGAATGCCGGAAATGATGCGATCCGTGATCGGTCTCCGGATCCGGGAATCGCGGTGCCCGCAGCAGGGAGGCCCGCAGCGTGGTCGTGGTCCCGCCGTCATCGCGGACGGTGCGGGTGACATCGTGCCCGTAGGTCGAATCATTGACCAGCGCCACACCCCAGCCCGGTTCGCCGAGGTGGACGAAGCGGTGATTACATGCCTCGAATTTCGCGTACTCCCAGCTGGTATTGGTGTGCGTCGGCCGATACATATGCCCGAACTGGGTTTCGGAGGCATAGCGATCGGCGTGAATGTCCAGGGGGAATGCGAGTTTCAGGAACTTCTCGGTCTCGAACCAGTCGACGGCGGTGTCGATATCCAGTGCGCGTGCGCCTGCCCGCAGTGTCACCGTCTGCGCGACCTTGGATGACCCGAAGGAGCGGCCGATGCGCACCGTGGCGGCGGCGGTCGAATCCTTATCCGCCACGAGGAAATCCGCGTCGACGAGATCGGTGACCCGATTGCGGTAGAAGAGATCGACATCCCAGGCATCCCAGGAGTTCGGCAGATCCGGGTGCAGCTGCAAGAGATTCGCGGCCGCATGGGGCGGCAGTGTCTCGCGCTGATGCTCGAGATCGAAGATCGAGACAACCAGCCCCCGCACATCGACTTCGACGCGCAGCACACTGTTTTCGAGAATGAACCCACCGTCGGAGCGCTCGGTCACCGAGCACGGGGGAGCGGTCCGCATCGGTCCGGCACCTCCGGCCGGAACCGAATACCAGGTGTGCGGAGCCGAATTGAAGACGTTCGGTCCCGGCCGATCGCCACCGAGCGCACGCTGCGCTTCATCGATGATCGCCGTGAGCTCCTCCGCGACGGCCGCGTACGTCTGCGCGGCCTCGCGGTACACCCAGGCGATCGCCGAGCCGGGCAGAATATCGTGAAATTGGTGCAGCAGGACCGTCTTCCAGATCCGGTCCAGCGTCGCGTACGGGTAGTCGAAGCCCTTGCGTACCGCCGCGGTGGCGGCCCAGAGTTCGGCTTCCCGCAGCAGATGCTCGCTCCGCCGGTTCCCCTGCTTGGTCCGGGCCTGACTGGTGAGCGTGGCGCGATGCAGCTCCAGATACAGCTCACCCACCCACACCGCGGGATTCGCGTACTCGGCCTCGGCCTCGGTGAAGAAGTCGGCGGGCGTCTCCCACCGCACCTTCGGCGAACCTTCGAGGTTCGCCATCCGCGCGGCTTTGGCGATCATCTCCCGGGTGGTCCCGCCGCCACCATCACCCCAGCCGGTCGGGGCCAGCGATCGCGACGCCCGGCCCTTCTCCTTGAAATTCCTTGCCGCATGCGCGATCTCGCGCCCCTGCATCGAGCAGTTGTAGGTGTCGACCGGTGGGAAGTGTGTGAAGATCCGCGTCCCGTCGATCCCCTCCCACAGAAATGTGTGATGCGGGAACTGATTGATCTGACTCCAGGAGATCTTCTGCGTCAGCAGCCATTTCGACCCGGCGGCCTTGATGATCTGCGGCAGCCCGGCCGCGAATCCGAAGGTGTCGGGCAGCCAAGCCTCCTGATTCTCGATACCGAACTCGGTCAGGAAGAATCGCTTACCGTGCACGAACTGCCGCGCCATCGCCTCCGATCCGGGCATGTTCGTATCGGACTCGACCCACATGCCACCGGCGGGCACGAATCGCCCCTCGGCCACCGCCTGTTTGATCCGCGCGTACACCTCGGGCCGATGCTGTTTGACGAAGTCGTACTGCGCGGCCTGCGACATCGTGAAGATGAATTCCGGTGAATCCGCCAGCAGCGCGGTCATATTCGCGGTCGTGCGCGCTACCTTGCGCACCGTCTCGCGCAGCGGCCACAACCACGCCGTATCGATATGCGCGTGCCCGACCGCCGAGATCCGATGCGCGGAGGGTATCGCCGGGGCGGCCAGCGCCTCCGCCAGACAGGCCCGCGCCGCCGCCGCGGTGGCATTCACATTCAGCAGATCGAGCGCGTCGAGCGCCCGCTCGATGGCCCGCACGATGTCATACCGCCGCGCCGGATCCTCCGGCATCTCGTGCATGAGCTCCCCGAGCACCTCGAGATCCTGCGCCAACTGCCAGACCTCTTCGTCGAAGACCGCCAGATCCAGCCGTCCGAGCCGATACTGCGGATCGCCACCGGCGGTGATCCTGTCCCCGAGTGCGGTCGGCCCGAAGAACGGAATGATCGGATTCGAGGCCGCCTCCACATGCAACAGCACCGGCTCACCGCCCAGCACGGGTGAGCCGATCCGCACCCACTGATTGCGCGGATGCAGCCCCTTCACCGGTGACCCGTCCGGCCGATACACCAGGCCCTCACATTGAAAACCGGTCATATTCTGGTCGAATCCCAGGTCGATGAGCGCCTCGACGGTCTTGCCCGCCCATGCCTGCGGCACCGTCCCCTCGACCGTCAACCAACTCGTCCCCCACGGCGCACCCCAGCGGGCTCCCGACTCGATCGGCGTCCGAGGGGCCCCGATCCCCTCGGCCACCTCGACCGGTTCCCCCGGCGCCACCCAGATCGACGCCCGCAGGGGCGCCGACTCCGGATAGATCGCCGGAAAGATCCGTTCACCCAGCACCCGCCCGAGGCGGTCCTCGATCAAGCGACGGTCATCGTGCATAGCGGCAGCTCCGATCGCACCGGAAAGTGATCATCGAACCGCCTTCATTCTCCGGTACCGCGGTGAATTTCCGGCCACGCTTCGATACGTGTCCGGAACCCTTCAGCCCCGCACCCAGCCCGGCAGCGCCTCCCGCGCCGCCAGCCACTCCGCCGGTATGCCGCGGACCGATTCGGTACTCCCGATCCCCGTATGGGCGGCCACGATTCCGCCGACGATCGCCGCGGTGGTGTCCACATCTCCGCCCGCTTGCACGCACGCGGTGACCGCAGCGGGGTAATCGGTCAGAAAGGTCGCCGCCGCCCACAGCGTGAACGGCACCGTGTCCTGGGCGGTGACCTGTGCGCCATTGCCCAGCTCATAGGCTGCCTCGTCGACCGATTTCCCCAGCAACTCCCGGGCCCGGTGAATACCCTTCGCAGTCCGTCCATCGACGAGATAGGGCTCGACAACCTCCAGCAATTCATCTGGCGCACAGCCCGTTTCACGAGTCATGGCGGCATGGCTCGCCGCGACGGCAACCGTCATCGCCCCGACGATCGCCTCCGGATGCCGATGGGTGACCTCGGCCGAGAGCGCCTCCGCCGCCCGATCCAACTCTCCGGCGAAGTGCGCGCCCAATGGCGCGACCCGCATGGCGGCCCCGTTTCCCAGCGAGCCGCGCCCGTCGAACAGGGCTCCGGCGGCCTCCGCCCACGGCCGCCCATCGCGTACCTGGTGTAGCAATGCGACTGTGCCGCCGCTGTATCCGCGATAGGGCTCGCAGCGGTCGGCGAAAACATAGGCCAGCGCGTCGCGATCGATTCGACCGCGAGCGCGGATCTCGGTCAGGACCGAACAGGCCATCTCGGTATCGTCGGTCCACGGCCAGGGCGCGGCGGGCGGTCGTCCCGCCTGAAGTTCGGAGCGGGATCGGCCGGGGACGAAGAACTGGGCACCCAGCGCATCGCCGACGGATAGTCCATCGAGGCTGTCGGGCGCGGGGTCGGAGGGAATTGTCATATGGACGCAATACTGCCGACCCTCGGACGGATAACGCAACATCCGGCTGGGCGACGTTGCGAGTGCCAGCTGAACTCGTTTGCGACACAGTGGTATTGGTGGCTGCCCGGTATTCCGTTGCCCGGCCGTCGAATGCGGGGGTACCGTCTCGGGCATGCAGCGCGCTTATGTCACCACGACGCCGGAGTATGTCCCGGCGCGCTGAACCTTTGTTCTGATCGAAGCCCCGGGCGAGTGCCCGGGGCTTTTTCGCGTGGTCACTCGTCCTCGAATGGGAGGAGTCCCACATGTACGACCATCGGAGACTGGGCCGGGAGCTCGGACTGTTCGATACCGATCCGCTGATCGGTGCGGGACTGCCGTATTGGCTGCCGGATGGGGCCGTTGTGCGGCACAGCCTGGAGGAGTACATCCGCGGGGTGGAGCGGAGAGCCGGGTATCGGCATGTCTATTCGCCGGTGCTCGGCAAGCGGGAAATGTATGAGATATCCGGGCATTGGGAGCATTACGGGGACGATATGTATCCGCCCCTCGACGTCGGCGGGGAGCAGGTGCTCTTGCGCCCGAGTCTGTGCCCGCATCATGCGGTGATCTATCGGTCGCGTTCGCACAGCTATCGGGAGTTGCCCTTGCGGATGGCAGAACTCGGCGGCATGTATCGGTCCGAAATGTCCGGCGCACTGGGTGGTTTGACCCGGGTGCGGTGTATTCAGCTCAATGACGCGCATATCTTCTGCACCCTCGACCAGGTCGCGCAGGAGGCCGCGGCGGCGCTGGCGATGATCGGCGATGCGTATCGGGCGATGGGTATCAGCGCGGCGCGCTATCGACTGTCACTGCCCGGTCCCGGCGGGAAATATGTTGCGGCGCCGGATATGTGGACCCGCGCGAGCAAACTGCTCGCCGAAGTTCTCGACCGGTCCGGGCTGCCCTATGAATCGGTCGAAGGGGAGGCCGCGTTCTACGGACCCAAGATCGACATACAGATCGCGGACCATGCCGGCCGGGAATCGACCCTGTCCACCGTCCAGATCGACTTCCATCAACCCGAGCGGTTCGACCTCGAGTACATCGGTGCCGACGGGGCCGGGCATCGACCGGTCATGGTGCACCGCAGCATTATCGGCAGCGTCGAGCGCGCCGTCGCCCAGCTGATCGAGGTGCACGGCGGAGCCTTCCCCGCCTGGCTGGCCCCGACTCAGGTGATGATTCTGCCGGTCTCGGACACCGAGGAGGCCGCCGCCGGTGAATTGCTGGATCGTTGCCGTGCTATAGATCTGCGCGCCGAGCTGGTCCCTGCGGACGCCGGCAGCCTCGCCCGGCGAATTCGCGCCGCCAAACTCGTGCCGTATCAACTGGTCATCGGTCCGGCCGAACGCGCGACCGGCGATGTGGCACCGCGTCTGCGTGCTGGCCGCCGGCTGCCACCGCAATCCGCCGAATCGGTGTTATCGCATGTCAGCGCGTTGATCGCCGCTCATGAAACCCGTTTGTGGATCGACTGATACCGGCCCGAAGCCCGCAGGGTGCAATCGTCATGCAGATGTGTTGCCGTTCGGCACGTATGTTCATCTGATGGTGGTCGCGGCGCGGCATGCTGTTGGCTAGGCAGGCGAGCGGCCATGTGCTGACTTCGGAATCCGGTGCGGCGGCGGGCGCTAATGGGGCGTCCGCCGATCAACAGCGACAGCAGGATGTGCAGAGCCCGTGGTGATAGAGATGACGCAGCGCAGGTCTGCGTCGATAGTGCAGAGTCGGGTGCCGGTGGTGCGTGATTCCGCACCGATACGCGGCAGTGAGTACGCGGTGTTGATGCGGCGGGTGCGCCAGGCGGGTTTGCTGGACCGACGCCTGCGCTCGTACGCGTGGCGAAGTGCCTTGACCGGAGCCGCCTTCGTGGGTGGCTGGGCCGCGCTGGTGGCGATCGGTGACTCGTGGTGGGTATTGGCCGTCGCGGTATTCTTGGCGGCGGTCTTCTCCCAGCTCGCGTTCCTGGGGCATGACGCCGGGCACCGGCAGATCTTCGGTAAGCGCCATGCGAACTATGTATACGGTTTGATCGCGGGCAATCTCGCCACCGGACTGAGCATCGGCTGGTGGACGAGCAACCACAACCGCCATCACGCCCACCCCAACACCGAGGGCGCGGATCCCGATGTCTCGGGCGTCCTGGCGCACTCGGGAGCCCGCGCGGTGGCCGGTAAGGGCCTGCGCCGCTTCATCTTCCGCTACCAGGCGTGGCTGTTCTTCCCGATGCTGTTCCTGGAGGCGGGCAGCCTGCACTTCTCCAGCGTCCGCGCGGTGGTGAAATGGCCACTGCGACACCGCTTCTGGGAAGGCGCGCTGCTGGCCGCGCACGCCGCCGGCTACCTCGCCACGGTCCTGCTGGTTCTGTCACCGGCCAAGGCCCTGGTCTTCATCGCCCTGCAACAGGGCCTGTTCGGCTTCTACATGGGCTGCACCTTCGCCCCCAATCACAAAGGTATGGAAGTCTTCCCCGAAGGGGACAACACCGACTTCCTGCGCCGTCAGGTCCTGTCCTCCCGCAATGTCCGGGGCAGTTTCGTCACCGACACCGCCCTCGGCGGCCTCAACTACCAGATCGAACACCATCTCTTCCCCTCCATGCCCCGCCCCAACCTGCGCCTCGCCCAGCCCATCGTCATCGAATTCTGCGCCGCCAGAGGCATTCCCTACGCCGAGACCGGCCTGCTCACCTCGTACGCCCAGGCGTTGACCCACCTCAATGCCGTAGGCCGCCAGGCCCGCTGACCTGATCCTGCGGCCGCCGGCGGATTCGGCGGCCAGAATGGTCAAGTGTCTGATTTCAGCCTGGCCGAACCACCGCTGTTCCATCGCCTGCGCACCGCGACCGACATGCTGATCGCCGGTGCGGGCGGTGGATTCGACATCTACGGCGGATTACCGCTCGCGGCGGTGATCGAGGCCCACCTGACCTCCCGTCCCGCCCCGCGCCCGGCGAGCCTCATCCCACACTGAGCTTCGGGGTGAGGAGCGCTAGCGGCGGAGTCGGACCGGAAGCTCGGTGTGGCCGTTCGGAGATGAACCTCCCCGGACTTCGATCAGCACGCCATACCGTGGCGCACAGCGTATTTGGGGTCGAAGTTCTCCGGATCGACCGCGGTCCTGACCACGGTCTCCTTCGCTGTATCGACCAGGAAGGTCCAGCCACTCGGCAGTACCAGGCCGGCGGCGTCGACTCGATTGACCTGAATGTACTTGCCGCCGTTGGCAGGCCGCCGAGCGGACAACCGGCCGAACCGGGTCTCGGGGGCTTTCGTCCGCACCAGCGCGATGGCGGATTCCAGCTCGGTATCCGTCTCGGGGGCGGATGCACTCAGGTTCTGAGCATGCATGATCGTCGATCTCCTTGCGCTTTAAGCATGTTTCGCCTAGTTCATACCCAGCCGAGCCCGAATAGCATAGGAATTCTACGAAGTGACCGCACCGCAAGTGCTGGACATCACGAAAGTGAACGCTGTTCACCGATGGTGATCAGTCGACGCCGAGCACGATGGCGGTGGCGTTGTCGATTCCGCCGGCCGCATCGCAGGCGGCCAGGATCTCACCGACGATGGACCGCGCAGTGGCATTGCGACCGAGGAAGACCCGCAGCTCGTCGTAGCCGATCTGATCGGATACACCGTCGGTGCACATCAGGTAGCGGTCGCCCGGTCTCATGGTCACCTGGAATACGTCCGGTTCCGGTGCGCCGCCGTGTCCGATATAGCGGGTCAGCTGATACCGTGCGGCCGCGGCCTGCGCGGAGTCGAAGGAATACCAACCGTGTACGGCCCCGAGCCAGGCCATGGTGTGGTCGGTCGTCAAGAGTTCGAGCAGCCCGGCCCGCAACCGGTAGACCCGTGAGTCGCCGATCTGCACGAGCCAATAGCCCTGTGGCGCAGCGACAATGGCGGTCAGCGTGCACCCGGCCAGATCCCGCAATTCCTGACCGATTCGACCCACCCGCTCATGTGCCTCGGCCACCGCGTCGCGCAGCGTATCCGGTCCGGGTTCCGGTGCGCGACCGAGGTGATCGACAAAGAGCTCGACCGCTGTCCGCCCCGCGGCCGCGCTGCCCGGCCCGCCTCCCATACCGTCGGCCAGCACGGCCAGCAGTGGACGCTCACGCAGATAGCTGACATCGAAGTTGGCCGAATAGCGTCTGCCGGTATCACTGCCCACGGCAACATCGATCGAGGGAATGCGCACCCGCGAATTCTGGCATGTCAGGCCCGCGATCGGCGCGCTCGCGGGCTCGGCGCCGCGAGCGGGGGATAGGATCGTCGCTGCTCAACCGCTCCGCATCTCGTGTTCGTTCGTATCTCGGTAACTGCTCACCGCATCCGCGCACCGACGACAAGAAGGAGAACGGGCCAGCGGCCGCCCGCAGCGCCGTGACCCGACCGCCGATGGCCGAAACACCTGTGCCCGTTCACATGACCGCCGAGGAGTTTCGCCGTCACGGCAGGGCCGCGGTGGATTGGATCGCGGATTACTGGGGGCGGGTGGAGTCCTTGCCGGTGCGATCCCCGGTGTCACCGGGGTGGGTGCGCGAGCAGTTGCCGCCCGCACCGCCGCAGGCCGGTGAGTCCTTCGATGCTGTACTCGCCGATCTCGACACGATTGTGGTTCCGGCACTGACGCATTGGCAGCATCCTGGATTCTTCGCCTACTTTCCGACCAGCACGTCCGGTCCGGCGGTGCTCGCGGAGCTGCTCGCCTCCGGGCTGAGCGTGCAGGGGATGCTGTGGCAGACCAGTCCGGCGTGTACCGAGTTGGAACAGCATGTACTCGATTGGCTCGCCGGGATGTTGGCGTTGCCGGAGAAATTCACGTTCGCGGGCACCGGTGGCGGTGTCATCCAGGACTCGGCATCGAGCGCGATACTCGTGGCGTTGGTGGCTGCGCTACACCGGATCTCGGGCGGTGAGGTCGCCCGTGACGGTGTCGAGCGCGGTCGCTATGCGGTGTACACCTCGACGCAGGCGAACTCCGCGCTGGAGAAGGGCGTGCGCATCACCGGTCTCGGCGCATCGTCGATCCGGTTCATCGAAACCCGTCCGGACCTGTCGATGGATCCGGACCTGCTGCGAGAGTCGATGAAAAATGATGTGGCGCAGGGCATTATCCCGGTCATGGTGATGGCCACGGTGGGCACCACCTCCACGGGTGCGGTCGATCCGGTCGAGTCGATCGGTCGGATCTGCCAGGAATTCGGGGTGTGGCTGCATGTGGACGCGGCCTATGCCGGGGTGGCCGCGGTGTGCCCGGAGTTTCGGTGGATTCATCAAGGGGTGGGCGCCTACGCCGATTCCTATGCGACCAACCCGCATAAGTGGCTGCTCACCGCATTCGACTGCGACGCTTGCTATATCGCCGACCGGGAGGCATTGGTGGGCGCGCTGTCGGTGCTGCCGGAGTATCTGCGCAATACCGCGACCGACGCGGGTGCGGTGGTCGACTACCGGGACTGGCAGGTGCCCTTGGGGCGACGGTTCCGCGCGCTCAAACTCTGGGCGGTTATTCGCTGCTACGGGGTCGAGGGATTGCGGGCGCATCTACGGCACAGTGTCGCGCTGGCACAGGAATTCGCCGCATGGGTGAGTGCGGACGAACGCTTCGAGCTGATCGCTCCGCATCGGCTGTCACTGGTCTGTTTCCGGCTTCGTGGGGCCGATGAACCCAATCAGCGGTTGCTCGAATCGCTCAACGCCTCCGGTCGGATCTATCTGTCCCACACCGTGATTCGCGGCGCGTTCACGCTTCGTCTGGCGATCGGCGGTACGGCTACCAGGTTCGAGCATGTCGCCGCCGCCTGGGATCAGATCAGCCGCAGCGCCGACGTCGGCGAGTGAGGGCGCACCCGGTGGGAGCAGCCCGATCCGCCGTTGTCCGAGCTCGTGCAACACGATGACCGCTGCGGAACCGCGGGGGCTCGCCACCGTGCGGAGGCTGGGTGCGGTGTCACCGACGAAGCGTTCGCAGACGCCTTCGTGTGACGCGTATACCGCCGTGAGCGCGGCCCGCAGACGCGCGACCCCGGAGCGCGTCGAAGGATTGTCCATGCCATGTCGGCATTGCCGCAGCGCCGCGACCAACGCCCGATGATCCGCCGACAGCAGTCCGCTGAATCCCGGCGAGACATGGGGCGGTGCCATCAGCGGTCGTATCTGCTCCGCGTAGAGCGTGGGGCCGAAGTTCGCGGTGATGCGCAATACCGCTGCGCTGGAATGGAACAGCGCCGCGGCGATATCGAGGCCCGCGCTGGCGGCGCTCGGGATACCCAGGTGTTCGTGCAGGCAGGCGTGATGCAGTGCCACCGTGGTCATCTGGGTCAGGACCGCGAAGAGACGGTGCCCCTGCACCCACCAGTCCAGCGCGGTCCAGGGGATGTCGGTCGGTGCGGTGGGCGATGGTGTCAGGGATCGGATGAGCTCCGGGGGTGCCGCGGCAGCTAAGCCGGCGAGGAGATCCGGTTCGTGCACGGGTGGGGTCTGTGCGGCGAGTCGGGCGGTGAGCTGCGGCAGGCCGCGCGTCAAAGCCGTCCGCCACAGGGTGGCGGGATCGGCTGAGACGCGTCGGATGCCGAAGAACCTGTCGTGCTCGGCCTCCCCGGCGGTGATCGGTTCGGCGTCAGCGCCCGCGAGTGGTGCGCTGCGGTGGGGCGACCACAACCCCGTCATGCTGTTCGGCAGCATTCGGGGGTTGACCAGCCACACTGGTTCGCTGATCGGTCTGCGCGAAGCTCTGCTCATACCGAGTGGTGCGAGGGTCGATCAGAATATGGACAGCGTGCCGGTGAGCGTGGCTTTGGTGAGACCTGGACACGATTGGCCCGACGGAGTCACCGTGTTGTCGTCCGTTACCGGATGACCGACGTAGTTGCCCGTGAGAATGGTGATCGGGAAGGTGCCGTGGCCCGCACCGGCGGATTTGCTCTGTACGTTCACCCCGGCGGAGATCTGGCTGGTGGAACCGTCCGACCAGGTGATTTCGCCGGTACCGGTGTGGACCGAGACGTCGCCGTCGCAGGATACGAGTTCGGTTCCCTTCTCGGCCAGGCGCACCGGTGTCGAATGTCCTTGATCGACTGCCGATCCGGTGCAGTTGGTGAAGTCGATTCCGGCATTCCATTCGATGGTCGCGGGCGCGGTGCCTATTCCAGGGGCAGCCCACGACACCGACCCCGATTCCTGACAATTCATCGTCGCCTGCGGAGCGGGAACGGGTAGTGCCGCACCGTGGGTGATCAGCGGGGGTGCGACGAGCAGAACGCCGAAAACAGCGACGGTAGCGGCCAAGCGGTGACTGGTGAACAAAAGTGTCCTTTCCACGTCCCACCCCGTCGGTCTACCGGGAATCCTCGTTGTCGACCGCACCGGGTGAGGGGTTGTCGGGAGGCGGAACAATAGACCAGCGACATTCACGTTAACGCGTCGTCCACAGCGCGAGGGGTAGCGACGCACGGAACGATTCCACCGAAATCGCCGCTGCCGCGCTAAGGTAGCGCTGACCGGACCCGTCGGCGACGATGCTGGGCACACTTCCAAGGAAGTACACCGCCGCCGACGGGCTACCCGAGATCCGCTGGCGCCCGATCGCAGGTCGGACGTCGGCGGCTGTGCGCCACAACAGCGAATGCGGCACACAGTACATACACGATGCCCACCGCAGAAATATTGCGGTGGGCATCGTGCGTTCGGGTACGACAGTAGCTCACACCGGCGCCGAGTCGAGTCCGAAGTGCCTGGTATGGGACTAATTGAGGACCAAAGACCCTCACGCCGAAATTCCAACGCCCCTTGCCACTGCGGATGTCGCGGTGTTGGATGCCGTCCAGTCCGGAAGCGGTTCCCGCTGAGCGGCACGATGTTCGACGTGCTGCGTCGGCTTTGCGGGCGTGCTACGGGGTCGTCCGGTGCGGGGCGTTGAGTGCGTCCAAGGCCGCCGCCTGGGTGGCGAAGTTGGGGTGATCATCCGCCTGCGGTACACCCTGCCAGCGGAATCCGTACTCGCCGTTGGTATCGCGCAGCGAGTTCGCCTGGCGGGTGAGGAAATCGACCGACGCGACCTGCGATCGACCGGTCCGCAACAGGTCCCGGTAGCCGCGCACGAAGACACCCCGATAGATCTCGGCATCGTGGCAGGACGAACCCGGGCAGCCGGTGGCGCTCGGCTCGTCGAGAATCCCGTCCCGAATGAACGGCGACCCCTCACGAGTCGTGGTCGCGGCGATCCGATCGGCGATCCCCAGTAGCTGAGCATTGCCCGTAAGCCGGTACAGCGCAACGATTCCCGTGAGCATCTCGCCCTGCCCATAGGTCCAGCGGGTGTTCTCGTCGACCAGCACGCAGGTGTTCTCGTACTGGTCGAGATGGTCGTTCAGCACCCCGGCGGAGTCCACCAGCGCGCCTCCGGCTCCCCTGGCGAACCAGTCCCAGGTAGCGGTGGCGTGCGCGCGATACCGCGACCGATCCGCGGCCTCGACCCGGACGCCGAGTTGCGCTGTCGCACTGAGATACAGCGCATTGGTGATCGAGTTCACCTGCCGCCACGGCCGCAGCTGCGGATCCACTCCCACACGCGCCCAAGGCATTCCACCACCGCAGAATGACGCCCGCTGCTCGTCGAGCCCGTCCACGATCGTCCGCGCCGCGGTGAGATAGCGCTCCTGCCCGGTGAGGTCGAACGCATTGATCCAGGCCAGCGCCCACCACAATTCGTCATCGTTGTATCCGGTCGTCCGAGGTAGACCGGTGCGAGCCACCTCGCCGTGCGCGTAGGTCCACTCGACATACCCGAGATATCGGCGATCCCCGGTCCCGCGCATGTAATCGATCAACGAGTTCAGTGCGTTGGCGCTCTGCCATGTACTCGCATCGTTCTCCCAGAGCCCCGTCCCATGGTCGTATCGCTCCAGCAGCCGCTCCACCGCGCGCATCCGCCGTGGTGCGTCGATATCGGTCTCACCGGAACTCGGCTCGCTCGCGCAGCCCGCGAGCAGCACCGCGACCGCCCCGGCCACCGCGGCCCACCGAACCCTCCTGTTCGCGATCACGGCTGCCACAGTATCGGCGCGAATCTGAGAGATCTCGTAGGCGACGCTCAGCCTATGACCAGAATCGCGCGGCACTGTGGAGGGCGGAAGTTCGTCGGTGCGAGTGGAGGTGCGCGATGGTCGAGTTGGAGATCGCGGGGACAACCGTGACCGTGCACGTGACCGGAGCGCATCGGGTATTGGCGCTGCGCGAGCGGCTTACGTTCGATCTATCGCAGGTCACGGCGGTGGGCCCGGCCGAAGTGGATCTGCGGCCGCCGTGGGTCCGGGCCCCCGGCACCTTCTTTCCGGGCGTGATCGCGGCCGGAACCTTCCGAGGTAAGGGGCGGAAGGAATTCTGGGATACGCACTTCGGTGGGCAGGGTGTGCGGATCGATTTGGCGGGGGCCGATTTCACCCGGCTCGTGGTCGATGTCGCGGATCCCCATACCGTGCTGCGCCAACTCCGGCGCGCCGTGGCGGCCTGATCTGCGTGCCCGGCCGCCGCGTGTGTCAAAGCGTCTCGGGTCGGCGTCAACGCGTGCCGGGGGTCGGTTCGCTCGTTGTCCGGGCGAGTGCGTCGAACAACCAGCGCTGACCCGCGCCGGCGGTGGTCGAGGCGCCCATGATCTCGCCCGCTCGCTGCCAATACCGCCGAGTGCGCGGGTCCGTGTCAGGGCAGCCGGTGGCGAGTCGTGCACGGAACCCGGGTGTATCGCGGGTGGCACGCGCGGCGGCATGCGCGCCCACGAATCGATCCAGCTCCGGACCGGGGGAGGGCGCCACGCCCGCGGCGATGGCGGTCTCCGCCATTCCGCACGCCTCGCCCACCCCGGCGATCAAACCCGCTCGATCCGGAATCCGATACGGGTCGGCGCGCCAGAGCTGTTGTGACACGACCAGGCCGAACTGCCGGTCGATGACCAGTGTCACCAACTCGGCGTAGGCCACGACCTGCTCCGGCGTCGGATCATGGAGTCGCCCCGGCACATTCATATCCAGAAACCCGTCGAACAACTCCGACGGCACCGGTGTGAGCACCCGTCGCCAGAACCCCACCAGCGTCTCGTACGCGGACGCACCGCTCTGCACATTCGCGAGTAATTCCAGACGTGCGGCCCGCTCGGCCGGATCGGCGTTCTCGATGGCGCGCAGACAGGCTCGCCGCCAGGCCAATCCATCGAGTTCGACATCCACCGCCGCCCGCTCGGCCGCCACGGCATCGGCGAGCGATTGCTCACCGGTCAGCACCGCGCCGATCGCGGGCAACCCCACCCCGAGGGTGCGCAACCGCCGCACCAGTAGCAGCCGTTCGGCTGCCCGCCCGCTGTCGAACATGCGATGCCCGCCGGAGCTGCGCACCGACTCCAAAACCCCGTTGTCGCAGTAGAACCGGATGGTGCGCACCGGAACGCCGGTGAGCTGCGCCAGCTCCCCGATGCTCACCAATCCGCGAAGTGTGTCGTGGGTCACTATTCCTTGAACCTCCACCCGGGTGGAGTTCCTACGGTACTAGCGCCGAAGCGAAAGGAATTCACCCCAATGGCTATGACCTCCGACGATATCTGGCGGGCCGTCTCCGCCGAGCGCGTAACCCTGGTGGAACTGCTCGAATCACTCTCCGAGCAGGATTGGGATCGCGATTCGCTCTGCGCGGAGTGGCGCATCCGCGATGTGGTCGCCCACGTCGTGCTCTCCAGCAATCCGACTCTCGGTTCACTGCTGATCAATCTGATCCGGGCGCGCGGCAGCATCACCCGCTTCGCTCGGGATACCGGAATCCGGCATGCCGAGAGCCGGAGCTCCCGGCAACTGCTGCAGGAGCTGCGTGCCACGATCGGGCTGCGCACCACCGCACCGGGCACCACGCCGGCCGATCGCCTGATGGATGTGCTCGTCCATATCCAGGACATCGCGATCCCGCTCGGCGTGCGAATCGAAATGCCCACGGCGGCAGCCCGTCTGGCGATGGAACGGGTGTGGAGCACCAAGTGGCTGTTCCACTCCGAACAGCGCCTCGCCGGTTTCCATCTCACCGCGACCGATACCGACTGGTCAGCGGGCGCGGGCACGCTCGTCGAAGCCCCGATCGCCGACCTGCTGCTGCTCGCTTCGGGCCGCACCGCCCGCCTCGACGCCCTGACCGGCCCGGGTGCGGCCGCACTCATCCGAAAGGTAGGTGTCAGCTAGCCGCGGTCGGGCGGCCGCGACGATCTTTCTGTATCGGTCGCCCAATTCGGCTCGAGACCGCACAATCATTGGATCGGCATATCCAGATCGGAATCGCCATCATGACTCTCATATCGCTCGGCCCCCAAGGTGGTGGCAGGCACCGCAATCCGACCGCGAACGGCTGAATCGGTGTGCGCGGTAACAATATGGCGGCTTCGTGATGAGCGGATGGATACGTCGGGAGTGAGAGGTGGTGCGCGGGGGAACCCCCGAATCGCAGGCCTTTCGAAAGACCTAGGAGGACGCCATGGACGAGCCGGTTTGTATGGATTGCTGGCGGCGTGACAACCTCACCTTCGTGCAGCGACTGGATCCTGCCTTCTGTAAGCCGGGACCGGCGCATCGGTGTGCGATGCACCGCGCGATGTTCGACGATCCCGGCGCCGGGGCGGGCCCGGATCGTAAGGCGGCCTAGCTCGTCAATCGCGGGATAGGTAGTCGCGCAGGGTGATTGGCGGTCGACCGGTGTAATGCTCGATCGATTCGGTCACCCGGAAGAGTTCATGACCCGAGCCGATGGCGGCGAACATGGTCCACAGGTGGGTCAGGTGGTCGACCGCCACCGGATCGCGATATCGGGAGATCGCGGTCTCGGCCCACTCCTCGGCGTCCACATGCGCATAGCGGACGCCGAAGTGCTCGGCCGCCGCGCCCACGGTCATGATCTCGCCCGCCAGCCAGAGCACCGAATCCACCGGATCATCGGTGCGCAGGACACCGGCTCCCACGCCCGCCACATCATCGGCGGCGATCAAGGGCAGCACCGTGTCCGGTGAGCCGAGCGGTAGCGCGAGAACGTCGCTGGCACCGATCGCCACCCGCAGATTCTCGAAGAAGACCGCCGCACGCAGGTGTACGGCGCCGATCTCGGCGCGATCGAGGACCTGTTCGGCCACCCAGTGCCTGCGCATATGCGGCGTTCCGGCGTTATGGGCGGATCCGAGCTGCGAGACCGCGACCACGCGATGTAGGTCGGCCTCGCGCGCCGCTGCCGCGAAAACGGCTGTGGCGTCGAGCATTCCGGCGGTGACCGGGTAGGTGAAGTACGCGCGGCGCACACCCTGCACCGCGGGTAGCACCGAGCTGATCTCGCGCAGATCCCCGCGGACCACCTCGGCGCCGAGATCCTTCAGTTCGGCGGTGCGGGCGTCATCGCTATGCACGAAGGCGCGCACCGGCAGGCCCGCACGCAGCAGCGTCTCCGCGACCGTGCGACCGGTACCGCCCTGACTACCACCGGCCGCACCGGTGACGAGAATGGGTTCCATCGCTGTTCTCCTCACGCCTTCTTCGGCAGTTCGAGGGTGAACGCGCCGCGGTCGGCGAGCGCGGTCAGGAATTCGGTGGCGTCGAAAGCCTCTGCGGGACTGTGCACTCCGCTCTTCGCCACGCCTCCGGCCAGCCGGACGGCGGCCTCGACGGATGCCAGTGCCGCGGCGCGCCATAGATCCCGGCCGCGCAGATGCCCGGCCGCCGAGCCGGCGGCGGCGAGAACCTGTGCGGTAATGGTGAATTCGCTCTCCGCCCGCGCATCGGCATCGACCTGCTCACTGGTGAACGCCTGATCCTCGGCGAAGGTCGCGGCGGTGAGCTGTGCCTCGACTGCCTTGGTCCGGGTATGCCGGGGGACCGTGACGGCCTCCGGGAACGGCACCGGCGCGATCATCGGCCGCGGACCGACCGGGGGCGGGAAGGCGAATATCGCCTGGCGCGGCTCCACGAATCCGTACTGTTGCTTCCCGTCGAAATATCCGATCCGGTCGGTATCTGAGAAAAGCAACCGTGCGGTCTCCACCGCGCCGTGCGTCATCATCCAATTGTGGACGGCGTAAGCCACGGTAATTCGGTCGATTTCGGATATGTCCCGGGCCACCGCACCGGCGAGTAAATCGCCCAGTCCGCCATAGAAACTCACACTCGGCAGCATGGTGACCCCGGCCCGCTGTGCGCGCTCGGGAAACGTATCGAACAGCCGCTTCACAAAATGCACCTCGACGGCATGATCGACATAGTGGCAACCCCCCTCGACCGCGGCCGTGGCAACGGGCAGTCCGGTGGTGGTGAAGGGTCCCGCACAGTGAATGAGCACATCGGCGGCCTCGGCGAGCGCGCGCAGTGCGGCGGGATCATCGAGCCCCGCGGGCATGACGCGCGCCTGTCCGAGCGCGGCCAGCGCACCGGAATCTCGCCCGGAGACAATGACATCCCGACCCCGGGCGAGAAGGTCGGCGGTGACCAGGCGACCGGTATGACCGGTGGCCCCATAAACGGCGAATACAGTCATGAAGATCAACTCTTTACGCTGATAGGCAAATCAGAATCTACTTATCGAGCGTATTCCCGCCCACCGACAAGTTCGCTTGTGCGGCAGTCGGATCGAGCCGATCCTCAGGCTATATCGCGGGTGATTCGGTGGGGTTCGGTGTCGTCGAACATGACCCCCTCCCACCAGGAAGCCAATGGACTTGGTTCGGGCCAGCAGGCATCGGCGCCGCTGACCGCCTTGACGGAATTCTGATCGAGCTCGGGTTCGAGATGGGTGGTTGTTGCTTTCCTGCTCACGCTGGGTTGCTCCTGCGTTCTGCGCCAGACGGCTGCAACTGGACAGTTGGGCACTGCAGCCATTCCCGTTTTGGTCGAGTTGAAACAAACCCCAGGTTAGGCGCTATCGCCGCGCTTCACCGGGTTTCGGCGCGGCCAGCCGAAAATACTTGGCCCGATACGGCTTCGGCGCGGAATACTGCCGCTATGCCGACCTTCGCCGATTTCGACCGCCGCAACTACCGAACCGTCGATGTGGCCACCGGATACGACGGCTGGGCCCCGACCTACGAGCAGACCGTCATGGACGAGATGGATTACGCGCTACTCGAGCGCGTTCGGGTGCGCTGGCACGGGCGCGCCGCCGATCTGGGCTGCGGCACCGGCCGCACCGGCGGTTGGTTGCGCGCGCACGGTCTCACCCATATCGACGGGGTCGACCTCAGCGCCGGAATGCTCGAACGCGCCCGGGCTCGCGGCGCGCACACCACCCTGACCCAGGCCGATGTCCGTGATACCGGATTGCCAAGCGGCGCATACGATGTGGTGATCTCCTCGCTGATCGACGAGCACCTGCCGGAGCTGGCCCCGTTCTATACCGAGGCGGGCCGATTGGCCGCCCGCGGTGCGACATTCGTCCTGGTGGCCTATCACCCACAGTTCATGATGGTGACGGGTATGCCCACGCATTACACGCCCGAATTCGGTGAGCCACTTGCGATCAGTACGCACCTGCACCTGTTCGGTGAACATATCACGGCCGGTATCGCGGCCGGATGGCGGCTGACCGAGGTCACCGAGGCGCTGGTGGATGACGAGTGGCTGACACGCAAGCCGAAATGGGCGGAGCTGCGCGGCCATCCATTCACCATGGCGCTGGTGTGGCAGCTGGACTGACGCCGACCGCGGCGGCGATGAATCGCCAAAGCCCCGCTGTCGCTTGATCGATGGAGGGGCGGGGGTGGCGGCGGAGTTGTTCGGCCATGCCGTGCCGGAGCGCGCCCATGACACATGCGCCGGCGAGGTCCGGATCGATGCTCGCATCCAGTTCGCCCGATTCCTGGCCGGAGCGGATATTGCGGCCCGCGGATTCGATAATGCGCTCGAGGGTGGCGGCTTCCACCTCGGCGACCTCCGGTTCGGTGCTGATGCGGCCGAGCAACAGCTCCGACAGCGGATCGGCGAGGTGATAGGCCACGAAATTGCGGGTACGCGCGCGTTCGCGGGCCGCCCAGCCGTGTTCGCCCGCGATGGTCTCATCGGCGATGGCGGCGACCAGCCCGGCGTGGAACTCCTCGTAAATCGCCACCAGCAGACCGGCTTTGGAGCCGAAGTGGTGGTAGAGCGCACCGGTGCTCAGCCCGGATCGCCGTTTGAGTGCGTTGAGATCGACCACGCCATTGGTCGCGACCAGCTCCGCGCGAGCGGCATCGAGTAGTTGTTGACGACCGTGGGGAGCCCGTGCCATGCTCCGAAGCATAACAGAATTCAGTTATGTTAAATCGGAGGTGCGCCATGAGCGCTGAAGTCTCATCCGTGACCGATCTCGCCGGTGACCTGGCCGGAACCTATCGCCGGACCGAAAGCAGCGGGAGCACGGTGGATTCGGCACTGGTCGACGCCGACCTGGCCGCACTGTTGCGGGACGGCTACGTGATCCTCCCTGATCTGATTACGGCGCACGAGCTGCAAGCGATTCGAGACGACACCGATCCGCTGCTGAATCTCAAGGGCCGCAACAATTTCGAGGGCCATGCCACCCAGCGCATCTACAGTGTGCTGAACAAGACCCGCAGCTGCGACCGCCTGGCCGCCCATCCGCGGGTACTGGCCCTGCTCGACCGTCTCCTCATGCCCAACTACCTGCTCTCCATGCTGCAGGTCATCAATATCCTGCCCGGCGAATCCGCCCAGATGCTGCACACCGATGACGGCTTCTACCCGCTGCCGCGCCCCCGTCGAGCGCTCAGCGCCGCAACCATCTGGGCCATCGACGATTTCACCGAAACCAACGGCGCGACCGAAATCGTCCCCGGCAGCCAGGACTGGGGTGATGAACTCCCGCAGGGAGATTCGGGCCGCCGCCCGGTAATCATGTCCGCCGGCTCCTGCGTCTTCTTCCTCGGCACCCTCTGGCACGGCGGTGGCCCCAACCGCTCCACCGCCGCCCGCCTGGCCGTCACCGCCCAGTACTGCGAACCCTGGCTGCGCCCACAGGAAGCCTTCACCCTCTCCACCCCGCACGATATAGCCCGCACGGTCGACGAGGACATCCGCCGCATGCTCGGCTACAGCATCCACCCACCCTTCATCGGGCAGGTGGACGGTATGCACCCCAAACGCCTTCTCGCCGAGTGACCGACTAGCTCTCCCCGTTCTCATCCCGTATCCATGGGCGAATCCGAAACGCCCGCCCCGGAATTCAACACTCGGAGCGGGACGGCGGTTACCGGTCCGCCCAGGCGGGCAGGCTGGCGCAGGTGACTTCCGCGGTTGCGGCGAGGCGGGCGGGCGGGGTGTTCAGGCGGCTGAGTTGGATGAGGCCCTGGGATACCAGGACGATGTTCGCGCTGAGGGCGGACAGCTCGGCTTCGGTGAGGTCCCGTGCTGCGGGGCGCAGGCGGGTGGCTACCGCGGATTCCATGGCGGCCGTGGTGCGGGCCGCGGTGGTCGCGACCTCGGGGATGCGGGTGGCGAGGTGGGCGACGCTGTTGATCATGAGGCAGCCGCGGCGGTGGGGTTGGGCGGCGCAGTCGTCGACAACGGCTTTCAGGAGGGTGCGGACGGCGGTGCGGGCCGTGCCGGGGGCGGATTCGATGGTGGTGCGCACGAATTGGGCTCTGGCCTCGCAGTAGCGATCGAACGCGGCGAGGAACAGGCCCTTCTTATTGCCGTATGCCGCGTAGATGCTGCCGTTGCCGACGCCGGTGGCGACGGAGACGTCCTCCACCGAGGTGTTGTCGTATCCGTTGGACCAGAACAGCTCTGTCGCGGCAGCGAGGAGGTTCGATTCGTCGAACCGTCGTGCGCGTCCCATTCGCTCAACCTACCAATGCCGCTGCGGAGTTGCTGTGTGTCACACCACTTGATTCTGGAGCCGTGCCTCCAGAATAATGGTGGACGTGTCCTCCAATAAAGCGGTCAAGGTGCGTCGGCGAATCGGGATACTGGTCTTCGACGGCGTGAAGATGCTCGACTTCGTCGGTCCCGCGGAGGTTTTCGTGGAGGCCAACCAATCGGTGGACGCCTATGAGGTGGTGCTGGTCTCGGCGGACGGGCGAGATGTGCAGACCTCGATCGGTGCGAGCGTGGTGGTCGCGGGTGCCGCCGCCGAGGCCGGGCCGTTCGATACGGTGGTGATTCCGGGCAGTGAGCTACCTCCGGCCAAATTCGTGACACCCGAGTTGCTCGAGGCGGTGCGGCGGCTCGCGGCCGATTCCCGGCGACTGGCCTCCATCTGCAGCGGCACCTTCGCACTCGCCGAACTCGGAATGCTCGACGGTCGCCGTGCCACCACGCATTGGAAGTTCACCCGCGACCTGGCCGCGCGGTATCCGAAGATTCGGGTGGATCCGGATGCCATCTTCGTGCGCGATGGAACCACCTACAGTTCGGCGGGTGTCGCGGCCGGGGTGGATCTCGCGCTGGCGCTCGTGGAGGAGGATCACGGCGCGGATAACGCTCGCGCGGTGGCGCAATCGCTGGTCGTGTACATGCAGCGCGCGGGCGGTCAGTCGCAGTTCTCGGCTTCACTGCACGGTGCCGCGCCACGCAGTCCGCTGGTGCGCGCGGTCGCCGACCTGATCTGCGCCGATCCGGCCCATCCGCATACGGTGCGATCACTCGCCGCATACGCGCGGGTGAGCGTGCGGCATCTGACCCGCCTGTTCCGCGCCGAACTGGAGAACTCACCCGCCGAGTACGTGGCCTTCATCCGCTTCGGCCTGGCGCGGGACAAACTGCACGCGGGCTACAGCGTCACCGAGGCGGCCATGGCCGCCGGATATGGCAGCAGTGAGGCCATGCGCCGCGCATTCGTTGCGCGACTGGGCATTTCGCCCCGGAAGTATCAGCAGCGCTTCCGATCCACGGGCGTGGACTACGGGCCGCCCACCCTCGCGGTGTCCTGATCGGGGGGAATTACGGCCCGCAGCGAGGGGCGCGGGCGGTGGCCCGCCGAGCAGACTGGATTGGCTATCCGATCGATGTAGGGAAAGGAATCTCGATGACCGGAAACCCGCTCGGAATCTCGCTCGAACCCGCGGCACAGGAGTTCGTGGACGCCACCTCGCAGCCGCCGTTCCTCTATCAGCTCAGCCCCGAAGAAGGCCGCAAAGCCGTTGACGGCGTGCAGGATTCCCCCATCTTCAAGCCGGAGATCGACGAGGAGTGGATCACCGTGCCGGGCGGACCCACCGGATCGGTGCGGGTGCGCATCGTGAAGCCGGTCGGCAGCACCGGAGCACTGCCGGTGATCATCTACACGCACGGCGCGGGCTGGGTCTTCGGCGACGCGCACACCCATGACCGCCTGGTCCGCGATCTCGCGGTCGGCACCGGCGCGGCCGTGGTGTTCCCGGAGTACGACCGCTCACCCGAGGTGCGCTACCCGGTCGCCAACGAGCAGTCCTATCGAGTTGCCCAGTGGGTCAACGGCAATGGCGCGGACAAGGGTCTGGACCCCACCCGCATCGCGATCGCCGGGGACTCCGTCGGCGGCAATATGGCCATCGCACTCACCCTGATGGCCAAGGAGCGCGGCGATGTCAGCTTCCGGCAGCAGGTGCTGTTCTACCCGGTGACCGACGCCAACTTCGATACTCCGTCCTATCTGGAGTTCGCCGAGGGCTACTTCCTGACCCGAGAGGGCATGAAGTGGTTCTGGGATCAGTACACCACCGATGTTGAGGACCGCGCCCAGATCACCGCCTCACCGCTGCGAGCCACCATCGCACAGCTCGCCGGACTCCCACCCGCCCTGGTCATCACGGGTCAGGCCGATGTGCTGCGCGATGAGGGCGAGGCGTACGCGGGCAAGCTGCGCGCGGCGGGAGTACCGGTGACCCAGGTGCGGTACGGCGCGATCATCCACGACTTCGTGATGGTGAACTCCATGCATGACACCCATGCCGCCAAAGCCGCTGTCGCGCAGGCTGTCGCGGTGCTCAAGGAGGCGCTGGCATGACCGTCGTACTCGTACACGGCGCGTTCGCCGACTCGTCCAGCTGGAACGGCGTGGTGGATCGGTTGCAGGCGCAGGGGCAGACCGTGATCGCCGCGGCCAACCCGCTGCGGAGCCTGACCGGTGACGCCGCGTACATCGCCTCGGTGCTCAGCGGGATCGAAGGTCCGATCGTGCTGGTCGGACATTCGTACGGCGGCAGCGTCATCACCGTTGCCGCCGAGGGCAATTCGAATGTCCAGGCGCTGGTGTACATCGCCGCGTTCATTCCCGAGATCGGCGAGAGCGCCCTGGAGTTGAGTGGTAAATTCCCCGGCTCGACGCTGGGACCCACCACCCGGCCCGGATCGTATCCACTTGCCGATGGCAGCGCGGGCACCGAGCTCTACATCCAGCAGGAGCTGTTCCACAAGCAGTTCGCCGCCGATGTCCCGGCCGATGCCGCCCGCCGGATGGCGGCGACTCAGCGACCGGTAGCCGTCGCGGCCCTCGCGGAAGCGGCCACCGCGGCCGCCTGGAAGAGCATTCCGTCCTACGCGCTGCTGGCCACCGAGGACTACAACATTCCGATCGAGGCGCACCGTTTCATGGCCGATCGGGCCGGTGCGACCACCGTCGAGGTGGCCGCCTCGCATGCGGTTGCCGTCGCACAGCCGCAAGCCGTCGCGGATCTGATTCTCCAGGCGACCCAGCGCTGAGCGTTATGGTGAACGGCCGCACGATATTTCGTGCGGCCGTCCGGGATCAGTCCAGGAGCGAGTGCGCTTGCAGGGCGGTGCCGAGTTCGGTGACCGCCGCCGGATCGGTGAGGGTGCGGGCGGTCAGCTCTTCGATTCGGCGCAGACGGTAGCGGACGGTATTGGGGTGCAGGTACAGACGGCGACCGGTCTCGGCGGCCGAACCGTTTGCGGCGTACCAGGTCCGGAGGGTTTCGAGCAGCCGGTTCCGTTCCTCGTAGGGGAGCTCCAGGATCGGACCCAGTTGGACGTGGACCATGCGGGCGGCCTCGACGGGGGCGGCGGCGATCAGCATGGCCAGGGGATTGTCGTCGAAACGTGCTACGCCCGTGGCGCGTCCGCGCAGACCGGTCAAGGCCAGACGGGCGAAGTGCAGGGCCTGCGGGGTCTCCGGCAGAGATTCATAGGGTGGGCTGATACCTACCCGGGTGCGGTGTTTGCGGAGGGTTCTGAGTACCGCTGGTTCGCGGTCGGTGGGTACCGCCAGGACGCCGATCTGCTGATCGGGGAGTAGCCGCCAGGCGGAGGTGATCCGCAGGGCGCGCAGCCCGGATTCGATGCCGGGCAGGGCTTCTCGGCCCGGGGCGGGGACATCGGCGGCGGCTACCAGGTATCTGCCGGTCGCGGGGAGGCCCAGGATGCGGGTCGTCTCACCCAGTGTGCTCGGATCGGCGATCACGCCGGTGAAGAGGGCCTCGACCAGGACCGAGCGTTCGTGTTCGCGTTGCAGTAGGAGTTCGGAGGACATCTCGCGGTAGGCGTTCGCCACCGCGACCGCGTATTCCCCGGAGAGTGCCCACACCTCCGCGGCCACCGCCACGAGCATCGCATCGGTGACATCGGGATGCCCGCGGGCCTCGGAAACCAGTTCGGACCAGAGGAATTCGAATCCGATGCGGAAGGCGTGCAGGGTCTCGGCCAGCGGCACACCCTGCTGAGCGCGCAGGCGGCCGGTTTCCTTCGGAGGTTCGGGATCGACCGGATTCGCCGAGGTGAAGTGGCGGATCATCAGGGTCAGGTTGCGGGTGCACGAGGTGCGGATGGAGTCGAACGGGACCTGGGCGGCATTGCGGTACGACTCCAGTTCTCGTTGGAATCGATGCGCGAGCGCGAGCCCGAGATCATCGATTCGCCCGAGTAGGGCGTCGGCCACCTCGATGATCGCTTCGGGTGGGGTCGTACGCGGCATCCGACCAGCGTACAGCTGGTGTATTTGTCCCGGAGAACAACCGGCGACCTGCGATGTTGTCGGCGCACCCATGGGAATCCTGCCGCTCCGATGCGACGATCGTCGGCGACCCGACCGAGTTCCAGGAGTCGCCCGTGTTCACCTTCACCAGTAGCGATGGCGTGGATATCCATGTGCGCGAATGGTTGCCGACCGGCGAACCGGTCGGCATGGTCCAAATCGCGCACGGGATGGGGGAGTACGCCGCGCGCTACGGACACCTCGCCGAGCGGCTCACCGAGCACGGCTACGCGGTGTACGCCAATGATCATCGCGGGCACGGGCACAGCATGTCCGCGACACCCGGTGACCTCGGTGTGAACGGCTGGAATCTGCTGGTCCAGGACCTGGTCATCCTCACCGGGCTGCTACGCGAGAGGCATCCCGGGATCCCGCTCGTGTTGTTCGGCCACAGCCTCGGATCATTCGCCGTCCAGCAGTACATTCTGGACGATTCCGCGCTGGTCGACGATGTGGTCTTGTGCGGCAGCACAGCGGTGGACGGGCTCTTCGACAATATCGCCGCCGCGAACGGTGATCTTCTCGGTCTGTTCAATGCGGGGTTCCAGCCCACCCGCACGCCCTCGGACTGGCTCAGCCGCGATGAAGCGCAGGTGGATGCCTATATCGCGCATCCCTGGTGCGGTTTCGAGATCGATGCCGCCAATATGGGTCTGCTGGCAGAGGTTGCCGCACAACGACTTTCGAAGCCGACGACGGTACCGACCGATCTGCCGCTTTATCTCATGGTCGGTGATCGCGATCCGCTCAATGATGGTCTGCGCCTGAGTGATCTGCTGGTTGAGCGCTACCGTACCGCCGGGCTGACCGACCTCACCTATCGCGTATATCCGGGCGCACGGCATGAAATTCTGAATGAAATCAATCGCGAGGAAGTCGAATCCGATCTTGTCGCATGGATTACTCGGGGCGACACTTCGACGACACGCTGATCGGCGCGAACTGTCCCGTTTGGGGCGAGTGTGGTCGGGCATCCCGGAGGGGTTGGGGAGAACGACCAGCCGAAGGAGAACCCCTCGATGAGTCACCATGCAGGCTTTCGCGAGACCACCGGGACGCCCACCGGAGAGTCCATTCTCGATACCGTCAACGGCCCCGGGCTCGCGCTGCTGTTCTTCGGAATTCTCGTCCTCGGATCAACCCTCACCGCCACCGGTACCGGTTTCGACGGCTGGTCGTTGATCGGCGTCCTGGCCAGTGTGTTATGCCTGGTCACAGGCGCGGCGGTGGTGCGTATCGAGCATCACCGCGCGCGCGAGGACCATTCGATCAGCGCCGGGCGAAACGCCCGACGAGGAACAGCAGGATAACCGCGCCACCCAGGCAGGTGAAGAAGCTGAACCACAAGCCACCGCCATTGACATCCACGCCGAGAACTTTGAGCAGGAATCCGCCCAGCAAACCACCGACAACACCGACCACGATATTCAGCACAATGCCCTGCTGAGCATCGGTCTTCATCAATTTGCTGGCAATCCACCCGGCGAGACCACCGATAATGATCCAGCCGAGAATCCCTAGACCGAGCATGAGGTGTTCTCCTGTCTGACGGCGGACACCCGAACAATGGACGATTCACGTCGTTGGAACGGATGATCTATTCTCAATAGTAACCGTCCAGCAACCGGCACGGCCGAATATCGCGACGGAATGGCGCGGTCCTGACAGCCGGATTACTTCCACCTGAATGCTTTGGCGTCGACGGTCCGCACCGTGGCGCGTTCAGTGCCCGGATCGTGCTCCGCGGCGTCGTTGAATCGACTGTAAGCACCACGGAAATCGGAAGTTCCACTGGAAAGGCTGTTGTCATGATCAAGACCGTCGAGGACGCCCCGCTGCTGGACGAGGTGCGCAAGCGCATGGGTCGCGTGCCGAATATGACCAAGGTGATGGCCAACGCGCCCGCAGTCCTGGAGGGCTACCTGGGCCTGTCGGGTGCGTTGAAGCGCGGCGCACTACCCGGCCCGACCTCCGAGCGCATCGCGCTGGCGGTCGGCGCGGCCAATGACTGCGGGTACTGCGTTGCGGCGCATACCTTCACCGGCAAGCGGGTCGCAGAGCTCTCCGATGCCGAAATCGAGGCCGCCAAGGCCGGCGCCTCCGACGATGCCAAGGAGGCCGCGGCCGTCGGCTTCGCACGTGAGCTGACCGAGAGCCGCGGCAAGGCCGACCCGAGCGCCGCGCTCGCCGCCGGATGGACCGAGGAGCAGCTGCTCGAGATCGTCGCGCTGGTCGCACTGCAGACCCTGACCAACTACGTCAACAAGGTCGCCGAGACCGAGAACGACTGGCCCGCAGTCTGATCGTCCTACGGTCCTGACGGGTGGCGACCTCGGAGCAGTCGAGGTTGCCACCCGACGGTGGGAACGGTCGGCCTGATCGCTATCGGAAGGCATTCCCCTCCAGGGGTTTCCGGTATGGCCCCCTAAGGTGATCTCCGACGGGCCCGCCCGCCGATAGGAGCTGCCGATGGAGACCGAACACTTTCTGCCGTTTCGTAAGAGCGCGGTGACAGCGCTGTGCGCGGCGGAGTTGCCCGAGAGCGAGCGAGCGTCGTTTCTGGAGTTCGCGCGGATGCTGGCCGCACTGGTGCACCACCGGTATCACGGGCGCGGGGATGCGGTGCTGGATGCGTATCAGCTGGTCGACCCCGCGGAGGATGAGCGCACGATTCGGGCTGCGACACAGCGGGATCGGGCGAACGCTCGGCGGGTTGTCGAGCAAGAGCTCATCGCATTGGCCGAGGACGCGGACTTCACGCGGATCGACGCCGCCGAGATGCGGCACGCCTTCGCCGAACACTCGCTGGTGAAGGTGCGGCTCGAGGTGGACGACGAGAATATCGATACGGCGATGTTCTTCCGGCGCGGGGTGTCCCAGCGCACGGAGGAAGTGAAGTGGCTGTACGGATTACGACGGCGCACGATCGAATTCACCAGCTACTCGAAGGTTCTGGTGTACGTCGCCTTCACCGGGCACAACGACGAGAATGCCGCTCATCCCAATGGCGGTGTCCTGCTCAAGCTCTTCCAGAACGTGCCGAGAAACGACCTCGAGATGCTGTACCCCAGCGTTCACGTGCGCATGCGGGCATTGGACAAACTCCTGATCGGCGTCCCCGCCGTGGTCTCCGGAATCGTCGTCCTGGTCACCAAACTCGTTGCCTCGCTGGGCGTTCTGGTGCTCCTGCTGGCATTCTGGCTCGGCCTGCGCGACGAATCGGTGACCCTGGATCAGACCGCCCTGGTGAGCCTCGGCGCGGGCCTGGCCGCCTTCGGCGGCTACCTGGTACGCCAGTTCTCCAAATTCAAGAACCGCAAGATCCAGCTGATGAAGACGCTCTCCGAACACCTGTACTTCCGCAATCTGGACAATGACGCCGGAGTCTTCCACCACCTGCTGGACGCCGCGGAGGAGTCGGAGGTGAAACAAACCCTGCTTACCTACCACTTCCTCCGCGGCGCCACCGGCCCCCTCACCACCGCCGAACTCGATCAGCGCATCGAATCCTGGTTCCGGACCCGCTGGCAGACCACCTTCGACTTCGAAGCCGGTGCTGGCCTGCACGCCCTGCGCGATTTGGACCTACTCATCGAGCCCGAGCCCGGGAAATGGACCGTGGCCGCACTTCCCGAAGCAAAACAGCGCCTGGATCGCCACTGGGACAATATCTTTCGCTGATTGCCTACGCGCCGGAACCGCTCGGGGCCGGCTGCGGGTCGTTATCCACCACCGCACTCTGATAGTCCACGCTCACCACCGGATTCGGCCGCGTCGGCCCCGGCTCGAACGTGGGCGGCTGCGTTTTCCATCCATCCGAATCCATGACCGGCGGCTGCTGCACCCAGTGTCCCGGCTCGGTGATCATCGGACACAGCGCCGATACCGGTATCTCCCGCCCGTGCGGTGCGAGATACCGCGTAATCGGAATCCGAACCCCGTTCGAACACAACACCGTAGCCTCGACTCGATACGTGTCATCGGTGTCGTTGTGGCAGGTGAACCCGGCGCACCCGACCCCCTCGGCCAAATCCTGTGCGGCGGCCGATGGCGCGAGTACCGCACCCGCGGCAGCGGCCAGACCGATCATCCCGAACCCGATCGTCAACGTATGACGCATAAGTGAATCACTCCATTCGAAAGACCCAACCCGCCTTCGAATGTACTTGCGCCCCAATTCGAATCAAGCGTGCCGAACCCCACACCGCACACCTGTAACGCCGGGCTCCGTGCCCGCGTGCGTACACTTCGTTCGTGAGCGAACTCGCGGATTTCGAACGGCTCATCGCCGGGGATCATGGGCTCTGTATTGCCTCCACGCTGCGGCCGGATGGCACGATTCAGTCGTCGGTCGTCAACGCGGGTGTGCTGAAGCACCCTGTGAGCGGCGAAAATGTGGTGGGCATGGTGGTTCGGGGTGGTACTCGCAAATTGGCGAATTTGCGGGCCGATCCGCGAATGACGGTTGTCGTTCGGGTCGGATGGCAGTGGGTCACCGTCGAGGGGTCGGTATGGATTGTCGGCCCGGACGATCCGGTCTCCGGTATCGACGGCGAACACCTGCGGGTGCTGCTGCGCGCGGTATTCACCGCGGCCGGTGGCACCCACGATGATTGGGACGAGTACGACCGGGTCATGGCGGAGGATCGGCGCGCGGTCGTACTCGTCATTCCGGATCGGGTCTACGGCAACGGCTGAGCGGTCGTCACATAATCAGCAGCGGTTGGGTTTCGGTTGCGGGGGAGAGGGATTCGACCGCCGCGGTCAATCGGATGCGGATATCGGCGAGGGTGCCCGCGAAGGTTCGGCGGCCTTCGGTGGCCTCGCGATCGGTGGTGGTTTCCCAGAGATTGAGCGCCAGCGCCCACTGTTCGAGTTGGGCGTTCGCCTCGATGGCGGGCATATCGGGGTGGAAGGTGCCGCAGAATTCGGACTCCGTACCGGAGAAATGGGCGCAACAATCCCACATCCAGGTCACCGGGGGCAGGGGTCGCCCGGCCGCCGCGGCGGCATAGGAGTTCACCGTCTGAGAGACGGTCTCGATCGCGGCCATCATCAGCGAGTCGGTCACAGCGGCAAGGGTCTCACCTGCGGGAACGGTTACGCCGGAAGCGGTGCGGGTGCGCGTGTCGGGGGCCGCGGGCATAACTTCGCCGAGAGATCGCTTGCAACAGGGAGTGGGTGTGGTCCGGCCGCGCCCCAGAATGTCTCCGAATCAGAAAGGCGGCCTCCGATGCCTGTCGCACTGTCCCTCCTCGACCTGGCGGTCATCGCGCCCGGTCAGACCGCGCGTGACAGTTTCGGCAATAGTGTGCGGCTGGCGCAGGCCGCCGAGCGCAGCGGTCACCGGCGGGTCTGGTACGCGGAGCACCACAATATGAAGTCGATCGCCTCGAGCGCGACCAGCGTGCTGATCGGATATGTGGCCACGCAGACCGAGAGCATTCGACTCGGTGCGGGCGGGATCATGCTGCCGAATCATTCGCCGCTGGTGATCGCCGAGCAGTTCGGCACGCTCGAATCGCTGTTCCCGGGGCGAATCGATCTCGGGTTGGGGCGTGCGCCCGGTAGCGATCAGGCGACCATGCGGGCACTGCGGCGCAATCCCGCCGCCGCGGACAGCTTCCCGCAGGATGTGCTGGAATTGCGGGGCTATCTCTCCGGGCATTCCCGGATTCCCGGGATCAATGCGGTACCGCGCGCGGAAGGCGTTGTGCCGCTGTACATTCTGGGATCCTCGCTCTTCGGGGCGCAGTTGGCGGCGCATCTCGGCCTGCCCTACGCTTTCGCCTCGCATTTCGCGCCCGATGCGCTGCATCAAGCCGTGGCGGCCTACCGCGAGGGGTTCCGCCCCTCCGAGCAGCTTGCCGAACCGTATGTGATGGCGGGCGCGAATGTCTTCGCCGCCGACGATCACGACGAGGCCCAAGCTCAGAAGCGGATCGCCTACCGCGCCCGCGCTCGTGCGATGATCCAGCGCGGTGCGGCCGACGCCAATTTCAGCGATGAGGAGATCGATCTGTTCCTCACCACGCCCAATGGCGCGCACCTGGCGAAGATGACCACCTACACCGCGGTAGGCACACCCGCCGAAGTTGTCGCGTACCTGGAGGATTTCGCCGCCGAGATCGGCGCGGACGAGCTCATCCTGGCCCATCACGCCACGAATATCGAGGACCGCGTCCGCTCGGTCGAGCTCACCGGCCGCACCATGGCGGCCCGCGAACCCGTCGGGAAGTAGTGAATCAAACGCCCGCGCTGAGCCGCTGCCGGAAGAAGGCGAGGATCTCATCGCGGGCGGCAATGGTCGGCTGGCCCGCCTCATCGATCAGATGCGCGGTGACCACACTGTGCGGGCCGGGCACATGCGTCGAGAAGAACGGTGCGGTATCGGGATTGGCGGCAGTATCGGGCAGTACCCGGCCGACGAATCGGTCACCGAGGGCCTGTTCATATGCCGCGAAACGCTGTGCGCGGCAGAACTTGTCGCCCGCGAAGCGGTAGGCGAGTACGGTCAGATCCTCGCGTTCGAGCCGAGTACGCACGGCCGCGAGCTCATCGGGTGCGATATGCATTCCGGCCGGATCGTTCATCGGCAGTGTCGGTTGTGACAGCACCGGTGCGAGCATGGCGGGCTCCAGCATCATGGTGAGCGCGAAATTCCCGGTGAAACACATGCCGATCGCCCCGACGCCCGGCCCGCCGCACTCCTGGTGCGCAAACCTGGCCAGTGCGCGCAGCCAGATGGTGACCGGACTCGATTCGTCGGCCGCGAATGCGCGGAATTCGGCACTGACACAGGCTCTCTGGAAAACCTTCGCACCTTCCTCGGCACTGGCCACCACACCGTCGCGACCGAAGAGCGACGGCATGTAGACGGTGAATCCGGCATCACGAACCCAGCGGGCGAAGCGCGCGACATGCGGGCTGATGCCGGGCATCTCCGTCATGACGATGACTGCCGGTCCGGATCCGGCGACGTACACGCGCTTGGTCACCTCGTCGAGGGTGATCTCACGAATAACGAAGTCCGCCAGCGGATCATCGGCGGACATGTCCTGTTCGGTCATAGATCGGAACTCCTGGTTTCGTGCGCGAACGCGGTGAGCATCGGTAAGAGCAAGCGCGACAATGTCTCTCGCTGGCGATCGGCGGGCCAGGAATCGGGTTCGAGTACGGCGCGGCAGCCGACGCCGTCGATGGCGGCGAGCACCGCATCCGCGCGGGCGTGCAGGTCCGTACGCGTCACCGTCGGACCGCCGATCGTGGCGATCCGATAGGCGATGCGCTCGATAATGGCGCTGTAGTAGCGCTGGTGCACCGCGCGCAGGCGCGCATCGTTCATGGCGCGCGCCCAGAAGGACAGCCATACCCGCCATTCGCCCAAGCCCTCATCGTTCAGCGGCAGGTAGACCGCGAAGATGTCGATGCATTCGGCGATGTCACCGGGGGTGGTAGGCAGGGCCACCGGGCTCTCCAGCACCCGCCGCACGACCTCCTCGAATGCGGCCTCGAGCACCGCGTCCTTACCGTCGAAATAGTGCGTGACCGCGCCCGTGGTGACATTGGCGGCCGCCGCCACATCGCGCAGTCGAGTCCCCTCGATCCCGGCGGAGCCGATCACCGTTATCGCAGCGGATGCGATGGTCCGGCGCTGCGCCACCGCATCGACCTGTTTTGGCATAACGGTGATTATGTATCGATGGCGTCCGCTTGCCAAGTCCGGGTCGTCATCGATCCGATAGGCTCGCCGCAGTGGCGAGGCGGTCTATCGCATCCGGCCGGTTCCGCCACGGTGACAAGGAGATTCGCGTGACCGTTCGATTCCCCGCCGTCGCGGCGCTGCTCGGCGGTACGGTGCTCGCGCTGATCGCGGCCTTCGCGGTGGCAGCCCCGGCCTCGGCCGAATCCGCCACCACCTGGCTGTGCCGTCCCGGTCAGGCCGGTGATCCGTGCGGCGGGCGTTCGGATGCGCCGATCGACTGCTTCTACGTGTATCCGACCGCCTCGCTACAGCAGGCCACGAATACGAACTTCGACGCCTCGGCGGAGTTGCGGGCGGTGGCCAGGACCCAGGCGGGACTGTTCGGTGCGCAGTGCAATGTGTGGGCTCCGGTGTATCGGCAGGTGACACTGCGGGCACTGTTCCATCCGCCCGCCGAAGGCGTCTCCGCGGCAAGGGATCTCGCCTATCAGGATGTCGAGAACGCGTGGAACGACTACCTGGCCGAGCACAATGACGGTCGCGGGGTGGTGCTCATCGGTCATTCGCAGGGCACCCGGATGCTGCGGTCGCTGATCCGCGATCGGATCGACGGGAAACCGGTTCAGTCGCAATTGGTTTCGGCACTGCTCATCGGCGGCGATGTGCTGGTGCGCAAGGGTGCGACGGTCGGCGGTGACTTCGCCTCGGTACCCGCCTGCACCGATGCCGAACAGGTCGGCTGTGTCGTCGCCTATTCGTCGTTCACCCGCACACCCCCGTCGAACACCCGTTTCGGCCGTTCGCCGCAGACGCCCGACATCTCCGATGTGCGCGGCACCCTGCCGTACGGTCCCGGCTACGAGGTCCTGTGCACGAACCCGGCCTCGCTGCGGGACAACGTCGATGCCCCGATCCACGCGATTGTCGAAGGCCGTGAGATCGACGGCCTCGAAGCCCACTGCACCGGCGGCGACGATCCGCATGTACTCCAGGTCGGCGGCGCGGGCGCGGGGCTGCTGCCCGTGCTGCCGGACCAGACCTGGGGCACGCACCTGCTGGATGTCAATCTCGCACAGCGGGATCTGCTGAACCTGGTCGCCGGTGAGAGCGCGGCGTACCTGCGCCGTTGACCCTCGCCGTGCTGGCGCACGAAGTCCGGCACCTGTCGCGATCTGTCCCCTGGGTGGCCTCCGAACCTGCCATAGATTCGGAGGTCAACCCCATGGGAGCAGGAGCTGAGCCGAATGCCGTTCGTACGCATAACCATCGCCGACCCGGATATCGCACCGGACACCCAGGCCGCCCTCGCGGCGGATATCACCGGTCTGCTGGAGAAGGACCTGTTCAAGGAGCCCGAGGTCACCGTCGTGCACCTCAATCTCGTACCCGCGGACCGCTGGTTCGTCGGGGCGACCCGCCCGGCACAGGCCACCGGTGCGCACCTCGAGGTCAGTATCACCCTGGGCACCAACACCTCTCAGGAGAAGGCGGCGTTCATCGAGCACGCCTACGACGTGCTCAACACCCATCTGGGCACGCTGCCGGGCGCGGCATACGTCGCCCTCTATGAACTCGACGGCGAAGGCTATGGATACAACGGCGTGACGCAGCTGGCCCGGCGTCGGATGGATCCGACGGAGAAGGACTGACCGGCAAGCCGTTCCGTGCGATGGAACACGAGCGCCCGTTCGCGGGGTCGGGCGTTCAGGCTCCGTACGAGGTGACGATCCGCACGATCAGGTCGAGAGTGTACTCGAATTCCTGATCGCGGTCGAAATGAGCCAGATACGGCGCGGCCGGGACGAGGGTTGGGAGGCCCGAGTCCTGGAGCGCGCGTTGACGTTCGGCGATTTCCGCCGGATCGGCGGTACCGAAGGTCGGTCCGGCGGAGACCTCGCGGAGCAGCGTTCCCACGAGGGTGGCCAGCAGGGTTCTGAGCAGATGGACCGCTTGCTCCGGGGCGATTCCGGCGCGGTGCAGCAGGGCGAGAATCGCTTCGGTCGGAGTGAGGCCCACCGGTGAGGAGAGCTGGCGGGTCAGCACCAGCATCGCGGCCTCGGGATGGGCGAGAGTGACGCGCCGGAACTCATGGGCCAGCGCCCGCAGATCGCCGTCGAGCGAATCGGTCGGCGCGGGGATGTGGAGTTGGCCCAGGATATGTTCGGCGACCGCATCGAGCAGGTCGTCCTTGCCCTCGATGTGGTGATAGAGGCTCTTGGCATCGACGCCGAGCATCCGGCTGACCGATCGCATACTCACCGCCGCGATGCCCTCGGTATCGATCACGGAGAGCGCCGCCCGCTGGATCGCCGCGCGCGAGAGCTGAGCCTCGGTCTTGGGTGGTCGTCCCCGTCGGGGCCGCGCCGGAGTGGCCGCATCGGTCATGGGTTCACCATTGCATATTTCCACGGCGTGGGTTTAATCTGACGTGTATTCCCACGCCGTGGGATTACAGGAGATTCGCAATGACCGACCGCTTCGCCATACCGCCCGTTGCGGTGCTTCGGGCCCGTGAGCAGCTAGTTCTCGATCACTTTCACGATGAGGTGCGCCAGGACTGGGACGATGTCCTCGCGACTTTCCCGCACCCGCACTACGAGATCATTCCGACCCTGACCATTCATGACGGTGACACCGCGGTGCGCGACTACTACCACGACACCCGCATCGCCTTCCCGGATCAGGATCACGAGATCATCGCCCTGCGACACAGCGCCGATGCCGTGATTGTCGAATTCTGGCTGCTGGGTACGCATTTGGGGCCACTCGGCGGCATTCCGCCCACGGGCTCGAAGCATCGCACCCGCATGACGGCGTATTTCGTCTTCGACGAGAACGAGAAGCTGACCGCCGAGCGCATCTACTTCGACACGCTCACCATGCTGAAGCAGCTCATCGGCGGCCTGAAGCTGCGCGATCCGCGCACCTGGCCCCTGGTGATTCGTGCCTTACGCGGTCTGCTCGCCATGTCGAGCGACCCCAGCCCCGCGCTTGTCGACACAGCGCCCGCGGACCTGTCGGCTCGATGAAGGTCCACCATCTCAACTGCGGCACAATGCATCCGCCCGCCACACCCGGCGGACTGGTCTGCCATGTCCTACTCGTCGAGACCGATCACGGTCTGGCACTCATCGATTCGGGTCTCGGCCTGCGCGATGCCGAACAGCCGATACGACGCTTCGGCCTGGCGCGCTGCTATGTGCGGCCCGTCTTCGATCCCGCTGAAGCCGCGATCAACCAGATCCGGCAGCTCGGCTTCGATCCGTGCGATGTCCGGCATATCGTGCTCACCCACTTCGACGCCGACCACACCGGCGGCCTCGCCGACTTTCCCTGGGCGCGAGTACATCTCACCGATGCCGAAGCGCTGGCCGCGCAGCACCCGGGAAACCTGGTCGAATGGCAGCGCTATCCCCGGGCGCACCGCGAACACGGTCCCGACCTCGTCGAATACGCGCCCACCGGTGAATCGTGGCGCGGCTTCCCGAGCGCTCGGGAGCTCACCGAGATCGCCCCCGGCATCGTGCTCATCAACCTGCCCGGCCACTCACGCGGTCACGCCGCCATCGCCGTCGATGCCGGATCGCGGTGGATCCTGCACGCCGGAGATTCCTTCTACCACCACGGCCAACTCGACGGCAGCCGAACCGCCCCGCTCGCCCTGACGGCGATGGAGCGTCTCGTCGCCGCCGACCGGAGCCGGGTCCGGGCCAATCACGAACGGCTGACCCGGCTTTGGTCAGCCGCCGAGCCGGACCTGCTCCTGGTGAACTCGCACGACCCGCACTTGTTCGAACGGGCGAATCAACCGGTGTGACTCGGCGGTGCGAGCTGGGGGAGGGGTAGGCTGTAGAGCCAGCCATCCCACAGCCCGCGCAGTGAAGTATCGCTGTAATGCCCTGCCAGGTCGGTGAATTCGTCGGTGGTGACCGAGGCGTGCCTATAGCGCGTGGTCCACTCGCGCAGCAGGTTGAAGAACTTCGGGTCGCCCAAGTGCAGGCGCAGTGCGTGCAGGGTGATCGCGCCGCGCTTGTAGACGCGGTCATCGAACATGCGGGCCGGGCCGGGATCGCCGATGAGGATGTCCTGGGAGTTCCGCGAGAGCATGTGGTGCGCTGCCCGGGCCAGTTGGTCGGCGCTCTGCTCGCCGGCGGCCTCGGACCAGATCCACTCCGCGTAACAGGCGAATCCCTCGTGCAGCCAGATATCGCGCCACTGTCGCAGGGTGAGGCTGTTACCGAACCATTGGTGTGCGAGCTCGTGTGCGACAAGGCGTTCCGAGCCGCGCCGCCCGTCGCAGTGATTCGCGCCGAAGATCGAGATGCCCTGCGCCTCGATGGGGATCTCCAGCTCGTCATCGGTGATGACGACCGTGTACCCCTCGAACGGATAGGGCCCGAACTTCTCGGTGAAGACCTCCATCATTCGCGGTTGCCGCGCGAAATCGTGCTCGAAGGCCGCGCGCAGCCGCAGGGGCAGTACGGCCTGCATGGGCACCGCACCGCGGGGCGCCTCCAGGCGATGCTTGCGATACGGCCCGATCTGGATGGTGGCCAGATAGGTGGCCATCGGCTCGGGCTGCTCGTACACCCAGGTGGTCTGGCTGGCCTTGGTCTGCTTACGCATGAGCGTGCCATTGGCCAGCGCGTAGTACGGGGTGTCGGTGGTGATCGAAATGCGGTAGGAGGCTTTGGAACTCGGGTGGTCGTCACAGGGATACCAGGAGGCCGCGCCATTGGGCTGGCTGGCCACGAGAGCGCCCTCGGTGAGCTCCTCCCAGCCGACCTCGCCCCACTGTCCACGCAGCGGTGTCGGCACCCCGTTGTACTGCACGACCACGGCGAGCACACCGCCCGCCGGGATCCGTTGTGCGGGAGTGATGATCAGCTTCCCGCGCTGATGGGTGTACTTCGAGGCCCGCGCGCCATTGACGAAAACCTTCGAAACCGTCAGCGACTGCGCCAGATCCAGCGCGTACCGATCCATCACCGATGTGGTCACCGCGGTGATCTCCGCGCGCCCGCTGAGCCGGTTGCTGGCTACCTTGTAGACCAACTCCAGCTCGTACCGCGACACCCGGTAGCCACGATTCCCGTTCTGCGGCAGGTAATCGTCGATCGGCTCCGCGTCGAACCCGGCCGGCATCACTGGCCCGCTCCGGACTGCGGCCACGGCGCGATGGGGTTGCCCCACCAGCGCGTGGACGGCGGCACGGTATCACCGCGCATGACCAGGGACGCGGGTCCGATGGTCGCGCCCGCGCCGATGCTCGCGGCGGGCAGGGCGACGCAGTGCGGTCCCAAAGTGGCTCCGGCACCGAGGGTTACGGTGTCCATGGCCATGATTCGATCATGGAACAGATGGGTCTGCACCACACAGCCGCGTTCCACGGTCGCGCCGTCACCGAGTGTCACCAGGTCAGCCTCCGGTAGCCAATAGGACTCGCACCATACCCCGCGGCCGATCTTGGCGCCGAGTCCACGCAGCCACAGATTCAGCACCGGCGTACCGGTCGCGGCGCGGGCGAACCACGGTGCGGCAACATGTTCCACGAAGGTGTCCGCGACCTCGTTGCGCCAGACGAACGAGGACCACAGCGGATGCTCCACCCGCCCGATCCGCCCGACCAGCAACCATTTGGCGATGACCGAGCAGGCCCCGGCCACGGCACCGGCGGCCAGCAGCACCAGCCCGCTGAGCAGTGCGGTGGCCAGATGCCCGAGGTGCTGGGCCAGCCATGCCAGGGTGAACAGCACGCCCAGGCCGATGGCGAAGGTCACCAGCACCGGGATCAAACGGCAGGTCTCGACAATGCCGCGCGCCACCCGCAGCCGCCAGGACGGATCGAAAGTGCGTGCGGTATCGGAGCTTCCGGCGGTGCGGCGCAGGCGTACGGGCGGACTTCCCAGCCAGGAAGAGCCCGCCTTGGCCTTGGACGGTGCGGCCGAGAGGACCGCGACCAGCCCGTTCTTGGGCACCCGGCGACCGGGCGCGGTCATACCCGAATTGCCGAGGAAGGCGCGCTTGCCGACCTTGGCCTCACCGATATGCAGCCAGCCGCCGCCGAGTTCATAACTGGCGATCATGGTGTCGTCGGCCAGGAACGCACCATCGGAGACCGTGGTGAACTTCGGCAGTAGCAGCACGGTGGAGGCTTCGACGTGTTTGCCGATCTTCGCACCGAGCAGGCGCAGCCAGACCGGGGTCAAAAGGCTTGCGTAGAGCGGGAACAGGAAGGTGCGGGCGGAGTCCAGCAGCCGTTCGGTGGCCCAGGTCTGCCAGCCGACGCGGCTGCGCACCGGGTGGTATCCGGCGGTGAGTCCGATGCTGAACAGTCGCACCGCGATAATCGTCACCGCGGCGTACACGCCGAGGCTGAGCAACGCGGCCACCGGCAGTATCGCGAACGCGCGCCCGAGTCCCGCTGTGAGGGTGGTGGTATCGCGAATCCACCAGGCGATCAACGCGCCACCGGTGGCGAGTCCGAGAATCGGCACCGCGGCCAGGGCCATGGAGGTGATGCCGAAGATGGCGATCCACTGGGGTGCGCGCGCGGGGGTGTGATCGGGCCAGCCGTGCTGTGCCTTACCGACCTTCACCGCCGGTGAACCGGCCCACGCCTGATCGGCCTTGACCCGGCCGGAGACCGCCGAACCCGGCGCGATCTCGGCGTTCTTACCGATCCTGGTGCCGGGCAGCAGAATCGAGCGCGCACCGATCACCGCGCCCGGGCCGATGCTGATCGGGCCGATGTGCACCAGATCGCCGTCGATCCAGTATCCGGACAGGTCGACCTCGGGTTCGACACTGCAGCCGTCGCCGAGTTCGAGCAAGCCGGTGACCGGCGGCAGGGTGTGCAGATCCACGCCCTTGCCGATGCGCGCGCCCAGGGCGCGCGCGAACGGCACCATCCACGGTGCGCCGGAGAGGTTCTCGGCCCCGCTGGCCTCGGACAGTCGTACGGCCGTCCACAGCCGCAGATGCACCGCACCGCCGCGCGGATGGGTTCCGGCCGCCACGGTGCTCAGCAGCAGCCGGGAACCCGCCACGCACAATGCCATTCGGCCGGGCGGGGAGATGAACAGCAGGAAGGCGATGAGCGCCCACCACCATGACAGGTGCGGCAGCCACGGCAGCGAATCGGTCCAGGACGCGATATTGCCGACAATCGCCAGCCAGGTCAGCCACTGCAATCCGGTCAGCGTGGTGAGCGGAATGGTGGCCAGTACCTGGAACAGCTGTGCGGGCAGGGGAACCGGGCGGACCACGCGCTCCTGTGCGGCGGCGACCGGCGCGGTGGCGTCCAGCAGGGCGGCCAGCGCGCCGAGTCGCGGCTGATCGTAGAGATCGGCGACGGTGATCTGCGGATGCCGTTCCCGCAATCCGGTCACCAACTGCGCGGCCGCGAGTGAGCCGCCGCCCAGATCGAAGAAGTCGGCGTTCGGATCGGTGACCTCCGCGCCCAGAATCGAATCCCACAGTCCGGCAACCCATTGCTCGGTCGGGGTGAGCCCGGGATCGACCTCGGCGACCTTGGGCAGCGGCCACGGCAGCGCATCCCGATCGACCTTGCCGGAGGTGCGGGTCGGCATATCGGTGACCACGGCCAGGCGCGGTACCAGCGGAGCCGGAAGTTGTTCGGCGAGAATGGCTCGCGCGGCCTTGAGGTCGTAGTCGTTGCCCGGTCCGGTGAGGTAGCCGACCAGAATCTTATTGCCCGCCTTGGTGGTTCGAATGGCGGCCGCGCCACCGGTGACTCCGGGCAGATGCTGGAGCGCGTTGTCGATCTCGCCGAGTTCGATTCGGCGGCCGCCCAGCTTGATCTGATCATCGGCGCGGCCCAGGAATACCAGGCCCTCGCTGTCATTGCGCACCAGATCACCACTGCGATAGGCGCGGTCCCAGCCGACGGACTCCAGGGGCGCGTACTTCTCCGCATCCTTGGCCGGGTCCAGATAGCGGGCCAGGCCGACGCCGCCGATGACGAGTTCACCGGATTCGCCCTCGGCGACCGGGTTTCCTGCGGAGTCGATGACGGTCAGATCCCAGCCGTCCAGGGGTAGCCCGATGCGCACCGGCCAGGAGCCGTTCAGCAGCGCCGCGCAGGCGACCACGGTGGCCTCGGTGGGGCCGTAGGTGTTCCACACCTCGCGATCGGTGGTCCCGGCGAGCTTCTCCGCCAGCTCCGGCGGCACCGCCTCGCCGCCGAAGATGAGCAGCCGGACCGCGTCCAGGGCCTCGGCGGGCCAGGTCGCCGCCAGCGTCGGCACGGTGGAGACAATGCTGATCTCACGGCGCACCAGCCACGGTCCCAGATCCGCGCCGGTGCGCACCAGCGCGCGCGGCGCGGGCACCAGGCACGCTCCGTGCCGCCAGGCCAGCCACATCTCCTCGCAGGAGGCGTCGAAGGCGACCGAGAGTCCGGCCAGTACGCGATCACCGGGGGCGATCGGCTCCTGCCGGAGGAACAGCCGGGCCTCGGCATCGACGAAGGCCGCGGCATTGCGATGGGTCACCGCAACGCCTTTCGGTGTTCCGGTGGAGCCGGAGGTGAAGATGATCCAGGCGTCATCGGCGGGCGTCGGGTGCGCGGTCGACTCGGTCCTGGATTCGGTTGTCACACCGGTGCTTCGGATGCCCTCGCCGGTGACGATGGCGCTCACCCTCGCCTCACCGAAGACCAGGCGCGCCCGCTCGTCGGGATCATCGGCGTCCACGGGCACATACGCGGCACCGGCGTGCAGCACCGCGAGGATGGTGATGTACAGCGCACCGGTCCCCGACGGCATGCGTACGCCGACCCGATCACCCGCGCGCACACCCGCCGCGGCCAGGCGGCCCACCTCGATATCGATTTCGCTCAGCAACTCCGAGTAGCTGAGCACCGCCGCACCGTCGTCGATGGCGGGTGCCTCGGGATGCGCCGCCGCGGTGGCGGCGAGAATATCGACCAGGGTTCGGGCCGATGGTGCCAGTGTGGCCCGTAGCAACGGGCTGGCGCCCACCGCCGTATCGACCTGGGACTGCTGCATCGCGTCGTGCCCACCTCTCATAGAACCGTTCGGCGCTCCGGCGTCTGTTGTTTCACACGAGGGTTACCAGCGGGCGAACTCCACGGTGACCAATTGTCCACGGTACTCGGCGAGTGGATTGTCTGGTGTGTGCGGTTCACCGGCGCGCGGTGGGTAAGTTTCCGGATATGGCTTTCCCATCCGAATTTCTCGACCTGGCCAAGCGCGTGAACAATTGGGGCCGTTGGGGTTCCGACGACGAGATCGGCACGCTCAACCTCATCACCGACAATGTGGTGCGCGCGGCCGCCGCCGTGGTTCGCAGCGGGCGGCGGGTGCCGCTGGCGGTGCCGCTGAGCCAGCAGGGCATTCAGACCGGCATGATTCGCGGCCGAGTCAACCCACTCCACAGCATGATCGCGGTCAACTGGGAGATGTTCGGCCCCGATACGGTCGCCACCAGTGATGATGTGGTCACCATGGGCCTGCAGGCCGGAACCCATTGGGACGCTTTGCCGCACGTCTCGCGCGCGGGGCGGATCTACAACAATCGCCCGGCCTCCGGGATCACCGCCCACGGCGGGGCATCCCGCAGCGGTATCGACAAGGCCCGGCATATCGTCTCGCGGGGCGTACTGCTGGATGTGGCCGCGGCGCTCGGCGTCGAGCGGCTGGCCCCGGATTACGCCGTCGGCCCGGAGGAGTTGGAGGCGGCCGAGGAATTCGGCCGGGTTCGGGTCCGCCCGGGCGATCTGGTCTTGATTCGTACCGGTCAGATACGCCTTTTCCTCGCGGGCGACCGGGAAGGCTATGCGGTGCCGTCGCCGGGTCTGTCGGTGCGCTGCCCGGAATGGTTTCATGCGCGTGATGTCGCGGCCGTGGCCAATGACACGCTGACCTTCGAGATCTTCCCGCCGGAGATCGAGAATGTCTGGCTCGCCGTGCATGCGTTACATCTGGTGGAGATGGGCATGCTGCAGGGGCAGAACTGGAACCTCGAGGAGCTCTCCGAGGTCTGCGCCCAGGAACGCCGCTATGAATTCCTGCTCTCGGCGACTCCGGAACCCTTCGTCGGTGCGACCGGAGCTCCGGTCGCACCCATCGCGATTCTGTGAGATGAATATCGCCCGCGCGTCTTATATGGCGCAGGGGCGATGTAGTTATCCGCATTCGGAGAATCGATGGATCGGCGGCGCATTCGAAGATAATTCCCGGTCAACCGATCACGATCGCCGCCGAATCGTCACGGCAACATGATCGGTGTACTATCGTTCCACCCTGAAAGGAGTTGTAGTACAACTCTTTTGAGCCTCGAGTATCGGCAAGGGGGGATGGCGCAGTAACCGAAGTTACTTCATCGAAGACGTGGTAGTGCAGGGGTGTCCGTCGGCACGGTGTGGGTGCCGAGCGGGACGTATTCGATCGGTTGCGCTGCCGCGTGTCCTACAGGCGATGCCGCTCGCACAAAGGAATTTCGAGTGTCTCTCAGTTTTCCCGATCATCCCGCCGCGCTGTCCTCCACCCCTACGGATCTGTCTGTGCTGCTACGTCCGGCCCCACCCGGCGCTCCCACCGATGTCGTGCGCCTGCGCAGCACCAATGGCTTTCTGCTCTGGGCCGATCTACCGCCGGTACTCGTACTCGGGAGCTCCGGCGGCGCGGGCACCACCACCACCGCGCTCGGCGTGGCCACGGCCGCCTCCTACAACTACCGCGAACATTCGCCGATCGTGGTGGATGCCACCGCGACCGGCGGGGATCTGGCCCGAAGGGGTTGCGACGCAATCGATCCCGCCGGAACCGTGCAGTCCTGGCTGAATATGAGTCATCGCGGGCTGGCCTCGGCGGTGCTGGACAGCTGTGGTGAGAACACCTCGAGCGTCGGCATTCTGCCGCGCGGCCCCGAGGCGCTACCCCGGCGCGAGAGCTACGCCTCGGTGCATCGCAGCCTCTGTGATGCCGGATGTCTGCCGGTCTACGACGGCGGATCGCCGGTGACCAATCGGATGGTCGCACCGCTGCTGGCGGATTCGCGCATCTCGCTGGTGATCACCCTGGCCGCCCGCGCCGACGCGGTGAACCGACTACGCCCGGCCCTGATCTGGCTGGACGACAATTACAGCGAGTACCACCTGGCCGAGGCGGTCATCGTCGTGACCAGGCAGAACCCCAGCGACGGTCCGGGCTACGCCAAACACGTTCGCACCTACCTGGGAAAGTTCGTCCGCGCCGTCACCGAGATTCCCTATGACGCGCATCTGGCCACCGGTGGCGCGGTCAGCTGGTCGAAGCTCGCACCGCCCACCCGCACGGCCTACCGGCAGATCGTGAACCTACTGCGCTGACTCGCTACTTGCTGTTGTAGACGCGCACGATGGTGCCGTCCACATCGGCGGCGACGTAACCGCCACCGTTGTATTCGTCGGAGTAGTAGACCAGTAGCGTGGGCTTGTTGTCATTGAACGTCCAGGCCGGATCGACAATGATGTAGTGGCTCTTGGGGTTCGGGACCGCCAGCTTGTCCTGGGCGGTGGCCAGCAGCGCGGGCAGGATATCCCAGTCGATACCGCCGAGCGCGACGGTGGGATGACCGGAGATCTGACCGCCGGGGCCGGTGCGGGTGGCCGCGCCGTCGCGGAAGGTGTACTCGTCGTAAACGGTCGGACGGTCCTTGACCGGTGCGCCGGTGGTGATGAACTCCGGGTAGATGGTGGATTCGGTGAAATTCTGTCCGCCCGTTGCCTTCTCCAGCGCCGCGATGGCTTGCCGGACACCGCCGGGTGTGAGTAGATCGACCCCGGCGGAGGTGGTGCGCGGCTGTGTGGTCGGAAAGGTGAAGCTGGGCTGAACGATATTGGTACCCACCGGAAGACTCGGAATCGCCTGCTTGTTCGGGTTATCGGTCGATGAACTCGGCCGCAGTGCCACCGCGGCGACCACCCCGGCCGCGATCACCACCACGCCGATGACGGCCGCGATGATCAAGCCCCGGTTCGATTGCGGCGCACCATCATTCGCAAGGCCCCGGGAATTGTCGATGGGTGGCGCGTACACCGGCGTCGCCGGGTACCCCGAAGGTGCGGGATGTCCGCCGTAGGACAGTGGGTGTGAGGGGCCCGAAGGTAGTAAGGGCAACGAATACTCCGACGAGGTCCCCGCCGACGGGTGCGGCTCGGAGGTCACGGTCGGAGCCTGGTGTAGCGGGGGGACTCCGGCCGGATACGGAGTCGGGGTGGTAATCACCTGGGAGAGCAGCCAATCCACCTGCTCGGCGGTCGGTCGCTGATCCGGCTGCGGGACCAGGATCGCCTGTAGGGCCGCGGTGAGTGAACCCGCGCGGCGCGGTGGCGGGACCTCGCCGCGCATGACCGCGGCCAAGGTGCCGACCGAGGTATCGCGGCGCAGCGGGTGGTAGCCCTCGACGGCCACGTAGAGCAGTAGTCCGAGGGACCAAAGATCCGACGCGGGATGCCCCTCCTGACCGCCGAGCCGTTCCGGCGCAACATAATCCAGCGAACCGACCACGCTACCGGTGGAGGTGAGCCCCTCCATGCCATTGATGGCGGCGATGCCGAAATCGGTGAGGACCGGTGAACCATCCTCGCGCATAAGCACATTCGCGGGCTTGATATCGCGATGCAGTACGCCCACCGCATGCGCGGCGCGCAGCGCCGCCAGAATCCCGCGCCCGATCTGCGCGGCCCGCTCCGGCGGCATGGGCCCCATATCGAGCTGTTCGGACAGGCTGCGCCCGCGCACCAGCTCCATCACGATCCACGGATGCTCTTCGCCCGGTGAATCCACAATATGGTGAATGGCGACCACATTCGGATGCCCGATCCGCGCCAGCGCCCGTGCCTCGCGCAGTACCCGCTCGCGCTGCACCCCCGGGGAGCTCACTCGCTCCGGATCGGCGGCCTTGACCTCTTTGAGGGCCACCTCCCGATGCAGCGCCACATCGTAGGCCCGCCACACCGTCCCCATACCGCCACTGCCGAGCGGCTCGAGCAATTCGAAGCGCCCGTCGACCACTGTCCGCCCGGAAATCACCGCGCCAGCCTATTGGGCAAGCCCCGCCCGCGCGACCCCGCATTCCTCAACCGTCCCGGCGCGCCGCCCGCTCGTCATCCCGGCATGCTTTTGGCCGGGATCCACACCGGCCGCAGCCGACCTGTCGCGATGGATCCCGGCCAAAGCCGCGCCGGGATGACGGGGGTGATGTCGGCGCGACGTGACTTCACCTAGCCCTCAGCTGAGGGTAGGGGTGGCGGTGGCGAAGGCGTCGGCGGCGGACAGGTCGAATTCGCCGTGGTCGCTGCCCAATCCCTGTGCGACCAGAGCCGCCGCCGCGTTACCGAACCAGAACATCCAGCACAGGTGCGCCCAGGGTGATGACCTTCATCGGTTGTCCTTACTCTCCGGCGCTGTCGAGGGGTTTGCGCGTCCCGTACCCGGTGCGCATGGCCACCTCGATCACCGCCATCTGCTGTGCTGTGGTCAGTGCTCGCGGGGTGCCGATCGACGCGGCGTCGAGGTACAGCGCACATGCCCACTCCAGCAGTAGCGCGTGCTCGACCGCCTGATCCAGGGTCGCGCCCAGCGCCACCGCGCCGTGATTGGCCATCAGCGCACACTGCTTGCCCCGCAACGCTTCTCGCACCGCCTCGGCGAGCTCCTGGGTGCCGAACGGGTGAAAGGGCACGACCGGTGTGGCCCCGCCGAGCAAGAGTTGCTGATAGTGCAGCACCGGCAATTCGTCGAGCACGCATCCCAGGGCTGTCGATTTCGGCGCATGGGTGTGCACGATCGCCCGCGCCGGATACGCCCGGTAGACATCCAAATGCAATCCGAGCTCGGAGGTCGGCGCATACCGGCCCGCCACGATCTCCCCGCTCAGATCGACCACGGTCACCTCCTCGGCGCTCACCTCGGCCAGCACCGCCCCGGTGGGCGTGACCGCCACCAGGTCGCCGAACCGCAGACTCACATTCCCGGCGGTGCCGATGAGGAGCCCCTCCTCGGCCAACCGCCGGGAAGCCCGTGCGACACGGGCGCATTCGGCTGGCGCGGTAGTGCTCATAGCCGTTACCCTAGCCAAACCTGAATCTGATTCACATTGACTTGAAAGCCGAGCATGCCCGCCCCAATTCAGCTGCCCGATGCGCTGCTGCGCCGTGTGCCGCGCCAGACGCGCAGCCGCGAACGCCTGGCCCGGGTGCTCGAGGTCGCGGATCGGCTGCTGGGGACCGAGGGTGTCGAGGCGCTGACCATGATCAGGGTGGCCGCCGCGGCGCGTATCTCGGTCGGCTCGCTCTACCAGTACCTGCCGGACCGCGACGCGATCATCGAGGCGCTCGCCGGGTCCTATCTGGCCATGATCGAATCCCGCACGGCCGCACTGCTCGAACTCGCTCGCGCCGAGCGCTGGCCGGACCCCACCGATGTACTGATCGATGCCTTCGCGCACGTGTACCGCGGCGAGCCCGGCTTCCGCGCGCTGTGGTTCGGTCGCCATCTCACCGAGGCGGCGCGCGCGGCCGACCGCGAGCACAAACGCCGGATGGCGGTTACGCTCCGCGAGATCATGATCGCCCAGGGCATCGCCGCCCCGGGGCCGGACTTGGATATCGCCTGCCGGACCGCGCACCTCATGGGCGATGCGGTTATGCAGGAGGCCTTCCGCACCGACCCCGAGGGTGATCCGGGTCTGCTGCGCGAAGCCAAGATCGCCCTGCGTGCCTACGCGGCCCAGTGGGCCGCGCCGTGACGAACATATGGAGGAGTATTCGATGAGGGTGTCCCGCCGATCCGCGCTGGCAGGCGCGGCCGTCTCCGCCGCCGCCCTGGGCGCGAGCGGACTGCTCGGCGCGAAAACCGCTGTCGCACAGCCGCAGAGCGGTGCGGGCTACCTCGTCGGCTGCGGTATGGCCGATATGACCGGCGCGCCCGCCGGTCAGGGCATGATGGGCTACTCCGAACTGGACCAGGTCACCACCGGCCTGCTCATGCGCTGCTGGGCGCGCGCGTACATCATTGTCGACCAGGTCAGCGGCGATCGCGTGGTCTTCGTGAACACCGACAACGCCTGCCTGTTCCAGTCGGTGCACCTGGCGGTGATGGTGGAGCTGGCCAAGCGATTCGGTGATCTCTACACCGAGCGCAATGTGAATCTCAATGCCACGCACAATCACAACTCCTGCGGTGGCACCGCGCGTGAGTATGCGTACTCCCTTGCGGCACAAGGGTTTCAACAGAACTCCTATGATGCCGAGGTGGGCGGTATCGTCGCGGCTATCGTGCGCGCGCATGAGCGGCTCGCGCCGGGTGACATCATGATCGGGCATGGCGAACTGCACGATGCCAGCGCCAATCGCTCGTGGGTGGCCTTCGATCTCAATCCCGCCGAGGACAAGGCGGAGTTCCCGGACGGCATCGATCCGGCGGTCACCGTGCTTCGACTTCGCCAGGGCGGCAAGGATGTCGGCGCGATCACCTGGTTCGCCACCCACGGCACCTCGCTGACCGATCACAACACGCTCATCTCGGTCGACAACAAGGGCTACGCCAGCTATCGCTGGGAGCATGACGAGATGGGCGCGCGATACCTGGACGGGCAGCCCGGCTTCATCGCCGCGTTCCCGCAGACCAATCCCGGCGATATGACCCCGAACCTGTGGACGCGACCCTGGCATCCGGCCGGGCCGACCGAGGACAACCGGGCCAACTGCGCCATGATCGGTGAACGCCAATATCAAGCCGGGCGAAAAGCTTTCGCGTCCGCGCGGGGTATGTCCCAGGGCGGCGTCGATTCGGTCATCCGCTATGTGAACATGTCCGACACCCTCATCGACGGGTCCTACACGCCCGACGGTAAGCCCGCGCGCACCGCACCCGCCATGATGGGCGCGGCGGCCGTGGCCACCAGTTCGGAAGACAACTTCAATACCCAGATCCCGTTCCTGCACGAGGGCGACACCAATCCGATGGTGGCGGCGCTCGGTGGTATCGACGCGCCGATCGAACAGTGGATGCGGGATGTGCAGGCCCCCAAGCTGGATATCGTCCCGCTCGGGATACTGCCGCCGCGGCCCTGGGTGCCGCAGGTGGTGGCGATCCAGATCATGCGCATCGGTGATCTCGTATTGGCTTCGGGTCCGGCGGAATTCACCATCGTGTCCGGGCTGCGGGTGCGGCGCGTGGTCGCGCGCGCCCTGGGCGTGCCGATGGAGAACGTGCTCATGCAGGGTTATGCCAACGGCTACTGCGGGTATGTCACCACGCCCGAGGAGTACGTCTCGCAACAGTACGAAGGCGGTGAAACCCTGTACGGCCGTTGGACTCTCTCGGCGTACATGCAGGAGTTCGACCGCCTGGCGCGCGCCGTGGCCGCCCGCACCGATCTGGGCCGGGGTCCCGCACCGCTGGACTGGAATTCGGGGTTGCAGCCGAATCTGCTGGCCGCCGTCCCCGCGGACGTACCGGTCGCGGGCCGGGCCTTCGGCGATGTGGTGACCCAGCCCGCCGCGAATTACGCTGCGGGAGATACGGTCTCGGTCGAGTTCGTGGGCGCGCACCCGAACAACAACTTCCGTCTGGGTGGAACCTACTTCGAGGTGCAACGCGCCACCGGCGACGGCTGGACGCGGGTCCACGACGATAACGACTGGTGCACCGAACTGCACTGGCGGCGACCGGAGGACAATCCGGCCGCCTCGCTGATTCAGATCCGCTGGAGCGTTCCGTCCGAGGTCGAGACCGGGAAATATCGGATCCAGTACTACGGCGACAGTAGGGACGTGGCCGGGCGAACCTCCGGATTCACCGGTACGTCGATCGAATTCGCGGTGGGATAGCGCGGAATTCGCCGACTTCGCCTCTTTCGCCCGGCCGACGCACGTGCAACAGTGGTGCGCAACAGTGGGATCGATCTGACGAGGAAGTCGACCATGATGTATGTGTTGTGGGTCTTCCTGCCGGTCGCCGCTGTCGCGTCCTGCGTCGCGGGACACCTCTGGCGTTTTCGGCGTGATCGGTTCCTGGGCTACCTGTACGGCCCGCACGTCGACACCGCGCAACGGTTCGGAAGTCTGGCATTTCGTACCGGGGTGCCGCTGTTGTTCGTGGTGCGGGTCACCGAAGTGACTGTGTCCGGGCCACATTCACGTACGGGCGGCGGTGTCAGCGCACTGCTCACGGTCACCCAATCCGTCGCCATACCATTGGCGGCGATCGGCGCGGGGCTCATCCTCATCCCGCCGCTGATCACCGCCGAGGCGCGCCCGCGCATTACGCCGATCGATCGTATGACGCTGCCGGTGCTCGTTGCCGCCCTGCTCTCATCGGTTCTGGTGACCTTCGACCCGTACTCGACCGATGATCGCTACCGCACCGCGGAGACGCTCTTCACCTGGATCCGGTCGCTGGTCACCCTGCATCCCAATGCCGTGGTCATGCAGCACGCACCGATCATCTATCAGGCGCGCGGGCTGATCGTCCTGCTACTGATCGCGATGTGGCCCTATACGCGGCTGGCGGGGATCTTCACGGTGCCGCTGCTGCGCGTGCTGCGCCGTTCGGCAGCGGTGGTCCGGTCCTGGCCGATTCCGGTGCCGCGCAAACGCCATCCCGCATAGGGCCGCGGTCAGAGGGTGTCGGCCTTGCTGATCCAGCCGACGACCATACGGTTGAGCCAGGCGGGGGAGAGTTGGGTGGCGGCAGCGGTGACTTTGGTTTGCCAGCCGACCAGGACGTGCGAGCCGCGGATGGCGCGACGGTGGGTCGCGGTGTGCCACACGGCATTCGCGACATCCTCGGGGCTGAGCCGGACGCCGAGGGTGGTGGCCGCCTTCGAGCCCTTGGCGACCTCGTTCATCATGTCGGTGGCGACGAACAGGGGGAGCAGATCGCGCACGGGGATGCCGTAGTGCCGCCACTCCAGATCCAGGGCCTCGGTGAGACTGCGGACCGCCGCCTTGGTGGCCCCGTAGGTGGCCAGGCCGGGCTGGCCGTAGAGCGCCGAGGCCGAGGCCAAATTGATGACCTGGCTGCCCGGGGTGCGGCGCAGATAGGGGAGAGCGGTGTGGCAGCCGTTCAAGACGCCCTTGATATTGACATCGACCAGGCGGTGCTGGCGTTCGAGGGGAATCTCGCCGAACGCACCCGAGTAGAGGATGCCCGCATTGTTGACCAGCAGATCGAGGCGGCCGGTGGCGGCGGTGAAATCCGCCAGTGCCGGTTCCCAGCCCGCCGGATCGGTGACGTCGAACGCCCCGGTGACGGTGTTCCCGCCGATCTCCTCGGCGGTGCGCGCCGCGGCTTCGGCATCGATGTCGTACAGCCCGACGGTCCAGCCCCGCGCCGCGAACGTGGCGGCAATGGCGCGGCCGATTCCGGCGGCCGCGCCGGTGATCAGCACAGCGGGGCTGGATGCGTTGGCGGGCTGGGACATTCGAGCCTCTCCGATGGTCGAATCAGGCGGCGCTGCGGCCGGTGGCGGCCTGTTCGATCATCGCACGGTGGAAGCCCGCCGCGTCCCTGGCGGCGTCCCGGCCGTCCGCGAGCAGGCCCGCGCCCAGGTGGATGAGGGTGTGCGGCGCGTCGGCGCGGATCTGCAGGGTCATCGGCACCTGCGCCTCCTCACAACGGCGCGCCACCTCGAGGGCATCTGAGAGCAGCATCTCGCGGGAGCCGACCTGAAGCAGGATCGGCGGCATACCGGTGAAATCGTGGTTGACCACCGACCAGCTCGGGTCGAGTACGCCATCGACCACGATACCGCGGCGCACCACCATGGCCGGGCCCGTCGCGGGCAGCACGGCATCGGTATTGGCATTGGGATGCGCGTCGCGGGCGGTGGAGTCGAAATCGGCCCAGGGCGAGGTCACCGAAATGCCCGCGGGCAGTGGCAGACCCAGATCTCGGGCGGTCAGCACCAGGCGCAGCGCCAGACCGCCGCCGGCGGAGTCGCCCGCCACGATGATCCTCTCGGCAGCGAAGCCCTGGTCCAGGAGGTGCTGGTAGGCGGTCAGCGCATCGTCGAGGCTCTCATTGGGGTGCGCGTCCGGCAGCTGACGGTAGTCGACGGTGAAGACCGGCAACTCGCTCTCGATGCCCAGTCGCGCGGTGTGCCGACGGTAGCTGTGCAGCCCGCCCGCGATGAACGCGCCGCCGTGGAAGTACAGGATCGCCGCGTCGCGCTCGATGCGCGGATCGGCAACCGGTGCGGCCCACAGCCATTCGGCCTGGAAGTCCTCGAAGAACACCGGATGCCGGTGTGTTCCACGCGGCGTGCCCATAATGCGCGCGGGCGCCTCCGAGAACCTGGTGGCCCGGAAGATCAGCTCGGCCGGGCCGGGCCCGAAGTCGGCCACCCACGCCCCCGCCCGCAGAAACTGCTGCAGGGTGGTGCGCAGCACCGGATGTGCGATGCGGGTACCGATACGGGCGGGCCGGGTCGATTCGATGATCACGGACGTGACGGATTCCGAGGTCTGCGGCGACGTTGCCACGGGGCGCTCCTGTCCGCGCCGCGAACCCGAAGCGCTGAACTGTCTAACAACGGTGTCAAATTATGGCCTGGGCCATCGACCATCTTGACTGCTCGGACGCGGATTGTCATGCCCGAGAGGGAAATTCCCCTCATTCCGAGACCTTTCTACCATCGATACAACCCGCGAAGGTGGGCCGGATCTTCCCGAATCCGGTGGCCTGTTCGAAAGCGTGACCTACCTCGAGGACCCGGCGGTCGGTACGGTGCGGGCCGGATTGGGCACATCGGTCTTGCCGGGGATGTCGCCGCCGACGGTGCTCGCGACGCCGCCCTCGCTGCGGCGCGGCCCTCACATGCGTTCGGCCTGTACCGGCATTCGCGCCGCCTCGGGTAAGACAACCCTGGGCAGAGCCGACGCGTGACTTGTTCAGGCGCCGGCGATTTCGATGACGAAGATCGAGTTGCCGTCCGGATCCGTGAACGGTGCTTTCCGGCCTGCCGCACCGTTGGGCCCGACCAGGATGAAAGGTCCGGGAACGATACCGCGCGAACCGATTTCGGAGACGGTGGCGGTCAGGTCGGATACCGCGATGTTCACCAGTGCGTGACCGGCGTGGTCGGGATCGGCCACGATGTAGACGAAGGCGGTGTCGCTCAGCTGCCACATCGCCTCGATTCCCGGAGTCACGACGACATCCGCGGCGCGGCCGAACAGGCGGGTGTACCAACTGTCCGCCGCCTCGAAATTCGTCACGGCCAATCCGTAGAACAAGGCGTTGATGTCCATACCCTGATTACTACCTCAGATCGGCAGACCTGTCGCTGACCGCACCGCAGGTCCGGACAATCAGCGTTGCGGTCGAAGTGTAAGAGCCGGTGTGTGGGGCGAAAGTAGACTGGATCCCGTTGCGAGGGAGGGAATCTCATGCCGATTAATCACATCGTCACCATCGGTGTCGCACCCGGCCGGGCCGCCGATTTCGCCCGAGCGTTCAAGGATCTGAAGGCCGTCGTGGAGCGGGAAGAGGGATGTGAGCGCTACGACCTCTTCCAGAATATGGACGATCCAGACACGCTGGTGATGTTGGAGCGTTGGACCAATCAGGAGTTACTCGACAAGCACACCGAAGCCGAGCGCGGCGTGCACGCGAGACTGATCGACGCCTTGATTGCCCTGTGGGCACCGGGCATCACCCCGACCTTCGAACGCTTCGAGGACTGACAGCGTGGCGTGGAATGTCGAGCAGACTCGAGTGCGGGATCCGGAAGCGGCCGCGCTGCGCGTACTGGGCGGCGATACCGTCGAGCTGACCCGAGTCTTCGTTCGCCAGCCCTGGGGCGGCACCGGCGGCGGGAATTCTCTGCTGGTTGCGGAGGAAGAGGTCGCCTCCGCCCTCGGGGCCAAGCGAATCGTTCTCGACACCAGACTCGATCTGATCGAAGCCCGCGCCCTATACCGCCGTCACGGCTACGCCGAGATCCCGGCGTACAACGACAAGACCTACGCCGAGATCTGGTACGGCAAGAACCTGAGTTGAGCCGCCGCTCATTCTGCCGGTATGAGGGACGCCCCACCCCGATGGTGGCGTCCCTCTCTGTGCGTTAGTGCCGGGCTGAACCGGGTAAACGGACTTCGTTCGGCCGGGTGGGTGCATTACCCGCCCGAGGAAGGAATCATGCCTGATACCAACACTTCTCGGGTCCCCGCCGCCGAGTCCTCGGGGGCTTCGTCGGATAACTCGTCCGCTACCGCGGGGCGTCTGGCCCAGAACAGTGTTTTCGAACGATTCGCCAGGGCGGGGTTTGTCGTGAGCGGCATCGTCCACCTGCTGATCGGTTATATCGCCGTCCGAATCGCTTTCGGGGGTGCGGGCGGTACCGCGGATCAATCCGGTGCGATGACGGAGCTGGCCCGCAAACCCGGTGGCGTGATCGTTCTTTGGATCGGGGTGGTCGCGTTTGTGCTGATGGGGCTGTGGCGGGTGGCCGAAGCGGTGCTCGGTAGTTCATCCAAACCTGATGCGGATTCCAAGAAGTCCGAGGCGATCAATCGCCTGAAGGCATTCGCGGTGGCGGTGGTGTACTTCGCGTTCGCGTTCTCCGCGTTCGGATTCGCTCGCGGCAGCGGTAAGTCCAGTGGAAGTCAGAGTGCCGGGTTCAGTGCGCGCCTGATGCAGAACACCGCGGGCACAATCGCTCTGGTCGCGGGCGGGCTGATCATCATCGCGATCGGCGGCTACCACATCTACAAGGGGGGTAGTCAGAACTTCCTGAAGGATTTGAAGGGCACTCCCGGCGATACCGTCCGAATGCTCGGGACGGTCGGATATATCGCGAAGGGCCTGGCGATCGCAGCGGTCGGGGCGCTGGTGATCCTCGCCGCGAGCCAATCCCGGCCGGATAAGGCCACCGGTCTCGACGGAGCCCTCAAAACTCTCGGGGCGCAACCGTACGGCATGATCCTGCTGGTCATCGCGGGCCTGGGCATCATCACCTACGGTCTCTACAGTTTCGTCATGGCCCGCTACACCAAGATGTAGCAAACCGGCGGTTCGAATCGTCGATGCCGGGTACGCGGCCGATATGGAGTACCGAGAAGACATCGTCGCCCTGCTGTTGGAGCAGCACGAACAGATCAAAATCCTGCTTCATCGAGTGGAATCCACGACCGGCCCGCAACGCCGTGAGCCCTTCGACGATCTGGTGCGCGTACTCGCCATCCACGAGAGCGCCGAAGCGGAGGTCGTACATCCGGCCGCCCGGCACGCCTCGGGCGAAGACGCACTCGTCGAGGGCCGACTGGAGGAAGAGAGCGAGGCCAAACAGGTACTGGCCGACCTGTACGAGATGGGTGTCGAGCACCCGGCCTTCGCCGCCATGTTCACCGATTTCGCCGAGGCGGTTCGCGAACACGCCGGAATCGAGGAGAAAGAGGAATTCGCCATTCTGCGCGAACGCCTTTCCGACGATCAGCGGTCGCGGATGGCCATCGCCGTGCGGGTCGCCGAGGCGGTCGCACCGACCCGGCCGAACCCTGTCGAAGGGGACTCCCCGGCGGCGAACGTACTCGCCGGACCTCCGCTGGCGCTGTTCGATCGGGTGCGGCACGCGGTCCGGGACTGGCAGCACAAGACCGAGCGGTGAACGTTGCGGAACGCAGTGGACCGAGATGGCGGCGACGTGACCACTATTGGATGAGTTTCTCGCTTCTGAGCCAGTCGTAGGCGACGTCGGAAGGGTCTTCTCCGGTGATGTCGACCCGCCCGTTGAGGTCCTGCATCAATTGGTCGGTGAGGCGTTCGGAGATGGTGCCGAGCAGAGTCCGGAGTTGGGGGTGCTTGTCGATGATGGCGGTGCGGACCACGGCGGTACCGCTGTAGGGGAGGAAGAACTTCTCATCGTCTTCCAGGACAGTGAGATTCAGGTTCTTGACGCGGCCGTCGGTGGTGTAGACCATGCCGAAATCGCAGGGTGAGCTCTTGGCGGTCGCGGGGTAGACGACGCCCGCGTCCATGCGGGTGACGTTGGCCGGGGGGACCCCGTTCGGATCGTTGTAGGGGATACCGTATTTCGCCAGCATCGGAATGAAACCATCGGAGCGGCTGAAGAATTCGTCATCGACACAGAAGGTGCGGTCGGCGACCGGCAGTGCGGCGACGTCGGACAGCGACTTCACATTCAGGCGTTGCGCGGTCGGGGTGGAGGCGGCGAAAGCGTAAGTGTCGTTGAAGTTCGACGGCGGCAACCATTCGAGATTGTTCTCGCGCTTCTCGATATCGTGCACCCGCTGCCACAGCTCGTGCGGGTCCACGATCGTCTCGGTTTCATTGTGGTAGTTGACCCAGCCGGTGCCCGTGTACTCCCACAGGATGTCGGCATCGCCGTTGAGCTGGGCCTGCCGCGAGGAGGCCGAGCCGGGCGCACCGGTCAGATCCGTGACATCGGCTCCGGCGGCGGCCAGATAGGTCGCGGTGATCTTGCCGAGCAGGACGCCCTCGGTGAAGCTCTTGGAGGTGACGACCAGCTTCGCGCCGTCCAGGGGTTTATCCCCGCCCGGCAGGCTCGCGGCATGGAAGGTGCCCGAGGAGCTCACCAGCCCACACCCGGCCAGCAGTGAAACCAACAGCAGCGCAATCGATCCGGACCGCCGCCGCCTCATGACACACCCCGCGGGGTCGCGGCCAATTCGACCAGTCTGCCGAGCCAGTCGATGATCAGTGCCAGCAGCCCGACCAGAATCGCGCCGGAGATGAGCAGTTTGGGCAGGAAGAGGGTGACGCCCGTCGTGATCAGCGTGCCCAGACTCGTCGCGCCGATGAAGGTACTCAGGGTCGCGGTGCCGACCAGGATCACCAGCGCGGTGCGTACGCCATTGAGAATTACCGGCACCGCCAGCGGCAGCTCGACCTGCACCAGGGTGCGCGCGGCCGAGAACCCGATTCCGCGCGACGCCTCGATGGTGCGCTGATCCACCTGCCGCAGACCGATGATCGTGTTCTGCAGGATCGGCAGAATCGCGTACACGACGAGACCGATGACGGCGGTGCGGAATCCGGTGCCCAGCCAGAAGGTGAACAGCACCAGCAACCCGACCGCCGGTGCGGCCTGGCCGATATTGGCGATATTGATGACGATCGGTTCCAGTCGCTTCAACCCCGGCCGGGTCAGCGCGATCCCCAGCGGTATCGCCACCACCACGACGATCAGCGTGGCCACCACGGTCAGCTTGATATGGGCCAGCATCGTGGTCTGCAGATTGGCCCAGCCCAGCGAGGCCTGCTCCGTCGCGGTGAAGGTGGTGGATCGGTACCACAGCAGGTAGCCGATCCCTATCGCCAGAATGATGATCGGTTCGAACCAGACGTCAATGGGCGTGCGGCGCAATCGATTCATGACTGCCCGGCCGGTTCGTCGTCGGCATCGCGCGGGGTCGCCGCGAGCGAACCGGGTTCGTCCTCGGCGGCGATCACCGGAGTCGGCTCGTAATCGGTTCCGTCGATATGATTTTCGTACGACAGCTCGGCTTCCTCGGGATGCCCCTCGGCGAGTTTGGTTCGGATCAGCTCTGTCACCGACCCGATGCTCAGCGAACCGACGACCGCACCCCTGCCGTCGGTGACCAGGGTGGCCCCCTGACTGGTCGCGAGCATGGCGTCGAGCGCGTCATTGAGCGTGGAGGATCGCGCCACGACGGGCAATCGCCGATCCAGAAAGTCCGAAACCTCCGGTTTGGAGGCCACTTCCGTGAGTGTGGGCCACGCCCGTGGCCGCCCCGACCGGTCGACCACCACGATCCAATCGTGTCCCGCCGCCTTGGCCCGCTCGATCACCTGCCCGGACGGCTCACCGACCCGGGCGGTAATCACGTTGTCGTACTCCACATCTCGCACCCGCGACACCGTCAGATACGCCAGCTTCGCCCCCGATCCGACGAACTCCTCCACGAACGGCGTGGCCGGATCGGTGAGAACTTCCTCCGGTGTCGCGTACTGCTCGATATGCCCGCCTTCGGACAGGATCAGCACCTTGTCGCCGAGCTTGGTGGCCTCCTCGAAATCGTGCGTCACGATCACGATGGTCTTGCCGAGCTCGTGCTGGATCGCGATCAGACTGTCCTGCAAGCGAACTCGTGTAATCGGATCGACCGCGCCGAACGGCTCGTCCATGAGCAGCACCGGGGGATCGGCGGCCAGCGCCCGGGCCACGCCGACGCGCTGCTGCTGTCCGCCGGACATATCCTTGGGCAGCCGGTCCGCGAAGGTGGCCGGGTCGAGGCCGACCAGATCGAGCAGATATTCGGTGCGCTCCTCGATTCGCTTCTTGTCCCAGCCCAGGACGCGCGGAATCGCGCCGATATTCTTGGCCACCGACCAGTGCGGGAACAAACCTCCCGACTGGATGACATACCCGATCGACTGCCGCAGTTTGTCCGGATCCTCCCTGGTGACATCGCGCCCGTCGATGAGGATCCGCCCCTCACTCGGCTCGATCAGGCGGTTGATCATTTTCAGGGTCGTGGTCTTACCGCAGCCGGACGGGCCGACGAACGCGACGATATGACCGGCCTCGATCTCCAGGTCCAGGCGTTCGACCGCCGGATTCTCCTGTCCCCGATAGCGTTTGACGACTCCGTCCAGGGTGATGGACGCGCCGGTCACATTGCGTTCCGCCGGAACGGGCCGGGTGGTCACAGCATCGGTCATGAGAGTCCCTTTGCGATGGTGAGACGTCCGAGCAGGACGAGGAGCGCGTCGAACACCAACGCGATCGCGACAATCAGAATGGTTCCGGTCAGCGCCATTTCGAGGGCATTCGCGCCGCCGAGCCGAGACAGGCCGTTGAAGATGAGTGAGCCGAGGCCGGGGCCGAGCACATACGCGACAATGGCGGCGACGCCGACCACCATCTGCGTGGAGATTCGGATTCCGGTGAGAATCACCGGCCAGGCGATCGGCAATTCGACGGTGAACAGAATGCGCCGGCGCGAGAATCCGATACCGCGCGCGGATTCGATGACCGAATCCGGCACCGACCGCAATCCGACGATCGCATTGCCGATCACCGGCAGGGTCGCGAAGAACGCGAGCATGAGGAATGACGGCACCACGCCGAGCCCGAAGGGGACCAGTAGCAGGGCCAGTAATGCGAGCGAGGGGATCGTCAGCGCCACGCGGCTGGAAGTCAGCGTGAGTGCCGACAGCAGCGGCAGCCGATACACCGCGATCGCGATGAGTACCGCGATGACCGTCCCGACCAGGACCGTCTGAAATGCCAGGGACGCATGCTGATAGGTGAGGAATGCCAGCGTGTCGCCGCGTCCTCGGATATAGCTCCACAAATGCACGGGATACCCCTTGTCGGCCGAGGCCGGGTCGGTTCCTGACTGCGTGATCACCGGACACGTGAGCCGTTGGACAGTAGTCGATCGCGCGCGCTCGGGTCGGTGTGGCGCGCGGTGCGTGCGATGCCGTTATGGCGTTGTGCCTTTCAAGCCGCCCGCGGCGTCTCGACGGATGAGTAGTAGGCGGCGTCGCCGGCGATCACCGTGCTCGAGCGGCCGTCGACACCGACCGGGATCCCGCCCGCGAGGGTGATGCGGGTGAGTTCGCGGTGCTCACTGCCGTCGTAATCGTCGATGGCATAGTGCTGGGTGGCACGGTTGTCCCAGATCGCCACATCGCCCGGTGACCAGTTCCAGCGGGTGGTGTTCTCCAGGTGGGTGATGCGCTGCTGGAACAGCCGGAACAGCGCCCTCGACTCATTGCCGGACAGGCCGACCAGCTCCTTCGCAAAGCAACCCAACAGCAGCGCGCGCTCTCCGGCGCTTGGTTCAAGGCTTCGCCGACTCGAGCAGCTCGGCCCATCGGCGCATGATCAACTCTGTATAGCTGTCGGCGTCGATGGCGTACGCGCCCAGCGCGTATCCGTCATTGGCTTCTACGAGCGCGGTCTCGCCGGTTGTCAGCACCCCGAAATCGATTCCGTACGCGGCCGGTGCGGTGCCGGAGTTGCGGTACGTGGTGATTGCCGCGGTCACCACCTTCATATCGAGTGGAGTTGTCGGCTCGCCGTCATAGTGGTCTATAGCGACGATGCGCTGATCGACCACGTAGACGCGGTATTCCGCGGCCCAGCGGACCACCTCGGAGCACCAGACCCGTTGTCGCCGACTGACATTGCCGAACGCCGCCACATCTCGTTCCGAGTAGCAGATCGCACCGGTGAAGCTCTTTCGCCGATCTGCGGGTTTGACGAATGTCGCTGGGGCAGAACCGGTATCGAGTTCCCGTTCGATCTCACCCAGAGTCGAAACCCACACCCGCCGCCGGAGGAACTCCCGCAGACTGATCGGATAGTCGTCGGGCACGGGTATCGGGATCCGGAGCTGGCGCATGGCCCCGTGCATCGCGTCCATATCGCCCGCGATCAGCGTGTCCGCACGCAAGGGCAATCGGCGGCGGTGAATCCGCTTGATCGTGTAGTGCTGCACCGGAATCCCGCGCCGCCGCAAGCCCTCCGCCAGCAGGCTCTCCTCATGTCTCATCGGGCCGTTGCCGGAGTGCTGGAGGAATGCGGTGGTGATCATGATGCGTATGTTGCCCGGTCGAAAGGATCGACGCCGGGGCAGCGGTTTGTCATGTGAACGTGGGGGCGTTCCTAAACGCCGGTCTGGCCGTCGATTCGTTCCCGGAGGAGGTCGGCGTGCCCGTTGTGGCGGGCGTACTCCTGGATCATGTGCGTGAGGATCCAACGCAGGCTGAAGCGGTCGCCGGTTGGCTCGTGGACGCCGAAGGTGTCGAGCGATTCGCAGGCATCGACGATCTCGCGCGATTGGGCATATGTGTTGTGCCACAACCGGAGTGATTCCTCCACGTCAGCGTCGTCGACATCGAAGTCGGTGCCGTCCGGGGTGTCGGCTTGCCAATACCTGAACGGGGCATCCGAGCCGGACAGGATACGGCCGAACCAGCCTAGTTCGACATCGGTCAGATGGCGGATGAGTCCGAGCAGTGACAACTCCGACGGCTGCACGGCTCGCAAGCGCAGCTGGTCAGCCGAGAGTCCGGAACACTTCCGGGCCAGCGTCTCTCGATTGAAGTCCAGGAGGCCGATGAGCGTTTCACGTTCTCCGGCAAGATGATCTGTCTCGGTTCGTTCGGTCGACTCCATTCGTTCATCATGCCGACGCGAACGAAACTCGTCAGGGCAGAGCGCGGCGACCAGGGAACTGGCGGCCGCATCTTCTCCGTTTTGTTGCCATCAGCTCCTGGTCGGCATCGTTTCATTTGATTATGGCGCGCTCGTTGCGCGGTCGAAGGGATCGACGCCGGTGAGCGCTGAACCGGCGGTCCAGAGCTTGGCGGCGGTGTCGGGGTCTGTCATGTGCGGGTGGGGCGTTTCGTGATGTGGTTGTCCGCGGAGGCCGAAAACGCGTGGGCCCCAGAGCTGTCCGCTGGTGATCTCGGTGTCCAGAACGGCTCGGACGATGGGGTGGGCACCCGAATGTTTGCCGTGCAGCACAATATTCGCGGGGAGCGCGCGTAGGCGTTGGGCGGTGGTGGGGGTGAACAACGGTGGGCGTGCCGGGGTCAGGGCGTCCAGGGCGCCGCCGGGGTGGACGACGATGCTGGCGGTGGCGGAGCCGCGCGCACGCAAACGGCGGTCCAGTTCGAAGCCGAACAGCATCTGCGCGAGTTTCGATCGCCCGTAGCTGCGCTTGGAGCGATAGTCGTGCTCGGATTGCAGGTCGGAGAGATCGAGTCGCTCCGATCGGGCCGCGAAGCTGCCCACGGTGATTACTCGGCTCCCGACCGCCGCTGTCAGCATCGGGGCCAGGTGCGCGACCAACGCGAAATGCCCGAGATGGTTTGTCGCGAACATCAATTCGTGGCCCTGAGGGCTCACCCGGCGCTCCGGCCCGGACAGCAGGATCCCGGCATTGAGTACGACCGCGTCCAAACTGTCGACGCCGAGGGCATCCACCGTCGCGGGTAGTGAGGACAGATCCGAGAGATCCAAGCGCACCCGTCGCAGCCGAGCACCCTCCACCCGTTCCCGAATCACCCGCATCGCCAGCTCGGCCTTACCGGTGTCGCGGCAGCCGAGCACCACCGTTGCCCCGCTGGCCGCGAGCTGTTCCGCGGCGAAATACCCGATGCCCGCGTTCGCGCCGGTCACCAGAAACGTCTTCCCGTCGGCACGAAGGCCGCTCTGCCAGGTCATGCCGTCGACTCTCGCGCGGCGTTCTTGCACCGCCCTCACGCGGTACTGACATGCCAGGTCGCAGGCGTTCCATGAAGGTCCGCGGCGGCCGCGCCCGCGACTACTTGGGAGCGACCAGTTCCAGTGCGATGTTGTCCGGGTCTCGGAACTCCAGGATGTAGCTGACGCCGATGTCCTTGATATCTTCACGGACGACACCGCAGGCATCGAGATGGGCGGCGGCGGCCTCCAGTTCGGCGAGGGAGCCGAGTGAGAAGGCGAGGTGGTCGAGGCCGGGGCGGTTTTCGTCGAAGCGATCGGTTCCCGCGGGTCGCAGTCCGATCAGTCCGTGCTCCATCCGGTAGATCACCCCGCCATGGAGGAAGCTGAGCCGCTGTCGTGTTTCTTCGTCCGCATCGGCCGGAATCTCCAGTGCCACCGGCCATCCGAAAACCTTCTCGTAGAAGGCCCGTGATCGGTCGATATCGCACACGGTGAGGCGGAGGTGGGCGATGGATCCCGCGGAAATCGGCATGTGACAGATGCTCGCACGGTGCCGTCCTACCCGCCGGTTGGGTATGTCAGCTTCCGCTCCAGCCGCCGGTGTACGCGCCGCCCAGCAGGCGACGCCGACGACGGCGGCGCTTGGCTTCCTGCTCGGTTTGAGCCTGGGACGCTGTGGGCTGCTGCTCGGCCGAGGGTTCGGGGTCACGCTTGGTTTTGCGGAAGATGCCCATGTCGAGCTCCTGTTCGGTCGGTGATTCGAAGCGATCATCCACGGATTCTGTTCTCCGCCAACGCTTTCGAACCGGAGAGGTGTTTTCGGTGAGGACGCCGGGTAGACGGCTGACTCACTTTCCTTGTCGGAAAGTAACGATCCACTTTCCCGCCGGGAAAGTCAAGACCTGCCGGGAACGACCACGCCGGAGACGTGTGGTTCGCGCGGCACGATGCGCCGGGTGTGGGCGTAGACCGCGGCGTGTACGCGGTCGCGGACACCTAGTTTGGCGAGGACGTTGGAGACGTGGGTTTTGACGGTCTGTTCGCCGACTCCGAGGATCTGGGCTATCTCGGGGTTGGTGTAGGCGTTGGCGATCAGGAGTAGAACCTCATGCTCCCGGGCTGTCAGGGTTTCGACTTCCGGTGCGGCCGGGAACGGTTCGATTCCGGTGGTCAGTCGCGCGATCAGGCGGCGGGTCAGACTCGGGTCGATCAGGGCGGTTCCGTGCGCCGCGGTCCGGATGGCTGAGACCAGGCCCGCGGCGGGCAGCGATTTGGCGAGGAATCCGCTGGCGCCCAGACACCTTGCGCGGTAGAGGTTTTCATCGGAGGCGGAGTTGGTCAGGGTGAGTATCTGGGTGGCGCCGCCGAATTCCGCGGTGCGCGCACCCGCGGCAGGGTGATCGAGACCGGGCATATCGAGGCAGATCAGGGCAACGTCGGGTTGGAGCCGCTGGATCTCGTGGATGGCGGCCGCGCCGTCACCGACCTCCGCGACGCATTCGATATCGGGCTGGGCGCCGATCACCGCGCGCAGGCCGGAGCGAAAGACCATATGGCCGTCGGCGATCAGCACCGAAATCGTCGACGATGTCGAGGTCTCGATCGCCTCCGGCGGCCGCACCGCACTCGAGTTCTGCGCCGCGGGCAGCGATTGCGGGGCCGCGCCGTGCGCCGGTGCGATTGTGCCGCCCACCGACAGCGTCGCGGCGGTGATCGCGAGCGCGAGTGAGGACGCTGCCCGGCGCAGCGGATGTATCGGGGGATTGGTGGCCATACCGTCCGACTGTAGGTTCAGCGCAGGAACCCTTGGTAGTTCCGGTTCAACAGCTGACTTTCGATCTGTTTGACCGTATCGAGGCCGACGCTCACCACGATCAGCACCGAGGTACCGCCGAGCGCCAAGGCCTGGGTCGTATCGGTCGCGCCGAAGTGCAGCAGCAGGTTCGGTAGTACGGCGACGGCGCCGAGGTAGATCGAACCGGGCAGGGTGATGCGGCTCAGCACGTAGTTCAGATAGTCGGCGGTCGGTCTACCGGGCCGGTAGCCCGGAATGAATCCGCTGAACTGCTTCATCTCGTCCGCGCGCTCGTGCGGATCGAAGGTGATCGCGACATAGAAGTAGGTGAAGAACACGATCAGGGTCAAATAGCTCCCGACGTACACGGGGTTGCTCGGATTGACCAGATATTTCTGGATCAGCCGCTGCCACTCGGCCGTACCCGAACCCCGCCGCGTCAACTGCGCCAGCAGGTTCGGCAGATACAGCAGCGAGGATGCGAAGATCACCGGGATGACACCGGCCTGATTGACCTTCAGCGGCAGATACGTCGACGATCCGCCGTACATCTTGCGACCGACTACGCGCTTGGCGTACTGCACCGGAATCCGACGCTGACCCTGCTCCACGAAGACGACGCCGACGATGGTCAGGAATGCCGCGCCGCATATTCCGGCAAGGATCAGCACACCCTTGCTGTCCAGAATCGCCTTGCCCTGAATCGGGATGCGCGCCGCGATACCGGCGAAGATCAACAGCGACATGCCGTTTCCCGCGCCCCGCTCGGTGATCAGCTCGCCGAACCACATGACCAGCGCCGCGCCCGCGGTCAAGACCAGCACAATGCTGGTCATGGCGAAGAGTGAGTTATCCGCCAGCACGCTCCTGGGGCATCCGGGCGGCAGTTGGCCGTGCGCGGCCAACGCCACCAGCGTCGACCCTTGTAAGACCGCCAGCGCGACAGCCAGATAGCGGGTGTACTGCGTGATCTTGCTCTGTCCCGCTTGCCCCTCCTTGCGCAGCTCCTCGAAGCGCGGGATCACCACGGTCAACAGTTGGGTGATGATGCTCGCGGTGATGTACGGCATGATGCCGATCGCGAACACCGAAAGCTGGAGCAGCGCACCACCTGAGAAGAGATTGATGAGCTGAAAGATGCCCGTGGAGTCGCAGCCGGTATCCGCACAGCTGCGCACCGTTCGGTAGTCGACACCGGGTGACGGCAGCGTCGCGCCCATCCGGTAAAGCGCCAGCAACCCGAGGGTGAGAAGGATCTTCCGCCGTAGATCCGGAGTTCGCAAAGCCGGTACGAAGGCGGAAAGCACAAATCCTCCTGATGAACAGTGCTGCTGCACAGGCGAATCGCGCTTCGAACGAGATCAACCTGCCGGGTCTCCGACGCTACGGACCAACCTCACCGGTCCACGTCGCCCGCGAGTCGCACTTCCACCTCCCTCGATGGAGGGACCCGCACTCTTCGCGCACAGCGACTTCGCGACGCACATGCCCCGTCGGCAGTCACATCCCGCGGTTCGACGGTCGCGGTACGGCGGTTCCTCCACGCCTGAAGAGGGGGAGTGCAGTAGGTTCCCACTGAACGGTTCGATCGAAGTTGCTCGGGGCGTGAGGAGGTACGTTGGCGCGGGCCGATGGAGACCCGATATCCCGGTCCGCGGTGCGGACCGTAATCGCCGACGCTGCCCCCGCTGCCGGGCTGCCGCTGTCCGCGGCGCAATTGCGCTGGTGGGTGGCGCAGCAGTTGTATCCCGAGGTGCCCAATACCGTCGCCATGTATCTGACGCTGCGCGGGCCGCTCCGGGTGGATTTGCTGGGGGAGTGTGCCGCGCTGGCCGCGGCGGAGGTGCAGTCGCCGCTCCTTCGCTTCCGGATCGACAGCGGCTATCCCACCCAATTTCTGGACCGGGACGCATTCGGGCCGCTGCGGTTCGAGGACTTCAGCGCACTGTCCGAGGCCGATGCGGTCGCGGTCGCGGTGCTGCGGATGGAACGTGATCACGGTTCGCCGCTGGACCTGATCGCCGATCCGCCGACCGTGGCCACGGTATTCCGAGTGGCGCGGGAGCATCACCTGCTGTATCTGCGCAGTCATCACATCGTGCTGGATGGGATCGGTGCCGCGGTGATGCTGCGTCGCACCGTCGAGTTATACGCCGCCGCAACAGGTTTGGTCGATTCCGGCGAGCCCGGGCGGACATTGTCGGGTTGTCCGCTGACGATCGCCGAGCTTCTGCAAGACGAGCGCGCCTACGCCGATTCGGCGCGTGCTCGGGCCGACGGCGAGTACTGGCGAGAGCAGTTGGCGGGTATGCCCGACCCGGTGCGACTGGCGGGTCGATCGGCGGTCCGGCCGCGCACGCCGCATCGGGTGACGGCCCTCGTACCGCCGCACACCGCGCAGAGCGTGGCTGCCTGGCGGCAGCGCGGGTACACGTTGCCGGAGCTGACCATCGCGGCATTCGCCTGCTACCTGGCCGCGCTGACCGGCGCCGAGGATATCGTGCTGTCCCTGCCGGTGGCGGCGCGCCCAACGGCGGCGCTGCGCCGATCGGCCGGATCCGTCTCCAATGTCGTTCCGCTGTGGCTGCGCGAGTTTCGTGACGGTACAGCGGCGGGTGTGGTCGACCAGGTGCGCGCTCGCGTGGTCGGGGCATTGCGGCATCAGCGGTACCGGTATGAGGATATTCAGCGCGATCGGGGTGAGAGTCACACCGTGCGAGGTGGTTTCGGGCCGGTGGTGAATATGCTCGGGGCCGTCGCACCGCTGAACATGGGACCGCTCACCGCGCAGGTCCAGCTGCTGGCATTGGGGCCGGTGGAGGACTTGCTGGTCAACGGCTACCAACTGGGGCCGGACGATAATGCGATCACCATTGGTATGCAGGCCAATTCGGAGCTGTACTCCGCGGACTCGCTGCGGGCGCTGCATCAACGGTTCCTGGCCTACTTCGATGGATTCCTCGCCGACCCGGACCGGCCGGTCCGGAGCTTGGAGCCGGGTGGCGTCCGAGCGACCCCGGCTGCCGCGGGCGCCGATCGACTGCTCCCGGATCTTCTCCGTGGCAGGCTGAGTGGGTCGGGTTCCGAGGTGAAGCCCTGCGCCGAAGATAGTGCGCTACAGGATGGTTCCCTTTCCTGGTCCTATCGTGAGCTGGACGAGATGTCCTCGCGGTGGGCGCGCGAGCTGATCGAAACGGGAGCGGGGCCGGGCACCGCCGTTCTGGTCGCGGTACCGCGTTCGGCCGAATCGGTCCTGGCGGTGTGGGCGGTGGCCAAGACGGGAGCCGCCTTCGTACCGGTCGATCCCGCCGACCCGGCGCATCGCCTGGGCATTGTCGCGGCGGATTCCGGCGCGCGCCATGGGATGACGGTGACCTCCGCCCGGGACGCCCTCCCCGTGGGGCCGGAGTGGCTGGTACTGGACGACCCGGAAACCCGCGCGCGAGTTCGGCGCCGCGCGGGCGCCCCGATTCGAGACCCCGAGCGGATTCGGCCGCTGCGCCCGGACCATTCGGCGTATCTCATTTACACCTCGGGCACGACCGGCACCCCGAAGGGGGTGGCCGTCACGCATCGCGGACTCGGACCGCTCACCGACCATATTGTCGAACACTATGGGGTAGACCGGGATTCGCGTGTTCTGCACGCGCACGCCCCTTCCTTCGACGCGCACCTGCTGGAACTGCTGGCGGCGTTCGCCGCCGGGGCCACCTTGATCGTCGAACCGCCGTCGGTCGTGGCGGGTGCCGCCCTGGCAGAGCTGTTGAACGAGGCGGCGATCACCCACTTCCTCACCACCCCCGCGGTGCTGGCCACGCTCACCCCGGAGCAGGTGCCGACCCTGCGGGTCGCGGTGGTGGGCGGCGAATCCTGTCCGGCGGATCTGGTCCGGCGCTGGGGTCCGGCGCTGCGACTCTTCAACGGGTACGGTCCGACCGAAACCACCGTGATGGCAACACAATCGGCGGCTCTGATGCCCACGGGGCCGGTCTCCATCGGCCCGGCGCTGCCCGGCGTGCGGGCGCTGATTCTCGACCATCGATTACATCCGGTGCCCGCGTGCTGCGCGGGCGAGTTGTATCTGGGCGGCCCGGGTGTGGCGCGGGGTTACCTCGGGCGAGCGGGTGCCACGGCAGAACGCTTCGTCGCCGATCCGTCCGGTAGCGGCGAACGCGTTTACCGCACCGGCGATCTCGTCCATTCGGCGCTGGATGGCACCCTGGAGTTCCGCGGGCGCGCCGACGACCAATTGAGCGTTCGCGGTCGTCGCGCGGAACCGGCCGAAGTGGAGGCCGCGCTGACGACCCTGCCGGAGGTCGCGCACGCCGTCGTGACCGTCCAGGAGGGACCGGGCGGCATCCGGCTGATCGGATATATCGTTGCGGCGCAATCGAATCAACTCGATCACGCCGACCTGATAGCGCGCCTGCGCGAGCTGTTGCCGGCCGCGCTCGTACCCGCGCAACTTGTCGAGATGGACCGGCTTCCGGTGACCGCGCACGGCAAGATCGATCGCTCCGCGCTCCCGGTGCCGCCCGTTGTGCGTCAGCCCTATCGGGCGCCGGAGTCGGAACTGCAGCGCCTCGTCGCCGACCACTTCGCGAAGATCACCGAGACCGAGCGGGTGGGCCTCGACGACGATTTCTTCGAGGTCGGCGGCAATTCGCTGACGGGCGTGGCGCTCTCGGCCGAGCTGGCCGCCGCCACCGGGCTTCCGATGACGGTGCGGTGGCTCTATACGGCTCCGACCGTCCGGGAACTGGCCGCGCGTCTGGCCGAGCATGCGGGCGGAAGTGCTACGGACGATGCCCTCGGTGTTGTCCTCACCTTGCGCCGCAACGGATCCCGCCCACCGCTGTTCTGCGTGCATTCGGCCGTCCCATTGGCCTGGTGCTATGGCGCGCTGGCGCAGCAGCTCGACGACCGCCCCGTGTACGGTCTGCAAGCCCTGACGCTCGAGGGTGAACCGCGTGCCGGGGCCACCATCGACGACCTCGCTGACGGCTATGTCCAGGAGATCCTGCGGGTGCGGCCCGAGGGCCCCTACCATCTGCTCGGCTGGTCACTGGGCGGGCAGATCGCGCATGCCATCGCCATCCGGCTGGCCGAACGCGGTGCGGAGGTCGCGACACTGGCCATGTTGGACAGCATCGTCTTTCCCGACGATATGCCGCAGCCCCCGCTGCCGCGCATGCGTGATCTGCTGACCCACCTGCTCGGGGACGAACCCGAGGATGGCGATGAGCTGGCGGACCTCACCGCCGAGCAGGCCGCAGCCGAATTGGCCGCTGCCCCAGCCTCGTTCGGCACCGGTCTGACGGCCGAGCAGCTGACCCGCCTGCATCGCGGCTATGCCGACGGGGTTCGCCTGTCCCATGACTGCCGCCCCGGCGTATTCGACGGTGATCTGCTCTACTTCTTGGCGACTCGCGGCGTGACCGAATCGCTCGGCGCGGATATGTGGAAGCCACATGTCGAAGGCGCGCTCATCGAGCACCCGGTCGCGACCACCCACGCCCAGTTCTGCAATGCCGACGTGGTTCCGATCATCGGCCCGCTGCTCGCCGCGCACCTGGAAGCCGGGGACGGCCGTTGAGGACCGGGCCGCGCTCCGGGGTGCGCTGGTGGAATATCTACACCGACCCCGGGCAGTGGGAACGGCAGGAGCCCGAGGCCGCGGAACTGCTGCGATGGATGACCGAACATCTGCCGCGTCCGCATCCGGAGCTGGGGCGTCCGGGGCCGGTATGCCCGTTCGTGCGGTACAGCGCCGCACATCGACTCGTCTGGGCCGGATCCGTGGCCGGTGGCGACGCTCTGGAGCAGGACCGGATGCACCTGGCGATCGACGACGCGTTCGAGGTGTATCGGCGGCTGTTGCGGGAGAACCCCGGGGAGGCAAGGCGTTCCACCCTGGTTACGATCTTTCCCGGGCTGACGCGCTACGAACTGATCGACGCCGTGCATCTGGCCCGTAAATCGGAGGCGGTGGCCGACGGACTGATGCTCGGGCAGTTCTATCCGGGCTGCGCGGTGCCGGGACTGTGGAACCGCGACTTCCATCCGCTCGACGCGCCGGTGCCGATGCTGGTGCTTCGCCCGATGATGAGCACCGACTATCCCTTCCTGGTCGCCCGCACCGATTGGCTGTACGCGTATTTCACACAGCTGGCGCCGGACCTGCCCCGAGCACTGCGCTGGTCGATTGCCGAGAGAATGCTGGTCGAGGGTCCGGACGCCGATGAAATAACCGCTCTGCGAATACATTCCGTAGACGAACACGCTCGGTGATACCCGGGTATCCGGACCTCACCGGTTGATACTGGAATCATGCACCGAATCCTGCGCTGTTCAATCGTGGTCATCGCCGCATTCGCTGTCCTATTGCCGATACCCGTGCACGCCGATCCTGGCTCCTCGATTCTCGAGGTCCGCCCGCTCGGTGGCCGTCAATACGAAGTCGTGGTCTTCTCGGCAGCCATGAACAAGGCGATCCCGGTCTGGGTGTCACACCCGGATGGCCCCGCACCCGCGCTCTATCTGCTCAACGCGGTCGACGGCGGTGAGAGCGGCGGTCCGTGGACCAACCGCACCGATATCGCGCAGTTCTTCGCCGATAAACCGGTCAATGTGATTCAGCCGATCGGCGGGCGCGCCTCCTACTACACCGACTGGGTGGCCGACGATCCGGTGCTCGGGCGCAACCGGTGGTCCACCTTCCTGATCGATGAACTGCCCACGTTGCTGGAGGATCGCTTCGGCATGACCGGCCGCAATGCCGTTGCCGGAACATCGATGTCGGCGACCTCGGCGCTGAACCTGGCCATCGAGGCGCCGGGCAGGTATCAGGCTGTGGGTTCCTACAGTGGCTGTCCGCGCACGAGTGATCCGGTGTCGACCGCGTATGTGTACTCGCAGTTGCAGCCGTACGGCGCGAGCGCGTCCAATATGTGGGGCGCACCGGGCAATCCGGCCTGGGCCGCACACGATCCGATTGTGAACGCGGACCGGTTGCGCGGTGTGGCACTCTACATTTCGGCCGGAGACGGCGCGGCCGGGGTGCACGACACGCTCGCGGATCCGTCGATCGGCGGTGACGCCGGACGGCTGGCCGATCGGATGCTGGTGGGCGGCAGTATGGAATCGGTCGTGCGCGGATGTACCGCCGCACTGACCGATCGGCTTGCCGCACAGGGTATTCCGGCTCAGGTCGTGTACCGGTCGGGCACTCATGCCTGGCCGTATTGGCAGGATGACGTCCATGACTCCTGGCCCCTGTTCGCCGCCGCACTCGGGGTCTAGTCGGCGCTCTCACGGTTGGCGGGTTCGGGTAGCGCGAGCGTGAGCACACCCATGGCCAGCGCCACCATCGCGATCGCGGTGAACATGGTGACGCTTCCGGCCAGGGTGTGCGCACGGAAGCACACCGCACTCAGCAGTGCCAGGCCCAGTGCGTTGCCGAGCTGCTCGATGGTCGGCACCATGCCCGAGGCCGCGTCCAGCTGCCGCTGTGCCAGGCCCGACAGCATGATCGGTTGCAGTGGCACACAGAACATTCCGACGCACAGACCCGCCAGCAGCACCGGCCCGATCACCAGGGGCACCGAGACGACCCCGTCGGTCACCCGCAGATAGATCGCACCTGTCGCGACGCATACGCCGTATGCGGTAATGGCCGCGGCCAGCGTGCGAACTCCCCAGCGCCGCACCAGCATCGGGGAAGCCAGCGCACCGGCACAGGCGCCCACCGCGAAGGGGGTCATCAAAAGTCCCGTGCGCCAGGCGGAGAAGCCCAGTTCGTCCTGCAGGGTGATGGACACCGCGAAGACGAAGGCGGTGAACATGCCGAAGAACGCGGTCACCAGTGCGGATCCGATGGCGAAGCGGCGGTCGGCGAACAGATCGAACCGCACCAGCGGGCTGCGCCCGCGCCGTGCCTCGCGGCGCTGCTGGGCGACGAATACCGCCGCGCAACCGGCGGCCCCGGTGATCATCGCCAAAGGTATCGGCCGCCAGCCGTGCTGCTGGATGTCGGTGAGCGCGTACAGGAGTGCGAACAGGCTCACGGTGGACAGTAGCGCCCCCGCGGGATCGAGCCGCTCACGATGCTCCGGTCGGCCCAGACGCAGATACCGCAGTGCCAGCGCCAAGGCGACCAGTCCGAGCGGCAGGTTGATCAGGAACACCGAATGCCAGCCCAGCCCGAACAGATCGGCCATGACCAGCGCCCCGCCGAGGATGGGCCCCAGCATTCCGGCGAATCCGGCCACCGCGCCGTAGATGGCGAACACCTGCTGATGCCGGTCACGAGGGAAGGCGGCCGCGACGATGGCGATGGTCTGCGCGGTCATTCCCGCGGCAGCACCGCCCTGTACGACCCGCGCCGCGACGAGTTCTCCCGCACTGCCGGACATTCCGCACCACCCCGAGGCCGCGGTGAACACCACCACCGAGGTCAGGAACATGCTGCGCCGCCCAACCAGCTCGCCGATGCGGGCCGCCGTCAGCAGCGTGCACGCGAAGGCCAGCGAATACCCCGACACCACCAGCAGCTGTGCTTGGCGCGAAACCGCCAGATCCGCGGTGATACTCGGCAGGGCGGTGGTCACGATCGTGCCGTCGATCATCTGCATGAACACCGCGATCAAACACCCCGCGAAGGAAAGCCACGCCCCCGTCGCTCCGCCCGTGCTCGCGTGCGAATCGATCGGACCGCCACCGGTATCGACGGCATCCCGCTCGCCGGCGACGGACTTCTCGAAACTCTGCGGTGAGTCGATGGGGTCAGCATATCCGGAGCAAACGTCTCCGCGCCGCACCTCGGCAGTGCTGAGCTCGGTCCGTGGTGCTGATGCTCGCCGCTCACCATCCGGATGTCCTTGGCTCGCACTACAGCTCCGGATGCATCTTGAACCGGATCGGGCGGGTTGGTATGAGCAGCGGGATCGCGATCGTGCTGGCAGTCGTCCTCTGAAATGCCCGATGCGAAGCGTTGCCGATGGTATCGCCATGATCGGGCAATTCCATTGGTGGAGAAAAGGTTTGGGTGCAACTACGCATTTCGATGTGTTGTGGCCGTGCGGGCGGCGGTACCGAATTCAGCGAGTGGCTGTTATCGAAACGTAACCAATTCGGCTCTTGCGGGAAAACTGTGACCCACCCCATACTCTCCAATCAACACGAGTTGATTCGAGGTTCATATGGTGACGCGGCGCGATGTGGCGCAGCTGGCGGGTACTTCGGACGCCATGGTCAGTTACGTGCTCAACGGCGGTCCCCGCAAGGTCGCACCCGCGACTCGCGCCCGAATTGTCGCGGCCATCGAGGAATTGGGCTATCGGCCGAACGCGGTGGCCCGGTCGCTGAAGACGTCGCGGACCATGACGCTCGGGCTGGTGGTGCCGGACAATTCGAACCCCTTCTTCGCCGAGCTGGCCCGCGCCATCGAGGATGTCGCCTTCGACGCCGGCTACACCTTGTTGCTCGGCAATGCGATGGACGACGACACGCGAGAAGCCACCTACATCCGAATCCTGATCGACCGGCAGGTCGATGGGATGATCGTCGCGCCCGCACACGGGGCCAGTAGCTGGATCTCCGAGCTCTCCGGGACATCCGTCCCGCGCCTGATACTCGACCGCGAACTCGAATTACCCGGCGCCACACACGTTTTGGTGGACAACGAAGGCGGCGCCTATCAGGCGACGAAACACCTCCTCGGCCATGGACTCGAGCGGATCGGCTGCATCGCGGGCCTACAGGGCATCCATCCGACCGTCGATCGAGTCGCGGGTTGGCGTCGCGCTCTCGCCGAATCCGGTCACAGCCGTGCGGACGGCATGGTCGTGCACGCGGCCTTCGGCCGGGCGGACGGCTACCGTGCCGGGCGCGCGCTGCTCTCGGGTCCGGACCGTCCGGAAGCCCTGTTCGTTGCCAGCGACGAACAGGCGCTCGGTGTGCTGCGCGCCGCCGCCGAACTGGGTCTTCGTGTCCCACAGGACCTAGCGATCTGCGCTTTCGACGGGATCGAGGGCAGCGCCTACACCGTGCCCGCGCTCACTACGATGCGTCAGCCCTTCGAAGATCTGGGCCGCTCGGCGGTGGAGTGGCTGTTGGCCAAGATCGCCGATCCCGAGCTCGCGCCGAGCCGAATCACCCATGACACCACGCTGGTCGCGCGCGGATCCTGCGGTTGCCCCGATCCACCGGGTGGAGATTCGGCGATCGCGGACCAGTCGGCGCCATCGGTACCGAGCGAATGAACCCGGGAGTGTTGTTGCGTAAACCGAAGGTAGTAGTCGTCGGCAGTATGAATATGGACCTATCGGTCCGCGTCGGGCGTTTGCCACGGCCGGGCGAGACGGTCTCCGGCGGCGATCTGGAACGCGGAGCAGGCGGAAAAGGCGCCAACCAGGCGGTGGCCGCTCAATTGCTCGGTGCGCGAACGGCATTGATCGGCCGGATCGGCGCGGACGAGTTCGGTGGCGAGCTACGCGGCGCGCTCCGGCGCGCCGGAGTCGACGACTCGGCGGTGACCGTGGACGACGGGGCCTCGGGCTCGGCGCTGGTTCTGGTCGACTCGGCGGGCGAGAATATGATCACGGTGTCGCCGGGCGCCAACGGAACATTCGTCCCCAGCGGACTCGATCAGCACGCCGATCGCATCGCGTCCGCGGATGCCCTGCTGCTCCAGCTCGAGGTGCCGACCGCGACCTGCCTTGCCGCCGCTCGAACGGCCCGGGCCGCGCAGGTGCTCGTCGTTCTCAACGCCGCGCCGCTGCCGCCCGATATCGGCCCCGAGCTGGTCGAATTGATCGCTTGCGCCGACATTCTGGTCGTCAACGAAGGTGAAGCCGTGAGTCTGCTCGATGCGGTATCGGGGTGCTCGGAGCGCGAGCCGATGGCTCTCGCGGTGGCGCTGCGCGCACTCGGACCGTCGGAGGTCGTCATCACCCTCGGCGCGCGAGGCGCCGTTTACACCGATGCCGACGGCCGCAGCGCGGCTGTTCCGCCCTTCGCGGTCAACGCGATCGATGCTGTCGGAGCGGGCGATGTGTTCTGCGCGGCGCTGACCGTCGCGCGCGCATCCGGGTCGGCGGATCTCGGCGCGGCTGTCCGAAGAGCCTGTGCCGCAGGCGCTCTCGCCACCATGCGGCGCGGGGCACAGTCCTCGGTGCCGGGCGCGGTCGAGGTCGATGCCTTTGTCTCGGAACAGAGTTCGCGGCGGAGCACCCATGCGTACTGACGGACTCTGGCATCCGCGCCTCATGCAGATTGTGACCGGCCTGGGCCATACGGACCTCATCGTCATCGCCGATGCCGGGTTGCCGATCCCGGCCGGTGTCGAGCGGATCGATCTGCTCTGGCGGCGCGGCGAACCGGGATTCCTTCCGGTGTTGCGTGCCATCCTCGCCGACGGGGTGTTCGAACACGCCTGCTATGCAAGCGAACTCGCCGATCCGGCAATTCTCGACGGCCTGGCGTCGGCGCTCGGGCAGATCCCGTCTTCGACGGTGTCGCATGCCGAGCTCAAGAATCGCACGGTCGACGCGCGGGTGATCGTCCGCACCGGCGAAGCCACTCCCTACGCCAATGCCGTATTGCGCGCCGGCGTCGCGTTCTAGCGCAACAGTTCCCGTAATAAGAGAGGTTCACCTGAAATGCGAAGAAGCACAAGGACGGTACTCGCTGTCGTAGTCGCGGCGACCACGGCGGCGCTCAGCGCCTGTGGCACCGAGCAGACCGCGACCAGCCCGGCCACCAACGCCAATGGCAAACCCACCGTTTGCCTGATCATGAAGTCGCTCGCCAACGAATACTTCCAGCAGATGCAGAAGGGCGCCAAGGATCACGTCGACCAGCTCGGGACACTGGACCTGCGGACCGCGGGCATTCAGAACGAAACCGACGTCGATGGTCAGATCGCACTGGTCGACAAGTGCATCACCCAGCAGGTCCAGGGCATCGTCATCGCCCCGGCCGATTCGAAGGCGTTGGTGCAGTCGGTGGTCAAGGCGAGCAAGGCCGGGATCAAGGTGGTCAATATCGATGTCGCACTCGATCCCGATGCCCTGAAGTCGGCCGGGGTCGACATCCCGCTGGTCGGTCCGGACAACCGGGCCGGCGCCAAGCAGGTCGGCGATGTACTGGCCAAGGCGGTGGGACCGAACGGCAAAGTGGTGATCCTGGAGGGCAATCCGGGCGCGGACAACGCGCTGCAGCGTAAGAACGGGTTCAACGACGCTGTCGCCGAATCGAAGCTGACCCTGCTCGATTCCAAGACCGCGCACTGGGAGACCGACGAAGCGCACACCGTATTCGGCAACATGCTGACCGCACACCCGGATATCCAGGGCGTGCTGGCCTCCAATGACTCGATGGCGCTCGGTGTCATCAAGGTCATCCAGGAGCGTCACGCGGATATCAAGGTCGTCTCGATCGACAACATCCCGGCGGTCAAGACCTTCCTCCGGAACGGTCCGATGCTGGCCACCCTCGACCAGTACGGCTCCGAACAAGCGGGAGTCGGAATCGATGTCGCGATGAAGTTGATCGGCGGTCAGCCCGTCGCCGGTTGGGAGAAGACCAGGATGAACGTCGTCACCGCCGGGGCATGAGGGGCCCGACCTGAACGACGACCGGGGTGGAGTCGGCGGAATCGACTCCACCCCGGTACATCCGAGATTACTGGGAGCACAATGAACCCCGAACCCCGAGCCGGCACCCTCCTCGAGATCACCGGTTTGAGCAAACGTTATCCGGGCGTCACGGCACTGGACGGTGTCGATCTGAGCGTCACCGCCGGTGAGATACATGTGCTGATCGGTGAAAACGGAGCGGGCAAATCAACGCTGGTGAAATGCCTTGCGGGCGTGGAGCGGCCGGACGCGGGCCGCATGGTTCTCGGCGGCGCCGACCATCGCCCCGCCAGCGCCGCGGATGCGTTGCACGCCGGAATCCAGGTCGTACACCAGGAATTGGCGCTCATGCCCGCGCTGACGGTCGCGGAGAACCTCTTCCTCCAGCGCATGCCGCGCCGATTCGGCGTCGTCGATCGCCGTGCCATGCGGCGGCGTGCCGAAGGTTTGCTCGAACAGGTGGGTCTCGAGGTGTCGCCGGATACTCCGGTCGGCCGCCTCGGTATCGCACAGATGCAGTTGGTCGAGATCGCCAAGGCGCTCTCCACCGAGTGCCGCCTGCTGATCATGGATGAGCCGACCGCGACACTCACTCCGCGGGAGACCGCGACGCTGTTCAAGGTGATGCGGCGACTCAAGCACGAGGGTGTGGCGATCATCTTCATCTCGCACCATCTGGACGAGATCTTCGAGATCGGCGACCGAGTCACGGTGCTGCGCAACGGAACCAGCGTAGCCGCCCGCGAGATCGGCGATATCGACATCCCCGGTCTGGTCCGGATGATGGTCGGGCGCGATCTGGCCGCCGAGTACCCGCCGGTGACCGCGCGGCCGACCGGGGACGAACTGCTCGGGGTGCGCGATCTGAGGGTGACCGCGCGGGCGCCGTCGGTCTCGTTCAGCGTGCGCGCGGGCGAGGTGGTCGGCGTCGCGGGACTCGTCGGTTCCGGACGCACCGAGGCGATGCGCGCGATCTTCGGCGCGGACCGTCCTGCCGCCGGAACCGTCTCGGTGCGTGGCGAACCCGCGCACATCAAGAACCCGCGGGACGCGGTTCGCCACGGCATCAGCCTGCTCACCGAAGATCGCAAATCCCAGGGTTTGGTGCTCGATCTGTCGATCGCGGCCAACCTGAGTCTGGCCGGCCTGGACCGCGTCAGTCGTACCGGACTGTTGCGCCGTCGAGCCGAAATAGCTTCGGCCCGTGAACTTTCCAGCAGGCTGCGGATCAAGGCGAGCGGCCCCGAACAGTCCGTTCGGTCACTCTCCGGCGGCAATCAGCAGAAGGTCGTGCTCGGGCGCTGGCTGGCCGCCGATGCGGACCTGCTGATCGTCGACGAGCCGACGCGTGGCATCGACGTCGGCGCTCGCTACGAGATACACCAACTTCTGCTCGATCTGGCCACCGTGGGCAAAGGGGTGCTTGTGGTTTCGTCGGATCTGTCCGAACTCACCGGCATCTGCGATCGCATTCTGGTCTTCTCGGCGGGCCGGATCACCGGGGAGGTCGCCCGTGCGGACTTCGACGCCGAGCACATCCTCAACCTCGCCTACTCCGGCTATTTGAAGAACGGTAGTGCAGCATGACTTCTCTCAGCACCGCACGAACCAACACTCGTGCCGCCAAAGTGCTGAGCCAGGTGCTCGGCGAGGCCGGCATCGGCGTGGCCTTGGTGGCATTGGCGGCGTTCTTCTTGGCTGCCGCACCGCATTTCGCGACGACCGGCAATTTCCGCGACATCATGACCCAGATCACGCTGAATACCATGCTGGCGGTCGGCATGACCTTCGTGATCCTGGTGGGCGGCATCGATCTGTCCGTGGGTTCGGTCATCGCCCTGTGTGCCGTGGTGGCAGGCAAGGCGATGGAGAACGGTGGCTCCTCGGCGCTTCCGTTCGCCATCGGCCTCAGCGTGCTCATCGGTGCGATCTGTGGTCTCATCAGCGGTTTCGTCACCGAACGCTGGCGGGTGCCCTCGTTCATCGTCACGCTCGGCATGCTCTATGTCGCGCGCGGCGCCGCCGAGCAGTACACCGATGCCCGCACGATCTACAACCTGCCCGCGGCGTTGACGAGCTTCGGCACCGCGACCGTGGTGGGCATCCCCGCGGTATTCGCGGTGGCGCTGTCGATGGTGGCGGTGGCCTGGTTCGTGCTGTCGCGCACTGTTTTCGGGCGACTGGTCTATGCGACGGGCAACAACGAAGAGGCGGTGCGGCTTTCGGGGCACCGGACCAATCTGATCAAGATCGTGTGTTTCGTGATCGGCGGGTTGTGCGTCGGTCTGGCCGCCGTGATCTATATGGCTCGGCTCGGTGTCGCCAGCCCGATCCTGGGCCAGGGCTATGAACTCAATGCCATCGCCGCGGTGGTGATCGGGGGCGCGAGCCTGTCCGGGGGCCGTGGCTCGGTGATCGGCACCCTGCTGGGCGCCTGCCTGCTCGGAGTTTTGACCAACGGCCTACTGCTGATGGGGGTCTCGGACTTCCAGCGCACGATGGTGACCGGAACCGTCATCATCATCGCGGTCATTCTCGACGCGTATCGCAAACAACTGATGACCCGGCTCTCGGGTGCCGCCGAGAGCCGACTACTGCCGTGACAAAGAAATATGTTGTTGTACAACATATTTGGCTGTCCCTCGAGAATTGGGTAGCGGTGGTGAGTAGGCTGCCGAGTACTAAGTTCAATGCCTGAACAAAGTCGAGGTTCATCATGGTGACGCCAACGCCCGCGGATAAGTTCTCGTTCGGATTGTGGACGGTGGGGTGGCGGGGGAGGGACCCGTTCGGGGACGCCACCCGGCCGGAATTGGACGCGGTGCGGGCGGTGCACCGGCTCGCGGAGTTGGGGGCCTACGGCCTCAGCTTCCATGACGACGATCTGTTCCCGTTCGGCGCCGCGACCGCCGAACGGCAGCGGCGGATCGATCGGCTGCGCCAGGCGCTGGCCGAGACCGGAATGGTGGTGCCGATGGTGACCACGAATCTGTTCACCCATCCGGTGTTCAAGGACGGCGGTTTCACCAGCAACGATCGGGGTGTGCGCCGGTTCGCGCTGCGTAAGGTGTTGCGGAATGTGGAGTTGGCGGCCGAAGTCGGCGCGCGCACCTATGTGCTGTGGGGCGGGCGCGAGGGCGCGGAGTACGACAGTGCCAAGGATGTGCGCGCGGCACTGGACCGCTATCGCGAAAGCGTGAACCTGCTCACCGAATTCGTGCGTGACCGCGGCTACGACCTGCGCTTCGCGCTCGAGCCGAAACCCAACGAGCCACGCGGGGACATCCTGTTGCCGACTGTCGGGCACGCGCTGGCGTTCATCGCCACCCTCGAGCATTCGGAGCTGGTCGGGGTCAATCCCGAAGTGGGACACGAGCAGATGGCGGGATTGAACTTCGCGCACGGTATCGCGCAGGCGCTGTGGCAGGGCAAGCTGTTCCACATCGATCTGAACGGCCAGCGCGGCATCAAATACGACCAGGACCTGGTGTTCGGGCACGGCGATCTGATGAACGCGTTCAGCCTGGTCGACCTGCTGGAAAACGGCGGCCCGGACGGGACGCCCGCCTACGACGGCCCGCGGCACTTCGATTACAAGCCCTCACGGACCGAGGACCTTGCGGGCGTATGGGATTCGGCCGCCGCGAATATGCGCACCTATCTGCTGCTGAAGGAACGCGCCCGGGCCTTCCGCGCGGATCCCGAAGTGCTGCGGGCACTGTCGACGGCCGGGGTCGCCGACCTGCGTACCCCGACGCTGACCCCGGGCGAGGGATACTCGGACCTGCTGGACGATCCCGAGTCGGCGGATTTCGATCCGGACCGGGCCGGCGAACGCGGGTACGGGTTCGTCCGGTTGAACCAGCTGGCGCTGGAACATCTGCTCGGCGCGCGGTGATCGGATGACGCTGGTGGTCGCCGGGGTGCTGGACGGCGGCGCCGAGATGCCCGCACGGCCCCCGTCATCGCGGACGTGCCGTTACGAGTCGCCGACGACGGGCGCGGTCCGGGAGCGCTGCCGGGCCGCCCGATCGAAGTATCCCGAGCGATGACACGGCTGCCCGGCCCCGTTCACCTGCGGCAGGTGCGCACCGGAAATCTGCAGGCGTTGCTGGTGGCCATCCTCGACGGCCCGGCGTCGCGGGCCGAGCTCGCCCAGCGCACCGGCCTGACCAAAGCGACGGTGGCCAGCCTGGTGGAACCACTGCTGCGGCAACGGATTCTGGCCGAGGACCCGGTGGTGAACGCCGGCCGCGGCCGCCCGTCACGACCGCTGCGGTTCTCCGACGCCGCTCCCGTGGCGATCGGCGTGGAGATCAATGTGCGTCACCTGGCCGTCACAGTGCAGCGGCTGGATGGCTCCACCGCGGCCGAACGCCGCGTCGAGATCGACAACCGCCGGCGCGGCATCGACGAACTGATCGACAGCGTCGCCGGGCTCGTATCAGCCACGCTCACCGAATCAGGCCGGGAGCCACTGGGAATCGGGCTGGCCGTGCCCGGCATCGTGCACGGCGACACGGTCGTGCACGCGCCCAATGTGCCCGCCCTGACCGGTAGCCGGATCGGCGAGCGCCTGGCCGCCGCGCTCGGGATGCCGATGGTGATGGTGGACAACGAAGCCAATCTCGCCGCCCTGGCTCATCTCTGGCCGCAGCGGCTCGCCGGAGACGACTTCGTCTACGTCTCCGGCGATGTCGGCATCGGCGCCGGAATCGTCCTCGGCGGCTCCCTGTTTCGCGGGGGCAGCGGGTTCGCGGGCGAGCTCGGACATGTCATCATCGAGCGCGGCGGCCGCCCCTGCACCTGCGGGAGCTACGGCTGCGTCGAGCAATACGCGGGTCTGCACGCGATTCTCGCCGCCGCGGGCGCGCGCGGACTCGGCGCGCTGCACGACGCCCTGCGCCAGGGTGACACCCGCAGCCGCTCCGCCGTCAACTGCGCCGGTTCGGCACTGGGCACCGCGCTCGCCTCCCTGATCAATGTCTGCGACGTCGGGACCGTCGTGCTCGGCGGCGGCTATGCGACCCTCTTCGACGATCTCGCCCCCGGAGTGCGTGCCGAACTCGGCAGCGGCGTCCTCGCCGCCGTACGCCGTCCGGTCACCCTCACGGTCTCGCCATTCGGGCGGACCGCCGTGGCACGCGGCGCGGCAGCGCTCATCACCCGCCGCTGTTGCCTCGCACCGGAACTCCTGTCGGCCACCGTGCCGAGCGCCGATGGGCGGAGCACGACGGGGTAATCCGGCGCACGGGCGACCGCGCCCGTGGTTGAACTCCTTTTCCGTGGTCGCGGACACCGCTCGAGGATGTACAGGCACACTGTCACTGCGTTCGGCGGCGCGCGGCTCCGTCCCCACCATTGCCGACCGGTCCAGCGCGTCGAACGAGACGACATTCTGGGGGGCGAAGCCAGATCTTCCGCTGTGGCTCAGTGGGCCCCGACGGTGACCACGGGAAGCAAGCCCGCTGCCGTGAACTGCGCGAGATAGCGGTTCAGCACTGCCCGGTCAATGACCGGGCAGTGAATGTTCTTCCCGTGCAGCGCCTCTCGGGTATGGGCGTCATCCCATCGGGTATGCCCGGCGAGTTCACCGAAGGTGGAGGCCAGCACCGCCGCGCGGGCCAGGGAGTCATCGCCCGCGGCGGAGCGGGCCGCCGATTGGCGGTTCAGTTCGGCGAGTACGTAATCCATCGACCGTTCCCGCACCGGGTGGCCTTGTTCGCGCAGGCATTCCAGGACTTCGCGCACCGCGACGGGTGTGTGGTTGACCTGGTGGTAGACGGTCTCCCGGCGCGGGCTCGACGCGACGGCGACGATCGCGCGCACGACGTAGTCGACGGGGACCAGGGAGACCGTGGCATCGCCCACCTCGGGCGTGACGCCGAGCACCGCGGCGGCGCGCACCATGTTCCAGAAGGCGTCGTCGGGATTGTTGACCCCGGTGGAGGTGTCGCCGCAGATGGTGCCCGGCCGGTGGATGGTCACCGGCACCCCGCGCCCACCGGCCTGCCGAATCAGTTCCTCGCCAACCCATTTCGAGGTCAGGTAGCCGTTGGACTGGAGTTGGTCCGCGCGCAGCCGATCGTTCTCGCCGACGACCTCGGGAACCGGGCCCGCCGGGATGGCGGCGCCGAGGGTGGAGATGAAGTGCACCGCCTTCACCCGCGCGGTGGTGGCCAATTCGAGCACCGCTCGCGTTCCCTCGACATTGACCGCGCGCAGCCGCTCATAGGGATCGACATGATTGACCCTGGCGCCATTGTGATAGATGACATCGATTCGTTCGGCGAGTAGCTCGAACCGCGCGGGGTCCAGGCCCAGTCGCGGCAACGCCAGATCGCCGGGTACGGTCGTCACCCGCTCGGCGACGCCGTCGGTGGGCAGCCCGAACCAGGTCAGCGCCGCCAGGACTCGATCCAACGGATCCTGATTGCCCTTCGCGCGCACCAGGCACCAGATATGCCCCCGGGTGCGGGTCAGCAACTCGTGCAGCAGATGTGCGCCCAGGAAACCCGTCGCACCGGTGAGCAGAACATCGTGTGCGGTGCGCCGTGCGAGTGCGCATCCCGCGATCGAGATGGCCCGATCCAGGACCGCATCGGCCGCGGCAGTGAAAGCCGGGCCGGGTTGGCGTTTACCGCTCACATAGGCCGCCAGCCCCGCCACCGTCGGTGCCGCCAGGATCGCGGACATCGGAACGTCGCAGTCGAGTCGGTCCGAAAGGCGTTGGTGCAGTACGAATACCAGTAGTGACGAGCCACCGAGTTCGAAGAAATCCGATGTCGGCCCGACACCGGGGACGTCGAGAACCTCCGCGAAGACCTCCGCGATCGCGATCTCCAGCGGGGTGCCCGGCCCGGCCGCCTCCGCGCTGACGAACACCGGCGCGGGCAGTGCGGCCCGATCGACCTTGCCGCTGGTGTTGACCGGCAGCTCGTCGAGCACCATCACCGCCGCCGGGACCATATACCCCGGCAGGAGTCCGGAAACCTGGTGCCGCAACGCCTTCGGCTCGACGGTCGCTCCAACTCGTGGCACCACATAGCCGATCAGCCGGTCGTCCTGGGCGTCCCGACGTACCGTGACCACGGCCTGCGCCACGGCGGGATGGTCGAGCAGGGCGGATTCGATCTCACCCAGTTCGATGCGGTGCCCACGCACCTTGACCTGAAAATCGGTGCGGCCCAAATACTCCAGCACTCCATCGGGGCGGAAACGGACCAGGTCGCCGCTGCGGTACATCCGCGCCCCGGGCGGCCCGAACGGACTGGCCACGAATCGGCTCGCGGTGAGTCCCGGCGCGCGATGATAGCCGCGGGCGAGCTGATCACCCGCGAGTACGAGCTCACCGGCGACCCCGGGAAAGAGGCGATGCAATCTGGCATCGAGCACACCGCACCGCGAATTCCACACCGGCACACCGATCGGCATGGTCGACGCACGCAGATCCGCTTCCGCCACATGGTGTTCGGTAATGCTGACCGCGGCTTCGGTCGGACCGTACAGGTTATGCAGCTCAGCCGGACTGACCTCGGCGAACGCTTGCGCGGTCTCCGGCGCGAGCGCCTCGCCGATGACGAATACGGCGCGTAGTGACTCGAGATCCTCGGAGCTCGCGGATCTGGCCACCAGGGTGAGCATGGTCGGCACGAAATCGGTCAGGGTCACACGGTGATTCGCGATCAACCGGCAGATGGCGTGCGGGTCCCGATGTTCGTCGGGCCCGGCGAGCACGAGCCGCGCACCGGCCCCCAGCGGAAGGAAATACCCCCACAGCGAGACATCGAAGGTGGCGGCGGTCTTGTGTAGATACGTGTCCCGGGCCCGCAGGTCGTAGCGGGTGCGCATCCAGGCGAGCTGGTTGACGATCGCGGTGTGGGTGACGACCACGCCCTTGGGCTTGCCGGTCGATCCCGAGGTGTAGATGACGTAGGCGGGATGATCGCCTCGCAAGGGCGCGGTCCGCTCGGCATCGCGCACCGGTCCGGCGGGATATCCGGTCGTGTCGAGGGTGTCCACGGTCCGCGGGTCACCGAGGGTGAACCCATCCCGGATCGTGGTCAGAACACAGTGCGGTGCTGCGGATTCCAGGATGTAGCCGATGCGCTCGGCGGGATGATCGGGATCGATCGGCACCCAGGCCGCTCCCGCCTCCGCGACCGCGTACAACGTGATGACCTGCTCCAGGGAGCGGCGCATGGCCACCGCGACAAGGGATTCCGGACCGATGCCCTGGGCGATCAGCCATCGTGCCCGCCGGGTGGCGCGATCGTAGAGCTCGGCGAAGGTGACGGACTCGTTCTCGCTGACCACGGCGACCGCGTGCGGGTGTTCGGCCGCCTGACGGGCGATCGCGGCGGTGAGCTGCTCCCGCGCGACCGGCACGTCGTCGCCGCGGTGCCCATCGCGGCCGTCGAAGATGGTGAGGTCGCCGACCGCCGTCCGCGGATCGGCGAGGATCGACTCCAGTAGCCGGGTATAGGCGTCGATGAACCCCCGGACCGTCGATCGATCGAAAAGGTCTGTGCTGTAACCGAATCTCAGCGCGATGGGACCGAGCGCGCCCTCGGCGTCGCGGGTGTCGATCACCCCGATGTGCAGGTCGGTCTTGACCGTATCGGTCTCGATCTCGAACACCGACATATCCGTCGCGGTCATCTCCAAATCCGCGGGCGTGAAATTCTGGAAGGCGAATCCGACCTGATACAGCGGATGCCGTCCGGGTGACCGCACCGGATCGACCGCGTCCACGACGTGTTCGAACGGCACCTCGGAGTGGGCGAAATTGGCCAGGTCCCGATCTCGGGCGCGGGCCAGCAACGCCTCGAAACTCTCCGCTGCCTCGACCCGAGTGCGAGAGACGGTGGTATTGACGAACATTCCGACGACGCCATCGAGCGCCGGTTCTGCGCGATTGGTCATCGGCACCCCGATCGCGATGTCCTCGGTGCCGGACAGGCGGGCCAGCAGGACCGCGAGCGCGGTGCGCATCACCATGAACAGGCTCGCCTGGCGTCCACGCGCGAAGGTCAGCAATCGCTCGTGGGTGGCGGCGGGCAGCAGGTGATCGACCGTCGCGCCGCGCAGCGAGGCGATCGCGGGGCGACGCCGGTCGGCCGGGAGGTCGAGTTGGTCCGGCAGCCCGCGCAACTCGCCGGTCCAGTACCGGAGCTGTTGTGCCAGTAGCGATTCGGAGTCGTCCCGGGAGCCGAGTAGTTCGCGCTGCCAGAGCGCGTAGTCGGCGTACTGCACCGCCACCGGCCGCCATGCCGGTGCGGTGCCGCCGCATCGGGCGGCGTAGGCCAGGCCCATATCGTGGGCCAGCGGAGCCATCGACGAGCCATCGGCACAGATATGGTGCACCGCGCAGACGAGCACCTGCTCGGTCGGAGTCCGCAGCAGCCGCATCCGCAGCGGAACCTCGGCCGTGACATCGAAGCCCTCGCGAATCGCCCGGTGCACCTGCGCGGAGAGTTCGTCCTCGGCGATATCCCGCACGGCGAAGTTGTCCATAGCCATGCCCGCGTCCATGATTCGCTGGTACGGCCCGTCGGCATCGGCGGGATAGCGGGTGCGCAGCGCCTCGTGTCGGGTGATCACATCCAGCAGCGCCGCGCGCAACGCGTCGGTGTCCAAGCCGGTGAGGCGCAGTGCGAAGCCGATATTGTCGACCGCGGTGGCGGTGTCGAACTGATTGCGCAGCCAGAATCGAAGCTGGTTCGGCGACAACGGAATTCGATCCGGGCGCAGTCCCGCCAACAGTGCCGGGCGGGCGGTGTCGAAATGCCGGGACCGGATGGCCTTGGTCAGCGTGGCGATGGTCGGATGGTCGAACAGCAGCTGGGGCGGAATCCGTGCCTGCCAGCTCTCGCTCAGCCGCGCCGCCGCCTGGGTGGCCAGCAGCGAATTGCCGCCGACGGCGAAGAAATCGGTGTCCGCGCCGATCCGCTCGATGCCGAGCACCTGGGCGAACACCTCGGCGACCAGGTCCTCCCCGGCACCGGTCACGCGCCGCGGACCCGAACGCCGCACCGGGAGGGCACGCAATGCGGTTCGGTCGACCTTCCCGGCCTCGGTGCGCGGGAAGTCCTCGACCACGATGACCGAGTTGGGCACCATATAGGCCGGCACCTGGGCGGCCAAACCGGCCAGCAGATCCGGCGTATATGGCTGCGCATCGGGATCGGCCAGCACGAACGAGACCAGTTCGGTTTCGCCGGTGGCGGTTTCGCGGTCCACGGTCACCGCGCTCGCGACCCCGTCCAGCCGGATGAGCGCGGCGTCTATCTCCCCGAGTTCGATGCGCAGGCCGCGGATATTGACCTGATGGTCGATCCGGCCGACATATTCGAGCTCGCCGATATCATTGCGGCGCACCAGATCTCCGGTGCGATACATCCGCGTCCCGGCCGCTCCCTGCGGATCCGCGACGAAGCGCGCAGAGGTGAGTGCGAACAGGCCGGGATAGCCGCGTGCCACTCCCGGACCGGTGACATACAACTCGCCGACCGAGCCGACGGCGGCGGGCCGCAATCGACTATCGAGGATTCGGTGCCCGGCACCCTGCACCGGTCCGCCGATCGAGACGGGGGCATCGGGTCGCAACGGACCGCTGAGGGTGGCCGCGACGGTGGTCTCCGTGGGTCCGTAGGCATTGTGCATACGCCGCCCGTCGGTCGCCCATCTGGTGACCAGCGATGGGGGACATGCTTCACCGCCCACCACGATCGTGGACAGGGTCTCCAGCCCCGCCGGTTGCACGGTCGCCAGCACCGAGGGGGTCAGGAACGCGTGGGAAACCCTGTGCCGGTGCAGGAACTCCGCCAGTTCGCCACCGCCGATGAGCGATGGCGGGGCGATGACCATCGTGGCCGCCGATCCGATCGCGAGCAGCAGCTCGAGCATCGAGGCGTCGAAGCTCGGCGAGGCGAAGTGCAGGCACCGGGACGCGGCGGTGGTCGCCAGGGTCGCGCGCAGGTCCGCGCAGAGGGCGGCCAGACCGGTGTGGGTGACGGCGACGCCCTTGGGCATGCCGGTCGATCCGGACGTGTAGGTCAGATAGGCGATATTGGAAAGGCGCAGGGGCGCAGGCCGATCGAGATAGGAGATCGGATTCGACGGTTCCACCGCGAGTTCGGCGAGAACCCCCGGATCGTCCAATGCCAGCCACCGGACCGTGCCGGGAAGAATATCGTGATGACGGCGATGCGTGAGTCCGAGAACGCATCCGCTGTCGTTGAGCTGGTAGTCGATCCGCGCCCGTGGATAGGCCGGATCCAGCGGGACGAATGCCGCGCCGGTCTTCGCGATCGCCCAGACCGCCGCGATCGAGTCCACCGATCGGGACAGTGCGACAGCCACCCGATCCTCGGGGCCGACCCCGAGCCGGGACAGCCTGCGCGCCAACTGATTCGTGCGCGCGTCCAGCGCGCGATAGCTGAGTTCGACCTCGTCGGTGACGATCGCGATTCCGTCGGGGTTCCGCTCCACCGCGGCGGTGAGTAGCGCAGCCAAGCTTCGGCCACCGGTTCCGCTGTCGCGTCGACGCCGAGTCGAACGTGGAGTGGGACCGTGGGTGCCGTCGCGCATAGGTGTCCTGCCGTCTTCGGTCGAATGCCCGCCTGATGCTACGACCGATCCACATCCCTTGCCACAGCGGGGAAATCGGCACCGCCGCCACCGCTGCCGCGATGCGGGGGAGTAGCTACTCCCAGGGATCGAGCCCGCCCCGCGTGCGGCTGCGGCGTCGCTGTCGTGCGGAGAGGCTTTTCATCACGGGCGTCGTGTAGGGAACACTGCCACCGCAGTACCGGACCCGTGCTTCGGTTCCGGCGGATCTGCGGAGCAGGCGGTGAGTCGCTCAGCGCTGCGAGCCCGGTGCGTCGTGCTTGTCCAGGGCGTGTTGCAGGGTGGCGTTGAGGGCTTGGGCCTCGGCGAGCTGGTCTTCGAGGATCACGATCCGGCATGCTCCGTCGAGGGAGTTACCGGCGTCGATCAATTCGCGTACGCGCGTGGCGATCCGCAGCTGATAGCGCGAGTAGCGGCGATGCCCGCCCGCCGAGCGTTGCGGGGTCAACAGCCGTGCGGCATCGAGGGTCCGCAGGAATGCCTGGGTGACGCCGAGGATCTCCGCGGCACGGCCCATGCTGTAGGCGGGGAAGTCCTCGTCATCGAGTTTGTCCGGCCCACCGGCACTGCCGGTGGGTGTCGTATCCGGTTGCTGCACAACACCTCTCAGGTTTTCAACGACTCCAGGCCCCGGCGCGGGTGCGCCGGGGCCTGAGGTCTACGTATACGAAAGGGGGACTATTCTTCATCGGCCCCTATGGGCCGATGCTGTACCCCGCGCCCGACATTTCTCGGGATGCGGGACGGGTATCGGACTACTCAGTGGCCACCTCCATGCGTGTCGGGTACTGCCTGTCAACAAAGGTCCTTTGTCGTGCTGTGTGCCGTCCCCTCCGGCGGCGGTCCAGCTACGGGGGGTCAGCCGGATTCTCGTCTGCGCCGGAGGGGGCGGGTGTACTTCATACCAGGCAGTTCACCTGCCCAGTCACTCGATCCCTCACTTCAACGACAGTTAAATTACATACCGCAATCGCGAATGTCTACAGTTTTCACTACAGAGTTTCCGTGTCGGCGTGTGCGTGGTGCGGTCGGTGGCACGCGAGTGCGCGGATCGGTGCGTGTCGGCGTGCATGCGGGTTCCGTGCGCGGGGATGACGCGGATCGGGGGAGCGCTGCGCGGCAGGGGCCGCGGGCATCGCCGGTCGCATGATGCTTTCCCACCACGGGCGTAGCGGGCTCGGGTCGGGCCAGTACACCACCGGTGGTTCCTGGTCGGTGTGCTCGCGGTCGGTGCTGGAGGTGCTTGTCGTACTCATGGATCTGTCCGATCGGACGGGGTATCGGGGTCAGGCTGCGCGGTACCGGGCACGGCACCGGGATCGGCGTGTAGCGGCGCAGGGAGCGACGTACCGCGGGGCCGGTCCGGCGCTGGAGCGCGGATAGGGGACGACTCGGGTGGCTTCGGGTCCGCGGGGTGTGTTCAGGGCGGTGTAGATGACCGGTTGCCCGGCGGAGAGGGTTTTGTACCCGGGGACCTCGATCACGGAGAAGTCCACGAACACCGCGGATCCGGTATCGGGCGTCAGAAATCCGAACCCTTTCCCGGCGTCGAACCAGGCCACGCGCGCGTGCTGCCAACGGGGCAGTTCGTGCTCGCGGGTGTGTGCGTGCGGGTCGGTCAGATCGAACTCGTCGGCGGTCGCGATCGTGGTCATCGCGATTCCTCCTCTCGCGTATCGGGAAACGAGAGGGTGGGTTCGGCCGGAACGGGCCGACCGAACCCACCCGGTGAAGCGGGTAGATCGACATGATGCTGCGTGATACCCGCAAGGGGGACGCCGCGCCAGACTCGTTGCGCCACAACGGTTGCCGTGCGCACGGACCGAGGGGTATCCGTAGCGCGCGCGGTCGGCCGCACTACCGACGGTGTCCGGCCCTCGTGGGTGTGCGTGAGTTTTGAGGGACAGGCATCACCTCACTTTCGCGACTCGGGCGTAGCCGCAGAGTGATCCAGGTGTGTGGTGTTCGGTGGCCCCCGGGTCAGGCGTTGATGACCTGGCGTTCGGGTTCGCGTTCGGGGCGGGAGATTTCGATCTTGCGGGGCTTGGCCTTCTCCGCGACCGGGATTGCCAGGCGCAGTACTCCGTCGCGGTAGTCCGCCCGGATTCTCTCGGTGTCCAGACTCTCGCCCAGTACCAGCTGGCGGCTGAATACCCCGCGCGGGCGTTCCGCGGCGAGCATGGATCGGCCGGGGTCGATCTCCGGGCGTGCGGCGCGCACGGTCACCACATTGCGCTCCACGTCCAGGTCCAGGGAATCGGGATCGATGCCCGGCAGGTCGAACTCGACCAGGAACTGGTCGTCCTCACGCCAGGCATCCATCGGCATTGCCGCGGGTCGGGCCGCGGTGCCGAACACCTGCTGCGTCAGACGATCCAGGTCACGGAAGGGATCAGTGCGCATCAGCATGGTCGCCACCTCCAACTACTCCATTCTCGATAGTCGCTTCACCAGATAACCTCTGCCATCTGGCATAGATATTATTTAGCACTCTACACAGGTGAGTGCAAGTGTCGAGAGTAGGTAATCTGTGGGAAGTGGTACGACACAGACAGGAGCGCCGATGCGTCCACAGCACGACGGCACCCACCTACCCCGCTCGGGGCAGGCGGTGTACGCGATCTCGGTGGCCGCGGAGTTGGCTGGGATCGGGATCCAGACCCTGCGCTTATACGAGCAGCACGGCTTGATCACCCCCATCCGCAGCGCCGGAGGTACCCGCCGCTACAGCGGTGACGATCTCGCGCGCCTGCAGCGCATCACCACCCTGGCCGAGGAGGGCGTCAACCTCGCGGGTATTGGGCGCATCCTCGAACTCGAGGACGCCAACGCCGCATTGATCGACGAACGCGACCAACTACGCGGCATTCACCGTCCTCATACCCCCTGACTCGAATCTGGATCCTGGTTCGGGGCGGAAAGTTCGCGGCCCGTGGACGTCCCCCGGCCGTACTCATGATCGTCGGGTACGGCGGGCTAGGTTCTGCGGGTGAGCAGGGCGATGACGGTGTGCACCTCGTCCTGCGTCGGAATCGGCAGACTGCCGCGGCCGTGGATGAAACCGATACCGAGGTAGACCATCGCTCCGGCGCGCAGTCTTGCCGTTTCGGCATCGAATCCGAGGTCGGTCAGGGCCGCCCGGATGGTTTCGAAAATCCGCTGGTCCAGTTCGCGCATGGCGGTTTCCACGCGCGGGCGGGTGCGGCTCCACTCGCGGACGGTGGCTTCGACCAGCCAGTTGCGCTCGACGAGCATGGCGGCCATGGCTTCGATGCGCTGTTCGATCGGCATCGAGTCGAGGTTCGCGAGATTGGCGATAACCCGGGCCTGAGTGGTGCTCCAGCGGTCCGCCATGGCTTCCTCGAGCTGTTCGATAGCGTCGAAGTGCCAGTAGAAGCTGCCCTTGGTGACACCGAGGGCTTCGCAGAGCCGGGGTATGCGTACGGCGGATGCGCCTTCCTTGGCGAGTAGGGCGAGGGCGCCGTCGACCCAGTCGTCGTAGGAGAGCCGGGGGCCGCGGCCACTGCGCGAGGGAGCGCCGGTTTTCGAAACGCGCTGTTTCTGAGCCTCGGCCTTCTTGGACCTGCGCGGTGTGGCGGGCTCGGTGGTCATGGGCGCCAGGGCTTGTCGGTCATGTGCACTCCTCGATCGTAGAAGGCGGGCCGGGCGGTATCCCGCGCGAATGGCGGCTTCGAGCGATGCGGCGGCGCACTGAACCATTCTTGACAGTACGGTCTACTGTACCCATGGGTATGGAGGCGTGATCGGATACGTCCACGCCCGAGAAGGGTGGAGAAGATGAACGGCACCATCGGCCGCCGCGGGCTGTTGCGCGGAGCTGCTATCGTCACGGTGGCATTCGCGATGTCCTGGAACTGACGGCCGTGAGCACCACGCACCGATTTCATCGGGACCTGGCCGAATCGCCGGCGATGGGATACGGGGGCTCGAGCTATCTGGGCCCGACCATCGAACATCGGGCGGGTACGCCGCTCACTGTGCGATTGGTCAATCAACTTGGCGCGCACCCATTTTCGGCGGATATCGATACCACCGTGCACGGGGTCGGCGCGGACTTCCGCGCTGCGCCGCCGAGCGTATTGCATCTGCACGGTGGTGTGACCCCGCCCGCGAGCGACGGCCATCCCGAGCGACTGGTGTTTCCGGGGCAGGAAGCCGTGCACGACTATCCGTTCCCGCAAGATGCGGCGGGACTGTGGTATCACGACCACGCGATGGGCATCACCCGCGCGAATGTGTACGCGGGCTTGGCCGGAATGGTGTTGCTGCGCGACGAATTCGACACCGGCGCGGACGGCAATCCGCTGGGATTGCCGTCGGGGGAGTACGAGGTGCCATTGGTATTGCAGGAGAAGATCTTCCAGGCCGACGGCCGGCAGTGCCTGCGCACCACGCCCGTGGTGCCGCAGGGGTCGTGGGAAGGCGGCGGGGTCATCTGCTCGATCATGAGGATCACGACATGATGCTGCGCTTCCGCGCGGTGCCGCAGTGAGGGGTATCGGCCGGTCGGAAGCCGATTCTTTTCCATACTTTTCGGTACCGTGAGTCGATACTTGAGGGTATGTTCGACTCGTTGTCCCGGAGTGGTCATCCCGGGACTCGACCGGAAGGATCACCCATGTCAGTGGATGTCCCGTCGGCAACCGCCGGAGCACACCCACCCCCGCCGGGTCGCTGTCCCAGCGCCTTCCGCTATTGGGAGGGCCGTGCCACACCGGGCGTGCAGCGTTTCGAACGCCTGGTCACCGCGGTCACCGGCAGCGGGCCATTCCCCACCGATGAGCAGGCGAACGCCCTGTGCGAGGACCTGTTCGCCGGCGATCCGGTGGCCGAGCGGTTCGTGGCCGCGGTAATGCACGGTGCTATCGGCCCGAAGCTGGGCCGCGAGATGCTGGAGACCGCACTCATATCGGGAGTGAACGCGGTACCCGGCGCACCCGCCGAAATGCGGGAACTGTTCGCCGAGTTCGAGACTCGGCCCGACTGGCTGCGCCCGGAATTGGTGGAACAGGGCGCCGCCATCTGGCGCCGTTGGGGCACTATGCTTTTCAGCTTCGCGGGCGCGGAAACCCTCGAGGTGTACACCGAGGCCGCCGTCGCCACCCCGCTATCGCTTGCCGGTGGCTATGCCGGAAACAGCGCGCTGCGAAGGTTTCTCGAGACCTGCCGATTCTGGATCGATGTGTCACAGCCGGGTGCGCTGCTGGATCCCGGCTCGCCGGGGCGGGCCACCGCCATGAAGGTGCGGGTCATGCATGTGTCGGTCCGAGCGAAGGTCGCCCAGCATCCGGAATGGGATATGGCGCGGTGGGGACTGCCGATCAGTCAGACCTACCAGCTGTTGACCCTGTTGGCGGGCAGCGTCACCCCGGGCATGGGTTTGTGGTTGCTCGGTTATCAGACCACGCCCTCGGAAATCCGTGCGCTGCTGCACTTTCAACGGTATCTGGGACATCTGCTGGGGGTGCGGGTGCGCTGGTATCCCGAGACGGTCGCCGATTCGCTGCGCGTACTGGCGATGACGATCATCTCCCGCTCCTTCGATGCGGGACGGCACGGCGCCGAGTTGATCGAGTCCTATCCGGCGGCCTTCGCCCCGCGGCCGGAGCATCGCGGGGTGGCCCGGGTGCGCGCGGCCTACAACTTTCGGATCAACTCGGTATACGCGGCCATGTATATGGCTCCCAGCACGCGGCGCGGATATCGAATGCCCCCGGCGTTCCCGTGGATTCTCATTCCCATCGCCCGGTTCCCGCTCATCACCGCGATGGAAGTGCTTCGACGGGTCTGTCCGCCGTTCGCGCGGCTGCACGAGCGGGTCATGGTCGGACATCGCGAGAACTGGTACCGCGCCCAAATGGCCGGGCGCGAGGCGCAATTCGATGCCACCGGCGCGCTGCGGCGCTGACCCGCCCGTTCCGCATCACCCGTGCGGTTCTCGATCTTTCTCTCTCCCAAGGATGTACCGCTATGCCGAGTACCGCGATAACCGAGGTGTGGAATGGTCCGGGCCGTCGTGACGGCGACCTGACCACGGTGGAGCCGCACCACAACGGCTTGCATCCGTCGCCGAGCAGGGCGGCCTTCGAACACTGGTATTTCGACGCACAGCTCGACAGCGGGCATGTGGTGGTCGGGTTCCTGGCCAAACGCCGCCCGGAGGATCTGCCCTGGGCGAGGCCCTGGGTGGAGCTGATCGTGTACAGCCCCGACGGGGGCCGTCGGCAGGTGGCCAAGCGTTATCCGCATGCGGCGACGAGCTTTTCGGCCGACGGCTGTGATGTGCGGATCGGTGCGAACACCGCGCGTTCGGAGTTCGTGGCCGGCGGTCTGCCGCGCCATCATGTGCGGCTGGCCGAGGACGGTGTGGCGTTCGAGCTGACCTTCGAGAACGAGACGCCAAGTTGGATGCCGGGTAAGGGGGAGACCCGATTCGGGGACGGCGAGACTTTCGGGTGGGTGGTCGGTGCGCCCCGGGCCCGCGTGCACGGCACTCTGGAAATCGACGGCATCAGGCTGTCGGTCATCGGACGCGGCTACGCCGACCACAATTGGGGTGTCGGCGATATGAAGCGGATCATCGACCGCTGGCATTGGGGTCGGCTCTACACCGATGAGTACTCGCTGCTGTACGCGAATGTGCTGACCCAGCCGCAGCGCGGCGGGCACTCGATCGCACCGCTCATGCTGGCCCGCGGTGACAAAGTGGTGTTGTCGACCGGGGAGACCGTGCTCACCGAGGGACCGATGCGGTACGACTCGACCGCGGGCCGGGAATTCCCGGAGTGGATCGAATTGCGGGTGCCGGGCCAACTGGAACTACGGCTGAGCGTGGAACAGGTCATTCACGCCCACGATCTACTCGACGATGTCCCCGTTGTCCGATCGCGGCTGCTACGTCCATTGCTGCACAGGGTGATCGGGCATCCGGCCTACTTCCGCTTCCAATCCTCGTTCGAACTGGCGATCCAACAGGGCGGCGCCGTGGATCGGCAGTCCGGCACCACCCTGCACGAGCTCGTCGCGCTACGGTGAATTGTCTTGGGAGGAAGAGTCAGCCGAAGGTGGGGGTGACGGTGATGGAGCTGCCGCTCTGTTGGCTGCCGCCGTTCCAGGCGATCGAGGGTTGGCCGGAGACGTCGACCGCGGTGCCGTAGAAGATGTTGTTGCCTACCTTGGGGGCATCGGTCTTCCACCAGACCGCGGTGACCTGGGGGATCACCTGGTCGCCGACATTGGTGTTGTAGTTGAAGATATAGCCGAGGGTCCAGTTCACTCCGGCGGAGTCCACGGCCGTGGTGAGCGGGATGACCTGGTTTCCGGGTTGGGCGTAGGCGGTCAGGCTGCCGTCTCCGTCGCCGGTGAGTTTGATGTTGTCGGCCACCTTGGCAACCCAGGCCAGTTTGGCTTGGGAATTGGCCCAGACGAGGCTGAAATCGGCGCTCGTGCCTATGGGTGCGGTGAAGGAGATGTCGTTCAGGCCGACCCGGATTTTGCCGGGTTGAGCTTGCTGGCCCGCGGGGGGTTGGTTGCTGCTCTTGACGTTGGTGATGACCAGGTCGAGAGTCGAATTCGAGGTCCAGGTGGAGTTCTTCGACAGGGTGAGGGTCAAATTGCCGTCGTCGTCGGCGAATGTCCAGCCGGGATAGTTGATGCTCATGGCGCTCACATCGGCATCGGTGAAGTATGACGGCATATTGATCGTCATGGTTGCCCCGGAGCTCAAGGGGACATCGTTGCCAGAGGTATTTTTCAGCGTGACTTCGAGTGTGGCCGTTTCCTTTACGGCGATGGTGCCCAGACCGGTCGCCTTGTTTATCACGTCGAGGGTTGCCCGCCTGGGTTTGTCGTATGCCGTTTGGCTGGCGGCGTAGACCGCGACCACTCCATCGGTTCCCTTGGAGTGCCGGATGGGTAATCCGATACCCAGCGGGAACTGCAGCGATACCCCGCTGAAGTCGAGTTCGGTGGTGCCCTCCGGCCTTTGATTGACGTACATGAAACGGACAAAAAGGACAATGATGTATTTGGTCTGGATGTAGAGGTCGAGCAGCCAGCCCGCGATGGCCCCGGTGACGGGTTTGTTGACCCAGAAGCTCAATTCGAGTCCGGCGCTGACGGAGAGGCCGCCTTTCGCGGACGCTCCCTTCCATACCCGGCCGTGCACCTGCGCCTCATCCTTGAAATCGAAGACGACATCCGCGCCGGCGAGCAGGCCGACCACGGCGCTCACACCCGCGGATACGCCGATGCCGAAGCCGCGCAAACCCTGCGGATGTGCTGTCGCGAGGTCGAATTCGCCGTTGTGCAGTATCTCCGTGGCGAGCTCGGCGCTGAGTGGGTTCGGTGCCGCGCTCTCGAATGATCCCTCCAATGCCTTGACATAGGCGACGCCGTCCGGGCTGTCGAGGAAGTCGACAACATCCTGAACCGCCTTGTCCATCACCGCCTGATGCTTGTGATAGAACGCCGCACTGGCTTTGACCAGCTCGGTATTGGTCGGTGTGCGGTCGGGGAAAAGATCACCCGTATCGGCCGGGGGAATGCCGAGTTTGTCGAGATGGGCGGCGCGGGCCAATGCGTCTTTGAATGCCTGATCGAGAACATGATTGTTTTCGGACATGGTTTTACTCCAGATTGATACATGACGCGGCGCCGCGAGCGCACCGCGCTCGCATGGTCATCCGCGTCCGCGCATCATGCTACTCCCGAATGGCTCGGGCAAAAGGCCCATTCGCATTCAATAATTAAGCGACACTGTCTTTTTCGGTTTGTAAGATCAGAATTGCATTGAAAACCGCATGGCCGGTTCTGATTTCGGGAATTGCTCAGGGCCGGAAGGATTTCGATTCCAGTCGCCGTGCGGTACGGGCGGCCATGAGTGTGGAGATGCCGGTCGGATGCTGCGGGTCGTACCCCGTCAGATCGGTGATGCGAGACAGCCGGTAGGTGACGGTATTGCGATGAATGAACAGCGCCCGAGCCACCGCGTTGTGGTTGAACCGGTTGTCTATGAAGGCGTCCAGGGTGTCGGCGAGCATCGGCTGGTCGTCGAGCGGGTCCAGGAGCGCCGCGAGCGTGCGGCGGGTGGAACCCGTTGTGGCGATGGCGTATTCGAACATCATCTGCTGGCGGCGGCATACCACCTCGGGCAGGTGCAGGCAGCGGGCCACCTCGGCCACCGCGGTCGCCTCGGTGTAGGCGTCCGGTATCTCCGCGTGTGAGCGCGCGGGGGCCACACCGATCCAGAACTGCGGGTGCGGAGCCGAATCGCGCAGGGCGAGAGCCTGAATCAGCGGGCGCTCCGGATTCGGATCGTCCGCGACCATGGGAACCAGCGCCGTCCAGCCGCCACCGTCGCGGTGCAACAGTGTGCCGGGCAGATGGGCCAGGTGACCGCGCAGCCGGGTGAGGGTGCCCGGGGTGGGCTCGCCGAGGCGGACCACGGCGATGAGAAACGCTGGTGCGGGCGGTGATTCGGGATCGGTTGCCCAGCCGGCCGGTTCGCGCCCCGATAACAGCGCATCGGCGATCTCGCGCTGCCGCTCCAGTAGATCCCAGCGCGGTTGGCGCGCATCCTCGACGAGCGCGGCCGCGATGCGCGCCATGATCAGACCCAGATACTCGGTCAGCCGCAGACCGACCTGGGGGACAACCCCGTAGTCCGCGGTATCCAATAGCGGGATCAGCTGGGCCCAGAAGAAGGCCGCACCCACTCGATAATTGCCGAGGACCTCGGCCAACGGCATGCCATCGTGCACGAGGGTGAGCGCGCGGTCGACGAGCGGCTGGGTATCGGCGGCCGAGGGTTCGACGCCATCGATGGCCAGGCGGAAGAACAGTTCGAGATTCAGCGTCGCGCTGGGGACGAAATCGGCATCGCTGAACGATTGCGGCAGTGTGTCGTAGGGGGAGACGCCACCGCTGAAGCTGGCGGCCAGGGTGGTGGCGCGGTCGCGCAGCAGTTCCAATGCGTCGCCCATGCCACCTCCCTGTGCCCCGCGCATAACGTGTCTGCGGACACACTATGCGATACAGGCTGTCGCAGGTAGTCCCGGGATCAGCTCCCCGGGAATCCTGGCGGGAGCGGCTGGAATGGAGCCATGAATTTGGGTCCGGGCGGCAGACCGCGCAGCACCGCGCTGATCCAGGCGACCGCGGGCATCCAGCCGGTGACGGCATTGGTGATGTGCTCGGGGACGGGAACGGTGTAGAACCGCAGGTCGGCGCCGCGATCCCAGTACGACTGAACGGTCGGCAGCACCACGGACGGTGGAATCAGCTCATCCCACACACCGTGCCACCACAGAATCGGTGTATCCGGAATGTGCTTGCCCAGGCTGTTGTCGCTGAGCACCTGCAATACCTCGGGCGCGGTATTGAGCGATTTACCCGGCAGGAAGTAATCGCTGATCGGCCGATACACCCCTTCGAGTGCGATGGTCGCATAGCAGCGATGCTGCATATCGGCGAGCAGGCCCTGCCCCTCGGGGGTCAGGAATTCCTCGGGCCGGAAAACCTCGGGATACTCCCGTGCGAGCGAGGCGAATCCGAGCCACATGGTGAAATTGCTGGTCCCGGTCACCCCCGGCTGCTCACGGGTCGCGTAATCGGCCTCGGCGACCAGATCGCCGGGTGTTCCGCCGATCGCGGTACCGAGCAGTCGCACATCCGGTGCGTAGGATTGCCGCAGTTCCGCCGCGCGAATCGACCCGGATCCGCCGCCGGAGTATCCGTACAGCGCGATCCCGGAATCGTTGAGCCCCAACGCCGGATCATTCTTCAGGGCTCGCAGACTGTCGAGCACCATCTTGCCTTCGTCGAAGGTGTTGAAGGTATTGAACTTGCCGTCGAAGTCCGGGACATTGATCGCGAATCCCTGCGCCAGCCAGCCCGCGACCAGCGTGGACTCCTTCATGGTGCCGGTCTGCAGGGTATGTGAGGGGTTGCAGGCCGAATCGGTGGAGTCGATGGCCTCTTGGAACGAGACAACCGGCCGCGCACTGCCCTGCCACGGAATGCCCGGCACCACAACGGTTGTCGCGGTGACAATGGGATTTCCGTGCACATCCTCGGAGCGGAACAGCAGCTGTTTCGTGTATACCGGGACGGGCAGGCCGAGCAGTCGCGTCTGCACTTCTCGCTCGCGCACGATATCGCCGGGCTGGTAGTCGGCGAGATTCTCGGGGTCGTTGTACCACGGGTCCTGATCCGGCGACGGAATCGGCAGCAGATCGTAAATCTGTGGCTCCGTGGGCAATTGCGGCAGTTGATTCTGATTCGGCGGGAAGGCCGGTGGATAGTCCGGCTCCGCGCCCGCCGCGCCCACTACACCCGTCACCAAACACGCCGACGTCGCCAATACCAGCAACCGCCGCATTCCCGCCCTGTTCACCGAGCCTCCAAAACTCCATTGTTTCCACACCACCGGCATAACCACTCCGGCCCGTGCGACTCAGCTCACACCACCGCCATGGCGGGCGCAATCGGCGTCATGCCGACTATGCATCGATCGAATTGTGCATATGCACGAACGTGCGGCGATTCTCCGGCGTGGAATCAACGCGCGGCGGATGCGTTGCCATGCACATGACCTCCGCACTACGGGCGACCCGCTTGTCCATCCTCGACCGTTCGCGCGTGCGGGACGGGCAACCGCATCCCGAGGCGCTGCGCGAGACAGTCGAATTCGGCAGGTTGGCGCAGGAGTGGGGCTATCACCGGTTCTGGGTGTCGGAGCATCACAGTGTGCCGGGAGTCGCGGGTTCCGCGCCCACCGTACTCGCCGCGGCGATCGCGGGCGCGACCGATCGTATTCGGGTCGGGACCGGTGGGGTCATGCTGCCCAATCATCAACCGCTGGTCGTGGCCGAGCAGTTCGGGACGCTCGAGGCGCTGTATCCGGGGCGGATCGATATGGGTCTGGGGCGATCGGTGGGATTCACCGATGGGGTGCGGCGCGCGCTCGGGCGCGGCAAGGATGATGCCGAGGATTTCGACGCGCAGTTGACCGAGCTGCTCGAGTACTTCGCCCGCGGTCGAAATGGTGTGCATGCCTGGCCCGCCGAGGGATTGCGGGTTCCGGCGTATCTGCTGGCGACGGGATCGGGAGCTCAGCGCGCCGCGCGATTCGGGCTGCCACTGGTCATTGCCGCCGTCTCCGGAGAGGATGCCATGATCGAGGCAATCGGCAACTACCGCAGGGATTTCCACGCTACCGAATGGGGGAGCGCACCCTATGTGATCGTCTCGGCGTCGGTGGTCATCGCCGACACCGTCGAACAAGCCCATCGTCTACTGCTACCTGAGGCGTGGTCCGCCGCTTACTCCCGCACCCGCGGTGAATTCCCGGCGTTGATCTCGCCCGATCGGATCGATCGCGAGCCCATGACCGAGCGGCAGCGGCGCATCTTCGAGGATTCGCTGCGCGGGCATATCCACGGCCCCGAATCCACCGTGATCCCGGCGCTGGAGAGCCTCGTCACCCACACCGGTGCGGATGAAATCCTGGTCCACACCAGTACTTTCGACCGCACCGCGCGGCTGGAGTCGCATAGGCGACTGGCCGCGGCGGTGTTGGCGGGCGCTGCCGCGCCCGCCCTGGCCTAGCCGCTGACGGCCCTCAGCCCAAGCGTCGCGGCGCTCAGATGGTGACGCCGAAGTCCTGGGCGATGCCGGCCAGGCCGGAGGTGTAGCCCTGGCCGGTGGCGCGGAACTTCCACTCGGCGCCGTTGCGGTAGAGCTCGCCGAAGACCATGGCGGTCTCGGTGGAGGCGTCCTCGGACAGGTCGTAGCGAGCCAGTTCGGTGCCGTTGGAACGGTCCACGACGCGGATGTACGCGTTGCGCACCTGGCCGAAACTCTGTGCGCGGGTATCGGCTTCGTAGATGGAGACCGGGAACACGATGCTGTCGATGGTGGCCGGGGTATTGGCGAGGTCGACGTTGATGACCTCGTCGTCGCCTTCGCCCTCACCGGTCTTGTTGTCGCCGGTGTGCTCGATGCTGCCTTCCGGGGACTTCAGGTTGTTGAAGAAGACGAAGTGGCCGTTGGATACGACCTTCTTCTCCGGGCCCAGCGCGATGGCGCTGGCGTCCAGGTCGAAATCGGTTCCCGTGGTGGTGCGCAGGTCCCAGCCCAGACCGACGGCGACGGCCGTCAGGTTCGGAGCCGCCTTCGTAAGCGAAACATTGCCACCCTTGGTCAGACTGACACCCATACCCACTTCTCCTAACGATCTTTACGGCGGCCGGCCACCGGCCCTACCGGATTATTCCTCGGAGATCCGCTCCGCAATCGGTCAACGCCGTTGTTGCCGGGAAGGTTCCGGGGCCGCCGGAGGGAATCATGCCGTAATCGCTTGCTGGCGGCGGAGTGCGGCGTCGAGGGCGAGGGTGTCTTCCAGGACCAGATCGTCGGTGAGGCGGCCCCAGCGCAGGGTGAGCCATTGGATTGCGGTGTTGCGGTAGGGGGTTCCGTCGGCGAGGGTGCCGGTGACTCGAAGTTGTGCGGCGACGGTCGTTTTCCAGGGCCAGCCGTTCGCGACGACATCTGTCAGTTCGAGGCGGATGCCGGGTAAGTGCTGTTCGAAGGTATCGAACCAGTTCCGGAAGGCTTGCCGGCCGCGTAGATCCGCGCCGAGCGCGGTGTCGCCGAGGAATCGGAAGTGGATATCGGGTGCGGCCATCGAGACTGCCGCGTCGTAATCGCCGGCGCCTGCTCTGCGCCAGGTTCTCCGGACCAGGGATCGCACGATAGCGTGGTACATATAGTGAAGTTAACCTGCTGGCTTGCTATTAACAAGGGACTGTCATGGCACGAACCGACTTCGGTGGGATCGCCTGCTCGATCGCTCGCTCGGCTGCGATCGTCGGGGATCCCTGGGCGCTGCTCGTGGTGCGAGATGTCGCGGTGGGTTTACATCGGTTCGATGAGATCCAGCGTGACCTCGGGGTGGCCACGAATGTATTGAGCGATCGTTTGCAGCGATTGGTCAGTGCCGAAGTGCTGCGCAAGGATCGATATGAGCGCCATCCGGACCGGTTCGAGTATCGGCTCACGGACAAGGGACGGGATCTTATGCCCGCGCTGCTGGCCCTGATGGCGTGGGGAGACCGATGGGAGTCAGGCGCTGAGGGTCCGCCACTGCTGGTGCGCCACAAAGACTGCGACCACATCACCCAACCTGTTGTGGTCTGCGATCGCTGTGGTGAGCAGTTGACCACCGGATCGGTTGACTACCGACCCGGGTCCGGGGGGAGGATCGCGCCCGGAACCGCATTGATCGCCAACGTGTTGAAGAGATGAACAGCCTATTCACCTCGCCGGTCCGGATTCTCCCCTCGTGCGGACTCTCACACGAGCGCGGCGCGGGACTGCGCGTAGGTGATGACGTCGTCGCCGTACTCGGATGCGTCCTGGGCCGCGACGCAGCGGAGCAGCTGTTCGGTGGCCTCGTCGAGCTGCGCGCTCGGCCCGCCGTCTGCGAGCAGGACGACGATCGCCTCCCAGGTGCCGAGGTGCGGATCGGGTTGTGCCAGTAGCTCATCGAGGTAGTGGCCGGGTTCGAGCAGCCGGATGGCGCGCCGGGCGTAGGCGTGGACGCGGCGCGGGAGTTCGGCGCGGATGGTGTCGATATCGGCGGGATCGATATGGCCTTGGTCCACCAGGCGCATGGACCACATCTCGGTCATGGTGTCGGGGAGACCGTCGGGGATCAGGCCCGGACCGGTGGCCTCTTCGAAGGGGATCGGCGGGAGCCCTAGTCGGGTACTGCGCCAGGTGCAGAACTCCCACCACGCCAGGGGAGTGGCGCTCATGGTCAGGCCGAAGCGCAGGATCTGCTGACCGCCGGTGAAGGTGCGGAAGGTGCGGGTGCGCCCGACCGCCGCGACCCCGGCCGCTTCGACACGCACCCAGGTCGGCTCATCACCTTGGAATCCGTACGGCTGCAGTAGCTTTCCTGTATCGCGCAGCAAGCGCCGTAGTGCGGATTCCGGTTTGACCATATTCGGCAGATTAGCGCCGGGTGCCGACAGATCGGTGTAACCCGCACTCGCGCCGTGTCTGTCGCGGCCGGGCTATCCGCGTGCCAGCCAGCGCAGGCCCGAATCCCCGGCGGTATCGCAGGTGAGTTTGACGCCGCTGGCGCTCTTGGCCTTCTCCCCGGGGGTATCGCATTTGTCGCCCGGGGCGGGCGCGGCCTTGGCCTTGGAGGTCGAGGTGGTCGTGGACTTGGTCGCGGAGGTGGTCGTAGTGGTGGGAGCACAGGAGTATTCGATGCCGTACTCGCGCGCGGTGGCTTTGGCGAGGCAGCCGAATGGCACCGCGCCGTCCGAGCTGAGCTGTACGGCCGAGCCGGTGGATCGATTGCCGCAGAAGAGGCCGGTCTGGTCCATGCGGCAGTCGTAGTCGTCGATGCTGAGTTTGCTGCCGTAGGCCAGGGTCGCGCCGTCGCCGAGCGAGAACTGTCCCGGGTCGCCCTCCAGGTGTCCGATGCCCAGGGTGGCGCCGGGGAAGTCGACCCAGCTGCCCACCCATTGGCCGTTCGGGCGGGTGGCCGGGCGCGCGGGCGGGTCGTCGAAGCTCACCATGCAGGTCAGCCCGCCCTGTCCGAAGCTGGTCCCCGATTTGGGGGTCATACATTGGATCTTCTTCGACGGGCTGGCGAAGGCGACGGCCGATCCGAGGTTGTTCTTGGTGCCATCGCTGGTGGTCGCGGTGCGGAAGTCGCTCGCGCTGACCGGGGTGCCCTCATTGATCCAGCCCAGGACCGCGGCCAGCGATGCCCCGGCGACCGGTGGCGCCGAGGGTGCGGGCTTGGCCGAGGTGGTGGTCACCGGTGCCGCCGACGCCGTCGTGGTCGGCAGTGCGCTCGAGGTGTCGGTGGAGCTGCCGAATTCTCTGGCGGCGAAGAATCCGCCGGTCGCGACCGCGATGACCAGCACCGTCGCCAATCCGATGAGGGCGTACCGAACCGCCGGTGAGATCTGCCGACCGCCCTGTTGCGGCTGGTACGCCGGGTCGTAATCGCCGACGACCGGCAGTATCTCGGTGTCCTGACTCCACAGGTCATCGGGCCGTCGGTAATCCGGTGACATCGATACTCCCCAATTCCATTGATCCGCAAGCACAGTCGGTAGGGCGGCTGTGCGTTGTGAGGCAGCATACGGTCAGATGCGGTCCGAGGAGAGGTTGCTAGCGGTGGCAATGGCTTCGGTGTAGACCGAGAGAATCTGGGTGATATGTCTGGATTGCCGAGGCTCATCGGAGTGCGGCGCGAGGGCCTCGCGCAGGGACTCGATACGGGATCTGCCACCCGCGAGAGTCCGCAGCGCCGCGGCGAACGAATCGACCGCGGGAGTCGGGGTGCGCAGGCCGCCGTCGGCGGGGATGGTTTCGGAGAGCTCCGGATCGCAGTAGACGATCGGCAGGCCCATGGCTACGGCTTCGAGCAGCACCATGCCCTGGGTATCGCAGTCCGAGGTGAGCAGCAGCAGATCGTGGGTGCGCATGGCGGTGAGGCATTCGGATTGATCGACCTCACCGTGCAGGTGTACGCGACCGGATAGATTCCCTCGGGCAACCGCGGATTCGACGCGATCGGCCAGCGGTCCGCTGCCGTAGATGTCGAGGGTGCAGTTCTCGACCGAGCGGACCGCCTCGATGGCTTCGAGGGGCCGCTTCTCCGGGGAGAGCCGACCGCACCAGAGGGCGCGCAGCGGTGCGTGCGGGTCCACGACCGGAGTGGTCGCGGCACGAATCCGATCGAGCAGTCCGTCGTCGATTCCGTTGGACACCACGTGAATCGGCCGATCGACGCCCCGCGCGGCCAAGCGCCGGGCGAAGTGATGGGTGGGAACGGTCACCCGGTCGGCGGCCTGCGCCTGCGCGATCATGGGCCGCCATGCCAGTCGCGTGGTGCGGGTATCGCCTTCGAAGGGTGGTTGGCGGCGCAATGGCACGAACCAGCCGTGCAGCAGTCGCATGGTCAGCGCCGCGAAATACGGTGATGGCGAATACTTTTCGATCACCGTGTCATCGCGACTCTGCATGGTCTGCACCACCGGGACGCCGTGCCTGCGCGCCGCGCGGATGCCCGCGATCCCGCAGCCGTAGGTCGTGAGCGTATGCACGATATCGACGGGCCCACGCTCGGCGAACGCGGTATCGATCAAGCGCCGATTGGCCGGGCTCGGCAGCACCACCGGCAGCCCGGTCGACATCTTGAACGGCACCGAATCGAGCACCACCGTATTGCCGTCCGCTGCCACGGATCCCGGTGCGGGAGCACAGAATACGGTCACCCGATGCCCCAGCGCGCGCAGCCCGTCGCAGAGCGACCGCATGGCCGTCTGAACCCCGCCCAGCGTCGCCGGATGGAAGTCGGTGAAGATCGCGATATGCAGGGTGTCCACGATTCAGGCCGATGCGTTGGCGGCGAGCTTCTCCACCGCATCGGCGGCGGCCGCGACGCCGTTCTCCTGTGAGACCCGGCGGCCCAGCTCCGCCGCGCGATCGCGCGCCTGCGGCGTCAGGGTGCGGACGAGGGCATCGTGCAGCCGATCCTCGGTCAGCGACGGGTACGGGAAGTCCGCTCCGATGCCGAGCGCGGAGATCCGCCAGCCGTAGAAGAACTGGTCGCTGTGCACGCCGATCACCACCGCGGGCAGTCCGGCGCGCAGCACATCATGGGTATTGCCGCTGCCGCCGTGGTGCACCACCGCGCGGCAGCGCGGCAGCACCCGGTCGTAGTCGAATGAGTCCAATACGAACAGGTTTCGGTCGTAGCCGATACCGCGCGGATAGCCCTCGCCCTTGACCGTCACCAACGCGCGGGCACCGAGTCGGCGGCACACCTGGGCGATGAGATCGCAGGAGCCGACCGGGTCGAGGATCGGCATTCCGGTGAGGCAGAAGTAGATCGGCGGCTCACCCTCGTCGAGCCAGTCGCTGAGTTCGGGGGAGACCACCGCCTCGCCCCAGGCATCGCGCAGTCGCTGCGGCAGGATCGGCGCGCCGACGACCGTGGCGCGCTCCTCCCAATCGGCGGGCTTGGGCAGCAGCACCGGACTCACCATGTGCACCAGGGGAATTCCGTCTTCGCGGATACGCTTGAACGGATTGCGCGGTGCGCCGGGCAATCCCATCATCTCCCGTACCCGCCTATCCATCTTGCGATAGGCCACTCCGTAGGCGAGCTCGAACGCCGAGTAACTGGCCAGCCGCAGCCGCTGCGAGGAGATCATCTTCTTGATGGTGAACGAGGACGGGAACTCCGCGGTGCGCTCGAGCGGATACGGCAGCCCGCCGACCACGACCTGCCCGGTCTTCTCCCGGCGCTCCATCGCCCACGGCAGCGTGGAGGCGCACGAGACGATCACATCGGCCGACTCCACCGCGCCGGTGAGCACATCGTGCATCTGCGCACCGCGCTCACCCGCCATGATCTTGACCGTATCCAGCATGATCTGCAGGAACGGCAGCGGATTGCCGGAGGAGAGTCCGCGCTTGGCGGCGGGCGACTCCAGCAACTCGGCGGAGTTGAACGGAATCACGTGCGGTTCGAAACCCGAGCGCCGCACCACATCCGCGTAGTTCTCGGTCGCGGTGATCTCGACATGATGGCCGCGCGAACGCAGTTCATCGGCCAGCGCCAGATATGGCTGATGGTCGCCCCGGGTTCCCGCCGTCAACAATGCGATTCGCATACTCTCGACTTTCGTTGGTGATCTGCGCCGTTGTCTCGTCGAGGAAGTCGACGATATGCCCGAAGACATCCAGGGCCGCGCCGCGGCCGATGAAGGTGTCCAGGTGGCCGTAGGACGGAATCTCGGTGTAGCGCACCTCGACACCCGGATTGCGTGCCGAAAGTACCTCGTAGCAGAGCTTGTTGGAGTCGACCCAGGCTTCATTGCGACCGCCCGCGAGCAACAGCACCGGGCAGTCGATCCGGGACGCCTGGTCCAGGGCGTTCTCCGGGAGCGCGTGGTACCGCTCATCGTCGACATTCCAGCGGACCACCGCGTGCGCCAACTCGATCTGACGCAGGTGCGGGAGTACGGAAAGCGGTACCGCGCCGAACAGTTCGGCGAGACGGTCGTGGGTGCCGGGGTGCAGGTGGTCGTGTTCGAAGAGTTTCGCGCCCATACCCCAGCCGTAGTGGACCAGGCGGCAGGTGGGGTCCGGGCAGTCACCCTTGCGGGAGAGTGCGGCGTAGAGCAGCGTCCGCTTGGACCACAGGCCGACCTTGCGGAAGTCCGATTCCAGATGGGTGACGCGGGAGCCGAGCATCTCACTGGCCAGCAGGACGCGCATGCGGGCGGAGGTGCTGACCTTCGGGGTCAGGAAGACACCCTGCGCGACCACGCCCGCCAGGCCGGGGAGCAGACCGCCGGTCAGGCTGAGCGACAGGGAGATCGCGCCGATGCAGTGCGCGACCACGAACAGCGGCCGGTCGCCGATGTGCTCGCGGATCCGGGCGACCGCCGCGGGCAGGTCGTAGAGGGCGACATCGTCGAAGGTGTACGGGCGGCCGGATTCGTTGTACGGGAGGGCGCAACTGCCGCGCCAGTCCAAGAGCCAGGATTGGTAGCCCGCGTCGGTCAGGACATCGGTGATATTGCGAATCTCGGGGAGCGCGAACATCTCCGAGGAGACGCCGTGTCCGTGGATCAGCAGGACCGCCGGGCCGTCATCGGGGCCGACCTTGCGCAGCCGCAGGTCGATGCCGTCGTCGGTGCGGAATGGGATCACGTCCGCCGCGGTGGGGTCGGGTCGGGTCATCGTCGCTGCTCCTTCCGCATGGCGCGGCGCAGATCCAGCAGATCGGTGCCGACGCGCAGCATCGGTTCGAGCAGGCTCTTGCCGAGTTGGCCGCCGAACCAGCTGAGCCACAACATCTTCGCCAGGCGTTGCTGTCGTTCGGGCAGGCGCGGATCGATCTCGATACCGTCGATCTGATCGGGCAGGTAGGTGTGCATCGGCACCGCCACCTCGCCGGTGAACGCGGCGGGCTCGCCGGTGCGCCCGATCTCGATGAGCTGGGTGCCGAGCTGGCGCACCATTCGGCGGCGGGCGGCGGCGAACTTGTAGCCCTCCAGCCACCAGGTGCCGCCGGACGAATCACGCAGGGTGAGTTGGTAATGCATGATCGGATGGCGGGTCTCGTTGCGCAGTGGGATGCCGTCGTGCGGGCGTACGATCGCGGTGCCCTGGACCGTGAGCGGTTCGTCGTGCAGGGCGGGGCAGGTCAGTTCGCCGTTGATATCGAGGGTGCGGGCCGAGAACACCTGGGCGCTGCTCGCGACGGACAGTGCCAGCCGCAGATCGCACGGGATCGCCGCTGTCTCACCTGCCGGACCAATTGTGCCGCTGAGTGTTTCGTGGAAACGTAGATACGGTTCGGCACCCGGCTGCGGTCCCATACCCGCCATGGTGGCGAGCATCTTGCCGCGCTGTGCCGGGCCGGGGATGGTCGCCGTGGGCAGTCCGTGCGCGGCGACGAAGGCATCGGTGCGTGCGGCTGTCGCCGGGGGCGCGGTCACCATGGCCGCGAGTTGCGTGCGTGCGACCGGACTCTGGAGCACCTGGGCCAGGGATTCCAGTTCGGGTACCGGACCCTCCCGGATCGCGCGGACCACATCCGCACACCACTGTTCCCAGTGCTGGACGCGAATTCCCAAGCCGCCGAGTGAGGTTTCGGCAACGATCTGCTCGAGCGAGGTGGGCGCTCCGGTCAGGTGATAGGTGTGCCCCCAGGCGCTGGGCGTGCACACGATCGCCGCGGCGGTGCGGCTGACCCAATCCACCGGGGCCGAGTTGAGGTACCGGAATCCCGGCACGGTGCGAAAACGCATGAGCGCGGCGGTGATTCCCGCATTGAGGTCGCGGGGGTTGTGCGCACCCGTCTCCGGATGGCTGCCGATGCCACCCGGTCGCATGACCGTGACCACGAGCCCGTGCTCACTCGCGCGCCGCAGTATCGCCTCGGCAGCCCACTTCGACCGGTCGTACCCGATCGGCAACTTGGCGACATTGGCGGTGGGTTCATCCTCGCCGAGCGTCTCCGCCTCGGACCCGTTGAACACCGCCATCGAAGAGATGTGGTGCACCGGCTTCGGTCGTCCGGTGCAGGCCAGCTCCGCCAGCGTCAGCGGCCCGAGCACATTGGTGCGCCGCAGCGACGGATACCCGCGCAGGAAATCCACCGCGGCACCGGCATTGACGATCGAATCAACCTCGACGGCGAGCTCGTTCCACCGCTCGTCGGACAACCCGAGCCGAGGCAGGCGCAGATCACCCGCGAGCGGCGTCACCCGCCGCAACACCTCCCGCGACCACGGCAGCGCGAACCGCCGAACCGCATCCTCCAACCGCTGCGCGGCGGCCTGGTCGTCATCGGCCCGCACCAGGCACACCACATGAGCCTGACTGTGCCGCAACAGATCCAGCAGCATATGACTACCCAGGAACCCGGTGGTCCCGGTCAACAGAATCCGCTGCGGCGCGACCCGCTCCGGACCCGCCACGATGGGTAGCCGATCCGCACCCCCGAGATCGGCGAACAACAGCGCCAGATCATCGGTGTCGGTGAAGGACTCGGCGGGAGACGGCTGCGATACGAGCGTCTCGCGGGCGGCACCGTGCCGAGCGAGATCGCCGTCATCCGCCCATCCGAGATGCGCGCCGGGCAGGGGTGCTACCGAACCGCCGGGCGAACTGCCGAGTTCGCCCGGGCCAGCGGATATTCCGCCGCGATCGCCGGTATGCGTCGGCGTGACAGCCTCGGAATCCGAGAGCTGCCGTGCGTCGTCGGCTGTGCGCACCTCATCCGAGGGTCCGGCGAGTTCGGGATGGTCGGCGAGCCAGCGCCGCGCGAGCCTGCGCGGGCGGGCATCGAAGAAGATCGTGTCGAGATCCGGGTGGATATCGAGCTCCCGCGCCAACGCCGCTACCAACTCCACGGCCGCGAGCGAGGTTCCACCCGCGTCGAAGAAGTCGGTGTCGGCATCGATGGATGTGGTGGTGAACCGATTCGCCAGCTCGGTGATGGCCTCGGCCAAGGACTCGGGGGTCCAGCCCCGCGGTGCCTGAGCGGAGGTCCTCGGTGTCCGGTCAGGCGGTGCGGGGTGCGCATCGGCGAGAGCCGTATCCGGTGTCGTGGCCACCGAATCGGGTTGTGCCGCACCATCGGCCCGCGCCGGGGTGCCGGTGCGGGCGAGTAGATCGGCTATGTCCATGGTGGCCGTACCTCTTTCGAGGGTTTCGGCGCGGTGGCGACGGTCTACGGCCGCATTGCGGACCGGGAGCCGCTCGTCAGGACCGGTCAACGGTCACCTCCTCAATATTCGACTGCGCGTCCCAGGAGCGGAACTGCCGCAGGCGGTCCGGGGTCACCGAGACGTCCAGGCGGTCGGTGTCGGAGGTGGTGCCGAGCAGGCGGGCGGCCAGTCGGCGGGCGGGTTCGTTCCTGGGGGTGTGCTCGAACGATATCCGGACCGTGGTGTGGCCGAGGGCATCAGCCTGGTCGGCCGCCCAGGACAGCAGGCGTTCTTCGACGCCGCGCCCGAGGGCTCGGCAGCTGAGCTGCCAGCCGGTGATGGTCAGGGCATCGTTGTCCGAGCGCAGGGCGAGCACCGAGATGAGGCCGTAGTCGCCGAAGCGGTCGCGGGCGGTCGCGGTCCAGACCTGGCCTTCGGCGCGCCAGCGATCCAGTTCGGCGGCCGTGACGCTGGCAAGGGTGAACTGGCTGGTCCGCCGGACGAGCTGCTGTGCGCGTTCGAGGGTGGCATCGGTCAGTGGATCGATATCGACCTCGAGCTCCAGCTGCGCCAGGAAGTCCGCGAATTCAGCTGTGGCCCGGGCCCTATCGCGCTCGCGGTCCTGGCGATAGAAGTCCGCTCGGGTGCGGTCCTCCGCCGTCGCGGCGATCGGGACCATCGGCCAGAGGCGGGTGAGGAAGGATTCCAGTTCCGCCGCCGGGGGACAGGTCACCGAGAGCACCTCGGGGAGTTCGGAGCGCATCCGCGCCACCTCGACCGGGTTGTCATCGAGGTAGCAGAAGGTGTCGAGGCCCAGTCCCAGGGTGCGGGCGACCTCCTCCAGTCGTTCCGGCTTGGCATTCCAGCCCGTCGAGATCGCCGCGAAATCGTCTCGGCGCAGCGGGCTTTCGGATCTGTCGAGAATGGCTTCGACGGTATCGGCGTCATTGTTGGTGAGCAGTACCAGCAGAGTTCCCGCCGACCGCCACTGTGCGAGGCGCTGTGCCAGGGCCAGGCGTGCTTCGTCGAATACCACGGCGGTCGAGCCGATCTCGCCCGCCGTGCCGCTCCACAGCGTGTCGTCGCCGTCGACGGCGATCACCTTCGGTGCGGGTTCGGTGACCGCGCCCACCGTCGAAACCAGGGTGAGCGCCACGGCCGCCTGGAATTCGGGGGTGAATGGCAGGTGCGCCAGGATGGCGGTGCGATCGTCGAAGGGGTTGTCCACCCGGTGATTTCGCGTCCACTCGTCCGGACCCAGCAGTGCGACGCCGGGGACCGCGCGCAGACGTTCGGTGACGACCTGCTCCCATGCGGTGAGCCGCTCCTCGGGAGCGGCCGAGGGCAGGATTCCGACGATGACCGGTTTGCGGGTGCGTTCGGCGAGTTCCCTTACCGCCGCCGGATATTCGGTGGCGAGCTCGGTGAGCAGCTCGTCCGAGAGTCCGCCGAATCGCTCCAGATCCGCCGCGCGCAGCAGCACGATGCTCAGCGACATCGAGGGCTGAGTGAAGACGCCGGACGGGTCCCGCAGGCTCGACAGCACATGGTGGTACGGGGCCTCCGCGACGGTGATCGCCGTGGTATCGGCGGCCGCCGCCATCAACTCGGGCAGTCTGCCCAGGGCGAAGGTTGCGCCCAATGCCGCACGGATACCGGAAGTCCGCTGTGTATCAGCGAGTTCCGGACGCGCGGGGGCTCCCGGATCGCTGATCGCCGCGGCGACCGTCGCCAGATATCCGGCGCCGAACTCGGCGCAGGTCTCGGCGTCGATGATGTCGCTGTTGTAGGTGAACCACACCTGTCCGGTATCAGGCAGGACCGCGACCATGAGGTCGAGGTCGGAGTATCCGGTGCTCACCGGGACCACCTCGGCCGCCGCGACGGCGGAGTTGGCGCGCAGATAGTTGAAGTAGACCTCGATCATCGGCGCGTTGTCGCGGTGCAGGCCCTCGCCGGCCAGGGCCGCGAGTACCTCGGCGAAGCCCGCGCCGGGGGCGAGCAGCGTCCGCAGTCGTGCACCGGTGCGCTCGAGCACATGGGTGATGGTGTCCTGCGCGGTGACCGTCGCCGGGAATGGCACCGGGAGACCGAAGTATCCGACGGCGTCGGTGGCATCGGCGTGCATGCGGGTATCGACCGGGACGGCCAGCGCGAAGCGATCGGTCTGCTGATGGCGGGCCAGCAGCACACTCAGCGCGCCGAGGAAGATGGCGGCCGGGGTGAGTCCGAGATCGCGGGCTCGATCGGCGACGCGATCGTGCAGTCCGGCGGGCATATCGAGTGCGATCGCACCCGCGCCATAGCTGCGCCGCACCGGACGCTGTTGTGCCAGAGTCAATTCCAGGCGCTGGGATCCGGTGAACAGGTCACGCCAGCGGGCGCCCGCGGCCTCGTCACCCGCGCGCTTGTTCGGCTGCGCGATGAGCAGCTGATGCATATCCCGGTTGGTGAGGGTGTCCTCGAGGATCGCACCGGAGAGCTCCGCGGCGAGTTCACCCGCTACCAGCAGCATCGACTGCACATCGCTCATCCCATGGTGGGCACCGAAAAGCAGTACCGGGGCAGCCGATTCGGCATTGAGGAGTTCGAAGCGCCACAGCGGGCCCGTCTCCAGGTCGAACGGCCGCGTCATCAGTTCCCGGAAATACTGCTGCACGATGGCGTCGTCGAGATGTTCGAGGTCGCGCCAGGTCGCCAGCTCGCCCGGCTCACGGTGGATCTCGAGCTGTCGGCCGTGCTCCTCGCTGCGGCGAATTGTGGTGCGCAACGCGGCATGTCGGCGGGCCAGGCGGTTGACCGCCTGTTCCAGCCCGGGCCGAGTCACGGCGATCGGGAGGCGTACCGCCACACCGCCGGTCTGCGCGGCGCTGGGAATACCGAGCTGTTCGGTGCGCAGCAGCCGCATCATATCCCGGGTCACCGGGAGAATCTCCAGCTCGGGCACCTCGGCGACCACGGCGGCGGCAGCGCCGGAATCACCCTGTCGGAGTACCTCTTCCACGAGGTAACCGGCCAGATCGGTGAGATTCTGTTCGGCGAGAATGCTGCCGAGCGGAACCGAGATTCCGGTGTGCTCACGCACCTTGTTGCGCAGTTCGATCGCCATCAGCGAATCCAGGCCCAGGCTCTGGAAGTTCGCCTCGGCCGAAACCTGTGCCGCGCCCGCGTGGCCGAGTACCTGCCCGGTCCATTCGGAGATGGCGGCGATGGCCAGGGCGACGGCCTCCGCACGCGGAACAGCGCGAAGCCGTTCGGCGAAACGGGATTCCGTCACCGCGTCGGCGGCGGATCGATCGGCCACCGCCCGGCGCGCGGTGCGGCGCACCAATCCGTGCAGCAGTCGCGGGACACCCGGTTCACGGCGCAGCACCTCGGTATCGAGCAGCAGCGGAACGAGCATCGGCTCACCCACGCGCAGCGCGGCATCGAAACAGGCCATACCGTCGGCGGTCGAGAACGCGCGCACCCCGGCGCGCTCGAAGCGTTGCAGGTCGGCTCGTGCCATGTACGCGGTCTGATTGACCGCCCAGGCGCCCCAGGCCAGGGACTGTGCGGGCAGTCCGACGGACCGCCGATACAGCGCCAGCGCATCGAGGTAGGCGTTCGCGGCGGCGTAATTGGCCTGGCCGGGCGTGCCGAACAAGCCGCCCGCGGCGGAGAACAGCACGAAGATCGACAGCTTTCGATCCGCTGTCAGCTCGTGCAGATGGTGCGCCGCATCGACTTTCGGCCGCAGCACGGTATCGAGCTGCGCCGGGGTGAGTGACCCCAGCGTGCTGTCATCGAGCACGGTCGCCGCGTGCACCACACCGGCGAGCGGCAGCCCGTCGAGCAACGCCGCCAGTGCATCGCGATCGGTGATATCGCACTGGGCGAATCGCACTCGCACACCACGACTTTCGAGATCGGACCGCAATTGCAGACCGCCCGGCCCGTCGACGCCGCGCCGACTGACCAGCACCAGATCCCGCACCCCGTACGCATCGGCCAGATGCCGGGCCAGCGCCGACCCGAGTCCGCCCGGAGCCCCGGTGACCAGCACCGCCCCGTCCCCGAGGCCGACTCGCCCCTCCAACGTTCGGGCAGCGTCCTGCGGTAGGCGCGCCAGTCGAGGCATGAACGCCACCCCGTCCCGGACCGCCAGCTGCGGTTCCGCTGTCGCGAGCAGTGCGGCGATATCGAGTTCGGGATCGGCGGAATCGATCAGTACGATCCGTCCCGGATTCTCGGACTGCGCCGAGCGCACCAAACCCCACGCCACCGCGCCCGCCGGATCCGGACTCGTCCTGTCGCCCTGCGCGATCGGCTCACTCGGGGCCACCGCGCCACGCGTACGGACCACCAGTGTCGCCCGCTCGAATCGGGGGTCACCGATGATGCGCTGCAGTGTCGCCAGCAGTCCCTGGGCGACCGCGTGTACCTGCCCGGGCGAATCGCCCTCGGGCACTCGGAGAATGATTACGTCCGCGCGCTGGGTGGGCTCGGGGACAGCCGCGGTCCGCACGGGCGCGTGGACAGCGTTGGGGGCCTTCGAATTCGCCGTGGGGGATTCCGACTGGCCCTCGGTGATGTCTGCCAGTTCGGGAAAGGGCCACTCGGAGAGTGTGAGTGCCCGCTTCGCGGTGCCGAGCGCGCACTCGGACCAGTTCAATCGGAACAGACGGCGATAGGCCGGGGCGAGGGCTGCGGCATCCCACTGGGTGGCCGCGACCGGGCGCAGCAGCAGCGAGCCGACCGAGACGACCGGGCGGCCGGTACGGTCGGTCGCCGACATGATGACGGTATCGGCGGCCGAGCGCGTCAGGCGGACGCGAAGTGCGGTCGCGCCTGACGCCCACAGATTTACATCGCTCCAGACGAACGGGAGCAGAGCGTATTCACCGTCCGGGGCGTACAGGGCAGTGGTGTGCAGCGCCGCATCGAGCAGCGCCGGGTGGATGCCGAACTTCGCGGCGTCCGCGTGCGCGGCCTCGGCGAGTTCGACCTCGGCGAAGATCTCCGCACCACGACGCCATGCCGCGCGTACCGCTCGGAAGTGCGGACCGTATTGATGGCCGCGCGCGTACAACTCGGCGTAGAGCGCCTCGACATCGACTCGTTCGGCATCCGCCGGTGGCCACGCGGACGAACCTGATGCCGGCCACGCCACCGCACCCGAGCCCGCGAGTACGCCGGACTGCGGGCCCGCCGTCGCATGGGCATGTGGCCACGCCGCCGCATTGGACTCCGCCAGCGCGCCGGACGGCGGGTGTGCGACCGCAGGGGACTGTGTCCACGCTGCCGCGCCCGCGTGCGCCGCCGTGCCCGCGGCGGATGGCGCCCAATCCCCGGAGTGTGGGCGCGCTGGTGAATATGCCTGTGCGGCAGTGGGGTCCGCGTCCTCGGTGAGGGTGCCTTCGGCGTGCAGGGCCCACTGGGCGTCGGGGTCTTGGTCGTCGCGGGCGTAGATTCGGACATTACGGTGATCGGCGGTGTCCGGACCGCCGACGACCGTTTGGATGCGCAGGGCGCCGCGCTCGGGGAGCAACATGGGGGCGCGCAGGACCAGTTCGCGCAGGACCGGGGCGTCTGCTTCGTCGCCCGCGCGGATGGCCATTTCGACCAGCGCCGCGCCGGGGACGATCACCGCGTTCGGCCCCGCGTGGTCGGTGACCCACGGTTGCAGGCGGCGCGAGACCCGGCCGGTGAGGACCACCCCACCGGAATCTGGCTGCGGCACAACGGCGCCCAGGATGGGGTGCTCGATATCGCCGAGGCCCAGGGCGGTGGAATCGCGGTTGATCCGCTCGGTCCAGAAGCGGCGTTCGTCGAAGGCGTAGGTGGGCAGGTCCACGGGAGCGGCATCGGGCAGCAGGCCGGTCCAGTCGAGTTCGTGCCCGGCGACGTGGAGTTCGGCCTGGGCGCGGGCCAGTGCGGTCGGCCCGTCCTGCTCGCGCAGCAGCGAGCCGACGGCGATGACCTCGCGGTCGAGCTCATCGGCGAGGGATTTCACGGCCGCGGTCAGCATCGGGTGTGCGCCGAGTTCGACGAAATAGCGGAAGCCGTCGGCGATCATGCGCTCCACGGTGTCGGCGAAGCGCACCGTCTGGCGGGCATTGCGGAACCAGTAGCCGGGCTCGACCGCGGCGGTGACCGGCTCGCTCGTGACGGTCGAATACCACTGTGTGACAGGTGATTCCGCCGTCATTCCGGCCAGCGCGACGGCCAGTGGTTCGCGCAGCGGCTCATACATGGGGCTGTGCCCGCCCAGGCTCGGCCCGGCGGCGCGCAGCCTGTTGTAGATCCCGGCCTCGGACAGCTCGGCGAGAAACTCCTCGACGGCGGCCTGCTGCCCGGTGATGAAGGTCGAGCGCCGCACATTGACGGCGGCGATCGACACCCGATCACTGAATTTCGCCAGTCGCGGGATGACCTCGGCCTCGGGCAGGCCGACCACGGCCATGGCGCCCGGCTCCTCGATGTCCTGAATCAGGCGACTGCGGGTGACGACAATCTTCGCGGCGTCACCCAGTTCGAGCACGCCGGCGCAGTAGGCCGCCGCGACCTCGCCCTGACTGTGGCCGATCACCGCGTCCGGCGTCACGCCCGCCGCACGCCAGGTGGCGGCGAGCGCGGCCATGGTCATGAACAGCAGCGGCTGGATGAGTGGATGATCCCAGAGATCCTCGACGGTCATGGTGGCCAGCCGGTCCTGTGGTGACCATCCGAGCAGCGCGCTGAAAGCCTTGTCGCAGCGCTCGAATTCGGTGCGGAACTCCTCGGAGGCGGTGAGCATATCGCGCGCCATCCCGACCCACTGCGTGCCCTGACCGGGGAAGATGAACGCGGTCTTGGCATTGGTGAGCACCGGGCCGTTGCCGAGGACGGCATCGGGTGATTCGTGGCCGTCGACGAGTGCGCGCAGTGCGCCGATCATCTGTTCGCGATCGGCCGCTACGACCACCGAACGTCGCTCGAATCGGGTGCGCCGCAAGGCGAGTGAGCGCGCGACCGGGCCCGGATCGAGCGACGGATCGGCGCTGACCAGATCCAGCAGCCGCTGCGCCTGACCGTGCAGCGATGCTTCGCTGCGCGCCGAAATCGGCAGCAGCGCCACCTGCCGGTCGGCGGTCGCGGCCTCGGGAACCGTGACCGGCACGGCCGGAGCCTCCTCCAGAATGAGGTGCGCGTTGGTGCCGCTGAGCCCGAAGGCGCTGACCCCGGCGCGCCGGATCCGCTCCCCGCGCCGCCACGGCAGCGACTCACCCGCCACGGCTACGCCGCTGCGTTCCCAATCCACGTGCGGTGAGGATGTTTTCGCGTTCAAGGTGGCGGGAATGCGCTCATGCTGCAGTGCGAGAACCAGTTTGATGACGCTGGCCACGCCCGCCGCCGCCTGGGTATGTCCCACATTGGATTTGAGCGAGCCGATGCCCAGCGGGCGTTCCGGATCGCGGCCCGGCCCGAATACCCGTGCCAGGGCGCGCGCTTCGATCGGATCGCCCAGAGCGGTGCCGGTGCCGTGTGCCTCGACATAGTCGATATCGTGCGGGCTCAGCCCCGAGACCCGCAGCGCCGAACGCAGCACCTGTTCCTGGGCAGCGCCATTCGGTGCGCTCAGGCCCTGGCTACGCCCGTCCTGATTCACCGCCGATCCCCGGACGACGGCCAGCACCCGGTCGCCGTCGCGGCGGGCATCGCCGAGGCGCTTCAACAGCACCATGCCCGCGCCCTCGGCCCAGACCGTGCCATCCGCCTCGGCGGAGAAGGGCGCGCATTTGCCGGTGGGGGACAGCACCCCCAGTTTGCACAGCTCGATATGCGCGATCGGTGACATGAGCAGTGTGGTGCCGCCCGCCAGCGCGAGATCGCATTCACCCGCGCGCAGCGCCGCCATGGCCGAGTGCATGGCCACGATCGAGGACGAGCAGGCGGTGTCGAAGGTGACAGCCGGGCCGTGCAGGCCCAGCGTGTAGGAGATGCGCCCGGACGCGACGCTCGGCGAAAGCCCGGTTCCCACTTGGCCATTGAGCTGTTCGGGGGCGGGATCGGCGAGATATCCGGTCGCGTACACACCGAGGTATACGCCCGTGGCGCTGCCGTGCAGGGTGCGCGGATCGCGTCCCGACCGCTCGATCGCCTCCCACGCCAGTTGCAGCATGACGCGCTGCTGCGGATCCATGACCGCGGCCTCGCGCGGGCCGATACCGAAGAAAGCGGCGTCGAAACGATCCAGGCCGTCGACGTATCCGCCGCGGAAGGTGTACGCCTTACCGCTCGCGGTGGTGTCCGGATCGTAGAGATCCTCGATATCCCAGCGGCCCTCCGGGACCTCAGACAGAGCGTCGAGGTTACCGTCCAGCAAGCGCCACAGCGCCTCCGGCGAGTCGGCGGCGCCCGGAAAGCGACAGGACATGGCGATGATGGCGATCGCGTCCTCATCGATACCGTCACCGTCCGCATCGACGGTGACGGCGCTGACCGCGACCTCGGGCTCCGTAGCGTCCGGAACCGTCTCGGTCGCCGGGGCGAGCGCGTTGGCCACCCCGTCGATGGTCGGATTGTCGAAGAACAGATTGGTATCGAGGAACTCGCCGTAGAAGTCCGAAAGGTCCACCACCAACTCGACCAAATCGGCTGAACCCAAACCGAATTCGACAATCGGCTGATGTACGTCGATACGCTCGGGATCCAGTGCCGCCTGCTGCGCGATGGTCTTGACCAGCCAGGTCCGCACCGCCTCGGTGGACGGCTTATCACTCGCTGTGGCCGGTGCGGCCGCGATCTCCTCCTCGAAGTCGAAGAGTTCATCCTCGGGTGAACGCAATGGCCCCGCGGTCAATTCGAGCAGTTCGCCCGAGCCGTACGCGGCCCGGCACGCCTGACGCTGAATCTTGCCGCTACTGGTCTTGAAGATGGTTCCCGGTCGAATCAGCATGACCGTGGCGAGGGTGAGCCCGTGCTCGGTCGAGACCGCACCGCGGATCGCCGTCTCGATGGCGTTGAGCTCATCGGGTTCCTCGGTGCGCACCTCGGCGACCACGACGGGCTGCTCACCACCGGATCCGAGTTCGACGGAGAACGCGGCGACACATCCGGCGCGGACCCCGGAGTGCGCGGCCTCGACCGTCGATTCGATGTCCTGCGGATAGTGATTACGCCCGTCGATGATCAGCAGGTCCTTGCTCCTACCGGTCACGAAGAGCTCGCCATCGGAGACGAATCCGAGGTCACCCGTGCGCAGGAAGCGGCGCTCGTCACCGGGCAGGGTCGCCGCGAACACCTCGGCACTGGCCTGCTCATCGCGGAAGTACCCGGCCGCCACGCTTTTTCCGGCTACCCAGATCTCACCCTCGGATCCGGCGGCGCGCTCGATACCGCTCTCCGGATCGACAATGGCGATCGACAATCCTCCGACCGGACGTCCGACGCCGACCAGTTCGGCCCCGCGCGCGCGATCACCGAGCGCATCGCGCACCTCGTGGAAACTCGGTGCCACGCCGATCTTCGGCCCGGTCACAATCAGCGTGGCCTCGGCCAAACCGTAGACCGGATGCTGGGATTCGGCGCGGTATCCGGCCCGCCCGAAGGTCTGCGCGAATCGGCGAATCGTGCTCGCGCGCACCGGCTCGGAGCCGTTGAACGCCACCCGCCAACGGCTCAGATCGAGCTGATCGATCTGCTCGGCCGCGATGCGCCGCACACACAGCTCATAGGCGAAATTCGGTCCGCCGCTGGTGTGCGCCCGGTAGGTGGAGATCGCCCGCAACCAGCGCTCGGGTCGTTGCAGGAAGTGCATCGGCGACATGAGCACCGAATTGGCGCCGAGGTAAACCGTATGCAGCAGCGGCGCGATCAGGCCCATGTCGTGGTACATCGGCAGCCAGCTGGCGAAGAGCGCGCCATCCCAGGATTCGGCGAAATCGCGGTCGTGCCCGAGTCCGTCGACGAGCGCGCCCTGATTGTGCAGCAGGTTCTCATGGGTGATCAGCACGCCGCGCGGCGCACTGGTCGAGCCGGAGGTGTACTGGATGAACGCGACCGACTCCGGGCGCAGATCGGGTTCATGCCACCGGGTGGCCTGATCGCCGGTGATCTCATCGGTCGCCAGCCAGCGCAATCCCGCCAACTCGGGAATCTCCGCGCACAGCGCCGCCGCATCCGCGACCACCCGCGCCGGGGCGAGCACCACATCGACCTCAGCGTGCGCGACCATCCGCCGCAGCCGCCGCAGTGACCGGTTGTCCCACTCGGGCAGCGGGGCGGGCACAGCCGCGACACCGGCGGCGAGGCAGCCGAAGAACGCCTCGGCGAAGTCCTGCCCGGCCGGGTAGAGCAGGAGCGCGCGCTCGGGCCGCGAATCCTGCAGGGCCGCGCCGATCGCCTTGGCGCGCACGCCCAGGTCGGCGTAGGACAGCTCGCGGACAACGCCTTCGACATCGCCACTGTCCAGGAACCGGTAGACCAGGTCGGCCGGGCGGCTCGCAATCTGAGCGAACAGTGTTTCAGTAAAAGTGTTGAGCACGAAAATCCTTCTCTACCTGGTGGAACGTATTCGTCGGCCGGACTTCGTTCCCCAGGTGCATGAGGAATGGCTCAGTGGGCGTTGCGGCCTGTTTGCGCCCACCCTAGCCATCTATACCCCTGTCCGCCCAGCGCCCGCGAGGTCAACCCGCGCCCCGAAAAGTAGGGGCACCAGAACACGACACTCGTTGGCGCTGCGGGGATTTCATGATTGCCAGACGCCCGGACAGCGGTGAAGATGGCTGCGTGTCACAGACCCCGATAAAGCTGCGCCATCTTCCTCACCTACGCACCCGCCGCCTCGCGCAGCTCGGTGGCCTGATCCGCCCGGGCGCGCACAGTTCCCCGCTCGTGGCGCTGGGCAAGCGCTTCGTCGCGGACCCGCCCGGCTTCCCGACCATGCTCGTCACACACGAGATGGACGATGTTCGAGAGGTATTCACCAATCACGAGGACTTCTCCATCGGCCAGTTGATGGCCAGGCTGTCGAGCCACGACATGGTCTTCGGCAAGGAGACGCTGATCTTCCTGGAGGGTGATGATCATCGTCGTGAGCGCAAGCTGTACTCGCCGCCGTTCCAGAACAAGGCGCTGAAGTCCTACGAAGAGCTGATGATCGAGGTCGTCGAGCGCGAGCTGCCCAAGTGGCCGGTGGGCGAGCCGATCGAATTCCTGACCGCTGGCTACGATCTGGCAATTGGGGTGTTGCTGGGGGTCGTCTTCGGTGATGTGGCACCCTCGCGCAGCGGGCGGCTCGAGGATGCGGTGAAGGCCTGGTTCCATGAGATCGAGAGCCGTGGGTTCCTGGCGGTCACGTTGCTGACCCCGTTCCTGGGTGGGTTCACCCCGCCGTACCCGCCGTTGGCCCGCGCACAGGCCAAGGTCGATGAGGTGATCATCGAGGAGATCACCGCGCGCCGGGCCGCGAACGAGGACGGCGTCGACCGCAAGGATGTGCTCGCGCGGTACATCGATACCGATCTGGATCAGCACGATGATGCCGGACTGGCGCGGAGTATGCGCGGAATCCTGTTGGGCGCGTACGAAACCACCGCCATCACCCTGGGCTGGATCGCCACCATGCTCGCCGCACACCCCGAAGCCATGGCCGAGCTGGACGCGGCCGTAGATTCGGGCGATGAAGCGCGCCTGGACGCCTACCTCGACGCGGTGGTCGCCGAAACCATGCGCCTGCGCCCCGTTTCGCCCTTCACCGGCCGAATCGCCTTGCGCGACACCGTGGTCAACGGCGTGGAGATCCCCGAGGGCACCATCGTCATCATTCCCGTCCTGCTCATCCACGAATCCGAGGAGATCTACCCCGATCCGCTCACCTTCCGCCCCGAACGCTTCCTCGACCGCAAGCCCGACGGCCACAACTGGCTCACCTTCGGCGCGGGCCCGCACCGCTGCCTCGGCGCGCAATTCGCACTGGCCGAAGCCCGAATCCTGTTCCGCGCCATTATCGAAAAGCGCCGCATCGACCCCATCCCCGGCCCGATAGAACCCGCGCGGAAGTACCACACCGGCCTGAGCCCCGCCTACAACGCGCGAATCACCCTGCGTCACAGATAAAACCAACCCACCTCCGACCTGGTCGCGCGATCACCAGGAACTCATGACGCGGATCGGGTCATTCCGGCGACCTCGGTTCCTGGTGATCAATCGCCCAGCCCGGTGGCCCCGGCGTTGGGGGAGCGTGAATGTAATGGCGCTGGCAGATGCGAGAGGCCCCCCGTATGAGTGCATGTACGTGGGAAATCACCTGTCGGTCGGTAGGCGGGATGGGGCTCAGGTGGTGGGATTTGTCCAAATATTCCAGTTTCCCCTGAGATTGTCGCTGTTGTGAGAGCTGCGGATGGTGTGGAGTTCGCGGCTGAGGCGGAGCGCGACTTTGTCGAAATAGACTTTCGCGGAGCATGTTTCGGGGTCACAGTCCCGGTGAGCGGCCTGGCCTCGCCGCGCAACTTCCAAGTTCATGACCGGATAGTCCGGTGGCTCATGGCTGATCGTCATGTCTTTGCCTCCTCGCACTGGGGATCGGTTCGGGGGACTTGGGAGTTACTGTCCGCCGGTGGATAACCACAGGTCTACGCGGTCGCGGTGAGGTTTGGAATGTTCCAGGATGCAAAATGCGCCAAAGGATCTCAGCCTTCCAATCCGGCTGGGAGAATCATTCCAAATTTGCATAAGACCGATAGTGAGGCTAAGAGATGGCTGCTGGTTCCACAGTTCCGCGCCGCCTGATCGGTCGCACGCTGAAGCAGCTCCGTGAACAGGCGGGGATTCCGGCGGTGCGGGCGTACAAGCTCATTGATGTTTCGGCGCAAACACTTTGGCGGATCGAGACCGGGCAGCCCGGGCCGAAGATTCGGGAGATCGATGTCAATGCGTTGTGCAGGCTGTATGGCGCTGATGAGGATATCGTCGCCGCGTTGATCGGCCTGGTCGCCGAGACCAAGAGTCCGGGATGGTGGCACAACTATGGCGCCGCTGTACCCAGTCACTTCGATCTCTATCTGGGAATGGAAGAGTCGGCGCGCAAGCTCACCACGCTTCATCTGAACTTGCTGCCCGGCCTGCTCCAGACGCCCGGCTATCGGCGGGCGGTGATCTGGGCCGCGTACCCGAGCATGGCGACCGTGGAAGTTGAACAGCGTATTGAGATTTCGGCGAAGCGACAGCAACGGCTGTCCGAGGATCCGGCCGACTTCAGTGTGACCATGTATGTCTGTGAGTCGGCGTTGCGCTGGGCGATCGGCGGGCCCGCGGTGATGGCCGAACAGTTGCGCCACATCGCGGATCTGATGGGACTGCCGACCGTGTCAATTCGTGTGGTGCCCATGGGGATTGCGACGCCATTGCCGCTGATCGTTGGTACGTTCACACTGATGGAGTTCCCGATGTTCGCGAACTCCCGCCTGACGGAGCCTCCGTTGGTGTACGTGGAGGGCTACACGGGTGCGCTGTACCTGGACAAGCCAGGAGAGATGGAACAGTATCGGGCCGCCTGCAAGATCTTGCGCGCGACAGCTTTGAGCGAGCCGGAGACCAGGCGGTTGGTACTGAGCATTGCAGAGGAGTTCGAGTGAGCATCGACCTGTCCAAGGCGGAGTGGTTCAAGAGCAGTCGCAGCGGTCCGGATCAGGACTGTGTAGAGGCTGCGCACCTGGGCGGGGGCTCCGTCGGAGTGCGGGACTCCAAGTTGGGGGATATCAGCCCGGTGTTGGTATTCGGGCCGGGCGAGTGGGATTCGTTCAATGCCGCCGTCAAGGGCGGCCGGTTCGATCTGTCCTAGTCGGGGCGGGTGCCCATGATGCCGTAGAGCAGGAGGTCCTCCAGGGATTCGGCGTAGCCGTCGAGGTCGGTGATATCGCGGATGCACATGGCGAACAGGGCTGCGCCGGCGATGGTGTCCAGGAGGGTGTTGGGGTCCAGGCCCGGGCGGGTGGGGTCGGCTTCGGTGGGGAGGTAGTCGGCGAGTTCTTCGCGGGTGGGGGTGTCGAGGCGAGCGGACAGCTTTTCGTAGAGGCCGGAGTCCTGGCGCATTTCCGCCATCAGGCCGGGCATGGCGGCGCGGGTTTCGGCCGAGCCGAAGAGTTGGATGGTCCCTCGGATCACCTTGCGGATCTCCGAGGTCAGGTCGGGGGCTATCTGGTCGGAGCCGACATCCGGGAAGACCGCTTTGGCGATGAGGTGCGCCTTGGTGGGCCAGCGGCGGTAGATGGCGGGGCGGCTCACCCCGGCGCGGGCCGCTATCGCGTCGATTGACGTTGCGGCGTAACCGCGTTCGACCAGCAGGCTGCGGGCGGCGTCCAGGACGGCCTTATCCACCGCGGGGTCGCGGTGCGGGCCCAGGCGATGGCGTTCGGTCACGAAATCCGTCCTTGTCAGCGCGGGTGAGAGTCGTTACAGTCTGTCACAGCAAAGCCGTTACACTCTGTAACTGCTGCGGCTCGAGGAGTTATCGTGTCTGCTGCCCCGCATCTCACCGAGACCTATCGGCCGGTGCCGCTCTTGCAGGACAAAGTCATCGTGGTGTCGGGAATCGGTCCCGGACTGGGTCATTCGCTGACCATCGAGGCGGCCCGGATGGGGGCCGATCTGGTGCTGGTCAGTCGCACCGAATCGCGGTTGGAGAAGCTCGCCGCGGAGGTGCGTGCGCTGGGGCGCAACGCACTGGTCGCGCCCACCGACATCACCGATGAGGAACAGCGCCAGGCATTGGTGGAGCGTGCGGTGGGCGAATTCGGGCGGGTCGACTGCCTGATCAACAATGCCTTCGCCATTCCGCCGATGAATCCGATCACCGAGATCGAGCTCGAAGCGTTGCGCGTCGCCAATGAGACCAATGTCTTCGCACCGCTGCGACTCTCGACGCTCTTCGCCGATGCGCTGGAGCGGACGCGCGGGTCGATCATCATGTTGAACTCGTGCGTCTCGTACAGCTCGCAGCCGGAGTTCTCCGGATACAAGCTCTCCAAAGGCGCACTGGCGCACCTGGCTTCGTCGCTGGCGACCGAGCTCGGCCCGCGTGGCATCCGCGTGAACAGCGTCGCGCCGTCGTACGTGTACGAGGACATCAACAAGGCGTACTTCGACTGGCTGGCCAGCCAGGCCGGAACCACGCACGAGGAGATCTACCGGCAGAAGGCCGAGCCGACCGATCTGCGCCGGCTGGCCGGACCCGAAGAGGTCGCGCGCGCAACGCTTTTCCTGGCCAGCGACCTCGCCAGCGCGGTCACCGGACAGATGCTGACCGTCGACTGCGGTGAATTCCACCGCTGAATCAGGAGTACCCGTGAAGAAGCGAATCGTCCTGTGGGGCACCGGCGTTGTCGGCTCCATGGTGTTGACCGAGATCCTGCGCCATCCGCTGTTCGAACTCGTCGGCGTCGGCGTGAGCAATCCCGACAAGGTCGGCAAGGATGCCGGTGATCTATGTGGGCAGCCGAAAACCGGTGTGCTGGCGACCGATTCGGTCGAGGAACTGATCGCGTTGCGACCGGACGCGCTGGTGCACTACGGGCCCACCGCGCAGTTCGCCGAGGAGAACATCCGGGTCATGACCGCGTTCCTGCGCGCGGGAATCGACGTCTGCTCGACCGCCATGACGCCGTGGGTGTACCCCGAGATCGCACAGCTGCCCGATGTGTGGCGCGATCCGATCACCAAAGCCTGTGCGGCGGGCGGATCTTCGTGTTTCACCACCGGGATCGACCCGGGATTCGCCAACGACCTGTTCCCCATGACCCTCATGGGGCTCTGCGGTGAAGTCAAGTCCGTGCGCGCCTCGGAACTGCTCGACTACACCGAGTACGAGGGCGATTACGAGTTCGAGATGGGCATCGGGCATCCGCCGGAGTTCAAGGCCATGCTCGAACATCCTGATCTGCTGATCATGGCCTGGGGGCCGACCGTGCCGATGATCGCGCGAGCGGTCGGCATCGAACTCGACACCATCACCACCACCTGGGACAAGTGGGTCACGCCCGAGGATCGGCCGTGCGCCAAGGGAATCATCAAGGCGGGCACCGTCGCCGCGATCCGGTTCACCATCAACGGGATCTACAAGGACCGCGAGGTCATCACCCTCGAGCATGTGAACCGGATCGGGCTCGACGCCGCTCCCGAATGGCCCGCCGGGGTCAAGGACGATGTCTACCGCGTGGATATCATCGGCTCGCCGTCGATTTCGCAGGAGACCTCGTTCCGGTTCACCGATGGTTCCGGCCGCGCGCCCGCGGTGGCCGGATGCCTCGCCACCGGGATGCGCGCGCTCAATGCCGTGCCCGCCGTGAACGAGTTGCGGCCGGGATGGGTGACCGCCCTCGACCTTCCGCTGATCGCGGGTGCGGGCACCATCCGCTGAACCGCCGGATCACTCCGCGAGTTCGCGGAGTCGACGTTTGTAGACCTTGCCGCTGTCATCGCGCGGCAGGGAATCCACGACGGTAATGCGGGACGGCACCTTGTAATGGGCCAGTGAGCCGGAAAGCGCCTCGCGCACAACGCCTTCGGTGAGGTCCGCGCCGGGCCGGGGCAGAATGTGCGCGACCACCAGCTCGCCCATATCGCCGGGATCGGGAATGCCGAACACCGCGACGTCTTCGACGCCGTCCAGTGCGGCGATGGCATTCTCGATCTCGGCGGGGTAGATGTTCACCCCGCCGCGAATCACCACTTCGGCGTCACGGCCGGTGAGATACAGGTAGCCGTCGTCGTCGAGGTGGCCGAGGTCGCCCACCCACAGCATGCCCTCGACGGGGGACCGCGGTGCGCCCTGATTCAGATATTCGAAGCGCGGCCAGTAGTCCGCGCCGCGCACCCAGACCCGTCCGATCTGCCGGGCGGGCAAGGGATTTCCGTGCTCGTCACCGATGCGAACCGCCGAGCCATCGGCCGCGCGGCCCACACTGCCCGGATGCGCGAGCCACTCCGCCGCGCTGATCCAGGTGATCGTGCCCGCCTCACTGCAACCGTAGAACTCCCACAGGGCGTCACCGAACAGGTCGATGGCGGCGCGTTTGAGCACGGGCGGACACGGTGCGGCCGAATGGATGACATGCGTCAGGCTCGACAGGTCGTACCGCGCACGCTCGGCGGCGGGCACGCTGAGGATGCGCGACACCATGGTCGGCACGATCTTGACCTGCTGAATGCGATGCCGGTCGACCAGGCGCAGAAAGGCGCGCGCATCCCATTTCGGCATGATCACGATATTCGCGCCCATCCGAAGGCCCAGCACCGCAACGGCATTGGGTGAGGTGTGATACAGCGGCCCGGCCACCAGCATCGGCACGCCGGGAGCCAGACCCATGCGTTGCGCCGTCGCGCCCGCGATACTCAACAACTGGTGCGGGGACATCTGCTCGCGCGCAACACCTTTGGGCTTGCCGGTGGTTCCAGAGGTGTAGATGACGCCCATCGAATCCGCGATCGCGCCCTCGATATGCCCCACGGGGTCCGGATGGGCGTCGATACAGTCCTGTAACAGCTCATGCCGCCCGGTCGGCTCCGCCAGCGCGGCATCCCACCCGCCCTCGGCGAGAAGTTCGGGGGCCATGGCGATTTCGACTATCCGCGCGGCACTCCCGGCCAGCTCGCACGCCGCTTCGAGCACCGGCACGAATTCGGTGTGCGCGAAGATCAGCCGCACCTTCGCATCACTGAGCACATGGGCGACCTCACCCGCCATCCAGCGCGTATTGATCGGCAGCGGATTCCCGCCGGTCGAGGCGATCCCGACCGACACCTCGAGGAATTCGATGTCATTGCGCGCCATGATGACGCACTTATCGCCGCGCCCGATCCCGGCGGCCAGCACCGCCGCCCCGACCCGCCCCGCCCGCGCGAGCGCCTCCGGCTGACTGCGCTCCCGCGCACCGCACACAATCGAGGCAACCTTCGGATCCTGGTTCATACCAACGAAGTCTGCCAGTCCCGGGCTGCCTGGCGGGGTGTGGCTCCCGGCCAAGAGCACGCCGGGGCGAGGGAGGTTTGGTACGCGCCGGGGTGAGGGAGGTTTGGCACGCGCCGGGGCGAGGGAGGTTTGGTACGCGCCGGGGTGAGGGAGGTTTGGTACGCGCCGGGGTGAGGGAGGTTTGGCACGCGCTGAGGTGAGGGTGCACACCGGGGTTAGGGGGGAGTGGCCGGTGAGGGTGGTCGGTGGGGCGGTGCGGGGGCCGGGTGGACCGTGCTCTGGCATTGGACAACGGCCCGGAAGCCGAGGGGGCTTCCGGGCCGTCTCGTTTTACTCCCGGCACCAGCACTTCTATCCGACGTCCCGCTGGGCACCACCGGATGAACACCCCATGTCATCGGAGCCGTCTGCGTGGGCTTCGGCGACGCGAAGTGCCTTCCCTGCACAGTGCGCGCTTCGGTGCGCCGCGCCATGCCCGGAGCAGACCGACCGTAACTCCCGTATCCATGAATCACTGCCGGTCACAACGAGTCTCACCGACATTTCGGCCCCCGTCGAACCGGGCGAACCGGCTGGCACTGCGGGTCGGCGAGTTGGCACGGCCGGTCGGTTGGATTTGGGGGCGGTTTGCGGCGCTGCCCAGCGGATATTGCGTGGATAGTCCACTGAACTACTCGCACTGGAGGAAGTATGCGGAGCTGGTCGATGGGAGCGGGGGCGTCGCTGATGGTCGCGCTGGTGGCTGGGTCACTGGTCAGCGGGTGTGAGCAGGCCAAGGAAGCGGTCAATAAGGGCGGGGATACGCCATGCAGTGAATTCGTGGCGCAGGACAAGGATAAGCAGCGGGTGACCGTGCGCAAGTATCTGGAGCAGGACACCAAAGTGACCCCGACACCGGACGCCGACGGCGTCGACGGTGCCATCGCCGCCATCGGGCTGATGTGTCAGGCGCAGGCCAATCCGGACACGCCGATACGCAATGCCGATCTCACCGGTGTGCTCGTGCCGAAGAAGTAGCGATCACAGCTCCGGACCGGGAAACCGGTCCGGAGTCCGGTAGGGCGAGGCCATGGGGTGCAGACAAGTGCTGGCCGGACCGTCGAGCAGGGTTCCGTCGGGGGCGAAGCGCGAGCCGTGCAGCGGGCAATCCCAGGACTGCTCGGCATCGTTCCAACCCAGAATCCCACCCAGATGCGGGCAGACCGCGGAGATCTCGGTGGTGACCCCGTTGACCGTCGATACGGCGGTCGGGATGACGCCGTGGCGCTCGATTCGGCCCTGCCCTTCCGGCGGCAGCGTGCCCCGGCCCGAGCCCAGGGCATGCCGCCATCCGGTGAGGAGCTGGTGCGCCACCGATATGTTCGCGGAGACGGCCGTCGGCAGGGAACGCAGCTCAGAGGTGCGCCAGCTGCTCAGCGAGCTCGCCCAGACCGGCGGCTTACCGGTCACCCGCCCCGCCAACGCGAGCGCGGCCGCGACGCCGTTCGTCAGACCCCATTTGGCGTAGCCGGTCGCCACCAGAATCTGATCGCGTCCGGGCAGTAGCGGCCCGACGTACGGCAACTCGTCGATCGGCAGATAGTCCTGGGCGGACCAGTTGTGCAGCGGTTCGGCGCTCGGGAACCAGCGCCGCGTCCATTCGATCAACTCGTCGGCATGATTGAGTGCTGAACACGCGCGGCCGACGACATGACCGTGTCCGCCGACCATCAGCACATCGCCCTCGGGTGTCGGGGCATACCGCACCGACCGAGTGGGACCACCGGCGCTGAGAAACATCTGCCGAGGAATCGGCTCGGCGACCCGGAACGCGGACAGATACGAACGTCGTGGCACCAGCCGCGCGAAATACCCACCGCGATCGAGAAACGGTGTGCCGGTTGCGATAACGACGGTGCGCGCGGTGAGCTCGCCATGCTCGGTCTCGACCCGCAACTCGCCGTTGCCGCCGTTGTGCACATTGTGTGCCAGCGTCGATTCGAAGATGGGCGCGGTATGCGCCTCCACATCCGCGGCGAGCGCGGCGAGCAGAGCGATCGGGTCCAGCTGCGCCTGGTCCGATAGTGTCACCGCGCCGAAGAACGGGAAGGGTACGTCGGCCTCGGCCATGGACTCCACCGGCAGGCGTGCCGCCTGCAGTGCCTCCAATTCCTTTCGCACAGCAGACTTCTCCCGCTCGCTCTGGGCATAGGTGACCGCAGACTCCCGCTGCACGGGCAATGAATGCTCCGCGCAGTACCGCAACAACCATTGCCGCCCAGCCTGATTCGCCTCGACATAGTTGATCAGCGCCCGATCGCCATGGCGACGGCGAATCCGCTGCGCCCGTGTCCCCTGTAACAGGCTGACCTTGCCGGTCGACGCGCCCGTCGTGGATTCACCGATGCGCCGCCCCTCTACCACCGCCACCTCGACCCCGCTCTCGGCGAGCAGCAGTGCCGTCACCAGCCCGGTTATCCCGGCACCGATCACCACGGTGTCGAAATGGGACCCCGGGGTCAGTCGCAACCGGGCCGGGGTCTCGGCGTCCTTCATCCACAGAGAAGTCATGTTCGGGCTATATCCGCACACTCGCCGGCGAAACCGGGTGCCCGCGCCGGCCGCCCCGATTGAGCCGCCCGAAGCCGGGTATTGCGACCGATAACGGGTGAACCGGAACTGCACAAGTCAACATGGAGTTGAGCAATGAACGCATATGACGACCGAAGAATGGTTCGCGGGACTCGATCCAGCGTCGCTGGCCTGGTCGGCCTGCTCCTGGTGGTCTGGCTGATCATCGGCGCGGTGGCCGCCGGGCAGCGCCACTATTTCGACAATGCCCCGACGAACTGCGCGAGCACCGGCACCATCGCGGTAACCATCATCGCGGGGCCGCTGAACTATATGGGCGTGAACCCCAAGATCAGCGACTGCAATGTGGACGTTCCGCAGCCCAGCCCGTAACGATTACCTTCCGTAATCCTCGAATTCGGTTGTGACACAACGTCCGCGCGACACCCGGTGCCGCGCGGGCGGTCGCGCGTCGACATGGGGTTCAAGCACGGAAGGTCTGCGACAGTCCGCGGGTGAGGTGTTCGCGCGCAGTCACCAGCGAGGGCCCGTACCAGGTGAGGCTTCGGCCCTCGACCAGAGCTACATCGATGCCCGGAAAAGCCTCCGGACCATCGATTTTCGTGAAGACATACGGTTCGTCCGGGAGGACGGCCAGCTCGATGCCCGCGGTCAATTCCGGCAGTGAGAGTGTCGGATAGCGCTGCGGGCGGTCGGCGTGCACGAGTCGCAGACCCAGGCGGCGGGCCAGATCGCCGGTGAAGGTGTCGCGGCCGACGACCATCCACGGGTCGCGCCAGATCGCGATCACGGCATCGCGGACGAGTTCGGTTGGCGGCGCGGACCATTCGGCCTCGGCGCGGCTCAACCAGCCCGGTGTGGCGAGGCCGAACGCTTCGGCGAAGAGCCGGTTCATCGAGGCGAAGGCTTGTTCGAGGGTCTGTATTCGGGTGACCCACACCGCGATTCCCGCCGTCCGCAGTCGCTCGACATCGAGGCGGCGGTTCTCCTCCTCATTGCACACCACCACATCCGGTGCGAGCTCGGCGATTCGGCGCACATCGGGATTCTTGGTCCCGCGCACCCGCTCGACCGGTAGCTCCGCGGGGTGCGTGCACCAGTCGGTCGCGCCGACCAGCAGACCGGGGCAGGTGAGCGCGATCGCCTCGGTCAGCGAGGGGACCAGTGAGACCACACGCCGGATCGGCCGGTCGATGGGAACCTCGGCCCCGAGGTCGTCGATCATCATGCGCGAGCAGCGGGTGCGTAGGGGACGGTGAGGGCGCGATTGTCGTCCACTTCGATGGGCCGCCCGAGCAGCGGGAACGCGCGCTGCGCGCAATCGGCCCGTTCGCATACCTTGCACCCCGCGCCGATCGGCACCGCCGTACGCGGGTCGTCGATGGGCAGGCCGTGCGAGTACACCAGCTTGCCGGCATAGGCGAGATCGCAGCCCAGCCCGATCGCGAAATCGCGTGTGGGGGAGAGGTATCCGGGGGTGGCCTCATCGGTGGTGCGTGCCAGCCACAGGTAATTACGGCCATCGGGCATCTGCGCGATCTGGGTGCGGATACGCCCGGGCGTGGAGAACGCCTCGTGCACCACCCACAGCGGGCAGCTACCGCCCACCCTGGAGAAGTGAAAAGCCGTGGCGGACTGGCGTTTCGAGATATTTCCGGCGCGGTCGGTGCGTACGAGGAAGAACGGAATGCCCCGCTCGCCCGGGCGTTGCAGCGTCGACAACCGGTGGCAGACGGTCTCGAAGCCGACCTCGAACTTCGCGGCCAGCAATTCGATGTCATAGCGCAGGGTTTCGGCCGCGTCGCGGAACTGCCGGTACGGCAGGATGAGCGCGCCCGCGAAGTAGTTCGCCAACCCGATCCGCAGAACACCACGCGAACGGTCCGGTACGGACTCGGCCGCCTCGATCAGCCGGGCCAGGCGCGCGCCCTGGGTGAGAAAGGCCAGCTGCGTGGCCAATTGGAAGGCGCGCTGGCCCGCGGAGAGCCGCCGGGCGATGGTGAGCACCCGCGCCTGCGGATCGTAGAGGCGTTTGGGGCCCGGCGCGTCCGGATCGTCGTTGCGGATCACCACCGCGATATCGTGCTGTTCGCGCAGGACGCGGGTCAACTGTAGATCCAGGCCGCCGACCGTCAATCCGTTGCGCGCGAACAACTCCTCGGCCGCGGTATCGAGTTCGGCGATGTGATTGCGGCGGTCGTAGAAGTAGTCACGCACATCCTCATAGGGGCGCGCGGTAGCGGAATCGGCTGTGCCGCCGTCGATTCCGGCGGAGAACCGCTCGAGCTGCTCGGTCGCGCCGCGCAGGCGGCGATGCAGGCCGACCAGCAGATGCGCCGCGGCCGGTACCCGGGCGACCAGATCATCGATCTCGGCGTGGGTGATACCCACACTCTCCGGGTCCTCGGCGAAGACGTCCTGTAGATCCGCGATCAGCCGGGCATCGGTATCGGCGGCGAAGAACCCCATATCGAGATCGAAACTGCCGTTGAGCCGCAACAGCACCTGCACGGTCAGCGGACGCTGATCATGCTCGAGCTGATTGACGTAGCTGACCGATATGCCGAGCGCCTTCGCCAGCGCGGACTGCGAGAGCCCGCGCTGTTCGCGCAGCGCCCGCAGGCGGCCTCCGGCATACATCTTCTGCATGACCGCAATCTAGCAGGACCGGCTTCCACAACTTTTACAAATTCACAGCTTCGCTTCCACAAAAGTAGGCATTTGCGGGGGATTTCCACCGTCCACCGGGGTGTGTAGCGTGCGAAATATACCGATGAAGCCGATGTCCGGGAGGACTCCGAACGTGAAGAATCATCTCGTCCGAACGCACCGCTCCGCCGAGCACTTCCCGCGCGAGGAGCACCTGGCATGGCGTATCGCCGAGGTTGCCGCCGATGCGGTGGAGGTCGCGCCGGAGACCGAGGAGATGATCGTCAATCGCATCATCGACAATGCCGCGGTCGCCGCCGCATCGATCATCCGGCGGCCCGTCACCAATGCGCGTGCACAGGCGCTGAGGCACCCGCACCGGCCGGGTGCGACCGTATTCGGCGTCGGCGGCTCGTACTCGCCCGAATGGGCGGCCTGGGCCAATGGAGTCGCGGTGCGCGAGTTGGACTTCCACGACACCTTCCTGGCGGCGGAGTACTCGCATCCGGGCGACAACATTCCGCCGATCCTGGCCGTCGCCCAGCATGCCGGACGCTCGGGTCGTGACCTGATCCGTGGACTGGCAACGGGTTACGAGATCCAGGTGGACCTGGTGCGCGCGATCTGCCTGCACGAGCACAAGATCGACCACGTCGCCCACCTCGGACCGTCCGCCGCCGCCGGTATCGGCACCCTGCTCGGCCTCGGGACCGAGACCATCTACCAGGGGATCGGCCAGGCGCTGCACACCACGACCGCCACCCGTCAGTCCCGAAAGGGTGAGATCTCCAGCTGGAAGGCGTACGCCCCGGCCTTCGCGGGCAAGATGGCGGTCGAGGCCATCGATCGTGCCATGCGCGGTGAAGGTGCGCCGTCGCCCATCTGGGAGGGCGAGGACGGTGTCATCGCCTGGCTGCTGGACGGCCCGAACGCGGAATACGGTGTGCCACTGCCCGGTCCGGGCGAGCCCAAGCGCGGCATCCTGGACACCTACACCAAGGAGCACTCGGCCGAGTACCAGAGCCAGGCACCCATCGACCTGGCCCGCCGGATGCGCGATCGGATCGGTGATTTGGAGCAGATCGCATCGATCGTGCTGTACACCAGCCATCACACGCACCACGTGATCGGCACCGGCTCGAACGATCCGCAGAAGTTCGACCCCGAGGCTTCACGCGAAACCCTGGACCACTCGGTCATGTACATCTTCGCGGTGGCACTGCAGGACGGGACCTGGCATCACGAGCGGTCCTATGCGCCGGAGCGGGCGCAGCGGCCGGACACCATCGCGCTGTGGAACAAGATCCGCACCGCCGAGGATCCGGAGTGGACTCGTCGCTACCACTCCACCGATCCGAATGAGAAGGCGTTCGGTGCGCGCGCCGAGGTCACTTTGAGCAGCGGTGAGGTCATCATCGACGAGCTCGCCGTCGCCGACGCGCATCCCTTGGGCGCGCGGCCTTTCGCCCGCGAGCAGTACATCGCCAAATTCCGCACGCTCGCCGAAGGCGTGCTGGAGCCCGCCGAGCAGGAGCGCTTCCTCGACGTGGTCCAGCGCGCGGGCGAACTGTCCGCCGACGAGCTGTCCGAGCTCAACTTCACCGTCTCACCGGATGTGCTCGCCCGCGCGCCCAAATCCCCGAAAGGTCTGTTCTGATGGCAGGACTGCTGGCAGCCGCCACCTCGGCGTCCGAGAAGCGCGCGGCCTTGCGCGCCGGGCTCTCCTCGAACCGTATCCAGCGTTTGCCGGGCGCCTTCAATCCATTGGTGGCCAAGCTGATTCAGGAGATCGGGTTCGAAGGCGTGTACGTCTCGGGTGCGGTGCTCTCGGCCGATCTGGGGCTGCCCGATATCGGTTTGACCACGCTCACCGAAGTATCCGGGCGGGGACAGCAGATCGCCCGGGTCACCGATCTGCCGGTGCTGATCGACGCCGATACCGGATTCGGTGAACCCATGAGCGCGGCCCGCACGGTCACGGTCATGGAGGACGCCGGAATCGCGGGACTGCACCTGGAAGACCAGGTCAACCCGAAACGCTGCGGTCACCTCGACGGTAAGGCCGTGGTGCCCACCGATGAGATGGTGCGCCGCCTGCGTGCCGCCGTCACCGCGCGCCGCGATCCGAACTTCATCATCTGCGCCCGCACCGATGCCGCCGGAATCGAGGGAATCGACGCGGCCATCGAACGCGCCCGGGCCTATGCCGACGCGGGTGCGGATCTGATCTTCACCGAGGCGCTCGATACCGTGGCCGCCTTCGAGAAGTTCCGGGGCGCGGTCTCAATCCCCTTGCTGGCGAATATGACCGAGTTCGGCAAGTCCGAACTGATCGCGGCGAACACCCTCGAATCCATCGGCTACAACGCCGTCATCTACCCCGTGACGACCCTGCGCCTGGCCATGTACGCCGCCGAAACCGGACTGCGTGAAATCCTCGCCACCGGAACACAATCCGCGCTGCTGGAGCGCATGCAGCAGCGCAGCCGTCTCTACGAACTTCTCCGGTACGAGCGCTACAACGAATTCGACACGGACATCTTCAATTTCACCCTGGAAGGAGACCGGTGATGCCGGAGACCGCGATACCGACCATCTACAAGGGTCTGGCAGGCGTCGTGGTGGACACCACCGCGATATCCAAGGTGGTGCCGGAGACCAACTCGCTGACCTACCGCGGCTATGCGGTACAGGAGCTGGCGGCCAACTGTAGTTTCGAACAGGTCGCCTACCTGCTCTGGAACGGCGAACTGCCCGGTCATGCCGAACTCGAGCGATTCTGCCTGCGGGAGCGGGCTGCTCGGCGCGCCGACCGGTCACTGCTGTCGCTGGTGACCAAACTCCCCGAGAACTGCCATCCGATGGATGTGGTGCGCACGGCGATCAGCTATCTGGGGGCGGAGGACCCGGCGGAGGACGACAATTCTCCGAAAGCCAACCGCGCCAAGGCACTTCGCATGATGGCGGTGCTTCCGACCATTGTCGCCGCCGATCACCGGCGGCGGCACGGACTGGATCCCATTGCGCCGCACTCACATCTGGGCTTCGCGGAGAACTTCCTGAACATGTGCTTCGGGCAGGTGCCCGCACCGGAGCTGGTCAGAGCCTTCGAAGTGTCGCTGATCCTGTACGCCGAGCACAGCTTCAATGCCTCCACCTTCGCCGCCCGCGTGGTCACCTCCACTTTGTCGGATATCTACAGTGCGGTCACCGCGGCCATCGGCGCGCTCAAGGGCCCGCTGCACGGCGGCGCGAACGAGGCCGTCATGCACGACATGATCGAGATCGGCGATCCCGACCTTGCCGCACAGTGGTTGCGAAACAAGCTCGCGCACAAGGAGAAAGTGATGGGCTTCGGCCATCGGGTCTACAAGAACGGTGACTCGCGCGTGCCCACCATGAAGAAGGCGTTCCTGGATATCGCCGCCGCCACCGGCGGGCAGCAGTGGGTGCGGATCTACGACATCCTCGAGCGCACCATGAACGAGGCCACCGGCATCGAACCCAACCTCGACTTCCCGACCGGGCCCGCCTACTACCTGCTCGGCTTCGATATCGAGGCGTTCACACCCATCTTCGTGATGAGCCGCGTCACCGGGTGGACCGCGCACATTATCGAGCAGGGCGAATCCAATGCCCTCATTCGGCCGCTGAGCGAATACGTCGGCGTGCCACAGCGTTCCGTGGTCGCCTGAGCGTCGGCCGGTAGCCCGATCCAAGCAGTGAGTCAGCGTTTGACCTGCGAGCATGTGGTTTCGTAGGGTTGGGCGCTCCCATCCGCGAACTCGAGGAATCATCGTGGCAACCTCTCACGTCCCCCGCTCGCGGAATGCGGTGACCTCGGCATGAGCGCGGTCACCAGGCTCACGCTGATCACGCACGCGATCACCGACGCCGTTCAGGGAGCTCGCTTTCCGGTCGACGAGCCGATCAACGCGCTCGGTGAGCGGACCATCGCCAAGGTCGGTGCATTAATGGGGGCCGACCACACCGTGATTCGGTACGCGCCTGAAATGCGAACGCGGGCAACGGCATCCGCACTCGGGCTGGCCGGTGAGCCGGATGCGGCGCTGCGGGATATCGACCATGGACGCTGGGCGGGGCAGGGGATGGATACCCTCGCATCCGAAGACCTGATGGCTTGGCTCACCGACCCGGCGTATCGCGGGCACGGCGGGGAATCCGTCACCGATCTGATCGACCGGGTGCGCGGCTGGCTCGGCGAGCTCGCCGGACGCGGTGAGCACATTACCGCCATCACCCATCCGGCCATCGTCCGCGCCGCGGTGGTGTGCACCCTCGATGCGCCCGCGCAGTCCTTCTGGCGCATCGATATTCCGCCGCTGACCGCGACCACACTGCATCATCGCGTCCCCGCGTGGACGCTGCGGACCACGGCGAGCGCACTGTACTGAATCCCAACATGCGAGCAGGTGGCGGCAATCGGGCTCGCGTCCGGCTATCCTGTTCGGGCAGCTGGTTCGCTGACGATGCGGCATACGGAGCCCCGAACCCATCGTGAGCGTCGAAACCTGTGCCTCGCACAGGCTAGAGGGAACCCGGTGAGAATCCGGGACTGTCCCGCAGCGGTAAATGGGAACGACGGTCGTCAACGCACCGGGCATACTGCCCGCGAAGCGGCGGCCGCAGGTCCAGCCCCGGCCGGGTGCGCCGGGGTCGACCCGGAGCCGGGTCGGCGCCCATGAGTCCGAAGACCTGCCGGTTGCGCCGGATACGCCGTATCCGGCGGTCGTCGCCTCGCGGATCGGGCGGTACGCCGAGTGGACCCGGGCACGGGATGATGCTTCCAGGGCTCCGCCAGCGTGCACCCCTCCTCGGTGACGACCATCGACTCCGACCATGGAAAACACCGATGCTGAACAACACTGCCGCTCCGGCGGTCGGCTCCACGCACCCACGCGCCCGTATCTCCCCGATCACCTCCGGCGTCTCGTCGGTGGTGAAGAGCCTGCGCGCGCACTCCGGCCCGCGCGTGCCCTTCTCCGTCGAGTTCAACCCGCCCCGCGACGCCGCCGGTGAAGCCCGGCTGTGGCGCGCGGTCCGGGAATTCGAACGCATGCACCCCGCCTTCGTCTCGATGACCTACGGCGCGGGTGGATCCACCAAGGATCGCACCGCCCGGATCACCGGACAGCTCGCCCGGGAAACCACCCTGCTGCCCGTCGCGCACCTGACCGCAGTCGGCCACAGCATCGCTGAACTGCGCTCTCTCGTCGGGTCCTACGCCGATTGCGGAATCCGCAATATCCTCGTCCTGCGCGGTGACCCGCCCGGCGACCCCCTCGGTCCCTGGAGCAAGCATCCCGAAGGCGTCGAATACGCCGAAGAGCTGGTCCGAATCGTCCGCGACCTGGGCGACTTCAACGTCGGTGTGGCATCCTTTCCCCAGGGCCACCACCGCTCACCCGACCTGGACGCCGACACGGCCTTCCTCGCCGCGAAACTCCGTGCGGGAGCGGACTATTCGATCACCCAAATGTTCTTCGACGTGGATGAGTACCTGCGCCTGCGCGACCGCCTCATCGCCCACGACCCCGTCGAAGGCGCGAAACCCATCATCCCCGAACTGATGCCGATCACCTCCCTGCGCACCGTGGCCCGCGCCGAGGAACTCAGCGGCCGCCCCGTCCCACCCCAGGTCCTGAAGCGCCTGCACCGCGCGGCCGGAACCGGCCCCGAAGAGGACAAGGCCGCGGTCCGCGCGGCCGGCATCGAAATCGCCACCGAAATGGCGGAGCGCCTCACCGCCGAAGGCGCCCCCTGCCTCCACTTCATCACCCTCAACTTCGCCAAAGCCACCGGCGAAGTCCTCGACAACCTCGGCTACCGCTCGACCGCCACCCCACTCAGCGCCTGACGGCCCGCCGACATCGCTGCCCGGCGCACGATATGGATGAATCGTTCGGGCAACCGCGCCGAGGTGCTGGACGGTCTCGAACGGCTTCGGTCCTTCGCTGACCGATGACGTTGTTCGACAGTGGGATTCGGGTCAGCGGGCGGAGAGGTGGTAGCGGAGCAGGACTGCCAGTTGGGTTCTGGCGGAGTCGAAGGGGTGGGTGGACTTGAGGGCGCGCGGTCCAGCGGTCATTACTCGGCATGGTCCTCGTTGTACTTGGCCTGCAATTCCGCTGCGAGGTCGGCGTTTTCGGCCTCCATCTGCTGGACGTAGGTGACGGCGTCGCCGACGGTGCGCAGGTTGCCCAGGTCTTCGTCGGGGATTTTGACGCTGTACTTGTCCTCGAGTTGGACGGCGATCTCGACCAGGGACAGTGAGTCGATATCCAGGTCGTCGACGAAGTGCTTGTCGAGGGTTACCTCGGAGGCTTCGATACCGGTGACCTCCTCGATGATCTCGGCGATGCCGGCAACGATCTTTTCCTGGGTGGTGGACACAAATATTCCCTTCGACATGGCATGACTCCGGTGTATGGGCAGGTGACGGGGGAGTAGCTGCGGACCCGCGCTGGTCCGTTCAAACCGGTTGTAGCTCAAGCACTTTCCGTCATCGGCTGCACACAACATATACAGCCGGGTGGAGATCGGATGATGGCGACCCGATACGAAGGTGTGGACACAGGTTTGTGGGAACCCTCCAACGGGCGCGGAGGCTGAATCGGTTGGCCCGGTGATCGTCTCGAACCACCATCGCGCTGGGGTGACATTTGTAGGGATCGCACAGTGCCCGGACGCGGGCGGCGATATCGCCCACCTCGAAACCGGCCGCCTCGCCGATCTGAAGTGAGATGTCCCGGGCGCGCGGCTTTATCCTGGGCAGCCGCGGTATCCCGAAATGAGCGAGGGCTTGTGAAGATCGATCAGATTTCCGATTCCGTCTATGCGGTGGCCGGAACGAATGTCAACTGGGCCTTGGTGAGCGACGGTTCGGGCGTCACCGTCATCGATGCCGGGTATCCGTCCGACAGCGCGGATGTGATCGCCTCGGTGCGGCAGATCGGGCATCAGCTCACCGATATCGCGGCCGTGCTGATCACCCATGCGCACCTCGATCACATCGGCGGGGTGCCCGCGCTGGTCGAACGGGTCGGGATGCCGGTCTATACGGGCGAAGAGGAGGTCCGGCACGCCAAACGCGAATACCTGCAACAGATGACGCCCGTCGGCATGGTCAAACAGCTTGCCACGCAACGCGGTCGACGCTGGGTCGCGCACACCCTGCCCGCCATCTTCGGTCATATCCGGATGACCCTGCCGATGGCCGCCACCGGCCACGCCGACACCCTGGCAGCGCTGCCCGGTGGGCTGGTCGCGATCCCGACTCCCGGGCACACCAGCGGCCACACCGCCTACCTCATGCCGTCCGAGGGTGTGCTGTTCTCCGGCGACGCGCTCGTCACCGGTCACCCGTTGTCCCCGTGTACCGGTCCGCAAATTCTGCCGAGCGTCTTCAACCACGACGAAACCCGCACCCACGACACGGCATTGCGACTGGCCACCCAGCCCGCCCGCATCCTCGTCCCCGGCCACGGCCTGCCCACCTCCTTCGATGCGACTCGCGTGGCGGAAGCGCTCGCCGAGCAGCGCTAGTCGGCGCGGGCTGATGAGAGCCCGTCAGGCCCCGTGCAGCGGTTGTACGTTGGGGACCGCCGGGAGTGAATCGGCTATCGACGTCGCGTCGGAGTAGTAGCCCGGGGTGTGGGTGCCGTCGATGAAATCGGTGGTCCATGCGGTGACGAGCTGTTGCAGGGCGGACACATTGAGTGTTTGGGGGACACCGCACAGGAGCTCGCCGAGGCCATCGCTGCTGGTGCCCTCGGCATCGGTGTGTTCGCCCGCGGGGAGACGGACTCCGATGAAGGGGCGGTGCAACAGGGTTTGCAGGGCCGTCGTTCCGCTGGCGAAGCTGTTGCAGAGCGAGGGCGGTCCGGCGATGGTGAGGATCGGCAGTGGGGTCGCGTCCAGGTCGGTGAGGGCGCGGTCGGTGTTGTTGCCCAGGAACGACTTCACCGCGTCCAACAGGACCAGCCCGCGCAGCCGTGCCCAGGTGGCGGGGGAGGTGGTGCGCAGGCGGTGGGCGACGTATTCGACCGCCTCCGCGCCCGCCGAGTGGCCTACGAAGACCAACTCCTCCGGGATCGCGGGGACCGACCGGCCCGACTCGGCCGCCGCCGCTGCGAGGCTGCGCTGTAGTGGTCCGGTGGAATCGGCAGCGGTAGTGAACAATTGGGCGACCTGATTCAGGAACGGAGTGTTGTCGCCGAGGTTCTGGAGGGTGCAACCGGCCAGGTTCATGAAGGGCAGACTGGGCGCGAAGACGAGATAGCCCGCGTCGGTGAGGGTTTGCGCGAGGGCGGCGACATTGGTATTGCTCCTGGCGAAACCGTGTTGCACCCACACCAGGCCCCGCGGCTGCCCGGCGGGCAGATACCAGTCGGCACTCTGATGGAGGGTCTCGGCGGCGCAGGGGATGTCGACCACTCCCGATAGCGCCGATGGTGCTGCGGCGGCGGGACCGATTCCGCCGACTCCGAGGGCGCATACTGCGGCCAGGACGGTCAGGGTCGAACCTCGAAGGTTCATCGCGACTCCAGTTGCGACATACGCCGTTTCCGTGAGCGGAATAGCGTTTCAGATATATGGGTGATCATTAGCGGACATATCCCGGCACCTGTCAAGGCTCCGGCGAATAGACCGTAAAAGTTGGGCGGGGCGAACCGATTGCGGAAATGTTTCGTTCTGTGGAACAGTGTTTCGCAGAAGGCGAGCCCGTCGCATCCGGCTCGCGGTCAGGAGACCCGTGATGAGATCCGTCCTCTATGTGCCCGGCAACCGCCCGGAACTGTTCGACAAAGCCGTGGCGGGTCCGGCCGATGTGGTGCTGCTGGACCTGGAGGACGCGGTTCCCCTGGGCGACAAGGACTCCGCACGCGCGGAGGTGTCGAACTGGCTGCGTACCGTCACCGTCGCGCGGCCTCGCATCTGGGTGCGGGTCAACTCCGGACCCGAGGCCCATCGCGATTTGAGCGCGGTCGCACTACCCGTCCTGGATGCGATCTGTCTGGCCAAAACCGAATCGGCGGAACAGGTTCGCGCCGCCGCGACGGTGCTGAGCGCGCATGAGGCCGTACCCGGCCGAATTCGGATCTGCCCGTTGCTGGAGAGCGCCAACGCGATCCTGGAGGCCCGCGCCATCGCCGCCGCACCGCGCGTGGCCCGGCTGCAACTGGGGGAGGCGGACCTGTGCGCCGACACCGGAATCGATCCGGGTGACCCCGGCGGGCTGCTCGCCATCCGCACCCAGGTGGTGCTGGCCAGCGCCGCCGCGGGCATCGATCCGCCGATCGGCCCGGTCAGCACCGACTTTCGTGACCTGGACGCGCTCGCGGAATCAACGAAGAACCTGGCGCGCTTGGGGTTTCGCGGCCGCTCCTGCATTCACCCGGCTCAGGTCCCGATCGTCAACGAGGTATTCACCCCGGACCCGGTGGCGCTGACACGCGCCCGAGAGCTGTTGTCCCGCTTCGAATCCGCGCACGGCGGGGTGGTGCTGGACGCCGACGGGCGCATGGTGGACCTGGCGGTCATCCGCCGGGCTCGGAGGCTGCTCGCCGATGCGGGTGCCGAACGGTGAGCGGACCCGGTCCCCGAATCGGTGTGTCAATGCTCGCGTAGCAACCGCCCCGCGCCCTCGACGCGATCGTCCAGCCCGTGCTCGCGCAGCGCATGCCACAGTGTCGCCGCGTTGATGGCGATGACCGGCTTGCCCAGCTCCCGCTCCAGCTCATCGGCCAATGCCACGAACGACAGATTGGTGCCCACCTGGACGATGGCCTCGACATCGGGTCCATCGAGTTCGGCGACCACCGCGCGTAATCGTTCGTCGCCGACCCGCGCGATATCCATCGCCGTCGGACAGCGCAGCCCGGTGATGGCGGCGATATCGAACCCGGCTTCGGTGAAGAACGTCCCGACCTCGACATCGGCAACCGGTTGATAGGGGGAGAACACCGCGATACGCCGGCAGTCGAGCTCGCGCAGCGCCGCGCGGCAGGAACTCGCACCGGTGGTCACCGGCAATCCGGTGCGATCGCGCAACCGCTGCTCGAAGGCCGCGTTCCCCGCCACACCGCCCCAGAACGTCTCCGCGGACATGCCCATGACCATGCGATCCGGTTCGGCGGTGAGCGCATCGCGCACGGCCGTATCGATGGACGCGCGGATCTGCCCCAGCAGCGCCCGGAAGTCGTCGTCATCGCCCATCACCGGATTCTCGATATACATCGATCCCGCGCGGTAGGCGATGCCCGGCACGCGCGCCGTCCAATAGTCGTGTTCGACAACGGTATTGGTGCTGGGCACGATCACGCCGAAGACGGCACGGGTTCCCACTGAGTTGGTCATCGGGTTTCCTCGGATTCGCGAGATCTGGTCACTGAGAGCGAGTCGTGATGTGTGACAGCGCCTCCGCGACGGCGCGATGAGCGCGATCGCGGTCCGCCGGTCGATCCAGCAGCAGCGCGTCGACCAGCAGCGGGGCCACGATCGCCATGGCGGTCTCCGCCACGACCGAGGGATCGGTGATCCCGGCGGCGAAAGCGGCTGTGCGGAAAGGCTCGAGGAGGTCGAGCACATAGCGCTGACGGAGCTCGACGCATTCGGGATCGGTGGCCGAGGCGGTGACCAGGGCGCGCAGAAACGCCCCGACGGGCTTGTCGCGCAACCGATCACACAGCAGATCCACCTCCGCGTGCAGATCCGCCACCGGATCGCCGGTCGGCTCCGGTGACGGATGCGGGGCGACGGCGATGAGTGCGGCCAGGAAATCCTTCGGTGCGGGCCAGTGTCGGTAGATGGTGGTGCGCGCGACGCCGGTAATCCCGTGCAGCCGTTGCGGAGTCAGTGCCACCGCCCCCTCGGTGAGTACGAGCTCGAGGGCGGCGGTGAGCACTATCTCCGCGGTGTCGGCTGCGGGCCCCGCCGGTCGTCCAGGTCTGGTCACAGCAATAAACGATACATCTTGTTTTGCTTATTCGTAAGCGCTACATTCTGTATCGGAATTACCGCTTCCCTCAGGAGGACCCGTGCGTCCGCATGTTGAACTCATCGACGAAAAAGACCTGATCTGGCATCTCGCCGAATTCGAGAACGCCACCGGCAGCGCCGAACAGCGCAATCTCAGCTATGACGAGGAGGACGGCTCCGCCTCGCTCAAGGTTCGCTTCACCAGCGACTGGACCCGCCCCGCGGGCGTGCATCTGGCCGCCACCGAATGGTTCGTACTCTCGGGCCGAGTCACCATCGGCGATACCGAGCTCGGCCCGGAGGGGTTCTGGATGGCCCCCGTCGGCGTGCTGACACCGGCGCTGTCGGTGGCGGCCGGGACCGAGATCCTGCTGTTCCGAGAGGGCGGTGGCTGGGGTTTCGAAGCGGCCGACGCCGACCGCGAATTCGTCCGTCCCGACCAGAAATTGGTCGTTCTGGACTCGGCGGCCATGCCGTGGATCGATGTCAAAGACGGCAGCCCGATGCGCTTCGACCTGGGCGGCACCCCCGTCCCGGGCCTGTACATCAAACTCCTGCAACGCGATGAGAAGACCGGTTTCTACACCCGCTTGATCAAGGCAAAGCCCGGCTGGCGGGAGGAGCCGCTGGCGCATCACCCGTGCAGTGAGGAGGCGTACTGCCTGGACGGCGGCTTCGAATACAACTTCGGAAATATGTGGCCGGGAACGTATTTCTGGCGGCCGCCCTTCATCAGGCACGGTGATTTCACCGCCGACGCCGAGCGGGGCTGTACCTGGATCGTGCGGTCGGACGCCGATCTGGTGGATTGGTACACCGACAATGCCAAGGTCGTCATGACCGGCGACGCCACTAATTGGGGTCCGGACTTCCCGGAGACCGCCGCACCCCGCTTCATCTCCCCGGTGCGCTCGGCCTCCATCGGGTTGTGGGCCGATCCGACGCATCAGTAGTACGAAGAGGCCGGGCCCCGATGACGGGCCCGGTCTTTCTCTTGTGTGTCAGTGATCGCGGAGCAGCGTCCCTGCGCCCTCGATGCGATCGGCTATTCCATTGTCACGCAATGCCATCCACCAGGTGGCGGCATTGATGGCGAGCACCGGTTTGCCCAGCCAGCGCTCGGCCTCATCGGCCAATCGCACCATGGACAGGTTGGTGCCGCACTGCACCAGGGCGTCCACACCGTCTCCGTCCACGTCCAGCAGCGCCTCGCGCAAGCGGTCCTCCGGTACATGGGCGATGGATACCGCTGTCGGACAGCGCAATCCGGTGATGGCCTTGACCTCGAAACCGAGTTCGCCGAAGAACCGCACCACATTCTCATCGCCCACCGGTTGATAGGGCGTGACCACGCCGATGCGCTTGGCCCCGAACAACTCCAGCGCCCGGCGGCAAGCCTCCGCCCCGGTGGCGACCTGTAAACCGGTGACCTCGTGGATCTGCTGGACGAACCGCCGATTGCCTTCGACTCCGCCCCAGAAGGTTTCGGCGGACATCCCCATGACCATATAGTCGGGTTCGCAGGTCAGGACCCGCTCGCAGGCGGCGACGAGTTCGGCGCGGATCTGATCGAGCAGGCGCTCCATACCGGCGTCGTCGCTCATATTCTGGTCGCGGATGTGAATGCGACCGAAGTGGGCCGTCACCCCGGGAACGCCCATCCGGGCGAAATCCGGTTCCACGACGGTATTGGTCGAGGGTGCCAGCACACCGAACTTGGTGCGCCAGCCCAGTACGTCGGGCATCGAATCAACTCCCGGTGGTGTGGGTTTCGGGTTCCGGCGCGAAGAGATCGCGTCGGCGGAACGGGGCCGCGGCGAAGCGGCGCATGACCTTTCCCGTGGTCAGCCACCGCACGTGCGCGCCATTGCGGGTCCGGGTCGTCACGCGCTCGGCCAGCCAGGGGGTGACGGTCTCGACGCGGTCGGCCAGAATATTGAACACCTTGCGCGCCTTGGCGAGTTCGGCCTCGTCGTAGCCGTCGGTGAGCAGATCGGTCACGACCATGCCGGGGCTGAGCAGACCGACGGTGACCTGAGTGGGGACCTCCTTGGCGAGGGCCTCGGTCAGATAGGTGACCGCGCGCTTGCTCGCACCGTAGATCCCGAGTCCGGGGACCGCCCGGCCGTCACTGCCCAGGCCCTCCATATTCCAGATATGGCCGTGACCGCGTTCGGCCATGGCGGGGACGGCGACGGCACAGCCGTTGAGGACGCCGATCAGGTTGGTGTCCAGCACGGTGCGGGTATCGGCGGGGTTCAGCTCCCAGATGGGCGTGCGCCGATGCGAGACACCGGCGTTGTTGATCCAGATATCCACTCCGCCCAGGTGTTTCACCGCCGCGTCCCAGAAGCGCTGTAGCTGTTCGCGATCGGTGACATCGGCGGCGAAGGCCAGACTGTCGGCGGGCAGTTCGGCGCGGACCTGTTCCACGCGTTCGGGATTCGTACCGCAGACGGCCACCCGGTGTCCGCGCGCGAGCAGCGCCCGCGCCATCCCGAGTCCGATGCCGCGGGTGCCGCCGGTAATGGCGATCGTGCTCATTCGCGCTCCAATACGCCGTGCATGATCGCGGTCAGCCGATTGTGCTGGAAGAGTTGATAGACCACCGCGAGCCGAGTTCCCGAGCCCATACCGGGTTCGGCGTCCATCATGAATTCCCTTCCGACGAGCCGGGTTCCGTCGCCCCGGTGCAGGCGGACGAAGTTGGCGCGCCCATAGGCGAGTCCGTTGCCCCAGACGTCGGGCCCCTCGTGGAAGGAGCGGATACCGTCCCGGCGCACCGTGATTCGAGAGTCGGAGTCGATGGCGCCCGACATCTCCAGATGGTGTTCGGCGCTGAGCAGACTCAGCGGATCGATGGTCAGTGTCATGCGCAGACCGCCGAGCTCCTTCTGCTCGGAGCTCCACAGCTCCAGATCACCCGCGTAGCGGCTCTCGTCCTTGGTCGGCACGGTGAACGGCACCGCCCCGCAGCGGGTCTCGGTCTCGATGCGTTCGGTGACCAGCTCCGGATCACGGGTGTACAGGCCGTTGAAGACGCCCACCATGGCCGGTCCCTGATACAGCGCCGACGAGTACACCTGGGTATCGCCGAGGGTCTGATTCCAGGTGTTCAGCGATACCTGCCAGCCGGGACCGTAATAGTTCGCGTCCACGAATCCGCCGTAGGGTTGCCCCGCGCCGTAGAAGTCGGGTCCGGTGTAGATTCGGTCGCCGTCGGAGTCGATCACCCCGAAGGCGAAGGGCGCGCCCAGGGCGAAGCGTCCGGCCAGTGTGCCGCCGCCGGTGAGTCCGCCGTCCATGTAGTAGGTCGTCTCGCCGTCGGTGTGCACCGAGGACCGCGTGATGTCCTCGAACCCCAGCCAGACGCCCTCGGCATCGAAAAGCGAAGGCCGCCCGGCCCATTCACCCGCGATCCGCTGCTGCCATGCGCTCGGCGCGACGGTCATGACTCCAACTCCTCGCGCACCCGCTCGGACTGTTCGGCCCCCAGCAGCCGGGTGACCTGCGCCCACACCGGATCCACCTGTGGGCTGAAGAGATTCGCGCGATTGGCCAGATCACGTCCGGGCAGATCGGCCTCGACAGCGGGAACGCCCTTGTCCACCAGGGTGAGCCAATGCTGGAGATAGGCGTCCACAGTCGCGTCCAGCGCCTCGAAGGCGGGCTCGGTGGCCCGGCACACCACCATCCATGGGGACATCAACGCCCGCTGCCGGGGGCCGATCGCCGCCGGGGTCACGCCGTCGATCTCCCAGGCCGCCTCGAGAAGCGCGGTGAGCGGCAGGTAGGCGCTGTCCAGGTACTCGAGATGGACTGCCAGATCCACGCGCGGAATCAAATCCAGGTGCATGGCGTAGTAGTCGCCGCCGTACACCGAATCGAGCGTGAAGTGCGGTACCGCGGAGTCGCTCGCGGTGAAGGCGAAGATCATATGGCTGTCCAGGCCGATGGGCGGTACCACCAGGTCCACGGTGACGGCCTTGTCGATCGGGCCGCCCCGCAGCACCCGCAGCCGCCCCACCGGCTCCGGGCTCATCGCACTGGTGAGCGGGGTGTCCTCGGCGACCGTCAATCCCAGTGCGCCGGAGAGTGTTTCGAGTGTGCGCTCACTGAGCGCGGCGGGCAGGCTCATTGCGGGGTTCCTCCATTGCGGGCCTTGTGCACCCAGGCGCTGGCGAGTTCGGGATTGTCCCGCCGCGCGGGTGAGGGAATGACGGTGGCGGTGCGCCGTGGTCCGTCACCGGTGATGATGTCGTCGCCCTGCACCCACCAGCCCTGTTTGATCAGCTGTGCGCGCCGGCGACGGTAGGCGACCTGGAGCGCGTCACTGCGCACATGCAGCTCGTCGGAGAGATCGAAGGGCAGCAGTTCGGGTCGCTGGGACTCCACCACGGGCCGGTCCTGCAGCAGGATCTTCTCGATTCGCTTGCGCGCGTTGGCATCGGCCCACGCACCGGTGAAGAAGTTGCGGAAACCGAGAATCTTGACCAGCGTGCGATCCTGCGAGAGCGGGATATTGAAGTCGTAGAGGATCAGATCGCCGATCGGCAGTCGCACATGCAGTTTCACGATATTGGGCAGGTACCAGGCATTGGTGACGGTGACGTACTCGGGCCGCGGCTTACCCCGCGACAGCAGTCCCCACAGCCCTTTGGGCGGTGGCGGACTGAGCTGTATATCGGCCTCGGCCGACCAATCGGTCTGGCTCACCCGGAAATCGGGGATCTCGGGCTTGCTCGGATTGCCGAAGGCGGTGCCGTGCACGAACGGGGTGTGTGAGGCGTCCACGACATTCTCGAAGGTGCGTTCGTAATTGGCGTCCACCACCATCTCGTACTCGACCGCCCGGAAGGCCGGATCGTCCCACTGGGGTATCTCCGGAATGGGCGGACGCTCGGCCTCGGGCAGATCGCCGAGGAAGGCCCACACCATGCCGTGCCGCTCGAGCGTCGGATAGTTGTCCACGCGCGCCTTGCGCGGGATGGTGCGTTCGGCGGCGTTGGCGGGAATGCGCACGCACACGCCCTCGGCGTTGTACTGCCAGCCGTGATAGGGGCAGGTGATGCAGTCGCCGTTCACCGTGCCCATGGAGAGTGCGCCACCGCGATGCACGCACAGATCCGAGAGGCAGACCACCGCCCCGGATTCGGTGCGGTACAGCACGAAATCCTGTCCGAGGCAGGTGACCTTGCGTGGTTCGCGACCGACCCGGTCGGCGAATTCCACGGCGTACCAGAAGTTCTTGAGCACCCGATCTCCTATCGCCGCTTCAGCAGCATGCCGTCGTCGAAACCGGCGAGCTCCTCGCGCGCCGCCTCGTCCGCGCGCAGATGCGCGCGCAGGAACAGGGCGGTGAGCCGGGCGAAGCCGGGCAGTGCGTCGGTCTCGGCCGGACCGTCCAGGAAGGCGCGCGCGGCGGTCGGATCGGCGTCGGCGATGCCGAAGTGATTGGCGCCGGGCACCACCGCGAGCAGATGATCGCCCTCGGGCAGCGCCTCGGCGAAGGTCCGGGCCACCGGATCGGGTCGATCCGCGCCCTCGCCGTAGCGGTCCGCACTGCCCGTGATGACCCCGTCATTGGTGCCGACCCCCAGTAGCACCGGACAATTCACCTGCGCGGGCAGGACGGTGCCCGGATCCCAGCCGAGCATGGTGGCGACCATGGTGTGCGCACCCCAGGCGAATACCGCTCGTACGGCCGGGAAGTAGCTCGCCGACTGCAAGACCACGGTGCCGCCCGCCGAATGGCCGCCCAATGCGATCCGATCCAGATCCAGTGCGCCGCGGAGTGGTTCGGACGCATTGAGCTCGGCGAGTGCGGTCAGCACCGCCGGAATCGTGGGGCAGGTGGGCCGGGTGCCGTAGGTGCTGGGCCGCGCGGCGTCGATATCGACCCCGGGCGTCAGCCCGCGCTGTCCGCCGAACAACTCGGCCACCCGGTCGAAAGTCACCACCGCGAAGCCTGATTCGGCGAGGGCGGTGACGTAGCGGCGGTAGGAATCCTGGCCGACATTGACTCCGGAGAGGAAGATGACCACCGGATACGGCGCATGCGCGGGATCCGGTGCGAAGACGCCGGTCAGCCGTTCGGCATCGTCCCTCGAGGCCACGGCCGGGTAGTAGACCTTCATATGGGCGGTATCGAAGGGCGCGTCACCATCGGTGCGCACCGACCACCAGAGTGAACGGATCATGCTCAACCCACCGGTCTCGGGAGTACCCGGTCGCCGCCCCAGAGGGCGCGAACCAGGCGCTGGGTCATCTCCGCGCCGAACATGCGCTCGCCCATCACATTCGCGGGATCCCGCTCGGCGATATTGCGGCGGATCCGCAGATCGCGCGCGGCCAGCTCGGCCTGTTCGGCGGCGGGTACCGGTTCGGCGGCATCGACCCAGCCGAGCCACTGATCCACCTTGGCGCTCAACAAGTCGCGCACGGCATCGAGATTGGGGCGGGTGGCGGGGAAGGAGTAGCAGTAGGCGGTGGGGGACAGGCTGGCCCGAATGAAGCCGGTGCGACTGGTGAACCAGGTGAAGTCGGGATGATCCGGCTTGAATTGGAGCCAGGGCTCATCGGCGTCGCGGTAGTAGCGGTCGTAATAGTCACCGTCGCCGACCAGATCCCCGCGCGGCATGGCATCGACGTAGAACCAGCCCTGCGGATACAGCAGCAGCGCCGAGCCCAGATGCGGCACCCGCACCTGCGGTCCCAGCCACGCGGTCAGGTGCAGATTCACGAAACCCGTACGCGGATCGCCGATCCAGGAGTGCACCAGCCAGTCGATCTCCGGACCGGAGTAGGCGGCCAGGCGGCCGGATGGACCGGTGGCGGCGTCACCGTAGGACTCCAGATCTTCGGTGCTGGGATCACGGCGGAGTTCGAAGCGCGCGGCGATGCGTCCCCGTAGTTCGCTCAGCAGCTCCTGCCACTCTCGGAAGGTCTCCGTCACATCGACCCGGGGTGTTTCGTCGACCATCTGCTCGACATGTTGCACGGTTTCGCTCATGGCAGCTCCGTCTGTGTGGTGAGTGCGGCGGGTTCCCGGATCAGCGCGGCGGTCGCGGCGCGCGGCCGCCCCGCCACCAGATCGGTGCCCCTGGATACGTTTCGGTTCACGGCCTGGGCCGGGCGGATGAGCGCCCGCACCCGGTCCGCGCCGGAATCGGCGGTGATATCGGGGTGGCTGATGACGCCGGTGAAGGGGCCGCTCCACGCGGTCCACAGGGTGAAGTCGGGGCTCAGCGCGTAGACGGCGGCGGTGAATTCGCCGCGCGAATCGAGCCCGGCCGCAACCACATTGAGGCGATTCTCGGCCGATCGTTCGGGCAGGCCGAGGCGTTGTTCCCAGGGCTCGGACGGGGTGTGCGCGATCGCGATCACATCGGCGTCCTGAACCGCGGCCAGGCGGCAGGTCTCCGGGAACAGTGCGTCATCACCGACCACGATCGCCAGTCGGCCCCAGGGCAATTCGAATATCTCGAGCTCATCGCCGAGCGTGCCGAGCCAGGGGTGGCGGTGGGTGCGATGCAGCTGTGGCTGACGGCCGACTATGCCGTGCGCGTTCACCAGCACGCCGTGGTGGACGTCGCCTTCGCGCACGGTGAGTACGGCGTGAGCGTCGGTGCCGCGCAGTGCGACGACGACCTCGGCCGGGGTCGGTCCGGACAGCTCGGGGAGCACGATCAATTCCGAACCGGCGGTAGCCGTTTCGGCGAGCAGTTCGAGATCCGGTGCGATGGCGGCCACCAGCACGCTTTCCGCGCCCGCCGGAGCACGGCGTGCTGACGAGTCCGCCAGCAGCGGGGCGTACAGCTGTGGTCGGCGGGCTGTCAGGGTGTCGGTGCCGTCCGGCCGCCGCTTGTCATCGGCCAGCGCCACCTCGATCTCGGCGATGACGAAGCCCTCACCGGTCACCGGCGCTTGGGCCAGAGTCGTTCCGTCCGGTGCCACGATCTGGCTCTCGCCCGCCCCGTGCAGCCGGTCCGGTGGTACGCCGAGCCGTTCCGCGATCGCCGGAAGCTGCTGTTCGGGCAGCAGCGGGCCGATCTTGTTGGCGGCCACCACCCATACCTTGTTCTCCGCGGCGCGCACCGGAATGTGCAGGCTCGCTTCATCGCTGGCGAAGGAGTTGAGGCTGTTGAGCAGTAGTTGCGCCCCGCGCACGGCCAGTGATCGAGCCACTTCGCAGGTGACGCCCTCCATACAGGCGTACATGCCGATGCGGCCCAGGGGCGTCTCGATGACCGGCGAATCGATGTCGCCGGGATCGAGATGGTCGTTCTCCGCGCCCATCAGGATCTGCTTGTCGGATTCGCCCAGCAGCGTGCCGTCCGGACCGTAGAGCAGGCCGGTTCCGGTGGTGCGGCCATTGTTCCGGGCGAGCGTCACCCCGATCTTGACGTAGATGCGGTGCCGTGCGGCCCGTTCGGCGACGGCGGTCAAGAAGGGGTCGCCCAGTCGGCAGGCCATTCGGTGCGCGTGGTCGCGATCGGTGTACCACGATAGGTGATTACAGAACTCGGGCAGCACCACGAGTTCGGCGCGGGCCGCCGCGGCGGCGTCGATCATGCGCAGGCAGGCCGCGAGATTGGCCGCCACATCGGTGCCCGCGGCGAGTTGTGCGGCCGCGACTCGGGTCATGAACTCGCCCCTCTCACTGATTGTTTCGGAGATCGAAACGCTGTTTCCGAATAGTCGTGATTCTGTACCGGTGGCGGGGATCTGTCCAGTGCTCGCCGAATATCCGTTGTTTCCAGTCGGTTACGGATCCGAACGGCCTTGACATGCGCAGATGGCGCGGGTTCAATATGGCAACTGCGAAACCGTGTTTCCGCTAGAGAAACACGTGCTGGAGGTGAGGGATGGCGACTCGAAGCGCATCCGGTCTCGGAAACCAGGTGGCAACCTGGCTCACCGTGCTCCTGGCGACCGCGGTGGGGCCGATGACCGCCGTGCAGATCGCGCTGTTGAACAAACCGCTCGGCGGCGCGGTCGGATTGCCCGGTGCCGTGGTGGGCTATATCGCGGTGACCGCGGTGACGCTCGGCGTAGTCGCGGTGCTGCCCGCGATCAAGCTCTGGCGCAGGGGGATCGGGCGCGTCACCGGTGTGATCGGGGTGGTCGCGGGCGGTGGATTGATCGCCGCGGGCACGACCTCGAGTATCGGGGCGTTCACCGGCGGGCTGCTGGTCGCGGGTGCGCTGATGATGGTGCTGCTGGTATCCGGTCTCCGGGCGGCCGAAGGGGTGCGCGGATCCTTCGCGGTACTCGCGGCGGGTCCGACGGCGGGTGCTCTCATTGCGTGGGGTTGCTTCGAACATCCCGGAATCGCCTTGTTGGCAACGGGATTCGTGGCTTTGGTGCTGAGTGTCGCGTTGGCGGTGTGTAGCTGGTCCACCGTCGCGGAGTCTGACGATCACGGAGTCCGGCAGGCTGCGCGCACCGGTGCGCGACTGCTACCCGCCTATGCGGCAACAGGTCTGGCGATCGGCGGTACCGTCCTGCCCGCACTGCATCTGCTGCTGTTCCGCTGGAGCGTGCTCGACGCCGACCATCCTCGATACCTCGTCTTCGCCGCCGCGCCCATGGTGGTGACGGCACTTCTCCCCGGTCGAACCGGCCGTGCCCTCGCCCCGCTGCTGGTACTGCAAGCGGGCGGCGCGATATTGATCGCCACCGCACCTGGACCGTGGCAACTGACCGTGGGCGTGGGCCTCACGCTCGCGACCGGGGTGCGTTGCCTCTCGGTCGCGGATTCGGTACTGACCCAAGAGTTCTCGCGGGACGCCGGATCGGCGCGGCATGCGGTCACGGTACTCACGGCAGCCTGCGGCGGCCTCGTCGGCATCGCACTCGCGGTTGTACTCGCGCGGTGCTGGGGCACGGGTTCTGCCCTCACCCTGCTCGCCATTCCGGTCCTGTTCGCCGCGCTGCGCATGGTTCCAGCGGTGCCTACGTCCGCTCATGTCCACCGTCCGGCCGGTTCGGCCACCACCTATGCCACCGAAGGAGGGCTCCGATGATTCGCGCGATCCCACACTGCTGCGCCGTACTGGCGGTCGCGGCGCTGACCGTGACCGCACCCGCGACAGCGGACGCCCCGGCGGCACTGCATGTCAGCGCCACCAACGAATTGCATGAGGGGCAGCGAGTCACGGTGGCGGGCAGTGGATTCCAGCCCGGACTGGCCGCCGTGGCGGTCGGATTGTGCAAGCTGGGCTTCACCAACGGGTTGAAGGACTGCGACCTCGAGGGTGGAGCCACCTTCGTCAATATCGGGTCCGACGGTGGTTTCGGAACCCTGACCCTCATCGTGCGGCCGAAATTCAATGGCATCGACTGCGTCCAACAGCAGTGCGTCATCGCGGCCGCACCGCTGCCCGGCACCGAACCCGTGGCGGTCATCACCGCCAACTCGGCGGCGGTGCCGGTGAGCTTCGCGGGCTCGCGGCTACCGGCGGTGACACCCGTGGCGACCCCCACGACCACCACCGCCGCCACCGATACCAACGGTCCCTCCACGCTGCTGTGGTCGGCGACCGCGGGTCTGCTCGTCATCGTCGCCGGAATGGCCTTCGCCGATCGGCGGCGGCTGTAGTGAAACAGAAGGAGAACACCATGTTTCGAAGTTTTCTACGCGGTAGCGCCGTGCTCGCGGGCCTATCGGCCCTGGCGGTCTTCGGCGGGGCGACCGCGCAGGCGGCGTCGGTCTCGCTGAGCCAGACCGGCGGGCTGGGAGCGGGTCAGTCCATCTCGGTGTCGGTGAGCGGGCTCGCCCCGAATCTCGCGTCCGTCGCCGTGGGACAGTGCACCTCACAGGTCTCGGGTCCGGGAGACTGTAACCTCGGCGGCTCCATCCTCGGCCGCGCCGACGGCGAGGGCAATTGGCAGGCGAGCCGTGACACCATCACCGTGGTCGGCTCGGTCGGTGGCGTCGACTGCGCGTCGGCCCCGGGTGCGTGCACCATCGCGGTCACCAGTTTGACCGACCCGACCAATATCATCGCCTCGATCCCGCTGACCTTCGGCTGAGAAACGGTATGAGAAGCAACATCTTTCGAGGTGTCGCGGGCGCGGCGGTCTTGACCGCCGCGCTGCTCGCGACCAGCCCCTCCGCCGCGGCGGCCCCCGTACTGCACCCCACCCCCTCCGGTGCGGTCACCGACGGTCAGACCGTGACGGTGGCCTTGGACGGGCTGCCGGCGAACCTTCCGACGGTCGCCATCGGCCAGTGCAAACCGACCATAACCACACCGGCCGACTGCAATCTGGGCGGCTCGCTACTGGGTACGGCCGATGCCGCGGGCACCTGGCAGCCCGGGGATCGCGGCAGTGTCATCACGATCGTCTCCAAGATCGGGGATGTGGACTGCACGGCCGCGCCGGGGGCATGCACCCTCGCCGTCACCAGCCTCACCAATCCCTCCGCCATCCTGGCAGCCGTACCGCTGACCTTCGCGACGCCGAAGGCCACGACCACCGTCGAAACCACCACCGCCGTCTCCGATTCCGACGACTCCAACACCGTCCCGATCCTGGTCGTGGTCGGTGTGATCGTGGTACTGCTCGCGATCGCGGTCGCGGTCCTGCTGCGCCGCCGGACCGGGACACGATGAGCACCGGCCGCTATCCCGGGTAGGCCCGGGCGGGCATTCCCTCGCCGCCGGCGCGGAAGGCGGCGGGGGCGTGCACGACCGTGGTGCAGACATATTCGAGCAGACCCGCCTCGGCGTATTCACGGCCGTAGCCACTGGATTTGATCCCGCCGAACGGGGCGCGCAGCGTCATCCCGGTGCGGTTGTGCGTATTGACGAAGGTGAAACCGGCCTCGATACCGGCGGCGAAGGCGAAGGCCCGGGTCTCGTCGGCGGACCAGACCGAAGCGCCCAAGCCCAGCTCGGAATCGTTTGCGCGGGAGAGCACTTCGGCTTCGTCACGATAGGTGAGCAGGGGTACGGCGGGGCCGAATTGCTCGGCGTGCACCAGCGGGGCGTCATCGGGCGGGCCCAGGACGAGTACCGGATCGATGAAATACCCCTGTGGCTCGGCGGCTTTCGCCAAGGGCAGGATTCGGCCGCCGCGTGCGTGCGCGTCGGCTATCAGACCGGTGACCCGGTCGGCGGCCTCCCGGGTCACCACCGGTCCCATGGTGACCGCTTCGTCCAGCGGATCACCGACCGTCAGAATGCGCTGTGCCGCAGCGAGATACGCGTCGGCGAACTCCTGCGCACGGTGTTCCGGGACGTATAGCCGCTTGGCCGCCATACACACCTGGCCCGCGGTGGCGAACGAGGCCAGCACCAGACGTTCGTAATCGTCCGGGTCGAGGGCGAAATCGTCCAAGAATATGGCCGGGTCATTGCCGCCGAGCTCCAGTACGACCGGGGTGATGGCCTGGCCCGCCGCGGCGGCGATACTGCGGCCCGCCGCCTCACCGCCGGTGAAGGCGACCTTGCGCACCAATGGATGCGCTATGAGCGCGTGCACCAGCTCCGGGCCGCCGTGCAGGACGGTGGTGGCGGGGAAGAACTCGGCCACCGCGGTGATCGTCAGCGGGGCTAGCGGAGAGGGCTTGAGTAGCACCGTATTTCCCGCGGCCAGCGCCGGACCCAGTTTGAGCAGGGACAGGATCACCGGTGCGTTCCACGGCGTGATCGCGGTGACCACGCCGTAGGGACGCGGGGTCATACCCAGCCGTCCGCGCGCATCGTCTGTCTCGGTGCCGGTGTAGACGGCCTCGGCTCGATCGCAGATCCAGCGCAGATACGTGGCGGCGAAGGCGATCTCGCCACGGCAGTCGGCGACGGGCTTGCCGGATTCGCGGGCCAGCAGCTCCGCCAGCGCGGGGCGATCGGCGTCCATCGCATCGGCCGCATGCCACAGGGCGGTGAGCCGCTCGGCCAGTGGTCGAGCCGACCACTCCCGGAATCGCCGATGTGATTCGCGCACAATGACGTCCACCGCCCCGGGCGGGGTCACCGGCACCGATCCGACGATCTCCCGGGGACGGGCGGGATTCTCTCGGCTGATTCTCACTACGCGGCCTCCAACGGCTCCATCAGACAGGCGCGCCGGAGATACGCGCGGCTCGCCACCGGATCGGCCGCCAATGCGCGGAGCCGGTCACGGTATTCGGTGTCATGCCCGCGTAGACGGGACCAGTTGTCGTGGCTGGTGCGCTGCACCTGTTCGATGGCGACGGTGCGCCGCAGCGCGGCGGCCTCGTCCAGCACCCGCTCGGGCGCACCGGTGATGACATCGGCCAGGGCGTGCGCCATGCGCACCGCATCGTGGATACCGCTGTTCATACCGAGACCGCCGAGCGGATTGTTCACGTGCGCGGCATCGCCCATCAGCAGTACCCGGCCGTCACGGAAGCGCGGCGCCACCCGCTGGTGCACCCGGTAGAGGGCGGCCTGCTCGATACGCCAGGGCCTACCGAGGTCCGCGACGCCCGCCAAACGGGTTGGCAGGCGGTGCAATTCGGTGTCGTCGTCGGTATCGCCCGGGGTGGGCAGCAGCACCCGCCAGTGGTCGGGGGTGCGCAGCAGTACCAGCCATTCGCGCGGATCGAAAATGTAGTTGATGGGGGCGATGCCCGGCAGTGCGGCGGTGAGGTCCTCGCGCACCGAGGCGACCAGGAACCGTTCCGGGTATGTGCTCCCCTCCAGACTCATACCCGTCGAGCGCCGTACCGCCGAGTGCGCGCCGTCCGCGCCGATCAGCCAATCCGCCCGCAGCACACCGGCGCTGGTGCGGACACTCACCTCGTGCGGGTCGCACCGGACATCCTCGACGCGATGGTCGAAGCGCACCCCGAGATTTCCGGGTGCGGCATCGAGCAGGATCGGGGTGAGCTTGCTCTGCTCGCACTGCACCCGGTACGGGAACGGCGTATCGGCGGCCAGCACGCCCATATCCAGGGTGGCGATGGCATCGCCGCCGCGATCGCGGTATTGGAAGGTCTCGGCGACAATCCCTTTGCGCAACAGTGCCCGCACCACGCCGAGGTCGTCGAGCATCTCCAGGGTGGGCGGGTGGAAGGTGGAGGCGCGCGATTCGGCGGCCAGCTCCGAACCCGCCTCGAGCACCGTCACATCCACGCCGCGCCGGGCCAGCGTCAGTGCGGCGGTGAGCCCCACGGGCCCGGCCCCGGCGATGAGGACGGTGCTCATGAGGTGTGCAGGGCGAAACGCCCTTCGACGCCGACCACCCGCGCGCCGGTGAAGAAGCGCAGCGTCTCGGCCGTGCCCTCCTCGCCCAGGCCCGAGATGCCCCACGCCGGACGCGGGGTCATCAGGTGCAGACTCATGATCGAGGAGCCGTTCACCTTCACCTCGCCGGCGCGGATACGGCGGGCGATGGCGCGGGCGAACTCGGTATCCGCACCGCACACATAGGCTTCCAGGCCGTACGGCACCGCATTGGCCAGGCGCACCACCTGCTCGACGCTGTCGTAGGTGGCCACACCGGCGACCGGGCCGAACACCTCCTCGGTCAAATCGTCATCGAGAAGCGTTGGAGCGAAATAGTTTCCGGACTCCGGAAGTTGTCCGAAGCTGCGCTCCGCGCGCCCCGCGATCGCGGCGCGCAGCGCGCCGACGTGGCGCGAATGCACCAGCGGGCCGAACTCGGTGGCCGGATCCAATGGTGCTCCCACGGTGAGTGATTCGAGCCGCTTGCCGATCGCCTCGACGATTTCGCCGACGCGTTCGACGGGCACGATCAATCGGCCCAGCGCCCGGCACCACTGGCCATTGAGCGTGGTCAGCAGCTCCGCGCCCATCCGGGCGGCGGTATCGAGATCGGCGTCGGGCAGCACGATGAGCGGATTGTTCCCGCCCAATTCCAGCTGACAGGGCCGGAACAGGGGAGCCGAGGCGATCGCCACCGCCTGCCCGCCCGCCACACCACCGGTGAACGACACCGCCTTGATCCGGGCGTCGGCGACCAGCCGCGCACCGGTGGCGGCACCGCCCTGCACCAGCTGGAACATGCCCTGTGGCACATGATCGGCCACGACCTCGGCGAGCAGCACCGAGCTGTACGGGGTCAGCTCACTGACCTTCAGCAGCACCGGACATCCGGCCGCCAGCGCATTGGCCACCTTATGGGCCGCCATCGGCGCGGGCGCGTTCCACGGCACCAGGCACAGCGCCGGACCCAGCCCCAGCCGATGCACCTCGACTCCTTCCCGATCCGCCCGAAGCGCGCCGGAGCGCAACTGCGCCGCCGCCAATCGGAAAGCGCCCGAGACGATTACGCCCAGCGGAGTGGTCTGCCGGATGGGCACCCCGGTCGCGAAGGCATCGAGTTCGGTGATCGCGGTCAACCGCGCGTCGAGGCCGTCCGCGATCGCGTCGAGGGTCTCCGCGGTGATCCGCCCGTGCGCGCGCTCGGCCACCGCGAGCGCACGGTCCACCCGATCCGGCGCGGTCGCCACCGCACGGGCCACCGGTGCGCCGGTGGCCGGATTCTCCAGTGCGATACCGAGATCCACGGTGGGCACACCCCATTCGCCGTCGATCAGATCGCGAATCGCGGGTAGTTCCAGACTCATCGGCCGACCTCGGCGGGGACGTTCGCCTGCTCCGGAGCGGTGGCGAAGAGTTCATTGGCCTTGGCCTCGGTGACGATACGGGCGACCTCGAGCATGCCCCGCTCGGCGGGGAAGGTCATCACCAGGCCCATGGCGAGATCTCGAAGTGCGCGCCCGGCGGTGCCTTCCATGGATGCGGCGGAGGTGCCGCCCGCCTTGAGCGCGCCCAAGGCCACCCGGAAACAGGCTTCGGTGACCGCGCCCTTGCCGAGTCGCCACTGGGTGAATACCTCCTGCTTCGGCTTGAACGGCACCTCGGCGGTCTCGACCGCGAGCTGATAGCGCAGCCACAGGTAGGCGGTCTCCAGATCGCGGGTCATCTCACCGAACAGCACCTGATGCACGGGGGAGGAGGCGATGGGTGCGCCGGTGTCGGCGAAGGTCTTGGTTGTGGTGGCGCGCAAGACGTCGTCGTAGACGCGCTGGGCGCAGCCGGTGTAGACGGCGGCGATGGCGAGTTGATTGCCGACGAAGCTGCCTCGGCTCATGGTCAGCATCTTGGTGAAAGCGCCCGGCACGGCGAGAGCTTCGTCCTCGGGGATGAAGACGTCATCGAGCCGGATGCCGTTATTGGCGGTGGCGCGCATACCGAGCCCGTCCCAGGGGGCGCGCACGCTCACGCCGGTGGCCTCGCGCGGGACGAAGAAGGTGGCCAGGCCCTGCGCGGTGTCGTAGCCCTCGAGTTTCGCCGAGGTCAGGTAGTAGTCCGCGACCCCGGTGGCGCAGCCGAAAGACTTCTCCCCGTTGAGAATCCACCCGCCGGAGACCTTGCGCGCGGTGGTGGCGATGGTGATGTTCGCCCCCGAGGTCTTGACCGATTCGGAGGCGAAGTTGGCCAGCCACACGCCCTCGGCCATGCGGGTCAGCACCTTCTCGGCGAAGGCCCGCACCTCCGGAACCTCTGCGGCATCGAACAATCCGGCCTCGATCGCCTCCAGGGGCAACAGCCCCCGCGACGCGCTGGTGTTGTGGAAGAAGTACGCCAGCGCCGTGGACGGGCAGGCCGTGCCCATGGCGAAGGTGGCGGCGGCGAGATCGCGCAGGGTGCCGCCCAAACCGCCGAATCGCTCGGGCACCACCAGGCCCAGCAGTCCGGCCTCGCGCAGCAGACCGATATGCGAGGCCGGGAAGGTGGCGGTGCGGTCGGCCTCCGCGGCGGCCGCGCGCAGGGCGGGCAGCACCGATTCGACCCGTTGTGCGCGTTCGCGTTCGGCGTCGGTCATATCTTCGACCAGTCGTTCACCGATCATCGGGCAATCCCCTCGTAGTAGGTGCGGTCGTGATAAATGAGTGGGGCGGCCGGGCGCGGGGTGGCCGCGTCCTGGACCATCCCGAGCACAATGGTGTGGTCGCCGGCCGGATAGCACGCGGCGACAGCGCAATCGAGCCAGGCGACCGCATCGGCCAGCACCGCCGCGCCGGTGGTCGCGGTCTCCCAGTGCCCCCGGGTGAAACGGTCGTCCGCCGCGGGGCCGGCGAAGCGCCGCCCGATCTCCTCATGGTCGCTGCCGAGCACATTGACCGCGAAAATCCCACTGCGCCTGATCATTCGGCAGGTCGCGCCGGTCGAGGCCACGCATACCGAGACGAGCGGCGGATGCAGCGCCACACTGGTGAAGGAGCTCGCCGTCATGCCGTGCCGGCCGCGCTGCTCATCGAGGGTGGTGACAACCACGACGCCGGTTGCCCACTGCGCCAGCACCGTACGGAGATACTGCGGCTCCATATCCAACTCCGTTTCGGTAGTGGAAACGCTGTTACGCACAAGGTAACGCGCTGATATGGGCGGGCGCAAGGGGAACAACAGGGGGATGGTGTTTCCCATCGGGAAATCCGCCCCCTAGACTGACCGCGTGCCCGATACGGAATCCGACACCCAGAGCCGTTCGATCGCAGCCGTCGAACGAGCCATGGACGTGCTGCTGCTCTTCGGACGCAGCGGCCGGCCAGATCTCGGGGTCACCGAGATCGCCAATGAACTCGGCATCACCAAAGCCGCGGTGCATCGCATCCTCACCGCCCTGCGCAGCCGGGATCTCATCACCCTCGAGCCGACCACCCGGCGTTACGCGCTCGGGCATGCCGCGATGGCCTTGGGCCGGGCGTATCTGGCGCGCACCGATCTTCGCGTCATGGCCGCCCCGGAGCTGCGGCGATTGGCCTCGCTCACCGGCGAGACCGCGACCCTGTCCATTCGGCGCGGCGACACGCGCATGTATGTGGACCAGGTGGTGCCGGATCAGGAACTGCGCATGGAAGTCGCACTGGGACAACCGTATCCACTGCACGCGGGCAGCTCGTCCAAGGTGATCCTGGCCTTCCTGCGCAAGGAGGAGATCGATGAATACCTCGGGCGGCATGAACTGAGTGCGTTCACCGATGCCACCGTCACCTCGCAGCGCAAACTGCGCGCGGAGCTCAACACCATCCGCAAGCGCGGTTACGCGGTATCGCTGGGGGAGCGGCAGATCGGCGCGGCATCCATCGCCGCACCGATTCTGGATCACGATGGTGGGGTGGTCGCCGCGCTGAGCGTCTGCGGACCGCTCTCGCGATTCGAACCCCGCATGGACGAATACGCGCCGATCCTGCTCAAGGCCTCCGGCGCGCTCTCGACCCAACTCGGTTATACGGGTTAGAGATTCGCACCCGGTTTGAAGACGCCCAGCGTCGCGGCGGCCAGCACGCCACCCCAGATGATCCAGACGTAGGGGAGGCAGCCATTGACGCTGCGGCGCAGGATGGCCTCCAGCTCCGGGGTCGAGCCCTCGGTCTGTAACCGGCCGAAGGCGGGACCGAAGGGGCGCAGCGTGATTCGAATGCCGAGCCCCGCCGCGATCGCCGCGGTATAGAGCAGGATCTTGCCGCCCAGCCAGCGCGGATTGGTGGTGACGCCGAACGGGTCGTGCGCCACCAATGTGTAGAGACCGGCGCCGGTCATGGCCGCGATCACCACGAATCGGATGATCAGATCGGCGCGATAGACGCTCGCGATCCTGCCGTGGGTGCGGTGCGCGACAATCGCCACAGTCAGCCACACGGCAGCGAAGAGCCACGTCAGGACCACGAACCACCAGGGGAACAACGTGATCCCAAAAGCCTTCGCGCCGTGCGGGTCCAAGGCCATGAGTGTCACGCCGCTGGGCAGGAACAGCACCAGGCAGATCTTCGGGCCCAGATCCAATCCGCTCATGATCGCCAATGCGGTCGCGCGCGCCGGGGGTGTCTGCCGCGGATCGATGACGAAACGGCTCGAGTAGAACACCCCGAGATCGCCGCCGAGCCAGAAGACGAACAGCACCAGGTGCAGCAGGATCCACCATCCGTAATGATGCGGTCCCATGGAAATCCCTTCGGGGAGAGTTGAATCGCGGTTCAGCGCAGAACGGTCAGCGCGGTCTCGAGGTCGATCACATCGGCGTACTTGGCATCGAGATCCAGCAGGTTCGCCTCGTGCAGGCGGCGATCGCGATCACCGCAGGCGTCGGCCACCACCAGGGGGCGGAATCCGTATTGCAGTGCGTCTGTGGCGGTGGCGCGCACACAACCGCTGGTGGTGAGTCCGGTGACCAGGACGGTGTCCACGCCCTGCGCGGTCAGGGTCGCGGCGAGTGAGGTGCCGTGGAATCCACTGGCGTACTGCTTGGTGACCACCACCTCGCCGGGTAGCGGGGCGGGGTCGGCGACGAATTCGCCCATCGGATTGCCGTCTTCGAAAGCGTTGAGCGCCGGGACCTTTCGCCGGAACAGTCCGCCGTCGGCACTGCCCGGACGATAGCTCACCCGGGTGAAGACGACGGGCCTGCCGACAGCGCGGGCCCGGGCGACCAGCCGGGCGGTGGCCCGCACCGCCTCCTCGACGGGGGCGCGCAGCGGCGAACCATCGGTGAGGTAGGCGGCGCACACATCGATGACCAGTACCGCCGGGCGTTCACCCGCGCCGATCCGGGCGGCGAAACCGTGGCGCAGGTACTCCTCGGCCAGGTCGGACATGACATCGCCTCAGATCACGCCGGTGCGGGACAGCTCGGTGAGCCGATCCGCGTCCAGTCCGAGGATCGCGCCGTAGACCTCGGCATTGTGCTGGCCCAGCTCCGGCCCGGGATGCCGCACCGAGCCCGGTGTTTCGCTCAGTTTGGGAAAGACGTTCTGCATGGGGATCTCGCCGAACTCCGGATGTGCCAGTCGCACAATGGCTTCGCGGGCCGCGAAGTGCGGATCGGCGAACATGTCACGCGCGGTGTAGATCCGGCCCGCGGGCACCCCGGCCTCGTGCAGGATATTCAACAGGTCAGGCGCGGTCCGGGTGCCGGTCCATTCGCCGATGATGTCGTCCAGTTCGGCCATATTCTCGCCACGGGTGGAGTGGGTGGCGAAGCGCTCGGTAGCGGCGAGTTCGGGCTGCCCCATGACCTTGGCCAGGCGCGCGAAGACGGTGTCCTGATTGGCCGCGATCAGGATCAGGTCCTCGCCCGCCGTGGCGTACACATTGCTGGGGGAGACGTTGGGCAGCACCGGTCCGGTGCGCTCGCGCTGGTATTGGGTGATGCCCCATTCGGGCAGCAGGGATTCCATCATCGCCAGCACCGCCTCGTAGATGGCGGCATCGACGATCTGGCCGACGCCGGTGCGCTCGCGATGATGCACCGCGGCCAGGGTGCCGATGGTGGCGAAGACCGCGGCCAGCGAATCACCCAGGGAGATACCGGTTCTGGCGGGCGGGCTGCCGGGATCGCCCGTGGTGTAGCGGATACCGCCCATGGCCTCACCGATCGAGCCGTAACCCGCGCGCGGTGCGTACGGGCCGGTCTGGCCGTAGCCGGTGACGCGGGTCAGGATGAGGGCCGGATTGTCTTCGCGCAGCGTCTCGTAGTCCAGTCCCCAGCGTTCCAGGGTGCCGGGGCGGAAGTTCTCGACCACGATATCGGCCTGCGCGATGAGCTCGCGCGCCAATCGCTGACCGGCCTCGGTGCGGAGATTGCAGGTGACCGACTTCTTGTTGCGTGCCACCACCGGCCACCAGAGTGAGCGTCCATAGGGCTTCTCCCGCCCCCACTCCCGCATCGGATCGCCCTGCCCCGGGGATTCCAGCTTGATGACCTCGGCACCCAGATCGCCGAGCAGCTGACCGCAGAACGGGCCCGCCAGCAACTGTCCCATCTCGATCACCCGCAGGTCGGTCAGCGGTCCGGTGGGGGTTGTCGGTTCTGCCATGCGGCCAACTCCGTTCTGTCGCACCGGCGGTGGATTGGAGCGCACCGCCGGGAAGAATGGATACAATGTATCCCGTAGCGAAACGGTGAGCAAGATCGGCCGCCGATCGGTCCGGCTGCGCACCGAATGTCCCGGTATGAAGGAGAATTCGTGGACACCACACTGGTCGAGGTCTCGCCCCGCGACGGCTTGCAGAACGAATCGCGGATTGTCTCGACCGCGGCGAAGATCGAATTGATACGGCGCTCGGCGGCGGCGGGAGTGCGCCGCATCGAGGCGGTGAGCTTCGTGAACGGGTCGCGGGTGCCGCAGATGGCCGATGCCGAGGCGGTCATGGCGGGGGTGCCGCGCACCGCCGATATCTCCTATGCCGGACTGGTTTTCAATGACCGCGGGCTGGACCGGGCATTGGCCGCGGGGGTGGACGAGATCAATGTCGTGGTGGTGGCCACCGATACCTTCAGCAACCGCAACCAAGGCTGCGATACCGCCGAGGGGGTTCGGCGGTGGTTTCGCCTGGCGGAACGCGCCGCCGCCGCGGGACTGTGGCGCACGGTGACGATCGCCGCCGCCTTCGGCTGTCCCTTCGAGGGCGAGGTGTCGAAAGCCACTGTCCTGGACCTGATCTCACAGGTGGCCGAGGCGAATCCGGAGGAGATCGCGCTGGCCGACACCATCGGCGTCGGCACCCCCGACCAGGTCCGCCGTCTCGTCCACGGTCTGCGCACCCTGGCACCGGCTGCGCTGCCACGCTGCCACTTCCACAACACCCGCAACACCGGCTACGCCAATGCCATCGCGGCCCTGGAAGCCGGTGCCCGGGTGCTGGACGCCAGTATCGGCGGCATCGGCGGCTGCCCGTTCGCCCCCGCCGCCACCGGCAATATCGCCACCGAAGACCTGCTGTACACCCTGGACCGCATGGGCATCGACACCGGCGTGGACATCGGCAAGATCATCGACACCGCCACCTGGCTCGGCGACACCCTCGGTAACCCGGTCCCCGCCCTGCTCGGCAGGGCCGGAGTCTTCCCCGGCGCGACCCGGTAAAACCGTAAACCGCGTCATCTGCCATGCCCCGACCCTCGTCATCCCGATCAGTGCGGACTTCGGCATCGATGACATCGACTGCGGCACTTGGCGGTATCCGCGGACCGTCTCGACAGCGCCCGTAATCGTCAGGAAGGGACTCGGAGTGAAGCCGTCCGCAGCGCCGCGCCGACGCCTGGACGTCGCGCCGGATGGCTGGCCTAGCCTAGGTATGGCTCGGTTCGGTGCTCGGCATGATGGCGGAGCCGTAGCCGTACGGTGTCGTGTACCGGCAGCGCCTCCAGCTCGTCCAAGCCGAGGAAGCGGACCGAGGTCGACTCGCTGCTGACCTCGACGTTGCCGCCGATTACTTTGCCGTAGTAGGTAATTGCGAATTCTTGCCGGATCTCGCCATCGGCGTATTCGATGACGTGTTCAGGGTCTGTGTAGATACCGAGTAGGCCGGTGATTTCAATGTCCAGCCCGGTTTCTTCCTTGGTCTCCCGGATTACGCACTGCTCGAGCGTCTCGCCGATCTCCATGATTCCTCCCGGTAGAGACCAGTTGCCGGAATCGCCTCGGCGTTGCATCAATACCCGCGCTTCGGAATCGACGATCAGCGCGGATCCGCCCGGGACCAGGCTGTTCGCCTTGGGTGCGTTCGGGTCTTTGTAATAGTCACGCCGTGAGCCCATTGAATTCCGATCTTTGCGAGTAGGTGGTTACCGTGCCCCAGATTTGTTCGAATTGGTCGGCAAACGAGCCGAAGATGCCGTGCGAGGACAACTGTCGTAGGTGCAGCGCCGTGTGTTGATACCCACGCGCACGGAACAGGTAAGGCGTGACTATCATTTGGTCGTCGAACCGGAATATTGAGTTGTACAGATGTGCAGTGTGCAACCCGACGGTGCATCCGGGGGTGTCGACGAGTGGGCCGAGCATGCTCAGCGCGTTCCGGATGCGTCCGGGCAGTGTCCCGCCCATCTGCTCGAGAGCGTCCCTCTCCTCGACGTGAGGGCAGTCCGGATCCGCGAACCCCAGTCGGACGCTGGCACCGTCCCGACACTGGCCGGTCCGGACGGTCGATTCCACCGGCACGGGTTCATGCCGGACCGAATCGAGGAGCGTTACGCCCAGTGGCGCGGGTGGAACGAGTTGCGTGAATCATGTTGCACAGCATCTAGTGTGAATATGCCCGCGGGTTGCCAGCCGGTTCGAGGTAATCATTTCGCCGCAATTATCTTTCCCCGTAAGGGGTTACGGTATCAGTGACCGATTCCGGTTCGATTTCGAGGACTGGGTACCGGTCGAGTTCGGTCGGTCTTGTAAGAGCTTCGAGTTCTGGGATATCACTGTCCACCGGGAATCCGTCTGCGCCGATGGGGATGAGGCCGTGCTCGCAGTGCAGGTAGCCCATCGGACCGCCTTCGCGGCCGGGATTGCCTTTGAGGTCATTCATCGCTACTCGTCCAATGCCTCTGCGAGGGAAGGCTTTCGCGCGAAAGTCTGTCTGGTGTCTACCGCGACCACGGCAGCGGCCTGGGAGATTTCGGTCGGCACCTCGCCGCCGTCGAAATGGCGGATGCCAGGAACGAAGATCGCCTCGGCGCGTGTACGGCTCGCAGCAACTCGGAGGCGGTAGGCGCGGCGCTCAGTCTCTGGTCCGAACACGAGAATCTTACACAAGTCATATCCGAATCGTGCTGCGAGACTTCTGATTCGAACTTCATCCCAATTTTGGTGAACACCGGAGATGTCTCGCCGCAGGTATCCGATAGCCCTTGGTTTCGCAGTCACGTGACGCCCCTTCCACGGCTTGGTTGGAGAGACACCCGCCGCCGGGGAGCTGGCTAAGGGGCCGGTGATCGACTCGGCGGCGGGGTCGAGCCTGAGCATCACACCTGCGGGCAGGGGCACACCATGGCACTTCGGCTCTATGTCGAACCGAAGTGCCATTCATGGGACGTATCTCGGACTATCAGTATTCGAGTTTGATGACGTTCGCCAACTCCCGCATGTCCGGCGTCAACGTGCGCCGTTTGCTCACAATCGTTCCGAGAATGTCGCGCGCATACCGTTGCTGTACAAGCCATTCCGGCGCTGTCCGCCGCACGATGCGAAACTCATCCAGCGCCTCGCCATATCGACCCATCTGCGTGAACGCATTGGCGACATCGAGCTTGTGCCTCATCCTGCTGGCACCCGCCGGTTCGATCGTCGGTGCCGGAACCTTGGACGCGATCGCGAGCGTCTTCTCCGGCTCGTGGGCGATCACATGCGATTCAGCACTGATGTAGGACACCTCGAGTGGGCCGAAGGTACGGCCCAACAGCCGCTCCACGTACACATCGTGACCGATGCGGGCCGCCGCTGCGCGGGCCAGAGAGAGCGCATCCTCCACCTCGTGCGGCTGGTTGTCCCGGATGGCGGCATTGGCGATCTTCAACCACAACCGACCCCACATCCCGACCGATTGCAGGGTGGCACGGGAGAATCGCGGTTCGATGTCGTCTGCCCACTGCACGGCCAACGATCGGGCGTCGTCCAAACGACCCTGCCGAAGCAGCGCCCACAACAGAGTGTCGATCGCCGTTGCCGCCTCGACATGAGTCTCAGCGACGTCGACAGCACGGCCGAGGACGATGTCAGCGGCCTCGAATTGCCTGGTCTGCGCCAACAAGGAGGCGACCATGTTCAGCGTTTTGAACTTCACGCCGCGTGCATCGGCGAGGCTGTCCATATCGCGAATCAGGTTGGGCAGCAACACCGTCACTTCGCGGTACCGGTCGGCGCTGATCATCGTCTGCACGGTGTCGAGCATCGCCTGAAGGCCCTCGGAGGTGGCCGGTTCGTCAGGTTGGGCAATATTGCCATACAGGGCGTGCATGACGGGCTGCCACTGGGCCTCGGTGTCGCTGTCAGGAATTTCGTAGTCCGGCGTGGCCTGTAGGGCGGAAGTACGCAGGTTCATGGCGACTGCGAAGGCACGCAACGTTTCCAGGCGGGGATCGTAGTCGCCTTGTTCAATCTTTCGAAGCTGCGACAGTGAGACGCCGGAGGCGTCGGCAAGCCCTCGCTGCGTCATGCCTGCCCGCTTGCGGGCATTCTTCACCCGATCACCAACCACACTCATACAGCCCACGCTACGACCGTGCGGTTCGTTCGTGTAGGGGTACAGCGGTTACAGATCGACGTACGATCGGGCCGCGCCACCACACTCATCGGCGCAGGAACAGCCCGCACCCAAGCGGAGTGCGGGCTGTTCTGTGTCACCTACGTGTCACAATTCGCACTGTCCAGGGGCGTGCGGCGATGACCGTCGGAATGCAAAACGCCAGGTAGAGGACGTGTGGGCATCGCGGCGAACACCGATGGATGACACCCCGTCACCCCGGCGTGCTTTTGGTCGGGCTCCACGACTTCAAGCTCATCAGCAACGCCGTCAGGTCGGGCGCATCGACCAGTCGATAGACGTGATCGGTGACCTGATCGGCCTCGGCCGGAGTCAGTGCGGACGCGGCGTTGAGGCGGAACTTGGTGGCAAGCTCCTCGGCGGAGAGCGGGTTGCCCGGGCCGCCGCGGTTCACCTCCACCCGCTCGGTACGCATCTGGCCCGTACGTAGGCGCGCGGTGAGTACCGCCGGGAACTGATGCGGAAAGATGCTGTCGCAGTGCGGATCCGGGATGCAGTGCACCCGCGCGGCCAGGGCGAGGCGCTTCGGATCACGGGCAGCGGTGTCGGTGAAATCCTCGTGGAACAGTCCCAGGCCGCCACCGCCGAGCAGTGCGGCAGCGACGGTGTACGGGCCGGAGAACGCGGCGTGATAACCGGATTCCGGGCGGGCCTTGACCTCGGCGGGAAAACCTATGGTGCGCAAGGCTGCCGTCGGCGCGCCCAACTCCAATTCGGCGATATCGTCCGGATCGATGCCCTGTGCGCGCAGTCGCAGCGCGGCGTCGATACCGGCGTGGGTGAAATGATTGCAGGGGTAGGGCTTGAAGAACACGCCCGGCAACTCCCAATGCTCGCCGAGGCCCCGGCAGATGGCGTCGATATCGGCCCTGTCACCGCAAAACGCCTGCAGCAGACCGAATCTTCCCTCGATCACGGTAGGCGGACCGGTCATCCCGGTGCGAGCGAGACCGGCCGCGGTCACCCCGCCGTGCGCCGCCCAGCCGCAGTGCACGCGTTTGACGGTGCCACCGGTGCGATTGGCCTCCAGCAGACCCGAACCCATACTGGCCGCGATCCCCATGGCATGGGCGATCCCGTTCGCGTCGAGACCGGAGAGCACAGCGGCGGCCGCGGCCGCGCCGACCGTTCCGCAAATGGCCGTGGCATGCAGACCGCGCTCGAAGAAGATCGAATTGCCCAGCGCGGCATCGTATCCAGCTATTCCGAGGCGGATGGTGATCTCGATTCCGACGCCGACCGCATCCAGCAACCGCGGTCCACTGACATTGCGGGATTCGGCGACCGCCAGGGCGGCGGGCACCACGGAGGCCGAAGGGTGCAGCACCGACGGCAGATGTGTGTCGTCGAAATCCATTGCGTGCGCGAGTGTTCCGCCGAGCAGCGCGGCACTGGCCTCGGGTAGCCCGCCCGGCAGGCCGAGGGCCGTCGCCTGCGGCCGCCCACCCCACTCATCCACCAGGGTGCGAACCGCGACGGCGGGCGGAGTACGCAGTGCGGCAAGACTATTGCCGAGCACATCGAGCACCCGCCGCGCCGCGTCGGCCCGCAACTCCGCACCCACCCCGTTGATTCCGGCGGTGTAGGCGAACTCGGCCAGCCGCTGTACCACCGTCGATTCGCTCATCGTGACACCGCCGCGAGGGGACGCACCGGCGATCCGGTGCCGCCGACTATGCGCAAAGGCGCGAGCAGGAAGACGAATTCGGCGAGTTCGGCGGCTGCCAGCTCCTCCAGCGCCAGATGCTCGAGAATATAGATGCCCGATTCGACCAGCAGGATGCGGTGCACCGGCAGCACACTGTGGCCCGCGCCGGGCGGAATGCACTCGTACGCGGTGGTATCGGATCCGGTGGCCGTCACACCCCGTTCGGTCAGCCACCGGGCCGCGCCCACACCCACTCCGGGCACTCCCGAGGCATTGCCGAGGTAGGCGTCCCGGTCGGTGAAATGGCGTGACCAGCCGGTGCGGATCAGTGCTATATCGCCCGGATCAATTTGCGTTCCCGCCTGTTTCGCGGCCAGGCGCAGATCCTCGGCGGTGATCTCGTACCCGCCGGACAGTACGTCGACCCCGTGCAGCCGTGCCACGTCCAACAGGACACCGCGTCGCATCAGACCCGGAAGATGTTCGGCCCCGTGCCGGGTGAACGCACCCCCGCGCTGCGCCTCCTGCGCGTCCACCCCGCCGTACAACAGGCCGTCATGGCTCACATGGCTGAGCGCGTCGATATGCGTCCCGACATGGCCGCCGGTCACGATGATCTCATTCGCCGCCGACCCGCCGTCCGGGCGCACCATATCGCCGTGACGGCGAATCAGGGTCATGCGAAACCCCGGGTGATTCGGCGAGCACGGCATACCGGTGAAGAACGGCTGGCCCAGTTCGATGAGGCGCACACCGCCGGTGACGGCCGCCACCAAGGGATCTCGGGTCATCTCGGTCATCGCACCACTCCCGTCTCGCGCAGTTGTGCCAGGCGGTCCGCGTCGACGCCGTAGCGGGCCAGCACCTCGGCGGTGTGCGCACCCAGTGGTGGTCCGGTCCAGCGAATCGCTCCGGGCGTCTCCGAGAGCCGAAAAAGGATGTTCTGCATGCGAATTCGCCCCAACTCCGCATCCGGCAGGCTGATGATCGACTCCAGCGCCCGGAACTGCGGATCGTCGAAGATATCGGCGGTGGTGTACACCGGCGCGATGGCGGCCTCCGCGTTCTCGAACGCCGCCACCACCTCGTCGGTCTTGCGCGCCGCGATCCAGGAACCGACGGCCTCATCCAATTCGTCGGCGTGCGTGGCACGCTCGGCTCCGCTGGCGAACCACGGGGCGTGCACCAGATCCGGCCGCCCGACCAACCGCATCACCCGTTCGGCCACCGACTGGGCGCTGGTGGAGACCGCGACCCACTCGTCATCGGCGGTGCGGTACAGGTTGCGCGGCGCGTTGTTGGAGGACCGGTTGCCGGTGCGCGGAGGCACCTGCCCGAGTTGGTCGTAGGCGGTGATATGCGGACCGAGCAGAGTCAGGATCGGCTCGACGATGGCCAGGTCGACCTGCTGGCCCCGGCCGGTCGCCTCACGGGCTCGCAATGCGGTCATGATGGCGAAAGCCGTTGTCAGGGCGGCGATTCCGTCGGCAAGGCCGAACGGCGGCAGGGTCGGCGGGCCGTCGGGTTCGCCGGTCATGGCCGCGAAACCGCTCATCGCCTCGGCGAGCGTGCCGAATCCCGGACGCTGTGCGTACGGGCCGACCTGGCCGAAGGCGGTGACCCGCGCCAGTACCAGTCGCGGATTGATCTCGCGCAGTGCGGAATAGCCCAGCCCCCAGCGCTCGAGGGTGCCCGGCCGGAAGTTCTCGATCACCACATCGGCGTCGGCGACCATGCGACGGAACAGCTCCTGCCCCTCGGGTGCGCCGAGATACAGGGTCACCGATCGCTTACCTCGACCGATCATCTTCCACCACAGTCCGATTCCGGCCCGCTGCGCGCCATGGCTGCGCACCGGATCTCCGCGTGGATGCTCGATCTTGATCACCTCGGCTCCGAAATCGGCCAGCAGTGTGGCCGCCAGCGGTCCGGCGAAGAGTGTCGCGATATCGAGGACCTTGATGCCCGATAGCGGCCCGGTCATGATCAATCTCCTTGTCTCCGCAAAGTTTCCCACAGTGAAACATGAGAGAGGTCTGCGGCGTTGACTACCAGCGCATCGTACTGCGATGATCGCACAGTCGGTAAAGATGTTTCGCACAAGGAAACTGGAGAAGGCAGTGGCGGATAACGATCTACTGATCCGGAACGCCCGGGTGGTCCGCCCGGGTGACGCATCGACCGAGATGCCCGATGTGCTGGACATCGCCATTACCGACGGCCGGATCACGCGGGTGGGCGCGGGCATTTCGGCATCCGCGGCCGAGGTCGTCGACGCGGGTGGACTGCTGGCCTTTCCCGGAGTCGTTGACGCCCACCAGCACTGGGGCATCTACGCCGACCTCGGTGATGACACCGAGAGCGAGAGCCGCGCCTGCGCGCAGGGCGGCGTCACCACCTCGCTGAGCTATCTGCGCACCGGGCGCTACTACCTCAATCGCGGTGGCTCCTACCGAGATTTCGTTCCCGAGGCGCTCGACCGGATGGCGGGCCGCTCCTACGTCGACCACGCCCTGCATCTGGCGCCCATGACCCGTGAGCACATTGACGAAATACCGTTCCTGGTAGAGGAATTCGGTATCACCTCGTTCAAGATCTTCATGTTCTACGGCGGCCACGGCCTGCACGGTCGCTCGCACGACCAGGCGGCTTTTCTGATGATCCCGCCCACCGAACGCTACGATCTGGCGCACTTCGAATTCGTCATGCGCGGCCTGCGCCGGGCGCGCGAGCGCTACGGCGAGGTGATCACCCTGTCGCTGCACTGCGAAACCGCCGAAATCATGGCCGCCTATACCGAACTCGTCGAAGCCGACCGCACTTTGACCGGCCTCCGCGCCTACAGTGCCGCACGTCCGGCGCATTCGGAGGGCCTGGCCATTACGGTGGCCTCCTACCTGGCCCACGAAACCGATTTCCCGAATATCAACCTGCTGCACCTGTCCTCGGACAAGGCCGTGGACGCCGCGCTGCGCATGGCATCGGCCTTCCCGCATATCGACTTTCGCCGGGAGGTCACCATCGGCCATCTGCTCGCCGATGTCGACAGCGCGCACGGCATAGGCGGCAAGGTGAATCCGCCACTGCGCGAACGCGCCGACGTCGAAGCCCTCTGGCGGCACCTGCTCGCGGGCGAAATCGATTGGGTGGTCAGCGATCACGCCTGCTGCCGGGCCGAAGAGAAGTTCGGCGACGATCCGGAGGACGTCTTCCTGGCCAAGTCCGGATTCGGCGGTGCCGAATACCTACTCCCGGGCCTGGTCGGCGAGGGTCTCAAACGTGGACTGCCGCTGGGTCGCATAGCCGAGCTGACCTCCGCCGCCCCCGCCCGCCGCTACGGTCTCACCGGCAAAGGATCCCTCGACCCCGGCGCCGACGCCGATATCGTGCTGGTCGATCCGCACGCCCAGTGGACGGTCCGTGCCGCGGACTCCGAATCCGCCCAGGAATACACACCTTTCGAAGGCTTCGAAATGAATGCGCGGGTGACCGACGTCTTTCTGCGCGGTCGCCGAATCGTGCGCGACGGCCATATCCAGGGCACGCCCATCGGTCGCTACCTGCGCCGTGGACCATCCGCGACCGTCACGGACGAACAGGTCTGAGCGCGAGTTCTGCGCGCAAGTTGTGACGGCTGAACCCGCGCGGTCGTCAGTAGGCGATGAAGAGGATTTCGTCGCGGGTGTAGTTGTGGGTCGGATGCTGCTGCGCGAGATGCGCGAGGGTCTGCTCGACCAGGTCGTCCTCGTCGGTGCCCCGGATCTGTTCACCGCAGGGGCAGTTGAGCCGGGTCTTCATGAGTCACCGGGGATACGGGTCATGCTGGGTTCCACTCCTTGTGCGCGTGCGCGTCGTGCTTCGTCCGGACAGCTCTTCGGAATATAGTTCCGGCTTCTGACCGGGCGCAAGAGGTATGCGGGCCTTGTTCTGGACTTCCATTCGTAGTACCGTCCGGACACGTGTCTGGGGTGCCGATGTGGTCGCCCGGAGAGGAATTCCCATGCCATTGGTCAAGCCGCGACGGGTATCGGGCGGCGGCGGTGAACACGGACATCTCGAAGAGTTCCGCACCGATCCGATCGCTCTGATGGGGCGCGTCCGCGCCGAATGCGGGGATGTCGGGTCCTTCGAACTCGCCGGGCGCGATGTGATCCTGCTGTCCGGATCCGAGGCCAACGAATTCTTCTTCCGCGCCAGCGACGAGGATTTGGATCAGGCCGCGGCGTACCCGTTCATGAAGCCGATCTTCGGGGAGGGCGTGGTATTCGACGCCCCGCCGGAGCGGCGCAAGGAGATGCTGCACAACCAGGCCCTGCGCGCGGATCATATGCGCGGGCACGCGGTGACCATCGCGGCCGAGGTGGATCGGATGCTCGCCGGTTGGGGTGACGAGGGTGAGATCGATCTGCTCGCGTTCTTCGCCGAGCTGACGATCTACACGTCCTCGGCCTGTCTGATCGGGCAGAAGTTCCGTGAAGAGCTCGACGGGCGGTTCGCGCATCTGTACCACGAGCTCGAGCAGGGCACCGACGCACTGGCGTACGTGGATCCGTACGCTCCGATCGAGAGCTTCCGCCGACGCGACGAAGCCCGCGTCGCACTGGTGGAGTTGGTGCAGGGGATCATGGACGGCCGGGCGGCGAATCCGCCGTCGGGCAAGGACTCTCGCGACATGCTCGATGTACTGATGTCGGTGCCGGACGAGAACGGTGCGCCGCGATTCTCGGCCAGCGAGATCACCGGCATATTCATCTCGATGATGTTCGCCGGGCACCACACCACCTCGGGGACCGCGGCGTGGACCACTATCGAACTGCTGCGCCACCCCGAGACCCTGGCCACGGTGGTCACCGAGCTGGACCAGCTGTACGCCGACGGTTCCGAGGTCAGTCACAATGCCCTGCGGCAGATTCCGAATCTCGAAGCGGCGCTGAAGGAATCGCTGCGATTACATCCGCCGTTGATCATCCTGATGCGGATCGCGCGCGACGAGTTCGAGGTGTGCGGGCACCGAATCGCCCCCGGTGACATGGTGGCCGCGACACCGGCGATCTCGAACCGCATCCCCGAGGACTTCCCGGAGCCCGACCTGTTCGACCCGAGCCGGTATCTGGATCCGCGCCAGGAGGACATCGTCAACCGCTGGACGTGGATTCCGTTCGGGGCGGGTCGGCATCGCTGTGTCGGTGCGCCCTTCGCGCTCATGCAGTTGAAGGCGATCTTCTCGATCCTGTTGCGGGACTGGGAGTTCGAGCTGGCCCAGCCCTCGGATACCTACCGCAACGATCATTCGAAGATGGTGGTCCAGCTACAACAGCCGTGCCGCGTGCGTTACCGCCGCCGGCAACGGTGATCCACCAGTTCCAGACAGTGCTGTCTTCAGGAGGCTGATTTGTCCGCGCCCTCACTCTCGGCGGGATTCGACTTCACCGATCCCGCGCTGTGGGAAACCCGCAATCCCGTACAGGAATTCGCACACCTGCGCCGCACCGCCCCCGTCTGGTGGAATCCGCAGACCGACGCGCAATCCGGCGGGTTCCACGACGGCGGCTACTGGGTGGTGAGCAAACACGAGGACATCAAAGAGATCTCGCGCAATCCGGGACTGTTCTCCTCACAGCGCAAGGGTTCCATCATCCGACTGCCCGGTGCGGTCACCGCCGAGCAGATCGAACTGACCAGCGCGATCCTGCTGAATATGGATCCGCCCAAACACACCAAGATTCGCCGGATCGTCTCCAAGGGCTTCACCCCGCGCGCGATCGAGGGCCTGCGAGCGGCATTGGCCGAACGGGCCGCCGCGATCGTGCAAGCCGCGAAAGTCTGCGGCAGTGGAGATTTCGTGGAACAGATCGCATGTGAGCTGCCGCTGCAGGCGATCGCGGAGCTGATCGGGGTTCCGCAGGCCGACCGCCGAAAACTGTTCGAGTGGTCGAACCAGATGCTCAACTACGACGACCCCGAATACGGTGACACCGCCAGCACCGACAGCTCCACCCAAGCCTCGGTCGATCTGCTGGGCTACGCCTGGAATATGGCCGAAGACCGTCGCAGGAACCCCCTCGACGATATCGTGAGCCGCCTGGTGCACGCCGATATCGACGGTGAGGCACTGGGTTCGGACGAATTCGGCTTCTTCGTCATCCTGCTGGCGGTCGCGGGCAACGAGACCACGCGCAATGCCATCACGCATGGAATGAAGGCGTTCGTCGACCATCCCGAGCAGTGGGACCTGTATCGGCGCGAGCGCCCGGCCACCGCCCCCGACGAGATCGTGCGCTGGGCCACCCCGGTGACGGTGTTCCAGCGCACCGCCACCGCCGATACCGAACTGGGCGGGCAGCACATCCGGGCGGGTGATCGCGTCGGATTGTTCTACGGCTCAGCCAATTTCGACGAGGATGCCTTCGCCGACCCGTTCACCTTCGATATCCTGCGCGACCCCAATCCGCACCTGGCCTTCGGCGGCACCGGCCCGCACTTCTGTGTGGGGGCCAACCTGGCCCGGCTGGAGATCGATCTGATGTTCAATGCCATCGCCGACGTCCTGCCGGACCTGCGCGAGGTGGCGCCGCCGGAGCGGTTGCGCAACGGCTGGATCAACGGCTTCAAACGCTGGCAGGTCCGCTACACCTGACCCCGCGCCTGTGATTCATGGACTAGCCGAGCTTGCGGGCCAGGAAGTCGCGGATCAGATCGGCGATCTCGGGGCCGTGCGTCTCGAGGGCGAAGTGGCCCGCGTTCAGCAGGTGGAGTTCGGCCTCGGGGAGGTCGCGCAGGAAGGCGCGGGCGCCGTCGGGGCCGAAGATCTCGTCGTGTTCGCCCCAGGTGATCAGTACCGGCGGGCGGTGCTCGGCGAAGTACTTCTGGAAGCCCGGGTAGCCGTCGAGATTGTTCTTGTAGTCGGCGAACAGCTCGAGTTGGATCTCCTTGTTACCCGGTCGATCCAGGTAATGCTGATCCAGGGTCCAGGTGTCCGGGCTGACCCGATGCAGCCGGTCGGCCGGAACACCGTGGGTGTATTGCCATGTGGTGGCGTCGAGTTCGAGAAGCTTGCGGACGGCGGGCTCATGGGTGACGCGGTCGTTGGCGTGCGCGAACAGCACCTCCCAGAACGGGGTGAACCCCTCCGTATAGGCATTGCCGCTCTGGGTGATCAGGGCGCTGACCCGTTCGGGGTTCCGAGCGGCGATCCGCAGGCCGATCGGCGCGCCGTAGTCCTGGATGTACAACGCGAATCGTTCGATCCCGAGGGTGTCGAGCAGTTCCAGGGTGATCTCGGTGAGTTTGTCGAAGGTGTACTCGAACTCGTCCACCGCGGGCATCGCGGACTGCCCGAACCCGATATGGTCCGGTGCGATCAGGTGGTAGTCCGCCGCGAGTGCGGGCAGCAGGTTGCGGAACATGGCCGAGCTGGTCGGAAACCCATGCAGCAGCACGATTGTCGGCTTGGCCGGATCGCCTGCCTCGCGGTAGAAGACGGGCAGACCCTGAATTTCGACGGTGTGATGGGTGACGGTGGTCATGGTGTTCTCTCCGGTTTCGAGTTGTTGTTGTACTGATCGGTGGGATGGGAGTCAGGCCGCGGTGGCGACGAGTTCTTTTGTGCGAGAGGGAATGAGCAGCAGGGCCGCGCCGACGCTGAAGAGCAGGCCGAGTGCGAAATAGCCTCGGTAGCTGTCGGTCAGGGCGTGCATCGAACTGGCCAGGGCCAGTCCCGCGGCGGCGGCGAGTTGGTGGATCACCCAGGCCGGCGACAGCGTGCGGCCCATACGAGCGGGATCGAGCCCGCGCGATACCACCGCCATGGTCAGCGGAACGATCGGGAACGACGCGGCCCCGAACAGCACCGCCACCGCGATCAGCGTGATCGGCGCGGTACTCGAAACCGCCAGCGCGAGTGCGACTATCCGCAGGGCGTAGAGCGCTTGCAGCAGGTGTTCGGCGCGGTATCCGCGCTGTAGTCGGACCATGGCGGCGGAGGTGAGTCCGGCGGCCAGTGCGGCCAAGGCCACCAGCCGGCCCGCGTCCACCACGGACCAGCCCGCCTCGACCGCGTGTTTGGGGAGCATCAGGATCACCACGTACAGGGTCGCCGAATGAAGTCCGAAGGAGATCAGTATCCGGCCTCGCCCGGCGAGTGATTCCGCTTGTCCGGCAACGGTATTGGTGACCGGATCGCTCGGCAGCAACGCCCACAGTATGCCGGTGACGGCCAGCCCGACGGCACCGAGTGCCGCGTAGGTGGCCCGTACGCCGATGGGTTCGAACAGTGCGGTGGCGGCCCACGGCCCGATCAACTGCCCGAGGTTGATGCCGACCGCGGCCCTGGTCAGTGCCGGGCCGACCTGACCGCCGAGCGTTCGTCCGATCAGTGTGGTGACCGTCAGAGTCGACGAGGCCGCGAACCCGATGCCGCCGAGAACCATGTAGGCGGTGACGAATTGCCAGGTCTGGCGTACCAGGGCCAGCGCGAGATAGCTGGCGGAGATGAGCGTGAGCCCGCCGATCAATACCAGCTTGGCCCCGGCGCGGTCGAGGAGTCTGCCGACGAAGGGCTGAGCCACCCCGGTCACGGTGGTCCCGAGTGCCGCGGCCACCGCGAGCGCCGTCGCACTGACCCCGTAGGCGGCGGCGGTCGGTGCGAAGAACACCCCCATGGAGAAGTTCAACCCGAACGAAACCGTCATCGCCGCCAGCCCCGCCCAGGCCACCTGATCGCGCCGCATGCCCATCACTTCCTTACTGTCCGAATGCTTTTGACGAGTGGAAGCGGAGCGGAACGTCAGGATCTCGACGATCCAGGATCGCCCGCTTCTAACCTGTAATCGATATTTCAAAGGTTATATGTGGCGGGATAATTCCCAGCCTCGGAAAATTCTTCGCACTACTTCGCGCGGTCGATCTTGGCGGTGAGGGCGGTGAGCAGGCCCTGGAGCAACTCGACGGTGGTTTCGTCGACCAGGTTGCCGTCGGTGTCGAAACGCTCGTGCGAGCGGAAGGCGATCACCTCCGGCTTGACCACGATCTCGCTCTCGGTCCATACGAAGACCTGCCGCAGCGCGAGTTGGGCACGGACGGAACCGAATTGGGTCGGCGCGGCACCCATGATCGCGACGGGTTTGCGCAGCAGCGGAAGGCCCTCGGTCCGGGTCCAATCGGTGCTGACCCAGTCGATGGCGTTCTTGAGCACACCGGGAATCGAGTAATTGAACTCCGGGGTGGCGATCAACAGCCCGTCCGCCTCGGTGATGCGGCGACGCAGTTCGGTGACGGGTGCGGGCCGGTGGTCCGGGGTGTCGAGATCCTGGTCGTAGGGCGGGATTTCGCGCAATCCGTCATAGATCCGCACCTCGAGTCCGGTGGAGAACTTCTGTGCCGCGCGCAGCAGTGCGGTGTTGTGCGAGTCCGCTCGCAGACTGCCGGAGATGGCGAGGATTCTGTAATTGGTCATGGTGGATGGTCCTGTCCCGCTTGCGGATTCGACTGGAGATTCGCGCTGTTCGGCGCTCTGCCATGAATCTATGGCCGGTTCGATCGCGGGCCGCCGGACACTATGCGCCGCGATCCGGTCCCGCCCCGCCAAAGCAACCGGTTGGCAGCGAATGCGTTGTCGCTCATGCCGGGACGCTGTTCCCAACCGCGGAAACCGGTGGTGCTCGGCGCTACGCTCCGCTGACTTATCGGTCGATCGGATGGTGGCGGTTATGACCTATGACTTCGCCGTATGGGAAGGCGAGCCGCCGTCGGACGGCCCGGCCGCCGGCCGGGAATGCGCGCGCCTGCTGCGGCAATATCTCGAAGAGCGGGAGTTGCCACCCACCGACCGCATGCGCGCGTTCGTGGCCGATCTCAACGGACAGTGGCCTGATACGACCGCTCACCACGACAGCGCCGAAGACGAAAGTCCATGGGCGGACTCGCCATTGATCGACAACGCCAGCGGCCCGTTCATCTACATCGCCACGTTGCCTGCCAGGGCCGATGAGGTGGCGGTCTTCGCCGCCGAGCGCGCCAAGGCATACGGCCTGGTGTGCTTCGATGTGCGTGACAACCGCCTATTGGCTTGAACGCCCGGCCGAATGGGCGGCCGTGCGCGGCTACCGTCTGCTGGCTTGAACACCCGGCCGCAGGGGACGCCGCCGGTTCACGCGCTCACGCTCCGCTGATCACTCCGCGGCGGAAGGCGTCCGGATTGCTGCCGGTCCAGCGGTGGAAGGCGCGCCGCAGGGCACGGGCATCGGTGTAGCCGAGACGGGCCGCGACCGATTGCAGGGGGAGAGCGGTCTCGCGCAGCAGATCCACGGCATGGCGGTGCCGGGCGGCGTCGACCTCGGCACGCCAGCTGGTGCCCTCTTCCTGCAGGCGGCGCTGCAGGGTGCGCGGACTGGTGGCCAAACGGCGCGCCACCTCGGCGAGGTCGAGACCACCCGCCGCCATGGACTGGTGCATGGCGGCGCGGAGCTTGTCATGCCAGGTCGGAGCCGCACGCGCGGCAGCGAGCGTGAGCTCGGCATGGCGACTCAGCAGCGCGCCCAGGCGCGGGTCGGTTCCGGTGGGCAGCGCGCCGACGTCGAGGAAGGTGATTTCGGAGTAGGGCGCGCCGAAATCGATACCGCTGGTGCCGAATTCGTCCACCAGATAGCCGCGCCCCGGTCCGGGCGGCTGGGTCAATCTGACTCGAACCGGTACGACCTGCTGTCCGACGGCGGTGCGCACTCGTCGCAGCATGACCGCGAGCACGAAGACCTCGACCGGAGCCAGCACCGCCTCGGGTTCCACGGCTACCGCACAGCGGATCGTGAGCAGGCCACCGTCCTCGATCACCTCCCAGCCGACGCCCGGATCGGTGACCACCGCACGCAACTCCATCGCCGTGCGCAAACTCTCGGCGAGCGTGGGCCGACTGGAGAACAGGTAGTCCCACACATGCAGTCCGTCCCGATCGGCCTGCTCGGCCGCGAGGAGACCGGCACGAGCGCCCGCGCGGATATCAATCAATTCCCACATCCGCCAGACCGATTCGGTCGGCACCCGCAACAGATCATCATCGAAGGTGGCCGGATCCAGCCCCGATGAATGCGCCAGATGCACGGGCGACACACCGATCTGGCGGGCGGCCCCCCAGATCAGTGCGGCGGTCCGCGCAGGGATGGTGTCGTCGATCACCGCGGCAGCATAGGTGAGAATTCAGCGCGACCACGGACACCGGCGCGACGATTCGCTGAGCGCGAACGGCCGCCGGGTTCGATGCCCCGGCGGCCGCTGGAAATCCTGGCGCGTCGGCTAGTGCTTGAAGGCGTTCTTCACCTTGTCGACGCCTTCTTCGACGGCGTCTTTGACGTTCTCCATCGCGCCCTTGAGCCCGGATTCGACCTGATCGGCCTTGCCCTCCGCGCGGAGGTTGTCATCGTCGGTCAGATTCCCGGCGGCTTCCTTGGCTTTGCCGCCCAGCTCCTCGGCCTTGTTGCTGATCTTGTCACTCAGAGACATGGAACCCTCCGAATCGATCGATCGCACCCGACGGTCGGGCCAAGACCCACCGTACAGTTACTTCCCGGTTAATGACGGGGCTCCGGTTCGGGGGCCGGTCGAGCGCCCGATCCTCGCGGGAGCCGTACCAACTCGGTCGTTTCCGGTGGTGCGACGCGATGTGACAGCCCTGACCGTGGGGTTCGGCGGGGTAGCGGGTAAAATCGGTGGTTCTTGTGTGTCGTGATGGCCCACAATCGAGCAGTTATCCGTCAGCACACCCACGCACGAGGAGACGTTTGTGATCACCGCGACCGACCTGGAGGTCCGGGCCGGAGTCCGCACCCTGTTGACGGCGCCCGGTTCGGCGCTGCGGGTGCAGGCCGGTGATCGCATCGGTTTGGTCGGGCGCAACGGCGCCGGTAAGACCACCACGCTGCGAATTCTGGCCGGCGAGGGAGAACCTTACGCGGGCAAGGTGATTCGGTCCGGGGATTTGGGGTATTTGCCGCAGGATCCGCGTGAGGGCAACCTCGATGTGCTCGGGCGGGACCGGGTGCTGTCGGCGCGTGGCCTGGACACGCTGATCCGCGATATGGAGAAGCAGCAGACCATCATGGCCGAGGTGGCCGACGACAACGCCCGCGATAAGGCCGTTCGTAAGTACGGCCAGCTCGAGGACCGGTTCTCGGCGCTCGGCGGATACGTCGCCGAGAGCGAGGCGGCGCGGATCTGCAGCAGCCTCGGACTGCCGGACCGGGTGCTCGCCCAGCCGCTGCGCACCCTCTCCGGCGGTCAGCGTCGTCGAATCGAATTGGCGCGCATCCTGTTCGCCGCCTCCGACGGCAGCGGCGGCAAGTCCGACACCACCCTGCTGCTGGACGAGCCCACCAACCACCTCGACGCCGACTCCATCACCTGGCTGCGCGGCTTCCTGCAGAACCACGAGGGCGGGCTCATCGTCATCTCCCACGATGTCGAACTGCTCGGCGACGTGGTCAACAAGGTCTGGTTCCTCGACGCCGTGCGCGGCGAGGCCGATATCTACAACATGGGCTGGAAGAAGTACCTCGACGCCCGCGCCACCGACGAACAGCGCCGCCGCCGCGAACGCGCCAATGCCGAGAAGAAGGCCAGCGCGCTCAAGCAGCAGGCCGCCAAACTCGGCGCCAAGGCCACCAAAGCCGCTGCCGCACACCAGATGATCAAGCGCGCCGAACGCATGCTGTCCGAGGTCGACGAGTTGCGCGTGGCCGACCGGGTCGCCCGCATCAAGTTCCCCAACCCGGCGACCTGCGGCAAGACCCCGCTCATGGCCGAGAACCTGACCAAGATGTACGGGTCACTGGAGATCTTCGCGGGCGTGGACCTGGCCATCGACCGGGGTAGTCGCGTGGTCATCCTCGGCCTCAACGGCGCGGGTAAGACCACCCTGCTGCGCCTGCTCGCCGGAGCCGAACAGCCCACCGCGGGCAACCTGGTCCCCGGCCACGGCCTCAAGGTCGGCTACTTCGCCCAGGAGCACGACACCCTCGACGACAATGCCAGCGTCTGGGAGAACATCCGGCACGCCGCACCCGACGCGGGCGAACAGGACCTCCGCGGACTGCTCGGCGCGTTCATGTTCTCCGGCCCGCAGCTGGAGCAGCCCGCAGGCACGCTCTCGGGTGGTGAGAAGACCCGTCTGGCGCTGGCCGGTCTGGTCTCCTCCGCCGCCAACGTGCTGCTGCTGGACGAGCCGACCAACAACCTCGACCCGATCTCGCGTGAGCAGGTCCTGGACGCGCTGCGCAGCTATGCGGGCGCGGTCGTGCTGGTCACCCACGATCCGGGCGCGGCCGAGGCGCTCAACCCCGAGCGGGTCATCATGCTGCCCGACGGCACCGAGGACCACTGGTCGCAGGAGTACCTGGAGCTCATCCAGCTCGCCTGATGCGAACCGGCGCTGACTGTCGAATGGCAGTCAGTGCCGTTCCGCCAGCAGCTTTTTCAGCTGATCGTGCGGGAGCGCGGGGGAGAAGTGCCCATCGCGGCCGGTCATATCGGTATTCACGATGAGCGCGTTCAACACCGCCTCCTCGACCGCGTCCACCACGGCGGCATAGCACCGATCCATCCGATTCCACGGCAGCCGCGTCGTGGTGATCAGCTCATCGGCACTCGGATCCCCCACGGGGAAACCGGTTTCCGCGGGCCGGTCAGCGGCGGTGGAGAAGGCCAGGAACAGATCACCGGAGAACAGGCTGCCGGTGGTTCCGGTGCGGCCCAAGCCGAATGGCACACGGCGCGCCATGGCCGTGCATTGCAGCGGCTGCAAAGGTGCGTCGGTCGCCACGATCACGATCACCGAACCCGCACCACCCGGAGCGGCGGGCGAGCGATCCGGCGCGGTACCCCACGCGGTGGACTCCTGCGGATTGCCGACGGTGAGCTGCGATCCGATACGCCGCCCGGCGACCGTGAGTTCATGGCGCGAACCGAAATTCGCCTGCGCGAACACTCCGACCGTGTACTGCCGCGACCCGAACTCGACCAGGCGTGACGCGGTCCCGCTGCCACCCTTGAACGCATAGCAGTTCATCCCGGACCCGCCACCCACCGAACCCTCTTGCAGCGGACCGGTTTCCGCCGCGTCCAGGGCCTGCGCCACGATCTCCGGCGTCACGTGACCGCCGTTGACGTCGTTGACAACCTGCCGAAAAACCTGTGGTTCCGGGTTTGTTCAACAGCGCCCTTCTCGGGCGTCCCACGCTCACACCGGTACTGGATGAGCATCGGTTCCCGCGTCTACCGGGCTGGTTTCACCGGCACCCAGAGGATGTCGGTCAGCGCCGTCCCGTCGGCGAGCATTGATGACCCGGCCCCCTGCTGGGAGGTCCGGGGATCGTGAAAGGTTCTGCTGAGTTGTTGGCCATCGCGCGAGGTTGATCGCCGCGTTCAAGTCACGGTCGGCCCGGAACCCACACGCACAGGCGAAGGTTCGATCCGCCAACGCTAGACCGGGATTGACGGTGCCGCACGCCGAGCACCGCTTACTCGACGGGAACCAGCGATCGGCGATTACGACGGTGCCGGTACGCCAGCTCTGCTTGTAGCGCAACAGCCGGGCGAAGTCTGCCCAGCCGACGTCACTGATGGCACGCGCGAGGTGGTGATTGCCTAGCATCCCCGCCACGTTGAGGTCCTCGATGACGAGCCGACCGTGGGTTTTGACCAGCGCGTTGGTGACCTGATGCAAAAAATGACGGCGAACATTGGCGGTCTTGTTGTGGTGGCGGGCGAGTCTCGCGACGGCGTCGGCCCGGTTGCGTGATCCTTTCTGCTTGCGAGACACCGCTTTCGACAACCGACGCTGCCGGGCGATCTGGGCGGCGAGGGGTTTGGGTGCGGCGAGGCGGGCCAGTTCGGTGCCGTCGGCGGTGGCCGCGACCACAAACGCCGACAATCCCCGATCCAATCCCACCCATCCCTCCTCGTCGCCGGAGTCGCGGCGCGGGTGGTGGTTGATGGGATGCAGGTCGGCGGCTTCGGTGGCTACGCTGATCCGCCACTGTCCCGCATGCTCGGACACGGTGGCGTAGAGGATCTTTGCGCGTCCGCCGGTGAGCATACGACGCAGGCTGCGGGTGTTCTCGCATACTCGGAGCGCCCCGAGACCGGGCAAGGTGACCGACCGTGCCACACCAGCGTCACCCACCCGGATCGTCGATTGTCCGCTCTTGGTGCGTTTGTTGCGTAGCCGGAATGCAGGGGTGCCGCGGTTCTTTTTCTTGAATCGAGGAAACCCGACCCGTTGACCCTTGCGCTTGCCCTTACGAGACTCGGACCACGCCGCCAGGGCGCGGCCGCAGTCGACGGCGGCCTCCTCGAATACCTGCTGGCATACCTCAGTCCGCCACTCCAACCCGGTTACCTCGACCTCGGCGACACCGCCCGGGCTGACCGCGAATACCCGCCCGGCGGCCTCGGTCTTCTTCCAAGTGTTGAATTCGTTGATCAGACTGAACCTGGTCCATGGCACTGGATGCCCTGGGTTGGTAGTGCGGTGGGCGAGAGCCGTTTTCACCATGTGCAGGCATTGGTTGAATGCGAATCGTGCGGCGCCCGCGTGCCGGGCCAGCACGGTGCGTTGCTCGACCGTGAGGTCGAGCCGGTAGCGGAAGGTGGTGTGCCTGCTCATTATCGGCAAGTGTGACACAGGCCACCGACAGCAATTGGGTACCGCCGTCGCTGGTATCGGTTGCGCGCGAACCAAACCCGGCCAAATGTGAAAATTGTCGTGGTTTTGAACGATCAGTTCTTGGGTGCGGACCTGGCTCGCTACCTCGTCCCTACACGCGGTGCTGATCAGTTCGTCATTGCCGTTGAGTTCAAACCGCCCCGTCGTGGCCGCTCCTACTGAGCGTTCGCGCAGAATCGCGGCCATCGCGGTGCTGGTGGTGCTCGGCTTCACCCATGTGGAACGTGGTCCGTCCGAATGGTTTCGGACGATGACCGCGACATCGGACGGGCTCGGCCACCTCGGGTCGGGCGATCTCGTACCGCTGATTCCGGTGGCGCTGTTCGCTTTCAACGGTTACGGGGCGGCGGTGTACTACGCGGAGGAGACCAAGAACGCCTCGCGCACCATCGGGCGCGTCATCATGGTGTGTCTCGCGGCGACCGTGGTCATCGAAATCCTGCCCCTGGCCGCAGTGGTGCTCGGCGCGCCGTCGATGGACGATTTGCTCAACAGCGCGGCCCCGATGAACTACTTCCTCACCGCGCGGGGCGGACCCGCGGTGCGGGCATTCGTGAGTGTCGGCATCGCGATCGCCATCGTCAACGCGGTGATCGCGATCATTCTTCCGATCTCGCGGTTGCTCTTCGCCTCGGCGCGCGATCGCAGCTGGCCCGATCCGATCGATCGATTGCTGAGCGGGGTGCACGCGCGCTGGCATACGCCCGTGGCGGCCACCATCCTGACCGGTGCGATTGCCGCGATCGCCGCTGCCACACTGCCTTTGAGTTGGTTGATCACCGCGACCGGAGCCGGATTGATCCTGGTTTACCTGTTTGTCGCGATTGCCGCGCTGCGGGTGCGCCGCGAATCGCCCACGGGGAGCTACCGAATGCCGCTGTGGCCGTTACCGCCGCTGCTGGTGATCGCGGTAATGGTTTATGCGGCTTACAGTTTGGGTCGCGATTCGGTCTCGCAACTGATCGTCGCCGTGGTCACGCTGGCGCTCGGATCCGCCTACTACCTGATCTTTCTCCGTCCGCGGACGGATCGATGGGCCCTGCCGGAGCCGATCTCCGAGCCATGAGGTGACTCCGATCACACGGATTCATTGATCACAGCCGTCCGAGTCTCTAACCTTGAGTGAGGCGCCCACGGCGACTCGGAGGAAGTCATGAGTGACAGGCCCGCACAGGGTAAAGCCGTATTGGGTAAAGGCACACGCGTGACGGGAAAGTCGCGAGACCGCCTGCAAACCCAGCTCAAGAAGCAGTATGAAGCCGGAGCCAGCATTCGATCGCTGGCGCGAGATACCGGCCGCTCATACGGTTTCATCCACAATGTGCTGGTGGAGTCGCATGTGCAACTCCGCAGCCGCGGTGGTGCGAACCGCCGCAAGGCGGGGGCCAAGGCCGGGAGCAAGTAGCCGACCGGGAGATCGCAGTGGGTCGACGGTGAAAACCGTTCGACCACTTGCGATGCCGCGCGGCCGCCGAACGATGTGATGCGGCCGCTGGTCGGCTACGGCGCCGTCGCTAGCCGGAGACCGTACCGTCGCCCAGTACCAGCAGATTGGCCAGACTCTCGAAGATCGGCAGACCGGTCTTGATTTCGAGATAGGCGAACTGCCCCTGCGGGTTCACCTCGAGGAACCAGATTTCGCCATCGCGGCCGATCCGCAGATCCAGCACGCCGAAGGCGAGTCCGAGTGCGCCCATGAGCGTGGTCAGCGATTTGCTCACCGAGGCGGGCAGGCGATCCCGGGTGAAGGCCACCGAGGTGTCCAGGCGCGAATCCACCCGTCCCACACCGGCTTGCGAATCGATCCGCACCACCCACTCGATTCCGTCCACCCAGACGATGCGCAGATCGCACTCGGCGTGGATGTAGTCCTGGAAAATGGTGGGGGAGTTTCGGATTCCCGGCAGCAGATCGATATCGGCCGGGGTCACTATGCGCGTCTCGGTGAACGCGCCGCGCCCGGTACCGGTGCGCTTGAAAACCACCGGCCCGGGCCGCGATTCGATGAACGAGCGGGCCTCGTCGGCATCATTGGTGATGAGCGTCTCGGGCACCGCGAAGCCGGCGCGATAGGCCGTCTCCAATTGCACGAGTTTACGATTCGCGGTGCGATCTGCACCCGGATCGTTCACCCACAGCGCGGGCATGGACCACAGCAGACCCTGCAGGAAGCCGTCGCATTCGGCCTGCCGGTAGTCGTCGTCCTCGCTGCGCATACTGCCCGGTACCAGGGTCGGATGCGGGCGTCGCCACCACACCGAGGAGACCGCGTCGAGTCCGAGAATATGGGAGAGGCTGCGTGAGGTGCCGTCCCGGCTGACCCGGAAAGTGCCGTTCTCACGCGGGAAGTCACGCATATCGAGCCGAATCGGACTGAGCGCGTGGTGTTTACGGAGCGTGGCGGCGAGCGCATCGCCGTGCAGGTCGTCGGCCTCGGTGACAACGAGCACCGAACCCATTGAGCGGGCGGACATCTGAGCGTCAGTCGAGACTGTCGGCGGCGATGCCGTCGTCACTGCCGCGCAGCGAACGGGTCTGCACGCAGGTCATGGTGGCACCGGCGACCCCCGGATTCGGGGTGAGCTCCAGGCCGCGAGCCCAGACCTCGGTGAGCGCGGCCAACTCGTCGTCACCGCGGGCGGGGGAGTAGTCCTGCGGAATCGTCGGCGGTCGCTCGGTGAGTTCGATACGGCGGCGCTGCGTGAAATCCGCTGTGGCGCCGTTGCGTACGCGCACGAATACCGGGCGGCCCTCGCAGATTCCCTGCGCAGCCGCAACTTCCCTTTCGGTCAGGTCCAGAACATCCGCGCGATTGAGCGTCCAGGTGCCGTCGGTGACGCGCACGCTGATATGCCGATCGGTGGATGCTATGAGATAGCCAGATAGTGGCGGCGCGGTAGCGTCTATATGCGCTGACGCGAGGTGATGGAGGGCGCCGGTCATGCTTAACTCCGATCTGCTCGGGATTTGCTGCGGGGCCGAGCTTGATCTGAATCATATCCCGCATACGCGCTCGTTCGGTTCGCAACGAAATATTTCCAACGCTCCGGCAAACCCTACCGAGGCGTCGGAAACCGCTCAGCCTGAGACTTTTTCGCTACACCGCGCGCAAATCAGAGTCCGAGTACGTCGGGCGCTTCGGCGAGTCTTCGTAATGCCGCACCCGGATCGGCGACGAGCTTGCGAGCCTTCAGATCCATCACCCCCGCGGTCACGGTGAGCTCGGCCGATACCGTGCCATCCAGCTTCCGGATCTCCTGACGCATCCGGAATACCTTGCCACCGGCCCATTCGAATTCGCAGCTCACGGTCACTTCATCGCCCAGATGCAGCTCGCGGAAGTACTTGATGTTGTTCTCCAGCACCACCGGACCGATCCCGGAGGCGACCAGCTTCTCGCCCGGCGTACCCGCCGCCTTCAGCATCTCCCACCGCGCGTGCTCCGCGTACTGCAGGTATACGGCCTGATTGAGATGACCGTTGATGTCGAGTTCATAGCCGCGCACGGTGATCGGAACGGAGAATGGCATGAACCGAACAACCCCGGCAATCGCACTCGCATTCCGGAAATTCAGTGGTCTGCGGCACAATCCGGCGACTGCCGGGCTACCCGCGGCTCGGCTCGCCGCGGGGGTATTGCCGCAGGTTGGCGCGGTGGGAATCACGCGCGGCCGGTGGGGCGGTCAGCGCCGGTTGGCATTGCGCTCGGCCCACCAGTCCGGGCGGTCGACGAAGTGGTTGTCGTACTCCTCCTGGGCCTTGGTCAGCTCCTCGAAGCTGGATTCGCCCTTGGCAATCCGATCCAGGAGGCGGAAGTACTCGAAACGCTCCACGCCCGGCATGAGCGCGATCATGATGCGGGCCCCGCTGTCCGGCGTCGCGCCGAAGGCGTGCGGCATCAATTTGGGAACCACGACCGATCCGCCCGCCGCGACGGTGACGATGCGATCGCCCGCGAGGAACTGAAGCTCACCTTCGGCGACGTAGAACAGCTCGTCGGAACGGGTGTGGAAGTGCGGGGCCGCGCCATCCGCGCCCTGCCGCATGGTGACCTCGAGGGTGCTGACCGAACCGCCGGTCTCATTCGCGTCGAGCAGCAGGCGCATGGTGACGTTCTCGTTGCCCAGGGTTTCGGCCTCATGCGGCTGGCGGAGGGCGACGGGGCGGGAAGGGCTGTTCATGGCAAGCTCCGAATTATTCGATGGGTTATAGTTCGCTATCGAACTATATAGGAGCGAATAGAATGCTGTCCATGGGTGAAGCGAAATCCGATGCGGTCGACACCATCACCGCGCAGTGGCATCACGAGCGACCGGACCTGAACCTGGAGGCCATGGCCATAATCGGCCGTCTCGGCCGGCTGTCCGTCGTGGCCGGACGGCAGATCGAAGAGGTCTTCGCCGCACACGGACTCCAGCGCGGCGAGTTCGATGTGGTTGCGGCACTACGCCGTTCGGGAGCGCCCTATGAGCTCAATCCCTCGGTACTGGCCGATACCCTCATGCTCTCGCGGGCGGGTATGACCGGTCGCCTGGACCGGCTGGAGAAGGCGGGACTGGTGTGCCGGATCGCCGATGCGGGGGACCGCCGCGCGGTGCGCGTGGCGCTCACCGATCGCGGACTGGAGCTGATCGACCAGCTGATCACCGAGCACGTGGAGAACGAAACCCGCATTCTCTCGGTGCTTTCCGCGAAGGATCGCAAGGATCTGGACCGGATCACCCGGCTGCTGCTCGCGGATCTGGAGCGTGGCGAATGAGGGGCCATGACGGCGGGAATCGAACCCGCGACCTTCCACATGCAGTACGGACGCTCGACCTGCTGAGCTACATCATGGCCGCACAGAACCTAGCACTCGCCGAGTTCGGACGTCGCGTCAATTCGGGCGTCGGATAGAGGCTTCCACCACATCGAGCACGGCCGAGAGGTTGTCGTTGGCGTGCCCCGAGGCGATGCGGGCGATCAAACCGTCGAGTACGAGGTCGAGATAACCGAGCAGCACGGTGGTGGGCACATCGTCGCGCAGCGCGCCCTCGGCCTTGCGGCGTTCCAGGCGGGCGACGGTCGCCGCGGTCAGTTCGACCGAGCGCTCCTCCCAATTGCGCCGGAATTCGGGATCGTTGCGCAGGCGGCGCGCGATCTCCAAACGTGTTCCGAGCCAGTCGAAATCCTCCGGGCGCGCGAGCATATCGCGCATCACCTGGATCAAGCCCTGGTTCGCGGCGACCTCGGCCATCCGGCCGGCGTCCTCCTGTGCCAGAGCCAGGAACAGGGCGTCCTTATCGCGGAAGTGATGGAAGATCGCGCCCCGCGACAGACCGGTCGCTTCTTCCAGGCGACGCACGGTCGCGCCCTCGTAGCCGTACTCGGCGAAGCAACTGCGGGCCCCGTCCAGAATCTGGCTGCGGCGCGCGGCGAGGTGGTCGTCACTGACCTTGGGCATGGACTCCTCCGAAACGGGATGTGCGGGATCTCCGCACCGATCTGAGATGACCGGTGCGGAAATCCCGCACTAGCGACGAGCGAAGCGATCCTGACGGACCGCGCGGCGCACAACGGCGAAACCGTTGCCCGCCACCACGACTCGGCCGTGAAACAGCCCTTCCCGGCCGAGTCGCGTATGGAACGAACTAGCCGCGGATCATGTTCCGCAGCACGTACTGCAGGATGCCACCGTTGCGGTAGTAGTCGGCCTCACCGGGGGTATCGATGCGGACGACCGCGTCGAAGACGACCTTCTCGCCGTTCTCCTTGGTCGCGGTGACCTTCATGGTCTTCGGAGTCACACCCTCGTTCAGCTTGGTGATGCCCTCGATATCGAAGGTTTCGGTGCCGTCCAGCTGCAGCGACGCGGCGGACTCGCCGGCCGGGAACTGCAGCGGCACAACGCCCATGCCGATCAGGTTGGAGCGGTGGATGCGCTCGAACGATTCGGTGATGACGGCCTTGACGCCCAGCAGGCTGGTGCCCTTGGCGGCCCAGTCACGAGACGAGCCGGACCCGTATTCTTTGCCGCCCAGCACGACCAGCGGGATGCCCGCGGCCTGGTAGTTCTGCGAGGCGTCGTAGATGAAGGCCTGCGGGCCGCCGTCCTGGGTGAAGTCGCGGGTGTAACCGCCCGAGACGTCGTCCAGCAGCTGGTTGCGCAGCCGGATGTTCGCGAAGGTGCCGCGAATCATGACCTCGTGGTTACCGCGACGCGAGCCCAGGGAGTTGTAGTCCTTGCGCTCCACGCCGTGCGAATCCAGGTACTGCGCGGCCGGGGTGCCCGGCTTGATCGGACCGGCCGGGGAGATGTGGTCGGTGGTGACCGAATCGCCCAGCAGCGCCAGCACGCGCGCGCCCTTGATGTCGGTGACCGGGGTCGGATCCATCGACATGCCGTCGAAGTACGGCGCCTTGCGGACGTAGGTCGAGTTCTCGTCCCACGCGAAGGTGTCGCCCTCGGGGGTGTTCAGACCCTTCCAGCGCTCATCGCCTTCGAAGACGGTGGCGTAGGACTTGGTGAACATGTCCCGGCTGATCGCCGACTTGATGGTGTCGTCGATCTCCTGCGGGGACGGCCAGATGTCCTTGAGGAACACGTCGTTGCCGTCGTTGTCCTTGCCCAGGGCATCGGTCTCGAAGTCGAAGTCCATGGTGCCCGCGAGCGCGTAGGCGATGACCAGTGGCGGCGAGGCCAGGTAGTTCATCTTGACGTCGGGGGAGATACGGCCTTCGAAGTTACGGTTGCCCGAGAGCACCGCGGTGACCGAGAGGTCGTTGTCGTTGATCGCCTTGGAGATCTCCTCCGGCAGCGGCCCGGTGTTACCGATGCAGGTGGTGCAGCCGTAACCGCCGACGAAGAAGCCCAGCTTCTCCAGGTACGGCCACAGACCGGCCTTCTCGTAGTAGTCCGAGACGACCTGCGAGCCCGGGGCCATATTGGTCTTGACCCACGGCTTGGAGGACAGGCCCTTCTCGACCGCGTTGCGCGCCAGCAGGGCCGCGCCCAGCATGACCGACGGGTTCGAGGTGTTGGTGCAGGAGGTGATGCCCGCGACCACGACGGCGCCGTGATCGAGCACGAAGTCACCGCGCTCGGGATCGGAGACCTTGATCGGCTTGGACGGACGGCCGGTGTTGCCGTTGGCGGCCGAGGGCAGCACGGCGTCGTCATCGGCGAAGGACAGCACGGCCGGATCCGAGGCGGGGAAGGACTCCTCGATGGCCTCGTCCAGGTGGGTGTGCGGGGTGGTCGCGGCCGGGCCGGACTCCGCATCGTTGGTGTAGTTGTGGATGTCCTTGCGGAACGCGGTCTTGCTGTCCGACAGCAGGATTCGGTCCTGCGGACGCTTCGGGCCGGCGATGGACGGCACCACGGTGCTCAGGTCCAGCTCCAGGTACTCCGAGTACGCGGGCTCGTTGTCGGCGTCGTGCCACATGCCCTGTTCCTTGGCGTACGCCTCGACGAGCGCGAGCTGCTCATCGCTGCGGCCGGTCAGGCGCAGGTAGTTGATGGTCTCCTCGTCGATCGGGAAGATCGCCGCGGTGGAACCGAATTCGGGGGACATATTGCCCAGGGTGGCGCGGTTCGCCAGCGGAACCTCGGCCACACCGGCGCCGTAGAACTCGACGAACTTGCCGACCACACCGTGCTTGCGCAGCATGTCGGTGACGGTGAGCACGACGTCGGTGGCGGTCACGCCGGGGACGATCTCACCGGTCAGCTTGAAGCCGACGACGCGCGGGATCAGCATGGAGACCGGCTGGCCCAGCATGGCGGCCTCGGCCTCGATGCCACCGACGCCCCAGCCCAGCACGCCCAGGCCGTTGACCATGGTGGTGTGCGAGTCGGTGCCGACGCAGGTGTCGGGGTAGGCCTGGCCGTTGCGGACCATGACCGTGGGAGCCAGGTATTCGATGTTCACCTGGTGCACGATGCCGACGCCCGGCGGGACGACCTTGAAGTCGTCGAAGGCGCCCTGGCCCCAGCGCAGGAACTGGTAGCGCTCGCCGTTGCGCTGGTACTCCAGGTCGACATTGCGCTCGAGGGCGTCGGCGCGGCCGAACACGTCGAGGATGACCGAGTGGTCGATGACCATATCGGCGGGGGAGAGCGGGTTGACCTTGCTCGGGTCGCCGCCGAGGGTGGTGACGGCCTCACGCATGGTGGCGAGGTCGACGATGCAGGGGACACCGGTGAAGTCCTGCATGATCACGCGGGCGGGCGTGAACTGGATCTCGGTGTCGGGCTGGGCATTCGGGTCCCAGTTCGCGATGGCGCGCACGTGGTCGGCGGTGATGTTCGCGCCGTCCTCGGTGCGAAGCAGGTTCTCCGCGAGGACCTTGAGGGCGTAGGGCAGCTTCTCGGTGCCGGGCACTGCCGAGAGACGGAAGATCTCGTAAGAGTTGCTTCCGACCTCGAGGGTGCCCTTGGCGCCGAAGGAATCGATACTCGTCACTGTCAGCTCCACTCGTCTGTGAATGGGAGGGCCACCGGCGGGGCTGTGCCGATGGCTCGTCGAGGCGCAGGCCTCGTCCGTACTTCACCCTAACAGTACGCTTGTCCTGTATCCGCATCGGGGAGGTCCCCGAGCGGCCCGGAGTGATTCTTCCGGTACCGATGTGCGGTTCTGGGAAGTTCATCCAGCGGGACAGTCGCAGCTTACGGCGTGCCGCGGTGAGGTGTAGAGACACGTCGTCGCGTACTGTGCGTTCGTGACCGTCTCGCGCGCCTCGGTTTTCACGCCTATGAAGGCGGAACTACCGCCCAACACAGACCTGAAGTCGATCTTGCTCGACCTGGCCGACAATCACGTCGCCGCCCCCAAGAATCGCAAGCAGGACGGTCTCGCCGCCATCGCCGCGGACGCGCGCGATCACGGCATCGATCTGAACATCGTTGTGGTGCAGGGCAACCTGGGCATCGAGGCGAGCCTGCGGGATCTCGCGACCGAGATCGGCGAGCAGGAACACGGCACCGTGGTGGTGTTCAGCGACGATTGGGTCGGCACCTACAGCGATACCTTCACGCGGGCGCGGCTGGAGTGGGCCGAGGACAAGTCCAAGTATCGCGGGTCCGATCACACCGTGGACGCGGCGCAGACCTTCGTGGATCGGCTGGAGCAGCCCGAGACGGTGTCCTGGACCGTCATCACCCTGGTCGCGGTCATCGCGCTGGCGGCGTTCATCGGCGGGTTGTACGCGGTGAAGGTCAAGCGTTCCGGTCCGGGGGAGCAGCCCCCGGTCGTGCCGGAACGTCCGCGCACGCCTGTCGCCTGATCTCCTTTCCCGCTCGCCTGATCGCTCGTCCGACTCGAGCCGAGGCCCAGTCTCCTTCGCTACCGCATCGCTGACGGCCGGAACGTTTTCCGGCCGTCAGCGCCTGTCTTGTGCGGTAATCGCGGCGCAAACCGGCTAATGACTGGCAACGTCTGAATTGCCTACAAGTCATTCCCGCGTGGCTGATTCAACCCGTGGCTGAAGTGTCGTACCGTTTCGCAACGACGCTGTTGGGGAAGAAGTGTCGAACGAGTCTCGAGTTTCCAGTGGTACTGGATGTTCGGCTGAGGCTCGTGGTGTGTTCCCCGGGGCCAGAGCGGGAACCAGGGAGGTGCGATGCGAATACCGGCGAAACGTCAGTTGCGCCCGGGTCGGCTCGCTACGGAATTGCTGGCAGCGATGATCGTGGTGGCCGTGGGGATGACCACCGGTCATGCCACGCCACCACCGCCACCCAATCCCAGCGACAGTGAGATCGCCCAGGCGGGCGCGGATGTCGATGCCACCGTGGGCGAGGTGGGCGCGCTCATCAATCAGGTCGCCACCGCCGAACAGCAGTTGCAGCTCCTCGACGATGCCGTGGCCGCGCGTCGCGAAGCCGTCAACAAGGCGCTGGTCGACCTCCAGATCGCCCGCGATGCCGCCGACGCCGCGGCGCAGGCGGTGGGCAATTGCCAGCGTGAGCTCACCGATGCCGGGGTGCAGGTCGGTACCGCGCACAGGCAGTTCGACAAATATGTCGCCCAGGTCTACATGCGGCCCGGATCGACCTCGCTGATCAGCTATATGGCCGCGCCCAGCCCGGAGATCGCGCTCGCCCGCGCCCAGGTGCTGACCATCGCCTCCCGGACTCAGCAGCAGGTCGTCGGCGGACTGCGCCGCGCGCAGGTCGATCAGGCGAACAAGACCTCCGCCGCCAAACAGGCGCAGCAGGTCGCCGATGCCGCCGCCGCGGACGCCGAGACCAAGAAGACCGACGCCCAGCACGCCGTCGCCGCCGCGCAGGCCGAATTCGATCAGCAGACGGTGCAACGCAATACCCTGATGCAGCAGCGCGATTCGGCGCAGCAGCGGCTGGAAACGGCGCGCTCCCAGGTCGCCGGATTGCAGAGCCAGCGTGACACCTACCTGGCCTGGGATGACCAGCGCCGCAAGGACGAGGCCGCCGCCCGCGCCGCCGCGGTGGCCGCCGCCGCCCGCGTCAATGCCGACCGCGCCGCCAGTGACCTTGCCTCCCTCGCCGCTTCGGGCCACCGCCCACACACCCAGCTCGGCGACTCCCCGCCCCCGCCGCGTTACACCCTGACCCGCCCCAGCGGTTCGCGCTCGGCCCTGGTCGAAACCGTCGTCGACCGGGCCATGTCCCAGCTCGGCGTCGAATACGCCTGGGGTGGCGGCGATGAGGACGGCGCCACCCTCGGCATCCGCGACGGCGGCACCGCCGACAGCTACGGCGACTACAACAAAACCGGCTTCGACTGCTCCGGCCTGATGATCTACGCCTTCGCCGGAGTCGGTGTCTCCCTACCCCATTACAGCGGCTACCAGTACACAATGGGCTCCCGCGTCCCCGTCGCCGACCGCGAACGCGGCGATATGCTCTTCTGGGGTCCGGGCGGTTCGCAGCACGTCGCCCTCTACGTGGGCAACGGCAAAATGGTCGAAGCTCCCCAATCCGGTGAGGTGGTAAGGGTTTCCGCGGTCCGCGAGGACGGCATCATGCCGTATGCGGTCCGCATCATCTCCTGACCGTGGTGTTCGCGGGATGTCAGCCCCGGGAATCGGGATCAGTGCCGTAGATCGAGCGGTACTCCGCGGCGAAGGCGCGGCGGCCGAGTAGGCGCCAGGCGAGTCTGGCGGCGAAGGGCATGTCGGCGAGGAACTTTCGGCGTTCGGCGTGCGGGACCCCCTGCAGGATGAAGCCGAGGAAGATCAACTGTCGGTCCTTGGGCATGGCGTCGCGTCCCCGTTCGCCCAGGGCCGCCCATTCGCGGGCGGTCATGACACGTTCGGCGAGCGGGAGGACGGCGGTTTCCTCCTCGGCCATATGTTCGTTCAGAGCGGCGGCGAGCGCGGACAGCGTGATCGCGAGTTGCTCGCGCGCCCGGGGCTGGGCCGCTGCGGCGAACTCCGCTGCCTGCCGGTCCGCTCGGGCGGAGAGTTCGGCGATCCGCTCATGCTGTTCCTCCATGCGCAGTATCGGTGCGCCATCGGTTTTCGCTCGCTCGAGCAGCAGGGGCCACATCAGTTCGTCCTCGCCGGTGTGGTGGTGGTGGAGGCCGGTGGTGAGTTCGGTGAGGAAATCGACGATGCGGCGGGCGCGGGTGAGGTCCGAGTCGGCGACACCGCGGACGAGACCGGGCAGCGCGTCGAAATGGCGGCGGAAAGCGCGGTGGATGAGCACCATGTCGGTGGTGTCGGGGCGTTCGGTGGTCCGGGTTGTGGCGGTCATGGTGCCCACTGTGCGTCGATCCACTTGTAGGACACTTGCAATAGAATCGGCCGCCATGGTGCGGATTCAGGTGCTCGGTTCGCTGACCGCACAGACCGGGCGGGGCAGCGTGGATCTCGGCGGTCGCCGCCAGCGCGGCGTGCTCACCATTCTGCTCGTCGCGCGCGGTGCGGTGGTGCCGGTCGACCGGCTGATCGACGATCTCTGGCGTGGTGAGCCGCCCACGCGCGCACTCGGCACGTTGCAGGCGTACATCTCGCATCTGCGCAAGGTCCTCGAGCCGGACCGGCTGCCCCGCTCACCCGCCACCGTGCTGGTGAGTCAGGCGCCGGGATACGCGTTGCGGCTCGCTCCCGAGGCGGTGGACGCCTGGCAGTTCGAAGCCGAACTGCGCAGCGCGCCAACGGATCCCGTGGAACGAAGGCGCAGCTTAGAGCAGGCGCTCGGTCGATGGCACGGCTCGGCGTTCGCCGAATTCAGTGACGAATCGTGGGCACGATCCGAGGCGAGCCGACTCGAGGAGCTGCGCCTGGCCGCGCGTGAGCGCCTGGCCGCGACGCTGGTGGAACTCGGCGACCCGACCGCTGCCGCCGTGGAAGCCGATGCTCTGACCAGTGCGTATCCGCTGCGTGAGGAGGCGTGGCGGGTTTCGGCGCTGGCGCGGTTCCATGCGGGACGGCAGGCGGACGCGCTCGCCGCGCTGCGTGCCGCTCGCGATGTACTCGCGGATCAACTGGGTATAGACCCCGGCCCCGCCCTGGTCCAGCTCGAGGCCGATGTGCTGGCGCAACGCATCCCGGTCGGGCTGCCCGCACCGGTTCCATTGCCGTCACCGACCGTCGAGCCTTCCGGGCCGAATTCCGAATTCGTCGGCCGCACAAGGGAACTGGATGAACTACGGCGCGCGGCAGGAGCGGGTGGAGCGCCTCGTGTCGCTGCCGTGCTCGGGGAGGCCGGCAGCGGCAAATCCGTCCTGCTGCAAAGGTTTCGGGCCGAGCTGGTGACCGGCGGCTGGCGCGTGATCACCGGCCGCTGTCCCGAGGAGGACGGTGCGCCACCGGCGTGGGCGTGGGTGGAGGCTTTGCGCGAACTCGCCGCCACGGTCGACCCCGGCCACCACGCCGCGCCGCTCGAGCCGTTACTCGCCGACCGGCATCCCGGATTCGACGCCGATGCCTCGGTCGGGCGATTCCTGCTGCATCGCGCCGTCGGTGCGTACCTGGACGAGACGGCGCGGCGGCAACCGCTCGCGGTATTCCTGGACGATCTGCACCGTGCGGACCTGGAGACTCTCACCCTGCTCGGCAGCGTGGCGAAATCGGCCTCGATTCTGATCGTGATCGCCTATCGCCCCGACGAGATCGGGATGCCGCTGGAGGACGCGCTCGCTTCGCTCGCCACCGCGACCGCGACGCGAATACGTCTGCGCGGCCTGGAGTTCGATGAGGCGGCGGTGCTCATCCGCGCGGTCGCCGGACCCGATCCCGATCGGGCGACGCTGGAGGCGCTGACCGAACGCACCGGCGGAAATCCCTTCTACCTCACCGAAAGCGCTCGTCTACTGGCCAGCGAGGGCGCGCTGGTGGCGACCTCGGAGGTACCGCAGGGTGTGCGAGATGTGCTGCGGCGGCGCTTCGCACGACTACCCGAGGTCGGCGTATCGGTCCTGCGCCTGGCCGCGGTGATCGGGCGCGAATTCGATATCGAGGTGCTGATCGGCGCGGCCGAGATCGGCGAAGGTGAGGTCCTCGATGCCGTGGAGGCCGGGGTGCTGGCCGGACTGCTCGAGGAACCGGATTCCGAGCATGCGCGGTTCACACACGCGCTCATCCGGGACACCCTGCTCGGTGATCTGTCCCGTATCCGACGCCGCCGCTGGCATCTGCGCATCGCCGAGTCGATCGAGCGGATCCGGCCCGAGGATCTCTCGGCGCTGGCGCACCATTTCGGGGAGTCGCTCACCGCATCGACGGCACGGCGGGCCGCGGACGCCGCCCGCGCGGCAGCCGAACAGGCCGAACGCCGATTCGCCCACGATGCCGCGGCCGAAGGCTACGGTCGCGTCGCCGCCGCGCTCGCACGGATCAGCGGCGTGGATACCGCGGCCGAGCGAGTCACCGCGCTTTCGCGGATGAGCAGCAGCTATCTGGCCGCCGGTGCCGGTCAGCAGGCTCGCGAGGCGCGCGACCGGGCGGTATCCGCGGCCGATACACCCGAGTCGCTCGTCGAGGCGCTCACCTCGTGGGACACACCGACGCCCTGGCTGAACCGCGTCTACGGGTCCGTCGATCAGCAGGTGGTCGCCTCGATCGAGACCGCGCTGCACACCGGCGGGCTCACACCGCGGGCGCGTTGCGGACTCCTGGTCGCACTGGTCCGTGAGATCGGCGGCGAGCTACCGGAACGAGCACGCGAGGCGGCCGAGGCGGCCGAATCCCTGGCGCGTGGTCTGAATGATCCCGGATTGCTCGGACTGGCTTTGCAGGCGCGAATCTCGGTGTACGACACAGTGATTCCACTCGCCGAGCGTGATCGGATCGCGACCGAGTTGATCACCCTCGGCGAGGACAACGCGCTTCCCGCCCTCGCGCTGATCGGGCATAACCTCGCGCTCCAGGTCGCGACGGCCCATGGCGATGTGGACCGCGCGAATTCCGAACTCGCCGCGGCGACACTGCTGGCCGACCGCTACCAGTGGGCGCAGGCTCGCGCCGCGAACCTCATGGGCCATGCGATGGTGGCGCACCTGACGGGCGATCTCGAAGTCGCGGAACAGAGTTACCTGCGGGCCCATGAATTCTTCGAGCGCCACAAGGTCTTCGATGCGGACGGCAACCTGCTGATCGCCCTGGTCGCCATCCGGCTCACGCAGGGCCGGGTCGGCGAATTCGCACCGCTGCTCGCCGAGACGTTCGCGCAACTCGAGGCTTCGGGCAATGATCTGGTCGTCGATCCGTTCGCGCTGGCACTGCTTGCGACCGGTGATCGGCGCGGTGCGCTGAGCGTGGCGCAGGCTCGGCGGCCGCTGCGCGACGACTTCTTCCGCTCGCTGTTCCTGACCGTGCGCGGTATGGCCGTCGTGGGTCTCGAGCAACGAGCCGAGGCGGCGCGGGTGTACCGGCAGCTGCGCGTCTATTCGGGTCAGATCGCGGGCGCGGACACCGGCGCGCACGTCGCGGGACCGGTCGACACCGTGCTCGGTGACCTCGCGGTATTGCTCGGCGAACCCGACCTGGCGGCCGAGCACTACGCGGCCGCCGAACGCCTCGCTCGCCGCTGTGGATGCCGCGAATGGGTCAGTGCCGTACAGCACCGCATCGGTTCACAAGTCGATTACTAGTGGCCTCCGGAAGCTGGGTGGCGGATCACCTATCAGCCAGCAGCAGGAGCGTCGCTATGCCGACCGACCGTAGACTCAAGACCGCCAACACCATTCACCGTGCCGTGCTCAAATTCAGCGGCGGGATGCTCGGCACCACCTTCAAAGGGATGCCGACGATCAGGCTGACCACGATCGGCCGCAAATCCGGTCGGTCGCATACCGTCATTCTCACCGCACCGATCATCGAGGACGACACGATCGTGGTCGTCGCCTCCCGCGGCGGTGATCCCATCGATCCGGCGTGGCTGCACAATATCCGCGCGAACTCCGCGGTCCGGGTCGCCCTCGGGCACGGTCCGGATCGGCCCATGACCGCTCGCGTGCTGCCAGCGGGGGAGCGGGACGCGCTCTGGCCCGATGTCATCGCGGCTCACCCCGGCTACGCCGACTATCAGGCGATGACGACCAGAACAATTCCCCTGGTCACCCTGACACCACTCGGGTAGCCGTCGCCCGGCCGCGGCGAATGGGAACCTACCCCGTGCTTCCGCCGCGCAGCAGACCCTGGGCGTCCACCGATGCCACCAATTCACCTGTGCGCGTGAATATCTGGATTCGTTCGTACATCCGTCCGCTGCCCGCGAAGGGGCTTTCGCAGCGTAGTAGCAGCCAATCGTGCAGGGTGAACGGTCGATGGAATGTGATGGTCTGCGCGAGCATGGCCGCGGTCGCGAAACCGCCCCGGCGGGTCAGCTCGGCCTGCGGATACGGGCGCAGGGCGACCGGGCCGAGGAATCCCTCGCTGCCGTGGGCCAGCAGTGCCCGGGCGATTCCGGGCTGATCGGGGGCCTTGTCGCAGCGCATCCACACATCCAGTGACGGTGGCCCCGCGAGGTCGAGCGCCACCGCATAGGCCCCGCCGAGTGTGCGAACTTCCCACGGCAGCAGCGCGCACGGCAGTTCCGCGCACTCCTCCGGCCCGGGCACGTCGGCCGGAAGGGTGGCGCCGTGCGCGAGGAAGTCGGGTTCGTCGACGCTGAGCATGGCCAGCACCCGGGCGTGCTCGCGCCCGTCCTGGCTGAACGACACCTGCACCGTCGCCAATGCCCGCCCCGACTGCACGATTTCGACCTCCACGTCGACCTCGCGATCGGCGTACCCGCCGCGCGGGAAGACACCGTGCAGCGATTGCACCGCCATATGCGGCACCGTCCGTTCGGCGGCGACCACCGCCTGCGCCAACGTCTGACTGCCCAGCGTCGTCGGCAGCGTCGAGGCCACATTCCGAGCCCGGAATCGTCCCGGACCGACCTCATCGAGTTCGAGCACTTCGAGCAGTTCGGCCAGGTCGACGACCGGCCAAAGATCAGTTCCACCGGCCATTGCCACATGCTCGCACACGCCTGGGACGCCGGAGATCCCGAGGAGCGGTGAGCGGGACGCACCCGCAGGCGTACTGATCTCTCGACCCCGCGTGCCACATAAGACGGCACGCGGGGTGGCGCTCACTTCGCGAGCTGGCGGAGCCAGATATCGAAGTTGAGGGTGAAGTCGAGGCCGGAGCGGGTGGCTCGGTCGGTGAGGGGGCGTCGCAGACGATCGCGTAACCGGTTGCGGTCCAGGTAGTCCCAGACGGGTGCAGCGGGGGCCGCCAGGAGGTCCGCGGCCTGCTCGCGCAGGGCGCGACCGTAGGCCGGGTCGTGGGTGATGGGGTAGGGGGCCTTCACCCGTGCGGTGACGCTGGAGGGGAGGAGATCGGCCACGGCGGCGCGCAGGAGTGATTTCTCGCGACCGTCGAAAGTCTGTAGCCGCCAAGGGATATTGAAGGCGTATTCGATGAGCTTGTGATCGCAGAACGGGACGCGCACCTCCAGGCCCACGGCCATCGACAGCCGGTCCTTGCGATCCAGGAGATCGGGCAGCCAGTGCGTGTAGTGCAGCCAGAATATCTCGCGCATACGGCGCTGGATCTCGGATTCACCTGGCAGCGTAGGGATTTCGGTCAGCGATTGACGGTAGTGATCGGCGCGGTGCGCGGTCGGGTCGAGTGCGGCGGCGATATCGTCGCGGAGCAGCGCTCGACAGGCTCCACTGCGGCCCGCGAAGTAGCGCCACGGGTAGTCGGCGCGCGAAATCGCCTGCGGGTCATGGAACCAGGAGTAGCCGCCGAAGACCTCGTCGGCGCTCTCCCCGGACAGCACCACGGTGGCGTGTTCGCGTACCGCCCGGAACAACAGATACAGCGAGGAGTCCATATCGCCGGCGGCGGGTAGATCGCGGGCGGCGACCACCGCGTGACGTACTGCCGGATCGGTGAGGGCGGTGGAGTCGAGCACGATATCGCGATGGTCGAGTCCACAGTGGGCGGCCATATCGCGGACGTACGGTGCGTCGGGTGTGGTCCGCAGTGCGTCGGGCGCGAAATCGCCGGTGTTTCCGGCGAAGTCGACGGCGAACGTGGACAGTTTCGTGTCGGTTGATCTCAGGGCGTTCTGGGCCAGGGCGGTCAGCGCACTGGAATCGAGCCCGCCCGAGAGCAGCGAGCCGAGGCGGACGTCGGCGTGCAACTGAGTCGTGGTGATATCGGTGAGCAGGCCGCGGACGGTATCGACCGTAGTGGCCCGATCGTCCTGGTGCGGAGCGGGTTCCAATCTCCAATACCGATGTTCGCGAACGCCGCGCGGATCGACGATGAGCACCGTGCCGGGACGGACCTCGCTGACCCCGCGCAGCAGTGTGCGGCCGGGAGTGCGAACACAGGCGAGGAGGTCGCGCAGCCCGTCCGGATCGATTTCCGTGGGTCCGACACCGCGCAGTGCCTTGGGTTCGGAGCCGAAATACACTCGGGGACCGTCGATCCGGTAGCACAGCGGTTTGATGCCGAGTCGGTCGCGGACCAGGAGTAGGCGCCGCGTGGCGACATCCCAGTAGGCGAAGGCGAACATGCCGTGCAGTCGGTGCACCGCGTCCAGTCCCCACTCCAGACAGGCGTGCAGCACCACTTCGGTATCGGTGCGGGTGGCGAATTTATGCCCCAGCAGTTCGAGCGCGCTCCGGAGCTCGGCGTGGTTGAACACCTCGCCGGTGTAGGCGAGTGCGGCAATGGTGCGATTGGAGTCGTCCGCGACCAGCATGGGCTGGTGTCCGTGGTCGGGATCGAGCACCGCGAGGCGGCGGTGTGCCAGCGCGGCATGCGAATTCGCCCAGACGCCGTGCCCATCGGGTCCGCGACCGGCGAGTGTCGCGGCCATGGCGGCCGCGACGTGTTCGCCGTCGCGGAGCCTGCCGCACGGATCAACCCAGCCTGCGATACCGCACATTCGGTTGTGCCTTCCTGTTGACGAATTGGAGGGGACCACGAGTTCGGCCGCGCCGACCGGCATCAGATGCGCTCGGTGGGCGATAGATCGCGGCTATCGTACGGGTGATCTTGGAGGGGGGTCACCAGGCGCGCAGCATCGAGGGAACGGACGGTACGGATGAGTGCGAACGAGCCGATCGCGATCGTGGGTATGGGGTGCAGGTTCCCCGGAGCGATGGATCACCGGCAGCTGTGGCAACTGCTGTGCGATGGCGTCGACGCGCTGGCAGCGGGTGAATTTCCGGACAGCACAGCCGATTTCGATCCCTCGGAGTTCCATATCACCGACCGTGAGAGCGCCGAACTCGACCCACAGCATCGGGCATTGCTGTTGACAACCCGCGATGCGCTGCGCGATGCCGGACTGGATGAGAACCGGGTGGCGGGCCAGCCCATCGGAGTCTTCATGGGGCAGAGCACCGCCGAACACTGGGACAATCGCTCCCGGGATCGCGCCGTCGACATGTACGCCATCGCGGGCGCCGCCGCGCGCAGTATGGCGTCGGGCCGTATCGGCTACGCCTGGGATCTGCGTGGCCCGTGCGCGACCGTGGACGCGGCCTGCTCGTCCGGGACGCTCGCGGTACATCTGGCCTGCCAGTCGTTGCGGACCGGGGAGTGCGATATCGCGCTCGCGGGCGGTGTCAGCCTGGTGCGCGGTACCGACCACACCGTCGGGTACGCGGCCGCCGGAATGCTCTCGCCGTCCGGCCGTTGCCGTTTCGCCAGTGAGGAGGCCGACGGGTTCGTGCGCAGTGACGGTACCGCGGTGCTGGTCCTCAAGCCGCTCACGCACGCCCGCCGCGACGGTGACCATATCCACGCGGTCATTCGCGGCAGCGCACAGGCGAGCAAGGGCCGCACCGCCAAGGCGGTCATCGCACCCTCCCTCGAGGGCTATCTGCAGGTCATCGAACGTGCTTGCGCCACAGCGGGTCTCGCGCCCGAACAGCTCGGCTATCTCGAAGCGCACGGCAATGCGGCCCCGGCGGGTGATCACCTCGAGTTGCAGGCGATCGGCGCGGCCATCGGCCGGAATCGTCCGGCCGCGCAACCCTGCCTGGTCGGATCGATCAAATCCAATATCGGCCATCCGGAGGCGGCGGGCGGTCTGGCCGGAGTCATCAAAACCGCTCTCGCACTGAAGCATCGCCACATTCCCGCGACCCTGCACTGTGATCAGCCCACCTCGGCGGTGGACTGGTCGGGCCTGGGTATCGCGCCGGTGCGCAGCGGCACCGACTGGCCCTACCCGGAAACGGCGTACGCGGGCGTCAGTACCTACGGCCTCTCGGGCACCTTCGTTCATCTCGTCCTGGGAGCCGCGTAACCGGACGGGCGCTCGTCTCGGCGTGCCGCGTCCGATTCCCGCTGGAACGGGTAATGATGATGCCGATACGGCCAGCCCGCGCAATTCCCGATAGATGACGGTGGAAGGCGGTTCACGTGATCAGTGCGGCGTCGGAGGCGGTTTCGGGGAATCCCGCGCCATTCACCTGGGTGACCCTGGTGTCGATGGTGGTGTTCTGCGCTGTGCTGTGGGTGATCGTCGACTTCATGCGCAAGCATCCGCGCCCGGCGATGTGGGTGTGGGGGCTGGCGCTGCTCACTTTCCCGCTGTGGATTTGGGGGCCGGGCCGCGATATCGGGCTGATCAACTGGTTCTCGTGGGCGAAGATCCTGTCGGTGCTGATTCCGCTGATCATTGTCGGCGCGATGCGGATCGCGGTCGCCGAGCAGCGGGAGGGGCGGATCTGGGAGTTGTTGCGGAATCCGCGCTTTCTGTGGTTTCCGTACGCCATCCTGTTCCTGAATATCGCCGAGGCCACCCTGCGCGACGCCGAGATCGGCAACTACTGGAACGCGGCGGTCGGCCTGGGACTCTGCCTGACCATTCCGTACTGCCCGCGCTTCTGGGAGGTGCTGCCCGGTCGCAATGCCGAACTCGTCGCCTATACGACCATGGCGTGGAACTTCCTCTACACCACCTGGAATCTGTGCTTCACCTTCGGCGGATACCCGCCGCAGGAGGAGCATTTCGCGGCCAGTGTCTGCATTTTGGCTGTCGCGGAGATCTACCCGCTGGTCAAGGGCCGTCCGGAGCTGTACATCATGGCCCGCATCTACACGCTGCCCGTGCTGATGGTGGTGATCGCCATCTACAACTTCTTCCCGAAGGTGATGCCCTCGGACGGCTGGTTCAACAATGACGTCTGGATCGTCTGGGGCATAGTCAATTTCGCGCTCACGGTGCCGTACCTGTTCTGGTACACCTGGCAGCTCGAAACCGGGCGCGCGTTCATCCACTTCCGGCGGGGCCGGGCTCGTCAGGACTTCATCGAACAGCACGGTGAGGCCGTGGAAAAGCTGATGGCTCTGAGTAATTCGCTCGATGCCGCCGCGGACACGCACGGCCGGACCACGCGCGCCTGAGATGTGGCCTGGGGCACAGGCTTTCGCGGCGGAGTCGAACGAATCGGTGCTTTCGTCTTCGCGGAATCGATGATAACTTGACAGAAGATACGTAAGTTACTGGGCAGTAACAAGACTCGGCTACTGCCCGGTGAATTCTCGGACCGGGGGGTCAGCACCTTGAGTACTGCGACGATCGCACTGGGAATCATCGGCGGGATCATCACCCTGCTCAGCTGGGGATCGCTCTTCGCGGGGCTGATGCGGATGATTCGAGTTTTCCGTGCGGGGCAACCGGATCGGTCGCGGCTGCGGCCGGTACTGCCGCGGGTGAAGACCGTACTGGTCGAGGTCGGCGCGCATACCCGGATGAACAAGTTCCGGACCGTCGGTTGGGCGCACTGGCTGGTGATGGTCGGGTTCCTGCTCGGGATGGTCTTCTATTTCGAGTCCTACGGGCAGACTTTCGATCCCGAGTTCCACTGGCCGAACATCGGTGACACCTTCGGCTATCACCTGCTGGAGGAGGTGCTCAGTGTCGGCACGGTCATCGGAATCGTGACGCTGATCCTCATCCGCCAGTTGAATCATCCGCGACGGCCCGAGCGGCTCTCCCGGTTCGGCGGGTCCAACTTCCTTGCCGCGTATCTCGTCGAATTGATCGTGGCCACACACGGTTTCGGTGATGCGCTGGTCAAGTCGGGCAAGATCGCGACGTACGGTGGCGCGCACGCGTTCAGCGATCCGCTGACCACGCAGGTGGCGCGAGTGCTTCCGGCGAGCCCGGTACTGATCTCGGTCTTCGCGTTCGTGAAGATGCTCGCCGGTGCGGCTTTCCTGTACCTCATCGGCCGCAAACTCACCTGGGGTGTTGCGTGGCACCGGATTTCGGCGTTCTTCAATATCTACTCCAAGCGCGAGGGCGATGGTGGCGTCGCGCTGGGAGCGGCCAAGCCCATGATGTCCGGCGGCAAGGTGCTGGAGATGGAGACCGCCGATCCGGATGTCGATGTGCTGGGTGCGGGCAAGATCGAGGACTTCACCTGGAAGGCGTTACTGGACTTCACCACCTGCACCGAATGCGGTCGCTGCCAGAGCCAATGTCCGGCGTGGAACACCGGAAAACCCTTGTCTCCCAAGCTTTTGATCATGTCGCTGCGGGATCACACGTACGCCAAGGCTCCCTATCTGCTCGCCGGTGGCGATTCGGGCAAGGTGTCCGAGGCCGCGTGGGCCGAGGCGGAGTGTCCGCTGGTGGGTGGCGAGGATGTCGGTGGCATTATCGATCCCGAGGTGTTGTGGTCGTGCACCACGTGTGGTGCGTGTGTGGAGCAGTGCCCGGTCGATATCGAGCATGTGGATCACATTATCGATATGCGCCGCTATCAGGTGTTGATCGAGTCGGAGTTCCCGTCCGAGTTGGCGGGGTTGTTCAAGAATTTGGAGAACAAGGGCAATCCGTGGGGGCAGAACGCCAAGGATCGCCTGAACTGGATCTCCGAGGTGGACTTCGAGATTCCGGTGTTCGGTCGGGACGCGGATTCCTTCGACGGGTACGAGTACCTGTTCTGGGTGGGTTGTGCGGGCGCGTATGAGGATCGGGCGAAGAAGACCACCAAGGCCGTGGCCGAGTTGCTGGCGACCGCGGGGGTGAAGTTCATGGTGCTGGGTCAGGAGGAGACCTGCACCGGTGACTCGGCGCGGCGTGCGGGTAACGAGTTCCTGTTCCAGCAGTTGGCGATGCAGAACATCGAACTGTTGAATTCGGTGTTCGAGGGTGTCGAGCAGGCCAAGAAGAAGATCGTGGTGACCTGTGCGCATTGCTTCAACGCGTTGAACAATGAGTATCCGCAGGTCGGTGGCTCCTATGAGGTGGTGCACCACACTCAGTTGTTGAACCGCCTGGTGCGTGGCAAGAACCTGATCCCGGTCTCGCCGGTGGCGAAGAATGTCACCTATCACGATCCGTGTTATCTGGGTCGGCACAACAAGATCTACGACGCTCCGCGTGAGTTGATGGCGGCGTCGGGGTCGAATCTGGTCGAGATGCCGCGTCATGGTGAGCGGTCGATGTGTTGTGGTGCCGGTGGCGCGCGGATGTGGATGGAGGAGCAGCTCGGCAAGCGCATCAACGTCGACCGTGTCGATGAGGCCCTCGATACCCTCGCGGGGGGTAATGAGCCGTCGTTGATCGCGACGGGGTGCCCGTTCTGCCGGGTGATGCTGACCGATGGTGTGACCGCGCGTAAGGATGGTGGCGAGGTCGGTCAGGGCACCGAGGTCGTCGATGTGGCGCAGTTGATGTTGGACTCGATCACTCGGGTCGAGTCGAGTGTGTTGAGCGAGAACCTGAAGGTTGTTCAGGTCCCGAAGGTCGAAGAGCCCGAACCGGTTTCCGAGCCCGAGCCGGTCGAGGCCGAGGCTCCTGTGGTCGAGACCGCCGCCGCGGCCGAGCCCAAGGCCGCACCCGCGGGTAAGGGCCTGGGTATGAAGGGGCCGGCCAAGGCACCCGGCGGCAAGGGCCTCGCCATGAAAGGCGGACTGAAAGCTCCGGGTGCACAGGTTCGGTGAGCGCTACATGATGGTGGTGATGAAGGCGATTACCGGAGCCTACTGGCCCGAACAGCAGTCGCCCGCACAGCAACTCGGCTCGGACGGTTTGACGGCCTTGACGATCGCCGAGTGCATGCCGTCCGCGACGGCGTGCGTGGAGGTGATCTCGATATCGCCGAATCCGGCTGCCGCCAGGTGGTTTCGGTATTCGGTGAAGGAGAGCGCGCCCGCGATACAGCCGACATAGTCGCCGCGTTCGGCACGCTCGGCGGGGGAGAGGGCATCATCGGCGACCACATCGGTGATGCCGATTCGCCCGCCCGGCACGAGAACTCGCGCCATTTCGGCGAAGACGGTGGGCTTATCGGTCGACAGGTTGATCACGCAATTGGAGATCACCACGTCGATGCTGCTGTCGGGCAGGGGGATCGCTTCGATGGTGCCCTTGAGGAACTCGACATTGGTGATGCCGGCCTTGGCGGCGTTGGCATCGGCCAGGGCCAGCATCTCATCGGTCATATCGACGCCGAATGCCTTACCGGTCGCCCCGACGCGGCGTGCGGACAGCAGGACGTCGATACCGCCGCCCGATCCGAGATCGAGCACTCGTTCACCTGCTCGCAGGTCGGCGACCGCGGTCGGATTGCCGCAGCCGAGCGATGCGGCGACCGCCTGGATCGGGAGTTGGTCGCGGTCGGCGGCGGCGTACAGGCTCGCACCGAAATTCTCGTCGAGCTCCATGGCTCCGGTCGCGCAGCAGTCGCTGCCCCCGCAACAATCTTCGGCGGTGCCGCCCGCGGCGACCGCCGTTGCCGCCGCGGCATAGCGGGATCGCACGGTTTCGCGCAGTTCGTTGTCGAGATCTGACATGGGGATCACCCTTTCGAAGCACCCGAAACCGGAGCCTTCTGCTCCGCTGACCGGGCTATATTGACGACTGTCGAATCAAGTCTGGCGTGCTGCATCGACATCTGTCAATATAGAAACGTGTCGAAACAAGAACTTCCGGTGATCGCCCTGGCGAATTGCTGCTCCACCACGCTGTCCGAACCTCTCGATGCGGAGAGTGCGGTCACGCTGGCGGGAGCGTTCAAGGCGCTCGGGGATCCGGTGCGCCTGCGGCTGCTGTCCCTGATCGCCGCGGCCGGCGGGGAGGAAGTCTGTGTGTGTGAGCTGACTCCGGCCTTCGAGCTGTCCCAGCCCACCATCTCGCATCATCTGAAGGTGCTGCGCGAGGCGGGCCTGCTCACCTCCGAGCGGCGCGGTACCTGGGTGTACTACCGGGTGATTCCCGCTGCGCTGCAGCGACTCTCCGATGTGCTGGTGCCCACCGGCCTGACCGTCACGCCCGCGTGAGCGACATCATCGCGCCGCCGCTGGCGCGCCGATTGGCGGCCGAAGGCGTCGGTACCGCGGCCTTGGTCGCCGTCGTCGTGGGCTCCGGTATTGCCGCGCAACAGCTTTCGCCCAATGATGTCGGCCTGCGATTGCTGGAGAATTCGACCGCCACGGTCTTCGGGCTCGCCGTGCTGATTCTGATATTCGGGCCGGTCTCCGGTGCGCACTTCAATCCGGCTGTGTCCCTGGCCGACTGGCTGGTCGGCCGGAAGACGCGCACGGGCCTGACCGGTGGGGAACTCGCGGCGTATGTGGCCGCGCAGACGGCCGGGGCTATTACCGGCGCGGTGCTGGCGAACGTCATGTTCAACCAGTCCGCCGGGCAGATCTCGACCCATGATCGCGTCGACAGCGGGCATCTGATCGGTGAGATCGTCGCCACCGCAGGGCTTATCGTGCTCATCTTCGCCCTGGTTCGTACGGGCCGATCCGCGCTCGCACCGGTGGCCGTCGCGGCCTGGATCGGTGCGGCCTACTGGTTCACCAGCTCCACCTCGTTCGCGAATCCGGCCGTCACCATCGGACGGATCTTCACCGACACCTTCGCCGGTATCGCACCCGCCTCCGCGCCCGGATTCATCGCCGCGCAATTGATCGGCGCACTGCTCGGGCTCGGCGCGGTCGCGCTGTTCTATCCCGCACCCCCCGTCGCCGCCGATGACGTGGTCGTTCCACATCGGCCCGCCGCCTCCTGAAAGGCTTACTGCTGCAATGGCATCCACCACGCCGAGTGTGTTGTTCGTCTGCGTCCACAATGCCGGGCGCTCGCAAATGGCGCAGGGTTTTCTCAGTCGCCTCGCGGGGGATCGGGTCGAAGTCCGTTCCGCCGGAACCGCGCCCGCCGATACCGTCAATCCGGTGGCCGTCGAGGCCATGCGCGAGGTCGGTATCGATATCACCGACCAGACTCCGAAGATCCTCACACCCGAGACGGTCGAGACCTCGACCATTGTGATCACCATGGGCTGTGGGGACGCGTGCCCGTTCTTTCCAGGCGTCTCCTATCGTGATTGGAGACTCGACGATCCGGCCGGTCAGGATCTCGCCGCTGTCCGCACCATTCGCGACCAGATCGAATCCCGTATCCGTGACCTGCTCGCCGAACTCGATATCAACTGACCGATGAGTCTTCCGCCCGTGCACCGTCGACAGTCACAGCCAGACGACTCACCTTCGGAGGAAATCAGATGACCGCTGTACCCGAACTCGTCACCCTCGACCCGGTCGTGACGGCCGCGGTCCACGCCGTGGTCCCACTCGCGGGCCTGCGCGACTTCTTCGATGCCTCGTTCGGTGCGCTCGGTGGCGCGATCGCCACCCAGCGACTCGATGTCAAGGGCCCGGCCTTCGGCCTCTACCGCGGAGCGGGTGGTGATCCGCTCGACGTCGAGGTCGGCTTCGCCACCGGTGGTCCGGTCGAACCCACCGGCGAGGTCATCGCGAGCTCTCTCCCGGGCGGACAGGTCGCGCGCGTCATCCACCTCGGCGGATTCGACGGTCTCACCTCCTCCTGGAACGAACTTCAGAAGTGGATCGAAGCCCAGGGTCTCACTCCGGCCGACCAACGCTGGGAGGTCTACCTCACCCAGCCCTCGCCCGAGATGAACCCCGACGACCTGCGCACCGAACTCAATTGGCCGATAGCGGGCTGAGCTCGGGTTCCGTAATCGGCGACCGCCCTTGACTTTCCTGGCGGGAAAGTGGGACGCTTGACTTTCCCGTTAGGAAAGTGAGGGGGTTGTCATGGATGACGTTGCCGCGGATCAGGCTCGGGCCGCACTGGATGCGGCCGAGCGGGCTCGGCGCCGGGTGGCCGATGAGGTCGGGTTGCCTCGGGGGTACTGGTGGGGGATGGCGGCCGGATGGTTGGTGCTGGGGGTGATCGGTGATCTGGGGCCGGACTGGCTGGTGATCGCCGCGACCCTGGCGTTCGGGGCCGGGCATTCGGCCGTGGCTTCGCGGTTGCTCGATGGGCGGCGGCGCACGGACGGGCTACAGGTCTCGGCGGATACGGCGGGGCGGCGGACGCCCATCGTGGTGATCGGCATGTTGATCGGATTGGTCTGTGTCACTGTAGGTTCGGCGTTCGCCCTGAATGCCGACGGGGCCGCGCACCCGGGTATCTGGTCGGCGGTGCTGGTCGCGGCGATCATCGGGTTCGGGGGACCGGAGCTGTTGCGGGTGCTGCGGCGGTGGGTGCGGGCATGACGGCGGCACGCTTCGACGAACTGATCCATCCCAGTACCAGGCTGTCGCTGGTGGCGACGCTGGCGGCGGCCGACTGGGCGGAGTTCGCGTTTCTGAAAGACCGGCTGGCGCTGTCGGACTCGGCCCTGTCCAAGCAGTTGGCGACGCTGGAGGATGCGGGATACATCAGCACCGAGCGTCGCCTCGACGGCAGCCGCCGCAAGGTGCGGGCGCGGCTGACGGACACCGGCAGGCACGCCTTCCTGGGGCATATCGCCGCACTGCAGGAGATCGTGGCGGCCGCCGCGCCGCCATCGGATCCGGTCTGACTCGAGGGAATCAGCGCTGTTCCCGGTAGGTGGTGAGGATGCGGCGAATCGACGGCGTCACCGGTAGGTCGCCGTCGAGCGGGATCCAGCGGTAGTCACCGTAATTGCTCAGCCGGATCGGCCCGACACCCGCCACCTCGACCGCGAAATGCTCACGGCGGACCGGTTTTCCGGCATTCGACAGGTAATCGAAGCCGCCCAGATGCGTGCGGATGTCGACCACCGTCAGCCCGGTCTCCTCGAGCACCGCGCGCGCCACCGCGGCGGCCAGCTCCTCACCCGGGCGCACCGTGGTGCCCGGTAGGTTCAACGGCCGACTACCGGCCACATACTCCTGGCGCTCCAACAGCAGTACCGCGCCGTTGTTCTCCAATACGACGCCGATCCGCAATGCCACGCCATCGGCCTCGGCCTTCGCCTGTAGATCGACCAGCACCGACTCGCCGATCGACTGCCGGGGAGAAACCTCGAAATCCCACACTTGTACACCCACATCCCGTACCGCCGGACACCGTCGACCGGCACAGTTTCTACGCTACCGCTGGAAAACCACTGGAGTGAAAGGAGATCCGTAAGTTTCGGCGCATCTCCATGGGACGGTCGCGTCCGCCGGAAAGTTTCGGGCATCCGGTACCGGCTGTCACAGTGTCCACGAGGGTGAATCGCCGCGCCAGTCAGAACGGAATTCGGGCGATTTCAGGTGAGCGCTTCGGCGAGTCGGTCGGTGATTCCGATGAGTCACTCCGGATCGCCCTGCCGCCGCCCCCTCCTGCGCTCACCCCACCGTCCTATCACCTCATCGACCACTCCCGGCAACCCCGCAATCCACTCCACCCAGCCTCCCCCCGGCAACCTTCCGCCGAGCGCACCCCTCCGGAATCTCGATGATCAATCGATGTCCTCCCGTCCGATGCTGTTAGCCTCCGAATTATGAAGCAGGGGAGCCGAATTGCCGGGGGCGAGTCACGATGACCGTTGACCGTGAATGGGATCAGGTTCGCGAGATCGTGTCGCGGGCGAAGAGATCGACGGGCCACTTCGCGATCGCCTCGGTCGACAGGGACGGGATGCCGAATGTGACCCCGATCGGGACGGTCTTCCTCCGGGACGACCGCACCGGGTTCTACTTCGACCAGTACACGAGCGCCCTGGCAAGCAATCTCGACGCGAATCCACGGGTCTGCCTGTCGGCGGTCGACAGCGGATCGTTGTTCTGGTTCCGGTCACTGCTGACCGGTCGCTTCGCCACTCCTCCCGGCGTGCGGCTGTACGGCACAGCCGGTCCCCGACGACTCGCGACCGCCGCGGAACTCGAACAGGTCCGGCGGCGGGTGCGCCCGATGCTCCTGCTGAAGGGCGGCCGACTGTTGTGGTCGGATTTCACTCACGTCCGCGAGCTGACGTTCGACAGCTTCCGGCTGGTGCGCTATCCGGTCATGATGCCGAAAGACGCGGTGCCACAGACGCCTTGAGGGGAATGGAATTTCTCACTCCGGACGCGGTCATGCTGGACCGGATCGCACCGGGAGGCAGAGACTGGGGTTATGGATGATCTCGCGGTGCGGCGGGTCGGGAATGGTCCGGAGATAGTGCTGGTGCACGGTGGGGCCGGGCCGGGGGCCACCTGGGCGGGGCTGGAGGCGCTGGCTGAGCGGTGGACGTTGGTGCCGGTGTATCGGCGGGGGTTCGCGCCGAGTCCGCCGGTGCGGGGGCGGCATGACTTCCTGGTCGATGCGCAGGATCTCGGGGAGGTGTTCCGGGGGCTTCGACCGCATGTGGTCGCGCACTCCTACGGGGTGCTCGGGACTTTGCTGGCCGCGGTCGCGGATCCGGGGAGTGTGCGGTCGTTGACGCTGATCGAGCCGCCGCTGTACTTCCTGGCCGAGCGGGATGCGGATGTGGTGCGGCTGAAGGAGTTGGGGGACATGGTTTTGCTGGAGGGGCTCGACTCCGAACCTGAGGCGCTGCGGGAGTTTCTCACGCTCTCGGGAGCTCCCGGCGTCGGGGCGGGACCGCTGCCGGAGGCGGTGACGGCCGCGGTGCGGCGGGCGCAGTACGCGCGGCTGCCGGGGGAGATCAGGGTTGATCTGGAAGTGTTGCGCGCGAAGGGGATTCCCGCCATGGTCGCCTCCGGTGCGCATCAGCCCGGGATCGAGCGGATCTGTGACGAACTCGCGGCGGCCTTGCACGCGGAGCGGGTCATCGCACCCGGTGCGGGCCATTTCGTGGCGGCCGCACCGGGTTTCGGCGATCAACTGGAGCGTTTCCTGTCCGGCGGCGACCTCAGCCCCACTGATACTTCAGATATTTGCCGTCGAGTGTGACGACGATCCTTTCGCCCCCGGGATCATCGCGGCGATCCACGTCGATCTTGAAGTTGATGGCGCTCATGATGCCGTCACCGAACTTCTCGTGGATCAACTCCTTGATCGCGGGGCCGTATACCTGTAACACCTCGTAGAAGCGATAGATGGTGGGATCGGTCGGCACCGCCGCGTCCAGCGCGCCGCGCGTCGGCCGCGCGGTGAACGCGGCGATCTCCTGGGCGCCGAGTTCCAGTATTCCCGCGGCCTTTTCGGCCTGTGTGACGCTGAGCGGGTGCTGTCCGAGCAAGGCGGCAACGGTCCACGCCTCCGGTGCGTCGAGCAGTTCGGCGAGCTGTACCCAGGTCAGCCCGAGTCGCGCCTTCGCGGCGAGTACCGCCTCTCCCGCCTGCTTCTTCGTCGTCATACCGGCACCGTAGAGGAGCCCGCCGGTCCTGTCGACGCGAGCGGTCGAGAGTCGGTGCGGGGTGCTCGAATCCGCCTACCGCGGTGCGCCGAACCAGGTGGTGAGTGCCTCCCGCAGGGAGCGAGCGGCGGTGTCGGCCGGTTCGCCGAGGCCAGCGGCCCAGGCGACGCAGGCGTCGGGGCGGATCAGGAAGGCGTCAGCCGGGCGGTTATCTGTTTTGCCGCTTCGGATTTCGATGCGGTGGGCCCATTCCCGAGCGACTTCGCGCAGCTCCGGACGATCGGCCAGAACGAGGAATACGGGCCGGGCTGCCCGCATCAACTCGGCGACATCGCTGGTGCCGTCGTCGGTGTGCGTCGTCGGTGTGCAGGGTCAGGTCAGGCGCGAAACCGCCGATCAGTTCGTGGTCACCGGGCATCGGATAGCGAATATCGCTGCCCGCGATGAAGGCTCCCATCCGCTCGAGTGCCTGCTCATCGGAGAGCAACTCCTGGAATACCGCGCGCAGGGCATCGGCGGCCGGATCCTGCGCACGCCGCAATGCCACCTGAGCCTGGGTGTGCAGCAGCGTACGCACCCCCGCGTAGTGTCGTTCGGAATGGTAGGTGCCCAGCAGGGCCTCGGGTGCCCAACCCTGTACGGAGGCAGCCAATTTCCACGCCAGGTTGACCGTATCGAGCATGCCCGCGTTCAATGCCACGCCGGTCGCGGGGAACAGATGCGCCGCATCGCCCGCCAGCAGAATCCGTCCCACACGGTAGCTTTCGGCCTGGCGTGCTTGAAAGGTGAAGCGCGACAGTCGAGTCGGCGATTCGAGGGGCATATCCACGCCGAGTACCCGGCCGACGCTGGCCCGCAGCTCCGCCAGGGTCATCGGATTGTCGTCGTCGTATTCGGTGAGTTCGTCCTCGGTGGTGAAGACACTGATGGGCCGACCTTCAGCGGCCGGTCCGAAGGCGAAGGGACTTGATCAGGAGCTGCACCGCGGTTCCGGGGGCGAAAGCGATGGGCGGTATACGCCGACCGAGGCCAGGGCGGCATTTCGGCAACATGTGGGTATCGGTGGCGCGGACGGGGGCATGATGTGGTGATCACATGCGATCGGCCACCGACAGGAGGCGCATCATGTTCGGTCGCTCCAGCACTCCACCCCTGTTCGTACTGGCGGCAACGCTCGGCTGCGGCGGCATCATCGCCGTCCCCGCGGCCGCACAGTCACCCGCAACCATCAGCGTCGATTCCGCATTGACCTACCGGGTGACCACCCTGGCCATCGGCGGCACGGCCGACTGTTCGGGCGGCGGAACCGCCGGAATCCAAGTGGTCGACGGATCACTGGAGCAGATGTTCTCCGGCGGCATCGGCGGCCCGATAGCCGTCAAACTCGACGGACCCGTCCAGATCGACTGCGACGGCATATCGCATGCCTGGTCCGGCAACCTCATAGCACCCGGCCGTGCCCTGCCGAACGACTCCGGCGGCATGGTCACTGTCAATCTCTCACAGGGCTCGACGGTCATTGCCACCACCGGTTCGCGACCGATCCACATCGTGAGCTGATCGGCCGCGAACCCACGAGGTCAGTTCGCGAGGTCACCCTCGCGCTGAGGCGGGCCGAGGGAGTTCTTGCTCGGGTCCTCGAACCGGGCGGCCAGGGCGAACCCACGGTCCTGCGCGACCTCAACGCCGCGGGCGATACCGAACAGGGAATCGACTACACCGCAATGTTCTGCGGCGAGACTCGTCAAGGGGTTGGGCTGTTCAGGTTCCGGCGGGCAGGTCCTTTGCCGGCCTTGATCGGTGCCGCTGCGGGAGGGGGCAGGAACAGATGTCCGCGAATGCTGCCCATCGCGGTTCGGATCGCGACCAAGCACCACGTGAACAGCAGCCCGGCGAACGCGGCGACAGCGCCGACCCGAAAAGCGGGCAGGTCGGTGTGCACGGCCAGTTGCGTGGTACCGGTCACGAAGGTGCCGACCGGGAACGTCAAGCTCCACCAGGTCAGCGCGAAAGGCATTCCGGCCCGCAGGGTTCGCACGGTCAGCGCGGTAGCGAGGGCGATCCACAGCACCGCGAACCCCCAGATCGGAACTCCGAAAATGACGGCGAACACCCGCAACCCGGCGGCGACGTCCGGAGTGACCGCGAGGGGCGCGGCGCTCCCGAGAAGGCCTGCGGCGGTGATGGATTGTCCGAGGGGGCCGAGCACGATCCACAGGGTCGGCACGCGTGCGGTTCCGGAGCTGCCGAAATGTGTCAGGCGACTCCAGATCATCGTGATGATGATGATCGAGGCGAACAGCGATAGCCCGAACATCGCGTAACAGCCGTAGAGCAGGGTCGCGGGGCCGGAGCCGGACCCCGCATGGGGGATGAGCAGTGCGCCGGTGGCGGCGGAAACCATCGGTGGCACGACGGGCATGAGCCACCCGCCGAAGGCGCCGTCGGACTCGACATTGTGTTGGGTGAACATGACGTAGGGGACGACGACCGCCGTGAACAGGCCACCCACGGTGCCCGCGGTCCACAGCACCCAATCGAGCCTGATGGCCACGTGCTCGCCGAGGAGTGGCTTTCCGGTCAGCAGCGCACCGGCCCCGACGGTGAGTAGCGCCATTGGCGCGGCACCGTAGAAATGCGCCATCTGCGGGTTGTAGACGTGGCTGCGAGCGGTAGCCGGATGCCGAATCCAATGCACGGCCATCGCGAGGACGACTGCCAGCAGCGTGGCCGCGGCGAGTACCCATACAACCCGGGCGAACACCGATAGTCCCGGGATCCGCACCGGCAACGTGGCCGCCGCGGTAGCCACGATGCCGGTCCCCATGACGGGCGCGAACCAGTTGGGTCCCAGATGGCCGAATACCTGATGGGGTGACTGGAGTGCGGACAAAAGCCGGGGTCGTTTCATCGAGCCGCCTTCGCTGGTGCCGTCCATGGCGATAATCAATCAGTTATTCCGAGGTCGGAGAAGAACTCGTAGCCGTCCGGATCGCCGGGCATCTGCCAGTGGAATCCCTGCTCCAGGAAACAGAAGAACAGATTGGTCGCGGCGAAGAGAACCAGAACGGTGAGCGTCACCGAGGCCGCTTTCCGAAATGCGGGCGAGTTGACGCCTGCATCGAGTGGTTCGCTCATGGGGGCGAGTATCAGGACAATGGCACACGCGATGACGGCCGCGATGAAGACGAGCAGTGCCCACGTGTACAGATGAAGCCCGAAAAGTGTTCCGGCATAACCGGGATCGGGTGGAATGATGTGCATCAGTGTCTGGGATCCCGATTCGATACCGCCCAGCACCGCGACCAGAATCGCCCAGCCCCATCCGGTGGCGAATTGTGGTGTGGTTACCGCGCCTTCGCGTGCGCGGGCTATGATGTAAGCCGGGCCGATTGCGCTGAGCAGGAAGAACATTCGCTGCTGGAGACACATCGAACACGGGTATTCCCCGAGCGCGAACTGGAAGAAGTAGGCCCCGGCGAGTGTTCCGCAAATGCCGAGCACATAGAGATGAGCGAACCACAGGCCCAGGTGGTGAGACCGGCCTGTCCGCGCTGTCGCGGCATCGGTTGTCATCGAAGTCGCCGCACGGGGGATCACAGCGCGATTCCGAATTCTCGTCCGACAATGTGGGGGACAACGGATAGGACGAGCAAGGCGAGTGTCACCGTGCACAACGCCCAGGTGAAACGCGGTGGCCATGCCCGGGCAATCGCGAGCACACTCATCAAGACCAGCGCGAACAGCAGGGTGTACATGAGGCAGGAATCCTTTCCGGGCATTGGCCGTAGCGAGCGTTGTCCTGTACCTCGTGCTGGAACCGCAGAAACAAATGAATGGTTGCATCTCCATCGGCGACCACCCGGCATTACGCCAGTCCGGCGCGTACCGGTCGCTTATGAGGTATTCCGAGAAGCGGTCAAAGCGACGAGACAGGCACCCGCAGAAGGCACATAGTCAATTACCGTCGACGATGCCTCAGCCGGCCTCGCTCCGGCACCGGTAGCGTTGCTATGCGTCCATAGAGTGGCGCTATGTCCCCGGATGCTCGCGGTTGTTCAGTCGCGCGGCCTGGCGAGTCAGATGGTCGCGTTCGGGAAGATTGGGTGCACTGCGCGCCGCCTCGGTGTAGAGCCGTGCCGCCGTGGTCAGGTCGCCGTCGCGCTCGTGCAGGTACGCCGCGACCGCCGTATGGCGGGGGAGTGAATCATCGAGTGCCGCAAGCTCTTTCAGTCCGGCGCGGGGGCCGTCCGCTTCGCCTGCCGCGACCGCTCGATTGAGGCGCGCGATCGGGCTGTCGGTCAGGCGGATGAGTTCGTCGTACCACTCGACGATCTGCACCCAGTCGGTCTCGGCGGCGGTCCGCGCGTCCGCGTGCAGTGCGGCGATGGCGGCCTGGGCCTGGAATTCGCCCAGCCGGTCCCGGGCCAGGGCGGCCTGCAGGATCATGACGCCCTCCGCGATCATCGAGGTATCCCATCGACCGCGATCCTGGGCGGCGAGCGGCACCAGACTCCCATCGGCCGCGGTCCGGGCGGCACGCCGGGCATGGTGCAGCAGCATGAGTGCGAGCAGCCCGGCCACCTCGGGATGGTCGATCGTGGTCGCGAGTTGCCGAGTGAGCCGAATGGCCTCGGCGGCGAGGTCGATATCGCCGGAGTAGCCCTCGTTGAAGACCAGATAGAGCACCCGCAGCACGGTGGCGACATCGCCGGGCTGATCGAACCGCACGTTCGCGATGGTGCGTTTGGCCCGGCTGATCCGCTGGGCCATGGTCGCCTCGGGCACCAGGTACGCCTGCGCGATCTGACGGGTGGTCAGGCCGCCGACCGCGCGCAGCGTGAGGGCGACCGCCGACGAGGGTGTCAAAGACGGATGCGCGCAGAGGAAATAGAGCTGCAGCGAGTCGTCGGCCTCGACCGCGGGTCCGGGAGCGGGCTCCTCGTCGATGAGGTCCTCCCGCCGCCGTCGTGCCGCCTCGGCGCGGGTCTCGTCCAGGAATTTGCGCCAGGCCACCGTGACCAGCCAGCCCTTGGGATCGCGCGGCGGGTCGTCCGGCCACACCCGCACCGCCTCGATCAACGCCTCCTGTACCGCGTCCTCGGCCGCCGCGAAATCAGCTCCGCGGCGCACGAGTATCCCGAGCACGCCGGGGGTAAGGCTGCGGAGCAGAACCTCATTCACCGTGGAAGTCGCACTCTGCGATAGTGGGCGACGCGCTGTAGAACGGGCGCAATTCGAGCCATTCGTGAATCGGTTTCCCACCGGCGCCGGGCGCGGCGGACAGCTCACCGGCCAATTCGAGCGCGCGCTCGTAGCTGTCGACATCGATCACCATCCACCCGGCGATGAGGTCCTTGGTCTCGGCGAACGGTCCATCGGTGACCGGCGGCCGCCCCGCACCGTCGAATCGGACGAACACCCCCTCCGGGGCGAGCGCCCGACTGTCGACGAACTCCCCGCTCTTCTCCAGCCGAGCCGCGAAATCGTTCATGTACCGCACATGCGCCGAGATCTCCTCCGGCGTCCACTTGTCCATCGGCACGTCGTTCACCGCGGCCGGTGCACCGCGATAGTGCTTGAGCAGCAGGTACTTCGCCATGATGTCTTCTCCTCAGTGCTTGGCGCGACTCGTCTCGGGCCGCTTCTACTACGAGGACGGAGCCGATTCCAGGTTCTCGACATCCGGGGGCCAGAGTATTTCGACTCAGCCGCCTGGACCACACTGAAATCTGTTCGTCGAGCGTGTGCCTTCGCTGCCCCACTTCCTGCCCGAGAGGTAATGCGCCATGGCTCAGCACACAGACCCCACCGCGACCACGCCGCGCGCCGTCGCCGATAACTACGTCCACGCCCTGGCCGAACTCGATCCGGCCCTCGCGGTCCGACTCGGATTCGATCCGGACAACGACGAACTTCCCGATCTGACGCCGGAGGGGCTCGCCGCGATCGGTGACCTCGCGCGCAAGACCCTCGCCCAGCTCACGACTGTCGAGCGGAGCGGCTCCACCTTGCCGGATGTGGAACGCCGATGCGCCGTGCTGCTGCGGGAGCGGTTGAATGCCGAGATCGCCATGCGCGAGGCGGGGGAGGACCTGCGCACCGTCGGTGTGTTCAACGGCGGCTGGACACTGACCGCACCGACCTCCTCCCCATTGATGGGCATTCGAGACCTGTTCACCCTCATGCCGACCGATACGCCGGAGCAGTGGCAGGTGATCGACCGCCGTATGCGGCGAATTCCGGAGGCCCTGCGCCAGTACCGTGCCACGCTCGGGGTCGGTATCGAACGCGGATTGCTGTCGGGGCCGACCCCCGTCGGGGTGGTCATCGACAGCCTCGGACAGCTATTGACCGGGAAGTCGGGCAGCTGGTTCCAGGATTTCGCCGCCACCGCACCGGAATCGGTTCGCCCCCAACTGGATAGCGCGGCGGCGGCCACCGCCGCCGCCTTCGCCGAGATGCGGGATTGGCTGACTCGAACCTACGCACCCGCCGCGGCCGGACAGTCCGACACCGTAGGCCGCGAACGCTACCGGCGCTTCGCTCGCTTCTGGACGGGTGCGGACCTGGATCTCGACGAGGCCTACCACTGGGCCTGGGAGCAGTTCCACGATGTGTGGGCACGCATGCGAACCGCTTCGGACACAGTACGTTCCGGCTCCCAGCCCTTGGAAACCATGGCCTGGCTGACCGAGAACGGCGAATCCTATGCCGTCCCGGACGACATCCTGCACTACCTGCAAAGCCTCATCGACAAGGCCATCGCGGACCTACAGGGCACGTACTTCGACCTCGCGGAACCGCTCCGGCAGGTCGAGGCCATGATCGCCCCCGCGGGGTCGATGGCCGCACCGTATTACAGCCAACCCACCGTCGACTTCGCCCGCCCCGGGCGCACCTGGTTGCCCACTCGCGGTCGCACCCGCATGCCGATCTGGAATCTGATCGCGCTCTGGTATCACGAAAGCGCGCCCGGCCACCATATGCAGCTGGGCCAATGGACCTATCTGGCGAAAGAGCTGTCCCTGTTCCAGATCAGTCAGGGTTTCGTCGCCGCCAATGCCGAGGGCTGGGCACTCTACGCCGAACAGCTCATGAACGAACTCGGCTATCTGACCGATCCGGCCGCGCAGTTGGGTTTCCTCAACGCACAGATGCAACGCGTGCAACGGGTGATCATCGATATCGGCATCCACGCCGGAATGGCCTTCCCCGCCGATGCCCCCGCCTCGGCGGGTGAGGTCATGAATGTGCGCAGTGCCCGTGATTTCTACGGCCGCTACTGCGGCCTGCCCGCCGATCAACTCGACAGCGAAATGGTTCGCTACCTGAGCATTCCGGGCCAGGCCATCTGCTACAAACTCGGTGAACGGGTCTGGCTGGCCGGGCGTGCGGCCGCCCGCGAGAAGCACGGCGCCGCCTTCGATCTCGGGGCTTGGCATATGGCGGCACTCTCGCAGGGTTCACTCGGCCTCGATGACCTGGCTCGCGAGCTCGATGCGCTCTGAACCGGTCAGCCGATCCGCCCGCGTCGCTGACGCCAGGGATGCAGTACCCAGACCGCAGCGAACAATATGGCGAACGCGGTGCCCGCGACAGCTGCCGGTATCGGTCCGGCGACCGTATCGAATATCAATACCGCCGTGCCGATCAATGCCAGACCCAGTAATCCGAGGCCCGCTATCGCATAGCGGTGCGCCGCGGTCACCACATTCTCGATTCGATGTCGCCGGAACAGGATTCGATGCGCTGCCACCGGCGCGATCAGGCATACCGTGGCGGCGATCGATGCGGTCACGACTGCCAGATAGAGCACCCGCATCGAGCCCGAGAGCAGCTGAAAACGGTTCTGGAAGGGAAGTGTGAGCAGGAATCCGGTCAACAGCTGCACACCGGTTTCCACGACGCGCAATTCCTGGATCAGACTGCTCCAATTGCGGTCCAGCCGTTCGACTCCCGTCTCATGCCGTCCGTCGGTCATGCGGTCGGCGCGGCAGCGGTGCTCGGTGCCGGTTTCGGCGGGCTCGTGTTCGGCTCCGAGGTCGCGCGCCCAGGTCTCGGACACGATGTTCTCCCTTCGTTGCTCACTATGTGCCGCATACCCGTCCGGACGCGCACGACACTCGCGCGAACCGGTGGATGCGCGCTGCGAACACACTGTGGAAATGCTGAGATTCGAGTCGAATTCCCAGGTCGTCCGGGTATCGACGGCAGGATCGAACGAAATTCGTGATCCGCCCGCGACGCGACTTGGGCGTCGGACCCCAACCGGGTGCGGCGAACGCGCCGGATACCTGGAATAGTTGGGGCGGAACGCACAGGACCAATGCGAAAGCGGGGATTTTGGTGACTTCGACTGATGGTGTGAGCGGAGTGAGTACGGTGAAGGACGCGCCGCCGCCGAACACCCTCGAGCGCGATGTCCAGACCCTGGAAAAGGCGATTTACGAAGTCAAACGGGTGATCGTCGGGCAGGATCGGCTGGTCGAACGGCTGTTGGTAGGTGTGCTCGCGCGCGGTCATGTGCTGCTCGAGGGTGTGCCCGGTATCGCCAAGACCCTGGCCGTGGAGACCTTCGCAAAGGTGGTGGGCGGCAGCTTCTCCCGCGTGCAGTTCACCCCCGACCTGGTGCCCACCGACCTCGTCGGTACCCGCATCTACCGGCAGGGCCGCGAGGAGTTCGATACCGAACTCGGTCCGGTGGTGGCGAACTTCGTACTCGCGGACGAGATCAACCGCGCACCCGCCAAGGTGCAGTCGGCGCTGCTCGAGGTAATGGCCGAGCGGCATGTCTCCATCGGTGGCAAGACCTATCCGATGCCGAATCCGTTCCTGGTCATGGCGACTCAGAACCCCATCGAGAGCGAAGGCGTGTACCCGCTGCCCGAGGCGCAGCGCGACCGCTTCCTGTTCAAGGTGGTTGTGGACTACCCCTCCGTCGAGGAGGAGCGCGAGATCATCTACCGGATGGGTGTCACTCCGCCGGAGGCCAAGCCGGTACTGGATCCGGATGAGCTGGTGCGCCTGCAGAAGGTCGCCGCGAACACCTTCGTGCATCACGCGCTGGTGGATTACGTGGTCCGGGTTATCGCCGCCACCCGTAAGCCCGCCGACTTCGGTATGCACGATGTCGCCGGATGGATCTCCTACGGCGCCTCGCCGCGCGCGAGCCTGGGCATCATCGCCGCCGCGCGTGCGGTCGCGCTGATCCGCGGTCGCGATTACGTGGTCCCGCAGGATGTCGTCGAGGTGATTCCGGATGTGCTGCGGCACCGCCTGGTGCTGTCGTACGACGCGCTCGCCGACGAGGTTTCGCCCGATGACGTGATCAAGCGCGTACTGCAGACGGTCGGTCTGCCGCAGGTGGCCCCGCAGGCCGTCGCCCCGGGCGGCGCGCCCGCGCCGATGCCCGCCGCACCGCCGGTCATGGGTCCGCACGGTCAGCCGCAGCCGGCGCCCGGAATTCCGCAGCCGCCGCAGGGGCAGCAGGGTATTCCGCAGCCGCCGCAGGCCCCTAACGGTCAGGTGCAAGGGGTTCCCGGCCAGCCTCAGCCCAAGTGAGGCGGGCCTCGGATTCGGTTGCGCCCGTGACGATCTCAACTCCCAGCGGCTCCTCGCACGCCCCACCCTCGTTCCGGCAGGGTGAGCTGACAGACCCGCGTCTGGCGGCGGCGTTGAAGACCCTCGAACTCACCGTGCGCCGCCGCCTGGATGGCGTTCTGCACGGTGATCACCTCGGCCTGATCCCGGGCCCGGGCTCCGATGCCGGTGATGCGCGCATGTATCAGCCGGGTGATGATGTGCGCCAGATGGATTGGTCGGTCACCGCCCGCACCACGCACGCGCATGTCCGGCAGACCATCGCCGACCGCGAACTGGAGACCTGGCTGGTGGTGGACCTCTCCGCCAGCCTCGACTTCGGCACCGCGCTGTGCGAGAAGCGCGATCTGGCGGTGGCGGCCGCGGCCGCGGTCACCCATCTGACCGGTGGCGGCGGTAACCGGATCGGTGCCGTCATCGCCAATGGTGAAGAGCTGATTCGCATTCCGGCCCGCAGCGGTCGGGTGCACGCGCAGACCATGCTGCGCAAGATCGCGACCACCCCGCACGCCCGCGACGGGGTGCGCGGGGATCTGCAGGGCGCGATCGAATCGTTGCGCCGACCGCAGCGCAAACGCGGTCTCGCCGTTGTCATCTCCGATTTCCTCGGCGATATCGATTGGCAGCGGTCCCTGCGCGCCATCTCGGGCCGGCACGATCTGCTCGCGGTCGAGGTGCTCGATCCGCGCGATGTCGAGCTGCCCGAACTCGGCGATGTGGTGCTGCACGATCCCGAGACCGGCCGCACCCGCGAATTCAGTGTCACCTCCTCACTGCGCGCCGATTACGCGAAAGCCGCGCAGCGCCACCGTGCACAGGTGGAGTCGGCGCTGCGGAGTTGTGGCGCGCCGGTGATGGAATTGCGTACCGATCGGGACTGGATCACCGATGTGGTCAGGTTCGTCTCCACCCGGCGCCATACTTTCGGCGCCTCGAATGCCGGGCGGGTGCCACGACAGTGAGCCTTTCGAATTTCACCCATCAATGGTGGCTGGGTTTCCTGGCCGTGGTGGCGATTATCGCGCTGATCTATGTGCTGGTGCAGTGGCGTCGGCGCAGGCATGTGCTGCGCTTCTCCAATATGGAGATGCTGGAGAAGGTCGCGCCGAGTCAGCCCGGCTGGTTCCGGCACGCACCGGTGGCGCTGATGTTGGTCGGCCTGATTCTGCTGACCTTCGCCGCCGCGGGTCCGACCGCCGCGAAGAAGGTGGCGCGCAATCGCGCGACCGTCATTCTGGTGATCGACGTATCGCTGTCCATGGAGGCGACCGATGTGCCGCCGAGTCGAATTCAGGTGGCCAAGAAGGCCGCCAAGGAGTTCGCGGACGGACTCACCCCGGGTATCAATCTGGGTCTGGTCACCTTCGCCGGAACCGCGTCGGTGCAGATGTCGCCGACCACCAATCGCGAGGCCGTCAAGGCGGCCATCGACAATATGAAGCTGGCCGAGCGCACCGCCACCGGTGAAGGCATCTTGACCGCGTTGCAATCGATCGACACCCTGGCCTCGGTGCTCGGCGGCGCCGAAACTCCGCCGCCCGCACGGATTGTGCTCATGTCCGACGGTAAGCAGACCGTGCCGGACGATAAGGATGTCGACAATCCCCGCCACGGTTTCACCGCCGCGCGTCTGGCGAAGGAGAAGGGCGTCCCGGTCTCGACGATTTCCTTCGGCACCACCTGGGGCACCGTCGAGATTCCGGATCAGGACGGCAAAGGCTCACAGCGCGTACGGGTTCCGGTCGATGACGATTCCCTGCGCGAGATCGCGAAGCTCTCCGGCGGCGACTTCTACACCGCCTCCAGCCTCGAAGAGCTGACCCAGGTCTACGACACCCTCGAACAGCAAATCGGGTACGAGATGACGATGGGCGATGCCAGCCGGCCGTGGTTGCTCCTGGGCCTCGTGGTGACCGCCGCAGGTGTGGTGACCGCGCTGCTCTATCGTCAGCGTCTGCCGTAAATCGGTACCGCGCGCCGAGTCCCGAACACGAACAGATAGGTTTCCCTCTATGTCGAACATCACATCCCGGTCGGTACTGGTGACCGGCGGTAACCGCGGCATCGGCCTCGCGGTGGCTCAGCGCCTGCTCGCCGACGGGCACAAGGTGGCCGTCACCCATCGCGGGTCGGGCGTGCCCGAAGGTCTCTTCGGCGTGAAATGCGATGTGACCGATAGCGAATCCGTCGATCGCGCCTTCACCGAGGTCGAGGCGCATCAGGGTCCGGTCGAGGTCGTCGTGGCCAATGCGGGCATCGTGGACAACACGCTGTTCATGCGTATGACCGAGGATTCGTTCACCAAGATCATCGACGCGAACCTCACCGGTGCGTGGCGGGTGGCCCAGCGCGCCAACCGCAATATGCTCAAGGGCCGCTGGGGCCGGGTCATCTTCCTGGGTTCGGTCGTCGGCCAGGTCGGCGCGCCCGGTCAGGTCAACTACGCCGCCGCCAAGTCCGGTCTGGTCGGTATGGCCCGCGCCATCACCCGCGAGGTCGGCAAGCGCAATATCACCGCGAACGTGGTCGCCCCCGGCCTGATCGACACCGATATGACCCGCGATGAGATGACCCCCGAGATGCGCAAGGCCGCCCTCGAATTCATCCCCGCCGGTCGCATCGGCCAGGCCGAGGATGTCGCCGCGGCGATCAGCTTCCTCGCCTCGGACGACGCGTCCTACATCTCCGGTGCCATCATCCCCGTCGACGGCGGAATGGGCATGGGCCACTGAGCTTGTCACTGTAAAGACACAGTGCTCAGCTGGACCCCGAACGCACCGACCCCCAGAACTTTTGAACGAGGAGAACCGAACAACCCATGAGTGGATTGCTTGCTGGCAAGACCGTGCTCATCACCGGCATCATCACCGACTCGTCGATCGCCTTCCACGCGGCCGCGGTCGCGCAGGAGCAGGGCGCGAAGGTGATCATCACCGGTATTCCGGAGCGGCTGCGGCTGATCGACCGGATCGCCAAGCGGCTGCCGCAGGAGGTTCCCCCCGCCATCGGCCTCGATGTCACCAATGAGGAGAACCTCGCCGAGCTGGCCGATAAGGTCCGCGAGCTGGCTCCCGAGGGCATCGACGGTGTGCTGCACTCCATCGCGTTCGCACCGCGCACCCTGATGGGCCCCGAGGCCATGCCGTTCCTGGACGGTCCCGGCCCGGATGCCGCCAAGGCGTTCGAGATCTCGGCGTGGTCGTACGCCTCACTGGCGCGCGCGGTACTCCCGGTCATGAACGAGGGCGGCTCCATCGTGGGCATGGACTTCGATCCGCGCACCGCCATGCCGTACTACAACTGGATGGGTGTGGCCAAGGCCGCGCTCGAATCGGTGAACCGGTACGTGGCGCGAGAGGTGGGCGAGGCCAAGCGCATTCGCTCCAACCTGATCGCCGCGGGCCCGATCAAGACCCTGGCCGCCAAGGCCATCGCGGGCACCGCCACCGATGACGCCAAGCAGCTGAACATGCTGAACACCTACTGGGACGGCGCGTCGCCGATCGGCTGGGATGTCGACGACCCGACCGTGGTGGCCAAGTCCGTGGTGACCATGCTGTCCGACTGGCTGCCGGGCACCACCGGTTCCATCATCTACGTCGACGGTGGTGCCAGCCACAACACCTGGTTCCCGGCCGACGGTTTCAACAACTGAGTAGAGCTGAAGGAGTAGCCGTGGCCGCGGATGCCGCTGCTGAACAAGTGGATGCGCTGCTACTGCTGTCCTTCGGCGGTCCCGAGCGCCCCGAAGACGTTATGCCGTTCCTGGAGAACGTCACTCGGGGCCGGGGCGTACCGCCCGAGCGCCTCGCCGAAGTCGCGGAACACTATCTGCACTTCGGCGGGGTATCGCCGATCAATGCGCTGAACCTGGACATCATCAAGGCAGTCGAGGCCGAATTCGCTTCGCGCGGAATCGATTTGCCGGTGTACTTCGGTAATCGGAATTGGCATCCGATGGTGGAGGACACCGTCGAGGGGATGCGAGTGGACGGAATCCGTTCCGCCCTGGTGTTTCCCACCTCCGCGTGGGGCGGGTACTCCGGATGTCTGCAATACCACGAGGACATCGCGCGGGCGCGGGCCGATGTGGCCAACGCGCCCGATCTGGTGAAACTGCGCCAGTATTTCGATCATCCGCTGCTGATCGAGTCGGTGGCCGACGGGATTCGCGCGGCCGTGGCGTCGCTGCCCGAGGATCGGCGGGCGGGTACGCGACTGGTGTTCACCGCGCACTCCATTCCGGTCTCCGCGGACAATGCCTCCGGTCCGCCGGGGGAGCAGCGGCTGTACAGCCGTCAGGTCGCCGAGGCGTCCCGATTGGCCGCCGCCGCAACCGGTTTCGACGAGTACGACCTGGTGTGGCAGTCCCGCTCCGGTCCGCCGCAGGTGCCGTGGCTGGAGCCCGATATCGTCGATCATCTGGATGCGCTCGCGGTGCGGGGCGTCAACTCCGTCGTGGTCTGCCCGATCGGGTTCGTCTCCGATCATCTCGAGGTGATCTGGGATCTGGACAATGAGGCGAAACAGCGTGCCGCCGAACTCGGTATGGCCTTCGCGCGCGCCGCGACCGCCGGTGGTGACGCTCGATTCGCACGCATGGTCGTGGATCTCGTGGAAGAGCGCCTCACGGGTGCCGCACCGGTGAAATTGAGCGATATGCCCAGTCTGGGTTGCACTCTCAATGGCGTGCCCTGTGTCCCGGGGTGCTGCGAGCTGCCCCCTCGACCCACCCACCGCTGAGTAGGCGACGCTTCGTCATCCCGGGATGCTTTTGGCCGGGATCCACACTGTCCCTGGCGAGCCCGGGAATATGCCGGTCCATCCTGTGCTTGGATTCGGTCATGACAAGTGCTGATTTGCTGGTCGACGCCTTCGGCCGGGTCAAGGAGAATGTGCACGGCGCGGTCGAGGGGCTGACCGCCGCGGAGTTGTCCGAACAGCTGGAGCCGGGCGCGAACTCCATCGCCTGGCTGATCTGGCATCTCACCCGGGTCCAGGACGACCATATCGCCGATGTCGCGGGCCTGGAACAGGTCTGGACAGCCCAGGGCTGGGCCAAGCGCTTCGATCTCGTCTTCGATGACGCCGCAACGGGATACGGGCATCAGGCCGCCGATGTGGCGAAATTATCCGGTGTCTCAGCGGAGCTGCTGCTCGGCTATTACGACGCCGTGCATGCGCAGACCATCGAATATGTCTCGGTCCTGGTCGACGCCGACCTCCCGCGCATTGTCGACACCCGCTGGGATCCCCCGGTGACCTTGGGTGTGCGCCTGATCAGCGTGGTGGACGACGATATTCAGCACTCCGGCCAGGCCGCTTTCGTCCGCGGTGTCCTGTTGCGTCGCCGCTGACCCCCTCTCCGCCCGCGATGGCCCGGTGAAATGTAGTGTGTCGCAGGTGGACAGGGCTAATGGTGGTCGCGTACAGCGTGACCGAGGTGTCGGTGCCGGTAACTCCCGTGGGGCGGTCGCGAAGAAGCGCGCGCTAGGCGCACCCGACTACTTCGTCTGGGCCCCGGTCCTGAGCCTGTTCCTGGCCGCCGGTATCTGCATGACCATCGGCCAGTCCATGTCCCTGGCGGTAATCCTGATCGTGATCGCCGTGGTCATGGTCGTGGTCGATATGTGGTTCAACCGCTAGTTATTTCAAGACGTTGACCGCTCGCGCGATCACCAGACTCACGGTGATCAGCGAGATGCCGGACTGCACCATCATGGTGAGCTTGGCCCAGCGCGACATGGGCATCACATCGGTCGGGCTGAACGCGGTCGCATTGGTGAACGACAGATACAGATAGTCCAGGAACTGCGGCTCCCACTCGGGATCCGCCAGGTCCGGATTCTGCATCTGCACGAACAGGAAATCGGGGTACGACTTGCGCGCGTGCGCCCGCGCCGCGGGTCCGCCCCGATCGAATTCCCAATACCAGAGCGCGAATACCAGAAAATTCGACAGCCACACCCCCGCGCCGGAGGCGAGCAGCCCACCGGCATTATCGCTGACCGATCCATCGATCAGGCCCTGCACCAGACGCAGGACAGCCCAGATCATGGTGAACCCGAGCAGCGCCATGAGCAGCAAACCCAGCCGCCGCAACCGCATCTCCTCGCGGTCCAGCCGATACGGACTGGCGGCCACCAGCACCAGCAGCAGCACCGCCCCCACCGCGGGCACCACCCACCGCGGCCCGGGTGTCAGCTCATCCGGCAGAAAGTACTGCAACCCCAGCAGTCCCACCATCGCCCCGGTAGCCCACCACCGCGATTCCCCCGCGGTCCGCCGCGCCCACGCCGGCACCTGATCATCACCCGTCTGCTTCTCCGACCCACTCACAGCAGTGAGTATCGCCCGCCCCACCCCCGCACGCCGGGAACCACGCAGCGCGCTATGCGTCCACCAGGAACTGATGTACCCGGCACGCCGAAGGGCAGTGCCGTCAGTTTCTGGTGGACGCACGTGCGGGATCGGGTGAGGTTCCCGGCGTCGAAAAGCTGTTCCCTCAGTTGATCAGGGGCAGAGTGAAATCCCTTCTGTTTCACCGTATCCTGTCATCTCCGATATCCCCGTGTCGCATCTTTTCGGTGGTTCTCTCGGATCTGCCGACGCTATGGGTTGTGCGGGACCGTGGCGCCACCGCCCTGTCGCACGGCATCGACCGCGGCCTCGTGGACGGCTTTGCCCGCCGCTTCGGACGGCGCATCGACCGGACTGCCCGACATCGTGTACCAGTCCGGTATTTCCTTGTGCTGCAGGGTAACCAATGCCTGACTATCGGAATCCGACCAAAATGTCCGTAGCGTGACCTCGCCCGCGACGACCCCGGCTTCTTCGGTGCGTACTCCACCCGGACCCGTTGTCACAGCCGTCGTCCAGTCGAGCTTCGTCATCAGGGTTCTCCTCGGTGGTGCCGAATATATTTCGCGCGAGGAGTGTACGTCCGGCGCATGCGCGAATGTGCCGCAAAGGGATAGTCCGAATTGATTCGGCGAAATCCGTGAATTATCTTGCGAGGCCACAATTTCCGAATAGAGATATCGACCCGTCGGTATCTCTATTACATGTCGGTGTGCTTAAGCCTGATTCGGGTGGTTTGCGCCGACGATGCGCAGGGCCAGGTCGACGTAGTAGTCGCCGAGGTCTTCGGGTGTCCAGGGGCCGTTGTCGTGGTACCAGCGGGCGATATCGATGCCGAGGGACAGGATGGCGACCGCGGCCATATGGGGGTTCGGGTTGTCGAAGGAGCCGTCGGCGACGCCGTGTTCGATGAGGTTGCGGACCTCGGTGTCGATGGTGTGGCGGATGTCCTTGATCTCGCGCTGATGGTCGGGGGACAGGGCGGCTAGTTCGTAGTTGATGACGCGGGCGACGGTGTGGGCGCGGGCGTGATGGATCGCGAAGTCGCGCATGAGGGTGATGAGCTGTTCGGTGGGGTCCGCCGAGGAGGCGATCGCCGCCTGTACGCGCTCGAGGGTGTCCAGGTGGCCGGTGCGCGAAATCTGGTAGAGCAGTTCCTCTTTGGAGCGGTGGTGCACGTAGATCGCGGCGGTGCTCAAGCCCGCTATCGAGGTGACGTCACGGGTCGTCGAGCCGTGGAAGCCGCGTTCGGCGAAGGCGATCACGGCGGCGTCGAGCAGCCGTGCGCGAGTGTCGTCCGCGCGCGAGCGGTCCGCTGATTCGATCACCTGGCCAGTCTCCCATCAGTCGAACCGTGACATGTCAGGCGGCCGTGCCGCGTCCCCGGCCCGGAGCAGCGCCGGGGACGCGGCACGGTGTCAGAGCGCCAGGACGAGCTTGCCGGTGTTCGCGCCGGTGAACAGCATGTTCAGGGTTTCGCCGAACTGCGCCACACCGCCCTCGACCACATGTTCGCGGCTCTTGATCCGGCCCTCGGCCAGCCACTGCGCCAGCTGCGCACCGGCCTCGGGGTAGCGATCGGCGTAGTCGAAGACCACGAACCCGGTCATGGACGCCCGGAACACCAGCAGCGACATATAGCGCGAGGGCCCCGGCGGCGGTTTCTGCTCGTTGTAAGCCGAGATCGCCCCGCACAGCACCACGCGCGCGCCGCGGCGCAGGTTGGCCAGGGCGGCATCGAGGATCTCACCGCCCACATTGTCGAAGTAGATATCGATGCCGTCCGGGGCCACCTCGCGCAGTTGCCGCAGCACATTGCCCGCTCGGTAGTCGATCGCCGCGTCGAAACCCAGCTCCTCGGTGAGCATCCGGCACTTCTGCGCACCGCCCGCGATGCCGATCACGGTGGCGCCCTTGGCCTTCGCGATCTGCCCGGCCACGCTGCCGACCGCACCCGCGGCCGCCGAGACCAGCACGATATCGCCGGGTTGCAGCTTCCCGACCTCGAGCAGGCCGAAATACGCTGTCATACCGGGCATTCCGAGCGCACCCAGCCAGGTGGGCCCGGACGCGGCGTTCAGATCGACCCGCCGCACACCGCGGCCGTCGCTGATCGCGTACTCGGTGACACCGAAGGTGCCGCTGACCGTATCGCCGACGGCGAAGTCCGGATGGGTGGACTCGACCACGGTGGCGATATCGAGTGCCCGCATCACCTCGCCGATACCCACCGGCGGCAGATAGGACCGGACATCGTTGAGCCAGCCCCGCATGGCCGGATCCAGCGAGATGAAGGAGATCTTCACCAGGATCTGTCCCGGCGTGAGCGGGGGTAGTTCGGTCGTGGTCACGGTCCAGGTGTCCGCGGTGGGCAGCCCGGTCGGCCGTTCGGCCAGCAGCACCTGCTGTGTTTTCGTCATGCGGGACTCCTTCTCGTCGAATTCATCTGGGCGGCTCAGCCTTTCCGGCCCCAGGACGGATCCCGGCGCCGCAGTTCGCGCTGTGCGATGGTGCGCTTGTGCACCTCGTCCGGCCCGTCGGCCAGCCGCAGCGTCCGCACATGCGCGTACATGGCGGCCAGCGGGAAATCGCCGGAGACGCCACCGCCGCCGTGCACCTGAATGGCCCGGTCGATCACCCTGAGCGCCATCTCCGGCGCGGCGACCTTGATGGCGGCGATCTCGGTGCGCGCGTTCTTGTTTCCGACGGTGTCCATCAGATACGCGGCCTTGAGCGTCAGCAGCCGGACCATCTCGATCTCGATGCGGGATTCGGCGATCCAGTCCTGGATATTGGCCCGATCGGCGACCGGAGCGCCGAAGGTGGTGCGCGCCTGGGCTCGATCGATCATCAGGTCCAGGGCCCGTTCGGCCATACCGATGGCCCGCATGCAGTGGTGGATGCGGCCGGGGCCCAGCCGGGCCTGGCTGATCATGAACCCGTCGCCTTCCCCGGCCAGCAGTGCGGTGCGGGGGACCCGGACATTGTCGAAGACGACCTCCGCGTGGCCCTCTCGATCCTGGTAGCCGAATACGGTGAGGCCGCGCACGACGGTCACGCCGGGAGTGTCGAGCGGGACCACCATCATGCTCTGCTGGCGATGCGTCGGCGCGTCGAGGTCGGTCTTGCCCATCACGATGAGCACCTTGCAGTTGCGGTGTAATGCGTTGGAGGTCCACCATTTACGGCCGTTGAGCACGTAATCGTCGCCATCGCGGTCCATCCGCAACTGGATGTTGGTGGCGTCCGAGCTCGCGACCGCGGGTTCGGTCATGGCGAACGCGGAACGGATATCCCCGGCGAGCAGGGGAGTGAGCCACTCCCGCCGGTGCTCCTCGGTGCCGAACAGCGTCAGCACCTCCATATTCCCGGTATCGGGCGCACTGCAATTGGTGGCCTCCGGCGCGAGATGCGCACTGCGGCCCATGATCTCGGCCAGCGGCGCGTACTCGGAATTGGTCAGCCCCGCACCCAGGCCGGGATGCGGGTGGAACAGATTCCACAGTCCGCGCTTGCGCGCCTCGGTCTTGAGTTCCTCGAGGATCGGCGGATGATAGTGCGGGTCACCGGATTCGGTCATCTGCGCTTCGAAGATCGCTTCCGCCGGATAGACGTGCTCGTCCATGAAGGCGAGCAGATCGTCCCGGTACCGCAGGGCCTTGCCCGAGAGCTCGAACATCTCTACTCCTGATCGTCGTTTACGATGCGGCACATACGGTTTCAGTCCCGGCCGAGCGGCAGATCGACCAGCCCGGCGAGCACGGACCGATGGTGCGCGGGACTGCCCAGCCCGATCTGATCGGCCTTGGCGCGCTTGAGGTACAGGTGGACCGGATACTCCCACGTCATTCCGATTCCGCCGTGCAACTGGACCGCTTCCTCGGCGGCACGCACCGCGATCTCACCGCAGTACGCGGCCGCCACGGCTCCGGCGATCGTGGCGTCCGGATCAGCCGTCGCCAGCGCACCGGCCGCGTATCGTGCTGCCGCACTCGCGGATTCGAGTTCGACGTACAGGTCGGCGAGCCGATGTTTGAGCGCCTGGAAGCCGCCGACCACGCGCCCGAACTGCCGCCGCACCTTCAGGTATCGCACGGTGGTGTCCAGGCACCAGGCCGCGACACCGACCTGTTCGGAGGCCAGCAGTGCCGCACCGGTCGCCAAACCCACACGCAGCGCGGGCAATCCGGCTCCCGCCGGCACGACCACCCGCCCGGGCGCGGCGTCGACGGTGATATCGGCCAGGGGCCGGGTCATATCGAGCGAGACGACCGGATCCACCGTCACCAGCGCGGTCGCGATGGCATGCACCTCGGTGCCCTGCGGCGTCCGCACCGCCGCCAGCAGCACATCCGCCTCGAAGGCTCCGGCCACACTCGTCACCCGGCCGGACAGCCTGCCGTCAGCGTCCTTGACGAGGGCGGGAAGCTGCTCGACGGTCGCCGCCGAGAACGGCGCGAGCAGGGCCGCCGTGCACTCACCCGTCGCGAGTTGCGCGACGAGTTCGGAATCGCCCGCCAGCAGTACGGTCGCCGCGATCACACTGCTGGTCAGGAACGGCACCGGCGCGGCGAAACGCCCCAGCTCCTCCAGCACCACCGCGGCGTCGCGCGCGGAACCTCCCGCGCCACCCCGGTTCTCGGGGATCAGCAACCCGGCCAACCCCAATTCGGCGGTGATCGACTTCCAGAGCGAGCGCGTCAGCGACCGGTCGCCGGCATAGGCGGCCAGCACCGCCGCCGGATCGCAGCGCTCATTCAGCAGACTCCGCACCGCCGCGCGCAGCGCGGTCTCGACATCGGTGTCGAGCAGCAGGATGTCCTCGCTCATCGGATCAGGTCCTTCCAGGCGATGTCCTTGTCCGCGCGCGCTTCGCCGGGCAGGCCCAGCACCCGTTCGGCGACGATATTGCGCATGATCTCGGAGGTCCCGCCCTCGATCGAATTTCCTTTCGCGCGCAGGTACCGGTACCCCGCGTCCCGGCCCGCGAAGTCGACGCGGTCGGGGCGCACCATGGTCCAGTCCTCGTAGCGCAGGCCGTCCTCGCCGAGCAGTTCGAGTTCGAATCCGCTGAGCTGCTGGTTGATTCGGGCGAAGGACAGCTTCAGGGCCGAGGTCTCCGGACCCGGTTGACCGCCCGCGACCCGCTGGCGCAACCGGGTGGCGGCCAGGCGCGCGGCCTCGGCCTCCACCCAGAGCCGCAGCAGCCGATCGTGCAGTTCGGGGGTGTGGTGCTCGGGGTGACCGCGCCAGGTCCGGGTCACCGCGCCGAGGATTCCGCTCTCACGCGGTACCGGGCGCCCACCGATCGATACCCGCTCGTTGTTGAGGGTGGTGGTGGCCACCCGCCAGCCCGCACCCTCCTGGCCGAGGCGATTCGCATCCGGAATGCGCACATCGGTGAGGAACACCTCATTGAACTCGGCCTCACCGGTGAGTTGGCGCAGCGGCCGCACGTCCACGCCGGGAGCGGTCATATCGCAGATGAAATACGACAGCCCAGCGTGTTTCGGGCGATCGGGATCGGTGCGCGCCACCAGGATCGCCCGCTGCGCCTTATGCGCCACCGAGGTCCAGACCTTCTGCCCATTCACGATCCAGTCATCGCCGTCGCGCACGGCGCGGGTGCTCACCGCCGCCAGATCCGATCCGGCGCCGGGTTCGCTGAACAGCTGGCACCAGATCTCCTCCCCGGCCCACAGCGGCCGCAGATAGCGCTGTCGCTGTTCGGGCGTGCCGTAGGCGAGGATGGTCGGCGCGGCCATTCCGAGCCCGATGCCATTGAGTTCGGGATTGTTGCCCGGCGCTCCGGCCTCCTCGAACAGGGTGTCGACGAAGGGCTGTAGTTCGCGATCGAGGCCGAGACCGCCGACGCCCTCCGGGTAGTACACCCACGCCAGCCCCGCGTCGAAACGGGCGCGGTGAAAGGTCACCGGATCGGTGGTGGCCGGATCATGGTCGGTGAGCAGGGCGGCCACGCGTCCGCGCAGATCCTCGCGTACCGCTTCGGGATTGGTCATCTGTCGTTCTCTCCGAGCGCGGCGATCCCGGCACGCAACAGCGGGTCCACCATATCGCCCATATTCTCGAAGCCGGCGCCCACGGTCTGGCCGTGGAGATAGCGGTAGTAGATGCCCTCGGCGATCACCGCGAGCTTGAACGAGGCCAGCGCGACATAGAAGCCGATATGGGTCAGGTCGAGGCCCGCGCGCCGGGCATACCGGTCCAGCATCTCCGGTTCGCTCAGAAAGCCCTGTGCCGCGGCGACATCGGTGACGCCGGGGATCCGACGCGTACCCATCCGCTGGTAAACCAGCAGCAGGCCGATATCGGTGAGTGGGTCGCCGAGCGTGGCCATCTCCCAATCGAGCACTGCCGCAACGTGATCGGTCGCATCGACCAGCACATTGTCCAGGCGGTAGTCGCCGTGCACTATCCGCGTCGCCGATTGCGGCGGTTGCGATGCGGCGAGCAGCTCATGCAATTCGACGGCGGCGGGCAGCTCCCGCGAGTGCGAGGCGTCGAGTTGCTTCTTCCAGCGGCGCACCTGCCGTTCCAGAAAACCCTCGGGGCGCCCGAAATCCCCGAGACCGACCGCGGCCGGATCCACCGAATGCAACGCGGCGAGCGTATCGATCGAACCGGTCGAGATCACGGTCGTACGCTCCGGTCCCAGCGCCTCGAGCTCGGCCGCGGTGCGATACGGCGTACCCGCCACCAATTCCATCAAATAGAAAGGGGCACCGATGATCTCGGTGTCCTCGCACAGCGCGTAGGTGGCGGGCACCGGAACATCGGTCCCGGCGAGGGCGCTGATCACCCGGTGTTCCCTGGACATATCGTGCGCGGTCGCGAGGACATGGCCCAGCGGCGGCCTGCGCAGTACGAACGATGTCGCGCCATCGGTGATCGCATAGGTGAGATTGGATTTCCCACCGGCGATCAGCTGCCCGCGCAGTGGCCCCTCGGCCAGGTCCGGCCGTTGCGCGGCAAGCCATTCGGTGAGCCGGTCGAGGTCCAGGCCCGGCAGGGCGGTATCAGGAGAATTCATCACGGCACCGGGGGTCAGACGCCGCCGGTCAGCGTGAGGCCGCCGTCGACGACCACCAGTTGTCCGGTCAGCCAGCTCGCGTCCTGCGAGAGCAGGAATGCCACCACGCCGCCGATATCCTCCGGTACGCCCAGCCGTTTGAGCGGATAGTTCTCGGCCACTTCGGCTTCGTGTCCCTCATAGAGCGCACTGGCGAATTTGGTCTTGACCACCGCCGGGGCGACCGCGTTGACCCGGATGGCCGGACCGAGTTCGACGGCGAGTTCCTGGGTGATGTGGGTGAGCATCGCCTTGCTGGCGCCGTAGAACCCGATGCCCGGGGCAGGTTTGGTACCCGCGACCGAGGAGATGTTGACGACCGCGCCGCCGTGCTCGTGCATCCAGGCTTTGTAGATCTGCTGTACCCAGGAGAGCGCGGCCAGGCAGTTCACCTCGACGATCTTGCGGGCCGCGGCCAGGTCGAGCTCGACCATCGGGCCGAAGACCGGATTGATGCCGGTGTTGTTGACCAGCAGATCGGCGCTGCCGAAGGTGTCGATCGCGCGTGCGATGGTCTCCGCCTGATGGTCGGCGTCATCGGCGCGCCCGGCGACGGCCAGCGCGTGCGCGGGTCCGCCGAGGGTCGCGACCGCTTGGTCGAGCGCCTCCTTCTTGCGTGCGGTGATCACGACCTTCGCCCCCTCGTCCACCAGGCGCTGCGCGATTCCGAGACCGATGCCCCGGCTCGCACCGGTGACGATCGCGGTCTTGCCGTCGAATCTGTTCACAGAGGGGTCCTTTCGGAGTTCAGGCGATCCGCTCGAATCAGTTACTAAGCGCTTGGTAAGTAGTGGACACGATGCGTGACGCGGGCCGCATGGGTCAAGGGCGGGTAGAGCCGAATCTAGTGTGACTCGTGACACATTCGAGTCAGCCTAGTGCTCTCACCAGTGGTGATGCCCGAAATATCGAATCCGGATTCAGGTATTCAGGACTTGGCACCGTCCAGCAGGCGCTGCTGGTACTGCCGCATCCCGGACAGCCAGCGGTCGTAGTCGGCACCTTTGCGCCGGTACATGTCCAGCACCTCGGGGTGCGGCAGGATCAGGAACCGCTCCTGCTCGAGGGCGGCCATCACGATCTCGGCGACCTCGTCCGGCGTCAGTACCGCACCCGCCGAGGTCACGGCCCGGGTCGCGGCCGCGCCGAGCGCATCCCCGGAGTTTTCGCCGGCGCGCAGTAGCGGGGTCTCGACGCCCATGGGGCACAGGCAGCTGACCCGGACGCCGCGATCGCCATAGGTCACCGCCAGCCACTCCGCGAATCCGACGGCCGCGTGCTTGGTGACCGAGTAAGCGGCGGAACCGATTTGGGTGAGCAGCCCGGCCGCGGACGCGGTGCTGACGAAATAGCCTTCGCCGCGTTCGAGCCAGCCCGGCAGCAGTAGACGCGCGGCGCGCACATGCGCCCGCAGGTTGACGTCGATGGTGGTCGCCCACTGCAGGTCGTCCTCGCCGAGCCCGACCGGTCCGGCGACACCGGCATTGGCGAAATACAGGTCGATCGGTCCGAATTCGGCCTCCGCACGGGCGATCAGCGCTTCGATCTGCGCGATATCCGATACGTCGGCACCCACCGCGACCGCCGCTCCGGGATGGTCCCGGCTGATCGTTGCCGCAATGCCCTTCGCGGCGTCGGTGTCGAGATCGGCGACCACGACCCGCGCCCCGTCCCGCACCAACCGTGCCGCGAGCGCACCGCCTATTCCGCCGCCGCCACCGGTGACCACCGCGATCTTTCCCGCGACCTGCACGAGTACTCCTCTTCGAGTCCGGAGCTCGAATCCGATGCCGGATTCGAGCCGATGATCCCGCCTGTCTACTCGTCTCCGTGTCCGCGTTCAAGGGCCGGATTCCGGGGGAGTCGCGGCATCGGATATCAAAGAGGTTGCAGCGCAATGACTTTCAGTCCATAGTTGAACTCGGCGTCACTTTTGCATACCGTGTGTCCCACGCCGGACCGGTAGCGCAGCATGAAGGACAACGTGACCGCACGAGATCCAGGCCAGGACTGGCAAAGCCTGAGCAGCCGCCAAGTGCGGGCCAATGGCATCGAAATGCGGGTCGTCGAGCACGGCGACGGCGTCCCGGTGGTGTTCTGCCACGGTTTCCCCGAACTCGGATTCTCCTGGCGGCACCAGGTTTTCGCGTTCGCCGACGCGGGCTTTCGTACCCTGACCCCGGATATGCGCGGGTACGGCGGCAGCTCCCGGCCCGAGCGCGTCGAGGACTACGACATCCTGACCGTCTGCGCGGATCTGATCGGCCTGCTGGACGCCACCGGTATCGAGGACGCGATCTTCGTCGGCCACGACTGGGGCGCCTCGGTGGTCTGGCAGCTCGCCCGCGCATACCCGGATCGGGTGCGCGCGGTCGCCGGGCTGAGCGTCCCGGCCACGCCCCGCTCGTCCGGCCCGCCGGTGTCGATTCTGCGTTCGCGGCTCGGCGACGACTTCTACATGTGCTGGTTCCAGGAGCCCGGGGTCGCCGACCAGGTGCTCGCGTCGGACGTGCGCCGTACCCTCCTACGGGACGAGGTGCTCAGCGCGCGTTCGTATCTCGAGACCGAAGCCGCCGAGCCGCCCCTGCCGCCGTGGCTGACTCCCGCCGAATTCGACTATTACGTGCGGACATTCACGGCGACCGGATTCACGGGCGGACTCAACTACTACCGCAATCTCGACCGCAGCTGGGAACGTACCGCGCACCTCGCCGATACCAAGATCGCCCAGCCGTCCCTGTTCATCGCCGGTTCCGCCGACCCCGTCATCCGCTTCACGCCCCTGGCGAAAATGCCCGCGGTGCTGACCGATCTGCGCGGTTCCATCATTCTCGAGGGCGCGGGCCACTGGATTCAGCAACAGCGGCCGAGGGAAGTCAACGCCGCCCTGATCGATTTCGCTCGCGAAATCGCCTAGTCGCCCGCGGAATCGATCTCCGAGGGTGTGGTGGGTGTCAACTGCAGCCCGTTGATCCACAGCTGGGTCAAGGTCGTCACCAGCTTCTCGAACGAGATGCGCTGGTTCTGAACGAAAACCGTGTACGCCATCCGGCTCACCATCGCCGACAGCGCATGCGCGGTGATCGTGGGATCGAGATCGGCACTGGCCTGCCCGGACTCCTGCAGGGCGCGAATCATCCGCGCATTGCGCTGTACGAACGCCTTCCCGCGCTCGACCCGCATCCGCCGAAAGTTCTCGTCGACATGTGCGACCTGCTCGAACAATGCCATCAGCCGGGCATTGCGTTTGTACGACAACAGATAATCCCGATTCGCGGCCTCGATAAGGCTTCGAGCGTCGGTGATCCCGCTGCGCTCCCGCAGATGCGGATGCAACATCTCATCCTGTACCTGTTCGACCAGCGCCGCGAAGATCTCTTCCTTACTGTCGAAGTACGTGTAGAACGATCCGGAGGCCATCCCCGCCGCCTTGGATATATCCGAGATCCGAGAATCCGGATATCCGTCCCGCTCGAAGACCTCCCGCGCCGCCGAAATCAACGCCTCCCGAGTCCGCACCCCGCGCCGGGTCCGCGGCCCCACCCGCCCCGATTCCCCCTCGGCAGACCCGGATTCGGCCACCACGCTGCTCACAACCTGTCGATCGAAGGACATTTTCCGAGGTGGCCACCGTATCACCGCGATTCGGTGGTTACCCGCGGCCCAGTTCGCCGATCAGCCGTTTGATCGTCGCCCCTCTCGCCTTGTTCCCATGCGCTCTCGCCTGGCAGGCCGTGGCCGAACACCCTTGGCTGTCAATCGACTCGCCCGGTTTCGTTGTCGTCAGTGGTCGGAGATATCTTCCGGTGCTGCCTCTTTCGACTCAGGCAGATCGCGCGTCATGGCGTCGACTCGGTGCAGTCGTCCGTCCGGGGCGAGGTCGCCGAACATGTATATCTCGGTGGCGATCGTCCGGCCGGTGCGCATTGTGGCGGTGACCGTATAGCGGGCGGCGACACGGTCACCCGAGACAAGGGTGTTCATGACGTCGACCCGGCACCGGGTCACGTTCTTGCGGCCCGGTTTCGCGTGAGCCACCAACCGATTCCGGTCCATCGGGTGCCCGTCGCTGAGCCAGAGGATGTCGGACTCGCCGCGGGCGCGCTGGCCCTCGATGATGCTCGCACTTTCGGACCGGTCGAGATCGATGGCGACGAGTCCGTCGTCCGTACTGTCTTTGCCGCCTGACGGCGCGGCTCGCCATGGTGTTGGTCGTCGCGGTGTTGAGACGGCACCACGGCTGACGATGTCCGGGGCGGCGCGGCCGTGTTGGTGCGGGCATCGCCGAACCCTTTGGTGCAGACAGGGTTTGAAGTTGTCGGGTGGCAGGATTCGATCAGCCGGGTGTCACTGTGAGCCGCAGTCCGACGAGGCTGCGCGGTACGGGTATGAGTGCGCGGACGATGTCGAAGAAGACGGCTGTGGCGGGGGAGTCGGGGGCCGAGAGGACCATTGGGGTGCCGTGGTCGCTGGTCGCGGAGAATTCCGGGTCGAAGGGAATGTGGCCCAGGACCGGACAGTCCGTTGCGAGGAGGCCGGAGAGACGCTCACTCACCCTGGCGCCGCCGCCTGCGCCGAAGAGGGTCCGGCGGGTGCCGTCGGGTGCGTCGTACCAGGACATGTTCTCCACGATGCCGACCACGCGTTGTTTGGTCTGGGCGGCGACGGCACCGGCTCGTTCGGCGATCTGAGCGGCAGTTGTCTGGGGCGTCGTGACGACGAGAAGTTCTGCGCTGGGCAGCATTTGGGCCAGCGAGATGGCGATGTCGCCGGTGCCGGGCGGGAGGTCGACGAGGAGGACATCCAGGTCGCCCCAGTAGACGTCGGTGAGGAATTGCCGGAGGGCTCGGTGCAGCATCGGGCCGCGCCAGAGGACGGGTTCGTTGTCCTCGACGAACATGCCGACGGAGATGACTTTGATGCCGTGCGCGGTGGGCGGCATGAGCATCCGATCCACCTGGGTGGGTCCGGTGCGGAGGCCGAGCATGCTGGGAATCGAGTGGCCGTGTATATCCGCGTCGAGAATGCCGACGCGGACGTTCCGCGCTGCCAGGGCCGCCGCCAGATTGACGGTGACGCTCGACTTTCCGACGCCGCCCTTGCCGGAGACGACGCAGTAGACGCGGGTTCGCGAGCCCGGCTCCGAGAACGGGATCGATGGTTCGTCGCCGCGAACCTTGCGGCGCAGCGCGGTGCGCTGCTCATCGGACATGACGCCGAATTCGACAGTGACCGTGGAGATTCCATCGATGGCCAGCACCGCGGATCGGACGTCGTGGGTGATGCGTTCGCGCAGCGGGCACGCGGCCACGGTGAGCAGGATCCGCACATCGACGTGAGCGGCATCGATGGTGATGGCGCCGACCATGTCGAGTTCGGTGATGGGACGGTGAATTTCGGGGTCCTCGACGACGGCGAGTGCCTGGTGGATGTGTTCGATGGTGATCGGCTGCGCCGAAATGATCATGGATGAACCGACTTTCGTGACGGTACGGATACCGGGCAGGCCGGGACTCGCGGTGCGGTCCGGCCCCTTCAGTGCGCGCCGAGACTGGCCAGCAGCATGTCGATGCGTTCGACGACCTTGACGCGTTCCCGGCCCTCGGCGGCTCCGAGAGCGCGTTCGTGGGCATCCAGGCGGTGCCAGCCCTGCCAGGTCGTGAAGGCAACGCCCCTGGCGGTCAGAAAGGCCGCCACCGAGTCCGGATCGGGATCTGCCGGGGCCGAGTGTGTTTCGCGATCGTCGAGCAGGCAGGCGACGGTCTCGTTGGCATCGCCTTTGGTGTGGCCGATGAGGCCGACCGGGCCGCGTTTGATCCAGCCGGTCACGTACACCCCGGGCAGGTACCGTGCGGCGCCGGCCGCATCTTCGTCGATGAGCACTCGCCCTTGCTCGTTGGGCACCACGCCCGCGCGATCGTCGAACGGGAGTTTGGGGATCGGCTGCGACTTATAGCCGACGGCGCGATAGACGGCGGTCACCGGCCAGTCGCGATATGCCCCGGTGCCTTCGATCTCGCCGGTGCCGTCGAGCCGGGTGCGTTCGGTGCGCAGGCCCGTGACCCGGCCGGCGGCGCCGAGCACTTCGACCGGTGCTTCGAAGAAGTGCAGGAACAGTTTGTGCGGCCGGTTGCCGGGATCGCGAATGGCCCACTGCTCCAGGGTGTTCGCGATCATGTCCACCTGTTTGGACTGCCGCCGTGCGGTTTCCGACCCGGCGTCGTAGTCGATGTCCTCGGGGTCGACGATCACCTCGATGGTTGGTGAGTGGTCGAGCTCGCGTAACTCGAGCGGTGTGAACTTGGCCTGCGCGGGACCGCGGCGGCCGAAAACATGTACCTCCACGGCCCTGTTCGACCGCAACGCTTCGTGCACATTCGGCGGAATCTCGGTAGGCAGCAGTTCCTCGCCGGTCTTGGCCAGCATGCGGGCCACATCGAGGGCCACATTCCCGACACCGAGCACCGCGATCCGCTCCGCATCGAGCGGCCAGGTGCGCGGTGCATCGGGATGCCCGTCGTACCAGGACACGAAATCGGCAGCGCCGTAGCAGCCGTCCAGTTCGATGCCGGGGATATCCAGTGCCCTATCGGTATTCGCACCGGTGGAGAAGATCACCGAGTCGTAGAAGGTACGTAGATCGTCCAGGGTGATATCGGCGCCGTACTCGATGTTTCCCAGCAGCCGGACCTGCGGCCGATCCAAGACCTTGTGCAGGGCGGTGATGATGCCCTTGATGCGCGGATGGTCCGGTGCGACGCCGTACCGAATCAGTCCGAACGGTGCGGGCATTCGCTCGTACAGGTCGATGGAGACATCGGCATCGGACTTCATCAGCGCGTCCGCGGCGTAGATGCCCGCCGGCCCGGCCCCGATAATGGCCACGCGCAGTGCGCGTTTCGAGCTGGTCATGGCTGGTACGCCTGTACGAAAGCGGTGTCCGCTCCGACCTCGCCCACTGTCGAAGCGCTGCCGGGAGATCCGAGCGCCGCGGCGCGGCCGGGCAGCGGCTCATCGAAGAATCGGGCATTCTCCGCCACGAATTGTTGCTGCCCTGCTGGAATGTCGGTATCGAGGTAGATGGCTTCGACCGGGCAGACCGGTTCGCATGCTCCGCAGTCGACGCATTCGGTGGGATGGATATAGGCCATGCGGCCGCCGGTATAGATGCAGTCGACCGGGCACTCCTCGACGCAGGCCCGATCCATGATGTCGACACAGGCGGCGCCGATGACGAAGGTCATGATGCTTCCTCGGTGGTTGCGGCCGCGAGCTCGGCGGTGTCGCCGAGCGCGGCCAGGATCTCGTAACGGTGGCGCGCGAATTCGGGTTCGAATCGGGCGCCGGGTGCTCGCGGATGGTCGATGGTCACGATGCGCTGAATCCGGGCCGGGCGCGGGGTCAGCAATACGATTCGATCGGCCAATAGCAGGGCTTCATCGACGTCGTGCGTGACGAACAGCACCGTCGTCTTGCGCTGTTGCCAGACGGTGATGAGCAGCCGCTGCATATCGGCCCGGGTCTGGGCGTCCAGCGCGCCGAACGGCTCATCCATGAGCAGGACGCGGGGTTCGGTGGCCAGGGTGCGAGCCAGTTGGACGCGCTGGCGCATACCGCCGGAGAGCGCTCCGGGCAGATGTTCGCCGTAGCCGTCGAGTCCGACTTGAACCAATAGTTCCAAGGCTTCGGCCCGGCGGCGTGCGCGGGGCACGCCGCGCAGTTTCAAGGCGAATTCGACGTTCTTGCGGGCGCTGCGCCACGGCAGCAGTGCGTCCTCCTGGAAGACCATCGCACATTGTTCGCCGCTGCCCCCGTCGATCTCGGCGGTGCCGCCGACCGGTTCGAGCAATCCGGCCAGGGCCCGCAGGATGGTGGATTTACCGCAGCCGGACGGGCCGAGCAGCACCACGATCTCGCCGGGCGAGACCTCCAGATCGACTTCGGCGGTGAGGCTTTCGCCGTAGGCGATGCGAAGACCACGCAGCCGCACGGCCGCTCCGGTGCTCATCGCACAGCCCGTGGCAGCCAGCGGTTGACCCGATGCCCCGCCGCCTCGACGAGCCAGGCCGTCGCCCAGCCCATCACCCCGATGGAGAGCATCCCGACCACGACCCCGGGATAGTCGAGCAGCCCGTAGCACTGCCAGGTGAAATAGCCGATGCCGAATTGGCCCGAGATCATCTCCGCGCTGATGACGCAGATCCAGGCGACACCCATGGCAACCGACAGTCCGGAGAAGATGCCGGGGAGCGCACCCGGTAGCGCGATGTGGACGAGGATCTCCCAGCGTCGGGCGCCCAGGGTGCGCGCGGCTTCCTCCCATACCTTCGGCAGTGCGTGCATGGCGTGGATGGTGCTCACCGCGACCGGGAAGAAGGCCGCGAAGAAGGTGATGAACACGATGCCCTGCTCGCTGGTCGGGAAGAGCAGAATCGCCAAGGGCACCAGGGCGATTGCGGGAATGGGCCGGAATACCTCGAGCACCGGCCGCACGAGCGCGCTGATCAGGGCGGACCGGCCGATGACCATACCGGTGATCACTCCGGCCACGGTCGCCAGGCCGAATCCGATCAGGATGCGGCGCATGCTGGACAGGATGTTGCTGTAATAGTCATGCGTGCCGAGCTGGGTGCGGAAGGAGTCGAAAACCTCTGCGGGCGTGGGTATCTTGTCGAAGCGCAGCCAGAACACCACGTGATTGGCGGTGAGCAGGTACCAGAGCAGCACCAGCCCGGTCAGCGGTACAGCGGTGAGCAGAGCCGAGCGTAATCGCCGGGGGAGGGCGATGGCGACCGCCCGTCGTGGCGCTCCCGGCGTGGTCTGTGGTTCGGAAGGCGTTGTGGGGATGCGGGTTACAGGTTCGGCGGAAACCGTCATGTCGAGCCTCCAGGAGTTGTTCGGTGCTATCTGGCGATCAGTGCGGCCTGGTAGTCCAGGACGGCGCTACCGGCGTGGCCGGTCGCATAGGTCTGGGCGTCGGCCTTGACCGCGAAAGGCCGCAGTCGTTCATCCGGTCCGGCGGCCGGATCGCTCACCCAGGTGGCGGTGGCCGCGAAAATGCGGGTGCCGGAGGCGGTATCGGGTACGTAGGCGCTGCGGGCTTCTCCGCCGTGCGTGCCGACCAGGCGCAGCAGACAGGTCGGTGTCCTGGCCACCCGCGTGGTTTCCTCGCCCTTGAACCACACCTCCGAGGCAGTCGCCGGATTGTTCACCGCGCCACCGCATACCGAGTCGGTGCCGGTCAATGGGCTCGGTGCGGTCGTGGACGACCGCTGTGCGTCATAGTCCGAGCCGTACAGCGCCCGAACGTATTTGTCATTGACGAACTCGTTGATGTCCAGATCCGCGAGCGCGCCGAGGCCCTTCAGGAATGGCAGCAGTTTGGTGAGCGCGTCGACCAGCTGCGGTTTGATGGTCGAATCGAAGCTGACCATCCCATTGGGGCCGTTGTAGAGGTAAACGACTTCCGCTGGAATGCCGGTGATGTCGGCGACTCGTTCGGCGGCTTTCAGTGGATTGTGATTGATGTAGTCGGCGGTTTCGCGCTGGGCGGCCAGGAAGGCATTGACGATATCGGGGTTGGCGGTGTCGAACCGCTTATTGGCGACCACCGCGTGGAAGGTCGGAATTCCGGCGGTGCCACCGTCGTAGAGCAGTCGCGCTTTACCGTCGAAGATGAGCTTCTGCGGCCACGGCACGAACTGCGCCAGCGCCGACACCTGATCGCCCTGGAGCGCCGACGCGCCGACCGCCGGATCCTGGCCTAGCAGCTTGACATCGTCCAAAGCGAGACCGGCACTGGACAAACCGGTGGACAGCATGCCGTGCGCGGCCGAGCCGATACTCGTGGAGACCACCTTGCCGCGCAGATCCGGCAGGGTCGCGGCAGGTGAATTGAGCGGCACCACAATCTGATTCAAGGAGCCGTGCAGGTTATATCCGGTGACCGAGATGAGTTCGGTGCGCACATCCTCGTGGTCGCGGGTCTTCGAGCCGTTCACCAGAATCGGCGCGTCACCCATGGATCCGATATCGACCTGTCCGGCGAGCATCTGCGCGGTCAGCGGGGGACCGGCGGCGAAATCCTTCCACTCCACCTTGTAGGTGATGCCCTTGGCCTTGCCGAGTTCGGCCAGTTTGGTCTCGAAGGTCCCGCGATCGCGCAGTAGCGTGCCCGCGGTGACGGTATTGATGGTCTTGGATTGATAGCCGATATTGATGGTGACGGTCTTGCCGTCCCCGCTCGATCCGCAACCGCTCACAACGGTCGCTGCCGTGACAGCGCCGAGCAGCAATGCCATGCGCCGGTACATATTCGGTGTCCTCATCATGGTGTCCCGGTGTCAGCGCAGCAGATAGGGGATATTGACCGTCACGGCCCCGACCGGGCAGCGCGCCGCGCACGGCCCGCAGTACCAGCACTCGTCGACGTGCATATACGCCTTGCCGGTGTCGGGGTGGATCGCGAGCGAATCCAGCGGGCACATATCGACGCAGAGTGTGCAGCCGTCGATACATTTGGCTTCATCGACGCTGACCGGCACGTCGATGCGGGTATTGACCTGGGCCATCAGATTTCCTTTCGAGAATTGGCGATACCGATGCGGGCGAAGGCGCGGACATCGGCGTCCGGGTCCGCCAGCGCGGCGTGGAGGGCGGCGGCGACCTCCGGGAGTTCGGCTATGCGTTCGGCGAGGGCGCGGACCGCGGCTTTGCGGACATCGAGGTTGTCGTCGGTGACTGCGGGAATCAGGTGTGGTGCGGCGGTTTCCGGGTCGGCGACCGCGAGGGCGATCGCCGCGCCCTGGCGGACCTGCCAGGCGGGGTCGGTCATGGCGGCGGCAGCCAGGGCGGCGGCCTCGTCGTCACAGCCGGTGTGAGCCAGCGCGGTGAAGGCCGCAGCCCGAACCAGGGGATCCGCATCGGCGGTGAGAGTGACCAGGGTGCTCGCGCCCCGTGGATCACCGACCGCCGCGATACCTTTCGCGACACCTATCCGAACCAGCGGCACCGGATCGGCTGCGGCGGTACCGAGTTCGGCGAGCGCGTCCACGGAGGTGAAGCCGCCGACGATCCGGCCGCGCACCTCGGCGTTCGGATCGGCGAACCAGCCCAGCAACTCCGCCGCGGTGGTGCGCCGGTGCCGCCACAACGCCTCGATGGCGGCGGACCGCACAGCGGGCTCGCCGGCAGCCGCGCAATTGCGCAGGGCCGCATCGAATTCCGGACCGGGGATCAGGACCTCCAGGAGTTCGGTCAGCAGTCCGATGGCGGCATGGCGCACCGTCACATCCGGGTCGGCGAGCCCGGCGGCGATCACCGGCGAGGCCGCGGCCCACTCCTCGGTGGTCTCACTCAGCACCGAGAGCGCGGTGCGGCGTACCTCGGGGTCCGTGTCGGTGAGAAATGGCCGCAGCTCCGCCAATTCGGGCCACTCCTCGGCCAATTCCATGAGTTGGAGCAGTCGCGTACTCATCGCCCGCCCCATGCGCCGACGAGTTCGGGAGCCGCGACATCGGCCACGCCATCGGGGCGGATGAACCCGGGGACCGGCACGATGTACGGTGCGACGGGCCGCGTGGTGAACTCCATCGCGCCCGATTCGCCGCGATAGAGGTTGAGGTGGCAGAACCATTCGGCGTCATTGGACCGTGGCCAATCCGAGCGCTGGTGGTACAGCCCCCAGCGACTCTCGGTGCGCCGCAGCGAGGCTCGCGCCGCCATCTCCGCGCAGTCGCGAATGAAGGTGACCTCCGCGCATCGCATGAGTTCATGTGGCGTCTGCGCGCCCATCTCCGCGATATCGCCGTGCATGCGCTCGAATGCCTCCAGCCCGAGCGTGAGGTAGCTCTGCGTCTTGGGCGGTTGCAGATAGTCGTTCACGAAGCGCCGCAGTTTGTACTCGACCTGCATCTGCGGCGGCCCGTCGGGATTGCTCAGCGGCCGGTAGATGAGTGCGTGCGCGGCCTCGATCTGATCCTCGGGCAGCTCGGGATGTACCGCGCCCCTGGAGTATTCGCTGGCGCTCTCGCCCGCGATATCGCCGTAGACGAAGGCCCCGATCATGTAGTTGTGCGGCACCAGCGCCATATCGCCCGCCGCGTAGAGCCCGGGCACGGTGGTCGCGGCGTATTCGTCGACCCATACCCCCGATGCGGAATGTCCACTGCACAAACCGATCTCGGAGATGTGCATCTCGATGTCCCGAGTCCGATAGTCGGTGCCGCGCCCCTCGTGGAAGGTGCCGCGGGTGGGCCTTTCGGTGGTGTGCAGAATGCCCTCGATCTGCCGGATGGTGGCATCGGGCAGATGGCTCAGCTTCAAATAGATCGGTCCGCGCGCACTGTCGAGTTCACGCTTGACCTCGGCCATCATCTGCCCGGACCAGTAATCGCAGTCGACGAAGCGATTGCCCTCGGCATTGACCTGATACCCGCCGAACGGATTGGCCACATAGGCGCAGGCCGGGCCGTTGTAATCCTTGATGAGCGGGTTGATCTGGAAGCATTCGATACCCGACAGCTCGGCTCCGGCGTGATACGCCATCGCATAGCCGTCGCCGGCGTTGGTCGGATTCTCGTACGTGCCATACAGATAGCCGCTCGCGGGCAATCCGAGTCGCCCGCACGCGCCGGTCGCCAGAATCACCGCCCCTGCCGATATTGTGACGAATTCCCCTGTCCTGGTATCGAATCCGACAGCACCGACCGCCTTGCCCGCCACCGTGAGTACCCGCACCGGCATGACCCGATTGCTGATGGTCACCTTGGCGCGCACATCCCGGGCCCGCAGCGTGCGGTACAGGACCTTCTTGACGTCGCGCCCCTCCGGCATGGGCAGCACATAGCTGCCCGAGCGATGCACCTTGCGGACGGCGTACTCGGCGTGCTCATCCTTCTCGAATTTGACGCCGTAGCTCTCCAGCCGCTGCACCATCTCGAATCCGCGGGTGGCGGTCTGATACACGGTGCGCTGGTTGACGATTCCGTCATTGGCGACGGTGATATCGGCGACGTAATCCTCCGGGCTGGCCTTACCCGGCACGACGGCATTGTTGACCCCGTCCATCCCCATGGCCAGCGCACCGGAGTGCCGCACATGCGCCTTCTCCAGCAGCAGGACGTTCGCGCCGTGCCGGGCCGCGGTGAGCGCGGCCATGGTGCCCGCTGTGCCACCGCCGACGACGAGCACATCGCAGGTCATTTCCCGGCGCTGTGCGGCCGGTGGAATCTCCATTGGCATCGGTGATCAGCCCCTTTCCTTCGGTTCGGGCGCACCGCGATTCGGTGCGACCGGTATGCGGTCGAGTCGGCCGGAGAGCGAGAAGCGGTCGCCGCGATAGCGGACGTACTCCAGATCGATGGGCCGGCCGGAGTCGGTGTAGGTGAGCCGCTCCAGGAACAGCAGCGGTGAACCGGGCCGGACCGCGAGGAGTCCGGCGACGGTGGGATCGGCGGCGACGGCCTCGATCGAGACCGCGGCCGAGCCGAGCGGCAGGCCGAGTTCGGCTTCCAGCAGCCCGAATACATCGCAGCCGGTGAGGTCGAGTTCCAGCAAGGGCGCGCCGACATCGGCGGTGAGGTAGCTGGCGTCCAGCGACAGCGGGCTGCCGTCGAGGTAGCGAATACGCTCCAGCGCGACCACCGGTGTGGCGGGTTCGAGCTCGAGGCGTTCGGCGACAATGGGTGTCGCTGGCACGACCTCGGCGAGCAGCACCCGGTTCACCACGCGATCGCTGCCGGTCTCGAAGGTTTCGGCGAGCCCGCGCAGACGGTCCAGGCCCTGCACCGCCTTGTCCGCCACCACGAAGGTGCCCGCCCCCGGCACCCGATCCACCAGGCCCTCATCGCGCAGCAGCGCCAAGGCGTCGCGCACGATATTGCGGCTGGTGTCGAAGTCGGCCGCCAACTGCGTCTCCGACGGGAGCGGTCGATTGCCGTAGACACCGCTGCGGATACGCGCCCGCAGGATGTCGCGAATGCGGCGAGCCGGAGCGGAACGCCTGCCGATGTTCGGATCAGGGGCTGCCGCCCGAGCCGGATACGTTCTGCCTGTCATGTGGCAAATGCTCGGAACAGCGCGTTACATGCGACGTTTCGCGCAATTACCGACGAGTTACGCCAGTTACCAGCCGGGGCGCAAGCCATCTACCTGCGCTGATGCCGCACGAGATGGGAGTATCACCAGTTGCTCGGGCTTGTGGAGTCCACACGCAGGGCATGTCTGACCAGAAACTCGGCCGGTCCCGACGGTGGCGACTGTCGTCGCCAGATCACTCGGAACTTGCGGGTGAGCGCCACCGGAATGGCAAGTCGCACCTCGACGAGTGCGCCGGTCGAGAGCATCGGCGCGGCGATCAGTCTGCTCAACACCGCCGGCGCGACACCGTTGCAGGCGGCCGCGGTGATGGCGATAGCGGACCCGAGTTCGGCTGCCGGTGCGGCCGGTTGGCACTCCGCGCTGAGGACCTCCCACACGGTTTCCCGCGTCCCCGATCCGGGTTCGCGCCACAGCAGCGCGGTGCAGGCGAGTTCGCGCAGTGTCACCGTCTTGCGCCGATTCGCCCACACATGCGCCGGCGAGACGACCACGACCAGTTCGTCCGCGCCGATCACCCGGCTGTCGAGACCACGCGGCGAATGCGGGCCCTCGACGAAACCGAGATCAGCCGCACCGTCGCGGACCAGCACCTCCACCTGCCGGGTGTTCTCCACCTCCAATGCGACGGTCACGTCGGGACAGGTGGTGCGCAAGGCGGCGAGCCACTGCGGAATCCGGTGATCGGCGATGGTTTTCGACGCCGCGACCCGCAATCGCGCGACATCGGCGGTGTGCAGTGCGGTCACCCCCTCGACGAACGACCGGGCCGCCGCCAGGACTGGCAAGGCATGGGCGACAACCGCCCTGCCCGCATCGGTCAGTTGGGAACCGGTCGGGCCGCGATCGAGCAGCCGTAACCGTAATCGCCGCTCCAGCGCGCTGATTCGCATACTCGCCGCGGGCTGGGTGATCCCGTGATGCCGGGCCGCCGCACCGAGGCTGGCGAACTCCGCGACCGAGACCAGTAGATCGAGGACATCCAGATCGGGTGTTCCCGGCGGCAGTGTCATAGCGGCACATTATGAGCCGATACCGACGCCACGGCACCCCGAGCGGCCGGCCCTGCTCATCAGCGCCGCTTATGGGGTCCTCCCGTACTGGCGGCTACCGGCCCGGCGGCGCCATCGCGATCGTGAGGAGATGATCTGGCTTCGCCGTAATGTTCCCGGCCTCCTCCTGGCGGCAGCTCTCGCCACCGCCGCCACTGTGGTCGGTGCGAGACTGCCGATGGTCGGTACCCCGATCATCGCCCTGCTGGGTGGTGCGATCCTCGGCGCCATGGCGCGCCGGTCCTGCACTGAGACAGGAGTTTTCGCGACGGGAATGGCTTTCACGCGCAAGCATGTTCTCGGCGCGGCCATCGTGCTCCTCGGGCTCGGCCTACCGGTCGGCTCGGTGCTGGCGGTCGGCCGTCGCACCGCCGTAGTCCTGGTGGGAACATTGGTCGTCGGTGCTGTCGCCGCGGTTGTCATCGGCCGAATGCTCGCTCTGGATAGGGAATCGGCAATTCTCGTCGCGGTCGGCACGACCATCTGCGGCGCCTCCGCGATTGCCGCCGCAACCTCCGTGATGAAGCCCGACAAACAACGTGTCGCCTACGCTCTGGGCACCATCTTCATCTTCAATATTGTTGCGGTACTGGTCTATCCGCCGCTCGGTCGACTACTCGGCCTCTCCCAGGAAGCCTTCGGACTCTGGGCGGGTACGGCGATCAACGACACCTCATCGGTGCTGGCGGCAGGGGTCATCTTCGGTCCCGCCGCAGCCCACTTCGCGGTGATCGTCAAACTGGTCCGCAGCTTGATGATCGTTCCGATGTGCCTGGGACTACACTTCAGCCGACGCGACAGCGGCCCCAAAACCTCTCTCCGCCAAAGCTTCCCGCTCTTCGTCGCCTTCTTTCTCGCGGCATCGTCAATCGCCGGTCTCGGCGTGGTGCCCGACTCCTGGTCGGCTTCACTCAGTCACCTCAGTGCCTGGCTCATCGCGTCGGTGCTGGCCGCCATCGGCACCTCGTTGACCTGGCAGCAGATTCGCGCCACCGGTCCTCGCCCCCTGCTGTTCGGCGGTACGCTCGGCCTGATCCTCGCGGCCGGCAGTCTCGCCCTTCAGACGGCCACCGGTTGGCGTTGAGCTGCGCGGGCTCGGGGTTCGAGGTCAGAGTTGGTAGCTGTCGACGTCGAGGTCGGCGTGGGGCTCCCCGCCCGCTTCGGTGAAGGCTGTCAGGGCCCGCACCAATCCGGAACGGTCCGCCTCCGGCATGCGCTTCACCACCGCGGCGAGTTCGCGGCGACGGTGGCCGGTCACCGCGTTGACGACCCGGTGGCCCTGTTCGGTCAATTCGATGATGAGTTCCCGTCGCGAATCGGGATTGGGATTGCGATCCACCAGCTCCGCGGCTACCAGGCGATCGACCATCCGCGCTGCGGTCGAGGGTTGCACATTGAGCGCGCTCGCCAGGGTCACGACCTTCGATGGTCCGCGGGTCGACAGGATCACCAGGGTTCGAAACTGCGGGATGGTGATGGATTCGTCGACCAGTGAGATGGAGCGTGCGGACAGCGCGACCAGTAGGCGGGATGCGGCGAGCAGGGCGTCGGTGAGTTCGTCGACGGACTCTCCGACCACCGTGTCTTTCGCTGCCACGACTTCCTCCACATGCTCCGCGTTCATCTTTCGGTTCTATCCTGCCGTCAGGCTCGGGGGTATGTACATTCGCACCGCCGTTGTGATGGAATCGAATTCAGGTACACGACAACTGTTGCATACTGCTTGTTTCGGGTAGTGTCTCCGGCTCGTGGGAATTCGTGCAGCGCTGTCGCTTCGGATGAATGTGTACCGCTGGGGATTGGTCACCGTTCTCGGTGTGGTCGCGGGGTACATGTCGGTATTGCTGGCCAATCCCCGCCATTTCTATACCGATGACACCGAATCCCAGTACGGCCCGATGTGGGTGATGCTGGGCCGGCACCTGCGTGGGGGCAGGTTCCCCGCGTTGGTGCCGTGGGAGTGGATGTCGGGCAACTACTCCATGGAGGAGGCGGGCCTCTACAACCCGCCGCAGATGGTGGTCGACTACTTCGCGCCGACGGTGGACAACCTGGCGCTGTACGTGACGATCGTGAAGCTGATCTTCTCCATCATCGCCGCCCTCGGGGTGTTCCGGGTCTGCCTGGCCTACGGCGCCCGCGCACCGTGGGCGGCCGTTGCCGCAGTAGCCTTTCCACTGTCGGGCTGGTTCTTGTTCTTCGATGAGGCCAGCTGGGCGACCTCGCTCACCGGCACCGCGTGGATGCTGCACGCTTGGGCATCGGCGATCGCCTATGTGCGAGGCGATGCCGAATCGCGGAGCTGGCGCAACGGGCCCATCCCGGTGTTCGTGTTCCTGTACTTCGCGATCTCCGTGCAATATGTGTTTCCCGCAGTGGAATCGGCGTTGATGATCCTGGCGGTCGCGGTTGGTGAGATCGCTCTTCAGCGCGCGTGGCGGCCGTCGCTGCGCTTGCTGGCGGTGGCCGCGTGCGCGGGTCTGGCCGGGCTCGAAACCTATCTGCCGGGCATGTTGTCCTCCTCGGTGACCTGGCGCGGCAACGAGCGCATCATCAATGACGACTTCTTGAATGTGCCATGGTCGGAGTCGCTGAACGCCAGCCTGCCGAGCACCGTCCCGGCGTTCACCGGCTGGTGGGGGTACGTGCAACCGCTGCCGATGGTCTACATCGCCTGGTTCCTGATTCCATTGCTGGCCTTCATCGATTGGGCCGCGGTCCGGCGTTCGTGGCGCGAATACACCGGTGCGGCGTTGTTCGTGCTCATCTTCCTGATGTGGACCGCCGGGCCGGGTCGCATCGGGCCGTTGCGCTGGCCCGCCCGGGTGCTGCCGATGCTGGCGGTCGGGCTGTTGGTGCTGGTGTGCGTATTGCTCAGTCGCCACGGCACGTTCGCCGACTGGCGACGCCGGGGTACCGCCGCGGCGGTGCTGCTCGGGTTGTTGTTCGTGCGATCGTTCAGTGCGGCACCGCATCTGGTGATCCGGCACCTGGTGGCGGTCGCGGTGGTCGGCGTGCTGACCGCCGGGCTGGTGTGGCTGGCTCGCAGCCGCGGCATCGCGGTGGCCTGTGTGCTGGCCATACTGGCGATGTTCCCGATCGCTTACGACCAGGTCCGGGTACAAGGGGCGACGCCGATGTCCTATCACTTCCCGGAGAGTCGATCCGAGATGACGGCGGCGTTCCCGCACTTCGCCGGTGTCACACTGCAACTGGCCGACCGGGCCCTGGTGTCGCCGCCCGAGCAGAACATCGGCGGGGCGTGGGGTTCGCTGGCATTCGGCAACTACGCCAAGAACCTGGGCCTGGACTATGTCAACGCCTACACCCCGATCGGCTACCGCAAGTTCAGCAAACTGCTGTGTATGGGCTGGGACGGCAGCACCTGTCCCGCCGCCTTCGGAGCGGCCTTCTCCGTCGAACCCGCCACGGGGCGCACCTATGTCGATCTGATGAAGGTGGATCGCGTTGTGCTGCAACGCGCGCAATACCCGGACGCCGGTACCCATCCCGCGCCGCCGGGGTGGAAATGGGTGGACTATCCCGGGCACGAGCGCTACATCTGGGTACTCGAGAGAGCGGATGGCCCGGTGTCGAACCGCAACGGCTACATCGCGGACACGCACGATGTCAGCACCACCCCGATCGGCCGGGACGGCTTCACCAGCCACATCCGCGTCACCTCCGATACCGGTGGCCGGGTGGTCTTCGCTCGCCTGGCGTGGCCCGGCTACCGCGTCACCCTCGACGGCCGCGACATAGGATTCCACACCATCGCGAATATCTTTGTGGCCGTGGATATCCCGTCCGGCACCAGGAACGGGGAGTTGATCGTGTCCTGGCGGCCACCGGGCTGGAAGATCGGCATCGCCACCGCCTTGGCCGGACTGGCGGGCCTGGCGCTGTTGCAGTGGTCCTACCGCCGGAGCCGCCCCGAGGTCGACGACGACGGAATCATCACGCCCGCTGCCGAATTCGAGCCGCGGACCGAACCCCTCCTGCCGGTGCCCATGTGATCGTTCAGCGGGGTACCGCCGGCCAGGGCTGGTAGGCGTCCATTCCATATAGCGGAGTGAGGGTTCCGCCCGCGGCCGGTAGCTCGGCCTTCCAGTCGCCGCCGCGCCAAACCTCCGCGACATGCACCGAATTCAGTGCGCCGTCATCGGTCTGCAACGCCAAGTCCGCCTCCGCCCGATCCGTGGTGTAGGACGACCAGTGATAGCCGGCGAAGTAGGGGAGCTGGGAACCGGTGTCGAACCCGGTGCCGAGGTGGTGATCCGGTGGCTGGTCCGCGGGTGCGACGACCGCCATCACCCGCGCGGCGGCGGACCAGGCGGCGCCGTCGAGCCCCGCGAGCCGGGCCTGATGTTGCATCATCGCGATGACCGCGCCTTCGGGAGTGTGGCTGAATCCGGTCGCGACGTCGCCCTGAACGGTCGTCGGTCCCCAACGATCGGCGAAGGGCAATGTGGTTCCGTGCCACGGCCGCCAGGTGATCGAGTGGAACATCATCAGCGACAGTGGGATGGTGTCGCCCGGATGCGCGGAATCGAGCCCCGAGGCCGAAGCCGCCGAACTCCCGCCGGCCGGGGACGAACACGCGACCGCCGTGGCGAGCAGGAGTCCTGCTACGCCGCACCGGGTCATCGCACGATATCGGCGGAATCCGTTGTGGCTACTCGTCATTGGTCATGCCGTTCTGTGGGTGGGCGATCAGTGTGTGCGGGCGGCCGTGCAGTTCCGCCAGCCGGGCGTTGTAGGCGTCCAAGGCTGCTTGCTCGTTGTCGATATCGCTGATGTCGGCGCCGGACTGCCCGAGAGTCGCGTCACCCCGGATAGCATCGAGCCACGGGCCGAGGCCGTGGTCGCCGGACCGAATCCATTGCGCGACAACGATGAGCATCAGCACCATCATCACGCCGTCGCCGCCGACCCACATGATCACTCCGGCCGCGCTCTGGTCCGCGAGGGCGGTCGGTCCCCAGGTGCGGGATGCGGCGTAGGCGGGTGCGAGCACACTGGTGGACATCATCAGCGTGACGCCGACGAGGGTATCGGGTCCGGTGCACAGGGCCAGGACGACCAGTCGCAGCGGATGGGGCCGCGCCGGCTCGATGGTCAGCTCACCGCCGATCAGCGGGAGCAACAGCAGATATCCGCTGAGGAAATACAGCATCAGCTCGGCGTCGTGAATCCACATGTGCGTGGCCATCGCCTGCTGGAATCCGGTGAGATGGGTCAGCAGGATCACCGCGGTGTAGAGCGGGACGGTGAACCGGACCGATACCAGTGATCGCAGTGGACCCCGGGTACGCAACCGGTCGATCCTCGCGCGGGTGTGCGGGCCGGATGCGCTGTGCACCAGGCGAATCGGCTGTGCCCACACGAACAGTGCGGGAACGACCATGATCATCAGCAGGTGTACGAGCATGTGCGCGGTGAACAGGTTGTGCGAATAGATCGCGAGTGCGCTGTTGGTCGTCACCGCCGATACCGCGAGTCCCGCGTACCAGCACCCGGCCCGCGCTTTCGGCCAGGGCATTCCCTGGCTTCGCGCCCGCAGGACCAGCCACGGGTAGATCACCGCACCGGCGACCAGCAGCATGTCCACGATCGGGGACAGGGTCCAGGCACGGAGTAGATCGCCGAGCGTTGGTGCAGAGCTGCTCATCGCTAATCGCACAGTGGCAGTATGCAACAGTTGCTCAGTGCCTGTGTTTGAGGGGTGGTCACACCGAGAAATCCGCTCACCGTCGCCATCCAGCGACGCTTGTCTGAAGACTGGTCGAATCGCGCTGAACGGTTGTCGAGCTAGGCTTTGAGGTGGTTGTCGCGGCTCGCTGATCAGGATTCATCCGCTGAAGGTCCCGCCGTGTACACGGAACCTTGGCGCAGCGACGACGATGCGCCGATCGGCCGAGTCCGGCATCGAGATCGCGGAGAGGGAGTGATTCATGACCGAAAGCCACGCCGACGGCATATCGAACAGCCGCGGCTCATCGGAGGTGCGTCGGGCGACCGAACTGGAACAGGCGGCTGCGCGGCTCCGCGAGGAGTTCGCCCAGCTATGCGACGCCAACACTATCGACCGGATGGTGACTTCCTCCTATGAACGGCTCGCGGCCTTCGCGGCAGACACGGACCGGCTCCCATTCCTGGCCGAGAGGTTTGCGCGCGAGCGGTTGATCGCATTGCTGCGGGCCGTCGGCCGCAGCGTCGGCGCGGGTCCGGCGGTGCTGTTCGTGTGTACGCACAATGCGGGGCGTTCGCAGATGGCGCTCGGATTCTTCACGCGCATGGTGGGCGGGGGCGCGGTGGGCTGGGCGGGCGGTTCGGCACCCGATGCGGTGGTGAATCCGCAAGTGGTGGCGGCGATGGCGGAGCGGGGCATCGATCTTGCCGACGAGTTTCCGAAGCCGTGGACAGACGAACTCATGCGCGCCGCCGATGTGGTTGTCGATATGGGCTGCGGGGATACCGATCCGATCCTGTCCGGGCATCGCTTCGAACAGTGGCCGCTCGCCGATCCGGCAGGGCAGGGGATCGAGGAGATTCGCGTTATCCGGGACGAGATCGAACGCCGGGTCTCCCGGTTGATCGCGAACCTCGGATTATCACCGGCCACTGAAGGCGTGGCGTGATAGGTCGTCGCATCGCGCGTGGACCAGGGCCTGGATTGCCTTGACCTGATTTTGATTTGCGCCCGGGGAATTCTTACGGCATCTTTACTTGCGGAGTGCCGGGAAGTCTGGTCGGCGAAGCGATCCCGAGCCGCGGGTCGCGGTGTGGTGACCGATGAAACGGTGGGGTCGATGACGCTGGTATTGGCGTTCGGGGTGGTACTGCTCGTCTGTGTGTCGCTGTCCGGTGTGGCGGCGCGGACCGTCTTGTCGACGGCATTGCTGTTCCTGTTGGCCGGGGCATTGCTCGGACAGGGCGGATTCGGTGTGGTGACGGTCGATCCCGACGATGACGTGGTCGTGTTGCTGGCCGATGTCGCGCTGTTCACGGTCTTGTTCACCGATGGCCAACGGGCGAATGTGCGTGCGCTGCGCGAAGGCTGGCGGCTGTCGGGCCGTGCGCTCGGATTGGGAATGCCGCTCACCATGGTGCTGATCGCGGTGCCCGCGCACTGGCTGGCCGGATTGGATTGGCCCACCGCGTTTCTGCTCGGCGCGATCCTGTCGCCGACGGACCCGGTGTTCGCCTCGGCGATCGTGGGCCGCACCGATGTCCCGCTGCGTTTGCGTCGGCTGCTCAATGTCGAATCGGGTTTGAACGATGGGCTCGCGCTGCCGTTCGTCCTGATCTTCCTGGCCACGGCCGCGCACCGGGATTCCGGGCTCGGCGAGGTCGCCGTCGAACTGGTGCTGGGTGTGGTACTGGGCATCGCGATCCCGGCCACGGTCGCGCTGGCATGGCGACTGCCGATCCTGACCGCCGAACCGCGTCTGCAAGCCCTGGGCCCGTTCGCGATTGCCGTTTCGCTGTACGGCGTGTGCCACCTGACGCACGCCAACCCGTATCTGGCGGCCTTCGCGGCCGGGTCGACGCTGGCCACGATGGACAAAATGGCGGCCGAGGTGTTCGAGCCGCTCGGTGATCTGCTCTCGGAGATCACGAAATTCGCGGCCCTGCTGGTCTTCGGCGCGCTCATCACCCCGGATCGACTGTCGCACTTGGGAGTCGGCGGCTGGGTGCTGGCCGTGCTCGCCATCGTGCTGGTGCGCCCCGCCGCGATTCTGCTGTCGCTGTTGCGCACCCCGCTCAGCGGTCCCGAGCGCGCCGCCGCGGCGTGGTTCGGTCCCAAGGGGTTCGCGTCGGTGGTCTACGGCCTGCTGGCGCTGCAATCCGGAATTCCCAACGGCGAGTTGGTATTCGATCTGGTCGCGGTGACCATCGCCCTGTCGATCGTGCTGCACTCCTCGACCGATGTACCGGTGGCGAAGTATCTGCGGGTGGAACCGCTGGACGGACTACCGGGTGCGAAGCCACCGGTGGCCACGCCCGCCGACCATTGACGAGCTGCTGCCGCGGGGCCGTTTCCGCCTGCGTCCGCAACGATCTACCCACCGTCCGGATTCTCCCGCCGCTGGGCAGGAAAGTGCGGGTGGACGGCGGCGGCGGTCTCCTGGCTCGCTGGTCCCGCGGTCTGCTCGAGCGTGAGATGACGATCGCACCGCTCACTGGGAATCGATGCCGCGTTGCTGCTGTACCTGATCCGGTTCTACTGGTCGCATCCCGGGGCACGAGGAGAACTCCGCTCCGCGGCGGTCATCGACCGCATGCGGCGCGGAGATCTCCTGGATGGGTGACCTGTGGAATCGGGTCTTGATGCGCCGCACCACCGGTCACGCCGATCTACTGTGCCTTCCGGACGCCGAGTTCGATTCGATGGTGCGCAAGGCGGATTCGATTCCGGCGATGCGGTCGCCGAGCAGGCCGAGCGCGCCGATCGCGCGGACCATGGGATCGTCGTCCGCGCTGCCGAGTGCCCGCTCGCGTAGGTACGCCCTCTTCACCTCGGACCATCGCTCGGCCTGTTCCGCGGTGCGGCGGCCGCGCAGTTCGGCGAGTTTGAGCAAGTTGGATTCGGCTCCGGTGGTGAGGGTTTGGGCTTCGCCGAGGTAATGGTCGTCGATGAGGGTTTCGAGTTCGGCATCGTTCATGACCGGTACGACGCGTTCGGTGAGGGCGTTCATATTGCGGTAGGAGCCCTGGAGCTGGAACGGGGGTTCGGTGCGGGAGGCTTCGGCGGTGGCGGCGGAGGCGATGTAGGCGCGGTTCACCGACATCACCACCTCCTGGATGCGCAGTAGTTTGCGCAGTACCGAGGTGATTTCGGTGAGCTCTGTCGCCGTATAGGGGTGGGTGAGGCGGTCCGCGGTGGCAGGTTCGTCGCCTCGGGCCATGCGCACCAGGACTTCCAGGTCCGCGCGGTCGCGCGAGGAGATCGGCGCGAGAACGGGATTGGTGGTGAGCGCGTTCTCGAGGTAGCTCAGGGCGAACAGGTCGTCGCGGCCCGAGAGCACATCGCCGAGGTTCCAGACGTCGGCGCGATTGGCGAGCATATCGGGGATGTGGAAGCGCGTGCCCTGTTCGGTGTACGGGTTCCCGGCCATACACACCGCGAAGCGTTTGCCGCGCAGATCGTAGGTGCGGGTGTGGCCGTCCCATACGCCCTCCATGCGGCGCTGGCCGTCGCATAGTGAAATGAACTGCTGGAGCAATTCCGGTGCGGTGTGCTGGATATCGTCCAGGTACAGCAGGACGTTATTGCCGAGCTGCAGTGCGAAATTGATCTTCTCGAGTTCCCGGCGGGCGGTGGCGTTCGGGGCGTGCGCGGGATCTATCGAGATCACGTCACGGCCGAGGGCGGGGCCGTTGACCTTTACGAGTATCAGCCCGAGCCGTGCGGCCACGTACTCCATGAGCGTGGTCTTGCCGTATCCGGGTGGTGAGATCAGCAGCAGCAGACCCGAACGGTCCGTGCTGCCCGAATCATCCACGGTGCCGAGCTGTTTCGCCAGATTGTCGCCGATGAGCGGCAGGTACACCTCGTCGAGCAAGCGGTTGCGAACGAAACCGTTCAGCGCGCGAGGCCGAAACTCGTCCAGCCGCAAGCGATTCCGTGCGTCGGTCGCCAGCTCGGTGCGGCGGCGCTGGTATGCACGGAAACCCGGAACCCGTTCCAGCCGGAAGCGGCGGCAGCGGGCCAGGATTTCGTCGACCCGGAAGCTCAACTCCCGCTGTGTGATCCGCGAGTGCGTACCCAGCAGGCCCGGGACCGTGGCGGACAAGGTCGCGGCGGACTCGTAGCGTGGAAACGCGGTTCCGCACAGCACTATGGCCACCGCTTCGGGCAGGGCGCAGGCCAGCTCCAGCCCGTCGTCCGACTGCTCCAGATAAGCGGTGAGCCAGGCGCGTACGAGTTGGTATCGCGTCGTGAGGGCCGCGGCCCCGGCGGATTCCGTGGCGAGCGCGTCCAGGTCGGATTCGAACGCGGTCCACGTGGGTGCGTCGAGGGCTCGGCGAAACCGCTCCAGTAGAAGCCTGGCGTCCGACGAGGCGGCGAATCCCGATGCCGATGCCGACAATTCCTCGAAGAGATATTCACCGGCGAGCGCACCGGCGAAATCGCCGAATCCGAACGCCTCAGCGAATTCGTCTATGCGGCTCCCCAATTCGACGCATACCCGGTCCACCGCGGCCGTCCGGCCGAAGACGGTGCGCGCACGGGCCAGCGAACCGGCGCGCGTGCGCCAGTGGGTGCGCGCCCCCTCGTCGCCGTCGAGGGCGAAGCGCCACCACAGCTGTGCCGCCGCGCGCTCTGCCGCCGGAAACCGCAGCAGCCCCGCGCCCGGGTACAACCGCAGCACCGCACCGAGAATCGCCGTGGCATCATGGTCGTGCACGCCGCGCTCATATCCCTCGTCGTAGCGTCCGGCCGCCACCTTGCGCACGAGTTCGGCCAGATCGCCCTCGGTTCCGGCCGCTTCGCGCAGGGCGTCGAGACCTCCGTCGCGTTCGGCCTCGGCCAGGATCGACATGGCGAGGTGTTCGGCGCGGTACACCTCGGTGGTCTCCGACACCAGCACCTGGGACCAGTACGGGCGGGTGGTGTCGAAGTCGCTGTCGCGCACCGGCGCTCGGTAGTCGGTACCGGTGATCGTGAACCACATGGTGCCCTCGTGCGGCACCATGGTCAGTTCCACCGGCCGGGTGTCGACCGCGAACCGATGGCGGCCCAGGCGAATGCTCTCGCCACCGTCGTCGTAAAGGTCGGCGCGATCGCGCAGCACGCGTCCGGCCTCTTGCCGGGCGGCGCGCAGCCGACCCTCCAACTCCTCGGCTCGCACCTGATCGCCGAGTGCGCGCAGGTCCGCGATCGCCGTGCGCAACCGGGTCACCATGGGATCGGAGGCGAACCAGGTGTTCACTTCGTCGAGCGAGTCCAGCGCGGCGACGCGACGGCCGATCCCGGCCAGAATCCGTTGCGCCGAGGCGGCGATGCGCTCGCCGTGCTGTGCCCGCTCGTCCAGTAGCGCTTGTTTGCGCGCCGAGAACGCCTCGTACACGTCCTCGCGCTTGGTGCTGAGCCGGTCGGCGAAATCGTCGATCTCACCGAATCGGGTCTCCAGATTCTCGATGGCCAGCAGCAGGGTCGCCAACTGCTCATCGCAGGCGTCGGGGGAGTCGCAGATCGCGAGCGCGCCGGTGATCGCCTGACCGAGCAGCGTGAATTCGGCGGCGAAACCCGCGCGTCCTTCCTCGGACGCGAGTTCGCCGCGCCGCGCCTGCACGGTCGCGCGTACCCGGTTGACGCCGGCGAGGACCGCACCGATCCGGGTCAGAATGCCGGTTCGGACGGTGGCGTCGGCGATGTCGAGAGCGCCGACGATCTCGGTGACGATTCGCAGCGCGTCGCTTCGCTCGGTGAGCCGCTGCCGCACCGGTTCGGCGTCGGCGACGGTGGTGATCGCCCCCGCTTGCTCCAGCAGATCGTCGAGCTCACTGTGATAGCCCGTGAAGGCATCTGCCCCGCTGAGGAATTCGATCGCTTGTCGACCCGCGTCGCCGAGTGCCTCGGTCAGTGCGGCATCGATGGCGGCGATGCGGTCCGTATCGGCGTAGCGCATATCGCGCAGTGTCACCAGTTTGCCCTGTGCGCGGTGCAACTCGGCGAGTAGCCGCACCCAGTCGTCGGCGCTGCGTTGTGCGTCGGTGCGGGCACGCCGGATGAGCGTGGTGGCCTGTTCGGCCGCGGTGTCGACCGCCGCGCTCGCGTGCGCGGTCAGCGCGGTGACCTTCGCGTACTCGTCGAGTACCTGTGCGGCGGTGCTCCGCAGCTCGTCCAGGGGCGCGGCCGCATCGCCCAGATCCGGTTCGCCGAGCCAGTGATAATGGTCGGCGGCGCGTGTACATGCCGCGATGACGGCCTCGAAAACCGCCGCGTTGGGCCGCATCTCGTCCACCATGCGGGCCACCGCGAGACAGTCGGAGATGCCGCGCACCAATTCGGCATTACCGACCCGATGCAGCGGGCCGCTGCCGACCGGTTGGGCGGCGGCATGGGTATCCGAGACGAACGGTGTGCGCCACACCTGCATCGGATGGACGCGCGTCGGCTCGTCGGACAACGCCCGCAGGACCGTCAGGGTGCCCTCATCGAACAGCGCATACCCCTGGCAGGACAGGGGATTGGCGACCTCGGTGCGCACCAGGTTGTAGGGCAGCAGCAGTGTGCGGCCCGCGGCGCGGGCATGGAAGACGTAGAGCACGTCCTCGCCGTTGCCCGCCCGAATCGTCCGCTCGTACTCGAGGTCGTCGACAACGGTGTCGAACCGTTTGTGCGCCCCGGTGGCCAGGTAGTAGCCGCCCGGGAAGATGATGCCCTGATCCTCGGGCAGTCGCCGGCACGACTGCCCGATACCGTCCAGACGGACGACATCCCGGGTGCGAATATTGAAAACCAGATGCCGCCAGTCATTTTCGTTGTATGGGCGCACGCGCAGCAGAATCAGCGGACCGAGCCGGGCGTAGTGCACGTCCGCGTCGGCCAGACTCTGCAGCGGTTCGTCGACCGGCTCGCTGTACACACCCGCGCCGGACTCGGTGTTGTTCTCCACTTTGATGGTGAGCGTGCCGCCGAGTGTCTCGACGAACACCTCACCCAGGATCGACAGGTGCGGGTGCCGGCCCAGTACCTGGTCATCGCGGGTGGTCTCGATCCACTCGAACTCGTGTGCGGGCGGGAACACGTGATCGCGCTCGCCTCGATTGTCCAGGTATCGGATCGACCCGCCGGGGTCGAGTTGCCAGCGCAGCACCCGAATATCGCCGGTGCGCTGTCCGGTCTGGAATACCGCGAGCAGCCGACCCTCGACGCGCCGCAATCGCAGCAGCCGGGTCTGGCTGTAATACCGGTAGAGCTCCGCGAAATCATGCTGGAACCGGGGGTCGTCGAAAAGCCCGGTGGGCTCGGCGGATCGGAATTCGAAGCCGGATGCGTCCCGGTCGCCGCGCGGCGGATCGGCCCGAGGCGCGAACCGGTGCACCGCGAACACGTCTTCGACGGTTGTTTCCGGACGCGTGCCGACAAAGATGTTGTAGCCGAACACCATTCGGCCATCGGGCAGCGCGACCACATCGCGCGGCACACAGTTGTTCGCGGTGCGCATGCGCTCGGTGCCGAGCAGGGTCAGCTCCGAACCGCCGAACTCCTCGACTCGCTGCCGGTTGAGAAGCGCTGCGCGCCGGGCCAATTCGGCGGCATGCTCGGCCAACCTGACGCGCAGGATTTCGTAGGTGCCGGAGTCCAGTGTCGTCTCGGCCGCGGCCCGGCCGCCGGATTCCCCTCCGATCCGGCGGCCGGTACGCGACTGCATATCGATGCTCATTTGACCGTGACCCGCTCGCCGTCACCGGAACCGTTGCGCCCGGCCAACTTTCCGATGAGCGCGGTCGCCGCGGTCTTACCGACCTCGGAATTCCCGATCAGCTGATCGAGCCCCTTGCCCAGGCCGATGGAACCGACAATCCGATCAAGGAAGACCGAATCGCCGCCGACGATATCGATATTCGCCTTCGCCAGCCCGGCGGACAGCACCGTGGCCTGTGCCGCGGCGATCTCCCGGTGCGCGTTGACCTTCGCCAGTTCGACCTCCTTCTCCGACTCCAGCCGCAGCCGGTACTCCTCGTGCTCGCGGGTGGCGTCGTCCAGGGCCGCCATGGCTGCGGCCTTGTCCCGCAACCCTTCCGCCTCGCCCTTGAGCTTCTCGCGCAGGGTTTCGGCCTGGACCAGACCCTTCTCCCGCAGTGCGCTCGCCTCGGCGCGGCCCATCTTCTCGACGGCGTCGGCTTCGCGTTCCTTGACCTGCGCCTGCCCGAGCCCGTAGGCGGCGGACTCGGCCTGGGATGCCTCGGCGAGCCGAATCTTGGCCTGCGCCCGCATATCGGCGCTGCGCTGATCGGCCTCGGCCAAGGTCAGCGCTTCCTTCGCCTTGAACTTGGCCGCGGCCTCCGCCGCCTCGGCCGCCTTGATGTCCTTGACCAGATGTTCCTGCGCCTGCGCCTCGGCGCGAATGATGATGGCCTGCCGCTCCCGTTCGGCGGCCTCCACCGCGCGCAGCCGGTTGATCTGCTCTTCCTGCTCGGCGACGGTCTTGTCCACCGCCACGCGTTCCCGCACCACCTCGGCGACGGTGCGCTTCTCGGTCTCGACCTCGCGATCGGCGGCGATGCGCGCCAACTCCACCTCGCGATCGCGGGCGGTGACCTCGAGCAGCCGGTCCTTCTCGATGCGCTCGGATTCGACGGCTATCACGCGTTCGCGGTTCTTCTCCGCGACCGCGATCTCGCGGCCCGCGTTCTGCTCCTGAATGCCCAGGGCCTCCTCGGTCCGCAGGTGCGCGGTCTGCGAGCGCAGCCGTTCTTCGGCTTGTACGCGGGCGATCTCGGCCTCTTCGCGGGCGCGGGTGGTCTCCACTTCGCGCTTCTGCCGATTCTCGGCGTCGGCCTGCTGACGCTCCAACTCCAGCACCGCTTCGCGCGCCTGGACGTTCTGGCGGGTGATCTCCTTCTCCTCGTGGCGGCGGAACTCGTTGGTGCGCACGTGTTCCACGGCGGTCAGTTCGGTGATCTTGCGAATACCCTGGGCGTCCAGGATGTTCTGCGCGTCGAGCTGGTTCAGCGGTGTCTGCTCCAGATGGTCGATGGCGGCGTCCTCGAGGCTGTAGCCATTGAGGTCGGTGCCGATGACCGCGATGATGCGATCACGGAACTCGTGCCGCTGGGTGTAGAGATCGACGAAATCCAGGTGTTTGCCGACCGTCTTGAGCGCCTCGGAGAACTTGGCGGCGAACAACTCCTGCAGCGTGGCCTGATCGCTGGCGCGGGTGGTGCCGATGGCCTGGGCCACCTTGATGACATCCTCGACGGTCTTGTTCACCCGCACGAAGAAGGTGATGCGGATATCGGCGCGAATATTGTCCCGGCAGATGAGCCCATCGCGGCCGACGCGGGCGATCTCGATGGTCTTGACCGAGATGTCCATATATTCGGCCTTGTGCAGCACCGGCAGCACGACCGCGCCGGTGAAGGTGACATCGACCCGCCGCATCTTCGAAATGATCAGGGCGCGGCCCTGTTCCACCTTTTTGAACAGACTGCTGACAATGAGTGTGACGGCGATCGCGAGCAGTAGCGCGACGGCCAGCAGGACACCGAGTCCAATGGCGATGGTAGACATCAAATCCCCTCCAGTGGGGCCACCCAGAACGTCTCGGTGGCCGGGTCATAGTCGTAGACGACGGCTGAAACACCGTGTGCGAGTGGTGTTTCAGCGGAATGTTCGGCGGTCTGGCGCACCTGGATGACGGCAGCGGAACCGTCCTGCGAAATCAGTTCGGCCTGACCGAAATTCGGGCCGACGTGGCCGGTGCGGATGACGCACACGCGGCCGACGAGGCTGCCGCGAGTGGGCGGTGCGGCGGCGGCGAACACCCCGCGCAGCGGAATCACCAGCGCTCGCACCGCCGCGACCGCGGCGAGGAAGGCGACGATCAATACCGCGCAACCGGCGAAAGCGCCCGCGGCACCGGTGAGATGCAGTCGGCCCGTGAGCGTCGAGCCGGCCAGGCACAGAAACCAGGTCAGTGCGATGAGCGCCGACACTGTGATCGTGACCGGGACACCCCCGAGTCCCCACCGGTCGTGTAGACCGGGAATCGTTGCGTCGGAGTCAGTTTCGAAGAGGTCGTGATCGATCGCACCGGCCAGGGACACCAGCCAGTACACGATCACGACAATCAGCGCGAAGCTGAAGACAACGGTGGGGAAAGTGAGTGTCGCGGTGAGGAATTCACGCATGCCCGGCACGAGCCGGGTGGAAACGGACGCGCAGCGGCGAGAGTTGTATCACGAGAGACTCCATCGGTCGTTCCACCGCAATCCACACAGCGGCGGATTGCGTGCCGACCAGACTTCCCGGCTCTCCTTGCCCGTAAGAATGCCGTAAAGACCGTTCCCGGGCAAGTCGAATAACCGCACCGGCGCGTCGCCCGTTCGAGCTGGGATTGTCGGCGTGGCAGGCGATTCCGGGCACGGCGTTGCCGAGTTCCGGTCAGTCCTGATCGGCCGTCGGCACCCGCGTGCGAGCAGCAAGCAACTCGGCGAACTCCTCGGCATAGGCCAGTTGGCGGCGCAACCGTTCCGCGCTGTCGCCGGCCTTGGCCCCGCACTCGCGCAGGAACGCCCGGGCTTCGGTCCGCTCCGCCGTGGTCGTGGTGCGATCGTCGAGGATGTCGACGGCATCGAGGAGCGACTTCATCTCCGCGAGGGTGAAACCGAGTGGCTTCATACGGCGGATGACCAGTAGCCGGTCCACATCCGCCTCGGTATAGAGCCGGAACCCGCCGGCCGAGCGGGCCGACGGCTGTACCAGCCCGACCTCGTCATAGTGACGAATCGTCTTGAGTGACAGCTCGGTTCGCTCGGCCACCTGGCCGATCTGCAAGTAGCGCGCTCCGAAATCGGTACCCATGTCAGTGCGCGGCCAGGTGACCGGAGAGGCGTTCGCGGCGGGCTTCGGACGCCGCGTTGAGGCCGATGATCTCCACGTTCTTGCCCTTGGCGGCGTATTTGGTGGTGATGGCGTCGAGCGTGGCCACGGTGGAGGCGTCCCAGATGTGCGCCTCGGACATATCGATGATCACGTTGGCGGGATCGCTCGCATAGTCGAACTGATAGACCAGGTCATTGCTGGAGGCGAAGAACAGTTCACCCCGGACCTTGTACACCCGGGTGTCGATCTCGCCGTCGTGATCGGCGTCGGACTCGGACACCTTGTCGACCTCGGTGAAGTGCGCGACCCGGTGCGCGAAGGCGACCATGGCGGTGAGCACCCCGGCGATGACGCCGTAGGCGAGGTTGTGCGTGGCGACGGTGACCGCGACCGTCACCAGCATGACCGTGGTCTCGGCGATCGGCATGCGCCGCAGGGTTTTCGGCGCGATCGAATGCCAGTCCAGGGTGCCTGCCGACACCATGATCATCACCGCGACCAGTGCGGCCATCGGGATGCGCGCGACCAGCCCGCCCAGGCCGACCACCAGGATCAGCAGGAACACACCGGCCAAGAAGGTGGAGATGCGGGTGCGAGCTCCGGAGACCTTCACGTTGATCATGGTCTGGCCGATCATGGCGCAACCGCCCATCCCGCCGAAGAATCCGGTCACGATATTGGCGATGCCCTGCCCCCAACCCTCACGGGTCTTATCGGAGTGGGTGTCGGTGATGTCGTCGACCAGCTTCGCGGTCATCAGCGATTCCAACAGTCCGACGAGCGCCATCGCCAGCGCGTAGGGCGCGATGATCTGCAGCGTCCCCAGATTCAGCGGCACGTCCGGAATCAGCAGCGCGGGCAGGCTGGACGGAAGTTCGCCCTCGTCACCGACATTGGGCACATTCAGGGCGAACATCATGGTGACCGCGGTGAGCGCCACGATCGCGACCAGGGGTGCGGGCACAGCGGTGGTCAGCTTGGGCAGCAGCACCATCACGGCCAGGCCGATCGCCACCATGGGGTACACCAGCCACGGCACCCCGAACAGATGCGGCACCTGCGCCAGGAAGATCAGGATCGCCAGGGCGTTGACGAATCCGACCATGACACTGCGCGGAATGAACCGCATCAGCTTGGCCACCCCCGCCACGCTCAACACGATCTGCAGTACCCCGGCCAGAATCACCGTGGCCACCAGATAGTTCAGCCCGTGCTCGCGCACCAGCGGCGCGATCACCAGCGCCACCGCACCGGTCGCCGCGGAGATCATCGCCGGACGGCCGCCGGCGATGGCGATGGTCACCGCCATGGTGAACGAGGCGAACAACCCGACTCGCGGATCCACCCCGGCGATGATCGAGAACGAGATCGCCTCCGGGATCAGCGCCAGCGCGACGACCAGACCCGCGAGGGTTTCGATCCGCAGCCGTTTCGGGCTGCGCAGCGCGGCCAGCACCGAGGTGTCGGTGGGTCGGTGCGTTGTCGACGCCATGGGTTCTCCGTCCGTCGAGCGCATGGGCGCACCCGGCGAACGGGCGTCCGCCGGTGAGTTGAAAGGAAGCCGAGCGAGCGACCATCACGGGGGAGGGGTATATCCGCGGCGCGGATACCGAAGGCCAGCAATCGTTCAGCGAAACGACCCTACCCTCCGGTAAGGGTAGAGTTGAAATCCACACGGGCCCGCATGGTCCACATCACATTCGGCCGGATCGGGCCTACCCTCGGACGCGTCGTGCGACCGGTACCGTATGCCGGTGCTGAAGATTGTCCTGCTGCTGATCTACTCCGTCGCCGCACAGGCGGTGATCTATACGCTGGCAAATGATTTCACGCAGGCAATGCTGTTCTCTCTGGTGGCGGGTTTGGTGGCGGCGGCCTTCGGCTGGCGGTGGCGCGGCGAATCATGCTGAACTACCGTCGATCTCGTGGCATTCCTTGATCTCGAGGCTCAGCGTGCGGCCCTACTGGACCACACCGAGCGGCTGGCCGACCTCGTCCGGGAAGCCGATCGGGACACTCCGATCCCGACCTGCCCGGGCTGGACTCTGACCGAGTTGCTCATCCATCTCGGCGGCGGACATCACTGGGCCGCGACAATGATCGCCGAACGCGCCACCACACGACTCAGCCGTGCGGCCACGCCGCACCGAACGCCACCGGCCGACCCCGATGAAGCCGACAATTGGCTTCGGCGCAGCGCCGAAACAGTTTTGGACGCGGTCGACGCGACCGGTTCCGACGTTCCCATCTGGACTCCGATCGGCCCGCCGCTCCCGGCGCGCTGGTGGATCCGCCGACGCTTGCACGAAGCCACCGTGCACGGCGCGGATGCCGCGCTGGCCCTGGGCCGCGAAGTCGACCTGGAGCCCGAACTCGCTGCCGACGGCCTGTCCGAAGCACTCGAAATCCTGCGGACCGCACTGGTTTTCACCGCCCGATCGACATCGGGTGACTCGACACCGGCACTGGGCGGCGGCGAGATCCTGAGCTTGTACGCCACCGATGACGGCCTGAAACACCCGCGCGCCTGGACGATCCGCCCCAACGGCGACACGATCCAATGGAACCACGACCCCGGCCCCGGCACGGTCACCGTCCGTGGGTCCGTGGTCGCTCTCTTCCTCACCATGTTGCGGCGCATCCCGGTCGACACCGCGCGCCTGGACATCACCGGCGACCGCGATGTCCTCACGCAGTGGCTCGAGCGCACTGTCTTCTAGAAGCGGTCGTATTCCGGGAGCCGTAGATGCCCGCGCCGTGGCCAACGTCGACAGTCATGTGCATCGGGCCGTCGAGGTGGAGGTAGTTGGTAACCGATGCGATCGCGAGATACATTCCCGGCACGCCTGAAGCAGGCTTAGCGCTCGAGTCGTCTACCTGTGCGTGGCTTTTCGGCAGCGCTGGCAGAAAGGTCTGAGGGTGCGGTTCGGGTCGAATATCCAGCGGGCGCAGCCATCGCATCGGGCGGAGACCGGCGGATCGGCGATATCGATCAGTCCGACGGCGAACATGATGGACACGACGCCGAGATAGATCAGGCACAGGCCGAAGGTGAGAGCGTCCAGAATCATGTGCGGAGCCTCCAATCGTGCAGAGAGCAATTATTGCACTGTGCAATCGATTTGCGGAAGAGGTCACCACCAGCCCAGGATCGGGCCGAGTTGACGACCCAGTGCCGGCGCGAGGGTGCGCGAGTAGGTGGCCGTCAGGTGGTGCTCGTCGTGGTAGATCAGGACGTTGCCTTCGACAGCGGGGCAGATCTCCGGTTCGCAGACGGCGTCGGTCAGGTCGATCGGATAGATATTCGGGTAGCCGGCCGCCGCTTCGATGGCGGGATTCACGGGGTTGAGGGCGTCGGCGCGTCGCATACCGCAGCCGAGGCGATCGCCGCCCTTGCTGAGGCAGTCGACCGCGCGATAGCGAATGCCGTTGTGCCGCAACCATGGTGTATCCCGGATGACGATCACATTCAGGCCGCGGGCGGTGAGTTCGTTCCACACATCCAGGTAGTCGGCGGGGGTTTCGTCCCCGCCGTCATCCACGGGGCGGGTTCCGGTGGTGAATACCCAGTCCGGTTGTTCGGTACCCAGCCGGTCGATGACCTCGCGGGTCCAGTTCACGCAGTCGGGATTGGCTTCGCCCTTGTACAAGGGTTCGGCTTCCACGGTGAGGGGACACCCCATCTTGAGATAAACGACTATGCGGAAATGGTTTTCGGTCGCGAGTAGGTCGAGGGCGGGCAGCCAATGCTCGGCGTGTGAACTACCGACCACCGCCAGGGTGCGTTCGGCTTCTTGATCACCGTAGGTGCAGGTGACGACCGTACGGGTGTTCCAATCGGCGATGCAGCCCTGCAACGTGGGAGGTGGCAGTTCCGAGGGTGCCTCGAAGACGGTTGGTCGCATCTTCGCCGGTGGTGCGGCGATACCGGCGGTCAGAGCCTCCGCTCCCGGATAGAGCACCGGGTCCAGTGCCGCCGCGGGTGCGGTGGGCTGTGAATTCACAATCACGTGCCAAACCGAGGCGGCCGCGATCACCAGGACACTCGCGAGCGCGACCCCCGCGCGTGCCAGCCAGCGGTAAGAGCGTGGGGCGGACCCGGATTCGCTCCGGGCGGCCTGGCGCAGCGGTTGCTCGATCCAGCGATGCGTCATCCAGGCCAGCGCCAGGGACAATGCGATGATCAGCAGGCCCTCGGCGAAATCGACCATGCGCTGCTCGAATTCGACGAGATAGAAGATGAGTATCGGCCAATGCCACAGGTACAACGGATAGGCGAGGGCGCCGAGCTCGACCATCGGGCGGGTGGCCAGCAGTCGGTTCGGCCAGGGCTGTTCAGCGGCGGGCAGTCCGGTTCCGGCGATGATCAGCGCGGCGGCCGTGGCGACCGGAAACAACGCGGCGGGACCGGGAAAAGCGTTGGCGCCGTTGAAGAGCCATCCGCACGCCAGCACGCCTGACACCCCGAGCACGGCGAGCACGATCCGGGTGGCTCGCGCGGGCGTCAGCAGCGGTGCGAGCACGGCGAGCGCGACACCCGCGAGCAGTTCCCACGCGCGGGCGAGACTGTCGTAGTAGTTCCAACCCTGCTGGGTGGCATGGCCATTCGCCGCGTACGCGAACGACGCGGCGCCGAGCGTGAGGGCCGCCGTCAGCGTCGCCGGGCGCACCAGCCCGGCCTTCCCGACGTGTCGGCATCCCCACGCCAGTACCCCGACGAAAAGCACTGCGGCGAGATAGAACTGGCCCTGTACCGCCATCGACCACAGGTGTTGCAGCGGACTCACCGACGGATCGGCCGCGAGATAATCCGACCACGACAGCGCGAGCTGCCAATTCTGGTAGTAGAACAGCGAAGCCAGGGTCTGATCGGCCACATCGGCCCATCGGGTGTACGGACTGATGAGCACGGTCGCCACCGCGACCGCCACGAGCACGGTCACCATCGCGGGCAGCAACCGCCGCAGGGTGCGCCGCAGGGTCGCCACCACCCCCACCGCACCGGTGGAGTCGTTGCGCCGCAACAGCAGTCCGGTGAAGAAGAAGCCCGAGAGCACCAGGAAGATATCGACCCCGCCGGAGACTCGCCGGAACCAGATATGGAACACCACCACGAGCGCGATGGCCAGACCACGCAACCCATCCAGGTCGTGCCGGTAGGGCTGGGAAGTTTCGGCGGAGGTGATGGCGTGTTCTTTTCTGCTCATGCGAGGACGAAGTAGCGCAGCCACAGATAGGGGGCGGCGACCGCCACGGTGATGGCGGTGACCACGACGCCCTTGCGGGTGAACTCCCAGAACGAGATCGGGTAGTCGGCACGGCGCGCGATGCCGAGCATGACGACATTGGCGCTCGCACCGACGGCGGTGAGGTTACCGCCGAAATCCGAGCCCAGGGCCAGCGACCACCACAGCGGGTGGCCCGGAGTGCTGTGATCCATTCCGGCGACCAGGTCGGCCACCAGCGGACTCATGGTCGCGACGTAGGGGATGTTGTCGATCACCCCGGACAGCACGGCCGACACACCGAGAATGAGCATGGTCGCCACGAGCGCGTTCCCACCGGTGGCGTCGGTTGCCGCCGAGGCGAGGCGTTCGATCACACCGGTTTTCACCAGTGCGCCGATCATGATGAACAGTCCGGCGAAGAACAGCAGGGTCTCCCACTCCACCGCCGCCATGTAATCGCGTTGCGGGAGACGGGAAACCAGGATCAGCACACCCGCGCCGAGCAACGCCACCACGGACGGCTCGACATGGAATATCGAATGGCCGACGAATCCGGTGAACACCGCCGCCAACACGAGTCCGCACTTGATCAACAGGCCACTGTCCCGGATGGCTTCGCGCTCGTCCAAGGCCATGACATCGGCGACCCGCGCGGGGTCCACCTCGAACGATCCCCGGAACAACCGCGGCAGTATCAGCGTGAACACCGCGATCTCGATGATCACGATGGGCGTCATATGAACCAGGAAGTCGTTGAACGACAAGCCCGCCCGGCTGCCGATGATGATGTTCGGCGGGTCGCCGATCAGGGTCGCCGCGCCACCGATGTTCGAGGCCAGGACCTCGGCGATCAGGAACGGCACCGGGTTGATCTCGAGTCGCTCGCACACCAGCAGGGTCACCGGCGCGATCAGCAGCACGGTGGTGACATTGTCCAGGAACGCGGACGCCACGGCCGTGATCAGCACCAGCAGGATCATGATCCGTAGCGCGGATCCCTTGGCGCGCTTGGCGGCCCAGACCGCGGTGTATTCGAAGACACCGGTCTGGCGCAGCACCCCGACGATGATCATCATCCCGAACAGCAGGAAGACGACGTCCCAGTCGACACCGGTCTCGCGGGAGTAGAACGCGTCCTCGGAATGGACCACCCCGAGCGCCAGCACTATCGCCGCACCGCCGAGTGCCGCGTGCGTCTTCGGGATTCGTTCGGTGGCGATGAAAATATACGAGACGACGAAGACGCCGATCGCGAGCACGGTCACCGCGACCACCACCCGGCGGTCGAGTCGATCGAGTGGTTCAGCGGTCGGGCAACACTGCCGCGAGCAACCGCGATGCGGTGATCACGCCGAGCAGCTCTTTGTCCTTGAGCACCGCGAGGAGTGGACTGCGCAGGCGCGCCATGACCGCGGCCACCTCGATCACAGTATCGTCGCCGTCCACCGCGGGCACATTGCTGAGTCCCTCGGGAATGACTTCGCGAACCTTCTTGCCGCGCAACTTGTCCGAGATGCGGTCGCACATCGATTCGGTCAGCACACCCGCCAGCGACGGATCGTCCTGCACATAACTCGGGACGATGAACCGCACCACCTGCGAGGCGGGCAGCACCGCCACCGGAGTGCCGCCGTTGTCGGTGACCAGGATCCCCGGCAAACGGTGTTCGGCCAGCAGTCGGGCCGCGTCCAGCGCGTTGGTGTCGAGTGTGACCACCGGGAATTCCTCGGCGAGTTGAGCAGCATGCATACCTGGAGGATACGACGCCGGACGGCATCGCGATCCGCCCTGGAAACCCCATGATCGTCCGCGTGGTTGCCACTGGAAACTCCAACGCCGAAGGGCGTGATCCGAGGTTTCGGATCACGTTCGCCGACCAGACTTCCCGGCACACCTGAGCTAAAGATGCCGTAAAGAAACCGTCAGGAGCAACTCGGGGGTCGGGGTAGCCAACGGAGGTGCCCGGTTCGGGCAGAATCATGAGCCGACAGCTGATCGTCATGTAATCGCAAGGTGTTCGACAGGATTGTCTCAAAATCGAGTCGTCAATCTGGATCGTCAATACAGACTCGACGATCGGATGACAGACTGTGCGAACTCGCGTGACAACCGAACTGTCGATGCCGCGCAGGCGGTTCTTCGCGTTCGGTGCGGCGGCGGTGGCCTTGGCCGCGTCGGGGTGCGGTGTGGGTGGGGACAAGTCGGCGGCGGTGACCTACGCGGACGCGAAGTCCTCGGGCCGCATCAAGGTCGGTTTCGCGAACGAGGCGCCGTGGGCCTTCCTCGACGCGAAGGGTGAACTCACCGGGTACGCGCCCGTCGTGGCGCGCGCCGTGTTGAAGAAACTCGGTATCGACGAGATCGAGGGCGTGGTCACCGACTTCGACGGACTGATCGACGGATTGCGGGCGCAGAGCTACGGATTCGTCGCCGCTGGGATGTTCATCAATAAGAAGCGTTGTGAGAGTTCGGCTTTCGCGATCCCGGACTATCAGGTCGGTTCGGCGTTCCTGGTGCCGAAGGGAAATCCGAAGCAGATCAACCGATTCGAGGACATCACGAGGGCTGATGTCCGGATGGCTACGCTCGGCGGGGCGGTCGAGAACGGCTACGCGGAATCCTCGGGCGTCTCGGGGAAGTTGATCGAGCCGATGGCCAAGCAGGACGATATTCTGCGCGCGGTGGGCAATGGGGACGTGTATGGGGCCGCGATGCTCGATGTGACCGCCGCCTGGTTGGTCCGCACCAACCCCGACGCCAACCTCGAGGTGACGCAGTCATTCCACTACAACCCGAAATCGGACGTGGGCACCTTCAACTTCCGCATCGACGACACCGAATTCCTCGCCGACTTCAATCGCGAACTGCGCGCACTGCATGACAGCGGTGAATGGTTGCGTCTGGTGAAGCCGTTCGGCTTGACCGCCGCGAACGAGCCCGACCGGGCCGCCACCGCCGAACAGTACTGCGCGGGCTGATCGGCTGTCCGGTGTCGGCGAATATCTCGACCTACCTCGACCGCATCCTCGCGGGTCTGCCCGCCACGCTCTGGGCGACCGTCGGCGGTATCGCGCTGACGGTCGTACTGTCCTTCCTGGCGGGTACCGCGCTGTTGTCGCCGCGGCTACCGGTGCGGGCATTGAGCAGGGTCTACGTGGAGGGCTTCCGCGGCAGTTCCGAAGTGGTGCAGTTGTTCTTCTTCGCGGTGGCGGTGCCCATCTTTTTCGGGGTGGCGATCGGGGCCACCGCGCAGGGGCTGCTGCTCATCGGCATTCTCGTGCTGGGGCTCAACCACGGCGCGTACGGGGCCGAGATCGTGCGCGGCGCGGTGCAATCGGTGCCCAAAGGACAGCTGGAGGCGGCGGTCGCGCTGAATCTGACTCCGCGCCAACGCCTGTGGCGGGTGGTGTTGCCGCAGGCGGTGGTGGAGATGCTGCCGTCGTTCAACACGCTGTTCATTCAATTGGTGAAGGCGACCGCACTGCTGAGCTTCATCGCGGTTCCCGAGATCTTCAAGAAGGCCGACGAATTGCGTGCGGTACCGGAGTTCTCACGCGAACTCGGCGTGATCTACCTGCTCGAACTGGTCATCTACCTGCTGATCGCGGTCGCGGTGACCGTGATCATGCGCTGGCTCGAGAAGGTGGCCGCGCGCCGGGCCGGGCGCACGCCCTCGAATCGGCGGCGACCGGTCGGGGCGGTGCTCTGATGCGGAAGTGGCGCTGGGACCGTTTCTTCGAGGCGTTCCCCTACATCTGGGACGGGCTCCGGGTGACTATCGAGTTCACCGTGCTCGGTTCACTGGTGGCCTATCTCCTGGGCCTGATCTTCGCGATAGTGCGTGGATTGCGCATTCCGGTGGTCGACCAATTGCTTTGGGCGTTCATAGAATTCGTGCGCGGCACGCCGCTGCTGGTGCAGATCTTCGTGCTGTACTGGATCGTCCGCCCGGATCTTCTGGGCGGTCTGGAAGTCGAGACGCAGCGGTTCATCGTCGGTGTGACCGCGCTGGGCGTGCACTACGCCTGCTACACCTCCGAGGTGTACCGCGCCGGGATCGAGGCGGTGCCCGCGGCGCAGTGGGAGGCGGCCACCGCGCTGAGCCTGCCGCGCCGTCGAGTGTGGACAGATGTGATTCTGCCGCAGGCGATTCCGCGCGTGCTGCCCGCACTCGGCAACTACACCATCGCGATGTTCAAGGAAGTGCCGTTGCTCTCGGCGATCGTGGTGCTCGACATGGTCTATCAAGTCAAGACCGTCTACGCCGGCAGTGCCGGTGGGGCCGGTCCGGAAGCCTGGTTCGCGGTGGGCCTGACCTTCCTGGCCCTCAGCTATCCCTGCTCGATTCTGGTTCGAAAGGTGCAGCGCCGTGTTGGAGTTCTCTGAAATCGATGCGGCCGAGATGAATTCCATCGTTCCCCCGCCGAATACGCCCAACGCCGACTCTCCGATGATTCGGTTCAACGATGTCACCAAGCGTTACGGTGAGACCCACTGCCTCAGCGGGTTGGATTTCTGGGTGGACCCCGGCGAATTCGTGACCCTCATCGGCCCGTCCGGGTCGGGTAAGACCACCATTCTGCGACTGGTGATGACGCTCGAACGGGTGACGTCCGGGACCATCGATATCGGCGGTGAGTGCCTGAGCCACATGCCGAAGCGGGGTGGCTTGGTGCCAGCGGACGAAGCACACCAGCGCCGGCTGCGTCAGCGCATCGGCATGGTGTTCCAGCAGTTCAACCTTTTTCCGCACATGTCGGTGCTGCGCAATATCACCGAGGGGCCGATCCGCAGCCTGGGCACTTCGCGTGACGAAGCCGAGGAGCGGGCGTTGCGGCTGCTCGACCTGGTGGGCCTGGGTGCGAAGATCGACGCCAAACCCGGGCAGCTATCCGGCGGTCAGCAGCAGCGGGTCGCCATTGCCCGAGCCTTGGCGATGGACCCCGATATCCTGCTGCTCGACGAGGTGACCTCGGCCCTGGACCCCGAATTGGTGACCGGTGTGCTGGATCTGCTCGCCGATATCGCGAAGGAAGGCGACTTCACCTTCCTCTGCGTCACTCACGAAATGCGTTTCGCCCGAGGCGTTTCCGATCGGGTACTGATGCTGGACGGGGGCCGGATCATCGAATCCGGCGCGCCCGAACAGATTTTCACCGCGCCGGCCGAGGATCGCACCCGGGACTTCCTGGCCGCGGTGCTGGATCGCGGCTGAGCTACTCGGGATGCGCTGGGGTCAGCGCGGTTTCGCGGAGGGAACCGCGCCGTGCTGAACCCCGGGCGTGGGATGCAGAACCGACAGCAGGTCCTCGTGAGTCACCCAGCCGATGACGGCGGTGTGTTCGGTGTCGACCACGGGCAGTCCGGTGCCGCCGTGGCCCGCGAGCGCGGTGACGATGTCGTGGAAGTTCGTGTCCGCGGCGACCGTTGGCAGATGTTTCACCAGTCTGGAGATCGTGGTGGGCGGTTCGGGGTCGTCGAGGGATTCGGCGACGTCTCGGGCCGAGAGACAGCCTCGGTAGCGGCCGTCGGATCCGAGTACCGGTACCAGGCCGACCGCGGATCGTTCCAGTGCGGCGGCCGCGGTGACGAGATCGGCGGTGTCGGTGATCGTTTCGACCGTCGGGTGCGCGATATCGGCGGCGACCACCGTGCTGAAGGGCGTGTGCGGGCGTTCGATATCGACCCCGCGACGCAGCAGCTTGCGGGTGTAGATGGTGTCGGTGGACAGCAGCCGTGAGATGCCGGTCGCCGCCACCACGGCGGCCATGAGCGGCAGGATGATGGTGTACTCGCCGGTGAGCTCGAACAGAATGATCACGGCGGTGATGGGAGCGCGGGTGGCCGAGGCCAAGGCCGCGCCCATACCCACCAAACCGTAGGCCCCCGCGGATTCGGTTGCGGTGGGCAGGATCTGGTGCGCCAGCTGGCCGAAGGCGGTGCCCGCCATCGCCCCGATGAACAGGGTGGGCGCGAAAACGCCGCCGGAGCCGCCGATTCCGATGGTGAGGCTGGTGGCCACCATCTTCCCGATCAGCAGGACCAGCAGCATGCCGATGAGATATTTACCCTGGACGGCGTTCTCCAGGACCGGATAGCCGACGCCGTACATCTGCGGCAGGGCGATGAGCAGTCCGCCCAGTGCCAGGCCGCCGACCGCGGGACGCGCCCATTCCGGCCCGCGCCACACCCAGTCGCACGCGTCCTCGATCAGATACAGCACCTTGGAGAAGCACACGCCCACCACGCCGACCGCCACGCCGAGCAACAGATACAGCGGGTACTCGACCGGATTGCGGACCGCGAACGCGGGCAAGGACAGAAACGCGTGATCGCCGAGCACGGCGCGTCCGACGACGCTGGCGGTGACGCTGGACAGCACCACCGCGCCGAACGATTCCGCGGCGAAGTTGCGCAGGATCAGCTCCATCGCGAAGAAGGGTCCGGCCAGCGGTGCGTTGAAGGTGGCAGCGATACCGCCGGCGGCCCCGCAGGCCACCAGCAGCCGCACCCGCGAGGTGTCGAGCCGGGTCCATTGCGCGATGGCCGAGCCGGCGGCCGAGCCGATCTGAACGATGGGGCCTTCTCGTCCGACCGAACCGCCGCCGCCGATACACAGTGCGGAGGCCAGCGCCTTGAGCACCACCACCTGCGGTGCGATCCGTCCGCCGCGTTCGGAGACCGCGTACATCACCTCGGGCACACCGTGCCCGCGCGCCTCGGGTGCGAATCGGTACACGATCGGCCCGTATATCGCGCCGGCGAGTACGGGCGCGAAGAGCAGGAACCAGAACCCGAGTGCGGGCCAGTGCCCGGAGGCGACCCGCCCGAGCCCGGAGTAGTCGTCGTAACCGGTGAAGAACCGTGTTGCCCCGACAATCAGATACCGGAATCCGATGGCCGCTACGCCGGTCGCCGCGCCCACGATCATGGCCAGCGACAACACCCCACCCGCGCTCTCCCGCAGCCAGGTGACGAAGGTGGACCGCGGGGGCAGGGAGATGCGGAGCCGACTACTCCTGGCTCCGTCGAGCGACAACATGTGGTCAGTATGCAACAGTTGCTATGTGCATGAAATGTCGGGGTCGCCCGATTCGTGCGGTAGCGCAGGATGTCAACCGTGGCGAATACGGTGTGCGAATACGGGTAGCACGACCAAATGCGCAGTGTCGAAACGGAGTTGGCCGTAGCGGATCGCGTCGCCACGGCGGTGGCCGATGTCCCGCCGTGGTTGCAAGCGCTGGCGTGGGGTGGACTCGGTCTCGCCGGGCTGAGCGCGCTGGTGTTGTTGTTCGATATCTGTCTGCTCCGATATCGGCAGCGCATGCCGGTTATGGAGGTGGTATGGCCGGTGACCGCGCTGTACTTCGGACCGGTCGCGGTCTGGATGTACCTGCGGTACGGACGGCAGCAGACGCGAAAGTGGCTCACGGGACACGGCCGAGAGGATCCGCCGGACAAGCCGCGCTGGGTGACCGTCGCGGTGGGCGTCGGTCACTGCGGCGCGGGTTGCACCCTGGGCGACATTCTTGCCGAGATACTGGTGTTCACGGTCGGGATCGAATGGTTCGGCCGGGCCTTGTGGCCGGAGTTCGCGGGTGACTTCACCGCCGCGCTGGCGCTGGGAATCGTGTTCCAATATTTCGCCATCGCGCCGATGCGCGGACTCGGCGTGCGCGAAGGTCTGATGCGCGCCGCCAAGGCCGACGTGCTGTCCTTGACAGCGTTCGAGATCGGCCTGTTCGGCTGGATGGCGTTGATGAGCTATGTGTTCTTCCCCGGCCCGCATCTGCATCCGAACACGGCGGCCTACTGGTTCCTGATGCAGATCGGGATGATCATCGGTTTCGCGACCTCATGGCCGGCCAATGTCTGGTTGATTCGGCGCGGCGTCAAGGAGGCGATGTAGGCGGGCGCGGTCGGTCAGTGCGGGCGGGTCAGTCGCAGGTGGACCATCGGCAGGGTGTCCACTGGTGCGCCGGTGGCTTCTTCGATGGTGGCGCGCAAGCGCTCCCATGCGACCGGGTGCGCATCGGCATAGCGGGCCAGTGCGGTCGCCGAGTCCTCGGCGCTCATCGGTGTGGCGATCGCGGGTACCCCGCGGCGCGTACCGATCCAGACCCGGACCTTCGAGTCGGCCTGGATATTGCGGTACCACTGCGCGCTCACCCCGAACCCGGAGACGATGACCAATTGGTCGGCAGCGGGCCGGTCGACGACCTCGAGTACGACGAATCGTGGTGCGCCACTGCGGCGCCCGGTGTGCTGAAGCATCAGCATTCGGGTGCCGAACAGGAAGCCGAGACCGGCTCGATACAGGTGGATGGGGGCTCGCACCAGTGATCGGGTGCGAAGTATTCTCGCGCCCAGGCGCGCTCCGGTCGATGTCGGCATGATGACCTCCGTGGTGTCGGACTAGCGGGCGCGTTCGCGCACGATGCGGGCGATGTCGATGCGGCGGACCAGGCGCGCGGCGGGTAGTTGGGACAGGGCGGCGGCGGCCAGTACCGCCAGCGCCGCCAATAGCGGTGCGGCCCAGCCGATGGCGAGTTCGATAGTGAACATGTCGCTGTTGAACGAGTTCAGGAACGCCCAGGCGGCGAGCACTCCGGCGGCGAGGCCGAGCGGGACCGCGAGGAGCGTCGCGGTGAGATTCTCCAGGGCGAGCATGCCGGTGATGCGGCGCGTGCGTACTCCTGTCGCGCGCAAGGTGGCCAGTTCGGTGGTGCGTTCGGCGAAATTCACGGTCATGGTCACGTAGATGACGGTGAAGGCCAGTACCGCGCCCAGGATGAGCATGACGATGATGAATATCCAGAACAGACCCAGGAATCGATCGAACTGATTCTGTAAGGCGTGGGTGTCGGTGTACGCGATCACGCCGGGCTGGCCGGTGGCCGCGTTTCTGACCGCATCGCGGTCGGCGGCGGGGTCGAAGCGCAGCAGGAAGCCGTGCATGCCGATTCCGCCGATCCGCCCTGCGGTGCCGGTGTCGGCGTACACGAAGGTGCCCAGTGGTTCGTCGAGTAGTCCGGCCAGCCGGACCTGTTGCGGTGCTCCGAAAGCCGGTGTGACGGTGATGGTTTCGCCGATGTGGACGCCGAGTCGATCAGCGAGGGGCTTTCCGGCGAGTACGCCGTCGGAGGGCAGCGTGGTCATACCGTCCGAAGTGCGGAAGCCGTGCATGGTCGTATCGTGCTGCAATCCGTTGAGTGTGGTCGTGTACGAATTCCCGTTGGCGGACACGGTGATCGGGGTGATCGTGCCGGATTCGACGGCGGCGACACCGGGGATCGCGGCCAGCCGGTCGCGCACCGCTGTGTCTGCGCCCTGGATGAGAACGGTGGCGTCCTCGTGTTCGATGACATCGAATTGCAGGTGCAGCACATTGCGCATACTGGTGAGCATTCCGACCGACGCCAGGATCAATACCAGTGCCAGTACGGTTCCGGTCATGGTCGCTATCGTGCGCCGCCGGCCGCGAGCCATCGAGCGCACCGCCATGCGGACCACCACGGGCAGCCTCGTCCAGTGCGCCGACCAGCGGGCGATGAGGCCGGGCCGACCGGGGGACAGGCCGTCACCGCGCATGGCTGCCGCCGGTGCGATGCGGGCCGCCGCGATGGCCGGGGCCAGCGCCGCGATCAGGCCCGCGATCAGGCCCAGCGCCAATCCGATCGCGGCCGTACCGATTCGATGCTCGATCACGGTGTCGGGGATACCGATCGCCCGGGTGTATGCCGAGGTCACCGCCGAGGTCGCCACGAAACCGCCGAGCAGCCCGAGTGCCGCTCCCGCTGCCGCGATGGCGACCCCGAACGTCGCATAGTGACCGATGACCGTGCGGCGGCGCGCGCCCATGGCCAGCATGGTGCCGATGATCGGGCGTTCGGTCTGCACGAGCCGGGTCAGCAGAATGTACTCGGCGATGGCCGCGGCGGCCAGGAACAGCGCCGGGAAGCCGATAGCGATCTCGGAGAAGCCCGAAAGATCCTCGTGCAGCGCGGCATTGGAGGGTTGTTCGGCCTGCGACTCGATCGCGGTCGCGCCGGCGGTCCGGAGCGCGGCGGTGACCCGGTCCCGATCGGCCGCGGTCGCGGATCCGGCCATCTCGACAAGGGTCTGGTTGGGGCGCGGTTGTCCGGTCAAGGCGAGTGCCTGTGATTGCGGGGCGAACACGACCGCGAACGAGTGTGGATCGTTCAGTACGTCCTGGCGGCTGCGCGCGGGCCACAGGTACTCCGCCGAGCGGGCCGTGCCGCTGATCGTCACGGTGCGCCAGTCGTTTCCGTCGAATACTCGCAGGTGATCTCCGGCTCGCAGACCGAAGGTGTCGGCGGCGTGCTGTTCGACTACCGCCTGGCCGGGTTGCGTCGGGTCCGGGAGCGTACCGCTGGTCAGGTCGAGCTCGTTCACTCCCGGTAGGCCCGGATCGGCAAGTCCGGCAACACGTCCGAGCAGTTTGGTGTCGCCGATGGTGAGCGGGACGTCGGCCTGGGTGCGGATGGTGACCCGATCGACGCCTTCGAGACCGCGCACCGCCGCCGCGACCGCCGCCGGATCGCCGCCGGTCGCGGTGTAGTCGGCCAGGTGTAGCCGGTCATAGGTGCGGCCATAGGAGGTTTCGAGATTGCGGAAGGAGTCGTAGCTGGCGATGAACAACATCACCCCGAGCAGTACGGTGGTCGCGATCGCGATGACTTGGGCGGGCCGTCGCCACAGTTCGCGGCGAATCTTGGTGAACAGCACCCGATGCCGGATCATCGTGCTCACCACCGAACCGTTGCCGCGTCGACCGGGCTCGCATTGGTCTCACAGGCGATCACCTGACCGTCACGCATCCGCACCACCCGGTCGGCGATGGCCGCCGCGGCCTCGTTATGGGTGACCATGACAACCCCGCGCCCGTCCCTGCTGGTCTGCTGCAGCAGCGCCAAAACCTCACGGCCGGTGGCGACATCGAGCGCGCCGGTGGGTTCATCGGCCAGCAGCAGATCCGGATCGGTGGCCAGCGCGCGAGCGATCGACACCCGCTGCTGCTGTCCACCGGACAGCTGTGCCGGAAAATGATCGCCCCGGTCGGCCAGCCCGACCGCGCTCAGGAGCTCCGGCACCCGCCGGCGATCGCCGCGCCCGGTCAACTCGATGATGACTTCGACATTCTCGCGAGCGGTCAAACTCGGAATGAGATTGAAGAACTGGAAGACGAATCCGACGTGGTCGCGGCGGAAGTCTCCGAGCGCCGCCGGTTTGATTCCCGAAATGTCTTGTCCGGCAATCACAATGGAGCCGGAATCGGCGGATTCGATACCGCCGGCGATATTCAACAGTGTCGTCTTGCCCGAGCCGCTGGCCCCTAACACCGCCACCAACTCGCCCGGCGCGATATCGAGGTCGATATCGGTGAGGGCGTGCACTGCGGCCTCGCCCACCCCATAGGTCTTGCTCACCCCGCTCAGCTGGATGCCACCGCGGGCCCGGTCAGTCCTCGATCGGTGTTTTTTCGTGTTGTCGGACATGGGAAGTCCCCTCATTATCGGTCAGTCCCGCAGCGCGCAGCAGCGGGCCGGTCACATCCACCGAGCCCAGGGTCGGGTCGATCAGGCGGTGCAGAATCAACCCGTCGATCAACGCCAGCACCACTGCGGCGGTGGCCTCCGGATCGGTGGTCACACCCTGCTCCCGGAACCATTCGGTGAGCCCGGCACGAGCCCGTGCGACGAAGGTCCCGAGTTCGGTCCGGAGTCGTTCCTCCCGGGTGGCTGCCAGCATCATCTCGCTCATCGCGATCGTCGACGGATCGGCGGCGGAGTAGGCGCTGATGGCGCTGAGTATCCGCCGCATACCCTCCGGGCCGTCGACGCCGGTCAACTGGCCCATCACAGCGTCGAATTCGTTGCGCGCCATGTGCAATGACGATTCGATCAGCAGATCGCCGACCGAACTGAAGTGGTAGTGCACGACCCCGGGCCGCACACCCGCCCGCTCGGCCGCCATGCGGGTGGTCACCGCGCCCCAGCCGCGTTCGGCGATGAGTTCCACCGTGGCCGTCATCAGGCGGGTGCGGGTCTGCTTACCCTGTTCGATCGCCGTGGCCACAGATCTCTCCGTCTAGTTTGGTCATTCACCTTGGACGTACAACCAAACTATCCGGGAATCACGCATTGTGCAACAGTTGCTGTATGCATAGATTGAGAAGTCCGGAAATGGGTACCCGATACCTTCGGCGGCGGCTCCGCTCGATCACGCCGCCGTTCGGGGCCGTGCTGACCGGGTCCGCATGCCGGTGAAGGAAGTGACATGGGTGTGAACCTGCTTGTCGTCGAGGATGACGACCGCGTGCGTCTGGCATTGCGCCTGGCCATGGAGGACGAGGGTTACGACGTCACCGAGGCGGAGAACGCGGAGAACGCGCTGCGGCACTTGCGAACTCATGGTGTGCCGGACGTGATCATCGTCGACCTGATGCTCGGTGGTATGGACGGATACACCTGTATTCGGGAGGTGCGCCGCGAACATGACGTGCCGATCATCGTCGTCAGCGCGCGGGACGACACCCACGACGTGGTGGCGGCGCTGGAGGCCGGAGCCGACGATTTCGTCACCAAACCGTTCGTGGTCAAGGAGATCACGGCCCGCCTGCGGGCGTTACGTCGCCGCGCGCGGTTGGCAGCGGGTCGCGACAACGGTGCGGACCCGAGCTTGGAACCTCCGGAAAGCCTTGTGCTGGACGCTGATTCGCATTCGCCGCTGGTCCTGTCGATTCAGGGCGGCACGGTACGCCGTGGCGATGAGCAGGTGCATTTGACCATTACCGAATTCCGGGTGCTGTGTGAATTGGCGGCCAGCCCGGGGCGCGTGCTGAGCCGAGGTGACCTACTCAACCGGGTGTGGGACCGAGGCTTCTTCGGTGACGAGCGCATCGTCGATGTCCATGTGCGGCGACTGCGCACCAAGATCGAACGTGACCCGTCCGATCCGCGTGTGGTGGTGACGGTGCGGGGACTCGGCTATCGGCTCGATGTCCAGCGGTGACCGGCGTGGCCGCGCTGGGCTCCGGGCGGTGAGCCTGCGTGGCCGGGCGGTGCTCGCGTTCACGGTGAGCGCCAGCCTGGTCGCGCTCGTGCTGGCCGTATCGGTGTACTCCATCGGCCGGGACTACATGCAGACCCAGCGGGTGCGTTCGGCGGATCGGCTGGCGCGGGCGCACGCGGACGTCTTGCGTCCTCGACTGCGTGACGGCACCGGTGACGAGGTGCTCGCCATCCTCGAGCCGCGGGACGGCACGGTATTGGTGCTGCACAGCGGCAGCGAATGGTTCGACACCGACCCCGAACTGACCGTGGAGCAACTACTTCCGCAGGGCGTACGGGAGGAGCGCACCATCCCGACCGCGAAAGTGTCGCTCCGGGATGCCCGCTATCTCCGGGTCGCGGTGCCACTGACCGACGACGGGGATATGTTCTACGAGTTCACGCCGGTGACCGAGCTCGAATCCAATTTGCGCATGTTGCGGAAACTGTTGGTCGGCAGCGCCATCGCGGCCACGGCTATCGGCGCGGCCCTGGGCCTGTGGGCCAGCAGAAGAGTGCTCAAACCACTGCGTGAGGTCGCGGGCGCGGCAGCGCGCATTGCCTCGGGGGAGTTGGGGCTGCGATTGGCGGAGACGTCGGACAGAGATCTGTCCACCACGGTGGAGGCATTCAACACCATGGTCGATTCGCTACAGCAACGAATCGAGCGGGAGCGGCGACTCGTCGGCGATGTCAGTCATGAACTGCGGACCCCGCTGACAACATTGATCACCAGCGTGAGCGTGATGAACCGGCATGCCGACGAACTGCCCGACCGTTCGCGCCGCGCACTCGGTCTGGTCAGCGCCGAGGTGGACCATTTGAGCAGGATGCTCGACGACATGCTCGCCCTGGCGCGGGTCGAGGCCGGGGTCCACCGCGGCGACACCGAACCTCTCTCGGTCGGCGAGCTGCTCACTCATATTCTGGCCGACCGCGAGTATCCGGCTCAATTGCTCACTGTGACAGAGGATGTGGTGATCAGCGGGCGCAAGCTGGAGCTGGAGCGGGCAATCGGCAACCTGCTCGACAACGCCGACTGGCACGGTGGCGGGGTGGCCGCGGTGTGCGTGCGGCGGGAACGGAACGACGCGGTGGTGACCGTCGACGATGCCGGGCCCGGTGTGCCGGTGGCTGATCGCGAGCGAATCTTCGAACGTTTCGCCACCGCCCATACGGGGCGTCGGTCCGCGAGCGGAACCGGGACCGGAATCGGCCTGGCACTGGTCGCGGAAACGGTTGCGGCACACCACGGCCGGGTCGACTGCGGCGATCGGCCCGGTGGGGGAGCACGATTCATCATCCGGCTGCCCGCCAGCGCCTCGTCGGCGGGATGACGTCGGATTGTCCGGTGCGAATCCAGCGGTAGCTGCTTCGAAATCGGTGTGAAGGTGCACCTGCTGGAAAAGTGACGGTCCCCGGAGCTTGGTTCGCACGCGTTTTCTCCGGCGTCGGTGGGGCATACGACCCGTGGATGAGCGGAGTCGATGCGATTCGGAGGACCGATATGGTGCAGGCGGGACAGAGTGTCGTGGTTACCGGGGCGTCCGGTGGGATCGGGCGGGCGGTGGCCGAGGAGTTCGGGCGGCGCGGCGCGCGGGTGGCACTGCTCGCGCGCGGTCATGAGGGTTTGCTGGGCGCGGCCAGAGATGTCGAGAAGGCCGGTGGGGAGGCCCTGACACTCCCCACCGATGTGGCCGATCCGGAGCAGGTCGAGGCCGCCGCCGCGGCGGCGCAGGAGGCGTTCGGCCCCATCGATGTGTGGGTGAATGTCGCTTTCACCTCGGTGTTCTCGCGATTCTCGGAGATTTCCCCGGCGGAATTCAAGCGGGTGACCGAAGTCAACTATCTGGGGTTCGTGTACGGGACCATGGCCGCGCTGCGCCGGATGCGGGAACGGGATTCCGGCACGATCGTGCAGGTCGGATCGGCGCTGGCCTATCGCGGCATACCGTTGCAGAGCGCCTATTGCGGTTCCAAGCACGCGATCCAGGGTTTCCACGAGTCCCTGCGATGTGAACTGTTGCACGACAAGAGCAATGTGCGGGTGACCATGGTTCAGATGCCGGCGGTCAATACTCCGCAGTTCTCCTGGGTGCTGTCCCGGCTGCCGAACCAGGCGCAACCGGTGCCGCCGATCTATCAGCCCGAGGTCGCCGCTCGCGCAGTGGTTTACGCCGCCGATCATCCGCGCCGCCGCGAGTATTGGGTCGGTCTCAGCACCGTGGGGACCCTGATCGCCAATGCCGTGGCTCCCGGTCTGCTGGACCGGTACCTCGCGCATACCGGATTCGACTCGCAGCAGACCGACCGGCCGCGCCCGGGCGATCAGCCGACGAACCTGTGGGAGCCCGCCGATGGCCGCCACGGTCATGACTACGGCGCGCACGGTGTGTTCGACGATCGCTCCCACCGGTACAGCCCACAGTCGTGGGCCTCGCGACATCACGGCGTGCTGGCGGGCCTGTCGGGTGCGGCGGTCCTGGCCGCCGGCGTTCGAAGGGCACGCCGATGATCGCGTTTCCGATCGCCCGCCTCGGGCTGAGTGCGTCGTATCTGATTGCTGCTCAGCATGTTTCGTCGAGGACGGGCTTCGCTGCGGTGCTGCGGATTCTTGCTGTCCGCCACTCGGTACAGGCGGGGACGACCCTCGCGCGACCCTCATTGGTCAGTTTCGGTGTAGGTGTGGACGCATTGCACGCGGTATCGATGGCGGCGGTCGCGGCGGGGAGTCGCCGCTACCGGCGGGCCGCCCTGGCCGATACCGCGATAGCGACGACCTTGACCGGAGCCGGACTGTTACTGGGCCACCGCGCTGGGGCACACGCCGAGCGCTCGGTCGCGTAACTCCTGCAGCGTCCTGGTGAGCATGCGCGACACATGCATCTGGGAAACGCCTATGGCTCTTGCGATTTCGGCCTGCGTCAGGTTCTGGCCGAATCGCAGGATAAGCATCCTGCGCTCGCGCTCGGGCATGTCACGCAGCAGCGGAGCGACGGCGAGCGCGTCGTCGACGACGAGATAGCCGGGTTCGTCCGTAGCAGGCGGCGCAACCGCCTCGGATTCGCCGCCCGCGCCTCCGGCGCACGTGTCCAGCGAGTCGGTGCGGTACGCATTGGCGGCCACCAGCGCACTGGTCAGTTCGGTGAGTTCGACATCGAGTTCGGCGGCCAATTCGCGCGCTTTCGGCATGCGGTGCAGTCGCTGGGCCAATGCCTCGGTAGCCGGTCCGATGCGCCGCTCGAGCTCCTTCATCCGGCGCGGTACATGAGCGGCCCAGGCGTGATCGCGGAAGTGGCGTCTGACCTCCCCGGCGATGGTGGGAACAGCGAACCCGAGAAATGATGACCCCCGGGTGTTGTCGAAGCGATCGACCGCGAGCACCAGGCCCACCCGCGCTGTCTGAACCAGATCCTCGAACTCTTGCCCGCGTCCGGCGAAGCGCCGGGCGATGTGCTCGGCGAGCGGCAGGCACAACTCGAAGATGTGCGTGCGCAAGCGCTCGTACTCCGGATCGGCGGGGGTCAGGCTCGCGAGTTGGTCGAACCAGGGTTCTATGTCGTCATAGCTGTCGGCACGCGTGCCACGGCGGGCACGTCGGCGCACCTCGCTCGCATCGGTCTGCTCGGATACCATCGCTGCCCCATCGTTGTTATCGGCGGATGATCAACTTGTTCGAGGGATGACAAGGTTCGGCCGTCTCGGGCCAAGAGACCGCTTGCCGGGATCGGGCGGAACGGTTCTTCGCGGTAGCCGACCGGGTGGCGCGCAAGCTGCCTCGGGCCGAGGTCATCGATGACAGCGGGGATGGTCCGAGCCAACCCCGAGGCGGAACGTCGTTGTGCCGCTGCACGATCCGAGGTATCTCGCGCACATTGGGGGCTTACCCGTGCACTGTGCAATAAAACCGGAGCAGACATTATTCGCGGACCCGTACCGGTTTGCCGGATGTCACAGCCACGGCCTCTTGACGCCTTCGTACTCGTCCACAGGGTCGATTTGTCGGCGCGTCGGCGTTTCGCGGCGTCGATCAGGGTCACTCGCCGGGGTAGACGGGCACTGGGAGAACCGAACCGAGAGAAAGGGGATCCGAACATGATCACGCGGAGCGTCAAGAGCGAGGTGCGGGTTCCATGACACCGCTACGGCATTCGACCGCCGCCGAGACATCGGCTCTCGAAAACGATCTACGGTCGGCGGTGAGTGGCGAGGTCCGCTTCGACGCGGGATCGCGGGCGGCCTACTCCACCGATGGGTCCAACTATCGGCGGGTGCCGATCGGGGTGGTGGTGCCGCGCACGCCCGAGGATGCGGTGGCCGCGATCGCGGTCTGCCGCGAACACCGCGTACCGGTGTTCTCTCGGGGTGGAGGTACGAGCCTGGCGGGGCAGTGCTGCAATACCGCGATCGTGCTCGATTGGAGCAAATACTGCGATCGGCTGATCTCGGTCGACGAGCGGGCCCGCACCGCGGTGGTGGAACCGGGTATCGCGCTGGACCGGCTGAACGACGCCCTGGATTCGTACGGTCTCATGGTCGGGCCGCGCCCGTCGACCCACGTCAGCTGCACCATCGGCGGCATGATCGGCAACAATTCGTGCGGGGCCACGGCGCAGGCGTACGGCAAGATGGTCGACTCCACCCGCCGGTTGGAGATCCTCACCTACGACGGACTGCGCACCTGGGTCGGACCCACCACCGAGGCCGAAGGCGATGCGATGATCGCCGCGGGCGGGCGACTCGGGGAGATCGTGCAGGGTCTGCGCGCGCTGCTCGACCGTCACGGCGAGGACATTCGGGAGCGCTATCCGAAGATCCCCCGGCGGGTGTCGGGCTACAACCTCGACGCACTACTGCCGGAGCAGAATTTCGATCTGGCGAAATTGCTGGTCGGCAGTGAGAGCACGCTGGTGACCGTGCTGCGGGCCGAGATCGCGCTGGTGCCGAAACCCTCCGCTGTCGCGTTGGCCGTGCTCGGGTTCCGGGACATCTACGCCGCCGCCGATGCGGTCCCGAACGTGTTGCGGCACAACCCCATAGCTCTCGAGGGCATGGACCATCGGCTGGTGGAACTCGAACACAGCCGCCATCTGGCCGAGCAGGCCATTCAGCAGTTGCCCGAGGGTCGCGGCTGGTTGCTGGTGCGATTCGAGGGTCAGGATCAAGCCGAGGCCGATCGCAGAGCACACGCGATGATGGACGAGGTGACCGAGCGGACCGGTGCGTCGTCGACCCTGCTCGACGATCCGCGCCGGCAGCGAGAGATCTGGGCCGCGCGCGAGGCGGGCTTGGGTGCTACCGCCTATCCACCCGACGGCCCGGAGACGCACGAGGGCTGGGAGGACGCGGCGGTGCCACCGGACCGGCTCGGGGACTATCTGCGCGATTTCGAGAAGCTCCTCGACCGCTACGGTTACGGATCTTCCTCGCTGTACGGCCATTTCGGGCAGGGCTGCGTGCATACGCGGATTCCGTTCGACCTGCGCACCGCCGACGGCATCGAGCACTATCGGCATTTCATCGACGATGCCGCGCAGCTGGTGGTGAGCTATGGCGGATCCCTCTCCGGCGAGCACGGCGACGGGCAATCCCGCAGTGTGCTCTTGCCGATCATGTTCGGCGACAAGGTGGTGCGGGCTTTCGAAGAGCTCAAGGCGCTCTTCGATCCCGATGAGCGGATGAACCCGGGCGATATCGTGCGGCCCCGGCAGCCGACGCGAGATTTGCGCCAGGGGGTCACCTACTTACCGCTGGAACCGAAAACCTTCTTCGCCTATCCGGAGGACGACCATCGGTTCAGTCGCGCGGCGGGGCGCTGTGTCGGTGTGGGCAAATGCCGTGGCGAGGAAAGCGGCGTGATGTGCCCGAGCTATCGAGCAACGCGTGAAGAGGAACATTCCACCCGGGGCCGGGCGCGGCTGCTTTTCGAAATGCTCAACGGTGAGGTCATCGGTGACGGCTGGCGATCGGACGAGGTCCGCGACGCGCTGGATCTGTGCCTGGCCTGCAAGGGATGTCGCAGTGACTGCCCGGTCAATGTCGACATGGCCACCTACAAGGCGGAATTCCTTTCGCACTACTACGACAAACGCATTCGCCCGATGGCGCACTACTCGATGGGATGGATTCCGTTATGGGCGCGCCTGGCCACCACGATGAGCCGGCTCGCCAATGGCGCGACGCACACCCGGGCGGTTTCCACGGTGCTCAAGCGCGCGGGCGGTCTCGCCGAGCAACGCGAACTCCCGCGCTTCGCACGGCGGCGTTTCACGAGTACGTTCTCCGGACAGCAGCATGAAGGAACGGGCACCCGCGGATCTGTCGTGCTCTGGCCCGATACCTTCACCAATAATTTCGAACCCGATATCGCGCACTCCGCCGTCGCGGTGCTGACCGCCGCCGGATTCGATGTGCGGGTCCCGGACCAGGCCGTCTGTTGTGGGCTCACTTGGATTTCGACGGGTCAGCTGCGGACCGCCCAGCGTGCGCTGCGGCGAACGCTGCGGGTGCTGCGCCCGCACCTGCGCGCGGGCACCCCGATCGTCGTGCTCGAACCCAGTTGCGCGGCGGTATTCCGATCCGACCTTCCCGAACTGCTGTACGGCAACGAGGACGCCGAAAGGCTTGCCGCACAGACCTTTACCCTCGCCGAACTACTCACTCGGCGCGCAGCCGACTGGCAGCCTCCGCACCTGGAGGCGAAACTCCTGGCACAACCGCACTGTCATCAGCACGCCATCCTGGGCTACGGCGCCGATCACGACCTGTTGGACTCCGCCGGCGCCGATATCGAGGTGCTCGACGCGGGATGTTGCGGCCTGGCCGGCAATTTCGGGTTCGAGAAAGGGCACTACGAGGTCTCGGTGGCCTGCGCGCAGGACAAGCTCCTGCCGGCCATCCGGGACCGAAACCCTGGAACCTCGGTGCTGGCAGACGGTTTCAGCTGCCGAACACAAATTCGACAGCTCGCACCCGGCACCGAACCCATCCATTCGGCGCAGCTGCTGGCTCGCGGTCTCACCGGTGGTGAGCCCGATGGGGGCCGCCGCGCCGAGAGCTGAGGTCGATTCCGCGGACAGCGTGACAACGTGGGTAGAGCGCCCGGATCGGGGTATCCGCCGCAGCGAGCCGAGACGGAACCCGCTCGGCCGGGGCGGCATGGAAGGAGCGAGCCATGGGACTGCGCATTTTCGAGGTGGATTCGAAACCTGTGCGAATGGACGAAGATATCGCGGTAGCGGTCTACCGATTCCCGACCCCGCACCCCGAGGCGGACGCGACCCTGGAGTGGGACTGGACCACAGCGGTGGCGGTGCGCATCGGCGCGGGCGGCGAATTCGGGCTCGGCTGGACCTATGGTTCGCCGGCCGTGGCCGAGGTGATCACCACCCATCTCTGGCCGGTGTTGAGCGGTGGTTCACCCTTCGATACTCCGGGTTGCTGGCGTTCGATGCATCGCGCGTGCCGCAATATCGGGACCAAGGGGATCGCCGCGTTCGCGATCAGCGCGGTCGATATCGCCCTGTGGGATCTGAAGGCCAAGCTGCTGGGAGTGCCATTGGCCACGCTCTTCGGCGTGGTCCGTGATCGTGTACCGCTCTACGGTTCGGGCGGATTCACGAATCTGGAGGAGACCGCGCTGACCGAACAGGTCGGCGAATGGCTGGCGGCAGGGTGCACGGCGGTGAAGATCAAAATCGCGGAGCGACGCGGCGCGGACCTCGACCGGGATCTGGCACGGGTTGGTCGGCTCCGGGAACTGACAGGCCCGCAGGTGTCGATCATGGTCGACGCCAACGGTGGATACACGGTCGGGCAGGCGCGGCGAGTGGGCGCGGAGTTGGATCGACTCGGCGTGGTCTGGTTCGAGGAACCGGTCACCAGCGACGACCCCATCGGCCTTGCCGCCGTGCGTGATTCGGTGCGCTGCGATGTGACCGCGGGGGAGTACGCCTACGACGTCTACGACGCCGCGGCACTCCTGGAAGCGGTCGACTGCCTGCAGTTGGACGTCACCCGCTGCGGTGGCTATACCGGATTCCTTCGGGCGGCGGCGCTCGCCGCCGCCCGCGGGCTGGAGGTCTCGGGTCACTGCGCTCCCGAGTTGCATGGACCGGTGGCCGCGGCGGTGCCCAATCTGCGCCATCTCGAATGGTTCATCGATCATGCGCGGTTGGGTCCGCTGCTGGCGGAGGGCATACCAGAGGTGTCCGACGGCGCGCTCATCGTTCAGCAGGACCGTCCGGGACATGGCATGCGCATCTCGGAGTCGGCGTCGATGTACCGGCTGCGCTGATCGTCCGCACCCCGTCACTCGCGCGGGCAGGCCCCCGGATCGACCTCCGCGAGCCGGACCGAGGCCTCGAACATCAGCGCGTGCACGAACGCCTGCGGCAGGTTGCCGCGTAATTGACGCTGTCGGATATCGAACTCCTCGGCGAAGAGCCCCGGTGTACCGCACGCTGTCCTGTTGCGTTCGAAATAGCGCCACGCCGTGGACTTCTCGCCCAGTCGCAGCGCGCCCAGGCTCATCGCGAAGCCGCACATCAGGAACGCGCCCTCCGCGGCGTACAGCGGACCGGCGAGATCGGAATGCTGGTACCGGTAGACGAAGTAGTCGCGGGACAGATCACGCTCGGCGGCGCGGAACGTCGCCAGGCTGCGTGCGTCGCGCGCGGGGAGCGCTCCGCGTACCGCGGGTAGTACCAGGGCCGCGTCCATATCCGGCAGGTCGGGGGCCTGCTGCCAGCGACCGCTCGGATGCAGGCTGGTACGGGTGGTTTCGGCCAGTATGGTCTCCGCGAGACGCCCGCACGAATCCGCGTCCACCCCGGACGCGCGCTGTCCGGCGACGGCCCGCAGGCCCGCCGCGCATATCAGCCGGGAGTGGGTCCACCGATGTGCGCCGAGTTCCCATATCCCCGCGTCCGGGTCGTCCCGGCGATCGCGGATCGCCGACACCGCGAGGGCTATGGCCCGGCGGTGCTGATCGGTCAGCAGGTCGTATCGCGCGGCCGCGGCGAACAGCAGCAATGCCTCACCGAAGATGTCGAGCTGGAATTGATCGCGAACCCGGTTGCCGAACAGACTGGTCGCCCCGGGGTAGCCGGGCAGCCCGATATCCCGGATCCCGGGCACGCGCCCGCCGGCGACCGTGTACGCCGGTTGCAGGTTCGGGCCATCGTCCAGCAGCCGCTCGGAGACGAAACGCGTCGCGCTGCTGAGCAATTCGTGTGGCCCGTCGGCGGCGACCGCCAAGCCCGCATAGCACTGATCCCGGATCCACACATAGCGGTAGTCGTAATTCTCGCCCCGGTTGGCATGTTCGGGGAGACTGGTGGTCGCCGCCGCGACCATACCGCCACCCGCGCTGGTGAGGCCGCGCATCACCGCGTAGGCCTGTGCGGTATCCGCCGCGGTGGCGTTGCGGCCGATCGGCGGTACCGCGCGGCCCCATTCCGATGTCGTCGCCTGCCACAGGGTTTCGGCGTCGAGGCGCTCCCCGGGCAGCGGCGCATCCGATACTTCCAGAATCAGATCGTGAAAGTCGCCTTCCGCCAAGTGGATTCGCTGTGACAGCCGCGAAAACCGGCCGGATCGATCCACCTTCGCCCACGCAGCCCCGGACCAGCGCATGCGCATGCCCCCATGCTGCGCGCACCACACTCCCTCGGCATCGCGGGTGATATCCGCGAGCGGTTCCCGGCCGAATGCGGTGGCGGGTTCGAGTGTGGCCAGCACCTCGGCTTCCCCGCGCACCGCGGTGATTCGGCGAAGCACCACCGCGCGATGTGAATCAGCGGGAAGCGCGAGGGCGTCCCGGCACTCCACCACCGACGCACCGACCACCCAATGCGAATGCCAGATGAGCGTCCCCGGTTCGTAGTAGCCGCCCCAGACGTATCGACCGGTCGGCGCGACGGTGTAGCAGCCGCGGCCACCGAGCAGCGTGGCGAACACCGCGTCACTGTCCCAGCGCGGCACACACAGCCAGGACAGATCGCCACGCGGTCCGATCAGCGCACCACGCTCCCCATCGGCGATCAGCGCGTAGTCGCGCAGCACATGCACCGGCGGCCCGGATCGCGCCAGCGCGGAGTAGTCCGCATCGGTCCGCCGGTGCTGCTCGCCTGAGATGACCATGGAAATCCTTTCCCGGGTGCCGGCCGTCGATACCGGCGGCCTCCTACCCGAGGCAGTGCCCGCTCCCGGGGATGACAATCGACCCCCAGCCGAATCTCTTCGCTCAGACCTCGCGCCGAACCGAGTGGCGTCAGCCTGTTTCAGGCGATCTCGCCGGGGTAGCACGGCTACATGCGCCGGACAGCATCTGGTTTCGCCAGCGACAAAGTGGTGTTCACCGGTTTCTTCCTGGTGATCGCCGGTGCGGCCGCGGCCGCGTTGTTCTTGGTGGCCGCGGGTCGCGGGTTGCCGCAGCGGGCGACCGGCGACGCGATCGCGGCGCTGGTTCTACTGGGCGGCGGGACAGTGCTGCTGAACCGTTCGATGGTCCAGCGCGGCGGATTGCTCGAGCCGCATCCGACGCGTGAGGAACGTCGGCGATATCGCGAGGACTACCGATCTCACCCGCCCGCGGAACCGTCCGCCGACCGCGAGCCGACGTCCGAAGCGCACGCGCAGCGAGTGCATCGACAAGACCAAGCGCCAGTAGACAGGAGCAGACATATGGCCGAGACAGTCGCCGACCACGTACTACAGCGGTTGCGGGAATGGGGGGTGGAACAGGTTTTCGGTTACCCCGGTGACGGCATCAACGGGCTCGTCGCCGCCTTCGGGCGGGCCGGCAACCAGCCGCGATTCATCCAAGCCCGGCACGAGGAGATGGCAGCCTTCGCCGCGACCGGGTACGCCAAGTTCAGCGGCAAGGTCGGGGTCTGCGCCGCGACCTCGGGCCCCGGGGCGATCCACCTGCTCAACGGCCTCTATGACGCCAAACTCGACCATGTCCCGGTCGTCGCCATAGTCGGGCAGACCGCCCGCAGCGCGATGGGCGGCAGTTATCAGCAGGAGATCGACCTGCAAACGCTGTACAAGGACGTGGCCTCGGACTATTTGGTAGAAGTCAACGTCTCCAGCCAGCTACCCAACGCATTGGACCGTGCCTTCCGCACCGCCATGGCCCGGCGATCGCCGACAGCGGTGATCATCCCCTCCGATCTGCAAGAAGAGAATTACGAACCTCCCCAACACGCCTTCAAACAGGTGCCCTCCAGCCCGCCCGGCGCCCTGCCGTCCACGACCCTTCCGCCGACCGGTGAAATCCAGCGCGCGGCCGAAGTGCTCAACGCCGGTAGCAAGGTCGCGATCCTCATCGGCCAGGGTGCGCGCGGAGCCGCCGAAGAAGTGATCGAGGTGGCCGAACTCACCGGAGCCGGGGTGGCGAAGGCATTGCTGGGCAAGGACGTACTGCCCGACGATCTCCCCTTCGTCACCGGCCCCATCGGCCTGCTGGGCAGTCGGCCGAGTTACGAACTGATGCGGGACTGCGACACCCTGCTCATCGTCGGCTCCAACTTTCCCTACGCCCAATTCCTGCCGGAGTTCGGGCAAGCGCGGGCCGTGCAGATCGACCTCGACGGCATGATGATCGGAATGCGCTACCCGACCGAAGTCAATCTCGTCGGAGACGCCAAAGCCACCCTGCGGCAACTGATTCCGATGTTGCGCCGCAACAGCGACCGGGCCTGGCGGGAGACAGTGGAACGCCACCTGCGGCACTGGTGGCAGACCATCGAACACCAGTCCATGCTCGAGGCGAAACCGGTCAACCCCATGCGGGTCGTCTGGGAGCTCTCCCAGCAGATCCCCGAAAACGCGATCGTCACAGCCGATTCCGGTTCCTCCGCCAATTGGTACGCCCGCTGTCTGCGCTTCCGCGGGCAGATCCGCGGCTCCCTGTCCGGCACCCTCGCCACCATGGGCCCCGGCGTGCCGTACGCGATCGGCGCGAAATTCGCGCACCCGGAACGGCCCGCCATCGCCTTGGTGGGCGACGGCGCGATGCAGATGAACGGTTTGGCCGAGCTGATGACCATCGCACGCTACCGCGAGTTGTGGTCCGATCCGCGGCTCGTGGTGTGTGTGCTGCACAACAACGATCTCAACCAGGTGACCTGGGAGCTGCGTGCGATGGGTGGCGCACCGAAGTTCGAGGAATCGCAATCCCTTCCGGATATCTCCTACGCCGACGTCGCCCGCTGCTTCGGGCTGAACGCCATCGCCGTCGATGATCCCGATCAGCTCCCTGGAGCCTGGCGCGAGGCCCTGTCGGCCGACCGGCCGACCGTGCTGGACGTGCGCACCGACCCGGAGGTGCCCCCGATTCCGCCGCACGCCACCTACGAGCAGATCAAAGACCTGAGCAAGTCAATTCTGAGGGGTGACTCGGACGCCTGGCACCTCATGCTCCAGGGTGCCAAAACGAAAGCCCAGGAATTCCGTCCCTGACCGTCCAGCTCAATTCAAGGCTTGCGCGAATTGTCTGCCGCGGGTGCGTAATTCGAGGGAGGCGGTGATCCGGGCCCTGAAGGTTGCGAAAACCCTGCTTTCCGTATCGACCACCGCCTCCGTGTCCGACCATACCTGCCGCTCTGTCGGCATTGCCGGTCATCCTCGGAGCTCCGACGCCGTTGGCGGAGCCGAGATATGTAGAATATCAACGGAATTCGAAAGTATCAGCCTTCCTGGGCGTCGCCGAAGGAAAGGGCGCGAATCTTCATGCGGTCTCAATGTTCGTCAACTGATTGCAATATCTTCCGCTCGGCAGGGTTCTCCCCGGTCTACTAATATCGTTTCTCATGCTCGATGAACCCGGAGAAGTCCGTGTGCGATTGCGGTTTCCGGACGGAGGTGCGGTACTGGACTATCGCGTCGCGAAGCCGATCGCCGAACGGTTGGTGCTCGAACTCGGTCGCCACGGGGTATCGGTCACCGTCGATGACGAGGTACACGCCGGACTCGCGGTACTCCCGTATGCGAGCCTGTGGGGCGACCAGCTCGGTCCGGCGTGGCCCCGATCGCAGTCGTCGTGGCCATGAATCCGTTGGAGAACGCACTCGGAGCCGATGAAAGATGGTCGTCACACCAAGATTGGGGTGGCCGGTGGGCCGCTACTCAAGGGAGTTGACGCCGGCATCATCGATCACTGCGCAGCCCGCGGAAATCAACCGTTCGCCAGGCTCCGGGCGATGACCAGCCGCTGAATCTGGTTGGTGCCCTCGAAGATCTGGGTGATCTTGGCTTCGCGCATATAGCGCTCGACGGGGAAGTCCTGGGTGTAGCCGTAGCCGCCGAAGACCTGAACGGCGTCGGTGGTGACCTTCATGGCGGCGTCGGTGGCGATGAGTTTGGCGACGCTGGCCTGGCGGGAGTAGGGGAGACCGGCGTCGCGGCGGCGGGCGGCGTCGAGGTAGGTGGCGCGGGCGGAGTCGACGGCGGCGGCCATATCGGCCAGGACGAAGCCGAGGCCCTGGTGGTCGATGATGGGGCGGCCGAAGGCTTCTCGGTCCTTGGCGTAGGCGACGGCGTCGTCGAGGGCGCGCTGGGCGATGCCGGTGGCGACCGCGGCGATGCCCAGGCGGCCGGAGTCCAAGGCGCTGAACGCGATCGACAGGCCCTGGCCCGGATCGCCGATGAGGCGCTCGGCGGGGAGGAAGGCGTCGTCGTAGGCGGCGGTGGTGGTGGGGACCGCGCGCAGGCCCATCTTCTCCTCGGGTTTGCCGAAGGACAGGCCGGGGGTGTCGGCGGGGACCAGGAAGCTGGAGATGCCGCGCGAGCCTTCGCCGGTGCGGGCGAAGAGAGTGTAGTAGTCGGCTTTACCGCCGTTGGTGATCCAGGCTTTGGTGCCGGTGATGCGGTAGCCGCCCTCGGTTTCGGTGGCGCGGCAGCGCAAAGCGGCGGCATCGGATCCGGCGTGTGCTTCGGAAAGGCTGTAGGCGCCGATCAGGTTGCCGGACAACATCTCCGGGAGCCAGCGCTGCTTCTGCTCATCGGTGCCGTAGACGAAGAGGGGATGGCAGGACAGGCTGTGCACGCTCACCGCGACCGCGACGGCGGCCCAGCGCGCGCCGAGCTCCTCGAGGACCTGGAGGTACACCTCGTAGGGTTGGCCGCCGCCACCGAACTCCTCCGGATACGGCAGGCTCAGCAGCCCGGCCTGGCCGAGTGCGCGGAATGCCTCATCGGGATAGCGCTCCTGCTTCTCGTACAGCGCGGCGTTCGGCTCCAGGACCTTGTCCGCGATATCGCGGGTGAGCTCGATGAGGTCGCGGGCTTCGGACGTGGGGAGCAGGCGGTCGACGGGCATGGCTTCCATTCTCCGGTGGGTGCGCGGGCAGGCGGGGCCGTCATCGCCGGTCGACCGGCATGGGCCCCTGCCTGCACAGTACGTCCAGCATCCAATTGCGTGCAAGGGTGCACGCAATTGCGGTGTTTGGCTAGACTGACCGGGTGGTATCCGCCCTGCCCCCGAACAAGCACCAGGAGAAGAGTCTGCGTACGCGGGCGCTGCTGCTGGATGCCGCCATCGACAGCCTCGCCGAGGTGGGATACGCGAGTGCGTCGATCGCGGATATCACCGCGCGGGCGGGGGTGACACGCGGCGCGCAACTGCATCACTTCCATACCCGGCAGGAATTGTTCGCGCAGACCATCGAACATCTGACCCAGCGCCAGCGCGAGGCCCTGCAACGGCGGGCGCGGACGCTGGGAGCCGCCTCGCGTGGAGAGACCCTCGTCGAGTTGGTGACGGCGCCCTTCGCGGGCAAGCTCGGCAAGGCGTCGGTGGAGCTGTATGTCGGCATCGCCAATGAGAAAGAGTTGCGGCGCAATATGTTACGCGTACAGCATGAGCTGACCGTCGAGCTGCTCGACGCCTGCGCCGCGCGCATCGATATCTCCCGCGAGCGGCTGGAATCGGCGTTCTGGCTGACCATCAACCTGGTGCGCGGCGCCACCCTCGACGAGATGGTGGGCCGGGATCGCTTGCGGCGCAAGCAGGTTCTCGCCGAATGGGCGCGTCTGGCCGACGGATTGCTTGCCTGAGAAGCGAAACGGGACTCTCCACTGCCGCGATACACCGGTGGTAGAGACGTTCTGAATCAGCGCTCGGCGTGCGAGCGCGGCCTCGGGGGAGGACATCGCCATGGCGATGAATCGGCGCAGCCTGCTGCGCGCTGCCGCAGCGGGTGCGGCGTACACGGCACTGGGCGCGGGAGCGCTCTCCGGGTGTATGTCGGAATCTGCTGCGAGGCAGGTGGATTGGAATGTGCTGCGGCAGCGGCTCGCCGGTGCGCTCAGCCTGCCCGCCGACACCGATTACGCGACCGCGAAGATGGCGTACAACCCGGGCTTCGACAATCGGCAACCGGCGGCGGTCGCGCGCTGCGGCACCGCGGCGGATGTGCAGGCGTGTGTCAGTCTGGCCTCCCAGTCCGGTACCCGGATCGCGGCACGCAGTGGCGGGCACAGCTACGCCGGCTATTCGACGCCGGATGGTGCGCTGATTGTCGATGTGGGGCGGATGAATTCGGTCCAGGTCGGCGCGGACGGGACAGCGGTCATCGGTGCGGGCGCGCGATTGATGGATGTGTACTCCGGGCTGGCGCGGGCCGGGCGTTGCCTTCCGGCTGGATCGTGCCCAACCGTCGGTATTGCCGGACTCACCCTCGGCGGCGGGTTGGGGGTGCTCTCGGGCAAGTACGGATTGACCTGTGACTCCCTGGTTTCGGCGCAGGTGGTCACGCCCGACGGTGTGCTGCGCACGGCCTCGGCCGACTCCGAGCCCGATCTGTATTGGGCGCTGCGCGGCGGCGGCGGTGGAAACCTGGGCGTGGTCACCTCGTTCACGTTCAAGACCGTCGCCGCGCCGCAGCTCGTGGTGTTCCAGTTGAAGTTTCCCGCGGGCACGCTCACCGATGTGCTCGGTGGCTGGCAGTCCTTCACTCAATCGGCTCCGGACGAATTCTGGTCCACCCTCGGTACTTCCGCCGGTAGCCCGCCGACCTGCCGCATCAATGGCTGTTATGTCGGCAGCGAGAGCGCCCTGAATACGCTGGTCGACAAGCTCGTCGCGGCGACCGGGGTGCAGCCCTCGAACCGGTATTCGCTATCCAGGAATTACCTGTCGGCCATGATGTATTTCGGCGGCTGCTCGAATTACTCGGCGGACCAATGCCATCCGAACTGGAATGGCGGGGGAGCGCTCGGCCGTGAATCATTCACCGCCTCGTCCCGAGTCCTGAATAAACCACTCTCTGACCCGGCCAAACTGACCGCATTGCTCACCGGGCGCACCGGCATGGATATTCTGCTGGACAGTATGGTGGGCGCACCGAGTCGAATCGGGGTCGCGGACACCGCGTTCCCGCATCGCGGCGCACTCGCCACCGCGCAGATATATGTCGGGGCGACCACGCCCGCCGCGCGAACGGCGGTGACCGAGGTTCGGAACGCGCTCGGCGATCTCGTCGGCAATGCCGCGTACGTGAACTACATCGATCCGGCCCTGAGCGATTGGTCGAGCGCCTACTACGGCTCGAACGCTCCGCGCCTGCGGCGGATCGCCCAGAAGTACGACCCGCACGGCGTTTTCACCTTCGACCAGTCGATCACCAAGTGTTGAGCTCAGAACGGAGCGGGCCTTCCGGAGCCGGGCTGGCTTGCTCCATTCAAGCAGATCACGGCCGGTCGTGGCGGGTTCGGTATGTCGGTGCGACTGAGTATGGTCGGATACATGACGTCTTGGATCGAGTCCTCGGTCGGTGCCGGTCATATGGACATCACCGTGTGGAAGCCGGGCCGGCCTGATCGAGTCGTCCGCAAGCACTGATGAATACCCCACCGCGACGGCAGACCATGCAAGATTGCAGCGAGTGCAATTGGGCGCGGGATGCATTCACGCACGATGTGCCGAACGGGGTGTGTTTCAACGGTTCTCATCTCGACCGACCAGGGGATTCGCCGGATATCCATGCGCCCCAGGGCTATCGGGAACGCCCATCCATCATCCCGGGCGCGAGCGTCTGGATCCTCGATATGTCGGTCGACACCGGAACGCCGGTCCTGCCCGACGGTTGTATGGACCTGCTCTGGATCAACGGCAAGCTTTCGGTCGCGGGCCCCGACACCCACGCGTACCACCCACCGGCCGGTTTCCCGGCGCGGATCGCGGGCATTCGCTTTCCTCCCGGAGCGGCCCCCGCCCTCCTCGGCATCCCCGCCGACGAACTCCGCAACAGCCGACCGGGTTTGGCGGACCTCTGGTCCCGCTCGGAGTCTCGCCATGCCACCCAACTCTTCGAATCCGCGTCATTTCCCACGCGCGGCCTCGAAGCGATTGCCCAGTGGCGAGCATCCTCCACCGACCCCGCTGACCCGATCCTCACCCGTATCGTGACGGAACTCCAGTCCGGCACAACCACGGTCGCGGCCCTCGCCGCAGATCTGGAGTTGGGCCCCCGCCGCCTGCATCGCCTCTCGCTGGCGGCCTTCGGCTACGGCCCCAAAACCCTGGCCCGCATCCTTCGCATGCAACGAGCTCTGGCCCTGGCCCGCGCCGGCATCCCACCCGCCGAGGTAGCCGCCCGCACCGGCTATGCCGACCAGCCGCATTTCTCCCGCGAAATCCGAGATTTCGCGGGAATCCCGCTATCCGAACTACTGCGCGGGTAACTCGAGCGCCGCGAACAAATCCACCCCATTTCCATCGGGATCGAGCACGGTCGCATACCGCTGCCCCCAAAACGCATCGAACGGCTTCAATTCCCCGCGATACCCGGCCCCCACCAACTCCTCATATTTCGCGTCAACCTCGGCGGCCGATTCACACCGGCAGGCCAACCCCATTCGCCCCGTCCCGCCACGCCATTCGGGATGGAACGACCGAATCGTCTCCTCGGTATCCAACAGCAGCCGAACCCCGTCCCCGAGTGAAGCCTCCACATGCGGCTCCTTCTCCGCCCCCGCCCCGATCTCCACCCCGAGCCGCCGATAAAACCCCACGGCGGCGCCCATATCCGAAACAACAATCCCGACCGCGTCAATCTGAAATGTCATACCCGAACCGTAAGCCCGCCCACCTACCCGAGTCTTGAACAAATCGGACACCGGCATGTCCGTGGAGTGTCGTCAGCGTGCCGTCCAACTCGCCGGACAAACCGCACCGAATCCCAAGCGGTCGAACATGTGTGCGATTTGAGCTGTAGCTTCACCCTCATGGTCAATTCGCCGCACGAGGTGATGCATCGCATCTTTCAAGAAGATCCCGGAGTGTTCGCACGAGCCTTCCGAGTGCTCGGCCTACCGATCCCCGATCCGGTCTCGGTGGCCCTGCTGTCGACGGACCTGACCGAGCATAAACCTCTGGAACGCCGGGCCGACACGGTTCTGAAGATCGATACCGCGTCCGAAGGCAGCTACCTACTCGTGGTCGAATCCCAAAGTCGCCGCGACGAGGACAAGCCCTACTCGTGGACCTACTACCTGGCATATCTTCAGGCGAAGTATCGACTGCCGTGCACTCTGCTGGTGGTCTGTCAGGACTTCGACACCGCTTTGTGGGCGGACCGGAACTTCATCATGGGTCCGCGAATCTGGGCCGTGTTGACCCTACGGCCCATGGTGTTGGGTCCGCATAACGTGCCGGTTGTGAACAATCTGGCGGTAGCGACGCACGACATTCCGCTGGCCGCCTTTTCGGCCGTCACCCATGCCCGGAGTGCTGAGATCGGTGTGATACTGGGTACGTTGGCAGAGGCGTTGAAGACCGTTGACGAGGACACCGCCACGGTGTTCGCGGAACTCACCGAACTTGGGTTGGGTGTATCACCCGCCGCCGAAATTTGGAGGAATCTGATGGCTGTGGATCTTTCATTCTTTCGCTCCGAGACTTCGCAGCGGCTTCGGGCCGAAGGGCGTGCCGAGGCCAAGGCGGAGGCTGTCATAGGTGTTCTGCGAAAGCGTGAGATCAAGGTGCCGCAGGATGTGATCGATCGAGTTGCCGGTTGTTCGGATACCAATGTGCTCGAAACCTGGTTCGACCGGGCCTTCGAGGTGACGAAGGCCGCGGATATCTTCGGGGAGTGAGGGTTTCGTGCCTAGCCGCGGGCGTGGACCGCGGCCAAGCGGGCGGAGCGGATGGCGTTCCAGAGGGGGCGGAGCAGGGATTCCTGGGCGGCTATGGCGGTGGCGGAGGTGGGGGCCGAGGCGGGGGCTCGTTCGGCGACGGTGAGGATGGCCGCGACCTGGTCGGCGGTGTCGAGGATGCGGCGGGCGCGCAGGGGGAGGGAGTCGGGGTATCGGTGCTGGGAGAGGGCTTCGAGTTCGTCTTCGATGAGGTCGCGGGGGCTGGGGCCGGTGGGGTCCACCTGGGTGGTGTGGAGTTGTTGGAGGGCGTCGGCGGCGTCGCGGACCGCCTGGCGCATGGCGTATTCGGCTTCGCCGAGGGGCATATCGGGTTCGATGGCGAAGGGGATGGCGGTGGCGTAGACGCGCCACTGGAGGGTTTCGTCGTCGGTCCAGACCGGGACCAAGCCGGTGCCGTCGCTGCCGGGAGCGCCGATGAACAGGCCCTCGCCCGCTTCGGTTGCGGCGGCGGCGAATTCGGTGCCGACGGGGACGCCGCGAACATCGCCGGGGATGGGGAGCACCAGGCGCAATTGGGCGGCGGGACCGGTGAAGGCTTCCCGAATGAGTTTGAGTAGCACCATGATTCCGGCCCCGGTGGGTTCCTCGGATTCGTCGGCGGCCCACGGAAGTCCGGTGTGGCCGCCGGTGACGGGATCTCCGGCCGCGACGGTTTGGCGGGGCGCCCAGGCGCGCAGTGCATCCAGCACATCGTCGGGGGCGCTGCGACCGGCCAGCCAGGAGCTGGCCCAGACCGTCAGCGTGGCGCTCGGCGTACTCATGATTTAAAGAATAGCTGGCGAGCAACTATGGGCTGGATCGGAAATCGATCAACCGTTCGACGGCGTGATCACGTCCGGTTCGGGAGAATGGGTCCGGTGCTCGACGATCGAAGGCCGGGGAGATGAACGATTCCATGGTGCTCGGCCTGCTCTCCTCCCTCTTCGGCGGATTGTGCGTGGCCCTGGTCACCTATCTGACCACGCGTAAGCGCACCGCCGCCGAAACCCGCAAGCTCGAAGCGGATACCGAACGGGTGCGCATCGAGACCACGAAGGTATTCCTGGAGACCAAGGCGCTGCCCGGTTTCGCCTCCTCCGAAGGGCGTCTGCTCACGGGATGGGTACTGAGCGAAAGCGATCCGGGCAAGTACGAGATCGGCATCGACCGCACCGTGCGCGGCCGCCACAGCCCCGCCGGGTACCTGCGCTCGCGTCCGAACGCGGGCGGTTTCGGCACCCTCATGCAGATGGTCAAGGCAGAGCAGTACCGCGGCAAGCGCATTCAGCTCTCCGGCAATATCAAAACCACCGCCCCCGACACCTCCGCCGTCGGCCTGTGGATCCGCGTCAACGGCCGCAAGGGTGAGATCCTGCGCTTCGACAGTATGGAGAACCGCCGCATCCACGGCACCACCCGCTGGACCCAGCACCACGTCGTCTCAGACGTTCCCGAAGCCGCCCACTACATAGCCTTCGGCCTCCTGCTCGAGGGGCCGGGCGAGGCCCGCATCAGCGATATGGACCTGGACCTGGTGGGCTCCGATATCGCCGCCACCGCCACCGAACTCCTCAATGCCGACGAATTCCCCGACCGCCCGGTGAATCTCGACTTCAATATCGACTGACCGGCCCCATTACACACGAGTGAGCAACGGCCGCAGGGTTACTCGGGTTCGGTGACGAAGTCGATGAGGCGCTCCACCGCGCCGATGAGATGCGGTTCGAGGTCCCTGTAGGAGTTGACGGCGTTGTAGACGCGCCGCCAACCCTCCTGCGGGGTGCCCCAGTTCAGGCGACGGCAGATGCCGGTCTTCCAGTCCTCACCGCGCGGAACCTCCGGCCACGCCGCGATACCCAGCACCGAGGGCCGAACCGCTTGCCAGACATCGATGTACGGGTGGCCGGTGACCATGACGTGGGGGCCGAGTCCGGTGGTCAGGCCGGTCTCCTTGGAACCGGTGACCAGGTGGTCGACCAGGACGCCGACTCGGCTGCCGGGGCCGGGCCGGAATTCGGTCAGCCGCGCGGCCAAATGGTCCAGGCCCTCGAGTTGTTCGACCACGACGCCTTCGATGCGCAGGTCATGCCCCCACACCCGCTCGACGATCGCCGCGTCGTGCACGCCTTCGACCCAGATTCGACTGGCTCGCGCGACGCGGGCGCGCGCGCCTTCGACGCGGGTGGAACCGGAGGCCGAGCGCGTGGGTTGTTTGGGTGCGGTGGCGGTGGGCCGGATCAGGGTGACGGGTTGTCCGTCGATCAGGAAGGCCGCCTCGCGCAGTGCGAACAATCGCACCCGCCCGCGCCCGTCCTCGAGTTTGACGAAGTCGCCATCGTAGCTGCGGTCGAAACCGACTACGGCACCGCAGAATCCGCTGGCGGCGTCCTCGGCGACCAGGTCGCGCTCGGCGATCACCTTCGGTATCTCGCGCTTTCGCGTCCGCGCATGTCCGGAGAAGATGTCGCCGCCATAGTTGTCACGCCCGTTCACCGCATCGAAGGTACCGGCTGATCCGGGAAACGCCCCGCTCCGACGCGCGTTTTCGGGGCGGGTACCGATTCGGGGGTCGGCGCGGGCGATCTTGCACAGTGTTCGGCGCGAACGATTACTGTGGTGTGGTGGCCGCAATCGTTTGGCTGGTCGCGGGGATACTCCTCGCGGCGGCGGAGATGCTCACAGGTGATCTCACGCTGCTCATGCTGGGCAGCGCCGCGGTGATCACCGCGGGCGTGAGTGGTCTGGCCGATACCTCGCTGGTGGTGGACGCGGTGGTGTTCGGTGTCACCGCCATCGCCCTGCTGCTACTGGTTCGCCCACTTCTGTTGCGCCGCTACTCGATTCCACCTTCGACGCCCACCGGCGTGGACGCGCTCCCCGGTAAGACGGCGCGCGTACTGGAGGCGATCGACGAACATGGTGGCCGGGTGAAGCTCGATGGTGAAGTGTGGAGCGCGCGGGCCTTCGATCCGGATGAGCGGTATCCGGAGGGTTCGACCGTCTACATCATGAGGATCGACGGCGCCCACGTCGTCGTGTGGAAGGGGCCTTAGATGGCTGTACTCATAGTCGCTCTCGTTCTGGTCCTGTTGGTGGTGGTGGTCGTCTTCAAGTCGGTGGCGCTGGTGCCACAGGCGGAGGCCGCCGTCATCGAACGTCTGGGGCGCTATTCGCGCACCGTCTCCGGGCAGCTGACCTTCCTGGTGCCCTTCGCCGACCGTATTCGCGCCAAGGTGGATCTGCGCGAGCGGGTGGTGTCGTTCCCACCGCAGCCGGTGATCACCCAGGACAACCTGACCGTGCAGATCGACTCGGTGGTGTATTTCCAGGTCACCAGTCCGCAGGCCGCGGTCTACGAGATCAGCAATTACATTGCCGCCGTAGAGCAATTGACCATCACCACGCTGCGCAATGTGGTCGGCGGTATGACCCTCGAGGAGACGCTGACCTCCCGCGATCAGATCAACCATCAGCTGCGCGGTGTTCTGGACGAGGCGACCGGCCGCTGGGGTCTGCGGGTTTCGCGCGTGGAGCTCAAGGCCATCGATCCGCCGCCGTCGATTCAGGAGTCGATGGAGAAGCAGATGAAGGCGGACCGCGAGAAGCGCGCCATCATCCTCACCGCCGAGGGGCAGCGCGAGGCGTCGATCAAGACCGCCGAGGGCCAGAAGCAGGCGTCGATTCTCTCCGCCGAAGGTTCCAAGCAGGCCGCCATCCTTTCCGCGGAGGGTGAGCGGCAATCCCGCATCCTGCGCGCGCAGGGTGAGCGCGCCGCCGCGTATCTGCAGGCGCAAGGCCAAGCCAAGGCGATCGAAAAGGTCTTCGCCGCCATCAAGAACGGCAAGCCGACCCCCGAATTGCTGGCCTACCAGTACATGCAAACCCTGCCGCAGGTCGCCAAGGGCGATGCCAACAAGGTGTGGCTGGTGCCCAGCGACTTCGGCAAGGCCCTCGAGGGTTTCGCCCGCAACTTCGCGAAAGAGGGCGAGGACGGCACCTTCCGGTATGAACCCGCCACCGATAGCGGGCCCACCGAACGTCCCGAGGACGACGCCGACGAGGTCGCCGACTGGTTCAATACCGCCACCGACCCGGCTGCCGAACGTGCGGTCCGTGCCGCCGAGGCCGATGCCCGCGCACCGGTCGAATCGACCGCCCTGCCCCCGACGGCCCGCCCTCGCGCGGAAACCCAACCGCCGCAACAGCGTGCGGTACCCCAGCCGCCGGAACAACAGCAGCTCCCACCGGATCCACAGCAGCATCGCCAGGATCCGCCCGGTGATCAGCGCTGGCAGCAGCCACCGCCGCCCGGACGTCCACTGGGCCGCTAGTTCCGCGAATCGAGGACGGTCAGTCCGAGCTCACGCCCGGCTTACCGTCCTCGATCCGTCCGGTGACGCGACGGCGGAACTCCGCATCGCCGACCGCGGTGATCTCCAGGTCGTACCAGCCGTCACGGGTGGGCCATTCCAGGCGCTGTTCGCTGCCCGCCGCGAGTTCGACGCGGCGCGGATCGCCGCCACCGCGGCGCGGGGTGATGGTCAAAACGGCAACGCGCCCACCCTGATTGGCGAGCGTGAGGACAACGGCCGATCGAGCGCCGGGTTCGGTACCGACCCGCACCCCGGCCGCCACCCCCGTGGTGTCGCCGCGCAGTTCATGCCAGAACCGATTCGGCCCCTGTACGACGAGATCGTATTTCCCGGTGACCGCGAACTGCACCGTCGTCTTGCCGTCGACGTCGTAGTGCCGCGGATCGCCGGTGACCCCCGCGAACGGGTAGATCGTGAAATGCGCTGAGGCCCTACCGGTATTGATGAGCGTCACCGACAGCGCCGACCCGTCCACCGTGCTCGAGACCGCGGGTTGATAGGGGAGTGGCCGCGCCTTGCGCGTGCCCGGCTCCTGTATCGGAAGCGATTGTGATTCGGGCGGTTCGGCCTTCCACCGGTCGACCGCGGCGGGGATCGGCCCGGGCGTGCTCAATCGCCGCCGTTTCCCCTTGGCGGAGAAGTCGAAGACCGAGGTCATATCGCCGCAGACGGTGCGCCGCCAGGAGCTGATATTCGGCTCCCCGACCCCGGTCCACAGCTCCAGGAAGCGCAGCACCGAGGTGTGGTCGAAGACCTCGGAGGAGACGAATCCGCCCATGGTCCAGGGTGATATGACCGTCATCGGCACCCGCACGCCGAGTCCGATCGCCTGCCCGTCATACCAGTCGTCCCCATTGCCGGAGGAGGGTCGCGGTGGTACCGGCGACGGCACATGATCGAAGTAGCCGTCGTTCTCGTCGAAGGTCAGGAAGATCGCCGTCTTGGACCAGGTGTCGATATCGGAGCCGATGATATCGAGCAGTTTGTAGATGAAGTCGGCACTGCCCACCGGTGTGGACTCCGACGGATGCTCGGAGTAACGGGCGGGTGGCACCAGCCAGCTCACCGCCGGAAGCCGGTCCGCCGCAATGTCATCGGCGAACCGCCGCAGCAGACTGTCGGGTTCCCCGCGATACATGGCACGGTCGAAGAGGCTGCGCTCGGCGTGGGAGAGCTTGTCCCGCCCCGCCTTCAACTGGTTCAGCAGCCGCTGCTGATCCGCGAGCGGCCGCCCCGCGAGGGATTCGTAGAACTTCTCGGTGGTCTGATATCGCCCGTCCACCTCGGCGAGCACCTTATGCCCGATGTGCTTGAACGGCAGGAAGTATTCGACCGGATTGTCGGTGAAGTTGTCCCACTCCTGATAGATCTGCCACGACACCCCCGCCGCCTCCAGGCGTTCGGGATAGGTCCGCCAGTCGTATCCGCGATGCCGGGCGTCATAGGCGGCATTGTCGACCGCGCGTTTGCGGCACCACGGCTCGAATCCCGTTGTGCCGGTGAAGAAGTAATTGCGATTGGGATTGGTCCCGCCGAACATCGAACAGTGGTAGGCGTCGCAGATGGTGAAGGTGTCGGCGAGTTCGTACTGCAGCGGCAGATCGCGGCGCTCGTAGTAGGTCATGGTGGCCGGGGATTTGGCCTCGATCCACCGATCCCACCACCCGTGCCCCCACGCCTTGGTGCTGCCCTTCCATTCGTGATCGAGGCTGTCCAGATACTGGATATCGCTGTCCGGCCGTCCCGCGTGCGCCGCCGCCACACGCGCCGAGAACGGCAGCACCGCACCCCCGGGTCCGCCCGGTTGCCGGAACGCGTTGTCACCGTTGCGCAATCGTAGCGGGGTCTCATCACCGAACCCGCGAACGCCCGCGAGCGATCCGTAGTAGTGGTCGAATGACCGGTTCTCCTGCATGAGCAGGACCACATGCTCGATGGCATCCAATCCGCCCGACCGCACGGGCGCCGCCATGGCTCGGTGCAGCGAAGACGGCAGTAGCGACCCTGCCGCCGCGCCCGCCGCAATGGTCGCTGCCGAGCCGAGCAGCCGCCTGCGGGAGACGTTGACCATATGTCGAAGTAGAGCAGCCGGACCGGAACTCCGGGTGATCGCCGAATGATCGCCGGATGAAAGCAAATAGGGCAAAGGTGGCCGTAGGTGGTCGAGTGCGTGCCGCAGATGTGCCGCGCATGAACGGCATGCGACGTACCCGCGCGCGGCACACGCCCGGCACAGGCCGAGGGCCCTCGACAGGGTGTGGTCGAAGGCCCTCGGCATAGGTTCGGAGCGTATCAGCCGGTTACCCCGGCGAAGCGTTCTCCGGAGATGGCGCGCGAGGGCTCTCCGTCCACACCCACCGGAACATCCCCTTCGAGGGTGGTGCGGTACAGCACCCGGGTGACATCGAGATGGTTCAGATCGCTGGGCGCGAGCTGCGCGGTGGCGCGGTTGTCCCAGAACGCGAGACTGCCTTTCTCTCAGCGGAATCGGGCCGTGTACGCCGGATCCGACAGCTCCGCGTAGAGCCGCTCCAGGAGTTCGTCGCTGGTGGTATCGCCCTCCCAATGCGGCGAGATCTTGTTGAAGTAGCCGAGATCCGCCGCGAGTTCGAATGGCGTCACCTGCCCGGTCTGACCCTGGTAGCGCACAACGGTTCTCCCGTCGGCGGTCGTGGCCGGTTCGGACTTACCGTAGCCGGTGAGTACTCCCACCGCGCTGGTAATGGCGAATGTGGCCGCGAGGATTCGCAATTCCCGTGACGATCGAAAAGGAGAGCCCATAGTGATTCTTTCGATGAATGCGTTTGTCGGAACGCGTATTCAGGAATGACCGGTTGATCAAGGAGTACGGTGTCGGGACGGTCCGGGTAACCGGCATGTCGCGATGTGGAAATCAGTGTGATTCTAATTCGGCGACGAAATCCGTTGCCGCGCCATCGGTTTGGAACAGCAGTGCGATCCGGTCCGCGATGATTCGCATGGCGGGCAGGATATTTCGGACAAGGTCGGCATCGAGCCGGGCCGAGCGCGCCTGCGCCGCGAGTGCGCCGCGCACCCGCTTATCGGCTCCGGCAATGGGTACCGCGATCGCGCGAATCGGGTCGTCGGTCGGAACGAGTTCGGCCGCGCCGGTCGGCGGCGGTCGCCCGGCACCTGATTGGGGCAGGGAACACCGCTGGCCTGGCCTGGAACACCGTGACGGCGTCCCGGTCCCGCGCCACGCTCACGCTCACGGTGATGCGAATCCCGGCCGTCAGCGCGTACAGCCGCGGTGCCGCGGACTCGATGCCCAGGCGGTCCAGGCCGCGCCGCGCCAGCGACGCCGGACCGTGACCGATCCGGTAACGGTCGGTGGTGTCGTCCTGTTCGAGTAGCCGTCCGCGGACGAGTGCCCGGGCGGGCCGGTGCACGGTGCTCACCGGTGGGTCGGCCAGCTGCGCCAGCTTGCTCACCGACAGTTCGGGATCGCCTTCGAAGCAGCTCAGCACCTGGATTGCCGGATCGACGGCATGGACGCCGGAGCGTGGTTCCGCGGTGGCCATGGCTCTGACCGGCGGCAACGGTTGCGCGCAGCCGGATCGCCTTCACCGGAAACGCACCGGAAGAGCGTGCCGGAGGTGTCGCGCAGAAGTTCTGCATCGCTGAAATTCGATATGTATTACGCGACTCGGATCACTATTTTCCAGTGGCGTCCATCACATTATCGGCCTTGAATTCGAAGAATGTAATTCACCATTCGTCCGGTGCTGTCTGCGCAAACTCGAGGAGTGCGGCCGTCGCCAATTTGTCAACCGCCCGTGATCGCGCCGTGATTAGTTGTGATTGTTCCGTTACCGTCGTTCACGGCTCGAATCAACGAGTCCGAAATCGAACCGCCGAACACCGGCAACCCCGTCCCGCGGTTCGAACGAAACCGACATCCCTGGGGACGGGGACCCGCAGCCGAGAGCGCGGGCCGGCAGGGCGCAGGCAGGGAATCCTTCTATGACTCGCAAGTTCAGCACCCGCATGCTCGTCGCCACCGCCGCCACCGGCATTCTGGCCGCCGTTCCGTTCGCGCTGACCACCGCGACCGCCTCCGCCGCCTCGGGCGACTGGGACGCCGTGGCGCAGTGCGAGAGCAGTGGCAACTGGGCCGCCAACACCGGTAACGGCTTCTACGGCGGTCTGCAGTTCACCCAGAGCACCTGGAACGCCTACGGTGGCCAGGGTAACGCCGCCAACGCCAGCCGCGAGGAGCAGATCCGCGTGGCCGAGAACGTGCTCGCCGGCCAGGGCCGCGGCGCGTGGCCGCACTGCGGCGCCTACCTGTAAGGCACCGCTTGCCGCCGGGTGACCGGCGGATATACCTGACGATGGCCCCGGATCAGTGTCGATCCGGGGCCATCCTCGTTCCCTCCGAGGCTAGCGGTGGGCGTCGTAGATCGCCTGTGCCAGTTCGGATTTGAGCGCCTGGAACTCCGGGGTCGCGGTCACCCGCAGGTCACGCACCTGATCCGCGTCGTCATCGGTCACATTCGACACCGGGGCCAAGACCGTCCGGTCCGATCCTGTCCCGTCGCAACCCAGCCGAACAGATCCACGATCACCGGGTTTCGAAAGCGGGCGGTGCTGGATTTCGCGCGGCCCCATCCGGGTGACGCTGAGCCGCGCGGCAACACCGGTGAGGAAACGGGATCGGTAGGGTGGCGACGCCCGATCGAGTACGGGATAGTTCGCGGGCGGGGCGTACCCGGGCTGACAGTGGGGCTTGACGGCCGCCGGTCCTTGGGGATCATTTCTCGGTGGCCGAGAACCCGGCTGGTGGACGCAGGTCTGCCCCGGGCACGCTGGTTGTACACGGCCGCAGTCCGTTTCGCGGCGTTGTACGGACATGACCCGGCGCGCGCGATGACGTCATAGGCTCGCGAAGATGACTGTTGTGACCTGGCCCGACGAGGTGGACGACATTCTCGGCGGCGATCTGACCTGCGCACTGGCCTACCTCACACCCGCGGGTGGCACGGTCGTCTCGGCCGTCGCACCGATCGGTCTGCGCGACCGTGCGAAGGGCACCGTCGGCTTCACCACCTCCCTCGGATTCGGGCGCAAACTCGAGCGCATCAAGCGCGATCCGCGAGTGGCGCTGGCCTACCACGCCCGCAAGCACGGTCTCGGTGATCTCGGCAATCAGCGGTATGTGCTGGTACAGGGCACGGCGACCTTCGAGGTGAGCCCGGACAGCGCCATGCTCGAGGAGATCGGTGAGCGGGTCGTCCCGTTCATGGGTCCGCCCCGACGGGGCCGGTTCTGGGACAGCTGGCTGAGCGCCTACTACCGGGACCGCATCCTCGTTACGGTCGCGGTGCATCGCATCGTGGTGTGGCCGGACCTCGATACCGAGGGTGTGCCTGAGGTTTTCGGTGAACCGCTACCGGTCGGCGCCGTCTCCTCGCAGCAGCCGCCCGCTCAGGGCGCCGCCCCACGTGTCGATGTTCCCAAGGCCGCCGCGAACGCCGAGCGCCTCGCGCACTGCCTGCTGGGCTTTGCTCAGGCGGACGGCTTTCCCGCGATCGTGCCCGTTCGCCCGACCGGCTCCGGTCCCGAGGGGCTGCACCTCGACATTCCGGCCGGTGCCCCCGCGGGCGGCCGCCGAGCGGGCCTGCTCTCGCACGACTACCGCCCGAAGCTGATCGGCCTGGAATCCCGTCAGCACACCGGCTGGCTCGAATCCGCCGGAACGACAGGCACTTACGCCCCGCACACCAGCTCCGGATTCGCCGCCCCGGCGAACAAGACGGTGCTCCTGCTCGCCAATGGCTTCCTGGCCAGGCGCGGTCTGAAGCGGGCGAAACAGGAGGGGCTGCTCGAAGCCCTGCGCTGATCGAACCCGGCAATCAGGGCCGACCGCCGCAGTGCGGCAAGGGTTCTCGATATCGCGCGATTCGATCAAGTCGCGGCCGTGATCCGGAACCGGCGGTATCGTTCTACCTGCTCGTCGGTGAAGCCGAAGCGCGGCCCGGGGCGGGCGGGGTGGTATGGCGACTCGGAGAGCGGTCCTGCGGGCCGGTGCGGTGCTACCGCTGGCCGCCGCCTGCGCTCCCGAGGGCTTCGGTTCCCGGTCCGATGCGGTGCGGATCGCGGTCTCCTGGGGCGGCTCGGAGCTGGAGGCATTCGAAAGTGTGCTGGACGCACTGAGATTCGACCATCCGACCGAGGTCATCCCGCTCGGCGACGATATCGGCACGGTCTTCGGTGCGGGTCGATCCGCACCGGATATCGTCATGCTGCCACAGGCCGGTCAGGTGCGAAATCTCGCCGAGGACGGGCGACTGCGGGCCTTGGACGACGGCCTCTGGAGCGCCACCGCCCAGTACGCCGACGGCTGGCGGACCCTGCTGAGGATCGCCACGGCGGGGGACCGGCTGTACGGGCTGCCATTCAAAATGGCGTGCAAATCACTCATTTGGTATGACCGGGAACGCCTGCGGCGATTCGGACTGCCCGATCCCGAGACCTGGCCCATTCGCGATTGGCCCGGGCGGATGGACGCACTGGCCGACTCGGGTATGAGCCTGCTCGCCCTGGGCGCGGCCGACGGCTGGGTGCTGACCGACTTCTTCGAGAATGTGCTGTGGGCCGAGTATCCCGAAGCCTATGACCGGATGGCCGATCCGCCGCTGTGGCTCGACCCGCAGGGCCGCCCGCCCGCCGATATCGGCTCGGCCCTGCGCGATCTGGCGGCGGTCTGGGGACACCGGCACGCCTTTCCGGGCGATATCGGCAAGACCCTGACCCGTCAGTTCCCCGATGCCATTCGTGATGTGTTCCAGCATCATTCGGCCATCATGGTGGTGGCGCCGGACTTCGCGGAGCCGATCGTGCGCGACTGCGTCCCGGGTACCGACCTGGAGCAAAAGGTCGGCGTCGCGGCGTTTCCGAGCGGGGGCGGGGCCGAGGCCGCGCCGGTGATCGCCGGAGGTGATGTCATGGTGGTGACCAGATCGGCGAAAGACAGTGCGGTACAGCTGGTATCGCTGCTGACCCAACCTGAGGCACCCCTGCCGTGGATCACCCGGTACGGGGGCTTCGTGGCCGCGAATCAGCGCACCCCACAGGTGTATTCGCCACTCATCGCACCGGTAGCCACGCGTTTCGAGCACTGGACCGCCTTCGATATGGGCGATCGAATCGGCTCCGATGGTGGACGGTTCGAACTGTGGCGAATCCTCACCGAATTCCTGACCGAGCTCGACACCGCCGGTATCGACGCGGCCGTACGCCACACCACCGCCGCCATCGATGAGCTGCAACGACGGCGGATCGACTGAGTTGCCCATGGACGCACTGCATTCGCACGGTCTGGACCTGGAACTGGTACCCCGCAGGCTCTCGGGCCCGCTGGTCCCCGGCCGCCATCCCCGCAAATGGATAGGTGCGGCGATTCTCGTTCCGGCGCTCGGTCTGATCGCGGTCTTCGTGGTACTGCCGGCGCTGTGCACGCTGTGGCTCGCCGCCGTCGCCCGGCCCGGACTCACGGTGGGTTGTGCGATTCTCGTGCTGGCCACGCTCCCGCTTGCCGCGGCGCGCGGGCTGATCGCCCGTTTCCCTCGGCCCGCAACACCATTGCGGATCGGCGCTTCGATCTGGACCGTTCTGATCGCGGCCGTGGGGCTGAGTCTGATCGTGCACGGCCTCACCCCCGACGGATTGCGGGCGTATGTGATCACCATCGGCTGGGTGGTGTACGCGGCCCTGCTGGTGCTGCTGGCCCTGCGACTGGCCTGGTCCACCCGCCGCTTCCGCTGGACCTGGCGGCCACTGATCCTGCCCTTCGGCATCTCGGCCTTCACCGCGGGTATCGCCGTGCGGCTGCTCTTCGATCGGATCACCGCCGATCGCGAACTCGGCGGTGTCGTGGCCTACCGCATCGCCTTCGTGGTGATGTTGCTGCTGGCCTTCGGCTGGACCTGGCTCGGCCTGCTCACCGGGTTGTTCCGCGCCGCACTGCTGGCCATCGACGCCGATCCGGTGCGCGCCGGGCAACTCCACGACGAGACCGAGCCGCACTTCGTGATTCGCCTGCTGCGGCTCATGCAGCCGGTGTGGCTGGTCGCGTTCCTGGTGGTCGGGGTGGCGGCGGCGCGGGTGTTCGATGCGGTGCTCGCGGCGGTGCCGAGGTCCATGCAGTATCAGATCGATACCGCGACCGTGTACTGGTGGCGCACCTCGGCGGCGTGCGGACCGTGGTGCGGTGCGGCCGCGGCCTATGCGCTACCGCTGGCGGTGGTGACCGGGTCGGCGGCGGTATGGGCGCAGGCCGGTATGCGCGGACATCGGATGAGTTGGTCCGCCGCCATCGCACGTCTGCCCGAAACCGGCAGGGAGCGAACAGGTGTCGGGCAAGCGGTGATCGTCGCGGTGCTGAGCGCCGTCGCACTCGTTCCCATCGGCATGCTGGTGTGGCAGGCGCTGGGGAGTTCGGGTCGCCCGGTGAGTACGGAGCTCCGCGAGATCCTGCATGACCGCGCGCTCTGGAATGCCCTGGCCACCACCGCGGAGGTCGCGGTGCTGGCCACCCTGATCGTGCTGCTCGTCGCGGTACAGGTGGCGCATCGGCTGGCAGCGGTGCGCGCCGGTCTCGGTGCGCGAATCGTGGTGCCCGGCTTGGCGATTCTCACTGTACTGCCCGCGCAGATGTACCTCGGACCACTGCATGACGCGATCAATGCCTGGGGTTTCGCCGGAACCCGGGTACCCCTGATCTTCACGCACGCCGCGGCGGGATTGCCCATCTCCATTCTGATTCTGCGTGGTGCGTTGCTCGCGCCCGCCTACACCCCGGCCGCCGACGCGCTCTACGGTCTGGCTCCGCCGCGCGTCGTCGCCGGGCGGGTGTTGCGCGCGGTGCGTCCGGCCCTCGGTGCGGTCGCGGTCTTGGAGTTCGTTCAGGTGTGGAACGACTTCTTCATCGGACTGCTGATCAGCGGTGCGGGCGCGAGCCCCTGGTCACTGCTGCTGTGGGGCGACACCCGCCAATTCGAGCAGAACTCGGCGCAATTGGCGGCGGGGGCGCTGGTCTCGGCCATTGTGCCGGTGACGCTCCTGCTGCTGTTCTGGCGGCGCTGGCTGGTGCCCGGACTCACCGGGGGAGCGGTGCGATGAGTCCCTCCGGCGATGCCGACGTCAACGTCATATCTACCCCGAAATCCGGTGTGCTACAGCGCATTCTGGGTGGCGCCATGGTCGCCGGCTCGGGTCTGATCGGTGAGCTGACTCGGGTCTCGATCACCGATGCCTTCAAAGCCAATGTCGTGGTGACCCTGTTCTCGAGCGCGCTGGGCTGGGTGGTCATGCCGCTGTTCGTGATCGGCGGATTGATCACCGTATTCCGGGCCACCGCGGAGATCTCGGGCCAGCGGCGGGTGGCGCCGCCGGAGCTGCCCGAACCGGGCGGTCCCTGGCCCGCACCCGTGGAGCCGGTCTCGGACGCGGCCCTGGACGGCTATCGGGAAGCCGCCGTCCTGCGCGAACTACCGGTGCGTGACTGTGAGATCGGCGTACTGCTCGAGGTGCTCGGTGCGATGGCGACCGCGCGAGCGCGCCTGCCTCTCGGAACATCCGCGCCCGCGCATGAAACCGAAACCGCCACCGCGCTACTCGCCGAGCTGACGCGTCGCGGCGTGCTCGTCACGCTCACCCCGGGCAGATGCCGTATCGCCGCCGTGCCGCACCTGCCCGGTGTCGCCGTGGTGCGCGCGCTACCGGAGTGGCGTGCGGCCTGCCACGAGCTCCTGCGCGGCCGCGCCGAAGCTGCGACGGGATGGGCTGCGGCACTGGATGATCCGGCGGATTCCGCGACCGCCCAGCGCTGGTTCCGAGCCGAGGAGCCCCGGCTGCGCGCGTTATTGGAGCGGTCGGCGGATATGCCCGAGCTGATCCGGGTACGGGTGGCGATCCCGCGATTGGCGGCACTCGCCGATGCCCTGGACCTGTGGTACGCGCGAATCGGCAAGGGGGAGAACGACACCGGAATGGCGACCGTCATGGACCGGATCGTCTCGGCGCCACGGCGCGGTGCTCCGGGGCGCAGGCGGTGGGCCGCGACTCTGGTGCGATGGACGCGATCCCGTTGGGGGCGGTTGCGGTCCTGGTGGGGCACGCCTGGGCGCTGGACGGCGATTCCCACCCGCTGGGCGCGGGCTAGCGGGCGATGGCTGGCGGTTCCCGCGAGGTGGGCGCGGGTTTCGGTGCGGTGGTTGGCGATCCGAGCGGGATGGGCGGGGGCTTTCGGGCGGGGGGCGGCGATGCTGGGCGCCACGGCGCGGGCGGTCCGGCGCGGGGTATCCACCCGGTGGCGGCGGCTGCCGTTTCCGGGGCGGGGTAGTCGGGCGTCGGGCAGGTTCCCCGGAATCGGTGAGCTCGCCCGAATTCGCGCGGATCCGAATTACACTCCGCCGCAGCATATTCGCCCGCGATCGTTGCTGACGAACCTGCGCGCTCGTGCCGGACACCGTTGGGCTCTGGCCGAACTGGAATCCGCCACACCGCAATTGGATCGGATCGCCACCGCGCTCGAGGCCGCCTGGTGGCGATTGCCGCGCGAGGACGTGGCGGGGGAGGTGTGCGCGCTGCTGAATCTGGCGCTGGTACATCTACGCCAGGGGCGCCTCGACGCTGCGCGTGATCGACTCGAACTCGCCGAAACCCTGGCCGCCGACGACCGCGATCCGGCCGGGCTGGCGCATGTGCACGAGGTGTTCGGTGTGCTCGACTGGGCCGTCGGCGCACCCGGACGGGCACTGCGCTCCTGGCAAGCGGCGCTGAGCGAGTGGCGCGATCTCGGCGATCGGCTGGGCATCGCCCGCTGTCTGCAACATCTGGGCTCGGCGGCCGTACTCGATCCCGAACTCGGCGCGAGACTCCTCGATCCCGCCGCGGATGTCCGCCCGGACGAGGTACTGCGTCAAGCCACCGGATGGCTGGCGCATGCGCGCGAGCTGAACCCGAGCTCGCTGTTCGCACAGACCTATTCGGATCGGGCCGCCGCCACCTTGCGTACGGCCCCGGGGTCGATGCGCCGAGGCGTCCGCCCACTCCGCCGCGTCGATCGCTGGCCGCTGCGCCCGAACGAGATGGACGCATCCGCCGATACGTCGAGCGACGCGGCTTCCGCCTAGCCCTCTCCTATCGGGCTGCGTGGCATCAAGTCGCCTCGTCATCCCGGCGTGCTTTGGCCCGGATCCACACAGGTTATGAATCAACAGGTTTCGATGATCCCGGCCGAACCCGCGCCGCGCTGACGGGGGCGGCCTCACATATCGAAGCTCGGCGGGAACCGTGATTCGGAGCACGTCACCGCTCATGCCCGTGGGTTGCCGGTCGCCCGAGATGAGAAGGTTGGCCAATGGAAAGTGCCGAATCCCCGGGGAGTACCGAGCGGTCGGACGCGGATCCCGCACGTCCGGAGCCCGCGCCCGCACCGGAGTCGGCGTCCGCGGTCGCGCCGGTGGAGGAGCGCGAGTTGGCGGCGGGGGCGGTATCCGAGCCCGAGCCGGAGTCGACGCCGGTGGATGAGCGCACCCCACCCGTCACGATTCTCGGGTTGGATTTCGTGGGATTGGTATTCGCGCTGGGCTTCTTCGCCTGGAGCCTGAGCCCGTCACTCTTACCGCGAGACTGGATATTTCAGGGCATCGTCACCGGCATCACCAGCGTCACGGGTTACGGCGTCGGTGTGGCGCTGGCGTATCCGGTGCGGCGCTGGGTGGCTCCCAGATTCTCGTGGTGGCGCATGCGGTATCGCGTGGAGTTGGCGGCGGAGATCATCGTGGCCGTGCTCGCGGTCTCCACGGTGATCAGCACGCTGCTGGCGGCCGCGAACTGGCAGCGCGATGTCGATGCGCTGATGGGTATGCCCCCGACCGTCGGAATCGGCTATCTGCGTACCGGTTTGATAATCCTGGCCATCTTCACCCTCATTCTGCTGATCGCGCGTGGCCTGCGGCGGGCGGCCGGCGCGCTGGCGAATGTGCTCTCCGCGCGGCTGCGAGTTCCGATGCCGGTCGCCCATGTGCTCGCGCCGATCACGGTCGCGGTACTGCTGGTGGTCTTCGTCGACAAGGTGCTGCTGGCCGGTAGCTCCGATGCCGCGCGAGTGGTCTTCGCCGGGCAGAACAACGGCACCGAACACGGTGTCCTGCAACCCGTTCAGCCCGAGCGCTCGGGCAGCCCCGCCTCGCCCGCGCGCTGGGACACCCTGGGATTGCAGGGCCGTACCTTCGTCGCGGGCGGTATCGGCTCCCCTCGGCTATCCGCGATCAATGGCGCGCCCGCGCGCGAGCCGATCCGGGTCTATGCCGGACTGGAGTCGGCCCCGGATCTCGCGGCCCGGGTGCGATTGATCATCGAGGAGCTCGATCGCACCCGGGCCTGGGATCGCAAGGTGCTGGTCGTGGCGGGCACCACCGGCACCGGCTGGGTGAATCCGGCGGCCGCGCAATCGCTCGAGCTGATGTACAACGGCGACTCCGCGATTGCCGCACTCCAGTATTCGTATCTACCCAGCTGGATCTCATTCCTGGTCGATCGCTCCGCCGCCGCGTCCGCGGGCGCCGCGCTCCTCGACGGTATTCGCCAGCACTGGGCGCGATTGCCCGCGGACCATCGCCCGCGGCTGATCGTCTACGGCGAGAGCCTCGGATCGCAATCGGCGGAGAGCGCCTTCGATTCGCTGCCCGATCTGCGCCGCCAGGTGGACGGCGCGCTGTTCGTCGGCCCGCCGAACTCCAACCGCATGTGGCGTGAGATCGAGGACCGCCGCGACCCCGGCACCCACGAGGTCCTGCCCTCCTACGCCGGTGGTCTCATCGTGAGATTCGCGGCGGGGAAACAGGATCTCGGGATCCCCGGACCGGATTCGCCGAACTCGGCTACCGACCCCTGGAGCGATCCGCGCGTCCTCTACCTCCAGCACGCCTCCGATCCGGTCGTCTGGTGGAACCCCAATCTGCTGTTCACCCGCCCGAATTGGCTCACCGAGCCCCCGGGTCGCGATCGCACACCCTCCATGCGCTGGTTCCCGATCATCACCTTCTGGCAGGTGAGCGCGGATCTCGTGCGCGCCCAGTCACCGCCGTCCGGCCACGGTCACAACTATGAGGACCTGCTTCCGGAGGCCTGGGCGGCGGTCGCCGCGCCCCCGAATTGGACTGCGGCGGATACCGATCGCGTTGCCCGCGCATTGACAATCCTGCGCGAGGAGAAGTGAGCGGATACCGAGTGCGGGAGACGAGTCGGCCCGAATAGTCACGGAGCCGCGTGATTCGAGGCGTGCGGATCGGAGACCGGATGCCGCAGTACCTGATCGGCGCGGCTGCCCGACCGATACACCGTGACGCCCTTGCACCCCGCCCGCCATGCGTGCAGGAAGGCGTTCCGTACCTCGCCGATATCCGCGGTCTCCGGCAGATTGACTGTTTTGGCCACTGCGGCGTCCGTGTTTCGCTGCACGGCGGCCTGCATCTCGACCTGCCAGTACTGGTCCAGTTCATGTGCGGTGAGGAAGCGCCGATGCAGGTCCGCGGGGATGTCGGGGTGGGCGGCGGTACCGGTGGCGGCGATCTCCGCGGCGATCTCAGGTGACCAGATCCCGCGTTCGACGGCGACGCGTTCGAATAACGGCGCGGCCTGAGCGAAGTCACGACCCATCATGTTTCGGGTGTACGAGAGGGCGTACAGCGGTTCGATTCCGGCGGAGGTGCCCGCGAGCAATGAGATCGTTCCGGTGGGAGCGATCGCGGTGAGCTGGGCGTTGCGCAGCGGTGCGTCCCCATCAGCGGCCCAGCAGCTGTCTTCGAACAGCGGGAAGGCGCCGCGTTCGGCGGCGAGCTCGCGGGAGGCGTCATGTGCCCATCCCGTAATTCGTGCCATCAGTCCCCGGGCGAAATCCACGGCCGCCACACTGTCGTACGGAAGGCCCAGGACCGCCAGTGTTTCGGCGAGGCCCATGATTCCGAGACCGATCTTGCGGGTGGCGAGCGCGGCCGCGGCGAGCTCGGGCGCCGGATAGGTCGATACGTCGATGACATCGTCGAGGAATCGCACCGCTACTCGCACCGCCCGCTCGAGTCGCTGGTCGTCGAGGTGATCACCGTCGAGGAAGCGGGCCAGCGCGATGGAGCCGAGATTGCAGGATTCGTACGGCGCCAGCGGTACCTCACCGCACGGATTGGTCGCCTCCAGCGGCCCCAGCTCCGGCAGTGGATCGGCGCGATTGATGGTGTCGAGGAACAGGATTCCCGGTTCGCCGGTGTGCCACGCCTGTGCGGCAATGGTTTCCAGTACCGCCCGGGCCGAGATCCGGCGGACGGTTCGCCCGGTGCGGGGATTGATCAGCGCATAGGGCTGATCGGCCGTGGCGGCGCGCATGAACTCATCGGTGACCCCCACCGACAGGTTGAAGGTGGGTAGGGCGCCCGGCTTCGCCTTCGCGCGCACGAACTCCTGGATATCGGGGTGGTGCACGTCCAGGACGGCCATATTCGCGCCGCGGCGGCCGTCGAATCGAATCGCTCGTGCCGCCGCGGCATAGAGTTCGATGAACGAAATCGGTCCGCTCGCGTGTCCGCCGCTGGCGACTGTATCGCCGCGCGGCCGCAGCCGTGAGAACGAGAACCCGGTACCGGCCCCGGCCCGGTGCAGGCGCGCGGTGGTGTGCAGCGTGGTGAAGATCGAGTCCAGCGAATCCTCGATGGGCAGTACGAAACAGCCGGACAGCACCCCGATTCCGGTGCCCGCGTTCATCAATGTCGGTGAATTGGGCAAGAATTCGCGTGACCTCAGCAGTGCGGCGAAGCGCGGTGCCCACCGGTCGGCACCGCCGGGCCGATAGTCGTCCTCGGCCCGCGCGACGAACCGCGCGACCCGATCCATCATCTGCCCCGGCGATTCGCAGACCCGCCCATTCCCGTCCCGCCGCAGATAGCGTTCGGCGACCACCGCGAACGCGGCGGGTGAGAGTCCCAGATCATCGGCGACCGCCGCCTGTTCGGGCCGGTCCACCGCCACCGGGCGGGAGGGAATGTCGCGAGCACGCATTGTCGCGGCCTCCTTCGGGTGGATGAACAGGGTTGAATCCGAGCCGGATTCGTGTCGCCATTGCCCGCGTACGCGTCAGGGCTGCGGCGATAACTGTCATCGTGGCCCGATCGGCGGAGCGCTGAGTAGGGCCGGAGGTCCCGGTGCGGGGCGTCCATAGGGACTTTGGTCCATGCCGATGGACAACTCGATGCCCTATCGAGGAGGCGACGGGAACCGTTGAATCGAGGTGTCCGACAAGCTTTTTCCTCGAGGAGGAATTATGAGCTCACTTCCCACCCACCGTCAGGTGCTTTTGCCCGATATCAACGATTTGTGGAACCTCATCTCCCCTTCCGCTTCGCCTGCGGCGTTCGGCTCACATCTGCTGCGGTTGGAGGACACCGTAGAGGATGGCCACTATGTGGTACGCGCGGAGATCCCCGGTATCGATCCGGAGAAGGATATCGAAGTCTCCATCCAGAACGGGCGTTTGACGATTCAAGCCGAGCGCACCGAGAAGAAGGAACACAAGGGGCGCTCGGAGTTCAGCTACGGCTCCTTCCATCGCTCGGTGACCCTGCCGCCCGGCGCCACCGAGGAGGGCATCGAGGCCACCTACACCAATGGTGTGCTGTCCGTCAGTGTTCCGATGGGCGAGACCAAGGAGTTGGTCAAGAAGATCGACGTGCAGGTTACGAAGTAACGCGGCGGTCGGCGTGGATCCACCGCGAGTCGATCAGACCGATTCGCGGGTGGGCTCGGGGACCGCGAGGCGGGTGTCCACGATGAGGCCGATCACGCCGACGGCCAGGCAGGCCGCGGTCAGGATGAGCTGTGCGGGGGAGGTGTTGTTGGTGAGCGCGTCACCGAGCAGGACCGTGCCGATGGTGCCCGGCAGTATTCCGAAGACGGTGGCGGCGAGGTATGGCTTCATCCCGACCGAGGACAGTCCGGCGCAGTAGTTGACCACCGAGAACGGCGCGAAGGCGATCAGCCGCAGCGACCCGATGGCCAGCCACCCGCGCCGCGCCAACCGCGCGTCCACGGCCTGAACCGCGGGATGAGTCAGGCGTGCTCGGACCCGATCCTGATCGAGCGCGCGCACCAGCAGTAACGCCAGTACAGCGCTGAGTGTGGTCGCGCCGACGGCGATCGCCAACCCCTCGGCCGGACCGAAGAGCATGCCCGCGCTCAGCGTGAAGATGGTGCGCGGAAAGGGCGCGATACAGACCAGAGTGTGCACCGCGAAGAACACCAGCGGCAGTGACGGCCCGACCGAATCGGCCCAGTCCCGAATCTGCTGGGGTGCGGGATGCGGGGCGAAGGTGGCGAGACCGAACAGCAGCGCGAGGCCGATCAGCACCGCCAGCACCCGGGGTTGGCGGAGACGGCCGAGTATTCCGGCCATACCGCCCAGTCTTTCGCGAATGCCGCCATCCTCCTCGTGCACACCCTGCGTTTGTGCCCGGACATTACCGACTCCGGCGATGTCGGCGGGCATCGCATGGCCGACCGGCGATGGTCCGCGGCGTGGAGGATCCATGACCACGGCTCGCACCGGGCTGTACGGAGAGTCTCTCGGCTGCCCGTGCCGCCTCCGGCCGGGTGCGTGGTCGCGGCCGGATCCCGATGTGTGGGAAGGCCATTGCGTGTTTCGGTGACCTCGCCGAGTGTTTCCGGGTGCGTGCCGATCCCCGCGGTATCCCCGCTGACCTGCCCGGACTCCGGTGCTCGGGGTTCGCGGGGCGTTGTTGGCGCATTGCCAGGTTACCGGCGGGTAGTGAGAGTCAATGGACGGGAATCACAACCGTCCCGCTAGCATCAGGGGAAAGACGAGGAATGCTCGTTAACCGAAATGACCTCTGAGCAGTGCGAATGTACTACAAACCGGTCGTTTGGTCAGTGAGTGGAAGAAGGAACAGCAGCTATGCCGATTGCTTCAGACCCGGACACCGATCCGGTGCCCGGGTACGCCGCCTGGCGCAAGGGTGTTGCCGGAGTGCTGGCCAAGGCCCGCAGGGTCGAGGTCTCCGAACTTCCGGACGAGCCGGAGAAGCTGCTCGCGGTCACCACATATGACGGCCTGACCGTCAACCCCCTCTACACGCGTCGCGATGAGCTGCCCGAGCAGCCGCTGCCGGGCGCCTTCCCGTTCGTGCGCGGTGGCGACGCCACCCGCGATGTGCACCGCGGCTGGTTCGTCAGCCAGCGCTTCGGCGGTTCCGACGGGGCCACTGTAAACCGCCACATACTGGACGCGCTGGAGAATGGCGTGAGTGCGGTGTGGTTGGGCGTCGCCGAACGCGGTGTGCCGGTGGATCAACTGCCCGCGGCCCTGAACGGTCTGCTCTTCGAGCTGGCCCCGCTGGCTCTGGACGCCGGTCCCGCCGCGGCAGAGGCTGCGGCCCAGCTGTTTTCGGTGCTCGACGGCTACGAGGTCGCCGATCGCACCGGGATCCGGGTCTCGCTCGGCGCGACCCCGTTGACGAGTCTGTTCGCCGGTTCCTCCGCCATCGACCTGGACGGGGCCGTCGTGCTCGCGCAGCAGGCCGTGGCGCGCCCGGAGAGCATTCGCGCGATCACCGTCTGCGGCATCGCATTCCACAACTCCGGTGCCTCCGCCGCGCAGGAGCTGGGCGCGGCTGTCGCCGCCGGACTGGAGTACCTGCGCGCGCTCACCGACGCGGGCGCCGATATCTCCGATGCCCTGGACCAGTTGAGCTTCCGCTTCGCGGCCACCGACGACCAGTTCGAGTCGATCGCCAAATTCCGTGCCGCCCGCCGTCTTTGGGCGCGCGTGGCACAGGTCGTCGGCGCCCCCGACTACGGCAATGCCCCGCAGCAGGCCGTCACCTCGGCCGCCATGATGACCCAGCGCGATCCGTGGGTGAACATGCTGCGCACCACCCTGGCCGCCTTCGGCGCGGGCGTCGGTGGCGCGGATATCGTCACCGTGCTGCCCTTCGACGATGCCCTGCCCGCCGGGGAACTCGGTGTGTCGCAGGCGTTCACCGAGCGTATGGCCCGCAATACCCAGCTGCTGCTCCTGGAGGAGTCGCACCTGGGTCATGTGCAGGACCCGAGTGCCGGTTCCTGGTACGTCGAATCGCTCACCGATGAACTCGCCGCCAAGGCGTGGGAGTTCATGCAGGAGATCGAGGCCGCGGGCGGTTACCTCGCCGCATTGCAGGCGGGCCTGCTCGCCGAACGCATCGAGGAGACCCGCGTCCGGCGTGATTCCGATGTGGCGCACCGCAAGTCGGCCGTCACCGGCGTCAACGAGTTTCCGAACCTGGGTGAGGAGCCACTGTCGGAGGCGGCCCGCGCGGCCAGCCCGATCGCCCGCTACGGCGCGGCCTTCGAGGCGCTGCGCAACCGCTCCGACGCCTACCTCGCCGCCAACGGCGCGCGACCCAAGGCCCTGCTGGTGCCGCTGGGTCCGGTCTCGGAGAACAATGTGCGGGTCACCTTCACCGCCAATGTGCTGGCCTCGGGCGGTATCGAACCGATCAACCCGGGCGCTCTGGCCGCCGACGGAATCGGCGCGGCGGCAACCGAATCCGATGTGAGCGTGGCGGTGCTGTGTGGTTCGGACGCCCGCTACGGCACCGATGCCGGTGCGGCCGTCGACGCCCTGCGCGCGGCCGGTGTGACCACGGTGCTGCTGGCCGGAGCGGAGAAGGCGGTCGCCGACCTGACCGGCGCGCAGCGTCCGGACGGATTCCTGACGGCGCGGATGGATGCGGTGACGGCGCTGTCCGGCCTGCTGGAGAAGCTGGGAGCATAGAGATGAGCGATATCAAGCATCTGATCGGCAATTTCGCCGAGGTTCCGCTCGGGGAGCCGGAGACCGCGCCCGTCGCGGCGGCGCAGGTCCAGGAGTTCGTGGCCGAGGCCGCGTCGGCGAATCACTATGCGCCCGAACAGCTCACCTGGGCCACGCCCGAAGGTATCGACGTGCCACCGGTATTCACCAAGGCGGACCGCGATGCCATTGTGGCGGAAGGCTATCCGCTCGACACCGTGCCGGGTGTGCAGCCGTTCCTGCGTGGTCCCTACCCGACCATGTACGTGAACCAGCCGTGGACGATTCGCCAGTACGCGGGCTTCTCCACCGCCGCGGACTCGAACGCCTTCTACCGCCGCAACCTGGCCTCGGGTCAGAAGGGCCTCTCGGTCGCCTTCGACCTGGCCACCCACCGCGGTTACGACTCCGATCATCCGCGCGTCACCGGTGACGTCGGTATGGCCGGTGTCGCCATCGACTCCATCCTGGATATGCGGGAACTGTTCGATCAGATTCCGCTGGACCAGGTTTCGGTGTCGATGACCATGAACGGCGCGGTGCTGCCGATTCTGGCGCTGTACGTCGTCGCCGCCGAGGAGCAGGGCGTCAAGCCCGAACAGCTGGCCGGAACCATTCAGAACGACATTCTGAAAGAGTTCATGGTCCGCAACACCTACATCTATCCGCCCAAGCCCTCGATGCGGATCATCTCGGACATCTTCGCGTACACCTCCGCCAAGATGCCGAAGTTCAACTCGATCTCCATCTCCGGCTACCACATTCAGGAGGCCGGAGCCACGGCCGACCTGGAGCTGGCGTACACCCTCGCCGATGGCGTGGAGTACATCAAGGCCGGTATCGAGGCGGGTATGGAGGTCGACAAGTTCGCCCCGCGCCTGTCGTTCTTCTGGGCCATCGGCATGAACTTCTTCATGGAGGTCGCCAAACTCCGTGCGGGACGTCTGCTCTGGAGTGAACTGGTCGCCAAGTTCGAGCCCAAGAACACGAAATCGCTGTCCCTGCGCACCCATTCGCAGACCTCGGGCTGGTCGCTGACCGCGCAGGACGTGTTCAACAATGTGCCGCGCACCTGCGTGGAGGCCATGGCCGCCACCCAGGGCCACACCCAGTCGCTGCACACCAACGCCCTCGACGAGGCCCTGGCGCTGCCGACGGACTTCTCCGCTCGTATCGCGCGCAACACCCAGCTGCTGATTCAGCAGGAGTCCAATACGACTCGGCCCATCGACCCGTGGGGTGGTTCGTACTACGTCGAGTGGCTGACCCATCAGCTCGCCGAGCGGGCTCGCGCGCATATCGCCGAGGTCGAGGCGCACGGCGGTATGGCACAGGCGATTTCGGAGGGTATTCCGAAGCTGCGCATCGAAGAGGCCGCCGCCCGCACCCAGGCGCGCATCGATACCGGTCAGCAGGCCGTGATCGGCGTCAACAAGTACCAGGCGGTGGAGGACCAGGAGATCGAGGTCCTCAAGGTCGAGAACTCGCGTGTGCGGATCGAGCAGAACGAGAAGCTCGTTCGCCTGCGCGCCGAGCGCGACACCGCCGAATGCGAGCGCGCGCTGGCCGAATTGACCCGTGCCGCGGCCTCTTCGGAGGGCGGTATGGAGAACAACCTGATGGCCCTGGCCATCGCCGCCGCCCGTGCCAAGGCCACCGTCGGTGAGATCTCCGACGCGCTGGAGAAGGTGTACGGCCGCCATCAGGCCGAAATCCGCACGCTCTCCGGTGTTTACCGCGAGGAGGCCGGCAAGGTGAGCAATATCAGCAGGGCCATCGAACTCGTCGACGAATTCGCCGAGGCCGAGGGCCGCCGCCCCCGCATCCTGGTCTGCAAGATGGGTCAGGACGGCCACGACCGCGGCCAGAAGGTGATCGCCACCGCGTTCGCCGATCTCGGTATGGACGTCGATGTGGGCCCGCTGTTCCAGACCCCCGAAGAGGTGGCCCAGCAGGCCGCCGACAATGACGTGCACATTGTCGGCGTCTCCTCGCTGGCGGCAGGCCACCTCACGCTGGTGCCCGCCCTGCGGCAGGCATTGGCCGATGTCGGACGCTCCGACATCATGGTCGTGGTCGGCGGCGTCATCCCGCCCGGCGACTTCGCCGAACTGTACGAGGCCGGTGCGGCCGCGATCTTCGCACCCGGCACCGTCATCGCCGATGCCGCCATCGACCTGATCAAGAAGCTGGCCGATTCGCTGGGCCATGAGATCGGCACCGGCGCGGCCGAATGAGCGACGCCGTGCGTCCGGCCGCGGGTGAACCACATCCGCGGCTGGGCACCACCGCAGGAGTAGGCGGGACCGGCGAACCCCGGCCCGCCGCCCGGGCGGCCAAACGCACCATCGACGTCGATCAGCTCGCGGTCTCCGTGCGCGCGGGGGAGCGGTCCGGTCTGGCTCGGGCGATCACACTGGTCGAATCGAGCCGAAGTGATCACCGCGAGCTGGCGCAGCAGTTGCTGTTGCGCCTGACCCCCGAGACCGATGCGGTGATCTCCAATCGTGTTGGTATCACCGGTGTTCCGGGCGTGGGTAAGTCGACCTTCATCGATTCGCTCGGTATGTCCCTGATCGAACAGGGGCATCGGGTGGCGGTGCTGGCCGTGGACCCGTCCTCGACGCGCACCGGCGGCTCCATCCTGGGTGACAAGACCCGGATGGCGCGACTCTCGGTGGAGCGCAACGCATTCATCCGCCCCTCGCCCACCGCGGGCACCCTGGGCGGCGTGGCCAAGGCGACCCGCGAAACCATCGTGCTGCTGGAGGCGGCGGGTTACGACGTCATCCTGGTCGAGACCGTCGGCGTCGGGCAGTCGGAGGTCACCGTCGCCAATATGGTCGATGTCTTCTGCTTCCTGACCCTGGCTCGCACCGGAGATCAGTTGCAGGGCATCAAGAAAGGCGTGCTCGAGCTCGCCGATCTGGTCGCGGTGAACAAGGCCGACGGCAAACACGAACTCGAGGCCAAGGCCGCCGCCCGCGAACTGGCCGGCGCCATGCGCCTGATCCATCCGCGCGATTCCCTGTGGCATCCACCGGTGATCACCATGAGCGGCCTCAATGGCGTTGGCCTGGACAAGTTCTGGGATACGGTGCTGACCCATCGCAAGGTGCTGACCGAGGCGGGCGAGTTCGCGGAGAAGCGTCGCCGTCAGCAGATCGACTGGACCTGGACCATGGTCAACGACAGCCTGCTGCGCCGACTCTCCGACAATCCGAGCGTCAAATCCGTTCGCGCCCAGGTGGAGAAGCAGGTCCGGGACGGGTCACTGACCCCCGCCCTGGCCGCCGAACAACTCCTGCAAGCCTTCGACCGGCACTGACATCAGGCCGAGGCGAGGGCGGTGACGCCCGGTCCGGTGAGTTCGTCGAACACCGCCGGGCGACCGGCAATGGCCAGCAGTAGGGAGAGTGCCGGTCCCCGCACCTCCGGGCCGTCGCCGAGGGACAGCTCGAGATCATCCGCTGTCACGGTGATCCGGGTCAGCAGTTCCTTGGCCCCGCCGATCGCCGCCGGAGTGCGGGCCTGCAACCGTATGGCTCGTACGACCGCCTCCTCGGGGTAACTCCGGATCAATCGCAGCGGGCGGCGAATGTCCTCGCCGTGCACGATCTCTTCGACGAGTCGACTGTCCAGTGGTGCGGGCGGAGTGGATGTCCGCGTCGCCACCTCGCGCAGCCTCCGCAGGGTTTCCGCGGGTGAGTCACCACGCCATCGCCGCACACCGCGCATGTTCTGACGGTCGAAGTCGAATCGGGCCCGAATCATCGCCGCCGCGAATCCCAAGCGGGTCGTCCGTGCCGTATCGATCAGGTGGGCGGCCACATCGTGCACCGTCCACCCCTCGCACAGCGACGGCCACTCCCACTGCTCGTCATCGAGCTTCTCGAGATCCGTGATGAGCGCCCGCCGCTCCGAATGCACCATTGCCCAGACATCGTCGGTCATGCTTTCTCCCTCGCTCGGTACAGACTTCGACGGAGTGCGCGCTGAAAACTCATCGCTGTGCGCGCGAGACCATCGAGTTCTCGGCTCATACCCCGAGTGCGCCGGCGAAGAGCGGCCACGAATCGTGCAGATCGTCCTGCCAGTACGGCCAGGCGTGGGTGCCATTGCGATACACGACCGTCGCCGGAATGCCGAGCCCGGCGAGTCGGTCGGTCAGCGACCGCGTGCAATCGCGCACCACCGTCTCCATGGCTCCGCCGACCGCCAGGCGGTCCGTCAACCGGGCGACATCACCGGCGATCGAATAGTCGCCCAGCGAATCATGGACGCCGGGCAGGCCATTGCCCGCCGAAATGTAGAGCGCCACACCGCGTAACCGCTCGGCATTGACGACCGGATCGTTCGCGATCCAGGCGGGATCACCCGGCGCCCACATATTGTCCGCGTTCGCCCCGAACAGTTGCAGCTCGGACCGCACCATGGCCCGCGCGAACGCGTCATCGGTGCGCGGGCACCCGCTGAACGCCCCCACCGCCTGATACCGGCCCGGCGCCCGCAGTGCCAGCGCCAAGGCCGAAGCGGCCGACATCGATGTCCCCGCAACCGCATTACGCCCGGTCAACCCCAAACGCGGACCCAATACCGCGGGCAACTCGTCGATCAGAAACGTCGACCATTTGTTTCGGCCGAGCACGGGATCATCCCCGGACCAATCGGTATACATCGACCCCCGCCCCCCGATCGGCTGAATCACATTCACCTGCTTATCGGCGAAGAACTGCGCCACATCGGTCCGATTCGTCCACGGACCCCCGCCTCCCCACCATCGATCGCATTGAGCAGATACAACGCGGGCGCGGCCCCCTCCGGATGCGAAACCCACACCGGCACAGTCCGATCCATAGCCGCCGAATACACGAGGTACTCGAACTGACGCCCACCCAGCGCCCGCACATCCACCACCGCGGCCCCACGCCCGGGATCAGCCTCCGATGCCCCGGGCATCATTACAGTTATCAGAACGGACAGGATGATCAGGAATATCGACCTCCGGCGCATCACTGGATTATTCCCTGGCAAAACCTGAAATCACGTGAACAGCGCGCGGGCGTTTCAACGGAATCCGCTCCCGCGTAGCCCTTCTCGAGCGTGGATGGCTACCTTTCCGCCATCCCGGTACCGTGAGATGATGTCGGCGATGAAGATCAGGAGTGGGTTGCGGGCCGATGTGGAGGCGGTCGCGGCGCTGCATACCGCGAGTTGGCGGTCCGCGTATGCGGGGATCATGCCCGCGGAATATCTCGAGGGGCCCTTGTATGAGGAGCGGCTGGGGATTTGGGGGCGGAGGCTGGGTGCGCCTGCGCCGGGGGCCGCGCTGTTTCTCGCCGAGGATGAATCCGGGGTGGTCGGGTTCGTGTATCTGATGCCGTGTTCGGACGGGCGGATGCTGTTGGACAATCTGCATGTCCGGCCCAGTGGTAAGCGGCTGGGCACCGGTTCGCTGCTGTTTCGGCAGGCGCTCGACTGGGTGCGCGCCGAGCATCCGGGGCGGACGCTGTATCTCGAAGTGCTGGAAGCGAATACGTCCGCTATCGCCTTCTATGAGCGTCGCGGGGGAGTGCGCACCGATCGGCGCGTCGCCCACTTCGATCAGGGCTTCGAACTGATCGAACTCGAGTACGCCTGGCCGGTCGCCGAGGCATCCTGAACCGTGTCAGACCCTGTTCGATTTCTCTATGAGCAGGAAGGATGCGAGGACTCCGGCCGCGACGACGAGGGCGTAATGCCCCGCGGTCGTGGCGTAGTCGAAGGTCGATACAACGGCGATGAGCGCCATGATCAGGAACAGTTTTCGCTTCACGGTCGCTCCCTCGGCAGGTTCCCAGATTACGGGCCGAACATCGTTGAACTGCAATGGAATTCGTTCAAAGGCAGTGCTCGGTCAACGGAGAGGCGGGGAATGGGCAGCGAGCCCGCCCCTGAGGCTGCGTTGGGACGTCTTCAGAGACCAGCAGACTTCAGATACACTCTGTATTTGTATCAGAGGATCGTCCGGCTGTAGCTCAGGAGGCCCGCGTGGCACGTCCAACCAGGTCCGAGAGTCGGGAGCGGACTCGCGCGGCGATTGTCGGCACCGCGCGGGAACTCTTTCTCGCCGATGGGCTGGGCGGGGTGCCGCTGGAGCGGATCGCCGAGGCCGCCGGATATACCCGCGGGGCGGTGTACTCGAACTTCGGCGATAAGGCCGAGCTCGGGGTGGCGGTCCTGGAGAGCATCTACGCCGAGCGGCTGCGGGCCGCGGGGGAGGCTGTCTCGGGTGCCGCCGATGGTGCGGAAAGGCTTGCGCGCCTGCGTGAATGGGCCGGAGCGGCGCTCGGCGACCCGGCGGTGACGCTGCTCGAGTGCGAGGTGGTCGCTGCCCTGCGCCGACAGGATGAGCTGCGGGAGCGCCTGGCCACCTCACTGCGTACGGCGCGCTCGAAGTTCGCCACCATACTGCGCTCGGAAGCGCTCACCGATGCCGTCTTCGCCCTGGTCATCGGTGTCGGCGTACAGCGCGCGGTCGATCCCTCCATCGCGACCACCGTCATCGACGAGGTGCTCACCGCGGTCGGCGGGGGAGAGCGGCCCGCGAATCAGTTCTTGAATTCTGTTCAGAAACCTGGATATCCTGCCCTCGTGCACGAAGTTGAACGTGATTCAAAAACTGGTTCGGGGAGTACCTCCGTGAACCGGCGCGGACAGCGTTCCCGCGGCACCATCCTGGCCGCCGCGCGCTCGGCGTTCGCGGTCAAGCGCTATGACGAGGTGTCGATCGCGGAGATCGCCACGGCGGCGGGGGTGGCGGCCGGATCCATCGGCTATCACTTCGGCGGCAAGTACGAGCTGTACCTCGCGGTGCACGAAGCGGTGTTCGACGACTTCTGGGACCGGCTCCAGCAATTGCGCGGTCCGGCCATGGAACGCCTGATCAGCGGCTTCGGTATCTACCTGGACTTCGCTCAGCAGGAGGGTCTTTCGTTCGTCATGACCCCCCGCACCGGGGTCGACGAACGATTGGCGGCCCAGCATCAGGGCCACCGCGACCGATTGATCTCGGCCCTGCTCACCGAAATCGTCTCCAGCGGAGACGGTTCGGCGCTGCGCATCGCCATGGACGGCTGGCTGGCCTTCGTCGAAGGCGCGACCGCCCGCTGGCTCAACGAGTCCGAGCGCGATCGGGAACAACTGCAGAGCCTGGTACTCGCGGCCGGATTCGCCACCATCCAGACCACCCTGGCCCTGGACCCGGCCATCACCCTCACCTCCAGAACCATTGCGGCGCTGCTCGATATCGACCACGCGCGCCGACCCGAACGAAACGAGACCAGCTAGTGGATACCGTCCACCGCCCATCCAATGGGCTCGCCGCCGGACCGATCGGGCGGGCCGCGGCCTGGCTCATCGGCCCGCGCGGTATCGCCGATCCGGCACGACTACGGCGCGAAGTCGACGGCAAGATCGCGGTAATCACCGGCGCCTCACACGGTTTGGGCGCGGAGTCGGCCCGCCTGCTCGGCGCGGCCGGGGCCACGGTCGTCCTCGGAGCCCGCTCACTCGATGAGCTCGAGGCCGTCGCGACCGAGATCAAGGCCGCCGGTGGTACGGCCGCGGCCATCCGCCTGGATCTGGCCGATCCGGAGTCGATCACCGAATTCGCCGCCGAGATCCTGCACCGTTTCGGACAGGTCGACTACCTCGTGCACAATGCGGGGAAGTCGCTGCGGCGCTCGATACACCTGTCCTATGACCGGCCCAAGGATCTGACCGCGACCACCAGCGCCAACTACCTGGGTCCGATGCGATTGACCCTCGCCTTGCTGCCGAGTATGCGGGCTCGGCGCAGTGGGCATATCGTCAATGTCTCCACGGTCGGTGTGCTGTTCCCGGTCGCGCCCAAATGGGGGTTCTACCTCTCGTCCAAGGCCGGGTTCGATGTCTGGATGCGCGCGGTCGGTATGGAGGCCCGCCCCGACGGGGTCACCCTCACCACCATCTACGCCGGACTCATGCACACCCGGATGAGCGCGCCCAGTCGATGGATGTCCGCACTGCCCGGCCAGACACCCGCCGAGGCCGCGACCGTCGTCGCACGGGCGCTGATCAGCAAGCCGCGCTTCCTGATTCCGGCCTACGGCTATCTGACCTCGGTGGTGGTGCCGCTGGCCCGGGTGCCGCTGGAGATCGCGTTCACCACCGTGTACCGACGGCTCGGTGATACCGACGCGGCCTTGCGCGCGATCAACGGCAAGGGGTCCGCCGGTGCCGAATGACTCCGTAATCGGCTGGCGCACAGCGCTGTCCGCGATCACCTCATCCGGTGCGCTGCGTCCGGTCGGGCCGCGTGCGGCGCTCTCGATCGCGCGCGGCTACCACTCGTACGGCCGGTCACTGGGTCTGCTCGTCGCGGTCAGCGCGGCTCGCCACCCCGATCGGATCGCGCTGATCGATGACCTCGGCGCGGTGACCTACCGCGATCTGGTGCGGCGCTCGGAGGCGATCGCCGGCGCGCTGCACGCGGTCGACCCGCGGTTGCGTTCGATCGGCATCCTGTGTCGCAACCACCGCGGCTTCATCGAAGCCGTTATCGCGGGCAGTCGCCTGGGTTGTGAGCTGGTCTTGCTCAATACCGAGCTGCCACCGGTGCAGCTCTCCCGGATTCTCGAACGGCACCGGCCGGACGCGCTCATCCACGATGACGAGTTCCTCGGGGCGCTCGCCGAAACCGGCTATCCCGGGAAGCGGGTTCGCGCCTGGTGTGAACCGGATACGGAATCAACCCTTCCGACCCTGGATCAGATGGCACGCCAACGGAATTCGGCACCTCCGCCGGTGCGGCGTCCGGTCCGGATCACGTTGCTCACCTCAGGCACGACCGGTATGGCGAAGGGGGTCGGCAGAAATGTCGGCCTGCGCCCCGCGCTGGAGGCCGCCGTCTCGCTCGCGGCCGTCAGCCGACTACGCCGTCGGGATGTGGTGGTCGTGGCTCCGCCGTTCTTCCACGGATTCGGTGTGGCCGCGCTCGCCGGACAACTGGCGCTGGGCGCGACTGTCATCGCACGCCGCCGTTTCGATCCCGAGCTGACCCTCGCCGATATCGAGCGCTATCGCGCAACGGTTTTCATCGGCGTCCCGGTAATGATCCAGCGGCTCACCGCACTACCCGAGAACATTCGCCGCCGGTACCGGGCCACCTCACTGCGCTTGGCCATGACCGGCGCCGCGCCCATCTCACCCGCCACCATCGCCGCGTTCCAGCGCGACTTCGGCCCGCTGCTCAATGGGTACGGCTCCACCGAGGCCGGGGTGGTCGCCATCGCGACCCCGGACGATCTGGCGTACTCCCCGAAGACGGTGGGGCGGCCCATCATCGGCGTCGGTGTGCGGGTGCTGCGCGCCGATCGCACAGCCGCGGCCGTCGATGAGACCGGCGCCGTCTTCGTGCGCGGCGGGATCGGATTCAGCGGCTACACCGCCGATTCGGCCGGTTTCGCACCGACCAAGGAGATGATCGACGGCTACGTCGACACCGGCGATATGGGTCACCTCGACGCGTACGGGCGGCTCTATATCGACGGCCGCGATGACGAGATGATCGTTTCCGGCGGCGAGAACATCTACCCGCGTGAGGTGGAAAACGCCCTCGCCGAACATCCCGGGGTCACCGATGTCACCGTCATCGGCGTCCCGGACCCCGAATACGGGCAGGTGCTGCGCGCGTACATCGTCACCACCGCTTCGCCCGAACCCACCGACGACGAGCTCAAACAGCACGTCCGCGACCGCCTCGAACGCTATAAGGCGCCCAAGCAATTCATTCGCCTCGCCGAGATTCCGCGCAATTCCAGCGGAAAAGTGCTGCGGCACAAGCTCGACGACCACCTAGCCTCCTGACAGGACCGCCCAACCATGACCATCGATCGCGATCCGGAAGTTCTCATTATCGGCGCCGGAGTCGCCGGAATCGCCACCGCTGTCACCCTGCGCCGGTACGGGTTCGAGAACTTCACCATTCTCGAGAAGGGCTCCGATGTCGGGGGAGTGTGGCATTGGAATCGTTACCCGGGACTCACCTGCGACGTGCCGTCGAACCTCTACCAGTTCTCCTTCGCCCCGAAACCGGACTGGCCCAGGGTATTCGCCGCGGGTGAGCAGATTCAGCGGTATCACCGCGAGGTGGTGGAGCGCTTCGGCCTGGAATCGCGTATCGAGTTGAACGCCGAGGTCGTCGAGGCCGAATTCGATTCCGGGCGTTGGCGAGTCACGCTCGGTGACGGACGCGAGTACTCCGCGGACTTCCTCATCGCCGCGACCGGCGTACTGCATACCCCGAATACGCCGGACCTTCCGGGCTTGGATCGATTCACCGGCGAGGTCGTGCACACCGCGCGGTGGGATGATTCGGTCGAGACCGCCGGAAAGCGGATCGCCGTAATCGGTTCCGGCTCCACCGGTGTGCAGATCGTCTCCGCGCTACAACCCGCGGCCGCGCACCTGACCCAGTTCGCCCGCACCCCGCAGTGGGTGCTCTGGGCCCCGACGAACCTGCCGCAGCCGCGCATCGTGAGCGCCGCACTGCATGCCGCACCGGCCGTGAATGCCGCGCTCTATGACGGATTACTGTGGGGCTCGGGCATTCTCGCCGATATCGTGACCCGGCCGAGCTGGCGGCGCTCGCTGGTGCAATCCTATGCGCGATTGTGCCTGCGGGTGCAGGTCCGCGATGCCGAACTGCGGGAGAAGCTGACCCCCGACTATCAGCCGCTGTGCAAGCGCCAGGTCATCTCGGGCTCCTACTATCGGGCCATCCAGGCCCCGAATGCCGAGCTGGTGACCGAGGCCGTCACCGAGATCACCGAAACCGGAATCCGCACCGCTGACGGACGCGAACACGATATCGATGTCCTGGTGCTGGCCACCGGCTTTCAGACCCACAACTACATGCGCCCGATGCGACTGCGCGGCCGCGACGGACTCACCATCGACGAAGCCTGGACCGCAGGCCCCCGCGCCTACGCCATGACCGCGATTCCGGGTTTCCCGAACCTGTTCACCGTGCTGGGCCCGAACTCACCCACCGGCTCCATCTCACTGCAATACTCCGCCGAACTGACCGCCCGCCACATCGTCGAGTGGTTGCGGCGATTCCGCGACGGCGACCTCACCACCGTCGAAGTCACCGAGGAAGCCACCACCCGCTTCAATGACGAAGTGGCCGCAGCCCTCGGCCCCACCGTCTGGAACACCGGCTGCAACTCCTGGTACCTCACCGACGGCGGAGCCATCGATCTGTGGCCCTTCGACCGAAAGACCATGACCGATATGCTCTCCCATCCCGATGACAAGGATTTCCTCATCACCCGCTGACCCGGCGCGGTTCGGATCACGTGGGGACGATTCGTTTTCCGGACAGTGACCTCGTGTTCTGGATACCCTCTGTGGGAAGCTGATGACAGTACGTTGAGGGTGGGGCGAGCCGTGGTGTCAGCGAAGCGTTATGCGGGGTCCGCGACGGTTCCGGTGCAGCGCACCGATATTCGCGCCTGCGACCCGGAATCCGGTGTGGCGGTGGTCAAGAGTCTGGTGATCGACCATCGGGCGCGTATCAGCGTGACCGATCCGCAGCGTACGACCGTGCAGGTGCGGTCGGTCAACACGGACGGGCTCGGGGCCGATCTGCTGCGCTTCTCCGGGATCAGCTATCACGCCGAGGGCGAACCCTCCGGCGAGCTGGTCGCGGGGGTGCTGGTCGCCGGTCACGGCTACCTGGGCACCGAGCATCAGCGAGTGAACTTGGGTGCGGGCGGAGTCTGCCTGGCGCCGATGGAGTCCGGCTGGGTGACCGCGCTGCGCGATCCGGTGTACGCGGTGGTTCGCATCCCGTTGTCGGTCGTCGCCGAGCACGCCTGCGAGGTGCGCGATCCGGCGGATCGGCCACTGCGATTCCACGGCATGGCTCCACTGGCGGGCACACAGCGGGCCTGGTCCGCGACCTCGACATTTCTGTATCGCCGACTGATGGACTCCGGCACCGGGGGCATTCACCCGCTGGCCCTGCACGGGTTGAAACAGCTGGCGGCCACCGCGCTGTTGACCACCTTCCCCAATACGACCATGACCGCGGCGTACACACCCGGCCCCGGCCAGTCGACCCCCGCCGCGGTGCGCCGGGCCGCGCGTTTCATCGACGACCATGCCGCCGAACCACTCACGCTGGCACGCATCGCCGCGGAGGTGCGGATGAGCCCGCGCGCCCTACAGGCCGGATTCCGCCGCCACCTCGACACCACCCCGATGGACTATCTGCGCCGAACCCGGCTCGCCAACGCCCATCGAGACCTACAGGCCGCCGACCCCACCCGAGGGCTGACGGTCGCCGCCATCGCCGCCCGCTGGGGCTTCACCCACCCCGCGCGCTTCGCCACCCGATATCGCCAGGCGTACGGCGTGCCGCCCAGCCATACCCTGCGGAACTGACTCCGCGGCAGGGCATTTCCGAGGTGCGGATCGGGGCCAGTGACAGGGACAACCGAGGACGTTCTGCCCTGTGGACAAACGGGCGAAACGGCCACGATTGACGCAGGCGAACGCCGGATCCCACTGCGGATCAGAATATTTCGAGAGGTATGACTATGAAGCCGTTGTCGGAAACACTGGTGGATCTCGCGGCCCGCGTGAAGCAGTTCGAAGACTCCTCCGCCGCCGCGCGGGAGAAGAACCGGGCGGCGCTGCGCGCCCGGCGTGACGAGTTGAGCGTCACCATGGATCGCGAGGGTGACGAACTCGAGAAGACCACCGCGGAGCTGCGGGAGGCCGCCCAGAAGTGGTGGTCCGAGACCCGCGACGCGGTGGAGCATCAGATCAGCGTGATGCGCGCCGATTTCGAGAAGTGGCAGGCCGAGGTCAAGGCCCAGTACGCCGAGCGCAGCGCCCACGACGGCGGGACTCCCGCGTCCGAGACCGGCAAGACCCCTGCGCCGTCGAGCAAGGGCTGATCGCACGGCGTGACCGTCGCGCAGCGGAACGGGCCGAGATCCTCTCGGCCCGTTCCTTGTGCGTCCGATGCCATTCAGCAGTGCACGCCGGTGACGGCGAAACGCTCCACATCCGCGATATGGCCACCGGTGGAGACGGCGACGGTGAGGGTGCCGGGGCAGGCCGCGGTGAGCGGAACCGTCACCGTCCAAGGCGAATTCGTTCCGCCGGCGGGAATCCCGGCCACCTGACCGACCGGCTGTTGTTGATTGGCGCCGCCTCGGACCTGCACCCGTAGGCTCTCGTCTACCCCGGTGATGCTGCCGCCGACCGTCAGCGGTGACGACAGCGCCGAACCGTATGCGGGCGTGGTCACCGTGAGCGTGCTGTCCTGGGTGCCGACGACCTCCCACGGCTGATCGGCACCCGAACCGATCTGCGCCAGATGCACGACCGCGGCCGTGACCATGGCGCCGTTGGGGTTCGTGAAGCCCACGTTCACCCAGGCTTGATCACCCCGGACATCGGTCTTCACGATCTTGTCGACGCCGGTGTATCCGAGGTACTGCGTGGTGAACATCTGCGCGATCAGGCCGGCGTCGAGATGCCACGGTTGATGCCCGCCCGGATTCGCCTCGCGCTGCCACGCCTCGGCGTCCGCGATACCGGAGAACGGCCACAGCGGCTGAAACCCGAAGGTATGCGCGGGCGGTGCGGTGGTGGTCCGGGGCGCTGTCCCCGCGGAAGGTTCGGAGGTACCGGGGGAGCCCGTCGCGGGCACGGGCGTCGCCGAGGAGGTCGTGGCGGTGGTTCGGTCACCGGTATGCCGCACGATCAATGCCACCGCCACCGCGGCGACGATCAACGCGATAACGGCCAGGATCACCGCAACGGTCGAGAAGCGCTGCGGCGGGGGCGTGTGCTCTGTCATTACCGCACTCTGCTCGTCCGAGCCCGCCGGCGGCAGGGTCATCGGCCCTCTCCGAACAGGGCCGATGACCCTGCCGCGCATGCCGGGGCACCTCGGCGGCGGTCAGCGGTGCGATGCGCGAGCGGTTGCGGAGCACTGCCGCCGGACAGCCGTGCTCTGTAGGGTCGGCTCTCATGATCGTCTCCGCGGCCGGGCCCGCGACCATCGGACAGGAACGGGTATGGGGCGTACCCATATTCGTGCTCGGGGGCCTGCAACTGCTGGTGGTGTTGGACGGTACGGTCGTCGCGCTGGCGCTGCCGAATATCCGGCGCGCACTGGGATTGTCGGAGGCCGGCGGTAGTTGGATCGTCACCGCGTATGTGCTGGCGCTCGGCGGGCTCATGCTGCTGTGCGGACGTCTGGGGGACACCTTCGGGCGCAAGCGCGTCTTCACGTTCGGGGTCGGCATGTTCACCCTCAGCTCGCTGCTGTGCGGAATCGCCTGGGATCCGGCGGTTCTCGTGGGGGCCCGGGCCCTACAGGGCATGGCGGCGGCCATTGCCGCGCCCACGTCGATGGCGCTGGTCGCCACCACCTATGCGCCGGGAAAGGCACGCAGTCAGGCATTCGCCGTCTTCGCCGCGCTCACCGGGATCGGATCGGTCGCCGGGCTGATCGCCGGGGGCGTACTCACCGAAATCTCCTGGCGGCTGGTCTTTCTCATCAATGTGCCGATCGGCGTACTCGTCACCGTCGGCGCGCTGGTCTGTCTCCGGGAATCGACGGGCGAACGCACCGCGCTCGATGTGCCCGGTGCGATTCTGGGCACCCTCGGCGTCACCCTCGCGGTCTTCGCCCTGAACGAGGCCGGGAATGGCCCGACCCGCCCGCTGGTGACGATTCCGGCGATCGCGTCGGTCCTGCTGCTCGCCGCGTTCGTGCTGGTCGAGCGCAGCGCCCCGAATCCGCTGCTGCCGTTCACGCTGTTCCACAATCCGAATCGCGTCGCGGCGCTGGTGGCCATCGGCCTGTCCGGGGCGATCATGATGTGCCTGTCGGTCTTCATCTCCATGTTCCTGCAGAGCGTCCTGCACTACTCGCCCTTGCAGAGCGGAATGTCCGTGCTCCCGTTCGCGGTATCGCTCGCGGTCGGCGCGACGGTCTCCTCCCGCCTCGTTCTGCGCGTGCAGCCGCGCTGGCTGGTGATGATCGCGTGCGCGATCATCGCGGCCGGATGCGTCTATGCCGCAACGATTGTCGACACCCGTCCCGCGTACTTCCCGGTCATCGTCATCGCGGCGATCACCATCGGATTCGGTTTCGGCTTCGCGGTCATCCCGCTGACCCTGTCCTCCATCGCCGGGGTACGCCCCACCGATATCGGCCCGCTCACCGCCCTCGCCCAGGTGGCCCAGAGCCTCGGTGGCGCACTGGGTCTGGTGGCGGTGGGCGCGTCGGTCTCGGCGCGCGTCCGCTCCGAAGGCGGCACCACCGATCCCTCCGCCCTCGCCACCGACTCCCAGGTGCACGCCCTGGCCCTGGGATACGGCGTCGCCTTCCTGTGCTCGGCGGCCATCGCGGCGGTCACCGGCCTGGTGGTGCTGCGCATGCGCTTCACCCCGGAGGACATCGCCGAGGGCCAAGCCGCCCAGTCCTCCGCCCACGCGGGGTGATCGAGTCCGGTCAGCGATGTTCGGCCGGCCGCCGCAGTGCGTGCTCCAGCAGGACCCGTCGTTCCGCCGCGGCGACGACCCGCCGGGTCGCGGCGGCCGCGTCCGGGGTCACCGAGACCGAGGTGATGCCCATCCGGACGAGATGTTCGGCGAACTCCGGTCGGGTGGAGGGGGCCTGCCCGCACAGCGAGGAGGTGATGCCGAGTCGATTGGCGGTACCGATGATGCGCCCGATGGCATCGAGTACCGCGGCATCGGATTCGTCGAAGAGTTCGGCACAGTCCTCGGAGTCCCGGTCCACGCCCAGCATCAACTGGGTCAGATCATTGCTGCCGATGGAGACGCCGTCGATACCCATGCCCACGTATTCGGGGAGCCGGAAGACCACCGAGGGCACCTCGGCCATCACCCAGCGATGCAGTCCGCGCTGGCGGCCGAGCGGGCTGGCGTCGACCAGCTCCAGGCAGGCCTCCAGCTCCCAGCGGGTGCGCACGAACGGAATCATCAAGTGCAGGTTGGGAGTCCGCTCGCGCACGCGAGCCAGGGCGGCCAGCTCCAGCCGGAACAGTTCGGGCTGGCGGACATAGCGGTAGCAGCCGCGGAAGCCGATCATCGGATTGTGCTCGAGCGGTTCGTAGCGGCCACCGCCCTCCAGAGAGCGGAATTCGTTGCTGCGCATGTCGATTGCCCGATAGACGACGGGACGATGCCCGAAGGCCGTGGTGATGCGCAGCAACGAGTCCGCCATCCGGGTCACGAACAGCTGATCCTCCCCGCGGGCGATCAGATCGCGGGGATGCCGCCCGCCCAGCGCCTGGGTGAGCAGGGTCTCCGCGCGCAGCAGACCGACCCCGTCGACATCCTGAGCCGCGACACGTTCGGCGACCTCCGGCAGGGCCAGGTTCACATAGACACGTGTGGAGGTCACCTCGGAAGAGGCGACAGCGACCGGGCGCGGTTCGGCGATAGCGCCGCCGATCACCTGCCGGCCCGCCAGGACCCGGCCCTCGGTCCCATCCACCGTCACCTCGGTGCCTGTTGTCAATACCGTTGTGGCGGTGCGTGTTCCGACCACACAAGGCACGCCGAGCTCACGCGCGACAATGGCGGCGTGACAGGTCATCCCGCCGCTGTCGGTCACCAGCGCAGCGGCCCGCGCGATGGTGGGCAGCCAGTCCGGATTGGTCATCGGCGCCACCAGCACCTCACCGTCGCGCAGCGTGCCACCCTCGGCGGGTGTGCGCAGTACGCGCACCACACCACCGGCCCGGCCGGGCGCGGCACCCAGCCCGCGCAACAGGGTCGGTCCCTGAACCGTTCGCGCCATCGGGGCATTCGGGCTCACTTCGCCGGCCAGTGTGGTGATCGGGCGGGCCTGCACCAACCACAGTCGCTCATCGTCGTAGGCCCATTCGACATCCTGCGGAATGCCGTCGTGATGCTGTTGCACCCGCAGCGCCAGCGCCGCCACCTCGAGCGCCTGTTGCGCGGTCAGGACCGGCGCGTTCCGCTCGGCCTCGGTGAGCTGTACCTGCCGATCACCGTCGGGACCCGAGACGATGGCGTAGCTCTGTTGTCCGCGCCGGGTATCCAGCAGCGTGGGGCCGTTCGCGTCGACGGTATAGGTATCGGGTTCGGTGGCGCCGGAGACCACCACCTCGCCCTGCCCCCGGGCGGCATCGATCACCACCCGGTCGCGCCGGCCCGAGGCCGGATCCGCGGTGAACGCCACCCCGGCGGTGCGCACCTTCACCATGCACTGCACCACGACCGCCATCTCGGGCCGATCGTGCATACCGCGGCGTGCCCGATAGGTGAGTACGCGCGGGGTGAAGAGCGAGGACCAGCAGTCGACCAGTGCGGTGAGCAGGGCCGCGTCACCGTGAATATTGGTGCGCGAGACGTTCATTCCGGCGAACGAGGCCGTCGCGCCGTCCTCGCCGATGGCGGAGGAGCGCACCGCGACCAGGGCCTCCGCGCCGAGCCCGTGATAGGCGGCCAGCACCGACTTCTCGACCTGATCGGACAGGGGAGTGGCCTGCACCAGTTCGCGCATATGCCGGCACAGCTCCTCCAATCGCGGTCCGCTGGTGCGGTCGCGCTTCAAGGCGAGGGAGAGCGCCTGGGTGTGCAGGGCATCGAGGTCCGGACCGTGCGGTCCGGCACTGATCACCTCCGCATAACTGGACTTCAGGATGACGAAGCCCGGCGGCACCGGCAACTCGGCCGCCACCAGTTCACCGAGGTTCGCACCCTTACCGCCGGCACGGTCCGCGTCCTTCAGCCGCAGCTCGCCCAGATCAGCCACATAGTCGCCCATTACCGGCTCCTCCATTGTCGTCTGGAATCAGCGTCCCGCTCCCGGGTCGTCCGGCGGCAGGGGCGAAGGTCCCGGCCCGTGGGGCGTTGGACCCGTGGCGAGCGGCGGCCGCGGAAGATGGGCTCCGGTCACCCGCACCGGTTACCTTCGGTTCTTTCGCCGAAGTGCCGCGCCGGAAACCATTGAGGTGTCCTATACATTTCGTTCTCAGGTAGTCGGTCATGACCGAATTACGACCGCTCGACGCGGGTTTCATCGAATTAGAGGATTCCGACCGGCATATCAGTCTCGGAATCGGCGCCGTGGCAATTCTTTCCGGCACACCACCGAGCCGCGCGGAGTTCACGCGCGAGCTCGGTCGCCGGATCGCCGATAATGCCCGGCTGCGACAGCGGGTGCACCGCGCCCGGCTGGATCTGTCCACACCCAACTGGGAGGAGGACGCGAATTTCGATCTGGCACACCATATTCGCTGGATCGCCCTACCGGAACCGGCCGATGACGCGGCCCTGTTCGACTTCATCGCGACCGATCTGGCCGAGCGCCTGGACCGCGACCATCCGCTGTGGGAGTGCGTGGTCATCGAGCGTTTGACCGATGAGCGCTGGGCGATGCTGATCAAAGCCCACCACAGTCTGGTGGACGGGGTCTCCGGCGTCACCATGTTCGCGACCTTCTGCGATCCGGTGCAGGAGGAGGCGGCACCGGCCGACGCGAGCGTACCGGCGGCGCCGGCCGACATCGTGGACGCGCACTCGCCCAATTGGTTCGACCGGACGCTCAGCGCCGTGCGACTGCCTTTCGGTCTGCCGGGTCAGGCGGTGGATCTGCTGCGCAGCGTGCTGCCGGTGGCGGCCGGCGCGATCATCCCCGCGGCCGAATCATCGCTGAATGGTTCCATCGGTCGGCAGCGCCGCTATATCGGCGCGCGTACCTCGCTCACCGACGTCCGCGAGATCAGGGCGGCTTTCGGCACGACGGTCAATGACGTGGTGCTGGCGGCGGTGACCTCGGGCTATCGTGCCCTGCTACTCGCCCGCGGGGAGCGGCCGGTCGACGATACGCTGCGCATTCTGGTTCCGGTGTCGATGCGACCGGCCGACGCGATGAATCTGCTGGACAATCGGGTGTCGGCGTTGCTGCCCCGACTGCCCGTACATCTCGACGATCCGGTGGTGCGGTTGCGGGTCATCCACACCCGCATGGCCGAACACAAATCGAAAGGCGCGGCACAGGCCGAGGATTCGATGATCGCGATGGCGGCCAGACTGCCGTTCGCGACCGTGGCGTGGAGTCTGCGCCTGGCCGCGCTGCTGCCCCAGCGCGGTGTCACCGCCTTGGCCACCAATGTCCGGGGTCCGCGCGTCCGTGTCACCGTGCAGGGCAGGGAGGTGCTCGATCTGTTCCCGATCGTCCCGATCGCCATGCGCCTGCGCACCGGAATCGCGATCCTGAGCTACCTCGACCATTTGAACTTCGGTATCACCGGTGATTTCGACAGCACCCCCGATATCGAGGTCCTGGCCGAGGGGATCCGAAGCGGCATAGCCGAATTGCTGGCGGCGGCGCGCGCCCGTGCGGCCACCGCACCGCATCCGCGCTCCGCCGCGTCACACCATTCGGCTCCCACCCGCTGACGCCGATAGTGCCGGTCACCCTCCTCGATCGGATCGGGGAGGGTGACCGGCGCTGTGGCCCAGTGTGATTCGAGCCCGTTATAGACCGCTCGGGTAGGTCTCCGGTGTCGTGCCGGTCGCCCAGACGCTGCCCGGGTAGAGCGGTTCGAGGGCGGTGGTGTGATCGATATGGATGATCGCGTCGTACCGGTCCGCCGCCCGAGCGTGGAAGTAGTGGCTCTGGCGTTCGGTGCTGGGCTGGTAGATGACTCCGATGGCGCGTTCGAGTCGGGGCGCGCGCAGGACATCCCCGGCCGGGCCGGGAATATCGGTGCGCAGGAACAACTCCGGTATGCCGGTGTCGTGCAGCAGCTCCTCGAGACTGCTGGGCAGGGCGGGCCGCACCGTCTTGCGCTCGGCGTCGCCGCCCCAGTTGCTCGCCGCGGTGACGGTACCGCCGCCGGTGGTGAATCCGATGGTGCGGCAGTCGTTTCCGTGCCGATCCCGGATCAGCTGACCGAGTGAGAGCTGTCCCTCGGCGGCCATCTCGGTGGCGCGGGCATCCCCGATATGCGAATTGTGCGCCCACACCACGATGCGCGCGGGTGCGCCGGGCCGGTCGAGATGGCGGGCGAGGGCGTCGAGGGTATCGGCCATATGCTCATCGCGCATATTCCACGAGGTGACCCGATCGCCGAACATGGCGCGGTAGTACGCCTCGGCGTCGCGTACGGTCCAGGCATTGCGCACCGCATCGAAATGCGCTTCGCCATCATGGGTTTCGGTCAGCTCGCCGATATCGCGTTGCAATTCCACGAGCTGGCGCACCACCTCGGCCTGGCAGGACTCACCGGCTCCGAAGGCCGCGGCGAAACCGTACGCCTGACCGTCGTCGCCGGAGGTGCGGTCGAAGCAGGCGTAGCGGCGGGCGGCGCGTTGCGCGGCGGCCGGATCCACCTGTTCGAGGTACTCCACGACGCGCTGCATGGACCGGTGCATGCTGTACAGGTCGAGACCGTAGAACCCGGCGCCCGGCAGTCCCGCGCGGCGCTGACCGTCATTGTGCAGGCGCAGCCAGTCGACGAATTCCCGCACCACCGTATTGCGCCACATCCAGCCGGGGAAGCGTTCGAAACCGCTGAGCGCGTGGGTGGGTGATTCGTCGGGGCCGTATCCGCGTACGAACCGGTCGACGCGGTAGGCGTCGGGCCAGTCGGCCTCGGCCGCGACCCCGGTGAAGCCGTGTTCGCTGATGAGCCAGCTGGTGATGGCGGCGCGCGCGGCATAGAACTCCTCGGTGCCGTGCGAACTCTCGCCGATCAGGACGAACCGGGCATCGCCGATGAGATCGGTGAGCTCCTGTTCGGGCGGGACGCCCGCCGGCGCCTCGATCGCGGCGGCGCGCAGGATCGCCGCCGGATCCTGCGCCGGTGCGCGCACACCGGTGGTCGGGGTGGCGAGCAGTTCGCGTACCTCGGCATCGGTGACCTGGGTGAAGTTCCAGAACGAATGACCGACCGCCAGGAACGGCGAAGGCATTGTGGCGCAGACCATCTCCTCGACCAGCGCGCCGAACTCCCGGCAGGTGGACTCGGGCGCGGCGGGCACCGCCACCACTATCCGTTTGGGCTCTCCGGCGCGCACCGCCTCGACGGCGGCGAACATGCTCGCACCGGTGGCCAAACCGTCGTCGACCAGGATTACGGTGCGCCCGGCGAAATCGAGCGGTGCTCGCCCCGCGCGGTAGACCGCCTCGCGGCGCGCGAGCTCACGCGCCTCATCCCGGGCGATCGAGCGTACCTGCTCGGCGGTCACCCGCAGTCCGCGCACCATATCGTCATTGAGCACGATGCGCCCGCCGTCGGCCAGCGCGCCGATGGCGTACTCCGGATTCCCGGGCGCACCGAGCTTGCGCACGATGAGGGTGTCCAGGGGCGCGCCCAGCGCCGCCGCGACCTCCCAGGCCACCGGAACGCCGCCGCGCGCCAAACCGAGCACCAGGACATCGGGATCGTCGCGATAGTCGGTCAGCAGGGCCGCCAGGGTGCGGCCCGCCTCGCGGCGATCACGGAAGACCGGTTGCGGATTGTCGCGCAGCACCGGGGTTGTCGAGGTCATCGCAGGCTCCTTGGGGCAGGGGTGATGGGCAGGCCGAGGGCGGAGCGGTCGCAGGCCAGGGCCAGATCGGTGGCGGTGACCAGACCGATCAGATGCCCGGCGATATTCACCACGGCGACCGCGTCGAGGTTGGGGCGCAACACCACTCGGGTGGCGAGATCGGCCAGCGGTTCATCGGCATTGGCGATGGCGGCGGGGACGAGCTTGCGGGTGACATCGGCCAATCGGGTGGTGGCACGGGCGGGTTCGGGCACGGCGGCCAGATCCGACCAGGCGACCACACCCACGGGGTGATTCGCCGCGTCCACCACCGGGAACACCCGATGCTGGGTTCGCGGGGCCTCCGAGCGCAGCGCCTCGGCAATGGTCCAACCGGCCGGGAACGCCATCGGGGACGGAGTCATGACATCGCCGATCGTGGTGCCGCCCAAGCGATGCCGCAACCCGGACAGGACCAGTTCGGTGCGGGCCGCGGTGCGCAGGAACCAGCCCAGCAGCACCAGCCAGAGCCCGCCGAACTGCCCGAACAGAATCACCTCGGCGACGCCGAGCAGCATCAGCACCGTCCCGAGCACCTGACCGCTGCGGGCCGCGGTGGCCGCCGCGCGCAGTCGATCCCCGCTGCGCCACCACAGCGCCGCGCGGAGCACCCGGCCGCCGTCCAGCGGTGCGCCGGGCAGCATATTGAACAGGGCCAGAATGATATTGACCGTCGCCAGCCAGAGCAGCGCCGCGGTCACCGGGCCGTCGGGGGAGACCAGTGCGGACAGGGCCGCCGCGATACCGGCGACCCCGCCGAGCAGCACACTGGTGGCCGGTCCGGCCACCGCGATCTTCAGGTCGGCGCGCGCGTCGCCGGGCTCATCGGTGAGCTCGGAGACCCCGCCCAGCAGCCACAGCACGATCTCCTGCACCTGAACGCCATTGCGGCGCGCCACGATCGAATGCGCGAGCTCGTGTGCCAGCAGGCAGACGACCAGCGCGACCGCGCCGAGAATCGCTGTGCTCCAGACCATTACGGCGCTGCCGGTACCCGACAGCGAGGCGCCGAGTATCCAGGCGAACAGGGCGATGGTCACCAGCGCCGACCAGTGCGCCGCGATCCGGATCCCGGCCACTCGCCCGAGTGGAACAGTTGCCTCGATCATTGCCAATCCTTCGTTCTCGGACCGCCGAATCCTGGCCGGACCCGGTCGTACGGATGTCGTCGCGCGGATCGTCGTCGCGCATACCGTCGAGCCTGGTCGCATCGGGGGTTCCGCAGGAGGGGCCTCGTGCCCGCGGCGCCGGGACCATAGTCATCGGTCCGAACAGCCCCCGAGCGCGTTGAACTCGGCGCGAATCCCGGCACAGGCGACCGAGGTCACCTCGGCGATGGTCTTTGCGCCCTCCCGGTATCGGGTGTGCCCCCGTTGACTTGACGGGAGGAGGACAAATGAAAACCGTCAGCCAGCAGAGCACACCGCAGCACTGGACATCGATCGACAAGACCGCACGCGAGCGCGCGGACGCGAACCTCACCGACTACGACCGGGCCTATCGCGAATTCGATTGGGCCACCGAACGTTCGGAGCTCGCCGGGCTCCCCGGCGGCGGGGTGAACATCGCCTACGAGGCGGTGGACCGCCATCTGGGCACCCCGGTCGCCGAGACCACCGCCCTGCGCTGGCTCGGCGCGGACGGCAGCAGGGTGGATCTCACCTATACCGAACTCGCCACGCTGAGCAACAGATTCGCGCACGTACTGCGCGATCTCGGGGTGCGGCGCGGGGAACGGGTGGCCATGCTGCTGGGCCGCACACCGGAGCTGTACGTCGCGATACTCGGCGCCTGGAAGGCGGGATGCGTTGTCTCCCCGCTCTTCTCGGCCTTCGGTCCGGAACCGGTGCGCGAACGCCTGGAGCTCTCGGGCGCCAGCACCGTGGTCACCACGACCGATCTCTATCGCCGTCGGATCGCGGCGAATCGCGCGACGCTGCCCGCACTGCGGCATGTGCTCGTCACCGATGCCGGTATCGACGATCCGCAGGTGGACGACACCATCGAACTCTCCCTCGCCATGGCCGCGGTACCGCCGGAATTCCCCATCGTGCCCACCGGAATCGAGGATCCGGCGCTGCTGCACTTCACCAGCGGCACCACCGGACGACCCAAAGGCGCGATCCATGTGCACGGCGCGGTGCTCGCCCATAAGGTCACCGCCCGCTACGCGCTGGACCTGCGTCCCGGCGATATCTTCTGGTGCACGGCCGACGCCGGCTGGGTCACCGGAATGTCCTACGGCGTCATCGCACCACTGTGCCTGGGCGCCACCGTGATCAGCGATGAGGCCGAGTTCGACGCCGCGCGCTGGTACGAGACCCTGACCAGGGAACGGGTCGCGGTCTGGTACACCGCGCCGACCGCGCTGCGCATGCTCATGCGCCGCGGTGATGAGCTGCCGCCCGGGACCGATCTGTCCGCACTGCGTTTCGTGGCCAGCGTCGGCGAACCACTCAATCCCGAAGCGGTCGAATGGGGTGCGCGGGTGCTCGGCCATCCGGTGCACGACAACTGGTGGCAGACCGAGACCGGAGCCATCATGATCGCCAATCTGGCCTCGGCGCAGGTGCGCCCGGGATCCATGGGCAGACCGCTGCCCGGTATCGAGGTGGCCATCGTGCGCCGCGGTCCCGATGGCCGCGCCGCCAGCCTGCCCGGCGGTGTCCAGCTCGCCGAGGTCGGGGAGATCGGTGAACTGGCGGTGCGCACCGGCTGGCCCTCGATGTTCCGCGGCTACTGGCATGATCCGGTCCGCTACGCGCGGTCGTTCTCCGACGGCTGGTACTTCTCCGGTGATCTGGCCCGCCGCGATGCCGACGGCTACTACTGGTTCATCGGCCGCGCCGACGACGTCATCAAATCCGCGGGTCACCTGGTCGGTCCCTTCGAGGTCGAGAGCGCGCTGATGGCGCATCCGGCGGTCGCCGAGGCCGGGGTCATCGGCACGCCCGATCCGGTGGCCGGTGAGCTGGTGAAGGCCTTCGTGGTCCTGAAGCCGGGCCGGGACGCGACATCGGAGCTGCATGACGAACTGATCGCCTTCGGACGACGGCGACTGGGGGCGGTCGCGCCCAAACAGATCGAGTTCATCGACGCACTACCGCACACCCGCAGCGGAAAAGTGATGCGGCGCTTGCTCAAAGCCCGCGAGCTCGGGTTGCCCGAAGGCGACACCTCGATGGTGGAGGGGGCGTCATGACCACCGCACCGCGCCGCCCGGCGGGCGAATCGGCCAACGGGGCACGTCGCGGGCGCAAGACGGCCGCCAAATCGGTGTCGAAGGCGGCGGCGAAACCGCGGGCCGAGTCGGCGCCCGTCGCGGCCACCCCGGCCGATGCGAGCCCGGTGCGAGCGCATCGCGGAGTGCCGGTTCCCCGCCGGTCCGGTGCGCCGATCACGCCGGCCGAGCGAATCGAACTGCTACGTCAGATGATTCGCATCCGCCGCTTCGAAGAACGCTGTGTACGGCTGTACAGCAGTGAGGCCATCCGCGGCTTCCTGCACCTGTACATCGGCGAGGAGGCGGTGGCGGCGGGCCTGCTGGGCGTGCTCGAACCCGCCGATGCGGTGGTCTCCACCTACCGGGATCACGGGCACGCGCTGGCGCGTGGCGTGCCGATGAACGCGATCATGGCCGAAATGTACGGGCGCACCACCGGATGCAGTCACGGCCGGGGCGGCTCCATGCACCTGTTCGACGCCGAACGGCGCTTCTACGGCGGCAATGCGATCGTCGGCGGCGGGCTGCCGGTCGCCACCGGACTCGCGCTGGCCGATGCCATGCGGGACACCGGCGCGGTGACCGTCTGCCTCTTCGGTGACGGCGCCGTCGCCGAGGGCGAGTTCCACGAATGCCTGAACCTGGCCGCGCTGTGGCAGCTGCCGCTGCTGTTCGCCTGTGAGAACAACCATTACGCGATGGGGACCGTGCTCGAACACGAGCACGCCGTCACCGATCTGGCACTGCGCGCGGCGAGCTACGGCCTGCCCGCCTGGCCCGTGGACGGCATGGACGCCATCGCGGTGGGCATGGCGACCCGGCGCGCGGTGGAGTCCATTCGCGGTGGCGGCGGACCGTGCTTCCTGGAGCTGCGCACCTACCGATTCCGGGCGCATTCGATGTACGACGCCGACCGCTACCGCGCCAAGACCGAGATCGAGGAGTGGAAGACCCGCGATCCCATTCCGCGGCTGTTCGATGAACTCTGTGCCGCAGGCGATTTCACCCTTGCCGACCGCGCGGCACTGGAGGTCGCCGCCGACGCGGAGATCGATGCGGCGATCACGGCCGCCGAGGCCGCACCCCTGGAGCCGATCAGCGATCTGACCAGGCACGTCTATGCGGAGCGGAAATGACCACCACGAGCTATCGAGAGGCCATGCGGCAGGCGCTGCGCGAGGCCCTGATTCGCGATGAACGGGTCTTCCTGATGGGGGAGGACATCGGAGCCTACGGCGGCTGCTTCGGGGTGAGCCGCGGACTGCTGGACGAGTTCGGGCCGCAGCGCATCCGGGACACCCCACTGAGCGAATCGGCGTTCGTCGGCGCGGGAATCGGTGCGGCACTGGGCGGTATGCGCCCGGTCGTGGAGATCATGACCGTGAACTTCAGCCTGCTGGCCCTGGACCAGATCCTCAATAACGCCGCCACCCTGCGGCATATGTCCGGTGGACAGCTCGGGGTGCCCCTGGTCATCCGGATGGCCACCGGGGCCGGACGCCAACTCGCGGCACAGCATTCGCACAGCCTCGAGGTGTTCTACGCCCATATCCCGGGCCTGCGCGTGCTGGTACCGGCGACGGTCGCCGATGCGCGCGGCATGCTGTGGAGCGCCCTGCGGGACCCGGATCCGGTGCTGATCTTCGAACCCATCGCGCTCTACAACGACGAGGCCGAACTGCCCGAGGACGCCGGGCCCGTCGATATCGAGCACGCGGCCATTCGCCGCAGCGGCACCGATGTCACGGTGGTGTCCTACGGCGGTGCGCTGCACACCGCCGAGACGGCCGCCGAACAGCTTGCGGGCGAAGGTATCTCCGCCGAGGTGATCGATCTGCGGACCCTGCGCCCGCTCGACGAGGCGACCGTACTCGCCTCGATCACCCGCACCCACCGCCTGGTGATCGTCGACGAGGGCTGGCGCAGTATGAGCGTCTCCGCCGAGATCGCCGCGCGCGCGGCCGAATACGCGTACTACGACCTCGATGCCCCCATCGAACGGGTCTGCACCGCCGAGGCGCCGATTCCGTACGCCAGGCAGCTCGAGGAGGCCGCACTCCCGCAACCCGCCGCCGTGGTCGCGGCCGTACACCGGGCGGTGGACTGACATGCCCGAATTCCGAATGCCCTCCCTCGGCGCGGATATGACCGAGGGCACCCTCCTGACCTGGCTCGTCCACCCCGGCGACAGCGTGCACGCCGGTGACGTCGTCGCCGAGGTCGACACCGCCAAAGCCGCCATCGAAGTCGAATGCTTCGACGACGGCGTCATAGGCGAACTCCTGGTCCCCGAAGGCGTCACGGTCCCGGTCGGCACCCCGCTGGCCACCATCACCGCCGTAGCAGCGGCCGGGGACACCGGCTCTGCCGCTGAAATACCAACGGGCCCTGCGAAAGTCACCGAAGCCGTGAAAGTGGCCGAAGCCGCGGAGGTGGCAGCGGCCGCGGAGGGCGAGCGGGCCGCGGAGATCCCCGAGGTCGGCGAGGTTGCGGCGGCCACCGTCGGCACCGGCGTGGCCGACCGTCCGAGCCGACGCCGCAAGCGGGCGATTCGGGCCGCGACCCGGGCCGAGGCTCCGCCCGAGGCCGCACCGGTGCGCGCTGCCGCGTCGCTGCCGACGGCCGAATCGCCGAACGCGCGCACTCTGCCGTTCGCCGCGGGGGCACAGCACACGGGAGTGCGAGCCACCCCGCTGGTCCGGCGGCTCGCCGCCGAGGCCGGGATAGATCTGGATACCGTGCACGGCTCCGCGCCGGGTGGTCGAATCGTCCGCTCGGATGTGGAACACGCGGCGACGGAACGAGCCGGGGCGATCGAGCGGCCGGAAGGCATGATCCACAACACCGGCGAGGAGTTCGCTGTACCGGTACCAGCTTCGCGCACCGCCGACCGCATTGTCTCCGATGATGTTGCGCGACAACAGCAGACGCCATCCGATGCCCTCGCGCACGCGTCGGACAAGACCGGCCGCGCCTCCGGGTACGCGCGGCGACTGGCCGTCGACCTCGGTGTGGACCTGGCCGCAGTCGGTGGGAGCGGCATTGACGGTGCGGTGCGCGCCGCCGATGTACGGGCCGCCGCCGCGACGGTGGCGCAGCGGCGGGAATCGAGCACGGAGGTGGCGCCGGCGCTGGGATCGCGCACGGTGGCACCGGAACCCGCACCGACGGAGCGGGTGGTCAGTGCCGCCTCGTCGCGCGCGGAGCGGGTCGCCGAGCTGCCGCCGCGGGATCCGGTGGCGATGCGGCGCGCCATCGCCGCCGCCATGACCCGGTCCAAACAGACTGTGCCGCACTACTACCTCTCCAGCACCGTCGATATGGACGCCGCGCTGCGCTGGCTGCGGGAGACGAATCGGCGCGCACCGGTCGCCGAGCGGCTCCTGCCCGCCGCGCTCCTGCTCACCGCGACCGCGCGGGCCGCCAAGGCGGTACCGGAGATGAACGGGTACTGGGTGGACGAGCGGTTTCAGCCCGCGTCCGTGGTTCACCTGGGAATGGTGGTGTCACTGCGGGGCGGCGGCATTATCGTGCCGACCATCCCCGACGCGGACACCCTCGCGCCGACGGCCATGATGGCGGCCCTGCGCGGCGTCGCGGAGCGGACCCGCACCCTGCGGCTGCGCGCCGCGGACACCACCCCCGCCACCATCACGGTCACCAATCTCGGTGATCTGGGCGCGGATTCGGTCTTCGGGGTGATCGCCGCACCGCAGGTCGCCATTGTGGGCTTCGGCGCGATCAGTGAACGCCCGTGTGCGGTGGACGGACTGCTCGGCGTCCGCGCCCAGGTGACCGCCACGCTCTCCGCCGATCACCGGGCCAGCGACGGCGCGGTCGGCGCTCGTTTCCTGCACACCCTGTCGGATCTGCTGCAACACCCAGAGGAGCTCTGAATTCTCATGTCCACCATGCAATCCCGGGATACCGCCGAGGCGGTCGTGCGCGCCGCGCTGCGCGGTTTCGCCACCGAGGCCGAACTGTCGGCGCTCCCGGCGGACGAACCGCTGCGGCGCGCACTGGATCTCGACTCGCTGGACTTCCTCACCTTCATCGAACGCCTGTCGGTGGCGCGCGGTCAGCGCATCGAGGAGGACGAGTACCCGCGACTGCTGACGATCCACTCGTGCGTCGACTTCCTGACCACGAACGCCTGAATCCGACCGAGGAGCGACCATGAACCCCGAAACCCCCGCGGCACAGCCCATTCGACTACGCGGCGAACTGGATCAACCGCTGTCCCGCTGGCTGTGGCTGGTGAAATGGCTGCTGGCCATTCCGCACTACGTCATCCTGCTCTTCCTCTGGATAGCCTTCTGGCTGGTCACCCTCGTGGCGGGCTTCGCGATTCTGTTCACCGAGCGCTATCCACGCGCGCTCTTCGACTTCAATGTCGGGGTGATGCGCTGGTCCTGGCGGGTGCAGTTCTACACCTACGCCGCACTCGGCACGGACCGGTACCCGCCGTTCTCACTGCGGCCCGCGGACTATCCGGCGGATCTGGAGGTCGACTATCCCGAACGGCTCTCCCGCGGACTGGTGCTGGTGAAGTGGTGGCTGCTGGCCATTCCGCACTATCTGATCCTCGGCGCGATCTTCAGCGGTGGCGTCATGCTCGGCGGTGACTCCGGAAATGACAATGGCGGCAACACGATTCCGTTGATCGGAGTGCTCGTCCTGATCGCGGCTGTGGCGCTGCTGTTCACCGGCGGGTATCCGCGCGGCGTATTCGACTTCGTCATGGGCCTCAACCGATGGTTCTACCGAGTGCTGAGCTACTCGGCGCTACTCCGCGACGAGTATCCGCCGTTCCGCCTGGATCAGGGCGCACGCGAGCCCGATCAGCGATCACAGATCTGAGTCGTCGCAGGGTGCCGCGTTCCCACGGGGGCGCGGCACTCGCACGTTGTCACCGTGTCGGTCGGCGGCCGGGATATATCGGGTCCAGTCGATCCGGGCCAGCGCGATGACGGCCACGATCACCACCACCTGTATGGCGATCGAGTACGGCGAGGTGAGCGAGTTCGTGAACGCCTCGCCGAAACTGCGTTCGGCGATACCGGTCGCGCCCATATAGAGCGAATAGCTGACCAGTCTGCCCGCCACGAAGGCCGCGGTCAGCGGGAGCAGCCGGATGCCGATGAGCCCGGCCGCCTCGAACATCTGCGCGGAGGGCAAGGGGGACAGCAGAAATAGCGTCAGTCCGGCCAGTGAACGACCCTTGTGGCCGGTGAGATAGTCACCGGCGGCGCGCAGGCTCTCCCTGCGGTGCGCGCTGAGTCGGTCGCCGAGCCGGGCGGTGGCCATCGCCAGCAACTGTCGGCCGATTCCGGCGGTGAACGCGCCGATCATGACCAGGGCGATCGGGTTCAGCTGCCAGTTCAGCCGGAAAACGATGAGCAGTATCCAGGTGGGCGGTCCGAAGGCGGGCAGCAGATTGAGGGCGAACACCGCGGCGATGACGACGAGATACGGCAGCAGGGTGTTCATCTCGGATCGGAATCGGTTGTTGCGGGAGGGGATTCGCCGGGATGCAGTCTGCGGTCCAGGCGCACCGCGACATAGCCCAGGATCGACAAGCCTCCCACGATCAACAGATCGGTCGCGGCGAGCGGGTGGGTGCCGAGCAGATCGCGCAGCGGCGGCAGATACAGCGCGGCCGATTGCAGGCCCAGCGCCGCCGCGACAGCCACGAGCAGCAGGGGATTGTCCAGTGAGCGCGGGCGCGCGCGGGAACCCAGCGCCACCGCGAGTTGTGTTGTGCCCAAAGCGAAGAACGCCATGCTCTGCCATGGCCGATCGGTGTGATACGCCCACACCGCGACACCGAGTGTCACCGCGGTCAGCACGAACGCGATACGCACCACCCGCTGCCACAGACCCGCCCCGAGAATGCTCTGCTCGGGCGGTCGCGGTGCGCGGCCCATAATGCCCGGCGCGGCGGGTTCACCGCCGAGCGCGACCCCCGGCAGCCCATGGGTGAGCAGATTGATCCAGAGAATCTGGGCGGGCAGCAACGGCAGCGCCAGCCCCAGGAACGGCCCGGCCAGCATGACCGCGATCTCCGCGGCCCCACCGGAGAGCCCGTAGACGAGGAAGCGGCGGATATTCGCGTAGACCCGCCGGCCCTCGCCGACCGCCACCACCAGGGTGTCCAGATCGTCATCGGCGAGCACGAGATCGGCGGCCTGCCGGGCGACCTCGGTGCCGCGCTCACCCATGGCCACCCCGATATCGGCGCGCCGCAGCGCCGGACCGTCATTGACTCCGTCCCCGTTCATGGCCACCACCTGCCCGTCATCGCGCAGCGCCTGGATGATGGTCAGCTTCTGATCCGGTGTGGCACGGGCGAATACGGTCCCGGTGGTCAGGTACGGGCCGATCGGCTCGCGGCAATCGACCACCGCCTCGTCCGGGGTGATGATGCCCAGTTCGGCGGCGACGGCGCGTGCGGTGCCCGGATGGTCACCGGTGATGAGGACGGGCCGGATGCCCGCGCCCCGGCACGCCGCGATGGTCGCCGCGGCGGCGGTACGGGGTGGATCGAAGATGGCGATCAAGCCGAGCAGATGTAGCCCTCGCTCGGGATCCTCCCGTGCCGCCGGTGTGTCCGCCCGATCGGTCTGCGCCACGGCGAGCACTCGGAAGCCGTTGTGCGCCCATCGATTCGCGTGCTCGGAGGCGCGCAGCAGCAGCTCCGGATCATCGCCGAGCACGGTGGAGTTCAGAATCGACTCGGGTGCGCCCTTACAGATCACCCGAGAGCCGTGCGGCAGGCGGTGAATCGTGGTCATGCGCTTGCGGTCGGCGTCGAAAGGGCGCTCGCCGATACGGGGCAGCTCGGCCTGCAACTCATGCCGGTCCAGCCCGAGTTTGCCCGCAGCGCTGAGCAATGCGATCTCGGTAGGGTCACCGAGTGCGACCCAGGGCCCTCCCTCGGGACCGGGTGCGATCAGCCGGGCATCATTGCAGAGCGCGGCCGCGCTGAGCAGTTCGGTCACCGCGAATATGTCGCCGCGTCCCAGATCCTGATCCCCGGACCGCACGGAACCCGCTGGGGCATAACCGGTTCCGCTGATCTTCGCCTCCGCCTCCGGTGTCCACAGCTCCCGGGCGACCATCCGCCCCTCGGTCAGCGTTCCGGTCTTGTCGGTGGCCAGGACGGTGACCGAACCGAGCGTCTCCACCGCGTGCAGTCTGCGGACCAGCGCGTGCCGCTCCGCCATCCGCCGCGCACCACCCGCGAGCCCCAGTGTGACCACCGCGGGCAGTGACTCGGGAACCGCGGCGACCGCCAGACTGATAGCGGTCACCACCATCAACTGCACGGGCTGCCCGCGAAACAGGCCCAGCACCAATACGATCGCGCACAGTGCGACCGTGACCCCCGCGAGCAGCCTGCCCACATCCACCAGGCGGCGCTGCAACGGTGTCAGACCGGGATCCTGATCCAGCAGCCGGGCAATTCGTCCGGTGCTGCCCGCCGCGCCGATGGCCGTCACCACCGCGCGGCCGTGGCCCTTGACCACCACGGTCCCCGCGCAGACGCCGACGCCGTCCGCGACGGTCTTGTCCACCGGCACCGATTCACCGGTCAGCGCAGATTCGTCCACGCGCAGTGACGCGGCCTCGGTCAATACCGCATCGGCGGCGACGATATCGCCCTCGGCGAGCACTAGCAGATCGCCGACGACCACCTCGGCGGCCGGAAGTTGTTGCTGGGCACCATCTCTGACCACCCTGGCGGTGGGCGCGGCCAGTTGCGACAGCGCGGTGATGGCCTTGTCCGCGCGCACCTCCTGTCGGACGCCGACCGCGGTGTTCACCACGATGACCAGCAGGATCACCGACATATCGGTCCAGTCCCGGGTCGCGGCCGTCAATATCACCGCGATCTGCAACACGATGACGAGCGGATCGCGCAACTGCGTGAACAGGCGCCGCCACAACCGCACCGGTGGACGCTGCGGCAAGAGGTTCGGCCCGTCCTGCTCGTGCCGAATCGCCGCCTCACCTGTCGAGAGGCCGGTCACCGGCACGGCCTGCGCGATGGTCTTCACCCCTTCGAGTTCAGCAGCCGCCAACACCCTGGAACAGGGAACAAGGTCCCGGACGGTGGGCGGGTTGTCACCGTCGAGGCCGATCGGAGCGGCGTCGTGCCATCTTGCGCAATTCGTCGGCCCCCCACACCAGCGGCGGGTAGAGCAGCAGGACGGCCAGCTGCGCCGGCGCGGGTGCGGCCAGGCCGAAGATATGCGCCAGCGGTGGCAGATAGACCAGGGTCAGCGAGAAGACGACCTCGAACACCATGCCCCACAACAGCAATGGATTGCTCAGGAAACCGATCGCGCGCAGTGTCGCGGTCTCGGTGCGCGCGGCCAGGCCGGTGCCCAGCTGACAGGCCACAATGCCCAGGAATGTCATGGTGGTGGCCTGGAGATAGAGATGATGCAGGTCAGAACCAGGCCCGGTGTCCGCGCCCGGTCGCCAGCCACCGGTGTACAGGGTGAGGAAGAACCCGGCCAGTACCAGTACGGCCGAGACCCCGCCGAGTAGGCCGTAGCCACGCAACAGCATGTTCGGGCGCACCACGCTCTCCGACGGCGGGCGCGGCGGCCGGTCCATCAATCCGGGTTCGGCGGGTTCGCGGCCCAGCGCGATCGCGGGCAGCGTCTCGGTCCCCAGGTCGATGGCGAGAATCTGCAGTACGGTCAGCGGCAACGGCACCGCCCCGCCGGACAGCGCGAAAAGCAGGAACGGAACGGCCTCCGGGGTGAGGTGCACGAAGATGTAGACGATGAACTTGCGGACATTGTCGTAGACGCGCCGCCCCGCCCGCACCGCGGTGACGATGGTGGCGAAATTGTCGTCGGTGAGCACCATGGTCGCGGCCTCACGGGCGACATCGGTCCCCGAAAGCCCCATGGCCACACCGATATCGGCCCGCCGCAGCGCGGGCGCGTCGTTCACGCCGTCCCCGGTCATGGCGACGATATCTCCCGACGCGCGCAGGGCCTCGGCAATGCGCAGCTTGTCCTCGGGCGACGAGCGCGCGAAGAGTATGTCGGGGTTGGCGCGCAGCACCTGCTCGAGGTCGGCATCACGCAGCCGGGCGAGTTCGTCACCGGTGACGATCATGGGATCCGGACCGCAGATGCCGACCGAACGGGCCACGGCCGAGGCGGTGCGCTGATGGTCCCCGGTGATCACGATGATGCGAATACCCGCGCGCCGGCACTCCGCGACGGCGCCGGGCACCTCGGCGCGCGCCGGATCGGTGAGCGCCACCAGGCCCAGGAAGGTCAATCGTGCCTCGGCCGCGGCCCGGTCGCCGGGGTCACCGGCCGGCAGCGCCCGCCGCGCCACCGCGAGCACGCGCAGCGCTCGATCGGCGTAGCCGTCCACCACGGCGGTGAGCCGGACCCGCTCGGCATCGGTGAGCGGTCGATCCGCGCCATCGGGCCCGGCGATCGCGACACAGCGTGCGAGCACCGCCTCGGGAGAACCCTTGGTGTGCAACCAGATCGGGCCGTCGCCGCCGCGGTCGGCGGTCGACATGAGTTTGAGAACCGGGTCGAAATGATATTGCGCGATTCGTCGATCGGATCGATGCGCCGCGCCGGTATCCGCGCCCAGACGCGCGGCGAGCCGCAGCAGCGCGATCTCGGTGGGATCGCCGCGATCGGTGGAATCCGCCGCGCCGCCGGCGATTTCGGCATTCGAGCAGGCCGCCAGGGTCTGCGCCAACAGTGCGATGACGGGATGTCCGCCATCGATCGCGGCGGCCGGGGCTTCGTACTCGGGCGTCCACACCCACTCCGCGCGCATGCGATTCTCGGTGAGGGTCCCGGTCTTGTCGGTGCAGATCACCGTGGTCGATCCGAGCGTCTCCACCGCCGACAACCGTTTGACCAGTGCACCGGAGCGGGCCAGTCCGCGCACCCCGACCGCGAGCGCGAGGGTGATGGTGGGCAGCAGACCCTCGGGCACATTGGCCACCAACAACCCGATGGCGAAGGTCGCCGCGGCCGAGACCGACAATCCGGCGGCCAGCATGCCGATGGGCAGGAAGATCACCCCGACGCCGATCGCGATCGCCGCGATGAACCAGGTGAGTCTGCGCACCTGACGCTCGAGCGGGCTGCGCTCGGTGCGCACCCGCTGCGACAGTGCCGCGATCCGGCCGATCTCGGTACGCATTCCGGTGGCGAACACCAGCGCGGTCGCCTCACCGCCCACCACGGTCGTACCGGTGAAGACCAGATCGGTTGCCTGCAGCAGGGATAGCGTGGGGTCCGCCGCACCGGCCGCGCGCAGCACCGGATTCGATTCACCGGTGAGCGCGGACGGATCCACCTCCACCGAACCACTCAGCAGGCACGCGTCCGCGGGCACACGGTCGCCCTCGGCGAGCAGCAGCACATCACCGGGTACCAATGCGCCGCCGTTCACCTCGGTGCGCCGTCCATCGCGCAGCACGGTCGCCTGATCGGGGAGATACGCGGCCAGCGCCTCCACCGCGCGCTCGGCCTGCCGCTCCTGCGCGACCGCGAAGAGCGCGTTGAGCGCGATCACCGCGACAACCGACAGGGCCAGCACAGTGGATCCGGTCACCGCGGACAGTGCGGCGGCCGCCCACAACAGCAGCGCGAGTGGATGAATCAGTTGAGCCAGCAGATCGGCGGGCCAATGCGGCCGGGCCACGCGGCGCAACTCGTTCGGACCGTACACCTCGAGCCGCCGCGCCGCGTCCCGGGTATCGAGGCCATCGCGGCGCGCGCGCAGGTCGCGGATCAAACGGTCCACCGGTTCGCGGGGATCGAAATCCGGCATCGCACCGTCGGCGGCGGTCTGCGACGCGGGCGGGAGCACCGGCCGGGTGGTCGCACTCATACCCGGTAGTCCGTTGCGGCGGTGCTGGATCGGACGACCGGTCCGGGTCGCACGAGCGGTTCGCCGGCGGCGGGAACGATCCGGATCGGTCGCAGCGCTTGGTCGATCGGCTTGCCCACAGCCCATTTCGCCGCACGCGAACCACCGGCGGCAACCGGTGCCGCCGGTTTCGGATCGTCGGCGTGGGGCCGTGATCCGGTGCCGGAGTGCGCTGCGTGCAAATCCATATCACCAGGCTCCGTCGGGTCGCGGAGCACGACTAGGGACACCGCGCACGAGCTGAAGTGACCAAAGCCCCTCACCGGGAAGGCTTGCCGACTCTGCTCCCGGCGGTCCGAAGCGAGCAGAGTCATCGGATATCGGCCCCGCCGCTCCGGGGCGGAATCGAGGAGACCATGGGTATCCAACCCCGGGACTGGATGGCATTGCGTGCCAATCGATTCGCATCGTCCGCCGGGAACGCGACCGACGGACTGCGGGCGGCACACGACAAACACGGCGCCATCGGGTCCGAAGACGTCGATGACGTCGCGCGCGTCTCGGGTCTGCCGCTGGCGGCGGTAGCGGGTACCGCCTCCTTCTACGCCGATTTCACCCCGGTCATCCCGGGCCAGGACATCCGGAGGTGCGACGGTACGGGGTGTTTCGTCGCGCGCGGCGGCGTCCCGGTTCCCGCGGGCGACCGGTATGTCTACTGTGTGGGCTGCTGTTATGCGGCCCCTGCCGCACTGCACGGTGCGAATGCGATGGTCGGCGCCGGTGTACCCGCCCCGTCCATCCCGTTCGCCGCCGATGTTCGGCAACCGGTGGTGCTGGCCGGACTCTGCGGTGGTGAGCGACCCTGGTCCGCCTGGACTCAGGCCCTGCCGTCCTGGCGGCGCGCCGGCATCATCGCCGAGGTGGTGCGTTCCGGACTGCGCGGTCGCGGCGGGGCCGAGTTCCCGGTGGGCGCGAAATGGCGTGCCGCGAACCGCAATTCCACCCCGCGCTGGGTTGTGGCCAATGGGGACGAGGGTGATCCCGGTTCGTACTGCGACAGGCTGCTGCTGGAGTACGACCCGCATCGGGTGCTCGAGGGGCTGGCGCTGTGCGGCTGCGCGACGGGCGCCTCGCACGGACTGATCCTGGTGCGTTCGGAGTATCCGGCGGCCGCCGCGTCCGTAGGTGCCGCCATCGAACAGGCCAGGGCGGCGGGACATCTCGGGCGGGATATCCACGGCAGCGGGATCGACTTCGACATCTCGGTGCGCGCCGGTGCGGGCTCCTATGTGGCGGGGGAGGAGACCGCGTTGCTGCGCGCGCTGACCGGTCTGCGCGGTGCGGTGCAGGCCCGCCCGCCCTACCCGACCGAATACGGCCTCGGCGGCCATCCCACGGTGGTTCAGAATATCGAGACGCTCGCGGCCATCCCGTGGATCGTGCGCTACGGCGGGGAGGCGTACGCCCGTTTGGGCCGCCCCGTCGAGACCGGAACCAAACTCGTCTGCCTCAACGCGTCGTTCGAGCGACCGGGGGTCTACGAGGTGGAGTTCGGAACACCGCTGCGGCATGTGGTCACCGAATTGGGTGGTGGGTTGCGCGGCGGGGCGCGACTGCGCGCACTGCAGGTCGGTGGTCCGCTCGGCGGATTCCTCGGACCCGATGAGCTCGATATCGGCTTGGCCACCGCCGATCTCGCCCGTCTCGGTGTCACGCTCGGTCACGGCAGTCTGGTGGCCGTTCCGGACACGGTGGCGCCCGCGGAACTGCTGCGACATCTGTGGACCTTCGCGGCGCGGGAGAGCTGTGGCGCCTGCGCGCCGTGCCGGGTCGGCACCCGCCGTGGACTGGAGCTCGTCGAGACGACCGATCCCGAGGCCGCCGAAATCGATCCTGGGCTGGCACGACTGCTCGACATCATGCGTACCGGCAGCATGTGCTCGTTCGGATCCGGTATCGCCGGTGCGGTGCGGAGTCTGCTGCGGGTCTACGGGACCACCGCCTCCGGGAGGATCTGATGACCTTCGTCTACGTGGCGGGTATTCCGGTCGAGATTCCGGATGGCGCAACGGTTCTCGATGCCCTGCGCGCCGCCGGACTGGATCCGGCGACCCTCTGCCATGATGATCGGCTCACCCCGCGCGGATCCTGTCGGATCTGCCTGGTCGCGGCCGATCATCGGGTGGTGGCGGCCTGTACGACCCCGGTGCGCGAGGGCATGGTGATCGATCCGGAGGACGCGCACGCGCGTGCGGCAGCGCACGGGGCCTTGGAGCTGATCGTGTCCGAACTACCGCCGCGAGCACTCGGCATCGCCGCCTCGCAGAGCGAATTGGTGCGCCTGTGTGAACGAATGGGCGTGCACGGTGGCGAGTTCGGCGGCGCCGCCCGCGAGGGCGAGGGAATCGACGATTCGAATCCCTACATCACCCTGGACCGTGACCTGTGCATCGCCTGCGGACGCTGTGTCTCGATGTGCTCGGAGGTGCAGGGCACCTTCGCCCTGGAGCTGTCCGGCCGCGGCTTCGACACGGTCGTGGTGCCCGGCGACGGTGGGCCGTGGGCGCAATCGCCCTGCGTATCCTGCGGTGGCTGTGTGGACACCTGCCCCACCGGAGCCCTGACCGAAACACATGCCGCCGGGCGCACTGCCACCGCGACCACGACCACGACCTGCGGCTACTGCGGAGTCGGTTGCACGCTGGACGTGCACACCGACACCGGCGGGATCGTCTCGGTGACACCGAACAGGGATGCGCCGGTGAACCGCGGACATGCCTGTGTGAAGGGACGTTTCGCGCACGGATTCATCGAATCCGGTGACCGGCTCACCCAGCCGCTCATCCGCTCGGCCGGGCGGGGTTCCCCGCTGCGCACCGCCACCTGGGAGGAGGCCCTCTCGGTGGTGGCCGGGGAGCTGACCCGCATCCGGGACCTGCACGGCGGCTCGGCCATCGGCATGATCTGTTCGGCGCGCGCCACCAATGAGGAGAACTATCTCGCCCAGAAGATCGCCCGAACGGTGTTGGGCACCAACAATATCGACAACTGCTCGCGGCTGTGCCACGCGCCGACGGCCGCGGGGCTGACCGCGTCGTTCGGTCTCGCCGGCGGCACCAACTCCCTCGACGACCTCGAGCACGCCGACTGCATTCTGGTGGCGGGCGCGAATCCGACCGAGGCGCACCCGGTCGTGGGTGCGCGCATCACGCACCGCGTGCTCGCGGGTGCGAGGCTGATCGTGATCGACCCGCGCCGCACCGGGCTGGCGGAGATAGCCTCCGTACACCTCGGCGGGCGACCGGGATCGAATGTGGCCGTCTTCAACGGGCTGGCCCGGGTGCTACTCGACGAGGGCATGGCCGATCTGGAGTATCTCGGCGCGCGCACCGGCGGGCTGGCGGAATTGATCGAACTCCTCGAGGACTACCCGCCCGAGCGCGTGGCCGAGATCTCCGGTGTGAGCGTCCAATCGCTGCGCACCGCCGCGCGCCTGTTCGGCCGCGCCGAACACCCCGTCATCCTCTATGGATTGGGCGTCACCGAGCACGCGCACGGCACCGACGGGGTGCGGACCCTGGCGAATCTGGCACTGCTGCGCGGCACCGTCGGTACACCCGGCGGATGCGGGGTGCTCCCGCTGCGCGGGCAGAACAATGTGCAGGGCGCCTCGGATATGGGCGCGCTACCGGATGTGCTGCCCGGATATCAGCGGGTCTCGGATCCGGGTGTGCGACAGCGCTTCACCCGAGAGTGGGGCATATCCCCGCCGGAGCGTCCCGGACTGCGCATTCCCGCGATGTTCGGTGCGGCGCTGGACGGCAGCCTGCGCGCGCTCTACGTGATCGGCGAGGACCTGGTGACCTCCGATCCGGACTCCCACCACGTCCGTGCGGCCCTGGACGCCTGCGATTTCGTCGTCAGCCAGGACCTGTTCCTGTCCCGGACCGCGGAACTGGCCGATGTGGTGCTGCCCGCGGCCGCGTTTCTCGAAAAGGACGGCACCTTCGTGAATTTCGAGCGGCGCTTCCAGCGGGTGCGTCCCGCGCTCGCTCCGCCGCCGGGTGTGCGCTCGGACTTCGCCATCCTCAATGGTCTGGCCGCGGCCATGGGCGTGGACCCGCGCTGTCCGACTCCGGCCGCCGCACTGGCCGAATGTGCCCGGTTGACACCGGTTTTCGGCGGCATCTCGCATGCCCGGCTGGATGAGGAGGGCTCGCTGCAGTGGCCCTGCCCGGATCGGGGTCATCCGGGGACTCCGACGCTGTATCTGAACGGTTTCGCCACGGCGGACGGGCGTGCGGCCCTGGCCGCGCGGCCCTATCTGCCCCCGGGTGAGGAACCGGACCGCGAGTACCCGTTCGTACTGGTGACCGGTCGCCGCCTGGTGCACTACAACTCCGGTTCGATGACCCGGCGCACCCCCAATATCGAACTGCTGTCCGCCGAAACCGTGGACCTCGCGCCGGATGACGCCGCCGCACTGGGCATTTCGGACGGTGACCCGGTCGAGATCCGCAGTCGGCGCGGGCGCATGGTGCTACCCGCCCGGTTGACCACGCAGATGGCGCCGGGTCAGGTCTTCACCGCCTTCCACTTCCCGCTGGCACGCACCAACGAACTCACCTCGAGCCGCACCGATTCGGTGACCGACTGCCCGGAGTACAAGGTCACCGCCGTCGCGCTCGGAGCCGCGCATGACCTCGCACCCTAATGCTCGCCCGCCCATGCCTTATGCGATGAGGCCAGATCTCCAGGAGCGCCGGTGTCGATCGTGACGCTGACCATGAACCCCGCGATGGATATCGCCGCGAGTACCGCCGTTGTCCGGCCTACGGACAAAATGCGCTGTACGACACCGCGATTCGATCCGGGCGGGGGCGGAATCAATGTGGCGCGCACGGTCGTCGCGCTGGGGGAGTCGGTCACCGCCGTCTTTCCGATCGGTGGGCCCGAAGGTATCCAGCTCGCGGAATTGGTGCGGGTCACGGGGGTGCCGATGCGCACGGTGTCGGTATCCGAACCGACCCGCCAGAGCCTGTCGGTGACCGATGAATCCTGCGGTGCGCAATACCGTTTCGTCTTTCCCGGTCCGCGGCTGAGCTCGGCCGAACAGCATCGCTGCCTGGTGGAGGTGGAGCGGGCGGCCGGGGCGGCGCGGCTGGTCGTGGCGAGCGGCAGTCTGCCGCCCGGGGTGCCCGACGACTTCTATCAGCGGCTCGCGGATCTGCTCGGCGAACTCGACATACCACTGATAGTGGACACCGCTGGAGCGCCGTTGCATGCCCTGCGTCGCGGTATCCGCCTGCTCAAGCCCAGCGTGCGCGAGCTTTCGGACCTGGTGGGGCACGCGCTGCCCGATCGTGGGTCGCAGCTCGCGGCCGCGCGCGATCTCATCGTGAACGGTGTCACCGAAATCGTGGTGTTGTCACTGGGTTCGGCCGGGGCATTGCTGGTGACGGCGGAGAACGAGGAGTACTTCGCGCCGATTCGGTCGACCGTGGCGAGCGGTATCGGCGCGGGCGATGCCATGGTCGGCGGGCTCGCCGTCGGCCTGCTACGTGAGTACGCGCTCGGCGATGCCGTGCGGCTCGGTATCGCCGCGGCGACAGCGGCTTTGGCCACCCCCGGCACCCAACCCGGGGAGCCCGGGCGCATCACCGAACTGTTCGGCACGCTCACCGCGCCCGAGCGATCCGGTGTATGGACCTGAGGCAGCGCGTTATTCGAGGCCGAAGACGCGCGCGGCATTGTGATGGCACACCTGCCGCAGCCAGTCGTCGCCGAGTTCGAGCCGCTCCAGCGAGTGCAGGGCATGCCCGTAGGTGTACGGGATATTGGGAAAGTCGCTGCCGAACAGGATGCGATCGCCCAGGTCGCGCAGGCGCGGGCGTTCGTGGATCGGGAACGGGTCGGCGGCCTCGAAGAAATCGGTGAAGTTCATGGTGGTGTCGAACAGCACCTCATCGTAAGCCTGTGCCAGATCCAGGAATTCGCTGTATTCGGGGGCACCCATATGCGCTATCACCAGGCGCAGGCGCGGGAAGCGGCGCAGTAGTTCGGCAATCGGCTCCGGACCGGTGAATTCGCCTGCGGCGGGGCCGGATCCGCAATGGATGATGATCGGGGTACCCGACTCCTGGAGCATGCCCCAGACGTCGTTGAGCAGCGGATCACCGGGATGGAAGTGCCCGACCTGCACGTGCACCTTGAAGATGCGCGCGCCCGCGTCGAGTGCGGCCTCCACGTAGCTGTCCGCGCCATGCTCGGGGTAGAACGTCGCGGTATGCAGGCAATCCGGTGTGCGCGCGGCGAAATCGGCCGACCATTCATTGAGCCAGGCCGCCATATCCGGGCGATGCGGATACACGAGCGAGGTGAACGCACTCACCCCGAACCCGCGCAAGGTCTTGAGCCGTACCTGCTCCTCATCGCGGTAGGTGATCGGCCATTCCCGATGGCCGAGCAGCGGTCCGGCGGAGTCGAAGTACCCCCACACCTTGCGCAGTACCTGCTCCGGCATGAAATGCGTATGTATATCGATGATCGAGGGCAGTCCGAGCCGCGCCGGGAATCCGGCCACATACGCCTCGCTCACGCGCCGACCTCCGGATACACCGTGCGCGCGTAGTCCCCGACCCGGCTGATCAGCCGTTCGAAGAACTGCTCCGGATCGGTCCCGATCACGATGTCGGCGTTGGGTTCGCGCTCCCACATACCCGCCCAGTCCGCGACGGTGGTCGCGCGGGTGATGGTTCCGGCCAACTCCACATCGACCGTCGCGGGCTTGGTGACCGCGAGCGCGGTATCCAGGGCGACCGCCGCCGCGAACGGATCATGCATATGCGCCAGATACCCCTGGTCGTAGAGCCTGTGAAAGTCGAAGTAGAACCGGATCGCATCGGTCAGGAAGCGCACCAGTGGATTGCTCGCCGCCGAGCGCAGTTCGGGCGGATCGGTCTCGCGCACCAGCTCCGCCGGCGTGCTCCCGGCCCGCTCCGCAAGCAGCGCAAGGTGTTTGGGCCGCATCTCGATGGTCTCGGTGATATCCAGCGCGCACACGATCGGCCGCCGGTCGGCGGGCGCGGCGGAGAAGGCGTCGAAGACCTCCTTGGCGGCCTCCGGATCCACGTGCACATTCCACTCATTGGTGGGTGTGGTGTTCCCCGGATGGTTGAACGCCCCGCCCATGATCACCAGACGTCGCAGCAACCGGGGCAATTCGGGCTCCGAACGCAGCGCCAGCGCCAGATTGGTCAATGGCCCGGTGCACAATCCGACGATCTCGCCCGGATGTTCCCGAACCAGATCGACCCACATCTGCGCGGCCGACCGATCCGAGAGCGTGCGTGCGGAGACCGGCAGCTCCGCGTACCCGACGCCCTGCGGGCCGTGCGTGTCCTCGGTGGTCCGCAGCGGAATCGCCAGCGGCTCCGCCGCCCCGAGCGCCACCTCGACTTCGGGGGCCCGGCACAGGTCGAGCAGGGCGAGATTATTGGCCGCCACCCGGGACGCGGGCACATTGCCCGCGCTGGAGGCGATTCCGATGATCTCGGCCTCGGGGGAGGCCAGGAGGTAGAGCAGTCCCAGGGAGTCATCGATGCCGGTGTCGTTGTCCATGATGATCTTCTGCCGCACCATTCGAGCGTAGACCCGCGCGATCAGTAGGTCGGCAGCACGTAGTCCTGGGTGGTGTCGAGCATCTTCATCATGATCGGGCGGAACAGCTTGGTGGTCATGAGCTTGCCCACCTGCTGCATCACCTTGAGCCCGACCTTGGAGGTCGGCAGCATCATCCCGATACCGCCGCCCGGAAGCTCCTTGGCCTTGTCCAGGAACGGGGTCACCTGCTCCTGGTAGCGGACCAGCGCCGCGTCCAGATCCGCTGGGGTGGCTGCGATTTCACCGGCGAGCAGGTACGCGCCGACGATCGCCATGGCCGTGCCCATACCGGTCATGGGCGAACCGCAGAAGCCGGAGTCGCCGAGCAGTACGACCCGATCCTTGAAGAGCGAGGGCATATCGACGCGTACCAACTCGTCGAAGTAGAAGTCCTCGGTGGTGTCCAGATGCGAGAGCGCCTCGGGCACCGCCCAGCCCGCATCGGCGAGCATGTCGCGAATCAGCTTGCGCTGGGCCGCGATATCGCCGCGCAGCGCCGGATCCTGCTCGGTGCGCAGGGTGAGAATCGCCTTGGAGGTGGCGGGATCGTAATCGGGCCGGACGCCGAGCGAGGCGCGCGGCACCACATGCATGGCCATCCAATCCTGCTCCGCGCCCGCCGGGGTGGGGATGGTGTAGAAGGACATGTACCCGCCGAGGTAGGTGGTGAACTGCTCCTCGGGTCCGAAGACCAGTTTGCGGGTGCGCGAGTGCACGCCGTCCGCGCCGATCACCAGGTCGTAGCGCTCGGTCTTACCGGAGTTGAAGCCGACGGTGGCGCCGCTGCCGTCCTGATCGATGGTCTCGATCCAATCGCCGTAGCGGTAGTCGAGTTCGCCCGCGGTTCCCGCGAGTTCGGTGAGCAGCACCTCGTTGAGATCGCCGCGGGTGATCTCGATATCGGCGATCGGGCCCTTCCCGTCGAACATCTCCATCGACATGCGGTAGACGGGGGCGCCGTCGGCCTTGACGATGCTCATCCCCTTCTCGTGCAGCAGGCGCTTGTTGATGCCCGCCATCAGCCCCATGCGTTCGGCTACTTCGCGGCTGGGACCGCGCAGATCGACGGCCTGGCCGCCGGGCCGGGGGGAGGTGGCCCGCTCGACGACGGTGACCGCGATTCCGGCCCGAAGCAGTTGCAGAGCAACGGAGTTCCCGGCGATGCCGCCGCCGGCGACGAGGATGCGGAGGGTGTTGGCGGTGGTGCTCATGTTGTCTCCCGTGTGGTGAAGTACGTCCGTCTAAGACATATGTCTAACAGATTTTGGCACGTGTGTCTAGAACAAATGTCTAAGACGCTGATAGGGTGAGGGTATGGGAAATCGAGAAGACCTACTGATGGGCGCTCGGAAGGCCGTCCTGGAGCGTGGCCTGGCCAAGGTGACCGCCCGCGATATCGCCAACGCCGCCGGTGTCAGCCTCGCCGCCATCGGCTACCACTTCGGCTCCAAGGACCACCTCGTCATGCAGGCGCTCACCGAGGGCGTCGGCACCGAGCTCGGCGACGAGATCGACGCCGCCATCAAAGATGGGGGGCAGGGGCAATCACTCTGGGACGCGCTCGGCCCGACCTGGAACGGTCTGTTCGACGTCATCCAGCGCAATCACGACAACCTGCTGTTGAGCGTGGAGAACGGCATCCAGATCTCCCGGGATCCGGAGATGCAGGTCTATATGGCCGAGGCCACCGAGCGCGCCTATCACGATATGACGCAGGCGGTCCGCGATGCGCATCCCGATCTGACCGCCGATCAGGCGCGCGCGGTGGCCAAGCTGTTGTTCGCGCTCTTCCAGGGCATGGCCATGCAGTGGATGATCGCGCCCGCGGCGGATCTGCTCGACGGCGACGATCTGAAGACCGCCATTCGGGCGATAACCGGCGAATGACGGCCGTGCGAGTCGATCTGCCCTGTGCCCGGCGCTGATTCAGCTCGCTTCGATATGCCGCAATCGCACCAGTGCGGAGACCGCCAGCAGCAGTGCCGCCACGGCCGCGATGGCGGAGGTGAGATGCATTCCGGTGAGGAACGCGTGCTTGGCCGCCTCCGCCACGGACTCGCCGAGCTTCCCGGGCAATGCGTTGGCGACCTCCATGGCCGCGCCGAGGGTGTCCCGGGCGCTGTGCACATCGGCATCGCGCAAACCGTAGGGGAGCGTATTCGCCAACTGCCCGCGATACAACGCGATGCTGAGGCTGCCGAGCATGGAGATGCCCAGCGCGCCGCCGAACTCCGCACCGGTCTCGGCCAATCCCGAGGCGGCTCCGGCCTGTTCGGGGGGCGCGGTGCCGACGATCAGCTCGGTGGTGATGCCGAATACCGGGGCCAGCCCGAACGACACCAGCAGTGACGCGGCGATGGTGATCCCCACCCCGCCCTGTTCGGTGACCCGGGTCAGCAGCAGCAGTCCGGCCGCCGCCATGGCCATGCCGACCCCGATCAGGTAGGCGGGGCGCACCGACCGGCTCAATCGCGGCGCCAGTTGCGAACCGATCATGAAGCCCAATCCCGATGGGATGGTGGCGATTCCGGCGCGCAGCGGTGACATGCCCAGCACCAGCTGGAAATACTGGCCGACGAACAGGAAGTAGCCGAACGCGGCGAAGATGGCGACCATATTGATGGTCAGCGCGATTCGGAAACTGCTCAGCCGGAAGAGTCGCAGATCCAGCATGGGATCGGCGGCGCCGAGCTGTCGGCGCACGAACGTGGTGCCGACCACGACCCCGGCCACCAGCGCGCCGATGGCGATGGGCACCGGCCCGTCCTGTGCGACCTTCTTCATGCCGAAGACCACCAGAAGTACCGCGCTGGTGCACATCAGCGCACTCGGCAGATCGATTTTGCCCGCATTCGGATCACGGAACTCCGGCAGTACCCGCGGCGCGAGAATCAGCAGCAGCACCATGACCGGCACCGCGAGCAGGAATACCGAACCCCACCAGAAATGCTCCAGCATGAGCCCGCCCGCCAGCGGTCCGATCGAGCCACCTACCGAGTACGACCCGACCCAGACCCCGACAGCGACCGACCGGGGGCCGGGATCGGGAAACATGGTGAATATCAACGAGAGCGTGGACGGCGCGAGCGTCGCCCCAGCTATGCCGAGCACCGCGCGACAGCCGATGAGCACCGGGGCCGAGGGCGCGAACGCCGCGATGATCGATACCGCGGCGAAGGCGGCCGCACCGGCCATGAGTAGTCGCCGGCGTCCGATCCGATCACCGATGGTGCCCATGGTGAGCAGCAAACCCGCCACCAGGAAGCCGTAAACGTCGATGATCCAGAGCAATTGGGAACTGGTAGGTCTCAGCTCCGCGCTGATCTGAGGGACGGCCAGGTGTAAAACCGTCAGATCCATGGAATACACCAAACAGGCCAGTGCCAGTACGGCCAGCCCCGCCCATTCCCGGCGACCCACTGTGCGGGTGGAATCTGCCGCTGCGTTGGTCAGCAGGGGGCCTGGTGTGTCCACGATGACGTCCTCCATCCGCACGCCGACGCAAGTGTCGACAATATCGATGTCGGTCCCAGCATCTCACTTATTAACGACACAAAAACGATATGTACGAAGGGAATTCGCATTATTCGCCGATGTGTTTGCGGGTGTACGTGCAGGCGATCGTGAAGCGGGAAAACTACTCAAAACCGGCCGGTCGGAGTGTCCAGTTTGGGACATGTGTACCGTATTGCGAAGCGGGCCAAGGGTGATCGGGATATTCGCTGAGCGCGGGCGCGGCCGTCACCACCCGGTCGTGTTCGACCGCGTACGCCGATTCCGGGACATTCGCCGGGGCGTGCTCCGGCTCGCGGCCCCCCGCCGCCAACAGCCAGGATGCGGTGCGGGCCAGCGCAACTCGCACATCCCGTCCCAGCCCATCCCGTTCGCGGGCGGTGAGCGCGTCCAGCACTCCGGCGGCGAGCAGATACCCGCTGGCATGGTCGAGGGCCTGTGCCGGGAGTGCGCCCATTGGGGACGCAACCTGCGAATTTCCCGGCGCGCCTTCGATGAGCGATATTCCGGACGCGGCCTGCACAATACTGTCGAAACCGCGTCGTGCCCCCCAGGGGCCGCGCTCACCCCACGCCGAAACCCGGCCGTGCACAATTCCTGGCCGAATTTCTGCCGCATGTACACCAAGTTGTTCCAAAGCGCCCGGTCGGTAACCTGTTACGAGTACATCCGCTTCGCTCAGCAGGTCGGTGAAAACGGGTAGTTCGGTTCGTAAATCCAGCAGTGTGGAGTGCTTGCCCTGGCAAGTGTCGAGGAACTGCCACGGAATCTCCGGCAGTTGTGGCGGATCCACTCGCAACACCTCCGCACCCAGTAGGGCGAGCGCGCGCGTGGCCACCGGACCGGCGATCACCCGGGTCAGATCCAGCACCCGCACACCGCGCAGCGGCAGCATCTGGGTTGCGTCGGTGGGGGATTCGACCGGTCCACGATCATCGCGCCGTTCGATCGCGACCAGCGGGCCGTCCGCCGCCGCCCTACCCTGCGGGCTGTCGGCCCACTCGTGCTCGGTGCGCACTCGAACCGCGATGGCCCCGGAATCGCCCGCCCGGTCCTCGATCTCGGCCGCGGAGAGCTCCGCCATGCGTGCCACGGCGGTGGTGCGATCCGCATCGGCGGGCAATCCCAGTACGGTCAGCAACCTTTCGCGGTGATGCGAGTAGTTGGCATGCGTTCGCACCCAACCGTCCGCAGTCGGGAAGAAGCCCGACAGCTCCGCGAAGGCATCGGGCGGCGTTCCGTCGACGCGGAACAGCCGCTCACTCGAGAACGCGGCCGCCACCCGGGCCGGATCGAGCACACTCTCCAGCGGGGTGAGTCCGCACGCCACCCTGCGCCGATCGGCCGCGGCCGCGAAGCTCGCCACCGCGCCCCCGGCCAGCGACCACACCGGCAGTGTCGCAGCCAAATTCGTTCCCGGATCAACGGCGGGCATACTCGATCCGGAGATACCGACCCCGGACTCGTACTCGCGGACCAGCGCTTCGTAGGCACTCATCGGTCCGACCATAGTCGTCGAAGGAGCATCGCTGTGGTGGCACATCTCACCGGCACCGACTGGCTGCGCGCATTGCGCACCGACGCGGACCCGCGCGCCGTGCTGGTGTGCTTCCCGCCCGGAGGCGGGTCGGCGGGCGCGTATCGAGCGCTGGCGCAGCGATTCGGCGCCGGGACAGCGGTATTCGCGGTGCAGTACCCGGGACGCCAGGATCGGATGGCGGAGCGGCAGATTCCCGAGCTCACCGAACTCGCCGAGCAGACCGTGCGCGAAATGCTGCGCTGGCCCGCGACCACCCCCATCGCCATCTTCGGGCACAGCATGGGCGCGACGGTCGCCTTCGAGGCCGCTCGGCGCTGGGAGGCGGCCGGCCGCACCCTGACCCACCTGTTCGTATCCGGGCGCCCCGCACCGGATTTCATGGAGCCGGGACGACTGCACCTCGAATCCGATGCCGTGCTCATCGACCAACTGGAGCTGCTGGGCAATGACCCGGCGCTACTGAGCATGCTGCGCGAGGACCCCGGATTCGCCGATCTGGTGCTACCCGCCGTCCGCAATGACTATCGGGCGGTGGAGACATACCGGTATCGGCCCGGCGACCCGTTGCGTGCGCCTATCACCACGCTGATCAGCACCTCCGACCCGACCACCACGGTGGCGCAGGTGGGGGAGTGGGCCGCGCACACCGCCGGGGCCTTCGACATCGTCACCTTCGCGGGCGGTCACACCTACCTCGACACACCCGAAAACACGGCCGCCATAGCGGATCTGGTGACCGAGCGACTGCGCGCCGGTCGCTAACTCAGCCCAGATACTCGGATTCGAGCACGAGATCCTTCAGGATGGACTGATACTCCACATGGGTGTCGTGCTCGACGGTCCGCCAGCTCGTACCCTCCTCGGTCCTCATATAGGCGCGATAGTCGGGGACGCCGGGCACGCGCACATTGTCCGCGACCACCATGGTTCCCGCGCGCAGCCAACCGGCCGCGAGGATCGTCCTCAGATCCGCCAGGTACGCCTCCTTGGCGTGATCGAGGAAGATCAGATCGACCGTGCCGGAGTCGAATCCGTGATCCAGCGCGAGCCGGTGCATGGTCTCCCCGCCGTCGCCGATGGTCCCGACCAGCACGGTCACCCGATCGGACAGGCCCGCGTGCGCGATGATCGCCCGCGCTACTTCGGCATTGGCGGCACTGAACTCCACCGACACCAGCCGCGCGCCCGAATCCAGCAGCCGTCCGATCCGCACCGCGCTGTACCCGCAGTAGGTTCCCAACTCCAGTAGCAGCTTCGGCCGCGTCTTGCGCACCGCCGCGTCCAGCAGCAGGCCCTTCTCATCGCCGACATTCACCAGCATGCTGCGCGTGCGCGCGAATTCGTCGATCGTGGCGAGCACGCTGTCGGGGTCACCGGCCGTCGCGTGCGTGAGCACATACTCCCGGGCTGCGGCCTCACGTCCATCCCCGACCTGTCCCGTACGTTCGAACCTCCGCAGCCCAATGGCGAGTCGGGCCATGGACAACAGCTGATTCCCGCGACCTCGAAGCGTCGCCCCGATCCCCTTGCCGCCCATACCGTCTCCCGTGTTCGCAGGATGAACCGTCGCCGCGATTATGCCCGGACCGCCCGGCGACCGCGCACCGCGAGACCCGCCCACGAGATGAGCACGCAGACCGCGACCAGAACGCGCACCAGATCGACCGCACCGCTCGGATACAGCACGCCGGTGATGTAGTGGGCGATGAATCCGGTCGACGGTAGTCCGGGATCTCCGGCCCGATGCCTGGCCCAGTTCTCCAAATTGGTCAGCGGGCACTCGAATCCGAACAGGATGGTGCTGAAACCCCAGGCGAAGGCGGCGAGGTGCGGCCAGATGGTGCGCGGCCAGCGCCACGCCAGGAACCCACCGAACACCACATAGCCGACGAAGAGGAAGTGCGCGCCCGCGGTGAGGTCGGCCAGCAGCCGATACAGCATGTCCCCAGCATAGAGCCGGGTGGTAGGGGGAGTGGAGGCACATATTCACACGCAGATATGCGCATCTGTGCATGTATCCCCGGGGGAGTCGGTGCCGCGAAAGAGGGCTCGGGGAGCGGTAGTTCCGTCTATGCGGCGAGCATCGTGAAGAGGAGGAGCGGCGGTCAGGTCGCGCTGATCAGGGGGAACCTTGGGTGAATCAATTTCATATCGATACTCAGATATGCGCATCTAACTATGTATTTCACTACTCTGAGTTGCTGCGGTTAAGCAGCAACTCAAGAGCTCGAAAAACACGCAAAGAGAAGAGGGGGCCGGTCATCGGCCCTCTGTTGTCACCAGGCGGAGGGTTCGTAGTCCTTGAGGAAGCAGCCGTACAGGTCGTCGCCGGCCTCGCCGCGGACGATCGGGTCGTAGACGCGAGCCGCGCCGTCGACGAGATCGAGGGGGGCGTGGAAGCCTTCCTCGGCGAGGCGGACCTTGGTGTAGTGCGGGCGCTCGTCGGTGATCCAGCCGGTGTCGACCGCGGTCATGAGAATGCCGTCGGCTTCGAACATTTCGCGCGCGCTGGTGCGGGTGAGCATGTTCAGCGCGGCCTTGGCCATATTGGTGTGCGGGTGGCCCGCGCCCTTGTACGCGCGCCCGAAGACGCCTTCCATGGCGGAGACGTTGACGACGTACTTGCGGGGTGCGGCCGCGGCGGCCATGGCGGGGCGCAGGCGCGAGATGAGGATGAACGGTGCGGTCGAGTTGCAGAGCTGCACTTCGAGTAGTTCGGTGGCGTCGACTTCGCCGACGGTCTGCACCCAGCTGTTGGTGTGCGCGAGGTCCGGGACCAGGCCGCCCGCGTCGATGGCCACGCCCTGCGAAATGCGTTCGGGGGTGGCCGAACCCGCGACGAGGGCGAGATCGGTGATGTCCGCGGCGGTGAGGCTGGGTGTCAGTGAGGCGGTGAGTGCGGTCGGGTGCGCCTGCATGGTCTTGCCGAAGGTGACCACGTCGGGGAGTTCGCCGGCGGGCAGTGGCCCGGATTCGGCTTCGACGAGTGCGCTGTACGCGCCGGGGGAGCGTCGTACGGTCTGTGCCGCGTTGTTGATGAGGATGTCCAGGGGCCCTTGTGCGGCAACATCATCGGCGAGTGCGACGACCTGGGCCGGATCGCGCAGGTCGATGCCGACGATGCGCAGGCGGTGCAGCCAGTCGGCGCTGTCGGGTTGTGCGGCGAAGCGGCGGATGGCGTCGTTGGGGAATCGGGTGGTCACCGTGGTGTGCGCGCCGTCGCGCAGCAGTCGCAGTGCGATGTACATGCCGATCTTGGCGCGGCCGCCGGTGAGCAGTGCGCGCTTGCCGGTGAGATCGGTTCGCGCATCGCGTTTTCCGTGGCTGCGTGCGGCGCATTCGGGGCACAGCTGGTGGTAGAAGGCGTCGACCTGTGTGTATTTCTGTTTGCAGATGTAGCAGGGGCGGGCGCGCAGCAGTGTTCCGGCGGTGGCGACTCCGGTGGTGCTGGAGCTGATGGGGATGCCCGCGGTTTCGTCGTCGATGCGGTTGGGTGATCCGGTGGCGGTGGCCGCGATGACGGCTTTGTCGGCTTCGGAGACGGTGTCGCGGGCTTCGATGCGCCGACGCTGCTTGAGTTTTTTGAACATGTGCCCGACGGCGCGTTGCACGGTGACGGAGTCGGGGTGTTCTTTGTCCAGCTGTGCCGCCTGTTCGAGGACGCGCAAGCAAATGGCGAGTTCGTCGGCGTTGATGGCCGTGGTCTCGGTGGCGTACGCCGGTGCGGTGTTCTCGGCCATCGGTGGGTGCTGCTGTCCTTCGTGCGGTGGGCGTGCGGGCGTCGTCCATTGTCGCATCGTGTCGACATCCGCTCTGCCACGGCCACGTGCGGTTATGGCGCGGGGCACATGTTCAGGTCGTGGCGCCGATCGGTTGGAGGTGGTCGGCGTCGTTGTCGCGGCCGAGTTCGCGGGCGCGTTCGGCGAGTTCGGTGAGCAGGTCGGCGGGGATTTCGTGGCGGAGTTCGATGAGGGTCTGCCAGAACGAGTCGGGTGTTTCGGTGGTGATGGCGGCGTGGACGAGTGGGTGGGCGTGGGTCCAGAGGTCGTGTTGGCCGGTGCTGGTGATGAGGGCGCGCAGGGTGGCGGGGTTTTGGATGGCGTGGCGTTCGGCGAAGCGTTGCAGGCTTTCGGTGCTCATGGCGCCGGTGATGGGGAGCAGGGTGGGCCAGGCGTCGAGTTCTTGGACGGCTTTGACGAGGGCGTCGATGACGTTGTCGTCGAGGTCGGCGGTGAGGTTTCCGATCCAGCCGCGGTTGTGTGGGGCGATGGAGTCGAGCAGGTCGATGCCTTCGGCCCACATGGATTGTGCTGCGGCGGCGCGGATTACGCCGGGGACGCGGTCGGCGACGATGTGTAGGACGTTGTCGATGGCGGTTTTGTCTTCGAGTAGGAAGGCGATGCGTAGTAGGTCGGTGTCGCTCATGAGGGGGGCGGCGGCGCGGAGTGCGGGTTCGGGGACGACGTGGACGAAGCGGCCCATGGTGATGTGGTCGGTTTTGGCGAGGAGTTCGCGTGCGACGTCGGCGACGAGTTCGGTGGGTACGGCGGCGATGATGGCGGCGGTGCGGCGCGGGTCGAGTTGGACGGCGCAGTCGGCGAGGAAGGGTGCGGGGAGGGATTTGGCGATGTCGATGGCGCGTTGGGGGTCGATGGTGCTGGCGACGGCGGCGCAGAGGGTGGGTCCGAAGGCGCGTTCGGCGACTTTGGCGCTGATGGCGGCGGGGACGAGTTTGGCTCCGGCGGCGACGCCTTTGAGGCGTTTGGTGTCGCGGTCGAAGAGTCGGTCGGTGGCGCGTTCGCGGAATTCGCGTAGGGCCGCGGGTGGGAGGTCGACGAGGAAGTCGAGTTCGGTGGGGTCGGAGATGCCGAGCAGGCGTGCGAGTTTGGTGGTTTCGGCGACGGCGACGAGGTGTTCGCTCATAGTCCCAGTGCTTTCTTGACGGCGGGGCGCATGAGGCGCGGTACGAAGTCGAGGGAGGTGCCGATGGCGTTGTCGAGGGTGGCCGCGCGGTGTGTCATGGCGGCGTGCAGGAGTCGGTCGAGTTCGGTGAGGTCGGCGTCGCCGAGTTGGTCGAAGGCGGCCGGGAGGGGTGCGCGGAGGGTGTCGCGGAGTTGGGCTGCTGCGTCTGACATCGGTGGTCTTTCCGGGTCGATCGTACTGCCGGTACGGGATTCGATACTGGCAGTACGGCGGGTTTCATGGCAATGCCGTGCGGTGGACCTGGCCTGTGGTGTGCATCACCGTACTGGCGGTACGTGTACACTGCGCGGGTGGTTCGAATCAGCACCGGATCCGGTCCGCGCCCGGTGACCCGCGAGGAGATCGTGGATGCCGCGGTGCGTGTGATCGATCGCAAGGGTCCGCGCCCGAGCATGGATGACATCGCCCGCGAGGCCGGTATCACCAAACCGCGCCTGTATCGGCAGTTCGCCGATAAGGGCGATTTGTTCACCGAGATCTCGGATCGTATGACCAAGCGCGCGTTCGCCGCGACCGGTTCGGATATGACCCTCCTGCTCGCGCCGCCGCGTGCGGCGTTGCGGCGGATCTTCACCGAGTACTCGAGTGGAATCCTGGAGCATCCCAACGTTTTTCGCTATCTGGGTCAGGCTCCGGTGTTGCAGCAGTCGGGAGCCGGGGTGCTGCAGCTGGATCTGGGTCGTGCGGCCGCGGGCAAGCTGACCAGGATGGCGCGCACGATCGCCGAGGCGGTGCCGTTGGAAACCTCGGGGCTGGAGTATCTTTCGCGCGCTCTGGTGGGTGCGGTGGTGGCGATCACCGATTTGTGGCTCTCGGATTCGGATCGTCCGAGCGAGGCGCAGACGGTCGAATTCGTCGATCAGGCCACGGAACTGGTGTGGGGTCTGATAGATGGTTTCCTGCGCCGCCAGGGTATCGAGGCGGATCCGGACACGCCGATTTTCGCCACCTTCGCCGAGGTCAATCAGGCGCGATCGGCGGAGCGTTGACGCTTTGTTGACACGGTGCCAATAGCCGTGCACCCTTGTCCCGAGGCGCGAGAGCGCGAGCAGGCACAGCGAAGGAACCACAATGGCACGCCCCGCATGGAGCGACGACGAGGTCGAAGCGGTACGAGGACTGGCGAGCACCTTCTTCGAGAAGGAGGTGATCCCGCACGAGGAGAAGTTCATCGAACAGGGCCATCCCGACCGCGCCCTGTACAACCGGGCCGGTGAACTCGGGCTGCTGTGCGCGGCCATTCCGGCCGAATACGGTGGTGGCGGCGGCACATTCGCGCATGAGGCCGCGATCATCGAGGCGCAGGCGCATCTGGGTGACGGCGCACTGGGCATGTCGGTGCACTCCTCGATCATCGCGCCCTACATCCACCAGTTCGGCTCCGAGGAGCTCAAGCGCCGTGTGCTGCCCAAGGCCGCCAGCGGGGAGATGCTGCTCTCGATCGGTATGACCGAACCCGGTACCGGTTCGGATCTGCAGAACATCAAGACCCGCGCGGTGCGCGAGGGCGATGAGTACGTCATCACCGGGTCGAAGATCTTCATCTCCAACGGCTGGCTGTGCGATGGCATCATCCTGGCCGTGAAGACCGACCCCACCCAGGGGGCCTCGGGTGTCTCGCTGATCTTCGCCGAGGTCGGTGACGACACCCCGGGATTCACCCGCGGTCGCATCCTGTCCAAGATCGGTGGCAAGGGGCAGGACACCGCCGAGCTGTTCTTCGACGGCCTGCGGGTGCCCGCCTCGAATCTGCTGGGCGAAGCCGAGGGTCAGGGCTTCTATCAAATGATGCAGATGCTCGCCCAGGAGCGCCTGGTCACCGCGATTCTGGCGGTGGCCATGACCGAGAAGGCGGTGGAGCTCACCGTCGAGTACACCAAGGGCCGTCAGGCTTTCGGCAAACCGCTCTTCGCCATGCAGAACACCAAGTTCGAGCTCGCCGAGTGCGCCACCATCGCCAGGGTCGGGCGCGTTTTCCTGGATGACTGCATCGGTAAACACCTGCGCGGTGAACTGGACATTCCCACCGCTGCCATGTCGAAGTACTGGTTGACCGACCAACTCGGTAATGTGGTGGATCGCTGCCTGCAGTTCTTCGGCGGCTATGGCTACATGACCGAATATCCGATTGCGCAGTTGTACACCGGCGCGAGGGTCCTGCGGATCCTCGCAGGTGCCAACGAGGTGATGAAGGACCTCATTGCCCGCTCACTCTGACAGTCACGCACCGTCGAAGCCCGGCGGTAACACCGACACCGCGCTCGAGCCCGTCCCCGCCGACGACACCCCGTCCCGGCGGCGACGGCTCGAACCCGACGAACGCCGCGCGCAGATCCTGTCCTGCGCCATCGACATGTTCGGCGAACGTCCCTATGCCGCTGTCTCCACCGCGGAGTTGGCCCAGCGCGCCGGGGTGGCGCGCGGGCTGATCAACCACTACTTCGGCAATAAGCGCGACCTGTACCTGGCGGTCGTGCGCCGCATGGTGACCCTGCCGCGCGCGGACCACATGCTGGTGCCCTCCTCGGGCACCATCCGTGAACGCGTGGAGGCCAGCGTCGCCTGGCTGCTGGACACCATCGGCGAGCACGGCACCACCTGGGTCAAGGTCACCGGTCTGGAGGGCATCGGCGACGACCCGGATGTGCAACGCATTCTCGACGAAGCCGACAATGCCGCCGCCGCCCGAGTCGTGCAGATGGTCGGCCTGGACGATTCCCTGCACAGCGCCGAATTGCAGGCCCTGGTGCGGTGTTACGGCGGCCTGGTGAAGGCCGCCGGACGGGAATGGATCGTGCGCGGTTCACTCGATCGCCCCCAGGTACACGATCTGCTCTCGGACACCCTCACCACGCTGATCACCGAATCGTTCCCGAAGGTCAACGGGACGATCTGATTTCGGCGAGCTGCTCGACCCGCCAGGTCACACCGTGCTCGGTGAGAGCGTCCAGGAAATCGCGGGGGTCGAAAGCCTGTGCGGGACTGAGCACTCCGGCACGGTCACCGGCGGCCAGGCGGACCGCGGCCTCCACGGCGATGACCGCGGTGAGGCCGTAACCGTCGGGGCCGGTGACCCAGCCGTGTGTGCGGGCACCGTCCACGGCGGTGGCCTGGGCGTACATGAACCAACTGCTGGCCTGGCGTTCCTGATCGGTGAGCGTGGCCGGGACCGATTCGGCGACCTCCGCGGTGAGTGCGCCGAACAGGGCCGCGACCTCCGCGCGGATGACACTGCGCACGCGCCGGGCGGGTATCCGGCGTGGGATGGTGACCACGCCGGGCAGGGTCAGCACCCCCACCGGCACCGGATCCGGTTCGCCCGGGACCGTCAGTGGCGCGGGCTCGGCGGCCTCGACCGCAAGCCATCGCCCCTGGGTGAACTCGAATGTCTCCAAGGACAGGACCGCCGCCATGGTGCGGGCGGTGCCGCGCGAGACCGCCCCCGGCCGGCGCAGATCCGCGATCAAGACCTCATCGACCTGTGAGCCCGAGGGTGCGGCGGTGAGCGCGGCGATCAGATCACCGGGACCACCGTCATCGGCCATCGCCGGGACAATGGCGACCCCGGCCCGGGCGGCGGCGGGGCCGTAGGTATCGAAAACGGTGCGCAGATAGTGTGGTTCGCCGCTGGTGTCCACATAGTGCGCGCCCGCCGCGATCGCGGCCTCGATGACCGGGGTGGCCCACCGGGTGAATGGTCCGGCCGCATTGACCACGGCCGCGCAATCGGTGAAAGCCGCTGTGAGCGCGGCACTCTCGCCGAGCTCCGCGATTCGGATCTCGGCATCGGGGACACCCGCGGCGCGCGCGGCCGCCTGCAATCTCGGCCCGTCCCGGCCGATCAGGACCGGGGTGAGGGCGCGGCGAGCCAGTTCGGCGACGACCAGACCGCCGGTGAATCCGGTGGCTCCGTAGACGGCAATTCTCATGGGAGACAACTCCATAGCTGAGGGGGACCGAACCGACGAGCATCGGCTCGCCATTCACGCTAGGACCCGCCATCAGGACGATCCATGCTCATTGCTCCGTAGAAGATGTCAGAACGTCCTGATCACTGTCCGGCCGCAGTACGGTGGGGAAGTGGACCTACTCGCCGATGCCATTGCCGCGATGCGCGTGGGCACCCCGCATTCCACGCGCACCCAAGTGCGCGCACCCTGGGGACAGCGGTTCCCGCCACAGGACGGCGCGGGATTCCATGTGGTGCTGCGTGGTTCCTGCTGGCTCACGCCCGCGCGCGGCGCGCCGATCCGGCTCCAGGTCGGAGATGTGGCGTTCCTGCCCCGCGAAATGGGGCACGCCATCGGCGACAGACCCGGCGGCCCACCCTGGAACGGCACCGAGCGAGCCGTGCTCGACACCGGCCGAACAGCCGCCGGGACACCGTCCGAAGACGCCTCGACCACCGTATTGCTGTGTGGCGCATACCGGCTCGACCAATCCCGGGCGCATCCACTGCTTTCGGAACTGCCCGATGTCATCCACCTGCCCGCGCGCATCGGGCACCACACCGCACTGCGCGGGGCGATCGATCTGCTGGGCCTGGAACTCGACACCCGAAACCACTCCGGCGTGATCGCCCCGCTGTTGGAGGTGCTGCTGCAATATATGCTGCGCGCCTGGTACGACGATCAGCCCGAGGACACGGGATGGGCGGGCGCGCTGCGTGATCCGGCCCTGTATGCCGCGCTGGCGGCCATGCACCGCGAACCCGCCGCACCCTGGACCGTGCGATCGCTCGGCGCGGTCGGCGGCCTGTCGCGTTCGGTGTTCGCCCAGCGATTCACCGCCGTGATCGGCACCGCCCCGCAGACCTATCTGACCTGGTGGCGGATGACCCTGGCCGCGCGCATGCTGCGCGATACCGATGCCCTGGTGCGGGTGGTGGCCGAACGCTGCGGGTACACCTCCGAATTCGCGTTCGCCAAGGCGTTCAAACGCGAATTCGGAGTCGCCCCGGGCAGATACCGGAACTCCGCCACCTCGACGGAGAACGGTGACGGGCGGTCAGGGGAGCAGGACCAGCCGTCCGCGTAGTCCGCCCTTCTCGAAACGGGCGTGCGCGGACCCGGCCTCCCGCAATGGCAGCGTGTCCGCGACCCGCGGGGTCAGGGTTCCGGCGTCGACCAGTGTCGCCAATTCGGCCAGGCGCGGGCCGTTGGGGGACTGTTGCACGGTGTGCACGGTGATGCCGCGCTCGGATTCGGGTGCGGCGGGCGGCAACAGCGCCGCGAAACGGCCGCCGTCGCGGACCGCGGCGATCAGTTCCGCGCCGCGCACAGCCGCGTCGATGACCACGTCCAGGCCCAGCGCGCGCAGCGAATCGATATCGGCATGGGCGCGATCGAGGAAGTCGGTCGCGCCCAAAGCGCGTACGAGATCCGCGTCACCGGCCGAGGCCACCGCGATCACCTGCGCGCCGCGCGCGGCCGCCAACTGCACCGCATAACCGCCCACGCCTCCGGCCGCACCCGTTACCAGCACGCGCTGCCCCGGTGCCAACCGTGCGGCCGAGACCGCCAGATCCGCGGTGATGCCGTTCAACGCAAGTGTCGAGGCCGCGACCGGATCCACACTGTGCGGGGCGGGAGCGAGAGCCTCGGCGGCGATGACCACGTACTCGGCGGCCGCGCCGACCGGATCCGCGAGCCACGGCAACAGGCCGATCACCGATTGCCCCACGCCGAACCCGTCCACCCGCGCGCCGAGTTCGGCGACGACTCCGGAGAACTCGACCCCGGGCACATACACCTGCCGGGCGGGCAGCAGACCGGCCAGATATCCGGCGCGGGCCGCCGTATCGACCGGATTCACCGGGCTCGCAACAACTTTCACCAGTATCTGACCCGCGGCGGGCGCGGGTGTGGGCAGGTCGAGGACGGTGAGAACCTCGGGCCCGCCGAATTCTGTGAATGCGACAGCACGCATCGGAATGCTCCTGAGTATGCGAAGGGTTGCAATAGCCACCGGTGGAACGCCCGCACCGGATGTCCGGCGGCGGGCGTGTGCTCAACCTAAGCCCGGCGGTCAGCTCGTGAGAAGAAGGCACCGGAAAGTGCCTAGCCCACCGGAAGGAATCCGCATGCCCACCAAAACCGTTGCCCAGCAGCGCGAACAGCGCAAGAACGACTACAACGCGTTCGTCGCGGCGTGTCCCACCAACAAGCTCATGGACACCCTCGGCGACAAATGGACCGGACTCGTACTGGCCACCCTCACCGGTGAGCCGCGCCGGTACGGGGAGATCTCGGCGATTGTCGCGGGAATCAGCAACAAGATGCTCACCCAAACCCTGCGCACCCTGGAACGGGATGGGCTGCTCGAACGTCACGTGACCGCGCAGGTGCCGGTGCGCGTGGACTATTCACTGACCCCGTTGGGGCGCAGTCTGTTCCCGATCCTGAACATGCTCAAGAACTGGGCCGAGGAGAACATGGACGAGGTGTTCGCCGCGCGCACCGCCTTCGACACCGCGAACTGAATCGGCGAAACCGGTAGCGGCGGGCGGGAATGCGCATCCGGGCACGGCTGTTGCTCGCAGGTATGGCGAAAGATCAACTCGGCACATTCGGTGTATGGCTGCCCCACCAGGTGGTGACCCCCGCGGGGGTGCGTGAGCTCGAGGAACTCGGCTACGGCGCGATATGGCTGGGCAGTTCGCCCGCCGCGGATTGGGACGGCTATGACGCGTTGCTGGCCGCCTCGGAGTCGATCACCATCGCCACCAGCATCGTCAATGTGTGGGCGTCCCCGGCCGAGCAGGCCGCGGCGACCTTCCACCGCCTCGAGGACCGCTTCCCGGGACGATTCCTGCTCGGTGTCGGTGTCGGGCACCGCGAGAACACCGGCGAATACACCAAACCCTATGACGCACTGGTGAATTACCTTGATCAGCTGGACAAGGCCGAGGTTCCGAAGGAACGCCGCGCCCTGGCCGCGCTCGGCCCGAAGGTCGCCGAGCTCGCCCGCGACCGTACCGCCGGGGCGCTGCCGTACCTGAGCACCCCCGAGCACACCGCAGCACTGCGCGCACTGCTGGGCCCGGACACCCTCATCGCGCCCGAACACAAAATCGTGCTCGACGACGATCCCGAGCGCGCTCGCGCCGTCGGCCGCGACTTCACGCGCTTCTACCTGACCCTGAGCAATTACGCGAACAACCTGCGCCGCTCGGGTTTCGCCGCCGAAGAACTCGGAGGCGCGGGCAGTGACCGCCTGGTGGACGCGCTCATCCTGCACGGTGATGCCGACCGGATCGTCGAGTCGGCCACCGAACACCTGCGCGCGGGCGGGGACCATATCGCGCTACAGGTGCTGGGCGGGGACCACCTCGAGGTGCTGCGCACCCTGGCCCCCGTACTCACCGCCCGCGTGTCCGCCTAGAGTCGCGGGTCGTACACCAGCACAAACCCCGAAAGTCGCAGCGCTCCTTCGCCGGATCGTTCGGCATCGGCCCAGAATTCGCGGCCGGGCAGCTCATTGGTGGGCAGCCCGGCCTGCCGTGCTATCTCGTTCGCCGCCCACGCCATGGGCGATCGTGCCGGATGCCACGGTGTTTCGAGGTAGGCGACCGCGTTCTCACTGTCCCCGAACACCAAAACGCATCGCACCTGGATCCGTTCACTCGCCACACAGCCATCATCACCCCTGGAACCGGAGACGCCCAGCGATCATGCCGGGTCGTTCCCATCCCTGCACCGGATCGTTCTCGTTGCGCCCGGACCACCCGCCTGAGCGATCCCCGGCGGGTTCTTGGTTATCGTTGATTCGTCACGTGTGCGACAGCGCATGCAGACGAGTGCAAGGATCTCGAGGGAGAATACGGACGTGAGCGACGAACTATCGGGCCCAGGAACCCCACCGAACCCTGACGAGAACGCGCTCGAAGCCGCCAAACTCACCCGCCTGCCCCGCCGCCCCCGCCGACTACCCGAAGATCCGGACGGCCCACCCCGCAAAACCTGGCACGCCAGCGGTGATTCGCCCTACGAACCCGCCCCCACCAGGCCCGTCCTGCGTTCGGAACTGCAACGCGAAACCGGCTGGTGGCCCGTGGACCCCGGCCCCGCCCACCCCACCACCCCACCGCAGGACCCCACCCAACCGGCCCGCGAAGCCACCATCTTCGACCTGGACGCCCTGCGCCGCCGCCGCGCCGGTGACACCTCCCCGACCGTGGGCATCCGCCGCATAGCCAAACCCCGCAGAGTCACCCCCACCACAGCGCAAACCCCCGCCGATCCGGACTCCGCACCCCCGCCGGACCCGACCCGCCCGAGCTGATCCCCGACCCGCAAACCGCTTGTGCGCGAGGGTATCTCAGTGATGGAACAGTCGAAGGTCCGTCCGGGCGAGCGCGATGCGATGTTCGCGGCAGGCATCGGCGATCGTGTCACCGCGCAGTGCACCGCCCGGTTCGACCACGAGCGTGACACCGTATTCGGCGGCGACATCGATATTGTCGCGGAACGGGAGATAGCCGTCGGACACCAATGTGATACCGGTCAGTTCGCGACTCCAGCGGGCACGTTCGCGATTGTCCGGCAGCGTGTGCGGTCGGGGCAGCAATCCCGCGAGTTCGTCGCGCTGGGTGGCGGTGAGAGTGTCGGAGGCCAGTGCGATCTGCCAGTTCACTCGCTGCTGAGGTGGTAACCCCGACGGCAGCGGCAGATCCCGGATGCCCGGATGCCTGCGCAACCACCAGGTTCGCGCCTTGTTCCCGGCCAATTGGGTGCAGTCCACGCGCGATTGCTGACCGGCACCCACACCGACGGTCATGCCGTCACGGACGAAGACCACCGAGTTGGACTGGGTATAGCGAGCCACGATCATCCCCAGAACCGCATCGGTCGAGGCGGCATCGGTGAGCGCGGGACCCTGGACCGAACGCAGCAGATCCGCCGTGATCGGTTCTCGATCGCGATCCTGCTCGAGAGCCACACCGAACACGGTCCGCATCTCGACCGCGGGCGGACAGTAGTCCGGATCCATCTCGAAAACCAGGTAGCGTCCGGCCTTCTTACGACCCAACTTCGCGACGACCCCGGGCGCGTACCCCGGGGCGATGATCCCGTCGGAGACCACCGTGGCAAGCAGATCCGCCAGCTCCTCATCCACCGGCTCGGACACCGCGATCATATCGCCATACGATGACCGCGGATCGGCGTCGCGCGCCCGAACATACGCCGCCGCAAGCGATCCCAACGATGCGCTGCCCAAACCCCACACCGTGCGCACGGTGTCGTCGAGTACCCCGTTCAGCGCGGCCCCCGCCGGTGAAACATGTTTGAACGACGCGGCCGCCACCGCACCGGTCGCCCGCCGCGCCTCGGCGACAAGCTGCCAGGCATTGAGCGCATCCAGATAATTGATCATCGACCCCGACCCGTGCAGCACCCGCACATGCGCGGCACTGTCCCCGGCAATCCGAGCCCGCTGCCGGGGGTTCATCCCATATCGCAAATCCATTGCCGCACTCCACATCCCGAACTCGAGTTCGGGAGCACCCAGGCGGACGACGCTCCGATACCGCGCTTCCTCGTGGTCTTGCCCACGTGACGCCAGTCGCGAAACACCAACTCTAGAACAGGAAGTCCGCACCAACCACCCCGGTGCGCGGACTGCTGTCACTCAGGTACTGCTGTCACTCAGGTTGGGGCAGCGGGCCCAGGTCTGTGACCTCGGCTGTCCACCAGTCGGGTTTGTCGGCCTCGTGCCAGGAGAGATGGAACCTTCGACCGTTCGCGAGTTCGACTCGGCGATGCAGATCCGATTGGGCCTGTTCGACGGCGCAGGTGGGTGCGATATCGGGCAGGGAGCCGTCCAGGACGCCGTCGGGGTCGCTCAGGTAGACCGCGTGGCGCCAGCGGTCCGGGGTTCGGTACAGGACCAGGGTGGTGGGGGTGCCCCAGCGGGATCGGCCGGCGGGGCGCTCGTCGGTCATGGGTCAGTAGGGGGCGGGGACGTCGATGGTCAGCTCGGCGGGGTTCGGGTTGGTGCTGACCTGGACCGCGACGCGGCCCGAACCGGGGAGGGTGAAGAAGGCGGCGTTCCAGCCGTAGTGGCCGTCGTGCACGGTGGTGCGGGTTTCGGTGTTGCTCACCCCGGTGTCGAGGTTGCGCATGGTGACCGTGGTGGCGACCTGGCAGCTGTCACCGCCGGGGGCGGCGGACAGGGAACCGAGGGGGTTGCTGGCGGCATCGGGGGTGAAGTTCACCGTCACCCGGGCAGTGCTGTCGATGAAATCGGCGAATTCGCGGGCCTGCTGGCCCTGGCTGGCCGATACCTCGGCGGTGACCGTGCCCGCACAGCCCGGCGAGAGGTCCACGTGCGCGGAATCGAAGGACACCGGGCCCGCGGCGGCGGGACCGGCCGAGAGGGCCAAAACCAGGATCGGCAGTGTGGCGACCGCCGCGACCGTGCGGACCTTGCGCATCATGACATCCCCCTTCTCGAGTGGATCAGTGCAGGTGAGCAGCGTACGCGCGGATCAGGAACCCTTCGGATCCGGTGTGGCCTTGCGGCTGGGCTGGACGCGCGGGGGCTCATTGGGCATCTTCGGATACTGCGGCGGCCACGGGGCGTCCATCAGGCCCGCGGCCATATCCTTCTCGGACATCTCCAGCAGTGCGGTCAAGGACTGCGGGATACGGTCGGCCCAGGGGTCGCCGAGTTCGGCCACGCGCGCGGGGACGGTCGCGATGGTCATATCGTCATTGGTGACCGTGTCCAGGGCATCCCAGGAGATGGGCGTGGAGACCTGGGCGCCGACCTTCGGGCGCACACACCACGCGCCGAAAACCGTTTTGTGCGGGGCGTTCTGGTTGAAGTCGACGAACACTCGCGAGCCGCGCTCCTCTTTCCACCAGGCGGCGGTGATGGTGTCGGGGTGGCGGCGTTCGAGTTCGCGCGCCAGCGCCACCGCCGCCGCGCGCACCTGATAGCCGTCCCAGTTCGGTTGCAGCAGCGCGTACAGGTGCAGACCGCGCGAACCGGAGGTCTTCACGCGCACATCGATCCCCAGTTCGGTGCACAAATCCCTGGTGCGCCTTGCCGCTTCACGCAGATCGTCGAAGCCGATACCGGGGGAGGGGTCCAGGTCTATGCGCAGCTCGTCGGTGATACCGGTCGGGGGCAGCAGGTCACCGTTGGCATCGTGCACCTGCGGTGTGGCGGCCTCGAGTTCGGCGCCCGCATGGGTGGGCCAGACGTGAAATCCCAAGCAGCCCAAATTGACTGCCCACAGGATATGCGCCATATCGGCGGCGACCAGGGCGTCGCTGGTGGTGCCGTTGGGGGTGGAGACGACCGTGGTCCGCAACCAGTCCGGCACCGATTTGGGGACCCGCTTCTGGAACCACGACTTGCCGGACGCCCCATCGGGATAGCGTTCGAGCAGTACCGGCCGATTGCCGATGGTGTTCATGATCGGCTCGGCCACCGACAGGTAATAGTTGGCCAGATCCAGTTTCGTCTCGCCACGCTTGTTGAAGTAGATCTTGTCCGGGTTGGACAGGGTGACGGTGTGCCCGTCCACCTCGAGTTCGACCGAAGCGCTCACCGCGCAACACCTTTCGCCTCGTCGAAGATCGCCGAGAGTTCGGCGGGGGCGACCTCGTCGAGCTGGGCGTAGGTACACGATTCGGGGGTGCGGTCGGTGCGGAATCGCACCAGGCGCCCGCCGTGCCGCAGCCGCCCGGCCATCACATGCTCATAGCGGACCTCGGCGACCAGTTCGGTGCGCAGCGGCTCCCAGGACAGATCCTTACCGCCGGTCCACCGGCTCACCCCGCCCGGCATCTTCCCGTCCGCGCGGGCTTGCGCGGCCGCGTCGGCCCATTCGCGCCACGGATGATTCTCCAGCGCGTTCACCCGCAGCGGCGCCAACTCCTGGACCAGGTCCTTGCGCCGGGCCGCGGTGAAACTGCTGGCCACCCCGACATGATGCAGATTGCCCTCGGCGTCGAAGAGTCCCAGCAGCAGTGATCCGACGCCTTCACCGTCCTTGTGCCAGCGGAATCCGGCGATCACACAGTCCGCGGTGCGCTCGTGTTTGACCTTGAACATCACCCGCTTGTCCTGCAGGTACGCCAGATCCGCGGCCTTGACCATGACCCCGTCGAAGCCCGCGCCCTCGAATCGGGTGAACCAGTCCTGCGCGATATCGGGATCATCGGTGATGGGGGTCAGGTGGATTCGCTCGAGGCCCTGCGCGCCGTCCCCGCCGCCGTGCAGGATCGTCTCGAGCAGTCGGCGGCGTTCGGTGAACGGTTCCCCGGTCAGATCCTGATCGCCCAGGGCCAGCAGATCGAATCCGACGAAGCTGGCCGGTGTCGCCACCGCGAGCTTGTTCACCCGTGAGGCCGCCGGATGCAGTCGCTGCTGCAGGGTGTCGAAGTCCAGGCCGTTCTCGGTGACGATGACGATCTCACCGTCCAGCACGCACTTGTCCGGCAGCGCCCTACCCAGCAATTCGACGAGTTCGGGAAAGTACCTGGTCAGCGGGCGATCATTGCGGGATCCGAGTTCGATCTCGTCGCCGTCGCGAAAGACTATGCACCGGAACCCGTCCCATTTGGGTTCATAGCGCAGCCCTGCCTCGCGGGGCAGGGTCGAGACCGATTTGGCCAGCATCGGTTTCACCGGTGGGGTGACGGGCAGCTCCACACGACCTCCTCGGGTTGGTTTCACCCAGGTAGACGGCGTGACCGGTGAAAATTCACCGGTCCGCGTCCCAGCAAGATCGTACGGGGGTACTGGTCGGTTTGGTGGTACCGCTCAGTTTTCAATCCAGCCATGCTGATCCGCGAACGCGGTCAGCCTGTCCCGGATGGTCAATATCTCCCCGGCGGTGAGCGCCGGACTCGCGTCCAGCAGCAGTTCGGTGATCAATCGCCGATGCTCACCCGCGCTCATCTGCCCACCCGCGGGGCGATCCTTGCTCTTGTGCGCGCGCACCGGCGGCGGTGCGCCCGCGACCAGCGCCAGATTGATGGCCTTGGGCCCACGATCCCCCTCGGTCACATCGAATTCGAACACCCGCCCCTGTCGTAGCTCATCTTCGTCCAGCCCGATGTCGTTGACATGGACGAACACGTCCGGCCCACCGTCTTCCGGACGGATGAAACCGAAACCCCGAGAGCTGTCGAACGACACCAATTTCCCGATGGACACCTAAACACCCGCTCCTCGTACGCCGCGTCCCTCTGCGGTAACTCTAGTCCGCGGCACGATCATTGTTGGAAGAAAGTGCCTTTTGCAACGAATTGAACACTGTCAATCCCTGTCCCACCATGCCATTGACGATCTCACTCACCCCTTCGGGGCCATTGAGCACCGTCAGATTGGCATTGGACAGCCCCGCGGCGGCCTGCTTCACGATCTCCGGAAGCTGTTCGATCAGAAGCTGATCCAGGGCGATCCGATTGTTCGACGCGGCCGCCTCGGCCTGGATCCGGGTGCGATCGGCCTCGGCCACGGCCAGGATGCGCACCCGTTCCGCCTCGGCCAGAGCGGGTTTGACCACCTCGGTCTGCAACTGCTGCTCACGCAGTTCGGCCTGTTTGCGCGCCTGCTCGGCCTGGGCGGTGAGCACCTCCTGCAGCGCGGTGGCCTGGGCGAGCGGACCCGCCTGTGCCGCTTCGGCATTGGCCTTGTCGATATCGCGCTGATACTGCGCGCGCAGCAGTGCGGTCTCGCGCTGGTATTCGGCCTGGCGGCGCTGGGATTCCTGTTCGGCCTGGGCCGCGAGCTGGGCGGCGGCGGCCTGGGCGATCTGGGCGTCGCGCTGGATGGCGGCATTGTGCGGGGCGGCCAGCGCGGCGATATAGCCCAGATTGCCGTCGTCGATGGATTGGATCTGCAGCGAATCCACCCACAGCCCGATATTGCTCATCTCCACCTTCGAGGCCACCAGCACCTCGTCGGCGAGCTTCTGACGTTCGCGGATGATCTCCTCCACGGTCATCGAGCCCACGATCGAGCGCAGATGCCCGGAGAAGATGCGCCCGGTCAGCACCGACATCTCGCGTTCCTGTTCGGACAGGAACCGTTGTGCGGCATTGACAATGGAGGAGGTGTCATTGGCGACCTTGAACGCGATGACCGCGCGCACATCGAGTTGGATGGCCTGTTTGGTGACGCAGCGCTCCTGGATCTCGGCCTCGTACATGGCCAGGGACAGGAAGCGGACCTTGCGGAACCACGGCATCACCCAGGCGCCGTGACCGATGACCACCCGGAACGGCGAATTCTCCTTCGGGCCGCCGCCACTGACGAGCATGGCCTGATCCGGGTCGGGCACGTGATAACCCAGCACTGTTGTCTCCCTTGCTATCTCAGATTTCCCCACGAGGATCGCCCGGGAGCGGGATCCACGGCACCACATCCACGAGCCGACCCGGATGCACCGCGACGATCAGTACCGAGGCACCGGTGTCGAGCGGTTGGTCGGCGCGCGCGATGTACAGCTCGGTTCCTCCCCTGATGGCGACCAGAACCTCTCCGAGCATGTGCGGACCCCGGATCGGCGTGGTCAGCGTACCGGTCAGTCCCAGTACCGGGTCGGACATCGCGGCCAGCTCCTCGGATTCGCGGTGAGATGTCAGCGTAGTTGCGTTCTGCGCCAATAGCGGGACCGGTCGGTCGAATATCGCGACCAAATTGATAACTGCGCCATTGCTACTGCTCGGTACCATTTGGAAGCCGCTGAGCGGCGGCCGAGTTCGGATTGTCCGCTCCCGCAATCGTGAAAGGTGCCGAGAATATGCCCGTGCGTGTCGAGGTGAGAAAAAACTGGTTCCCCGGCCCTCGAGCTGGCAGGCTTAAGCGGTGACCACCCCTCCGGATATACCGGCCACGAATTCGGCCGACGACAAACTGGACGCAGGCGTTCTCAAAATCGCCGGTGTCGTGGTGCTCGGCGCGATCATGTCGATTCTCGACGTGACGGTCGTGACCGTGGCCATCCCCACCTTCCAGCAGACGTTCGACACCACCTACGCCATCGCCGCGTGGACCATGACCGGATACACGCTGGCATTGGCCACCGTGATCCCGCTGACCGGATGGGCCGCGGACCGCTTCGGCACCAAACGCCTGTACATGGCCGCGCTGGTCTTCTTCGTCCTGGGTTCGATCCTGTGCAGCACGGCATGGAATATCGAGTCGCTCATCGCCTTCCGCGTCATCCAGGGCCTGGGCGGCGGCATGCTCATGCCGCTGGGCATGACGATCATGACCCACGCCGCCGGACCGCAGCGCATCGGCCGCGTCATGGCCGTGCTGGGTGTGCCGATGCTGCTGGGCCCCATCATGGGCCCCATCCTGGGTGGCTGGCTGATCGACAGCTTCAGCTGGCACTGGATCTTCCTGATCAACCTGCCCATCGGCATCGTCGCCCTGGCACTGGCGTTCATCGTGTTCCCGGCCGATCGCCCCGAACCCTCGCAGTCCTTCGATTTCATCGGAATGCTGCTGGCCTCACCGGGTTTGGCGCTGTTCCTGTTCGGTGTGTCCTCGATTCCCGGTGAGGGCACCGTCGCCTCGGCCAAGGTGCTGATCCCGGCGATCATCGGCGCGATCCTGTTGGCGGCGTTCGTCTATCGCGCCCTGCACACCGAACATCCGCTGATCGATCTGCGCCTGTTCCAGAACAAGTCGCTGCGCTACGCGGTGCTCACCATGACCCTGTTCGCCATGGCGTTCTTCGGCTCTGGTCTGCTGCTGCCCAGCTACCTGCAGCAGGTGCGCGGTGAATCCACCCTGATGGCCGGTCTGCTCATCGCCCCACAGGGTTTGGGCGCCATGCTGACCATGCCGGTCGCGGGCCGCCTGGTCGACAAGATCGGCCCCGGCAAGATCGTGCTCACCGGTATCTCGATCATGGTGCTGGGCATGGCATTCCTGACCCAGGTCACCGCCGACACCCCCTACTGGGCACTGTGCGGAGCGCTGTTCGTGATGGGCCTGGGTATGGGCTGCACCATGATGCCCACCATGACCGCCGCCATCCAAACCCTCACCCACGCCCAGGTGGCGCGCGGCTCGACCCTGATGAACATCGTCAACCAGACCGCCGGATCCATCGGCACCGCAACCATTTCCGTGGTCCTGACCAACCTGCTCAACAACCGCCCCCTGGCCGGAGCCGCCATCGCCTCGCGCTCGGATCCGACCATCGCCGAGAAGCTGCCCCCGGGTTCGCTGCCCACCGGCTTCGACCAAGCGGCCACCGCCTTCGCCCACACCTTCGTGGTCGCCCTGGTGCTGCTGGCCGTGACCCTCATCCCGGCGGCCTTCCTGCCCCGCACCAAACCCAGGAATCCCGAACTCGTCGACGCCCCGGTCGTGGTCGCGCACTGAGTTCTCGCACCCCATCGTGCCCCCGCCGGGATCATCCGGCGGGGGCACGATGCTGTTCGGGGCGACTAGGACGTGGCCGCCAGCCCCGCGGGGTCGGCGGTGATGCGGCCGGAATCGGTGTCGTAGTCGTAGAGTTCGCCGTAGCGGCCCCAGTCGATGGCCAATTCGACTTGGCGGCGGGCGTCTTCGGCGGAGAAGCCGCGCCGCAGCAGATCCAGGAAGAAGTCCGCGCGGGCGGTGCCGTCGGAGCTGCCGACCAGCGCGCTGCAGATGGTGCGGACCAGGGGTGCGCGCCGGCGGGCCTGGGTGGCGAAAACATGTTTGCTGGTTTGGATATTGGCGGTGGTGAAATTCGAGCCGACATTGGTGAGAATGACATCACCGGAATCGACCAGCAGGAAACCCAGCAGGGCCGCGGCGTCCACCAGGGGGAGTAGGTCGTCGAGTTCGAAATTGAGTTCGTCGGCGATGACCGGGAGATCGGCGCGGCCGTCCTTGGCGTAGACCAATTCCAGCAGACCGGCGATACCGCCGACCGAGGCATCGGGCAGGGGAGTCAGGAACGGGGTGCCCGAATCGGGTGTGGTGGCGGCGATTTCGGTATCGCGCCCGGTCAGCAGACCATAGATCTGGTCGACCTGGGCGATGAAACCCGGTGCGCGGCGATGACGGGGACGCGGCTGATCGATGCGCACCTCGGCGATGATGTGGCCCGGATTCGCGCCCAGCACCACCACGCGGTCCGCGAGCTGCACCGCCTCCTCGATATTATGGGTGACGATACAGATCGCGCGGGTGGGGAAATCCGCTGTGGCCCACAGGTTCACGAGCTCAGTGCGCAGATTCTCCGCGGTCAGCACATCCAGCGCCGAGAACGGCTCATCCATGAGCAGCAGATCCGGCTCCAGCACCAGGGCGCGGGCGAACCCGACACGCTGGCGCATACCGCCGGAGAGCTCCTTGGGATAGGCGGTTTCGAAACCGTCCAAACCGATCCGGTCGATGGCCTCCAGCGCCAGGGCGCGACGGGCCCCGGGGGCGATACCGCGTGCGGCCAAACCCAATTCGACATTATCCTGCACGGTCAGCCACGGCATCAGCGCGAAGGACTGGAACACCAGCGCCGCACCGGGATTCGCCCCGCGCAAGGGCTTGCCGCGATAGCGCACCTGCCCGCTGGTGGGTGCCAGCAGTCCGGCGACCGCGCGCAACAGCGTCGACTTGCCCGAGCCCGAACGGCCCAGCAGCGCCACGATCTCCCCGTCGCGCACCTGCAGATTCACGTGTTCGAGCACATTGAGGCGCTCCCCGGCCGCGCCGGTGAACGACATGCCGACATCGTCGATATCGATGAGGACCTCACCGGTGGTTACGGTGGTCATGATGTCTCCTTGTCAGAGCGAGTAGCGGCGCTGGGCCAGGGTGTAGAGGCGGCGCCAGAAGATTCGATTGAGCCCGACCACATAGGCGCTCATGACGAGCACGCCGACCAGAATGCGCGGGCTGTCACCGGCGGTGGTGGCCTCGGTGATGTACGCGCCCAAACCGGTGGCGGTGAGCGTGGTGGAGCCGAAGGTGACGATCTCGGCGACGATGGAGGCGTTCCACGCCCCGCCCGCCGCGGTGATCGCACCGGTGACATAGCTGGGGAAGACGGCGGGCAGAATCAGCCTGCGCCACCACAGGATTCGCGGCAGTCGCAGATTCGCCGCGGCTTCGCGCAGATCATTGGGGACCGCGGCGGCGCCCGCGATCACGTTGAACAGGATGTACCACTGCGCGCCCAATGCCATGAGCAGGATGCCCGCCCACTGCAGGCTCGCGCTCGTGGCCACCAGCACCGCCCCGACCAGCGGGAACAGGAAGTTGGCCGGGAAGCTCGCCAGCACCTGCACGATCGGCTGCGCGAGCCGGGACACCTTGGGGTTCAACCCGATCCACACCCCGACCGGCACCCAGATCAGCGTCGCGAAGATCAGCACCACGACCACCCGCGAAAGGGTGATCGAACCCAGATAGGCCGCGTGCGCGAGCTCCTCGAAACCGACGGTGGAGCCGATATAGCGCAGCATGTAGAAACAGCCCACCGCCAATGCGATGACGGTGATCGCGGTGAACAGCGCATCGTTGGCGCGGCGGCGCTTCTCGGGTACGTACAGCTGATGTTCGGCCAGACCGAAGACCCGCATGATCCGGTCCATCGGATGGATCAGCGGACCGAGCACCCGGCCCAGCAGCAGCGGAATATGCGAGCGCCGCAACAGATCCAGCACCAGACTGCGGGGGGCGTTCGCGGCCTCGGAGTCCTCGTACCGGAAACGCTCCACCCACACCGTGATCGGCCGCCAGAACGCGATATTGAGCCCCAGCACCATCACGATCATGGTGAGCACAGCCCAAAGGATTCTGCCCGTATCGCTTTCGGCGGCCGCGGACGCGACATAGGACCCGATGCCCGGTAGCGCGTACTCGCGGTTGTTGACGCTGATCGCCTCGGCCGCGGTCAGGAAGAACCAGCCGCCACCGAAACTCATCATCGCGTTCCACACCAGCGGGAACATCCCACTGGGCACATCGAGTCGCCAGAACCGTTGCCAGCGCGACAATCTCAGGTTCCGGGCGGCCTCATCGAGCTCGCGCGGCTGTGAGACCAGGCTGTGGTGGAACGCGAACGCCATATTCCAGGCCTGGGAGGTGAAGATCGCGAAGATCGACGCCGCCTCCAACCCCAGCGACGAACCCGGGAACAGGGCGATGAACCCGGTCACCGTCACCGACAGGAAACCCAGGATCGGCACCGACTGCAGAATATCCAGCAGCGGCAGCATGATCTTCTCCGCGCGCGGCAATCGCGCCGCGGCGGTGGCGAAGACGAAGGTGAACACGATCGACAAGCCCAGCGCCACGAACATGCGCAGCAGCGAACGCACCGCGTAGTAGGGCAGCTCGGCCGGATCGGTGGAGATCGAGGACGGTGCGCCGGCGTGCTCGAAGGGCACGTTCATTCCCGCCGAGACGCGTACCGCGATCCAGATCGCGATCGCCGCGCCCGCGAAGACCGCGATATCGGCCCAGCGTGAGCGCGGACGATCCAGCACACCGCGGGTGGGGTAGGTGGTGCTCACGCCTCCACCTCCGCCTGCGGCACGGTGCGCCAGCCCACGCTGGTCACCGACGGTTCCAGGCTCAACCGGCTCACCGCGGACTCCATCTGCCGGTCGTCGCGGCGGTCCCCGGTCAACTCCGCGCGCACCTCGACCCGATTGGGCTCGATATTGTGGCTCGAGATCGACACCAGCCGGAAGTCCGTGCGGGCCAGCGACTGCACCAGTAGCGAACGCACAGCAGCCTCGTGTGCGTCATCGGTGCGGGCGGTGAACGCGTACAGCGCCTCATCGGCCCCGTCGTGGGGGCGATCCACCGCGCGCGCGGCGGTGCGCAGGGCGGTATTGACCACCACCACGGCCACCGTGCCCGCGGCCGCGGTGCTGTACATGCCCGCACCGGCCAGCGCGCCGACCGCCGCCGCACACCACAGCGTGGCCGCGGTATTGAGTCCGCGAATATTGAACCCGTCGCGCAGGATGACACCCGCGCCCAGGAAGCCGATACCCGAAACGATTTGTGCCGCAACACGAGTCGGGTCCGCATCGGCACCGTTGAAGCCGTGCGCGGACAACAGCACGAACAGGGTCGCGCCCGCGGCCACGAGCGCGTTGGTGCGCAGTCCGGCCATGCGTGCGCGGTACTGGCGTTCGAATCCGATCACCGCGCCGAACCCGACGCCCGCGCCGAGTCGAAGCAGCATTTCCCACGTGGTCATGACGCCCTCCGAAAATAGAGGTCGGCGCACTCGTGAACGGACGCTACCGCGTGGAAACCAGCGGGCAGCGCAAGGGGTGAGTGTCACCTGGTGAACGATTGGCTAACGGAACTCTGTCCGATCCATCGGGCACGACAATCACCTCCACGCCGTTGCGCACACGTGCCGAGGGAGAGTGGAATCCGGCGCGGATCGCCGGAACGGTAGCCACCCCTCGTAAGACCTTCAGCACTCCACGGCGTAACCCACAGCGAGTGTGGGAGCCGGTCGGGATCACCCCTTATCTCGGGGAGACCTGTCCTGACCCGGGGCGTCTCTCGACGTTCGGGGTCGCCGGCCTGTATCCGCGGAGGAGCCTCAGCTAACGACGGCACCTTGCGTCAGCGAGTAAACACCCGAACAGCCGGATCCGGCAACTCCTGTGACCGGCGCAACTGTGCGCACGAAAACCGCCGTGGGCCATATCGGATGGCCCACGGCAGTTCGGGGTGGCGTGAAATGTTAAGCAGGGCAATGCTATTCGTAGCTACGAGCGCGGTCTGTCAGGCGGCGACCGGGGCGGGCAGCAGTGCCAGCAGCTGATCGGTATGACCGGGAAGCTCGGAGTCGGTGAGTCCGCCGAACAGATCGCGCAGTGCGAGCGGCTGATCCAGCAGCAGGGTGTGCGCCGAGAGCAGACGGGTCGGGACCAGGGTGTCCAGTTCCCGGTCGGTCAGGCCCGCGCCACCAAGGGCGCAGAGCGCCTCGCCCTGCTGGCGCACCCGCTCCCGCAAAGCCGTGTTGTCACCGGTCAGGGCGATGACATTGGCGATGGTCCAGGTGTCCAGGGACAGGCGGTTGTCGTAGCTGGTGTGCCGGCCCGCGGCCACGGCGGAGGCGGTGGCGATCGTGGTCGCGGTCAGCAGTGAGACGTGGGCCAGGATCTGATCGGCGTTCCATTCCCCGGCCGGGGGTGTGAGCCGGTGTGGTGCGTCGGCGACCGTGGCGGCCGCATCGAGCAGGGCGCGGTAGGCCGCGCGCAGGGCGGTGGTGTCGAGCATGAGCGTGTCCTTGGTGGGATGCGGGATCAGGAGTGGGCGCGGGACATTTCCCACGGCGCCTGGGGGAGCACCTTGCCGGTCTCGAGCAGGGATTTGAGGTTGGCCAGCACCGCGGGCCAGCCACTGGAAATGCCCTGCAGCATTTCCTGATTCGGCAGATTGGTGTGGGTGACGGTCAGGCGCACGATATCGATGTGCGGGTCGACCTCGAAGGTGACCACCGAGGGGTCGCGTTCTTCTTCCGGGGAATCCTCGAAGGTGAGCACCAGGCGGGTCGGCGGGGTCGCCTCGAGGATCTTGCCGACCACATCGTTCACGCCCGAGCCGTCGGCCCGCCGGTGCTCCCACTGCGAGCCGACCTGCCAATCGGAGATGTTCTCGTGGAACCAGTACTGGGAGGTGAGTTCGGCGTCGGTCAACGCCTGCCAGACCTGTTCGGCGCTGGCGTGAATGTAGGTGACGTACACGAAATCGGGGATGGTCGTGGTCATGGCGTACTCCTCTGCTCGGTTCTTGATGGCGCTGATCAGGTTCAGGCGGGGTCGATCGAAGCTGGAGATCCAGCGCTGTTCGATGTCGTGGATGGGGGCCGGATTGATGTAGTGCACCCGTTCGCGGCCGCGCCGCAGCACGGTGACGAGTCCGGCCCGCACCAGGATGTCCACGTGCTGGGTCAGCGACTGGCGGGCCATCTGCACCCGCTCGCACAGTTCGCGCAGGGTCTGCCCGTTGTGTTCGCGCAGTCGATCCAGCACCAGCCGCCGCGTCGGGTCGGCGAGCGCTTTGAAGACCAGGTCCAGATCCGGTTCGTCTTGCACGTCCCAAATCATGCAGGTATTTACCTGCATATGTCAATGGTGATCGGAAAAGGGGCATGCCACCAGCCATTTTCCGGCCCCCACCTAGGTGGGGATCTCTGCCACCTGCGGGCGGATTGCTCAACACTCGGGGCACTGCCACGCGCGCCCGCGGCAGCGAAGACTGAACCCATGCCGATCGCCAGCACCTTCGCCCACTCGACGCCCGGTCGTGTCACGGTCCGGACCCGGGACGGGGTGGAGCTCGCGGTACGCGAGTACGGGCCGCGGGACGCGGAGCTGACAGTTGTTCTGCTGCACGGACATTGCAGCCGCGGCGAGCTGTGGACCCGCATCCGCGACGCGCTGCTGCGGCAGTATCCCCGGGCCCGGGTCGTGTGCTACGACCATCGCGGGCACGGTGACTCGGCCACCGCGCCCTGGCGCACCTACACCCTCGAGCAGCTCGGCCACGACCTGCGCGATGTCCTGGACGCCCGCGTACCCACCGGACCGGTCGTGCTGGTCGGTCACTCGATGGGCGGGATGGCCGCACTGACCTACATCAGCCAGCACCCGCGGGAGATCGGCACCCGTATCACCGGGGTCGGCCTCATCGCCACCACCGCCAGCGGCCTGGCCGACACCGGTATCGGCCGCCTGCTGCGCCATCCGGTCATCTCACTGTTCCACGCCGCGGTGCGCTACGCACCCACCCTGATGCATCACGCGAAACTGTTGGCGGGTAAGGCTTTCGCGCCGATCGTGCGGACCGCCCAATCCGGCGAGCGCAGCATCGACCCGCGCATGCTCACCCTGGCCAACGCCGTACACAACCCCACCCCCATCGTGACCATGTCCGCGTACCTGCGCGCCTTCACCAGCTACGACCGCAGCGACGCGCTGGCGGCCCTGTCGGCGATCCCCACCCTGATCCTGTGCGGCACCGCCGATCTGATGACCCCGCCCGCGCACTCGATCGCCATGGCCACCGCCATCGACTACGCCGACCTGGTACTGATCGACGGCGCCGGCCACTCGGTGATCCAGGAACAACCCGCCCGCGTCGCGGCGGCCCTGACCCGCCTGATCTCCCACGCCACCCCCGCGCGCACCACCGCGCGCCCGCGCCTGGCCCTGGCTTCCTGACGTGAAAGCAGTTGCCGGACAGCCGATCCCCAGGAAATGACGGTCGGATCTCCGAGATGGATCGACCACCCGTTCCTGGTGATCGAGCGACCGGCAGTGCGTCCGTTCAGCGGGACGGGAACCGGATGACGCGGTCGTCGCCGGGGTGGGGGCCGCCGCGGCCGTCGGTGTTCGAGGTCGTCAGCCACAGTGCGCCGTCCGGGGCGACCGCGACCGTGCGCAGGCGGCCGAACCGCGCGGCGAACTGTGCGGACGGGTCACCGAGGGTGCCGTCGGCGTGAAGCGGGATCGTCCAGAGTCGTTCGCCGCGTAGGGCCGCCACGTACAGGGTGTTCGCGGTGATGGCGATACCCGAGGGTGAGGCGTCGGCGGGGGACCAGGTGAGCAGGGGGTTGGTGAATCGGCCGGAGCGGGTGTCGGTGATGCCCTCCACCTCCGGCCAGCCGTAATTGTGGCCGGGTTCGATGCGGTTGATCTCGTCGAAGCGGTTCTGGCCGAACTCGGCGGCGAACAGGCGGCCCGCCGAATCCCAGTCCAGCCCTTGCACATTGCGGTGGCCGAGGGTGTACACCGGTGAGCCGGGGGTCGGATTACCCGGTGCGGGGCGGCCTTCGGATGTCAGGCGCAGGATCTTGCCGTTCGGGCTCGCCGGATCCTGCGATGCGGTCCGCGAACCCGCGTCGCCGGTGCCCACGTACAGCATCCCGTCCGGTCCGAACGCGATTCGCCCGCCATTGTGATTCGATGCCTTCGCGATGCCGGAGAACAGCACCTCGGGCTGCCCGCCGAGTCGGAATCGCACGATGCGATTGTCCGCGGCCGCGGTGAAATACGCGTAGACATAACCGTTTTCGCGGTACTGCGGCGATACCGCGAGCCCGAGCAGTCCACCCTCTCCGGCCGCTGCCACCCCCGGCACCTGATACACCCGCTCCGCCGGAACTCCCGCCCGCACTCGCAGAATCGCCCCGGAGTCACGCTCGGCGACCAACACCCCGCCCTCGGGCAGGAACGCCAGCCCCCACGGCACCTCGATCCCCTGTACGAGGTCCTGGCCACCCTCGAGATCGATCACACCGGAGGGGCGACTCGGCGCGGTAGCGCTTGCCACCACCGCGGAACCGGACGGCCGAGTCGACTCGCTGCCGGAGCAGCCCGCCACCGTGCCGACGGCCAGCGCCGCACCCGTGATCACGGCCAGGATTCCGGAATGCCCGGATCGGCGCGGTCGTAGTCGTTCGACGGGACGAAGATGTGCGCTGCGCATCCCTCCATCGTGCGCCGCCTCCCCGCGACCGGACGGACGGATGTGCGGTATCGGGACTGCTTCAGGCCCCCAACGGGTCGCGCACCGCGGGCACCAACAGCGGCACGGCCGGGATCTCGTCGGTGATCGGCACATCGGTGCCGCGCAGCGAGGCGCCCGCGGTTTCGCGCAGGAACGACCAGGCCACCAGGCCGATGGCGCACGCGCCGACCATGTATATCGCGGGGAACAGGGTCCAGCCGGTGCCTTCGATGACCGCCTCGTTCACCAGCGGCGCGGTGCCGCCGAAGACGGCGGTGGAGACGTTGTAGCCCAGGGCGAAACCGGCGTAGCGGACCTGGGTGGGGAAGATCGCCGGGAAGGTGGCCGAGATGGTGGCCAGCTGGGGAATGTAGAGCAGGCCCACGACGACGAAACCCAGTACGGCCCAGCCGATTCCGCGACCCATCAGCCAGTACATCGGGATGGCCATAACCGCCAGGCCGATCAGGGAGTACAGCCAAACCGGTCGGCGGCCGACCCGATCGGAGAGGTGGCCGAAGAACGGCAGGGCCAGCATCATGATCAGCTGACCGACCAACATCATCGCGGTGGTGGTGGATTCGCCCACCCCGAGCGTGTGCTGCAGGTAGGTGGGCTGATAGGTGAGCAGGGTGTAGTTCACGATATTGAGCGCGACCACCAGCCCGGCCAGCGTCAGCAGCTCACGCCGGTAGTCGGTGAGCAGTACCCGCAAGCCGGTGGGCGGGTGCTCCTCGGTCTGCACCTCGGTGAAGACCGAGGATTCGTCCAGGCGCGAACGCAGATACCAGCCGATCAATCCCAGCGGCACCGCGAGCAGGAACGGGATCCGCCAGCCCCACTCGTACATCGCGTCCGAGCCCAGCGCCAGCTGGCAGGCCAGCACCACCGCCGAACCGCCGACGAAACCGCCGAGCGTGCCGAACTCCAGGAAACTGCCCAGGAATCCGCGCTTGCGATCACTGCAGGTTTCGGCGAGATAGGTTGCCGCACCGCCGTATTCACCACCGGTGGAGAAGCCCTGCACCACGCGCAGCGTGATCAGCAGAATCGGCGCGAACACACCCGCGGTGGCATGGCTGGGCAGCAGTCCGATGGCCCCGGTCGCAGCCGCCATGAGCAGAATCGTGGTGGCCAGCACCACTTTTCGCCCGACACGGTCACCGAGCGGCCCCCACACCATGCCGCCCAAGGGCCGCAGCACGAACGACACCGCGAAACCGAGCATGGTGCCCAGTGATCCGAGATGTCCGGGGAAGAACGCGGCGGTGATGTAGGTGGCGGCCGCGGCGTACACGCCGTAGTCGAACCACTCGGTGGCATTGCCCATGGCCGCTGCGGCCACCGAACGGGTCTGCTGTCCGGATTTGGGGTCGCGGCTTGTCACACGCGCCTCTCTTCCCTGATCGCGAAAATCCCTCGCGCGCCGGAAACGCTCTCCGCCGCGCATGACAACCTCGCGTACCCGGCACGGCGGGCAGCAAACGGGAGCAACCGCGAGCGGGCGTGCGGAGACCCGCGATCACCAGCGCGTTCAAGAGTTTTGTGACTTGGATCTCAGTGGCGTGAATAGGACGGCAAACCTGTTTGGACGGGGCGCCCGCCCCGGTCCGCGCCATCCGGGCGACCCGCGCGTTCGATTCAGCCCAGGCCGAGGTGACGCGAGAGCGTGGCGAGCTGGTCGGCGAAGCGCGCCAGGAACTCCGGTGAGCGCGGATCCGCACCGCACACGCCTTCGACGACATGGGGCAGCGTGGTCGGCGCCATGGCCGCGGCCATGAGCATGACCAGCAGATACGCCGGATCCAGATCAGCTGGCAGCTGACCGGCGTCCTGCAATGCGCGCAACTCCTCGACACTCTCGGTGAGCATGCGGGCGCGCGGCTCATGATCGGGATCGTCGGCGGGGCCGGTGTACTGCAACCCGGTCCAGGCGAGCAGTCGCGCGCCCTCGGGATTGTGCAGCGACTCGAGGGCATAGGTGCGCAGTTGTTCGGGCAGTGGGGTGCCGGGCGCGACGAGATCGCGTTGCCGCTCCTGCCACTGCTGCGAAACCGCCTGGTAGAGCCCCTCTTTGCCATCGAAATAGGACGAGATCAGCTGCACGTTCACCCCCGCGCGCGCGGAGATGGCGCCGATGCGAGCACCCGCGTACCCGTATGCCCCGAACTCGGCGGCAGCGGCAAGGATGACCGAAATATCGCAAACACCAAGGATTCTCATCGCGGGCGCCGGAGTCGGCGGACTCGCGCTCGCACAGGCCCTGCGGCGCGGCGGCTTCGATGTCGCGGTCCACGAGCAGGACCCGACGCCGCGAATCCGCAATCAGGGCTTTCGCATCCATATCGACCCCAATGGTAACCGCGCGCTACGCGCCTGTCTGCCACCGGCGGTCTTCGCTCTGGTGCGCGATATCAGCGGCGCCGATGACGACACCGTCGCGATGTACACCGATCAGCGGAAACCCTTGCCGCCGAATTGCTTTCGCGCGCACGCGGAGAGCAGTCGGTCATCGAGGCCGTGGCCGCCTGCGAAACCCTCATGCTCCCCAGGGTTTCGCGACCATGGACAATGCCCTCGCCATGGCCGCCCAGCTCTTCGGCCGCACCGTATGACCTGACGCGCGGCGGGTACATCCTCGTGCTGCGCGATGAATTCGAGTGTGCGAGCGGCCACCTCGGGATGCGCGACCAGGCTCTCGCCGCCGAAGATCAGCGATACATCGAGCGATATGCCACGATCGTCGCGACCAGATGATCGACGATCTGATCCCGGGTCGCGCGCAGCGTCCCATTCAGCCACGCCGAGAACATGCCCGCGTTACCGCTGGCCATGGTCACCGCCGCCAGCCGCCGCCGCACCGGATCATCGATATGCGCGAACAGGTGATCCTGGATCAACCGCGTGAACGCGGGCATGACCGAGATGGTGGTCTGACCCAGCCCCGTCGAGGAGTACGGCTCGACCAGGAACAGGCGCGATTTACGCGGATCCTCGAGCACCTTGTCCACCAGCACCTGCGAGAGCGCCCGATCCCGTGTCGGATCGTCGGCCACCGCGAACGCGGTCATCGGCTCCAGGAATTCGTCCGCGATCTGCCGGTACAGCACATCGAGCAATTCGTCTCGGCTGGTGAAGCTTTCGTAGAAGTACCGGTCGGTGAGATTGGCGGTGCGGCAGACCGCGCGCATGGTGACCGCGCCCGCCCCGGATTCACCGATCAGATCGAGCGCGGCGTCCAGCAACGCCGCGCGGCGGGCCTCACGGCGTTCGGTGAGGGTGGTTCCACCCCAGATACGGGGTTCTGCGTCGGAGGGGGGCTGGCCTGTCTGCACCGGGTCAAGGGTAGTGCCCGGCACGCGGGGTATGCGCACACCCGGCCGGGGGCGTGCGCATACGGTGTGCGCCCGCTCAGCTGACCACGCAGGCCGAACCCAGATTGATACCGGTGCCGACCTGCGCCGTCGCCCACTGCGAGCCGTTGTACGACCAGGCCTGCAGGTAATGCGTCCCGGTCGAGGTCGGTGTCCAAGTCGCGGTCGCGGTACCGCCGTTGCCCAGACCGAGCTGCTGTGGACTGAAGGTCGCGCTGCTGCTGTCGTACAGCCACACGTATTCGTTCGGACTGCCGTTCACGGTGACGGTGTACGAGCAGTTGGTGCCGTAGTTGCCGCTGCCGAGATTGATACTCGACCCCGACGATACGGTGACGCTGGTGACATAGGCCGAGGCGTTCGGTGCGGCCAGCACCAGTGCCGCGGCTGCCGCGGCGACTCCGCCCAGGGCGAGAACTGGTTTTCGCGATCGGGTCATAAGGACCATCTCCGCTGAGAAAGGGTGAATTGAATGGTGCGCCACGAAAAAGCGCGTACCTCCAGTGTCGGCATTCAGGGGCCGCGACACGCGCGAATCGAACTACTCGTTCCATAAAGGGTTGGGGCGCAATCACTTCCGTGATCTCTTGCGAACCGGGCGCTATCCGAGCAGTTCGTCCACGTAGCACCAGCGCCAGGATTCGCCGGGCTCCACACTGCGCATGACCGGATGGCCGGTGTTATTGAAGTGTTTGGTGGCGTGATTGCCCTGCGAGGAATCGCAGCAGGCGACATGCCCGCAGGACAGGCACATGCGCAGGTGCACCCAGACCAGGCCCTCGTCCAGGCATTCGGCACAGGCGTCGGGCATATCGGGAACCTTGGTGTGCGGGGCCTCGCGCAGATGTTCGCAACCGCCGGAAGCGGTAGGGATCATGAGCAACTCGCGGCCGTCGTCATCGGCCTCGGCAATGCGGACGATGGTTGACTCCTCCAGGTCGAGGGTGGCCATCACCGACTGCAGGATCTCGTGTTCGACCAGACCCGCATCGCGTACGCGCAACACGGTTTCGCGTTCGGCGGTGAGCATGGCCAGGCGCAGGCGCCGGTATTCACCACTGGGGGTGATGCGCTGGGATTCCGAGCGCCCCAACAACTCCCACGCCGATTGCGCCCGCGCCACCGCCTGATTGCGGAGTTGGTCGACGATATCGGGCGGGGTCTCCTCACCGATATTGGCTTCCAGGGCCTCGAGCCCGGCGGCGGTCGCCTGCTGCAGCAGATTGGCTTCCTGGAGCAGATCCTCGGCATGGCTCGGACCGTGCAGGCGCAGCAGCCGCACCAGCAGCGGCAGTGAGAGCCCTTGCAACAGCAATGTTCCGGCCACCACCACGACCGCCAGCAGAATCAGCGTGGCGCGCTCCGGCGTGTCGGCGGGCAGCAGCAGCGCGGCGGCCAGGGTGACCACACCGCGCATACCCGCCCAGGCCACCACCGCGGGTCCGGTCCACGCCGGTTTCGGCTTGCCCTGCCGCCTGCCCTCGATCGACCAGGCGAAGTACGTGGCCGGATACACCCAGATCGGGCGCGCCAGGATCACCGCCGCCAATACCCCCACACAGGCCAGCAGCAGCGAGTGATGCGGCAGATCGCTGTGCCAGGCGTCCTCGACGATATGGCGCACCTGCAGGCCGATGATCAGGAAGACCGCGCTCTCCAACAGGAACTGGATGGTGCTCCAATTGGTGTGCTCGGCGATCCGCGAGGCCGCGGACTGCCAGTGCGGCGCACCGTGACCCAGGATCAGACCGCAGGTGACCACCGCGATCACCCCGGAGGCGTGCAGCGCCTCGGCGGGCAGATACGCGATCCACGGCGCGAGCAGCGAAACACTGGTATCGAGCACCGGATCGTTGATGCGGCGGCGCAGGAATGCCAGCACCAGCGCCGCCACCCCGCCCAGCAGCGCGCCACCACCGGCGGCGCCGAGGAAATCCAGGCCCGCCTCCCAGATGGTGATCGCACCGGCCATGGCCGCGATCGCGGTCCGCAGGGTCACCAGGGCGGTCGCGTCGTTGAACAGCGACTCACCCTCGAGCAGGGTCACGATCCGTCGCGGCATACCGACCCGGCGCGCGACCGCCGTCGCGGCGACCGCATCGGGTGGGGCCACCACCGCGCCGATGGCGATGGCCGCGGCGAACGGCACCGGCAGCAACCAGTACACGACCCCGCCCACCGCGAACGCGGTGAACAGCACCAACCCCACCGACAACAGCGTGATCGACACCTTCTTGGGCCGGAAGTCGATCAGCGAGGTGCGAATGGCGGTCGTATAGAGCAGCGGCGGCAGCAAACCCAGCAGCACCAGTTCGGGTTCGATATCGAACTCCGGCACGAACGGCAGATAGGAGGCCAGCACCCCGGCGACGGTGAGCACGAAGGGCTCACCCACATCCATTCGGCGGGCCAGCGCCGCCAACGCGACCGCTACCGCCACCAACACGACGAGCCCGAACGCCAACTCCACGAGGCTCATCGTGCCAGGACGAGTGTCCGAATCGCGCATCGGCGGGGTGTGTCAGTGCTGGCAGTCCCGCGAAATCCACGCCTCGACCGGGCGCGGCGAGTGCCGTACGCAGCGCTAACAGCTCATCGGGGCGCGCGTGGAGCGGACTCCATCGGCTTACCGCTGTCCCGCCAGGCCGCGATTCCGCCTGCGAGACTGGACGCTTCATATCCGGCACGGCGTGCCATCGCCGCGAACCGCAGGGACAGCTCACCGACCGGGCAGACGAAAACGACCGGGCGCGAGCGGGAGAACGGGACGCCCTGGGCGAGCATATCGTCGAGTTGATCGTCCCGAATATTGATCGCACCGGGCACGTGCGCGATGCGATAGGCCATGGCACCTCGGGTATCGACGATGGTGGGCCGCGATTCGCGGTCCAGGGTTTCGAGTTCGTCGGGGGACAGGGCCGGGGTGTCGGCGAGTTCGGTGGCGTCCGGTGCGGCCGGACGGTGGGCGCGGCCGAACAATTCGGGGCGGCGCTTGCGGATATAGGACAGGTACGGCTCGATGCGATCGCAGACGATGAACACCGCGGTCTGCGGCTGTTCGGGCGAAACCCGCACCGTGCGCAAATGTTCCAGGGCCGCGGCGTAGGTGGCTCCGCTGGTGGGTCCGGCGAGTACGCCGTAGCGGGTCGCCAGATCCAGCGTTGCATCGACTGCCATTCCGGCTTCGACCGCGATAATGCGATCGTAGAAGTCCGGCTGGAACAGACCCACATCCCACATCTCGGTCTCCGAGCGGATGCCCGGGATGAAGTCGCCGCGTTCGGAGACCACCGCGACGGCCTTCAACTCCGGATTGTGTTTGCGCAGAAACGTTGCCGCGCCGCGGGTGGATCCGGTGGTGCCGAGTCCGCCGATCAGATAGTCCACGCGAGTGATGCCGTCACGGGCGAGGTCCTCGTGGATTTCGCGGCCGGTGCCCTCGTAGTGAGCGTCGATATTCTTCTCGCTGGTGTACTGCGACGGGTGATGCCAGGACCCGGGCGATTTGGCCATGGTCGATTCGATCACCGAGTACACGTCATTGGGTGCGGTCGGGTCCGGGCACTCCGACAGGCCCGGCAGCTCTTCGATATCGGTGCCGAACAGCTGCAGCAGCTCACGCACCTCGCTCACCCTGATGCGATTGGTGACCGCGCGCAATCCGATCCCGTGCATGGCGCCCAGGATTCGCAGGGCCTTGGCGGTGTTGCCGCTGGACGCCTCGATGAGTGTTTGCCCGCTGTCGACGAGATCGTCGAGTTCATCGCGGATCATGCCCCAGGCGACGCGGTCCTTCACCGAGCCGAACGGGTTGTAGAACTCCAATTTCGCGTACAGCTCGATATTTTCGAGTCCGTGCACGGCCGGGTCCAGGCGCAGCAGCGGCGTATTGCCGATGAGTTCGGTGATGTGGTCGTAGCGCATTACCGCACCCCATGCCATTGCGAGTCGGCCGATGCGCGATCCAGGTCCGCGACGTCGAATTCCTCATCGCGGCACACCCGGAATCCGCTCGGCCCTCGCACGACAGCGAGTTTGACCGGCAGTGGATGCATGGACGCACGCGCTGCCGATAAATCCATATGGTAGGCAGCGGTATTGGGGAATGCGATCACATCCCCCGACTGCGGGCGCCGCGGAAACCACACCTTGTGATTGGTGATCAGATCGCGTTCCAGGCATAACCGTCCGGCCAGGAAAACCCCGATCGGCCCGGAATCGCCGTGCGCGTGCGCGGGATTGGGCAGCAGCAGCGGATCCACCATCACCTCCTGATCGGCGGGCGTGACGGTATCGCGACTGAGGTCGAGATTGACCAGCACACTGCCGTCGGCCGTCTCCTTGACGAACTCCACCCGTGCGAGGGTGATTCCCGCATGATCGACCAGCGCCTTACCCGGCTCGAGCCACACCTCCAGCAGGTTCTCGGCGGCGACCTGCGCGAAGGTGCGCCCGCCCTGCGCCTCGAGCCCGGCATCGAGCAGATCGGCGAGCATGCGATCGGCGGGAACGGTATTGGCGTACTTGTGGAATACGGGTGTGCCGTGCACGGCGCCGCCGTCGAGGTGGAAGCCGAAGGTATTGCCGCCCCACGCCATCGGCTCACCGCGACCGAGCAGAGATTCCCGAAGGGCCAGCACGTAGGCGTCGAAGGCGTCGGCGTCATCGGTGAACACCTGGCGGAAGCCGCCGCCGATATCGAGCACGCCGGGGCAGAGCCCCTCGAGATAGGCGCGTTCGGTGAGCTCGAGACAGGCTTCCACCGCGCGCAGGCGTTCACCGGGTTCACCGGAGTCGATATGGAAGGCGAAACCTCGGAACTGGATGCGGCCGCGCTGTGCGCACAGCACCTCGAAGACCTCGTCGACCTGGGCGAGCGGGACGCCGAATCGGCTGACCGGTGTGCCCGCGAAACCGGAGAGTCGTACCAGCACCGGCACTTTCGCGTGCTCACCGGCGAGTTCGGCGATGCGGCGCAGTTCCCACACATTGTCGACATTGACGGTGACCCCGGTGGCGATGAGATCGCGCAGGAACTCCGCGCCCTTGGGACCGGTCACCTCGATCCGCGCGGGTTCGAAGCCCGCCCGCACCGCCCCGGCCAGCTCCGCCGCCGAGGCGACATCGATCGCGATCCCGGCTCGCTCGGCGGCGCGCACGAACGCCCGCGACTGATTCACCTTGTTCGCGTAGCAGATCCGATACCGCAGCCCGCGCTCGAGCACGCTTCGTAACCGCGCCAGGTTCTCCGCGAATACCTGCGGGAACACCAGGTGCGCGGGTGAGCCGAACTCGGTCAGCGCGGCCTCGGCGGCAGCGGGATCCGCCAGGAACGCGCGCACCAGCGGATCGATCTTCGCCGGCAGACGCGGCGGAGCCGAAGCCGTCATACGGCCGATTCCGTGGCGGGCAGCGGCGTTTCGGTCGTCGCGGGCAGGTCGACCGTGGGGTTGTAGCCACTGTCACGTAACGCTTCGAAGGCGCGCTGCCGGTTACGCGGGCTGCGGAATTCGGCGCAGACGCGCTTGGCGGTCAGGTCGATATCGTGCACGCCGATATCCATCGACTCCAGGACGCCGGTTATGGTGCGCACACAGTGCTTACAGGTCATATCGGGCACGTAGAAGATCTGTTCCTCGACGGCGAGTTCGGCGGTGGCCGAGGCGGTTTCGACCGGCACCTCGGTAATGGTCAATCGGCTGACCAGGGTGGTGAAGACCTCGGTGAAACGGTCCACCACCAGCGGCAGCAGGCTGTAGTGCGCGCCGTCGAGTTGATGCGGCATGGCGGCCAGACAGGCGGGGCGAGTGCCGGGCGGCAGCAGCGCGTACTGCCGGGAGATCAGATCCAGTTCGTGGTGATACTTGGCGATGGCCTCGGGAATGCCGAGCCCCTCGGTAAGTGTGGCGCGGCGCATGACACGGTGCGCGTCCTCGATGGTCATATCCTTCATCGCGCGCAGCGTCGCCACCGATTCGGCCGAATAGCGCACCGTGCCATCGGGTTGCGTGGCCAGGGTGACCGCGATCATGCCGCGCCGGTAGCTCGAGGCCTGCAATTCCCAGAACCAGCGGGTCGCGACCGCACCGTAGACGCCGGAATCACGCATGCCGAGCGCGAATTCGACCGGGGTGCGATAGGGGGTCCAGCGGGCCAGCAGTGCGTGCTGGGCCAGGGCGCGCCCGCACGCCTCGATCCCGACCCGGTAGATATCGAGGGGTTCATGATCGGTGGTGGTGCCCGCCAGCACATCGCGCTCACGCTCGGTGAGCCGTGAGATACGCTGCGCCAGCGCCGTATTCGCGCCCAGGAGATGCCACAGCGCCAGTACGGCCTCGCGCATGGCGATCGGCACGATCGGTCCCAGCCCGCCGGAGTGGAAATGCCCGGTATTGGGAATGCCGTCGCTGTCGGTCCAGGCGATGCGATGGGTGGCGCTGGTGACCTGCTCGGCCCGGCACGGTCGCATGAACCGCTCCAGATACAGGCGCTGCGACAGTGTCAGATGCGATCCCGGCTCCGGACGCAGTGGCGCACAGGTGTATTCGACACTTCTGCCCGCCGTATTCGGTGCCCCCTCGAACAGTCCCGGCCGGGCCAGTACGGCCAGCACCCGTGAGGCGGCGCGCCGGTCGTAGCGGGGTTCGTGACCATTGGTTGTCATGAGGAGACCTCCTCGGCAATCGTGGCGACACTGTGGGTGAAGCGGTCGATCTCGTCGAAGGTGTTGTAGATGTGGGTACTCACCCGCACCGAATCCTCGTCTCCCGGTTCATTGTTCGACGGTACGCAGTGTGCGCCCGCGCGCACCAGGAAACCGAGTTCACCCAGGACGAAGCCCAGGTCATTGGCGCTGATCCCGGCGAGGGTGAAAGAGACTATGCCGTAACCGGTTTCGCAGGGGGCGTAGGCGGGACCGGGCAGGAAGTCCAGGCCGGGGATCGCGCGCAGGCCGGTGATCAGGCGCTGGGTGAGTGCGCGATTGTGTGTGCGGATGGTGTCCAGGCCGAGATTGTCCAGCACATCCAGGGCCGCGCCCAGGGCGAGGATACCGGGGATATTGGGGGTGCCGCCCTCCATGCGCTGCGGCATCGGGCCCGCGCGCAATCCGGAATCATCCAGGAAGACACCGGAATTGCCGCCCGGAAGAAATGGGGCGAGTTCGGGGTGGCGTCGGCGGCGGCAATACAGCACCCCGGTCCCGGGCGCACCGAACATTTTGTGTCCGGCGAATACCGCGAAATCGGCGTCGAGTTCGCGCACGTCGACCGGCAGATGCCCGCCGCTCTGGCTGCAGTCGAAACACAGGGCGATCGAGGGGTCTATCCGCCCGCGCAATTCCTCGAGCGTGGTGAGCGCGCCGAACACGTGGTGCAGATGACTCACCGCGATCAGCCGAGTCCGCGGCGTCACCTTCGCGGCGATATCGTCCGAGTCGGCCTCACCGAGTTCGTTCACCCGATACGGGACCAGTCCGATCGCGCGGCCGAATCCGGCCAGCAGTTGCCGCAGCTGCGCCCACGGATACACATTCGACGCGTGATCGCGTGGGCTGTACAGGATTTCATCGCCCGCGCGCAGATTGGTCAGCCCCCACGACAGTGCGACCGCATTGAATCCGGCCGTCGACCCGCCGGTGAATACCACCTCATCGGGGTGCGCGCCGATGAATCCGGCCATACGTTCGCGCACACCGTCGATCTCGCGAGTCAGACTGGTCGCCCACGCATAGGTCCCGCGCCCGGCATTGGCCGTTCGCACGCTGTGATAGCCGTCGACCGCCGCGATCACCGACTCCGGTTTCTGCGTGGTGGACGCCGAATCCAGGTAGACCTCTTGTGTTTCGCGCAGCGCCGGGAACATGTGGCGGGACAGCGCGGCATCCCGAGCGTTGGACGCAGGCGCACAGGACCGCACCGTGCCGCTCCCTTCTCAGGAGTACGCGCTGGACGCAACCAACGATACGCATTTTTTCGCCGCGGCTGGAAGGTTCTCGCGGGCAAGCGGTTTCGTAGGCCGGCTCGTTACCGCCGGAAACGAGATATCAGCGTTCGGGTCCGCCGGGATTGCACATGGCGTTCACCGTCTCCTGATAGCCGACCGCCGAACGCCACGGCTCCAGATTCCAGCTCGGCTTATCGGGCTGCACCAGGCGCGCCCACTCCCAGTGACAGATGAATTGGTCACGCATACCGGGTGTGTCGGCGTCGGGGGAGTCGACCAGCACTTCCTGCCAGGCGCGTTCGCCCGCGGTCGGGAAGTTGTCCCTGCGGCCCGCGTCGGTGGGGTAGACGAGCAGTCGGCGGCCGTCGACGGCCTCGGTCCACTCGGTGCGATCGATGAGCGGCTGATCGGCATAGTTGTCGACCGCGGGAGCCTGCGAGAGTGTCGGATCGGCGATGGGTAGTCCGGTCGCGGTGGTGGCCGGTGCGGCGGGGGCCGCGGCGAGCGTGCTCAGCGAGCCGACGATAACCGGCGATGACTCTTCGGCCGCCCCGCAACCACTCAGCGAGAGCGCCAGCGCGAGCAAGCCACCCGATAGTTTCCAGCGCTGCCGCATCGGTCGCGCCCCTTTCCGTTCCTCGCGATCGTATCGGTCCATGTCAACAGCGGTCATCGGGTCATCACGTTCGCATCATCGGCACCGCGATGCCAGCGTCCGGGATTTGCCAGCGGTGGCACATTGGCCCAGACGGCACCTACGATGTCACGGCCGGGCGGTTCTCGGACAACTGAGGGCCGCCCCGCACCCGTGGTACCGGATGTGGTTGCCGACCCGAGCGCGCCCGCGCGCGGCGAGGGAAGGCTGGGAGACTGTAGGGGCAGGATGAACACACCGACTGTGAAATGTCTTGTCTGGGAGGTGGACAACTCCCTGTGGGACGGCGTGGTCTGCGACTCGACCGATGGCGCACTGCGTGCCGAGGCGGTGCGCGCCCTGCGCATCCTGCGCGAGCGCGGCGTCATGCATGCCGTCGCCAGCCGCGGTGAATTCGCCTGGACCGTCGCGCAACTGCGCAAACACGGCCTGCACGACCGGTTCGCGGTGATCGAGGTCGGCTGGGGTAAGAAGTCCGCCGCCATCACCCGCATCGCCCAAACCCTGGGCGTGGATCTGGAACAGGTCGGCTACATAGACGCCGAACCCCTCGAACGCACCGAGGTGGCCCACGCCCTGCCGCAGGTCCGCTGCTACGCGGCCCGCCACGTGGACGTCCTGCCCGCCCTCCAGGAATTCCGCGCCCCCGTAGGCGCGGTCCCACCCCCCACCTCTCCCATGGGTTTCGCGCACATCCACGCCCGGTGAGCACCCACACGGGCTGTGACCCGGGTCATATTCGATCCGTGTCACGGGCGGAGCACCGACGGTGTCTCCGAGTCGACCGCACCACGCGGACCCGACAACGGAGAGGGACCCTCATGAAGACCTTGATCGTGTGCACATCGGTCTCCCACGGCAATACGAAGAAAGTCGCCGACACCATGGCGACCACCCTGAACGCCGAAGTGGTTGCCCCCGATGCGGTTACCGCCACCGACCTGCTCGGCTACGACCTGATCGGCTTCGGCTCCGGCATCTTCACCCGCAAATTCCACCCCGCCCTCGTGCATCTCATAGAGGGCCTCCCACAATTCCCCGGAACCAAGGCATTCGTCTTCGCCACCAGCGGTTTTCCCGACAAGGGCCGCACCCGCTTCTCGCGCCCCCTGGTAACCCTCCTCGAACAAAAGGGCTTCAACGTCCAGGACACCTTCTCCTGCCGAGCCCTGGACACCTTCCTCCCCTTCAAACCCTTCGGCGGCATCCGCAAATCCCACCCCACCCCCGCCGACCTCCACGCAGCCCAATCCTTCGCCAACCACCTCCGAACCCGCCTCACCACTGATCCGAGCGGGTCATCGGCTCGTAGCTGACTCGTTCCCAACCGGGCTCGCGCGTAGACCTGGAACCGCTTTTTCCGGTTGCATCGCATCCGATCATGTTCAGGTGATGTCGATTTCGGTGGTGTGGGTGTCGACCGCGGTGCTGTTCCAGGATCGCTCGAGTCGGAACTCGATCGTATAGTGGCCGCGGGTGGTGCCGCGCAGGCGGAAGTGTTGTGTGCCACCGTCTCCGGGCTCGCCGCCGGGAATCGGTGTGAAGGTGGATTCCATGACTTCGATGGGGGTGGGGAGGTTGGTGGGGTGCCATTGATAGCCGGTGGTCGGGGTCGACTTCAGTGCGATCTCGAAGACCGCCCCGACGGTGGCGGTGATCGTCATCCGAACCACTTGTGGATCATGGCCGAATCCGTGCCTTCGGCAAAGCAATCCAATCGGCCCGCCGTCCAGGAGGCGGCGGCCACTCCGGAGGTGAGCTGGCCACCCAGGCTCTCCTCCTCGCTCCATCGGGAGCCGTCCCACCACTTGTGCATCAGGCGGAAGTCGACGCCGGGATAGAAAACGTCGATGCGGTCGGGGCCCCAGGACACCGCGGCCGGGTCACCGGCGACATAGCCGCCGAGGTTCTCCCACTCGCTCCACTTCGATCCGTTCCACCATTTGTGATTGAGCTGGCTGTTCGCGCCCTTGGCGAAGATATCGAGCCGATCGGCCGCCCACGAGGCGGCGGCCGGAGCGGAATCGAGTACGCCCCCGAGGTTTTCCCATCCACCCCACTGACTGCCGTCCCACCACAGATGCCACAGGGCCGAATCCATCCCGCGGGCGAAGACGTCGATCCGGTCCGGACCCCAAGACACCGCCGCCGGATCCGAGGACACCAAACCACCCAGCGCCTCCCAGGCGGACCAATCACCTTGGAACGACCGGTGATACAGCTGATGGTCGTGCCCGGCGCCGAACATATCGAGTCGGCCCGAGGCCCAGGAGCACAGTGCCGGGCCGCCTTGCAGTCCACCACCGAGCGTTTCCCAGCCGCCCCAGCTGGCCCCGTCCCACCAGCGGTGATAGACGGCCGCATCGGTACCGCGCGCGACGACATCGATCCGGTTCGGACCCCACGACACCGCGGCGGGCTTGGAGGTCAGCACACCGCCGAGCGATTCCCAGCCACTCCAGCCGAAGGTCGCGGGCAGATTCACACCCTGTGCCGTGGCGAAGGTGTAGGTGTCGAAACGGCACTCACCGTAGGCGATCTTCAAGAAACCGGACATACCCCAGCCGGTGCCCCAGGAGTTCTTCGCGATCCAGCATTGCTCGGCCTCGGAATAGCCGATGACCTGCACGCAGTGCCCGCCCTGAAACGCGCCGCTGACATGGTGATACACCCCGGAGCCGTAGGAGTAGAAGTCATCGTAGACATCGAAGCATGCCGCGCACGGCCCGGTCTCGCTGAGATAGTTCTTGCGTGCGGTGATATCGGTGACGAGGCCGTGGGTGCTGATGGAAACCTGGGTGGCGGGACGATCGGGCGTCGGCCGCCGATACGGTTTCCACATACTATTTCGCGGATCGATTTGCGGGGGATTGTCGAAGGCGCTCATATAGGGCAGCGCATCGTCTCCGACGACTCCGCGTTTCTTCATCTGGTCCATGCAGGCGGTCGCGTTCCAGCCGATGCAACTCGGCCCGTGATTGGAATTGAAATGCGAGTCGGCTTCGGACAGATCGAGCAGTTGGGAGTGCTCGATCGATGCCATCGACTCCACCACCGCGGTGCAGCAGAACGAAACGCATGAGCCGCAGAGTTTCTGATCTTTGACCGAGGTGACGTGATTGCCATTGCGGTTGCGCCAGTCGACCTCCGCGGCGAACACCGCGGTCTCGGCGGCGGTTTCGCGTGGCCCGGCCGCCGCCAATTGCCGATCGGCGGCGGTGAATACGACTCCCAGTAGCGCTTTCTTCGCGGAGTCGCTCAATTGCGATTGTGGTGTCTCACGCGCTGTCCAGCGCGCACTGGAATTACGCAGATGAGAATTAAGTTCAGCGGTGTCGAGATTAGCCATAAGAGGTTCCCTGGTTGGAACTTATGTGAACTCACCGCAGCGTCGCGGCCGATCGTAGATCATCGCCCCGAATCGGAACTACCTCAGCAGTATGCGCGCACCCGCACCCGAATAGAAGAGCATCTCCGGTGCATGGAAACGAACCGAACCAGCGGTCGCGTTACCGGCACAGTGAGAATCGCATTTCGAAGTCAGGCGATGCGACGCAGACCCGCTAGGAGGCGCTTGACCTCGGCGGCGGAGACGGCGTAGTCGTCGCTGTCCTCGGCGATGCCTTCGTCGACCCAGCCGCGGATGAGGGAGGAGAGGTCCGTGCCGCGTTTGCGGGCGATCTCCTCGGCGCGGCGGCGTTGGCGGACGGTGAGGCGGACCGTGGTGACGACCAGGGTGTCGTCGGCGGAGTCGGGAACGGCGGCGGGTGGGGGGAGTACCTCGTCGGCGGCGATGGTCGCCCCGAAGATCAGTTCGCCCGCGGCGGCCGCGGCGGCGAGGTCCTCGGCTTCGGCGAGGTCGCGATACTCGTTGTGGCGCTTGCTCATTGGTTCGCCTCCCATTCCTCGAAAGCGGTCACCTGGTCGGGTGTCATCGGGGCCGCGTAGACGATCTGATGATCGAATCCGCCCAATGGGCGCAGGACCACCAGTATCGGAGTCCCGGCCGGGGTACGAGTCCACACCGACAGGCCCGGTGCGCCGTTCTTGGTGAACACGGCCTGGACCCAGCGGTGTGGTGCGTCGGCCAGTGCCCGGAGCACCTCATCGGTGGTCAGACCGCCATTGAGGTTCATCGCTGCCGAGAGCAGCCACTCATAACCCACACCTATGAGAATACAACGAGCATCTCCGCAGTTCGAGCCCCGATTCCGGATGAGGAATCGGGGCTCGAACGAAAGCGGCGGGAGCCGATCTCCGAATCAGGCGGATTCGATCTTGCCGCTGCGGATTTCGACGATCGGCAAGACCAGCGCGGCCGGAGCAGAGGCAGGTACGACGGGCTGATTCGGCGTGACCGGGGCAATGCGCTGGTAGCCGGTGCCGGGCTCGGGCCGGGTATCGACCTCACCCTTGTTCGGCCACATCGCGGCAGCCCGCTCGGCCTGGGCGGTAATGGTCAGCGAGGGATTCACCCCGAGGTTCGCCGACACCGCCGACCCGTCGACCACGCTCAGGGTCGGGTACCCGTAGACCCGGTGATACGGATCGATGACACCGCTGTCGGCGTCCGCGCCGATGACCGCGCCACCGAGGAAGTGCGCGGTCAGGGGGATATTGAAGACCTCGCCCCAGGAGCCGCCCGCCACGCCGCCGATCTTGTCGGCCACCGCGCGCGTCACCTCGTTGCCCACGGGAATCCAGGTCGGATTCGGTTCGCCGTGACCCTGTTTCGAGGTCAGCTTGCGCCCGAACAATCCGCGCTTGGTGTACGTGGTGATCGAATTGTCCAGATGCTGCATGACCAGCGAGATGATGGTCCGCTCACTCCAGTCCTTCACCGACATGAACTGCAACAGCGTCATCGGATGCCGCAACACGGTCAGCAGGAACCGCAGCCAGCGCGGAATCCGCCCGCCGCCGTCGACCATGAGGGTTTGCAGCAGGCCCATCGAATTGGAGCCCTTGCCATAGCGCACCGGCTCGATATGGGTGTCCGGCGTCGGATGAATCGAGGAGGTGATGGCCACGCCACGGGTGAAGTCGATATCCGGATTCACCTTCCGGGTCGCCGCGCCGACGATCGATTCGGAGTTGGTGCGCGTGAGCACCCCGAGCCGATCCGAGAGCCCGGGCAGCGTGCCCTGATCGCGCATGGCGAACAGCAGCTGCTGCGTCCCACGGGTTCCGGCGGCGAGCACCACATTCGCGGCGGTATAGGTCTTGGGCTGTTTGCGGAACCAGGTCCCGGTGCGGACGGTATTCACATCCCAGGTGCCGTCCGGCAGCGGTTTGACCGCCGAGACGGTGGTCATCGGAATGATCTGCGCCCCGGCCTTCTCCGCCAGATACAGATAGTTCTTGACCAGGGTGTTCTTGGCATTGTGGCGGCATCCGGTCATGCACTCACCGCATTCGATGCAGCCGGTGCGCTCGGGTCCGGCGCCGCCGAAGTACGGGTCCGCGACCTTCTTGCCCGCCTCGCCGAAGAACACCCCGACGGGGGTCTGCACGAAGGTGTCACCGACGCCCAAATCCTCCGCGACCTGCTTGAACACCTCGTCGGCGGGCGTCATATGCGGGTTCTTCACCACGCCGAGCATCTTCTGCGCCTGTTCGTAGTACGGCAGCAGTTCATCGCGCCAGTCGGTGATGTCCTTCCACTGCGCGTCCTCGAAGAACGGCTGCGGCGGCACATACAGTGTGTTCGCGTAGTTCAGTGATCCACCGCCGACGCCCGCGCCGGCGAGAATCAGGACATCGCGCAGCGGGTGAATGCGCTGGATGCCGTAGCAGCCCAGCTTGGGCGCCCACAAAAATTTGCGCAGATCCCAGCTGGTGTCGGGCAGCTCATCATCGGCGTAGCGCTGACCGGCCTCCAATACCCCGACGCGATAACCCTTTTCGGTGAGGCGCAGCGCGGTGACGCTGCCACCGAAGCCGGATCCGACGATCAGTACATCGAAGTCGGTCTCGCGTCGGTTCATCACAAACTCCCTTGTCGTCGTCGACAGTGTGGCGGCGGTTACGCTAACGCGGACAGTTCCCACTGTCAACGTCGACCGGTTGCGGTATCTATGCTGTTCGCGTGGATCGATACAGCCGCTCCCAGCTCGCCGAACTCAGCGGGGTGCCCGCACGCACCATTCGCTACTATCATTCGCTCGGCGTGCTGCCCAAGCCCGGACGCACGGGCAAGGAATCGGTCTACGGGGAAGAACATGTGGAGCGACTGCGGGCGATAGCGGCCATGCAGGCGCGTGGCCTGCGATTGGACGCGATCCGCGAGGTCTTCGACGCCGAGGTGCCGCCCGAGGGGGATTGGCGCGAGCTCTTCGACCCGCGCTACGGGGACGGCGATACGGGTTCGATCATCGACGACGAGCAACTCTCCGAGGTGCTCGGTGATCGCAGACCGGAGATCCTCGAGGAGCTGGTGAGCGCGGGCTATGTGCAACCGCACGGTCAACGCTGGCGTATCCCCGAACCCGCCATGCTCACCGGTGCGCTGGTGCTCTACGACGTCGGCACCGATATCTCCCTCTCGGGCACCCTGCGCACCCTCATCCGCACCCGTATCGCGGATCTGGCCGATGAGATGGTGCGCGCCTTCCGGGACGCGGTCGGCACCAGCTACGGCGGAGAAGGCGTGCGCCCGGACCTGATTCGCTTCCAGGAACGCTATCGGGCCGCCGCCCGCGAGGTGGGCGGTGCGACCCTGGCCGCCGAAATCGAGCGCGCGGTTCGCGAACTCGACGACTGAGCGCACCTACGGAACCGTCACCGGGTCATCACAGCTGGCGGGTGGATCCACCAGTCCGCAATCGGAGGGGCCGCGCACCGGCACGTAGGTCGAGGGCACACCGTTCGAGGCCACGATCCGGCGATAGGTGTCGACCGCCTCGGTGGGCGTGCGCGTCAGACTCGGATCGGCCTTGGCATCGACGGTGAAGAGCCCGAAACGCGGTGTGTACGAACTCCATTCGTAATTGTCGGTAATGCTCCAGTAGTTGTAGCCGACCAGGTTGATACCGTCGGCTTTGGCGCGCTGGAGCCAGTACACGGTGTCGCGCAGATGATCCGAGCGGGTGTAACCGTCCTTGCGCGGATTGCCGTCCTCGGTGGGCATCCCGTTCTCCACCACCCACAGCGGCTTGTTCGGGAACTTCTCCGAATAGTGTTGCAGCGCGTAGTAGATGCCCTCGGGCCGCACCGGCAGATCCCACATCCCCTTGGGAGCCGCCGCCGAACCGTCGGGCAGGGAGACCGCATTGGACTTGGGCGGCTCGACCCCGAAGTAGTAGTCGATGCCGATGAAATCGAGCTTGTCGCCGATGCGCTCCATGAGTGGCCCGTTGACCTGGGACTCCGCGCCCGCGACATAGCCGACATTGCTGGTCACCAGCGCCCCGCGCTGTATCTTGTGGATGTAGTCGTAGATCTCGTTATGCGCCTGCCCGACCTCGTCGAGCATCTGATCGGCGACGGTATCGTTCTGCCGCACCTCGTGCATGATGTACGCGACCGGCTCATTGATGGTGACCCACACCGGATTTCGGGAGGCGTACCGGTCCACCACCTTCTTCATATTGGTGAGCCAGTCCTGCACCATGCCCGGGTTGTTCCAGCCGCCGCGGTCCAGGGCCCAGCCCGGATACACCCAGTGGTCCAGGGTCAGCATGGGTTGCATGCCGTTCTCGAGGATGGTGTCCACGACCGAGTCGTAGAAGGCGAAGCCCTCCTCGTCCCAGGTATCGGGGGTGGGTTGCAGGCGTGCCCATTCGATGCCGATGCGGAAGACCTTCACGCCCAGGCCCGCCGCGAGGGCGATATCGCTGGGGTAGCGGGAGCGGAAGTCGATGGAGTTGCGGTACCGGTCCCAGTCCGGATTGTTCTGGATATACCGCATCCAATTGCTGTCCGGCGCATGGCCCTCCGATTGGAAGCCCGAGGCGGCCACACCCCATAGAAAGTTCTCGCCGAGCGATCCGTGCGCGGCCGAGGTGGCGGCGGGCGGGGTGGCCGAGCCGACCGCGGTGACCGGTAAGAGGGTTGTCGCCGCGGCGATCCCGGTCAGGACGAGACGGTGCAGCCGTGTGCGCATCGGGACTCCTGTTCCGGGACGAGTGGTCGGAATGTCCCGAATCGGAGCGTAACTGGCTGATAGCTGAATAATCGCGCACGCCGATGCGTGTCGCATGGTGCGGATGTGACATATGTTGCGTTACTCGCGCTGAGCGCGGAGATGACTCAGCGCGGCAAGGTCACCGGATCGACACAGCTCTCGGCGGCATCCACCAGCGAACACGTCGCGGGGGCGCGGGTGGGGAGATAACCGCCCGGAACTCCACCGGTGCGAGTGATCAGGCGATACGCGTCCACGGCATCGGTGGGCCGCCGGGTCAGCGTCGGATCGGTGCGCACATCGACGGTGTACAGCCCGAAACGGGGTGTGTAGGAACCCCATTCGTAATTGTCGGTCAGGCTCCAGTAGTTGTAGCCCATGATGTTCATGCCGTCGCCCTTGGCGCGCTGGATCCAATAGATGGTGTCGCGCAGGTCATCGGCGCGGGTGTAGCCGTCGAAGCGCGGCAGCCCGTTCTCGGTGGGCATCCCGTTCTCGACAATGTAGAGCGGTTTGCCCGGGAAGAGCCGGGCGAAATGCCGCAGCGTGTAATAGATGCCGTCGGCCTGCAGCGGCAGCTTCCACAGCTCCGACTGCGCGTAGGAGGTGAACTGCGTCAGCACCTCCGGCGACATGCCGTAGTAGTAGTCGATCCCGATGAAATCGAGCTTGGCCCCGATCATGTCGAGCATGGGTCCGTTCACCAGCGCATCGGCCGCGGGGATGTACGCGACATTGCTGGTCACCATCGCGCCCGGCTGCACCTGGTGGATGTGGTCGTAGATGCTGTTGTGCGCGGCGGCGAGTCGATCCTGCATGGCGGGGAGTTCGGTGAGCGGCAGGCCGCCATTGCGCACCTCGTTCATCAGGTACGCGGCGGGTTCGTTGATGGTGACCCACAGCGGATCATCGCCCGCGTACCGGTCGACCACCTTGCGCATATTGGTGAGCCAGTCGTCGAGCATGCCCGGATTCGCCCAGCCGCCGCGATCGGCTTCCCAACCCGGGTACACCCAGTGGTCGAGGGTGAGCATGGGCCGCATACCCGCCGCGCGAATCGCGGCGATCACCTTGTCGTAGAAGGCGAATCCGGCCTCATCCCAGACGCCCGGCTGCGGTTGCACCCGCGCCCATTCGATGCTGAGCCGATAGACATTCACGCCGACATCCTTGGCCAGGGCGATATCGGAGGCGTAGCGGGTGTAGAAGTCGACGCTGTCGCCATAGCGATCGTAATCGGCATGGGTGCTGGCGTAGCGCAGCCAATTGCTGTCCGGCGCATGACCTTCGGATTGGAATCCCGCCGAGGCCACACCCCAGTAGAAGTTGTCGCCGAGTCCCGGGACGCCGGTCGAGTCCGCCTGGGCGGGGGTGGCGCTCGCGATCAGCGCGGTCGCGACGGCGGCCAGGGTGGCGAGCGCGTGACGGCGGGAGTGCGGGCGCATGGATCTCCTCGGTCGGAATCGAGCTGACTGGGCGGGTGTCCGAAATTATGGCGAACCCGTGCCCGAATCACACGGGGTTCGCCGGAATACCCCTCGACCGGACGATCGAGATAGCGCGAGGCAAGTGCGGCCGCCCCCAGATCCTCCAGCACCTCGAACCCCCGGTCACTCAGGAATTCCGGAAGGAAGCGATGACGCTCGGGTAGGTAGTCGAACACGATCTCGGACCCCGCCGCACCGCTCCCGAGTCGCCGCAGCGTCGTCGTGAGTGGCACTCGATCGCCCGGACCCCGCGGCACCGGCGTGCCGGTGAGCCGGATGAGGAATGCGGGTGCTCGCAGATCGAACCCGCTTGCCGCCGAGACGAATTGGGCGTCCGTCAGCTCGGTCACATGGAGTCCCGGATAGGGATTGTGCCGGGCGAAGGTATCCAGCGCGGGGCCGAGCAGGACCAGTTGGGAGATGCCCGCGGTGATCGCGTCCGCGAGCCGGTCTTCGGCGTACCGGCAGCGGGCGGCGGTGAGGAGTCGGCGACGGGTGGCGGTCGGGCGGTCGGTGATCATCATGTCCGGAAATCCACGCGCGCAGGGGATCAGGAGCCGGGGTGCGGGGGCATCGGCGGGGTGGGCGGCCAGCCGGGGATATGCGGCATGGGCGGTGCCTTCGGCATCTCGGGCATCGGCGGCATATCCGGCATCTTGGCGAACGGGGGTGCGGGTGGCATGGGCGGCAGCGGCGTACCGCCGGTGCCGAAGCGCTGGAAGGCCGCCTGCCGGGAGGTGCCGAAGACCTCGCCGATCTCGGCCCAGGTGCGGCCTTCGTCGCGGGCCTGCTGTACGAGTGAGCGCAGCACATCGTCGACGACACTGTCGAGGCTGCGGGCCGCGCGAAGTGCGGCCATGACCGAGGGGGTGGGCGTGCCCTCGGCGGGGCGGAGCACCTCGGCGAGGAATTCGGCATTGGTGGACAGGAGTTTCGCCAGGACCGCGCGTTCGTCGGCGGGGTCTCTGTGCTGTGCATCGTTCATATGTAAATGCTGCCTTGACGCCAACGGGCTTGTCAAGGAAAGCTTTACATCACGAATCGGCCCGAAGTTTGCCGCACCCTTACGCCCCGGCCGCGCGGGGCCGGGGCGTAAGGGGTTGGGTTACACCAGCTTCCAGCCCATGGTGGGATCGCCACCGCCGCCGATCAGGCAGATCACCGAGCCGTTGTCCTTGCTGCCGCGACTGGAGTGGATCGGCTGACCCGCGGCCGCGTTGACGATGACCTTGGCGCCGTCACCGCTGTCCTTCAGGGCGAACCGCTGGGTCATGGCGGTTTGGCGCATCGGCTGCTGCACGATCTGCGGTCCGTCGGAGGCGGGGCTACCCGGTCCGATATCCAGGAATTTCGCGCTCGCCATATTGCCGATCGAGTACAGCCCGGAATCTATCGGGTAGAGCCGCCAGCGCTGATTGGCGCCGCCATTGTCTTCCCACTGCGCGATCACGGTGCCGTCGGAGGTATTGAATCCGGGGAGATCCATGACCTTGCCGGAGCCCGCGTTCAGGAGTTTGACATTGGTCATGACAAGTGCCCAATGTTCGCTCGGCGCATTGACATCATCCCAGATCTGCAGCCCCACACCGTCGGTGCGATTGCCGCCCGGAATATCGAGCACCTTGTTACCGCCCAGCGCCGAGAAGAACTTCGTCAACCCGCGACCGCCGTCGGCGACCTTCCAGGTCTGGCTGGGGTCCGAGGCGTGGTCGTCCCACTGTTCCACCGGAACGCCGTTGGCCGCCTTGGAATCTCGCACATGCAGCACCTTCTTGGACTCGACGTTGACGATCTTGACGAGCCCGCCGCCCGCGTCGACCAGCTCCCACTGCTGATTGACGCCGCCGTTATCGCTCCACTGGTCGATCTGAATTCCATTGTCCGCACTGTGATTCGGGACATCGAGGACCTTGCCCGACGCGATATTGTCGATCATGTAGGTAACCATGAGAATGCGTTCCTTGTTTTTCGAAGGATATTTCCCGCAGCGGGGAACGCGACAACATCGAACCGGGAGTTCAAGGTGAATACAGAGCCGAACGGTTCGTATGCGGAGGGTTCGAGCGCCACTGCTCGCGTCAACACCCGATAAAGATCGGGCACGGCGGTTCTCCGTTGCGGAGAGGGTCGAACACCCCAGATTATTCGCGCATTACTCAGCGCCCGAGTCGAATTCGAAAACATACCACCGTGGAAGCGGGCTACTCGCTGCTCGTGCTTGTACTGGTGCGGGGCTTGGTTGTGCTGGCGGTGGAGTCGGCCGACCCGGAGGTGCAGTCCTCCAGCGGATCTGCCGAATCCTTGTCGGCGCACGCCGTGAGCGGGGTGGCCGCGGTGGTGGTGACGGGAGTCCGGGGAGTCGTGGTTGCCGGGGCGGTGGTCGCCGCCACCGGGGGAGCCGTGATCGCCGGGTGAGTGGTCGCCGAACTCGCGGTCGTCGTGGTACCCGCGGGTTTGGGTGCGTCGGTGTCCAGGCCGCTGACACTGTCGCAACCGGCGACGGCCATGGTGGCGGCGAATAGAAAGCAGACCGCAGAGTTTCGACCCATGGCGGAGAGCATAGCGTCAGTCGGCGGAGACGACTTCCGCCAGAACCGTACGGGCGGATCGGGCGGGACGGCCCAGTAGGGTGGCGAGATCGGCTGTGGTGGTGGCGAATTCGCCGCGGTCGAATCGGTTGATCTCGGCGAATGAGCACTGTCCCGCCGCGGTCCCCGGTCGAGCGGCGCGGCAGGTCGTCCCGCCCGTCTGGCGTCAAGCAGGCGGTGTTCCTCATATCCGGTATGGCCGCGAGTTGCCTTCTGGCCGTAGCGGTTCCGCGCATCGGCGCGGAACCGGTGTGGCTGCTCGGGATGCTGCCCGCGATGTGGATCGTCATGATCGGATTGCTCGTCGTCTCGGCGTGGCGACTGAAATCGGTGGTCGAGTTCGACAATGGAACCAGTCGAATTCTGAAGTCCCGGTAGTACCGGAGAAATGGCTATGGGAAGGAGTAGAACTCCTTCCCACTCTCAACTTATATCGCACCCCGGGGCTTGCGGCAAGACCCGGGGGATGCCGCAGAATCGCTCATCGAAGCCAGAACCTGCGGAAATGAGGAGTTGCATTGGGAGACGTGAGCCCTGTGACCATCGATGCGTTCAATCTGCCGGACCGCCTCGCCGCCAAAGCCGACCCCGCGCTGATCGGTGCTGACCGCGCGCGCTTCGCGGCTATCGCGGAGAGCCTCGAACGATCCAAAGCGGAGTTGACCGAACGCCTCGATGCGGTGCGCAAGGCACCTGTCTCATTGGGACAGGAGGCGGTGGAGCGGGATCAGGAGGTCCGTCAACTCACCGCGCGCCTGCGCGGGCTGAGCCGCTTCGGCCTGGATCTGTGCCTGGGGCACTTCATCGCCGAGGGGAGTGCCGAGCCCGTATACGTGGGACGGCTGGGGCTGACCGACAGCCTGGGGGATCGACTGCTGGTCGACTGGCGTTCCCCGGCGGCCGAGCCGTTCTTCGCCGCGACGCACGGCAATCCGATGGGGTTGGTGCGGCGGCGCCGGTATCGCTGGACGCTCGGGCGGATCAGCGACTACTGGGATGAGGTGTTCACCGCCGACGGATTCGAGAACGATGCCGCGCTGGACGATCAGTCCGCGTTCATCGCGAGCCTGGGCAGCAATCGCTCCGCCCGCATGCGCGATGTGCTCGGCACCATTCAGGCCGATCAGGATGCGATCATCCGCGCGGGATCCCAGGGCGCGCTGGTGGTCGACGGTGGGCCGGGTACCGGTAAAACCGTTGTGGCGCTGCACCGTTCGGCCTATCTGCTGTATGCCGATCCGCGCCTGGGGCATCGCCGGGGCGGGGTGTTGTTCGTCGGCCCGCATCGGCCGTACCTGTCCTATGTCGCGGATATCCTGCCCAATCTCGGCGAGGAGGGTGTGCAGTCGTGCACGCTGCGCGACCTGGTCACCGAGGGCGCGCGGGCAACCGTCGAGACGGATCCCGAAGTCGCGCGGCTGAAATCCTCCGCGGACCTGGTGCGGGCGATCGACAAGGCCGTCGAGTTCTACGAGCAGCCGCCCACCAGAGGTATGACGGTCTCGACCGATTGGGCCGACGTGTGGCTCAGCCCGGACGACTGGGCCGAGGCGTTCCGAGCGCCCGAACCCGGCACCCCGCACAATGAGGCGCACGAACAGATTTGGGAGGTGCTGTTCGCGATCCTCGCCGAGAAACATGATGAGGACATTCCGGCCGGAGCATTGCTGGAGTCGTTGCGGCAGAACCGGGAGCTACGCACCGCCCTCAACAACTCGTGGACGCTGATCGAGGCGGCGGACCTGGTCGGCGACCTCTGGTCGGTCCCCGCCTACCTGCGCAAGTGCGCGCCCTGGCTCTCCCCCGCGGAAGTACGGGCTTTGCAGCGCAAGGACTCCCAGCGGTGGACGACCTCGGACCTGCCACTGCTGGACGCCGCCCGCCGGCGACTCGGCGACCCCGAGGCGGCGCGCACCAAACGCCGCAACGAGGCGCTCATCGCCGCGGAACGCGCTCGCATGGACGAGGTCATCGGCGACCTGATCGCCTCGGCCGTGCATGACGACGGCGAGGGGTTGATGACCATGCTGCGCCAGCAGGACCTCAAGGACAATCTCGTCGACGAGAGCGTGCTGTCCATCGCCGACCCGGATGTCCTGGCCGGACCGTTCGCACATGTCGTGGTCGACGAGGCGCAGGAGTTGACCGACGCGGAGTGGCAGATGCTGTTGGAGCGCTGCCCTTCTCGCAGCTTCACCATTGTCGGCGACCGCGCACAGGCCCGGCACGGGTTCACCGAGACCTGGCAGGAACGCCTCGAACGCGTCGGTCTGGACCGGGTCACCATCGCGGGCCTCACCGTCAACTATCGCACCCCCGAGGAGGTCATGGCCGAGGCCGAACCCGTCATCCGCGCCGTGCTCCCCGACGCCAATGTCCCGACCTCCATTCGCAGCAGCGGAATCCCGGTCATCCACGGCTCCACCGCGGACCTGACCGCCATAGTTGACAGCTGGCAGGCCGAACACGAGGAGGGTGAAGGCGTCGCCTGCGTCATCGGAGACCCGGCCTTTCGTCCGACCGCCCGAATCCGTTCGCTCACACCGGTGTTGGCGAAGGGCCTCGAATTCGATCTGGTTGTGGTCGTCGATCCGGAGAGGTTCGGGGAGGGTATCGAAGGAGCCGTCGACCGCTACGTCGCAATGACCAGAGCGACACAGCAACTCGTCATTCTCACAACGCCCGGCCGGTGACGCGGCCGCCGGAAAAGAATTCGCGAGGCGAGCAGGGAGGCTGATAGCTTGTCGGGACCGTGACATCGTGCGAGGAGGTGAGACCCATGAACGCTGCATCGAAATGGGTGCTCCCCCTCGCCGTCACGGTTGGGCGAACGTCGTAGTCGTCGCCGGGAGCGCCTGAACAAGGCACTCCCGAAAGGCGACAACCATGTACTCACAACATTTCACGTTCGAAACCGGCGCGCCCGCCGCGGTCATCACGCGGGTATCCGATACCGAATGGCATGCCGAGGTGGACGGCCGGGTGGTCGGCAACGGCGATGTGACCCGGCGGCCCGACGGACGGCTCTTCGTCAGCGTCGACGCCTGGCATGCCACCGTATTCGATCAACTCGCCGATGCGATGCGGGCCGAACTGTCGCGGCCGCTGTACACCGTGGTGGACGAGGTCGAGACCGACCTGATCGCGAGTTGGCGGCGCGCGGGCTTCACCCGGGGCCGCCGCGAGTGGGAGTATTCGGTGCCCACCGACCCGGAGGTCACCGGACTCGATACCACCGCGGCACCGGGGATCACGATCGTGGCCGCCGGTACCGCGGCGGAAGATCCACTGCGAGAGTTGGATCGGGTCATTCGCGCGGAGGTCGAGGCGACCGTCGGCTGGCACAATATGCCCGCCGAGGTGCTGTGCCGGGGGGACGGCGACACCATCGTCGACCCGTCCAAGTACGCGGTCGCGATGCGAAGGGGCAGATATGTCGGCCTGATTCGCGTCGTGCGGGCGACCCGGCGACCGCGCATCGGATTGATCGCGGTCCGGGCCGAGGAGCAACGCGCCGGTGTGGCGCGGGCACTGCTGGCGCACGCGCTGGACCGGCTGCATCGGGACGGGATCGGCCCGGCGTACGCCGAGGTGAACGAATCCAACACCGCGGCAACGGCATTGTTCGACGGGATCGGCGCCCAGCGCGTCGGCGGCAATCTGGAACTGGTGCTGCCATGACCAAGACGAGCAAGGGTATCGAGATCGAGGGCACCGTGACCGAGTGCCTGCGCAACGCCACCTTCCGGGTGGAGCTCACCAACGGGCACACCGTGCTCGCGCATATCAGCGGGAAGATACGAAAGAACTACATCAAGATCGTGCCCTTCGACCGGGTCCTGGTGGAGCTCAGTCCGTACGACCTGGAGCGCGGGCGGATCCTCTTCCGATATCGGAACTGATTCGCGTCTCGGTCAGAGACCGAGTTTGGTTACGGCGTTGTCTTCCAAGGGGTTCGCGGTGCGGATGTAGCCGTGCACCGTGCGGGGGTTGGACCAGCGGCCCTGCCGCATGATCTCGCGGTCGCTGGCGCCACCCAGGGCGGCCTGGGTGGCGAAACCCGCGCGCAGGGAGTGACCGGAGAACAGGTCCGGGTCCAATCCGGCGCGGGCGGCGTAGCGCTTCACCAGTTCGGCCACGGCACGGCCGGACATGGGGGAGTCGGCTATGCCGCCGTGCCGGGAGATGGACGGGAAGAGCGGCAGGTCCGGATCGGTGAGGGTGGTGCCGGTGAAGCCGTGGCAGCGGTGGATTCGAGAGTCCGCGGGATTGGCGGCCAACCAGGCCGGGAGGGTGGCCGGATCGGTGAAGTGATTCTCGCGCAGGCGAATCCAATCCGCGAAAGCGCAGACCGGGCAGGTGTGCGGGCGCTGGCCGCGGGGGAGAGCCACGCGCTGGCCGGTGATGCCGGTCGGGTCGGTCTTGGTGGTGGGCAAGTGGATGAGCAGCAGTGGCTCGCCACTGGTGTGATCGGTGTCGACGCGTACATCGGTGATCGCCAGGCCCGCGATCTCGCTGCGGCGCAAGGCTCCCGCGAAACCCACCAGCAGCAGCAGGTTGTCGCGGCGGCGGGCCGGTTCGGTGGGCCAACCGGGCTCGGGAAGTTCGGCGAGCAGTTGGTCCAGGGTGTGCAACAGGACCGGTCGCTTCCGCTTGGGCTGGGTGCGGCGCGTGCGGCGGATACCGCGCAGGGTCAGGCGCACCACATCGGCGCGGGTGGGTGAGGGCAGCCCATTCGCGGCGTGCACGGCGGCCAAGGCCGCCGATTTGCGCTCCAAAGTCGCTGCGCTGAAGGCCCATTCCCCATTCGGGCGGCGCGCGTCGGCGGCCGCGGCGAGGTACACCGCCACATCCAGGGAGTCGGCGGGCAGCGCCTGCCGTGATTCGGCCAGACACCATGCAGCCCAGGCGATCCAATCGGTGCGATAGGCGCGCAGCGTATTCGCGGACTGCGACGCCTCGAGATAGCGGCGCAGCGATCCGGCCTGCTCATCGTCGAAGCGTTCCCGAACCAGGTGCAGCGCAGCGGTATCCACCAGCACACTGCGCACTCCACGGCGCAGTTCGGTGCGCACCGCGTCGGGCACCGCGATCACCGCACCGCGTGCCGCGGTGGCCTGCGATTCACTGTCGGCGGACATGGGCTCGACCCTACGGCACCGGTCGGCGTCGATGCCGGAACGCGCGCCAGTATCGTCGGGTGGCGATATCCCGTGGCGTCACAGGAGGAGATCTTGACTATCGAGCCCGGCCGTTCACTTCCCTTGCGGCAGCCGCCGATTCACGTACCCGATGAGGTGCTGGATGATCTGCGCCAGCGCTTGACGCTGACCCGCTGGTCCGATGACGCGGGCAATAAGGACGGGTTCTACGGCGTACCGCGCGAATACCTGCAGGAGCTCGTGGAGTACTGGCGCACCGAGTTCGATTGGCGCGCCGCCGAAACCGAGATCAACGCCTACGAGCACTATCGGGTCGAAATCGATGGTGTGCCGGTGCATTTCATGCGCAAACCCGGTGTGGGCCCCGATCCGAAGCCGCTGATCCTCACGCACGGCTGGCCCTGGACCTTCTGGCACTGGTCCAAAGTCATCGACCCCCTGGCGGATCCCGCCGCGCACGGCGGCGATCCGGCCGACGCGTTCGACGTGATCGTCCCGTCCTTCCCCGGCTTCGGTTTCTCCACCCCCGTGCCCGACCGCCCCGACCTCAACTTCTGGAAGGTCGCCGATATCTGGCACACCCTCATGACCGAGGTGCTGGGCCACGAGAAGTACGCCGCCGCCGGCTGCGATGTGGGCGCCCTGGTCACCGGTCAACTCGGCCACAAATACGCCGACGAGCTCTACGGCATCCACATCGGCTCGGGCCAGCGCCTGGACCTGTTCAACGGTGACCGCGCCTGGGACATCACCGGCGGCCGCCCACTTCCCGAGGGCCTCCCGCCCGAGGTCCACGCGCGAGTCCTGGAGCTGGAGAAGCGTTTCGCCGTCCACCTCGCCGCCCAGATGCTCGCCTCCAGCACCCTCGCGCACGGCCTCACCGACTCCCCGGCGGGCATGCTCTCCTGGATCCTCGAACGCTGGACCACCTGGAGCGACAACCACGGCGATATCGAAACCGTCTTCACCAAGGACGAACTACTCACCCACGCCACCATCTACTGGGTAACCAACTCGATCAGCACCTCGATCCGCGTCTACGCCAACCACAACCGTTACCCCTGGACCCCCTCCCACGACCGTGAACCGGCGATCGAAGCGCCCACCGGCATCACCTTCGTAGCCCACGAGAACCCGCCCGGCGTAACCACAGACCGCCGGGTCGAGCATTTCCTCGAAACAGATCGGGCCGCCTGGTACAACCACGTCAACCTCACCGCCCACGACTATGGCGGCCACTTCATCCCCTGGGAGATTCCGGACGAGTGGGTAGCAGATCTGCGCCGCACCTTCCGAGAGCATCCCTGACCAGTCCACCGGACTATTACAGGGGACCGCGAGTCCCTCATATATCCCGTGCAGTCAGGCAGCCCCACTTCGCCTGACTGCACGATGATCGTCGCGCCGGTGCCGCTGCCATGGTGACGACGAACTGCCATCGGGCAGAAGCCCAGATCCGGCCGGCCTCGCCGCGGTCACCTCGTTGATCTCCAACGGCTACGTCTGCCTGTCGCCGATATCTATCGACCGATCGAAGTTCGCTCGTGGAGCGCGGTAAAGACGAGTTCGCTGGGCAGGTGCGCCCAGTATCTGGGAACGTTAACAGTAGGTAGTGAGACGAATTGTGGGACACTACAATTCATGAGTACGGAGCCGAACGCAACACTGCGGCAACACATCACGCAGTTCGATGCGCCCGCGACGATGGTTCGTCGCCGGGTTCTCGCGGCGGCCCCGTCCACGCGAACAGCCCACCGCCGCGCCGACAAGAACCGCTCGGTCGGGTCGGTATTAGAGATCCCCGTCCGGTCCACCCGGCCGGACCTCATATGAAGGTGTGTGGTGCGCCGAACTTCTGAGAGATGATCGTCCGTTCCCTTCCTTGCTGGTGCTGCGCGGTATTCGCGTAGTCGTAGCAACATCGAACTGCCAGTGTGTGAGGGATCGGCGGTCGTCTCCTATGCCCAGCAGCGGATGAGTTGCTGATGGGATCGCAAGAATGAGTAGGAGACGGGTTATGGATTCGCATGGGCATTACGAGGGGACGACGCTGGCCGAGGTGCTTCGGCATGGCAGCCTGGAATTCGACCAACACTTACAGAAGGTCCTGAGCAACCCCAAGTACTTCGTCACCGACCGGCAGAGCCAGGCGCAGCGTCGCGAGAACGCCTACGCCCAGCTGCACAACCTGGTCCAAGAGACCGGCAGCACCCGCGATATCGCCACCGACCTGCCGCGGTTGTTCGCTGTCTTCGACTGGGCGGCGGTGTTGTCGACGGATCTGATTCCGCTGATCTCCGGTCACTACAACCTGGTCGCGGGCAGCCTGTCGACCCTCACCGACGCCGAGTCGGCCGCGCCGTATCTGCACGACCTCGACGACGGCTCCAGTGTCGGTGTCATTCTGCTGACCGAGTACGGCTGTGGCTCCAATATCGCGTTCATGCAGACCCGGGCAACCTGGGACGGCGACGGGTTCGTCATCGACACCCCGACCCCGCGGGCTCGCAAGTTCATGCCCAGCGTCGGCATTCCGGTGTCGCGGGTCTGTATCGTCAGCGCCCGCTTCATCGACGGTGCGGGGGTTGATCAGGGTGTGCATCTGTTCACGGCCCGACTACGCGGCGCCGACGGGCAACCGGCGCCGGGGGTGACCATCACCCAACTCGATCATCAGCCGCTGGTCATCATGGACAACGCGGTGATCAGTTTCGACAAACTGCGGGTCGACCGCGAGGCGTGGTTGAGCAACGATCTGGCCAGCATCGACGATCAGGGTGTGCTGACCTGGCGGGACGAGGACGCGCGAAAGCGTTCGTTCGCCTCGGCGATCAGCCAGCTCACCGTGGGACGGCTCGCGCTCGCGAGCTGCCTCAACGCCGAGGCCCGCGCCTCGCTGTATATCGCGCTGCGATACGCCGCGAAACGCACTGTGCCGCTGACGGAGTCCGACACCCCGCTGATGATCGAGCTGCCACACGTGCGGGACACCTTGCTGACCGACCTGGCCGGTACCGTGGCCCGCACGATCTACGGGAACGCGATCAAGACCCGGCTCGCCGACAGCGACCTGACCAGTCGCGACACTGTCGTGTCGGTGATGTTGGCCAAGCCGTACATCCAGTTGCACGCCTTGGACACGGTGACCCATTGCCGACTGCGGATGGCGGCACAGGGCATGTTCAGCGCGAATCGGGTCGCCGACTACCTCGGCGTATGCCACGGGGCGATCACCGGCGAAGGCGATTGCCATGTTCTCGGCTCGACGGCAGGGCGCGTGCTGGCCAAACACCTGGCCGGAAAGCTCCCGCCCGAGGCGGGTGTACACGATCCGGCCGACCAGGGCGATCGCCTGAGCCTGTTCAACGCCCGCACCCTCACCATCGTGGAGGAAACTCAGCAGGACCTGGCAACTCCTGGCCTGGACGGGCGGCTGACGGTCATTCCGCAGGCACTCGAACTGGCCGATGCTTACGCGGCCGAAGAGACCTACCAGCTGCTGCACCAGCACGCCGATCATCCCGAGATCGCCGCGGTGCGTGATGTGTTCGCCTTGAGCTACTTCGACCAGAATGCGGTCTGGTATCTCACGCACGGCCTGTTCGATCTCGCGGGCGTCGAGACGATCAAGCGTCAGTTGCGACAGGCCATCGACACCCTCGCCGAGCATCTGCCCGCGTTGCTCGACGCCTTCGGGTTCGATGACGAAATCCTGGGCGCACCAGTGCTTTCCGATGATCTACCCGCCGCCTGGGAGTCGCGCGGTCGGGATCCACGGCGTCACTGAGTAGATAGCCAACCGATAGGGGTCGCGCAGGCGCGACCCCTATCCGATGGTGGCAGGGCATGTCCTGGACGGTCATTCAGCCAGCCGCCCTGGGCCGGGCGCCGCGCTGACGCAGTTGACCGGGGGACGCGTCGTACCGTTCGCGGCACGCCCGATTGAAGACCGACAGCGCCACAAAGCCACTGGCAACGGCGATATCGGCGATGGTGCGGCCATGATTGTGTGGGTCGGTCAACCGATTCACGGCGCGGTCGAGTCGGGTGGCGAGTAGGTATCTGTGCGGGGAGGTGCCGAAATCTCTCATCGAGCGTTCGAGCTGGCGCCGGGTGATCCCGAGATGTTCGGCGACCGTCTCCACGGTCAGCCGGGGGTCATCGCAGTAGCGTTGAATATGTAGGCGCGCATCGCGAGAGATGGCGGCGAACTTCGTGTTCTCCGGTGCCCTGCGTTCGTCGAGGGAGCCGGCGAGCAACCCGGCCCAGTGTGTGCTGATGTGCAGGAACTGAAGATGTCAGCGAGCCCGCCGTGTCGGGACATGCCTGTCGCAAACCCGGAACCGGCGCGTCGTGAATCCAGTCGACCCGAATCTATACGCGCACTTAGCCTTTCCCCGACGGGAACGCGGGAACGACGATATCCAGCGCGAACCGGGCCCGTCGCGAGTGCTGTGCCGCTGGCCCACCGAAGGGGGTTGGATGAGCAGCACAGCACTCGCGGTCAGCGGGTGACAAAGGGGCGAGCGGCCCCGCACCTTCCGCTGACACGATCGGTCAACCTATTGTGTGGGACTGCGAGTCCCATATACCCTCGAATGGTCGGGTGGCCCACCGCCGCCCGATCGCGTGAGGAGACATCGATGACGCTGTCAGATTCGGTTCGCACCGACTTCTTCGACGCCGAGTACCGTGCGGCGCTGGCCACCCTGTCCGAGGGGTCGGTGCACCGCAAGTTCGATCCCTATCTCGATATCGAGTGGGACGCACCGGAATTCGCGTTGGATCCGAATGATCCGCGCTGGGTGCTGGCGCCGGAGTACGATCCGCTGGGCGCTACCGACTGGTACCGAAACCTGCCCCTGGAACGGCAGATCGAGATCGGGCGCTGGCGGATCGCGAATGTCATCAAGGTCGGCGCGGCGTTCGAGAGTGTGCTGATCCGCGGAATGATGCAGTACATCATGAAGCTCCCCAATGGTTCACCGGAGTTCCGCTACTGCCTCCACGAGATGACCGAGGAGTGCAACCACATTCAGATGTTCCAGGAGTTGGTGAACCGCATCGGCGTGGATGTGCCGGGTATGCGGCCACTGTTCCGGATGCTGTCACCATTCATCGGGGTCGCGGGCGGATACGCGCACGTCATCCTGTTCATCGGGGTGCTCGGCGGCGAGGAGCCGATCGACCACTACCAGAAGGCGCTCATCCGCCACGGCGGCAATGTCCCGCCTGCGGTATTGCGCACCATGGAGATTCACATTGCCGAGGAGGCCCGGCACATCTCCTTCGCCGGAGATTTCCTCACCGCGCATATCTCCCGCATGGGCACGGCCAGTCGCGCGATCTGCTCGGTCGCCTTCCCGGTCGCGATGCGCTGGCTCGCGGGCGAGATCATGGCCCCGCCCAAATCCTTCGCCCGCCGCTTCGACATCCCGGAAGAGGTTATGCGCGAAGCGTTCTGGGACGCCCCGCACTCACGCCGCATCCTGTCCGGCTACTTCGGTGACATGCGCAGCCTGGCCCGTGACCTCGGCCTGATGAATCCCATTGCCCGCCAACTCTGGTCGCGACTGCACATCGACGGCCCGCCGTCGCGTTACCGCAGCGAACCGGATCGCCGCACCGCCTGAACGGAGCTACTCGAGGAGTCGGTACAGCAGCGGCAGGCCTGCCGCGAGTCGATCCCGTTCATCGGCGGTCAGGCGGTCCGCGATCAGGATAGTGATATCCCACCGAATTCATCGGATCCTGTTCCCATCCATGGGAGATCGGCCATGCCGATGTGGGTGGCTAAGGTGGCCACGACATGCTGCTGTAATGGGGTGAGCCACATGACTGAATTGATCGAGCAGGTCGAAAACCTGGCACGAGAGTTCGCGGCGCGCGGCGCAACTGCGGGAACGTTGGAGATGCACCACAATGCGGTGAGCGGCTACGGCGCACGAGCGCACGGCTCGATCGGCACGCTGATGCTGCCACGAAAGTGGCCGGATACCGCGGCCATCTCGGCGGCGGTGCGCGCTGAGCTAGGCGTGGACAAGGACGCGGACGACCTGGTGCAGATGCGGCTGCGCGTGCGGGGCGACAGCTACGAGTTCCAGTACCGCTGCCAGTCACAGCATTACGAGAACGAGCTGGGGTGGGATTTCACCCGACAGGTGATCCGCGACCCAACTTATCGGTACCCCGGCCATGCGGTTCCATCGCCGGTCGCCGACGAGAACCCCGACGGCCGCCCCACTGATCCGGAGTTGGTCGCGACCGTGGCCGATCTGGTCCGCGAGTACGTGGAGCTGCGCAGTCGGCAAGACGGCCACGCGCCGCAGCTGGGTGCCGGAATTACCGAAGCCGAGATCGCCGCGGCCGAGTCGCGGATTGGTTTCCGGCTACCAGAGGAGCTGCGCGCGCTGTATCGGGTGGTGGGCTACGACGATGACGACCGAGGCCTGCTGGCGTTCACCGCGCTTCAGCCTTTGGCAATCATCGCCGCCACCCATCTCAATGACGACATCGAGGTGGCCGATCACTACGGCGCCGGCACTGTCGGCGCCTGGAGGGACTCGTTATTCGCCGACTTCGGTCGCACCGTGCTCGAGTCCTGGCCCCACGGCGTGGTGCGCCGAATCTCGCGCAGTCCGAAGTGGGTGATCATCGGCTCCAGCGACCGCGACGTGACCGCCGTCGACCTCGACCCCGGTCCGATCGGAGTGTCGGGGCAGGTAATCGAATTCGAACCCGACGGGTTGGGCGCCGCTGTTCGGCGGGACGACTCGGTTCTCGCAATGCTGCGGCGGACAGTCGAATCCCTGCGAGTGGGCGAGTCGGCGTTCGAGTATTACAACGCCGAAATCGCCGACCATCCGAATATGCACGCGTATCTGCGCGGTGCCGGCGAATCGGTCGCGGAGCTTGCCGGCGCGATCGCCGTACAGAGTCTCACAGTCGACGGCCGTGATTCGTTCGATGCCGCGGAACTGGCGGCCCTGCCCCTGCTGAGGCAGCTGGAGGTCCGCGTTGCCGAATCGGTGCGGCTGTCCGTGCCGCATACGGTTCCGCTGGAACAGCTGCGCCTTACCGCGCCACGCATCGATCTGCATCCGCTGGCGGGCCACCCGGCCCTGTGGGACCTCTCCCTTTCCGGAACGACCGAGCCGGTGCGGATCAGTCCATTGGCCACACTGCCGGCGCTGCAACGCCTGGACATCTCGGAGATCGAGGTCTCCGATCTCGAGACGGTCGCCACGCTGCCGGCCTTGCGGGTGCTGGTAGCCACCATGCGGCAATGGCGGCTGCTGCGTGACCGGGACGCGGTACCTGCCGGACTGGCTGCCGCGCAGCTGGTAGGCGACGCCGCCTTCGGCGACGAGATCGCTTGGGCCGCAGATTTGGGCGTCGACCCTGGCACTGCTTCACTGCCGATCATGCGCGGCACACTCTGACCGATCGGGGCCACGCCCCCGACTCCGCCCGCCCCCGGCAGCGCCTCATCACGCACAGCAAGGAGTTCAGCCTTGGGCTGAGGCAGCCGGGGTGCCCGCCGCCAGGTCGCTCAACACCGTGAGTAGCGGGCGATCCGGGTCCAGGGTGAGCTGGTGCTCGCGGGCGACGCCGTCCAGGACGCTCCAGGCGTAACCTGCTACGGCGGTGACCAGTTGGGTGCGGGTCAGCGCCGGATGGGGATCACGGGTCCAGCGGTTCACGGTCGATTCGGTCATCGTCACGATGGCGAAGGTCATGGTGTCGATGGCGGGTTCGTCCGCGACACCGACCACCCCGGCCAGCCCGGAGACCAATTGCCTTGCCCGGCTGGCGATTTCGGCCTGGAGCCCGACCATGGCCGAGATATTGGCGGGATCGCCGACCCCGGGTCCGCGCCGCACGAACTCATCGCGTCGCGGATGTTCGGCGATCCAGTCGACCACCGCGCCGACCGCGCGCACCAGGATCACCCGGATCGAACCCGCGCCGATATCGAGTGCGGCGTCGACGGTGGCGGCGAACTCGGCACAAATGGCGGAGCGCACCTGCCGATCCAAATCATCGCGCCCGGAGAACTGCCGGTACACCACGGATTTGGCGAGCCCGGCCCGTTCGGCGATCTGCTGCATCGGCGCCTCGACCCCGGGTGCGTTCTCATCGAGCAGTTCGATGGCGGCGGCGATAATGCGTTCACGGCGCTCGTCATTGTGCGGAACCCAGCGCGCCTGGCGACCGCCGAGAGCGGGCGCTGCGGAGTCGGCACTGGACACCTCGTCGAGTCTAGGGCACCGGATGAGTTGCGCCGATGCGGAACACCGGCCAGCACACCTCGGTCCGCCAGCGGGCGGTGTCGAGGGTGTCGCGCTGACCGATCAGGTAGTACTCGCGAATCGGACCGTCGACAGCGAGGGCATGGCGGGTGACGAAATCGGCGAGCGCACCATAGGCGCGATCCACCTCGGCAGGTGGCCCGGCATGCTCGATGATCGCCAACTCCGCGGCGGGCACCTCGGCGGGGGCGACTCGGCCCATGGCTTTCAGCTTGCCGTTGCACGGAATGAAAATGGTGACCTCACCGCGATGTTCGGTGAACAGGTCGTCGCTGAATATGCCACCCGCCGGACCGGCCGCCGGGAGTTGCTGTGCGATCAGCGTCGCCGAGATCTCACCCAGCGCCCCCTGTAACCAGGCGACCGAATTCTCCGCGTCCACAATCTCGGTGATGACCGCGGCGGGTGTCGCCGGTACCGCGCGCAATTCGATCGCGGGCATCTTCTCGACGCTGCCGGGTACGAGCAGATTCCGCAGCGAGGTGACCGCGCGCTGTGTGCGCTTCAATTCATCCTCGAGCCGGGCCAGATGCGAGGTGATGTGTTCATTGCGTGCGGCGAGATCGGGTGCGCTGAGCACCGCCTGAATCTCCTCCAGGGGCATATCCAGATCCCGGAATCGTCGAATGACCTGTGCGATCGGAATCTGCTCGGCCGTGTACTGCCGATATCCGGTGTCCGGGTCCACTCCCGCGGGCTCCAGCAAACCGATCCGCTGATAGTGCCGCAGCGACTTGACGGTCATATGGGTGGCGCGTGAGAAATCCCCGATCGACAACATGCCCACCATTGTGCTGTCTCCCTTTGGAGGAGAGTCTGCCCTCGCCTCGGCTGTTGACCTTCCCGCGGTGGTAGCGCCGAGTCTGGTGGCAGCGGCCGAGGAGGCCGCCCGACCGGAAAAAGGACTCACCCCCAATGCCTTTCATCGAATCGCACGATTTCCGCGCCGAGCTGCCCTCCATAGATCTGCCGACGCTCATCATCCACGGCGATACCGACGCATCGGTCACGGCGGAGATGTCGGCGCGGGTACTGGCGTCACTGCTCCCCAACAGCACACTGGCGATCCACGAAAACGCGCCGCACGGCCTGTATTTGACCCATGGCGCGCGACTCACCGCGGATCTGCTGGATTTCGTCGCGAAGAATGCGGAAGACTGACCGCGGTTGATGGGAAGGCTGGTCGAGTATTTCTTTCCCTTCCCCTTCAAGATATATCGCACCCCGGGGCTTGCGGCAAGCCCCGGGGGACGGTGCAGAATCTCCAGCCGAAGTCAGTACCTGCGGATATCTGAGTCGAATGGGGGTTTTCATGATCGATGTGAGCATTGTGGGCGGCGGTCCCACCGGACTGTGGCTGGCGAGTGAATTGCGGTTGCAGGGAGTCCAGGCGCTCGTGCTGGAGAAGGATGCCGAGCCGACCGAAATCGTGCGGTCGCTGGGTATGCACGCGCGCACCATCGAGGTGATGGATCAGCGCGGACTGCTGGAACGCTTTCTCGAGCTCGGGCGGAAGTTTCCGCTGGGCGGGTTCTTCGCGGGTATTGCCAAACCGCAGCCGGAGCGGCTGGACACCTCGCACCCGTATGTACTGAGCATCCATCAGCCCGTCACCGAACGACTGCTGACCGAGCACGCGCTGGAAGTCGGCGTCGAGATCCGGCGCGGCACCGAGGTGGTCGGCGTGAGTCAGGACGAGCAGGGCGTGACCGTCGCGCTGGCCGATGGCACCGAGCTGCGCTCGCGCTATCTGGTCGGCTGCGACGGCGGCCGCAGCAGCGTGCGCAGACTGCTCGATATCGGCTTCCCCGGCGAAGCCAGCCGATCGAACTACCTGCTCGCCGAGGTGGAGCTGACCGCCGATCCGGAGACCATCACCGCGGTGATGACCGAGATCCGCAAGACCCAATTGTTCTTCGGCGCAGGGCCCGTCGGCGATGGCAGGTATCGCGTGGTGGTCCCCGCCGCCGAAGTAGCCGAGGACCGTACCACCCCGCCCACGCTCGACGAGTTGAAGCAACAACTGGTGGCGACCGCGGGCACCGACTTCGGGGTGCACTCGCCGCGCTGGCTCTCACGCTTCGGTGACGGCACCCGCCTGGCCGATCAATTCCGGGTCGGCCGGGTGCTGTTGGCCGGCGATGCCGCGCATGTACACCCGCCCATGGGCGGACAGGGGCTGAATCTCGGTATCCAGGACGCGTTCAACCTGGGCTGGAAGCTGGCCGCCGAGGTCAACGGCTGGGCCCCGGAGACTCTGCTGGACACCTACCAGGACGAACGGCGACCCGTTGCCGCCGATGTTCTGGACAACACCCGCGCGCAGAAGGTGTTGATGTCCGCCGATCCGGACTCGCTCGCCGTGCGCCGCCTGGTCTCCGAGCTGATGGACTTCGACGAGGTGACCCGCTTCCTCACCGAGAAGATCACCGCCCTGTCCATCCGCTACGACTTCGGTGCGGGCCACCCGCTGCTCGGAAAACGGTTGCGGGACATCACCCTGAAGCACGGCCGCCTCTACGAGCTCATGCACTCCGGCCGTGGACTGCTGCTCGACCAGACCGGCCGGCTCTCGGTGGCGGGCTGGGCGGACCGCGTCGACCATGTGATCGACCTCAGTGAGGAGCTGGACGCCCCCGCGGTACTGCTGCGGCCCGACGGGCATGTGGTCTGGGTCGGTGAAGATCAGCGGGACCTGCTCGATCACCTGCCCAGCTGGTTCGGCGCAGCCGTCGAAACGAATTGAGGCCGAACGACTTTCGGTATCAGGATGGACGGCTGACCTCATAGGTGCCCTGGCGGGTCGTCACCCGGACCGACACGTCCTTGTTCTCGCCGCCGACAAGCAGGGAACAGTCGTATATCGCGCCCGGCCGGGACGTCATCATGTCCGGGCAGTGCACATTCTCGACATCGGTGATCCCGTAGCTGCTGCGCAGCATCGTCCCGATCGAAGCCTCCACGGCCGCCGAATCGAGCTTCGGTTCATGTGATACCGAGGTCGGCGCCGCGGAGGGCTGTGCCTGCGATTGTGGTTGCGCGACCGCGGGTTTCGCGTGGGCGGCGCCGCCGTCGGTGGCGCGGACGAGGACGACGATGAGCATGAGACCGGAAATGGCGATCGCGCACACGGAGGCGATGACCAGCAGCATGTTCGACGGATGGCGCGACGATGGCATTGAGTGACTCACGACCACGATCCTTCCGGTGCGCGGGTACCGGCGGGACAAGGTCACGCAGATCAGTCCGATTCGCGTAGTTCGCTACTCGATACACGCAGGTGGGACGGGACGACGCTGGTGGTCGGAGCAACCACAGGAGCAGTGATCGTCATGAGCTACAGCAAGCTACTCGCCATAGCCGCCAGACTGCATCCACAGATCTGGGAAGTCATCGCACCGTACGGCCCGGCGCGGCAGGCGCGGCTCACCGCCTCGGAGCAGGTGGGCCGCGCCGCCGGTCAGCTCCCGCCCGGCCTGGACTTCCTGGCGGGGGTGGCCGAGCTCGCGCACGGCGATGTCCGGACCGCCCTCGCCCTGACCACCGCGGTGAACTCGACCCCGGCCGCGGCGGTCGACTACATCGCCGGAATCACCCGCGATTGGCAGGAGTGCGGCACCCGCTGGCCGCGCTGGCCCTGGCCGGGCCCGTTCCCGGGCGCGGGTTCGGATGACAGATACGGGCCCTACCCCCTGCCGTGGGACGTGGCCACCATCAAGGTGATCGTGGCGGTCGTATTCGCCTCCGCCGCAGCCCGACTCGGCGCTTACGAGCACTCGCCGGCCGGAACCGCCGAGTACGTCGAGCTCGGGCGCGCCCTCGCGGAGTCCGCCGACAAACTCGCCGGTACCGCGGTGACCGTCGAAGCGAATCAGGCCGCCTAATCCCAATGCCGCGCAGTTAGGCCGACCTGTCTGCGGTCAACTCGGGTGTTTTCGCAGGTTGATGGTGATGGTGACGGTGGGATAATTGGTGCGGTCGATGGCGCCTTTGGCGCGGTGTTTGGAGATCGCTCGCTTGACGACGCGGGGGCTTTGGCGTGGTCGGCGTGCGGGCAGGAGGTCGGCCAAGACCGTGCGGCCGATCCGTCCGACCAGGTCGACGGCGGTGTCGGCGATGACCGCGGCGGCAGCCACGACCTGGTCGCGGGCGGTATTGAGTGCAATGGAGAAGCTGGCTTGCAGGGGTATGGCCTGCGGGTGTGTGGCGTCGGCGATGGCGATGCGCAGCGCTTGGTAAGTGCTCAGCAGGGCATAGACCTCCTGGTCGATCCCGGCGGGTGTGCGGGCGCGCAGTACCCGGCCGCCGAGCATGGTCGATTTCAGTTCCGCGTAGGTGGTTTCGATCTCCCAGCGCTGGTGATAGAGCCGCACCAGCTCCATCGCCGGGTAGCGGTGATGGTCGGTCAAGGTGGTGAGCAACCGGTAGCGTTCGCGGCGGGGTGGTCCGCCTTTCGGGGTGAGCGCGATGTCGGCGTCGATTACCCGCAGAACTACCGGACCCTTCACCGCGAGCCACGACCCGTCGGGCAGCCGCTCGATCAACGGCATCACACGGTTGGTCTTGTCACGGATCAGCAGGTCGGCTTTGGTTTGCGCGATCTGTCCGATCAGCGCGGCGCTGGCGAAGTTGCGGTCCGCCAGCAACAACATCCGCTCGTGCAGGCATCGGAAAAGCTTTGGGGCATAGGCGATCTCGGAGACACCCGAGGTGCCGAACACGACGTCGATGACGGTGCGGGTGCCACACGCCACCACCGCGAGCAGTCGCAGCATCGGATACCCCGAGTCGCCGTTGCCGCCGCCCTGACGGGCGAAGGTACCCGCGTTGGCGGCGGAGTCGGACACGAACATGGTGGTGCCGTCGACCGCACAGACCAACAGGCCGCGCCATCGGGCCGCGCCGGCAGCGGGACCGGCGAGCAGCCCGAACAACTCCCGCAACGGTGCGGCACCGACTCGGCGGCGGGCCTGGGCCAAGGCCGAGGAACCGGGGCGGGCCACGAGGATTTCGTCCAGGCCCGCGACCATCCGGGCCCATACCTGGGTGTAGCCGAGCTCGGTGAACAACGCCCCGGCCAACAGCAGATACACCACCACCCGCGAGGGTAGATCCCGCACCCGCGTCTGTCTCGCTCGCCCCGATTCCACTGCGGCGTCGACCATTTCGAATGGCACGATCTGGGTCAACTCCCCCAGATGACCCGGCGCGAACACCCCCGCCGCTACCACCGACACATGTTTGATGACAGACTGAACAGACAGCGGAACTCCCGGTGGACGGTTTGTCTTGGAGGACAAAACCTCTCTACCAGTAGTTCCGCTGTCTCGTTTCACAACATGTCAAGTCCCGCAACGACACTCGCTTGACAGGCATCCCCAACCGCTAACTGCGCGGCATTGCGCCTAATCCTCGACGCGCAGGGCTTGGCGGATGGTGAGGCGGCCCTGGGTTTGCATGAGGGAGCGGCGGTAGAGCTTCTCGGCGATCACCACGATGCCGTAGGTGGCGGCGGCGGTGACCGCCAGGGCGATGCAGGGCTCCCACCATTCGGCGGTGCCGTCGGCCAGGCGGCCGGGCATGGCGACAATGCTGACTATCGGTACGTACGAGGCGATTACGCGACCGGTGCCGGTGAGGAAGATGCCCGCGAACAGCACCAGCATGATGCACATCGACAGCGGGGTCGAGGTGGATTGCAGGTCCTCGTTCCGGGTGGCGAGCGCGCCCGCGACCGCCCAGAGGCTGGCCAGCGCCAGAAAGCTGATGACGAAGAAGATGATGAACCAGCCCGCGGCGCCGGCGATCTGGGTGACCTGATCGCCCTTGCCGATGGCGGCCAGGCCGATCAGGCCCGCACCGCCGAACAGGATCAGCTGACCGAAGGCCATGACGGTATTGCCGACCACCTTGCCGATCAGCAACTGGCGCAACGGGATCGCGCTGGCCAGGATTTCGACAATGCGGTTCTGCTTCTCCTCGACCACGCTCTGCGCTATCGCCATGCCGAACAGGATGGAGGACAGGTAGAACAGGAAGGCGAAGACGATCGTCACCACCTTCGCCAGCGCCGGATCGACGGCCGCCTTGTCGATGAGGTCGTAGCTGACCGCACTGCCACGCGAGAGCTGCTCGATGGAGGTTCCGGCCGCAACGGCATTGCGCTGCAACGTGATCTGCCGTACTGCGGCGGTCAGATAGGTCGCGGCGTCGTCATTCTCGGCGGACTTGCCGATCAACCGCCAGCCATTCGCATCGGGCAGCAGGCCGACGGTGACGGTCTCATCCCTGACCTGCTGTTCGAGCGTGCCGGCGTCCGCGACCTGGTGCGCGGTGAAGGTGACATTCTTCTTCGCGCTGTCGGCCAGCGCGGTGGCGGCGGTGACGATCGGTGCGGCGTCCTCGCCGACAATGCCGACGTCGACGGTTGTGGCGCGGCTGCCCATGAACGCGCTGATCGACAGCGAGGCCACGATCACCACGACGGTCAGAATCGTGGAGACCAGGAAGTTGCGGTCGCGCAGCTTCACCGCGATCTCCCGGGCGGCGACAATCCGCCACACTCCCGAGGGCGCGGAATCGACTGCGGACGGGGTGGTTTCGCGGGTCATGCGGTCACCTCTCGATAGATCTCCGACACCGACGGCCGCACTTCGGCCAATTCGCGCACCGAACCGTGCGCCAGCGCGGCGGTGAGCAACTCATCGGTGCTGGCGCCGGTCAATTCCAGGAGAACGCCGGAGCCGTTGCGCTCCAGCACACGCACGCCCGCGAATCCGCCGAGCCAGCCGGTATCGCCGGTGAACCCGAGCCGATAGCGGGCCGGACCGGTGCTGCGCAGCTCCGCGGCCGCGCCCTGCGCCACCACCCGGCCCTTGGCCAGAATCACCAGGTGATCGCAGAGCCGCTCGACCAGATCGAGCTGATGGGAGGAGAACAGCACCGGAACGCCCTGCGCCGCATACTCACCCAACAGCTCGGCCATGGAGTCGATGGCGACCGGGTCCAGACCGGAGAACGGCTCGTCCAGAATCAATGCGGTCGGATGGGTGATGACCGCGGCCGCGATCTGCACGCGCTGCTGATTTCCCAGTGACAGCGATTCCAGCTTGTCCTTACCGCGATCGCCGAGTTGGAACCGCTCGAGCAGCTCCTGCGCCTGCTGTTTGGCCTCGGCGGCGGGCAGCCCGCGCAGTCGCGCCAGATAGATCAGCTGATCGAGCACCGGCTGTTTCGGATACAGTCCGCGCTCCTCGGGCATGTACCCGAAGGACCGCCGATCCGCGGCGGTCACCGGATGCCCCTGCCAGTGGACCTCGCCGCCGTGGGTGGCCAAGACGCCCATGATCATTCGCATGGTGGTGGTCTTACCCGCGCCATTGCCGCCGACGAATCCGGTCAGCGCGCCCGGCTGGACGGTGAACGAGACATCATCGACGGCGACGTTGTCGCCGAATCGGCGCACCAGATGCGCGACTTCCAGCATGAATTCTCCCCTGTACTCCTCGGCCGACTGGTCGGTCTTCCCTGCGGTGCCTGCGGCGAGACTAGCGGCGCGCGCCCGCCGGTTCCGCGTCGACGAGCTGGACGCGCCGGGCCAGATCCGAGACGAACACCCGCTCCGGGTCGGCCGCATCACGCACCCGCTGCCACTCCGCGAGACGCGGATACATCGCGCGCACCATCTCCGGGGTGGTCCGCGAATCCTTCGCGAAGTACAGTCGCCCGCCCGCCGCGAGCACCCGCTCATCCAACTCCGCACAAAGCCGATCCAGGCCGGGCGCGATCGGAAAGTCCAGGCTGAGCATGAACCCGGGATGCGGCCAGGACAGGGGCGCGGGATTACCCGGCCCCATCCGCTTGAACACATTCAGGAACGAAGGATGCCCGGAGTGCGCGATGGCACGCACCGCATCCGCGAGCTGATCCTGCGCCCCGAACGGCATCGACAACTGATACTGCAGAAAGCCCCGCCGCCCATAGGCGCGATTCCATTCACCGAGCAGATCGAGGGGATGATAGAACTGCGTCAGATTCTGAATCCGCCCGCGCGCCCGCTGCGGATACACCCGATAGGCCACCTCGGCGAGAATCCGTGCCGTCACCTTGTTGACCATCCCGTTCGGGAAGATATCGGGCACGGTGAACAGCTGCGGCGCATCGAACTTCAGCGGGTTCCCGCGCAGTTTCACCGGCAGCTCATCGATCTTGGCGAGCGAACCGCGACTGAACGCCGCGCGCCCGAGCTTGGCTCCGGTGCTGATGGTGTCCGGCACCGACATCGAATAGTCGTAGCCGTCATCGGATCCGCCGGTCAGCAATTCCATGGTCTCGTCGAGCGAATCGGTGCGGTCATTGTCGACGATGAAGTACGCGGTCTCGGTGTGCTTCATACGAACTCGCGCCCGCACCACGATGCCGGTCAAACCCATTCCGCCGACGGTGGCCCAGAACAGGTCCGCGTCCGCGCCCTCCGGCGTGAGGGTTCGAATCGAGCCATCCGCCATGAGCAGCTCCATTGACCGCACATGATTGCCGAAGCTGCCGTGCGAATGATGGTTCTTGCCATGGATATCGGAGGCGATCGCCCCGCCGACCGTCACCTGCCGCGTCCCCGGCAGCACCGGCACCCACAATCCGTGCGGGAGCACCGCGCGCATGAGTGCGTCCAGGCTGACCCCGGCGTCCACATCGACAATGCCGCTGTCCGGATCGACGCTGTGAATCCGATCGAAACCGGTCATATCGACGACCAGGCCGCCGCCGTTCTGCGCCGGATCGCCGTAGCTGCGCCCCAGCCCGCGCGCGATCACCCCGCGCGGCCCGGCCTCCCGGACCGCCTTCGCCACCCGATCGATATCGCCGGTTGAAAGCACCTGCGCCACAGTCGAAGCCGTCCGGCTCCAACCGCTCAACGCCCGGCGATCGATAACAGAGTCCCCTGCACTGATATTCACACCGACACGGTAGCGGCGGATTCGGGACCGTGCCGCCGCCTGGCGTGCGACCTGGGATCGGGCGGCGAGGTCAGTTCTCGGTGCGGGACAAGGTGATTACCGGGATTTCCCAGGAGACCTTGGCCTGGAAGTCGGCGAGGAACGGGAAAGGTTCGAGCACGCGGGTCCAGAGCCGCTGCCGCTCCGCACCATTGGTGACCTCGGCTCGTACGGGCCAGGTGTCGGTGCCGACCTCGATGACGGCATCGGGATGCGCGAGCAGGTTGTAGTACCAACCGGGCCGATTGGGCCGGCCTCCATTGGCGGCGAAGACGACGAGATTGTCACCGTCACGGTGGAATCCCAGCGGCCAGGTGCGCGGCTCACCGGTATGTGCGCCGGTGGTGGTCAGCAGGAGTAGTTCGTGGCCCTCGAACTGCCCACCCACTGTGCCGCCATTGGCGCGGAACTCCTCGATGACGTCCTGATTCATCTGCTGACGTACAACATCGGTCATGCGCGATATCAACTGCGCGCGGGGACGGGATATTTCGACGACAGCCCGTTCAGCGGGGCGGACTATCGTGGCGGTATAGCCGCCCAGTGATACTCCGCCGTTTTCAGGACCGCGCGATCCAGGAGGATGCCGTGTGCCGCCTATTCGGTTTGTCAGCTGCGCCGCAGCGGGTGAAGGCCACATTCTGGCTGTTGAACGCCCCCGACAGTCTGCAGCGGCAGAGTCATCGGGAGCCCGACGGGGTCGGGCTCGGGACTTTCAGCGCGGCGGGGGAGCCGCTGGTGGAGAAGCAGCCGATCGCGGCCTACGAGGATGCCGATTTCGCCCGCGAGGCGCGGGAATGCGAATCGACGACCTTTGTCGCGCATGTGCGATACGCCTCCACCGGCGGGCTGCTGCCGCAGAACACGCACCCCTTCGAACAGCACAATCGGCTCTTCGCGCACAACGGCGTCCTGCACGGGTTGCGCGAATTGGAGACCGAGCTGGGCGAATACCGCGATCTGGTCCGCGGCGATACCGATTCCGAGCGGTTCTTCGCCCTCATCACCCAGCGCACGGATCGGCACGGGGGAGATGTGGGCGCGGGTATCGCCGACGCCGTTCGATGGATCGCGGACAATCTGCCCGTCTACGCGTTGAACCTGATCCTGACCACCGCGACCGAACTGTGGGCGCTGCGCTATCCGGGGACCCACGAACTCTTCGTGCTCGAGCGTGCGCCGGGCGGCCCGGATGGTGGACGCCTGGAACATCGTGGCCGCGGTGGGATCCGCGCCGCCAGCGGGCAACTCACCGATTGTCCGGCGGTCGTGATCGCCACCGAGCGCATGGACTCGGATCCGGCCTGGCGGGCACTGGCCTGCGGTGAGCTCCTGCACGTCGACGACGAACTGCGGGTGAAGTCCAGAATCGTCGTGAAAGACGCACCCCACCAATTGCTTTCGCTCGCCGATCTGGATCCGACCGCGGCAGCCTCACAGACGGCGCATTAGCGGCCCGCGTCCGGAGTGTCGCCACGCGCGGCACTTCCCAACGGCGGCGCGGCTTCTCATGATGGAGGAGAGCCGACATTTCCGGCGGATTCGCTCATCTCATTCGTGGTGCCACAGGGAGGTTTCAGATGGTGACGATCATCGGGGGCGGGATCGCCGGATCGGCGCTGGCGGGCGCATTGGCACGCGGCGGGACCGAGGTGGCGTTGTTCGAGGAGCGGGAGGCCGGGCCGGGTGGTGGTGCGTTCCTGTTCATCGATGATCGCGGACATCATGCGCTGGCGAGCCTCGGCGTGGATCAGGCGGCGGTGGAGGCCGGATCGTATGCGGTCACCGGCGGGCTGGGATACGCGAACAACCTCGGGCGCGGCGGACGGGTCAATAGTCGCGGGCATCGGTTCTGGATGCGGCGCAACCTGATGGGAATCCTGAACGACTTCGTCGCCGAGTCGGGGGCCAAGACCACCTACGGTGAACCGATTACCGGCGTGACCGTCGATGACGGCGGATGCACCCTGCACCAGGGTGATTCGACCGCGCGAGTGGAGGATCTGCTGGTGGGCGCGGACGGGATCGACTCGGTGGTACGGGAGGGCCTGGAACCCGAGCGGCGGCCGGTGTATGCGGGCGATGTGGTGCTCTACGGGATGACCGGCGGGCCGGTCACGCTGCCGAGCGATCCGGCGACACTGCACTTCTTCGCCGAAATCGATTCCGATGGAACATCTCTGAGCACCCTCGGGCATATCTGGCGGCCAGGCGATGACGCGGCGCTGTGGTTCGTGCGCATCCCGCGTCCGCCCCTGGAGGCGGACAGCGAGGATCTCGGATTGCGGCCCATCGACGAATGGGCAGCGGCGATTCGCGCCGCGACGCCATCGAATCGGCCGCTCATCGATACGTTCCTCGAGACCACCGAGGCCGTTCACGTGAGCAATGCGCGCAATGTTCCCCTCGAAGGCGCCGCGGAACCCGGTGATTCGGTGCTGCTGGTCGGGGACGCCGACCATGCCATCACCCCGGCCGCCGGAGTCGGCGCGCGCGATGCGCTCGAAGATGTGCACGCGGTCTACGAGGCGCTGATCTCGGGCGTTTCCCCCGGCGACGCCATGGCACGCCGTCGCCGGAAGATCAATGCGGACCGCGAACTCGTCCGCAGCCGGAACGCTCGCTGATCGTCAGTGCGCGGGCGCGGTCAGGTCGAAGACCGCGAGATTGCCGACGTGTTGTTCGGTGTAGTGCGCCATGACCCAGTCCAGGATCTCCTTGTGCCCGGCCGGTCGCCAGCTGCCGGGCTCCGAATTCGGTTGCGGTGCGGGCGCGTTGGCACCGGCGGGCTTTTTATCGGTCCGCCAGGAATCGGGCAGCTTCACCTCGGGGACGATGTAGTAGGTGATCCGGTGGTCGTGCACATACTGCTGGAATCGTGGCAGGGTCGGCACCGGATCCTCCGAGGTGAAGCCGCCGATGGCCATAACCGCGGTGCGACTGGCCAATTCGAGCCCGGCCGCCGGTCCGGAGCGGTCGATGGCCGCGGACCATTCGGTATCGGTGGCCTTAAGCATGGCGAGCAGCTGCGGATCGACCTCACCGGTTCCCATCATCATGCTCATCTGACGGCGGAAAGCGCCGAGCGCGCCGAGGTCCTTGGGCGGCGCCGGGGGACCGACGGTCGGGCCGCCGCCGGTATGGGACTGCGGCAGGGTGGCGGCGGTGTAGGCGACCGAACCGGCCAGGCCCGCGAGAGTGCCCGCCACCAGCAGTAGCGCCGCGATGCGGTCGCCGCCGCGGACGCGCTCGGCAGGCGGCAGCGCCGCCAGTATCAAGCCGAGCGCGGCGGCGATTGTCACCGCCAGGATCGTCCAGCGCAGCCACGGCTGCCAGCCGGAATTGCGCTGCAATAGCACGAAGGCCCAGCCACCCATGCCGAGAATCAGTGCGGCACCGCCGATTCGGCCGAACCTGTCCGCTCTGCGCCGCCACAGTTCGTGCACGCCCAGGGCGAGCACACCGGCGATCGCGGGTGCGACGGCCAGGGTGTAGTAGGCGTGCATGCCGCCCTTCATGCCGGAGAAGGCGATGCCGTCGATAACCAGCCACAGTCCGAAGACCAGTGCCGCACCGCGCACCAGATCGGTGCGTGGCAGTCGGCCGCGGGCGATCAGGACGAGTACGAAGGCGAGCAATGCGGCGGGCAACAGCCAGGAGATCTCGAAACCGATCTCTCCGGTGAACATGCGATCGCGGCCGGAGCCGAAGCCGCCACCGAAGCGCTGCTCGATACCGTGCGGAATCTCGTAGCCCTCGGGCAATTCGAACGGACTGCGGCCGCCCATATGGTTGTGGCCGAGGTACCGGGCGAATCCGTTGTAGCCCAGCACCAGATCCATGAAGGTGTTGTCCTTGGAACCGGCGAGATACGGCCGCGAGTCCTGCGGCCACAGCATGGTCAGCAGCACATACCAACCCGAGGAGATGATGAGCGCGCCCGCCGCGGCGAACAGATGCGTGAACCGACTCCGCAGGGTGGTCGGCGCGACCACCAGGTACGCCAGCCCGAGCGCGGGCAGCACCATCAAACCCTCGAGCATCTTGGCCAGGAAGGCGAAGCCGAGCGCGACTCCGGCCAGCATCAGCCACCGCATACTCGCCTTCGGCAGCGCGCGGATCGTGCAATAGGCGGCCGCGGTCATGAGCAGCACCATGACCGCATCGGGATTGTTGAACCGGAACATCAGGGCCACCACGGGTGTGACGGCCAGCGTCAGGCCCGCCAGCAATCCGGCGCCGCGACTCGCGGTCATCCGGGTGACCGCGCCGTACATGAGCGCGACCGCCCCGACCGCCATAAGTGCCTGCGGTGCAAGCATGCTCGCACTGCTGAAACCGAAGAGCTGCCCCGACAGCGCCATCACCCACTGCGAGACCGGTGGCTTGTCGACGGTGATGAAGTTGCCCGGATCCAGTGAGCCGAACAGCAGCGCCTGCCAATTGGACGAGCCCGACCAGACCGCGGCGGCGTAGAAACCATTGCCCATGCCATTGACGGTGATATTCCACAGGTAGGCGACGGCCGTCCCCAGCAGGAGTACCCCTAATCCGAGTCGTTCCCAGCTGCGGGCGGGCGTTAGTTCGGTGGTCGCGGCGTCGGCGGGCGGAGACGATACGGGTGGCGCGGCCTCGGCGGTAGTGGCGGTCACCGCCGGGAGTCTCGCGGGTGACGCGGTGAGAACGCTGGCTCCGAGCTGGGAGAACGCTGCGAATTCCATTCTGCGGCCTGATTCTTCGAGCGGGAACGCGGCGGCGAGATCGGGCGTTGGGCCGGTGATTCGTCAAGGGATATCTGCTCAATGGAGTCGAGGACGGTGTCGACGACAGCGGCGCGGAGTCCTCCTGGGAGACCAGAACCGACCTCGTCGACTTCATGGCCGACAAGAACGTCAATACGGTGACCGTCCTCGATGGCCGCTACACGTACTACCTCGGTGTCCCCGCCACCTAATCACTACGTTGCCGGTGGTCAGCATGCGTGGCCGTATTGGCAGGAAGAACTGCATCGGGCCTGGCCGGGTATCGAACGCTCGCTGACCGTCGGCGACCAGGCGTGGGATCAGTTCCAGTTGTCGATCTTCACATCGTGCGGATCCGGTGCGCCCGTACCGGTTTCGACCAGCGACTTCAAGCTCATCAGGAATATGGCCCACTTGGTGCTGCAGTGATACATGAACTCCACGGGCTCCTTCCAGCCCAGATGCTTGAAGAGGATGACGGTGTAGTCGTCGGCCTGCTGGAGCGACCAGTCCACGTGGGTGCCGACCCATTCCTCGGGGCCTTCGACGACCTCCCATAGGACACGGCTACCCGGATCCAGTTCGAGCACCTTCATATCGAATCCGCCCGCGACGAAACTGAATTTCACAACGCCGCCGATGTCATTGGCCTTGCCGGCGGTGTTGTTCGCCCACCAGCCCGAGAGCCCTTCGGTGCTGGTCAGCGCCGAATAGACCTCGGCCGCAGGAGCTTTGATCGCCACGCGGTGCAGGATGTCTACCATTTCGAATCTTCCTTCAGTGTGATTGCTGGTTCGATGAATTCACTGCTGTTCGGCGCGCTGTTCCCTGGTGCGCTGGATTACCTCGGCCAGGCGCTTGATACGGCGCAGCCTGGCATCCCATTCGGAGCCCACCGCCGCCAATTGCGCAACGGCGCGGGCCAATTGGGCCTCATCCACCCGATACCTGCGCTCGCGTCCGGCGGGGGTGGCGTGCACCAGGCCGACGCGATCGAGCACGCCGAGATGTTTGGCGATGGCCTGCCGGGTGAGGGGTAGTCGCTCACTGAGGCTGGTGGCCGTGCCATCGCCATCGGCAAGCAGTAGGTCGAGCATGCGACGACGGGTCGGGTCGCCGATGGCGGACCACAGATCGTCGTCGACCACGGTGGTCATAGCGTGGACACCAACCTCGAGATGTAGTCGCCGAGACGGGGGATGAAGGTGTTCCACCCGGTGACGTGCTCCTGGTACTGCTCCTCCAGCTTGGCCACCTCCCAACCCATTTCGCGGAAACCGGTCTCGACCATGCGGATTCTGGTGCCGCCGCCCGCAGGCGTGAGTTCGAAGGTGACGAGCATGGAATTGACCGAATCGTCGACCTTGCCGTCCGGATAGCACCAACGGAACGAGAACAACCTGGGCGGATCCACGGCCACCACCCGCATCGCGAGCACATCCACGCGGTCACCCCAGACGAATTCGCCCACCGCTCCGGGCCGCACCTCGAACGAGGCATCATCGGTCCACCACTCGGAGATGTGCTCGGGACTGCTGACCACTTCGAACACCACCTCGGGCGGTGCGTCCACGTGGATCTCCCGTTCGATACTGCCGAATTCGAGACTCGCCATAACCCACCTCCATGTGCAACGTTTGGTTGCACATGACGTTAGTCGACGAACCGGAGACGCGCAACCATCGGTTGCTAAACGGTGGCGATGAGAATCTGCTCCGAACTGGAGGGGCACAATCCGTCCGTACGGCCGGAGAAGTAGTGCTCGGCAAGCTCGTCGGCCGAGACATGCCAGGCGGCCGCGAACCCGGAATCCAGTGCGAGCGAGACGATCTCATCGGGGGAGTAGAAGCTGATGAAGGCATTTCCGGCGGCGCGGGCCATCCGCTCGGTATTGGCGCGCCCCGGTTGCTCCACCTCTTCCACCAGCTTCAACGGCAGTGTGAAGGTGGTCGCGAAGGTCGAGCCGGGCGCGAGCTCGGCGGCCTGCCGGAAGGTATCGGCATTCGCCTCGGCGGTGAGATACATGGTGACTCCGAGCGAGGCCACCACCGCCGGCCGGGTCGGATCGAATCCGTACGCCACCAGCCGATCCCACCAGGACTGCGTCTCGAAATCGACCGGCACCAGCGTGAGATGTTCGGGCACCCCGTAGCCGAGTTCGATCAGACGACGCCGCTTCCACTCCTGCGGCCCGGTCTGATCGACCTCGAAAATCCGCATCCGCGAAGCGATCTCGGGTCGGCGCTGCGCGAAGGTATCGATCCCCGCACCGAGCAGCACGTATTGATCGACCCCCAGTTCGGCCTGCTCGCGCACCAGATCGTCGGTGAGCCGCGCTCGTGCCACAATGGTCGCCCGAATCCGCGCCATCACCTCGGGATTCATATCCGGCCGCTGCCGCCAGGTATCCGCGGGCGCGGCCAACTCCAGACCGATCACATCCTCGAGCACATGCGGCAGCGGATCGACCTCGACATGCAGTGCCCGCCAGAGCGCGACGCGCAGTGCGGTGTCCTCGGGGGCGACGGTATTCAGCATTCCCCGATCCTGCCCCATGATCGTTACTCGAACATGCTCGGCGGCAACGGAACTCAGTCCGGAAGGATCGGTACCGACAATCCCTCGCCGCGTCCGAGCAGTGCGGCCCGGGTCACGGTGCCCGCACCGAAGCGATCCCGCAGGGCGTCCAGGGTCGAGTCCAGGGTGGACTCGGCGCGATGCTCGAGCGGCAGTGACAACTGCATGGAGTCGGCGTCGTCGAGATTGGTCAGCGCCAGCCCGACCAGCGTCAAACCGCGTTCGTGAATCAGCGGCAGCGCCGCGGCCAGCAGTGCGCGCGCGGCCCGCAGGATGGCCGCACCGCTATCGGTTGCCTCGGGCAGGGTGTAGGAGCGAGTGGCGCGCCCGAAGTCGTCGAATCGCAAGCGCAACACCACGGTTCGACACACCCGCCGCGCCGCGCGCAATCGATGCCCCAGCCGGTCCGCCAACCCCAGCAGATAGGCCTCGATCTCGGCATCGGTGCGCACCCTGCGCCCCAGCGCCCGCTGTGCTCCGATGGACCGTCGCCGTTTACCGGTCTCCACGCGCCGCGGATCCCGAGCCCACGACAGGGCATGCAAATGCCGCCCGGCGGCGGGCCCGAGCACCCCCGCGAGCGGACCCTCACCCATCTGTGCCAACTGCCCCACCCGCGTGATCCCGCGCTCGCGCAGCTCCCGCGCCGTCACCTCGCCCACGCCCCACAATCGCTCCACCGGCAGCGGATGCAGAAACTCCAACTCCCCATCCGGCGGAACCTCCAGCAGCCCATCGGGTTTGGACACCGCACTGGCCACCTTCGCCAGGAACTTGGTCCGCGCCACCCCCACCGAAATCGGCAACCCCGCCTCCCGTCGCACCCGTTCCCGCAACCTCCGCGCGATATCCACCGGCGATCCGGCGATCCGCCACAACCCACTCACATCCAGAAACGCCTCATCGATGGAGATCCCCTCCACCTCCGGGGTCGTATCCCGAAAGATCTCGAACACGACTTTGCTTGCCGCCGCATAAGCCGACATCCGGGGCGGCACCACAATCGCATTCGGGCACAGTCGAAGCGCCTGCCTGGAATTCATCGGCGTCCGTACCCCGAACGCCTTCGCCTCATAACTGGCCGCGAGCACCACCCCCGACCCCACCAGCACCGGCCGCCCCCGCAGCCGAGGATCATCCCGCTGCTCCACCGAGGCATAGAAAGAGTCCAGGTCGGCATGCAGAATCGCCGCCCGCTCGGGACGTCCTCCACCACTCCGCTCAGCACCGGACACGAACATATGTTCGCATACTCAACGGTCTTATGGCCCGAGCCACTTTCACCCGGCGCTTCACCGGATTGGTGGGCGAACCGCCGCTCACCTACCTGACTCGCTGGCGCATGATCACCGCGGCCCGCCTGCTACGCCGCGACCGCGCCCCGCTCGCCACCGTCGCCAGGCAGGTCGGTTACACCTCGGAATTCGCCTTCGCCAAGGCGTTCAAACGTGAATATGGGATCGCGCCGGGTATCTATCGGCGAGAACGCAGTGGCGTCCCCCTGGCGGCGATGGTTCGGCACGAGCTCGACGGCCACGATCCCGATGGTTGCTAGACCATAACTGAATTGTCGGGGTCGACTCGGAGCGGCTGTGGAGGATTGGGCGTATGCCGCCATCGAAGCCCTCGACAATGGCGATGTCCCAGGCGGATTCATTCGCAGCGTCGTCGAACGCGTCACCCCGTCCATCCTCATCGGCCGCCGCGAGGGCCTGGCGGAGGTCACGATCTCGAAGCCCGGCACGTCGAGGAGACCGCCCGGGTACTCATGCAGCGCTCCATCATCATTTCCGAGCGCGTCGCGGCGGGGGAGTGCGCGATCGCCTGCGTCACCTGTCAACTCGCGGACGGTCGCGTGAAACTGCATCGAAGTATCGGCAATATCGGCGAAATCGCCTGACCTGGAACGCGATTCCCCACTCGGTCATCCGTCGGCCGGTTCGATGCGCGGATCCGCGTACACCTGGACATGTTCGAACCCGGCGGTGGTCAGGCGGGTGGCCACGGCATCGCTCACGCGGAGCGCGAACAGTCCGGCTTCCGGATCGACCGGGACGAGACCGAATTCCATATCGACCTCGTCCGCGGTGAGCCGCAGGGTTTCGAGCGCATCGGTCAATGTCGCGTGTGCCGATAGTCGGATGGTGAGCAGCGGCATGACTCCACGCTACGCGCGTACAGCGACCTTCCGGAGCTCGGCGAGCACGGCCGCTGTATCCAGTACGCCGAACCCGTAGTCGTAATCGAAGGGGGTCGATCCGCGCCGGATCGCGGTGCGGCGCAGGATATCCCGCAGTTGCGCCGGAGAGACCACGGTGGCGGGCCACTGCGAGCGGATTGCCGCCACCACTCCGGCGGCGACCGGTGTCGCCGCCGAGGTTCCGGTATCGGGCGTGCCCGCGCCGAACGCCGTCGACCCGAGGAAATGGGTGTAGGTGCAGACATCGGGCTTGCGATCGGTGAGCCGTCCCGGGCCCTGTGAGGAGTAGCCGACCCGGGTATTCGTGGTGTCGACACCGCCGATGGTCAGCACGCCGCCGAGTGAATTCGCGCCGCCGATCGGCCGATCCTGGTACGCGCACCGGCTATCCGGGCAATCGCGTCCGCAGTTGCCCGCCGCGAACAGGATGTCGGCCCCGGCGGCCTCCAGCGATCCGACGATGACATTGAACGGATGCGACGGATTGTCGGAGTAATTGCCCGGATTGCCGACCGGGAAGTCCCACTGCGGCGAGAACGAACCCCAACTGTTGCTGACCACCAGCGCACGCGAGGCCGCGGGCTGATCGGTGAGCACCGTGCGCAACTGCGCGTACCCCGCGAGCGCATCCGAGAGCAACCCGTCCATCGTGGAGCCACCCCGCCGAGTACTGCGCAGTACCGCGAAGTCCAACAGCGTCGCCTGCGGTGCGGCGATCAGCGCGTCGAAGGCGCACATACTGCCGTGATCGACGGGGAACTGTCCGGGCTTTCCGGTGACACCCGCCGGATTCCAGCCGCGCTGCGCATCGATGGTGATCGAGCCGCCGCGCACCTTCTCCACCAGCGCCGCATTGATCCCGGTGTCCACGATGGCGAGCGCGACGGACTTACCGGTGAGCCCGGCCGCGGCGAATTCGGTTGTGTGCAGCAGGTTTCCGACATCGTTCCAGTTCCCGACCGGGCCGGTGTCGCCGCAGGTGAGTACGCCCTCGATAATCGGATCGGCGAAGACGCCGGTGATCGGCGCGGACTCGGTCAGCCGCGGGACGGCGGTGGTGAGGTCCGCGTCGGCGATCTCACCGCGCACCAGGACCGTGGCATGCTCGGGTGCCAGCGAGTACGGCTCGGGGCTGCCGTGGCGATATCCCGGAACCGCGACCGGAGCATAGGAGTGGTCGATGGCCACATCGGACTGTGCGCCGAGTACCTCGGCGGCGGTGATATGGATAGCGGGATCAGCCACCGCGGCAACCACATCGACTGTCGGACGAACCTGAATCAGCACGCGCATGATCACCATCGTGCCGGTATCGCGCCGAAACTTCTCACAGAACCCTCAGCACGCACCACGAAATCTACCGATTGGTTCTAACTATCCTGATCGGATGAGCCCAGGTGCGATATCCATGGTGACGATCGACCCGAAGCTGGAGAGCGTGACGACCGCGGGGCCGGAGGATGACCCCGCCGAGGCCGGGGTCGACCCGCGCGCGGTCGAAGCGGTCTGGGAATCAGTGCGCGACTGGTATCGCCTGGGTACCACGCCCGCGATCCAGATCTGTCTGCGCCGGGACGGCAAGATCCTGTTGAACCGGGCGATCGGCCACGGCTGGGGCAATGGCCCCACCGACGCACCCGATACGCCCAAACGCCTGATCACCCCGGATATGCCTTTCTGCGGCTTCTCCACCGCCAAGGGCGTCGCGGCGGCGCTCATGGTCATGCTCGCCGAACAGGGCGCGTTCGCGCTGAATGATCCGGTGAGCCAATACATTCCGGAGTTCGCCGCCATGGGTAAGGAACGGATCACGATCGGCGATGTGCTCTCGCATTCGGCGGGCGTCCCGTTCATCACTCCGCCGTACCGTGGCACGGATCTGGTGCTGGACGAGGAGTTGGCCGTACGCGGTCTGGCCGATCTGAAACCCAGCTGGCGACCCGGACGTTTCCGCGTCTACCACGCCCTCACCAGTGGATTGATCCAACGACTGCTGGTGCGGCGCGCCACGGGCAAGCCCATGCGCGACCATCTGCGCGAACAGGTCCTGGACCCACTCGGCTTCCGCTGGACCAACTTCGGCGTCGCCTCCGCGGATGTCGATCAGGTCGTCCCGAGCGTGAAGGTCGGCCCCGGCCCCTCCCGAGTCTGGCGACATCTGGCGGGCCGTGCCCTGGGCGGCGGCCTCTCCGGTCCCACCTCCGAATCCGACACCCGAGCCTTCCTCACCGCCGAACTCCCCTCGGGCAATCTCGTCACCACCGCGTACGAACTCTCCAGGTTCTACGAGATCCTCACGCGCGGAGGCGAATTGGACGGCGTCCGGATCATGCGTCCCGACACCCTGCGCATGGCCACCGCCCCCGCAACCCGCATCCCCGGCGCGGCCGGACGGGTCTCGGTGGCCGGCTACGAACTCGGCGCATCCCGTTCCAAATTCGGCCGCCACACCGAAACCCATTTCGGCCGAAGCGGTTTGACCACCCAGTACGGCTGGTCCGATCAAGCCCGCGGCCTCTCCGGCGCAATCCTCACCAGCGGCAAGGCGGTAGCCGATACCTCCCGCCCCTGGAAACTCGTCGCCCAGATCTCCGCGGCGATACCCCGCCACGGCTGAACGGCGGCACGAACAAGACGGCCGCCCGCGTGACTCCACGCGGGCGGCCTCGACTCTCCGATTCAGCTATCCTGCAGCACACCAAGCACATTGCCGTCGGGATCGGTCACGGTCGCCACGCGCCGCCCGCCGCCGACCTCGCGCACGGGCTCGTTCACGACCCCGCCGGCCGCGGTCACCTCGGCCAGTTTGGCCTCGATATCGGGGACCTCCCAGTAGGCCACCGGTCCGGTCATACCCTGTCCGGCACCGCCCGGTACCAGGCCGATGTGCTGGCCCTGCACCTCGTATCCGACGTAGTACGGCGAATCCGCGGAGGGTTCGACGCCGAGCAGCGCCGTGTACACCGTCTTGGCCTTCTCGAGATCGGTGACGGGATGCAGTACGGTCTTGATTCCCCTGGTCGTCGAGCCGCTCATGTTCACTCCTGAAGTCGATGTTTTCGCCTACAAGATGAGGCTAGTTTCGCCCCCGCAACCAAAGCTTCTCGATTCCTGATCAGTCTCGGCGAGACTCCAATTGCTTGCGCGCCTCGGCGAACCACTCCTGCGTGCCGACCAGACCGGCCTGAATATCCTTGCGCGCACCATTGAATCCGTAGAGGTTCCCGGCGAACACGGTGAGCACGGACCCCTCCTGCTCACCGAGCTCCTCCAGCATCTCGGCATCATCGAGCAGATACGCGACCCCGGCGATCTCCCCGCTCGACCACACCTCGCGATACTCGTCCCAGCTCTCCTTGCGCACCGCGACGGCGCGGTCGACCAGCTCCCGCTGCAGCGCTTTGCGATCCGCCGCGCTGGGCTGGCGAGATTTGAGGTGATCCCAGCTGACCGGTTCTGCGTCAGACACGTCCGGACTCCGTCCCTGTGGGTTGACTGTCCCTACCGAAAAACTCCTGCGCAATGTATCGCGCCGCGGAGATGCGGGAGTCCTCCAACTCGGGGCGCGGATAGGTGGATCGGAAGATCGCCTCACCGTCGAACATGTGAATCAGCGAGGTGGCGAGCAGTTTCGCGGTCTCGGGGGTGACGGCGGGGCAGAGCGCGGCCACCGCCATCTCCTCGACCTCATCGAGCAGTCCGCGCGCCACCGGCGCGAGCCGGTCGCGCAACTCCGGTTCGGTGCGCGCGGCCACCAGCAGTTCGAACCAGACCGTATTGGTCTGATCGCGGACCTGGGTGCGCACCCGGAGCATGATGTCGGCCAAATCGATTGGCCGATCACTGTTCTCGGGTCGGCGCAGCACCTGTACCGCGCGGATATGCCGATGCCGGACCTCATCGGCGGCGGCCACCACGAGATCGGTCCGGGAATCGAAGTGCCGGAAGATCGCACCCTTGGAGATGCCCGCGCGGCGGCTGATCTCACCCAGCGACGCATTGTGATAACCCACCTCGGCAATCGCCTCGATGGTGGCATCGACGAGGGCGGACCGGGTGGCGGCGCTGCGCTCGGCCTGGGTGCGCCTCGGTGCGACCGCCGTCATCGGCCTCGGGCCCGCAGGAATCGTCCGATTCGCCGGGTGCCCAGGGCGGGAGCGGGGACGCCGTCACCGAAGACGAATTCGCCGCCTACGAAGACGGCCGCGACCGCGCCGTCATTACGATTGACCATACGAGAGAGATTGTCATACTCGGGCACGGCCGCCTCGGCGTAGGCGTCCAAAGCGTCATCGAGGTGTTCGGGATCGATGATCACCAGATCGGCCCGATCGCCCTCGCGCAGCCGCCCGGCGTCGATGCCGTACCAGTCCGCGATCTCACCGGTCATGCGGTGCACGGCGCGATCGAGTGACATGAACGGCCGCCCGGCCTCTTCGGCGCGATGCACCCGGCGCAGGAATCGCAGCCCGAAGTTGTAGAAGGCCATATTGCGCAGATGCGCGCCGGCATCGGAGAAGCCCAGTTGCACACCGGGATCAGCGCTCAACTTGTCCAGGAATTGCGGCCGGTGATTGGAGATGGTGGTGCGCCAGCGCAGTTTGGTGCCGTGCGCGACCACCAGATCCAGGAAAGCATCGACCGGATGTACGCCACCGCGCTCCTCACCCACCCGGCCGAAGGTCTTACCGATGACACTGTCGTCCGGGCAGTCGACGATCTCGGCATCGAAGAAATCGCGATGCCAGACGCGCATGCCGAACTTCGCGTCGTACTCCTTGCGGAACCTGCGGCGATAGGACTCGTCCTGCAGCAGGGTATTTCGCTGCACCTGATCGGCCAGGTGCAGTGCGGCCGCGCCGGAGCCGAACTCCTCGAAGATGACCAGGTCGATACCGTCGGCGTACACCTCGAACGGAACGGGCAGATGCTGCCAGCGGAAATCCCCGCCGAGCGCGTTCACCACCCGGGCGAGCGGGCCCATGATGTAGACCAGGAACGGATTGGCCTTGAGATCCGCGGCCGAGAGCAGGGTGGTCTTGAGCCGACGCCGGAACAGTCCGACACTGCTGAAGGTCATGGCGGCGATACTGCGTGGGGAGGTCACGTCCGGTCCGGCCTGCAGCACGCGATCGCGTTGCCGCAGAATCGCATTGAGGCGGCGGCGTTCGCGGGCCTTGGCATAGGTCGAGGGCAGGGTGCGTGACCGGCACACATCACCGTCGAGCTTGTCGAACAGCAACTGCTGTGCCGACATACCGACGAAGCCCGCGTCCAGGGCCTCGTGCAGCGCCGCCTCCATGGCGGATTGTTCGGCGGCGGTGGGGCGGACCTGTTTCCGGGTGGCGCGATCCAAACCCATCAGCGCGGTGCGGACATCCGAATGTCCCAGCATCGCAGCGATATTGGGGCCGAGTGGCAGCCGCTCCAGGGAGGTGACGTACTCGTGCGCCGAGCTCCACCGCTGGTCCTGGACGGCCTCGATCACATGCTTGCGGGGAATCGCCTCGACGCGACCGAACAGGTCACCGGCATCGGTCGGCGTCACGTGCACGGTGGAGAGCGAGCATGAACCCAGCAGCACGGTGGTGATTCCGTGCCGGACGGATTCGGTCAGCGCGGGCGCTTTCAGCACTTCGACGTCGTAGTGGGTATGGATGTCGACCATGCCCGGCGTCACCCACTTGCCGGTGGCATCGATGACATTCGGGCAGTCCGATTCGTCGAGCGGGTCCGCCGAGACGCTCACGACGCGATCGCCGCGAAGACCGAGATGACGGATAGCGGAGGGCGCGCCGGTGCCGTCGAACCAGCGGCCGCCTTTGATGATCGTGTCGTAGCTCACCAGAAGATTGCAACCGATCGGTCACTAAGAGTCAATGGGCACTTGCACGAAGTGTTTGTCCGCTTTTCGTCGGCGGCGCGCCGACGTGATCGCATCGTCACCGCATGGAATGCCTCCTGTACTGCATGTTCCTGTCATTCTGTGGTGATGAAGCTCAGTGTTGAGCAGCCCGGCGGATCCTTCTACGACGCGGGCCACGCACCGGCCGAGGTGGCCGCCGATGCGATCTCGCCCGCGGCGGTGGTGGTCAATACCGAGCCGCAGCCCGCACCAGCGCCACCACCCGAGGCTCCCGCCCCTCCCGTGCCGCCGCTGCCCGACCTCACCATCTCCCTGGCGCGTCTCTACGACACCGCAAGCGGCCGTGAGGAATTCCGTCTGCTGCACCGCATCGGTTATGTGGACGACGCACCCGGCATAGGCGTCGGCACCATCCAGGTCCCCGCAGACCTCGAACACTGGACCACCGACCTCACCTCGGTGCCGTCCTTCCTCACCTGGCTGGTTCCCAAGACCGGCGCGCACCTGCCCGCGGCGATCCTGCACGACGGCCTGGTCCTGAACAAGGACGAACCCGCCAGCTACATCGCCGAACGGGTGATCCACCGCGACGAAGCCGACCGCATATTCCGTGACGCCATGGCCAAGACCGGCACCGGTCTCATTCGCCGCTGGCTGGTGTGGTCCGCCGTCACGGTCGCCACCATGCATGAGGCTAGGCAGGTCGACTGGACCTCAATCCAGAAGTGGCACTACCGAATCGCACTCTGGGGCACCCTGGGACTGATCGTCGTACTCGGTATCTGGGGAACCCTCGACCTCTTCGACACCCCTGGAGTTCCGAGCCTGCCATGGATGGGGGACCGGCCCCTGACCGCGCTGGTCGGCGGCCTCTCGGGTGCCCTCGTCATCCCCCTGCTACTCGGCCTCACCTGGGGCAAGTTCCGGATCGCCGGATGGATTGTCGGCCCGCTGATCGCCGTCATCATCCCGGCGGTGCTGCCGATCGTCCTGGTCGGCTGGCTGTATGTCGGAGTCGAGAAACTGCATTCCTGGCACCCGTGGCTGGCCGAGGCACTTGCCATCGTCGGCGTGGTCGCCGCATTCGGCGTCTTCATCGCGTCCTGGTGGTTCGCTTGACCCGCCCGAACGAGCGGTCGGTGCGGCTTCGAGGAGCCGCACCGACCGCTGTATTTCGAGGTCCGCGTGCGCGGTTCGGTTGAGCGTCAGGGCTTCTGGGCGCAGTTGGCGGGCGGGACGAGCCCCTGGTTGGCCACGTTGTCGCCGAGCAGGACGGTGATCTTCGCCTCGACGGGCGCCTGACCATTGGCCGCGATCTTCACGGTGAAGGATTCGGTCTTCTCCTGGGCGGTCGCGGTGCACAGTGCGGTCCAGGCGATCTTCAGTCCGTTGTCGATGATCGAGAACCCGGCGTAGCCCTTCTTGGGTTCGGCGCTGGTGACCTGAACGATCTTGGGGGACACCCCGGCCGGTGCGTCGACCAGATCGGTGATGGGGGTCTCGGCCCGGCCGAAGGTATTCACCGAGGCCCGGTCCTGCTTGGCGGTCATCTTCGCGGCCTGACCGGTACCGGCGGTCGTGGTGGTGAGGGTATTGGACGCCGCCGTTGTGTCGAACGCGCCGTTCGGTGCGAAGCCCTTCACGACGGCCTGGCTGGAGATGGCGGTATTCGCGGGAGTCTGGCCGTTGACCATGACGGTGAGGGTGGCCGATCCGGCATTGGCCTTGGTGACCTCGCCCAGGTTGAACACGACCTTGTCCGCACCCTGCCGAGTGCCGCCGCTCTGGTAGACCGTACCGCTCGGAATGGTCACCTCGGCAACGACATTGGTGAACGAGTCGTTTCCGATGGTGCTCACATTGAGCGTGCAGGCGACCTCGTCACCGGGGAAGAGGTTGCCGGGGGTCTGCACATCGCGGCATTCGAACTTGGTTGTCGGACCCGCCACGGCGTACGCCGGAGCCGTGCCGAGCTGGATCGCACCGGCGGCGAGTGCGAACGCCGAAGCGACCATTACGGCACGTTTCAGCGCGGGCTTGGGGGCAGTGGTCATGATCTTCTCTCACGTTTCTGCTGGGTGGTTTTCGGATCTGGACCCATCGTCGGCCGCGTGACTCTGCATCGACCAACGAAGCACTAACGGTGCGAAGTGGGACGGATGTACAGGGGTGCACAGTTTTTGGGGAGATACGTAGCAGTTGCGTTGCGTTGGGTGCGACCAAACGAAACGTATTCAAAATCAAGGTTGAGCGGGGGAATCGTCGAGGCTGACCGCCGATAACGTTCACTTATCGGGGGTCAGCACGGCGGCGGATCGTTTGGGGCGCAAAACGATTCGTTTCGTGTTGTTCCGTTGGAAATGACGAAACCAACGCTACGATTTGACGATGTCGAGCGTTTGCAACTACCCGGGATGCACCAAACCGATTACTCGAGGCGGGGGACCGGGCAGGCCGTCGGAATACTGTGGGCATCCGGATCACACGCGCTGGAGGGCGTGGCGGGAACGGCAGCGACGGCTACAGGAGGAGGTCGAGACACCGGCCACGAACGTCACTGTGACGCAACAGGGCCCGGTGACCGTGGCTCGAATGCGCGCCGATGAGTTGCTGATTCAGTTTCGAGCGCTCGCCGATCAACTGGGGAACACCCTCGCGGGCGCGGTGGCCGAATTGTCCACGCTGGCAGATCCTTCCGTCGCCGAAGCCCAGGTGCAGGCCGTACAGGCCGATGCGGCACGGCGGATCGCCGAGGCCGAGATGGCGGCCGTGGCGGCGGAGCGGGCCCGCCGGGAGGCCGAAGAGTCCAGGGAGGCCGCCGAATCCGCGGCCGAGGATGCCGCGGCCGCGGCCGAGCAGGCCGAGGCGCGGATCGCCGAGGCCGCGAGTTCTCGCGATGACGCCCTGCGTGAGGTGGAGCGAATCACCAAGCAGGCCGCCGATGATGTCTTCGCCGCCCGCACCGAAGCCGAGGCGGAGATTCGCACGATCCGGCGCGAGGCCCAGGAGGATGTGGAGCGGGCGAGGCAGCAGGCCACCGAGGAGATCGAGCTCGCGCGCTCCAAGACCGTCGCCGAGGTGGAGCAGGTACGGCGGGACAGCGCACAGCGGGTGACCGCCGCCGCGGCCGAGCGGGATCTGGCGGTGCAGCGGGCCGCCGATGCCGAACGCGCCATCGAACGCGCGGAACAGGCTGTTGCCGAACGCAATCAGGCGGTCGCAGATACGCGAGACGAACTGGGACGGGTCCGCACGGATTTGGAGCGCTCCCGCACCGAGGCCGCGACCGCCCGGCAAACCGCAGCGGCCGATCTGTCCGCACTGCGCACGGAGGCCGCTGCCACTCTGGACCACGCCCGCAAGGAGGCTGCTGCCCGAATCGCCGCGCTCGATGATGCCCGGCAGCAGATCCTCGCGCGTGCCGAGCGTGCCGAGCAGCAACTGGATGCCCTTGTGGCCGCACGCCGTTCGGTGGCCGGAAAAAGCACAGTTGGCGAATGACCGTCCGGTTCGTCACGTTTCGATGCACGCACGTGCGTACTGCACATGTGAAATGACATCGGAACGTGCAGCAATGCCGGAGATTTAAGAGGGCGTCCGGCGGTATCGTCAGAGGGAAAAGAGAGCTCCGCGCGGACCCGATCTGCAATGATCTTCAATCAAAGGTTCTGGCCGACAGGACTACCCGTGCACCGGCAACCGCCGGGGGGCACGGAAGGTAAAGGGGTGTCACTTGAATATCAACGCCATGCGAGCACGGCAATCCCGGCCGAGTGTGGCGCGCGTGTACAGCTACGTTCTCGGTGGACGAGACAACTACGGCGTCGACAAAAATGTCGGCGACTACTTCATGAGTGATCTGGCCGGTTCCGAGCAACTCGCCATCACGAACCGCGAAGCCGTCCTCCGCGCTGTGCACGGCATGGCCACCGATGGCATTACCCAATTCATCGATATGGGTTGCGGCTTGCCCGCCACCGAGAACGTCCACGACGTCGCGCGCCGCGTGCATCCCGATGCCAAGGTCGTCTACGTGGACAATGACCCGTTCGTGGTCGCGCACGGGCGCGCGCTGCTCGCCGTCGACGACGATGTCGACGCGATCGAGGGCGATGTCGGCAAGACGGCATGGATTCGCGAACATCCGGCGGTGGAACGGATCATCGATTTCGACCGGCCGGTGGGTCTGCTCTTCGCCGTCACACTGAGTTTCCTCGAGGACGATGAGGATCCGGCGGGTGTGGTGAAGTTCTGGACCGATCAGGTTCCGTCCGGAAGCCAGGTCTATATCTCGCATTTCCGCACCGGCGGCACCCGCGAGGCCAAAGCCACCGAACGCAAGATCCTGGAGGCGTTCGGCCGCGGCCGCTGGCGCACCGACACCGAGATCCGCGCCTTCTACGGCGATCTCGAAATCCTGGACCCGGGCATCGTCCCCTGCGCGCAGTGGCGGCCGCAGCCCGGCGAGGGCGAGCATACGCTCAGCGACTGGGAACAGATGATCGTCGCCGGTCTGGCGCGTAAGCCCTGACGCGCTATCGCCCAGTGGCATAAGGCATTCAGGTGATCCGGTGCGTTGACCTCAACGCACCGGATCACCTGTTTCGACGGCTCTCGCTCACCTGTAGCGCAGCCTCGTTGAAGGCGCGCACGCGTGCGGTCTCGCGCGCGACCCGCCAGACGAAACCCCATTCGACCGGTGGCGCGTCCCGGATCGGCAGATAGCTGACATCAGGTCGCAGGTAGAAGCGGGTCACCTGATCACCCACCACGAACGCGCCGCGGCCCGCACCGATCAGCGCGAGCATCTCCTGGAAGGTATGCGCGACCGGACCGTGCCGGATCGGAAGACCCCGCGGAGTGAAGTCCGGAATGCGATCCGAGAGCACCGACTGCGGCACCGAGGACGGCATGCGCAGCAGGGTGACCTGTGCTAAATCCTCCAGGGAGACAGTGGATTTCGCGGCCAGCGGATGACTGCGCGGGAGCGCCAGCATGCGCTCCTCGCTGATCAGCGTCGGCCCGGTGACGAGATCGGGCTCATCGATGGGGCGGCTGATCAGCACCATGTCATAGGCATTGCTGCGCCAGCCCTCCAGCCCCTCGCTGATCTGCACTTCCCGAAAGCGCACCTCCGCGCCGGGATGTTCGGACCGGAACACCTCGGTGGCCTCCAGAATCAGTTGTCCCGCAGCGGCTCCGACGAATCCGACATCGATCTTCCCGTCGGTGCCGCGCGCGGCCGCGGTCGCGCGATCCACTGCCGCCCGCACCTGCCGCAGACCCGGTACCAGATCGTCGTAGAGCTGCCGCCCGATCGGAGTGAGCGCCACCCTCCGGCTGGTGCGCTCGAAAAGTGGTGCGCCGAAGTGCCGTTCGAGTCCCTTGATGGATTGGCTGATACGCCCGGTCGATACGCGCAGTCGTTCGGCGGCATGCCCGAAATGCAGCTCCTCGGCCACCGCGAGGAATGCCTCGATCTCATACCGTTCCACGCGGCCTCCCTGTCCATCGTTGAGCGTAATGACACAACCATTGCCGGATACGTCGTTGTTCCCGTCCCGCACAGCGCTGATCCTCGAATCAGTCGGATGTCCACATGAAACGAGGAAATTCTGTGTATGACAAATCCACTGTCCTGGTGCTCGGCGGTAACGGCAAGACCGGTCGTCGCGTGGCGGACCGGTTGCGGGCGCTCGGGGTGCCGGTGCGGATCGGATCACGCACCGCGACACCGCCTTTCGACTGGGAGAATCCCGCCAGCTGGGCGCCGGCACTGCTGGATGTGCGCGCCGCCTACGTGAGTTTCCAGCCCGATCTCGCGGTGCCCGGGGCCCCACAGGCGGTGCGCGCGTTCGGTGAGATGGCCGCCGCCGCGGGGGTGCGGCGCCTGGTATTGCTGTCGGGTCGCGGTGCGGACGAGGCACAGTCGGCGGAGAAGCTGCTCGCCGAGGCCGGACCGGAGCTGACGGTGGTGCGCGCCAGCTTCTTCGCGCAGAACTTCACCGAAGGCCAATTCGCGCAACCGATTCGGGAGGGGCGACTGGTGCTACCGGTCGGCGCGGTACCCGAACCGTTCATCGATATCGACGATATCGCCGATGCGGCGGTGGCCGCGCTCACCGAGGACGGGCATGCCGGCAAGATCTACGAGGTGACGGGGCCGCGGCTGCTCACCTTCGCCGAGGCGGTGGCCGAAATCGCCGAGGCCACCGGACGATTCATCGAGTACGTGGAGGTCTCGCCGGAGGATTACGCCGCCGCGCTGCGGGCGGACGGTGCACCCGATGCACTGGTCGACTTGCTGATCTACCTGTTCACCACGGTGCTCGACGGCCGCAATGCCCAACCGGCCGACGGCGTGCGTCAGGCAACCGGTTCCGCCCCACGCGATTTCGGCGACTTCGCACGAGCGGCGGCGGCCACCGGCGTATGGCGACCGGACACCGTGTGAGGGTGGTCCACTGACATCGTGCGTCCGGGGACGCGCGGTTTCCGGACGCTACGCCAGCCCGAATGCCACCGACCGCAGTACCAGCGCGAGGATGAACACGATCGTGAACGCCAGATCGATGGCGAGTCCGCCGGCGCGCAGCGGCGGCAGCACCCGGCGCACGGGCGCGATCACCGGTTCGGTCCACTTGTGGGCGAAGCCGCGGGCCTTCAAGCCCCAGTCGGGCAGGTTGCCCGCGACCGCCATCCAGTCCAGCACCATGCGGGCGAGCAGCAGCAGGATGAATGCCGTCAGCAGCCAACCGAGTACACCGGCGATCAGACCCATGACCAACTCCTCAGTAGTGGCCGCTACGGTCGGCCGACGTGGCCGATCGTAGCGCCCTATTTCGGATACCGCCCGGTTGAGTGGACGGCGTGTCAGGAGCGGGGCTCGCGCCACATCTTCCACATCAGCGGCCCGCCCTCGGTGGCGTCGAGTTCGGCGGTCACCTCGAAGCCGAATCGCTCGTAGTACGGAACGTTCTCGGGCTTGCTGGACTCCAGGTAGGCCGGAAGGCCCTCGGCATCGCAGCGGTCCAGTCGTGCCGAGAGCAGTGCCTTGCCATACCCCTTGCCGCGCGTGGCGGGCAGTGTGCCGATGGAGGCCAGGTACCAGTGCGGCGGATCGTGTGGATGTTCGGCCGCCATCTTCTCGGCCATCCGACCGGCGGCAAAGAGGCGGCCGCGGAAGGCGCGAATCAATCCGGACAGGGCGCGCAGGTTGGTGTGCTCGCTCGAATGGCCCGGTGGTGCCCACATGGCAACTCCGACCAGATCGCCGGAGTCGTCCACGGCCACATCGATACCGCCGTGCTCGAAGTAGTTGTGCCGGGCCACGGTCGTGAACATGGTGGCGGCACGTCGAGCCCGTGATGCCGCGTCGGGGAGCAGCCACGTGACGATCGGATCGTCGGCGAAGGCGAGTCCGAGTACCCGCCCCAGCGTCGGGATATCCGAGCGTTGCGCCTGCCGGACGGTGATCTCCATTTCTTCACCGTACTGGCGGTGTCCGGTTCGTGCCCGCAAGACCGGGTGCACACCGGCCGACGATGCGAGTAGCGTCGAATACACGCGAGGGAAGTGGCGGAAATGGGTTCCAGGACAGCACGATACGCGGGGATGGCGGTCCTTTGCGCACTGCTGGGGGTGACCGGATGCGCGAGCGATTCGAATGGCTCCGGGCAGCCGACCACAACCGCAAGCGCCGCTACTCCGACGCAGGGCGCGGTCCCCGCGACCACCGACGCCCGGACCGGTAACCTGCCCCCGCCGACCTCACTCGCCTCGAATGTGCCCGCGGCATGCGGTAGTGGCCAGGTGGTGGTGGACGCGATCATCATGTCTCCGGGAATGGGCCATCGTGGTGTTCGCCTGAACTTCTCGATCGCACGGGACAGCCAGTCCTGCACCTTGAACGGATATCCCGGCGTGGACACCGGCTCGGGCGGTCCACTTCTGCATGCCGAACGCACCCTGCGCGGATATATGGGCGGCCTCCCCTCGGGCGATGACACCCCGCCGACCGTCCTGCTGGACAACACGCACGGTGCGCAGGCGATCGTCGAGGGGGTGGCCTTCGATTCCGATGGCAATCAGTGTTCCACCTACACCGATCTCCGGGTCACCGCGCCGAACACCACCGACACGGTGACCGTGAGCGCCCGAATCGACTCCTGCCACCTACAGATTCACCCGGTCACCGCGCTGCAGTAGCCAGGTTCAACCGCCGGGTCGCATCGTGGTCATGGGTGGGAACAACGGTGGCGAAATTGCGCGCCAGGTGTAGTCGATGCAGGGTCTTGAACGCTTCGTCGCGGTTCTCATCGACGAAGTTGCCCGGGAAGGCGGACCGCTGGCGAATCTTCTCCACCTGCAGTTCATGCCAGGCCGCATCGCCCGCCAGCAGTACCCAGCCCCGCTCGGTGTGGGCGAGGATGCCGATACTGCCGGGCGTGTGGCCCGCCAGGTCCACCAGCACAATGCTGCCGTCCCCGAACAGGTCTCGGCTGCGGGTGAAGGTCAGGACGGGCGGGCCGTCGAGTTCGAACTCGACCATCGGGCGGTCGATCAGCGAATCACGGACGCCGCCGACGGGTGCGACCGTCCCCGCGCTGATCCATTGATGTTCGGGGCGATGCAGGTGGATGGGCAGGCCGGGCAGGTCCAGCAATCCGCACACGTGATCCCAGTGCGCATGGGTGGGCAGGGCGAAATCGGGTGCGGGCAGATCGGGCCGCAATCCCAGCGCGGTAATGGTCGCCAGGGTCTCCGCGGGCGGCCGGACCACCCCGCGCAGGGCGGCGGGCAGTTGGGCAATCGCGCGATGTTCGGCATCGAGGCAGACGCTCGGGTCGACCAGGAAGGTCGCCTCCGGGTGCTGAACCACGAAGGTGGTCAGCGAATTGACAATGCGACGCGGTTGGAAGGTGCCCTCGACCACCATGGCCGTCGGCACCGAGCGCGGCGCCTGCTCGAGTGCGGTCACCCGCACGGTGCGGCTCGGATCGGGTAGGCCCGCATCGGTGATCGAGCGCAGAAAACGCTCGTCGACCGGGCGCGGGCGCACCATACCAAGCACCAGACCGGTTGCCGCGGCGCAGCATTGGGCCAGGCTCGGGGAACGTACTGGGTTCGACATCGGTTGCACTCTCCGTTCACGGTGCCCGGAAACCTGGACGGTTGCCGGGAGTGCTGGAAGGCTAAAACTTCACGTCGACATGAAGTAAAGAGGCGAATTGTGACCACCGCGCAGGATATGCGGATCGGCGATGCCGCGGCCGCACTCGGCATCGAGGCGCACGTGCTGCGGCACTGGGAATCGGTGGGCCTGCTCAACCCACCCCGGAGCCCCTCCGGCCATCGCAGCTACGACCCCAACACCCTCGACGTAGCGCGCATCATCCGGCTCCTGCAACGAGCGGGCCTGTCGCTGGACCAGATCCGCCAACTCGGCCTCAGCTCCTGCGATGACCGGCGGGGTCTGATCAACGACAAGCGCGCCGATATCGAGCGGCAGCTCGAATTGCTCCGAACCACCGATCGCTTCCTCGAGCATCTGACCGAGTGCAGCCACCCGATCATCGCGGAGTGCCCCGACTGCTCCGAATTCACCAGAGCCGAGCGAGGATTCCGCCACAGCCCACTATCCGGGCGTGCTTCCGGCTAATGGCGAGCACGTCAGAGCAGGGTGACCTGGACCGGTGCCCCGTGCGCGGGGACGTGGGTGATGTTCCGGATTCGTGAGCTCTCGCCGGTGACTCCGGCGGGTAGCGACAGCCGGTAGCGGGTGAGGATTTCGCGCAGGACCGCGGTGCCCTCCATGAGAGAGAAGCCCGCACCGATGCAGCGGCGCACGCCGCCGCCGAACGGTAGCCAGGTGTTGGGGCCGACCGATCCGTCCAGGAAGCGCTCCGGGCGGAAGTCGGTGCCGTCCGGGAAGCTGTCGGAGCGGCTGTGCGCCAACAGGATCGAGGTAGAGACGACCGTACCGCGCGGGAGCGACTGCCCGCCGATGGTCATATCGCGGGTGAGTCTGCGGCCGGTGGCGGCGATGACGGTGCGGCGGCGCATGGATTCCTTGAGCACCGCCTCCAGGTATTTGTCATCGCCGTCGTGGGCCGCGCTGCGGGCGGACTCCTGCACCTGCGGATGCACGGCGAGTTCATGACAGGCCCAGGACAGCGCCGAGGCGGTGGTCTCATGCCCGGCGAGCAGTAGCGTGATCAGCTGATCGCGCAGTTCCGCGTCGGAGAGCGGTGTGTCGGAGGGGTTTTCACCGGAGCCGACCGCGAGCAGCCGGGACAGTACGTCGGCCCGCTGGTCGAGATCGGGGTGCGCGCGACGCTGGGCGATCTCCCTGTACAGCAGCTCGTTCATGGCATTCTGGTTGTCGCTGAAGCGCTTCCACGGCCCGCGCCGATCCAGCCACGGATACTTCCAGCCGAAGAAGATGATCGGATTGATATTCACGATCCGGCGCAGCCGCGGTGCGAGTTCACCGCGCCGGTGTTCATCGGCCATGCCGAACACCACCTGCATGATGACGTCGAGGGTGAGATCGTTCATCCGGTCCAGGGTGTGCACCGTCGACCCGCTGGCCCAGCGATCGACATGCGTCTTGGCGATGGCCTCGACCAGTGTGCGATAACCCCGCAGTGACGATCCCGAGAAAGCTGGCATCAGCAATCGTCGTGCCCGTGCGTGCTCGGCCTCATCGGTGAGCAGCAGTGAATGCTCACCCATTATGTGCACCAGCAGCCGATTGCCTTCGCCCGCATGCAGATCCGCCGGATCCGCGGCGAAGATCTCCCGAATGTGGTCGGGCCGTGAGAACACCACCACGTGCTCCGAGTACGGCGGGATCAGGCGCAGTGTGAAAACATCGCCGTACCTGCGAGCCGCGTACTGCAACAGCGCTCCCCGCCACTTCGCGTACAGCAGTGTCTGAACAATGCTCGGCAACCGGGGGCCCGATGGATACGCGGTGCTCACAATGCTGATCCCTTCACCCGGGCCGCTCCGTCGCGACCGCCGGAGACGCTCATTACAGCCTAGAACGCTCAGCGCCTAGTCGGCAGAGCCGAAGATGTCCTTCGGCGGAGACTTCAACGGTAGCGGCGTGAGCTGGTTCGAATGCCCGGTCACCGGTGAGCAGAACTTGAATGGGCCCTCCGGGTCGAATAATTCGCGCATATGCGGGTCGGCGTGATCGAGGAACCACACGCTCAACCCGGTGTGGCTGTCTCTGCGCAGATGCTCCCAGGCGCGCCAGATGGCATCGAGGCGTGCTATGGCTTCGGCATGCATCCACCAGTCCCGGCACCAGACCCGCGTCCGATTTTCGGTGACATCGCGCCGGTACACCAGGCTGAGATAGTTCTCCACGAACTCCACCGCTGATACGTAGACATAAGTCTGCGCCCCTCCGTCAGTCATTCCTCTATTGAACAATGAGGGGCGACATCGCGCACGAACGTCACTGTGACGCAACCCGGTTCGGTGATCCGGTCGCTGAGATCAGCCTTCGGCCAGCTCGTCGGCGGATTCCTGTCCCGCCGTGCCGGTTCGGCGCAGGAAGTCGGTGATCACCTCGAGTTCGGCGTCGGAGTAGCGGGCGCAGACATCATCCATGCGGGTGTTCATTCCGGCGAGCACCTCGAACAGCTCGGAGTTGCGTTCGCGCACCGCGCGGATGGTAACGGCGCGGCGGTCGGTCGATTCCGGATCGCGTTCGCGCACAATCCATCCGGCCTTCTGTAGGCGGTCGAGGATACCGGTCAGGGTCGCCGGGTGCAGGCCCGCCCGGCGCGCCAGGGCGGTCGGCGCCAGCGGGCCGTGCCGATTGATGAGATCCAGACAGGTCCAGTCGACATCCCTGAGCTCGACCCGGCCGCCGAATCTCCGGTTGAGCAGTGCGAGCTGAATGTTCAAGTCGCGCACGGCCTCCTTGACCGCGGCCAGGCGCTGGCGCCGCTGCCGCGTCGCGGCCCGATCTGCTACTGGAGTCACCGCACCACTCTCGTCGGTTCGTATGGTTTCCGTATCATATCGTGGCGCGACGCGGCTCGGCCCGCAGCTCAGGCCGGTTCGACGCGGAAGACCGCTATCCGATCCGCCGCCGCGGCGATCCCATCCGGTGTGGACGCCTCCGCCAGGCCGGTGGTCACGAACCGATCCCCGACGCTCTTCGGACTGGTCCGCACCAATTCGCGCAGCAGTGAACCGCGCTCCTCGACCGGAACCTCGACCAGGCGCGCGGTCGCGGAGGTGCGCCCGCGAGTCAGCGTGACGGTATCGGCGTCCCTGGCATTGGCCACCCAGGCGGCCTTCGGAAACGCCTGAAAGATGTAGCGGCCGCCGTCGAGTTCGTTCACCGCGATCGGAAACGTGCGCGGCTGCCCGGTCTTACGGCCCTTGACGGTGAGCAGTTGCATCGGCCCGAAAGCTATTCCGCGGCGCTGCAACCCGACGATGACCTTGTTGATGGTGTTGGTCACGCGGCGGTACCTGTCTGCGTTCATGGAACCGAACCCTTCTGAGAAGCTATGAGATACGTACTCTACGAATAGCATATAGTATGAGTTAGATATGACATGATGGCCAGGCATGAAGGCTGGGAGCGGGCATGAATTCGCAACGGATCGACCCGACGGCGGTCGACTACGAGAAGCTGTACAGCGGAACCGAGGTCTTTCCCGGAGTCGTCGTGAAGCGACCCCCATGGGATATCGGCAGACCGCAATCATTGCTGGTGGCGTTCGAGCGGTCCGGTCGCATCACGGGCGAGGTGCTCGATATAGGTTGCGGCCCAGGCGATACCGCGATCCACCTCGCCGCACACGGTTACCGGGTGACCGGCATCGATATCGCGCCCACCGCCATCGCACAGGCTCGCGAACGTGCCGAGCGGCGCGGGGTGCGAGTGCGGTTCGAGGTCGCCGACGCCGCTGAACTCGACGGGTTCGGCGGCGGTTTCGACACGGTGGTGAGCAGTGCGCTGCTGCACTGCCTCGATCCGGAGCAGCGCCGGACGCATGTGTCCGCGCTGTCCCGGATTCTCGAACCGGGTGGCCGGTTGATTCAATTCTGTTTCACCCCGGCCGATCACGCCGAACTGTATGCGCCGTATCCGATCTCCGAGGCGGAGTTGCGTCGTCTCTTCACTCGACCGGAGTGGGCGATCACCACCTTGCGGAGCGATCGGCTGGAGGTGGCGGCCCCACCCGAGCAGATGTCGACGCGGTTCGCCCGGTACGACTTTCACCCCGAGCTCGATGAGCGGGGATCGATGCTGCTGCCCGTGCTGGTGCTCGAGGCGCAGCGGCGGGACACCCGGTCGGCGGACTGAGTCAGCCGCCGAAGATCGCGGTCGGGTCGCCGTCGAACCAAACATTCTCGATGCGCATGCGATGAATGAGCCAGCGCTCACCGTCACGAACCAGCTCGAGCTGATAGGGGTTCTTCAACAGCGCCCGGGTCGAGGGGTCCGCTATCAGCAGATGCTGGGCTTCGACCAGGGCGGTCATGCGGGCGGTGTCACCATCGATGGTGATGCGCGGGTTCGTCACCTGGTGGGTGGTGTTCACCCGATCGGTGAACATCGCCAGGATGGTGGTGACGATGGTGTCGCGCCCGGCCATCACCGGCGGCTCGGCACCCCAGGCCGCGGCCGCGGGCCGGAAGTCCAGCTCCGCGTCGGCGGTGAAGGCCGAGGCGAACAGGTCCCGGTCCTTGATGTCCTGCCCCAACCCGAATCGGTACAGGGCATCGGCGATTTCGGCCCGGTCACGCAGTTCGGCGGCGACGGCTCCCGAATCCGTGGCGGGCGCGGCCAGTGCCTGATGGGTGGTGCTCACTGTCGATCTCCTCATTCGTACGGTCGGGCGGTGTCATACTCCTGACCACTCGATCACACCGCATAACATGGGGGAGCGGGCTTTTCACGCCACGCATCGGACAATCGGCGCCTCTAGGACAGAAGGTGACCTAGTTCCTTCCTACCGTAGGGCCATGACCACTTTCGAGTCCTTCCGCATCGATATTCCGGCCGCCGCGATCGACGATCTCACTTCCCGCCTCGCGGCCACCCGGTGGCCGGATGAGCTGCCCGGCGTGGAGTGGAGCTACGGCATCCCGACCGGCTATGTCCGCGAACTCGCGGAGTACTGGCGCACCGAATTCGATTGGCGTGCACGAGAAGCGGCATTGAATCGGTTTCCGCAGTTCGTGACCGAGATCGACGGACAGCGGTTGCACTTCCTGCATGTGCGGTCGCCGGAGGCGGATGCGCTGCCGCTGGTGCTGGTGCACGGCTGGCCCTTCGAGGATTTCACCGAGGTGATCGGTCCACTCACCGATCCCGTCGCATACGGGGGAGTCGCTGACGATGCCTTCCACCTCGTGATTCCGACGCTGCCCGGCTTCGGTTTCTCCGGTCCCACCCGTCGTCCGGGTGAAGCCGCCACCGAGCGCAGTGCCGAGCTGATCGCGAAACTCATGGCGGCCCTGGGCTATACCCGATATGGCGCGCAGGGCGGTGACGCCGGTTCGTTCATCGCACCGCAGTTGGGCCGCATCGATACCGATCATCTGGCGGGTATCCATCTGAACGATCCCATCACCATTCCCTCCTGGGGTGATGACGGATCCGCCTACAGCCCAAGTGATCAGGCGAAGCTGGCGGAGATGCGGGATTGGAGCGGTAAGGAGACCTCCGGCTACGCGGGCATCCACTCGACGCGACCGCAGACCCTCGCGCCCGCGGTCTCGGATTCCCCGGCGGGCCTGCTGGCCTGGGTGCTCGATGTCGTGAACACCTTCAGCGATCCCGCCAAGCCCACGCCCGACGCCGCCATCGACCGCGACATGCTGCTGACCAATATCGCCACGCTCTGGTTCACCAACACCATCGGCTCCTCGATGCGCCTGTACAAGGAGTCCGGCCAGTGGGGTGCGGAGGTCACCGACTCGGGCGTCCCGACGGGGGTGGCGGTCTTCCCCGGGAACAATACGATTCGCGGTATCGCCGAGAAACAGAACACGGTCGTGCGCTGGTCCGAATTCGATCGCGGCGGCCACTTCGTCGCCATGGAGACCCCGGACCTGCTCACCACGGACCTGCGTGACTTCTTCCGCAAGCTCCGCTGACCGGACGCCGACGGCCATGCCAAGGTGATCTCATGGCACTCGTCTACGACACCACCCTGGTACCCGGCAAAGTCGACCTACTGGCGGCCTGGCTGCCCACCCGGCCCTGGTTTCGAGGCGGACCGAATCCGCGATTCACCAGGGCCGCGGGCGGCTTCCGGCTGGATGATCCGGCCGGGGAGGTCGGTATCGAATTCGTCGTGGTGACCGACGCCTCCGCTCCCGGAAAGGTCGTGTATCTGACGCCAATGACCTACCGTGGCGCACCCATGCCAGGCGCCGATGACGCCCTCATCGGCACCGCCGAACACGGTGTTCTCGGCCCCCGCTGGTTCTACGACGCACCCCACGACCCGGTCTTCGTCGAACAACTCGCGCGCCTCCTGGGCGGTCACGCGCAGCCCCAGCACCGCGACGACAGCGACACCGTCGACACCACCGTGACCGTCCTGACCGCCGACTTCGAAGTCCCCACATCCGGATTCGACACCGTCTCGGTCACCGACACCGCCACCTCGACGGAGATCTCCTTCGGCGCTGACCGTCCGGCAATCCGCCTGCACCGCACCATCACCCCCGACGCCTCGGCCGGAATCAGGGTGCAAGCGCCCTGGGATGAGGGCAGCGCGCGGGGCGTCTTCGTGAGTGTCGTGTAGCGCGGCACGCGGTGCCGACCTGCCGAAAGTGCCGGTCCACCGACGAATTGGACTTAACGGTCATACAATTCGGCTATGCCCACCAATCGGATCGAGGGGCGTATCGCGGTGTTTGCCGACTGGGCTTGGCAGGCACTGCTGGTCACGGGCGTGTGCTCGGTGGGGGTCGGGATCACGCTGGCGGTCTGGCCGAACAAGTCCGTGACGGTCGAGGGCACGCTGTGCGGGCTGGTGCTGTTGGCCACCGCGGCAATGCAGTTGATCGCGGCATTCGGTGCGAATATCGCCACCGCCTTGAAGGTGCTCCAGTTCATCGGCGGGGTTACCGCGCTACTGCTGGCGCTGTGGTGCATCAACAGCGGGCAGTGGGTGCTGTTGCTGGCCCTGTGGATCGGCATGGGCTGGATGGTTCGCGGTGTGGTGCTCGCGATCACCGCGGCCTGGTCGGACGAGTTCGTGGGGTCGGGCTGGCAGGAGATCATCGGGTTGGTCACCGCGGGTGTGGGCATGGTGGTCGCGGTGGGGCCGTTCGAAACGGTCACCTCGCTCTCGATCGCCGTCGGCTTGATCACCCTCGCACTGGGCGTCACCGAGATCTGGACCGCGGCGCGATTCGAGCGCAGCGGAGTCGGCGCTTCGGTCTGACGCGCGAAACCCGATTCACGACAATGTCATTCGCGTACGCTGAAGAACGTGTCCGAGATCGATCGACTGCATGACGCCAGTCGCGTCCCGCGCGCCGATCTCGCGGCGCTCGGCGATCTCGACGAGGGCCACTACGCCGTGCTACGCACCGCGTTCGAGCATGCCCGCGATAAACGCGAACGCGATCTGAGCGCGGCCATCGACCAGGGGCTGACCGTGGTGCCGGCCCTGGCCAGATCCGCCGTGCGCCGCATGCTGTTCAGCTGAGGCGATCATGACGAGTTTGGCGGCCCGCGCGGAAGTGGTGAAATTGGCCCGCGAACTCGATACCGAGCCGGAGAATCTGGCCTTCCTGCTCGACAGCGATCCCACCGCCATCCGACGGGTCCGTCAGCGCATGCATCATTCGCTCGACGCGCCGTATCGCCCGATGTTCCAGCGCCTGGCGAAGGTCAGCGCGCTGCTACCGAACGTCATCGCCATCTCGATCGCGACCCGGTTCTTCGGGCCCCTGCTGTGCGGGATGATCGCGAGCTCATTGAGCCCCGAGCGCGCGCGGGCGCTCATCGGAAATGTCCCGGTGGGGTTCCTGGCGGATCTCGCCCCGTACGTGGATCCGGAGGCAGCCGCACCGATCGTGCGCGAATTCGAGAGCCAGGTACTGGTACCGGTAATGCGAGAGCTGTTGCGCCGCAAGGATTACGTAACCCTGGCCCGCTTCCTGGTCGCCGCCACCGATCGACAACTCCTGGACGTGGTGCCCCATATCGACAACGCCGAGGACCTGCTCCAGGTCGGCTTCAATGCCGAACTCGACACCGTCGCCGACCGCTTCGAAGTGGTGCTGGCCCAACTTCCCGACGACCGTATTCGCGCCATCGTCGCCTCCGCCCACCAACAGGACCGCTTCGCCGAAGCCTTCACCTTTCTCCAATTCGTCAGCGATACCACCCTCGCCCGGGTAGCCGACGCCACCGTCGACATGGGTGATGAGGTGCTGGCCCATATGGTGGAATCCATCCACCGCGAAAACGCCTGGGCCGAGATGATTCCGATCGCGGACGTCATGTCCCCGATCAACCGCCAACTGCTGTTCGAACTCCCGGTCTGGACCGATGAAATGCTCACGGCGCTCACCCGGGCCGCGGAAGCGAACGGCCGCGGCGAGGAACTACTCGATTTCATCACCGAGGCGAGCAAACGCCTCGAATGACCGTGGCGCGGCTATCTGCTCGCGAGTGATCGCGGTAGTCCGAACCACGGGAGCACGGTGTCCTCGAAACATGTGAGGGCGCGGATTCGGTCGCCGGCGAGGGTGAGTACGAAGAGGCCGGTTCCGGGACGGCTACCGGTCGGGGTAGCCAGGTAGGCCCCGAGTGCGGGCTGACCGTTGGCTCGTGCCGGAATCAATTCCGATTGCTGCGCCGAGGCGAAAACGAGTGCGAGGAAGCGGGCCACGATGTCTCGGCCCCGGTATTCCAGCGGCATCGGTGGCATCGACATGAAGACGTCGTCGGTCAGCAGAGCCACCAGTGCGTCTATATCGGCGGATTCGTACGCGCCGACGAACTTCGCCACGATCGCATTCTCGGCGGGTGACCCGGAAACGGGAGCCGGTTCGTGCCCGACGACCGCGGCCCGGCGCTGCCGCAGGCTCGCGCGCGCCCACTTGAGGGCGCTCTTGACCGATTCGACTGTCGTATCCAGCAGTGCTGGGCACCGGCCTGCGTATCTTCGACGAGGCCGGTGCCAGAAAGCCGCTGCACCTGGTCGACACCCGGAAGATCGGTGACGAGTTGGTGCTCTACAGCTACGAATTCGTCGGGGACACCGCGCGAATGCGGTCGTAGACCGCGGCGACCTCGCCCGCTTCGCCGGTCTCCTGGAAGGTGAGCTGCCACCGGGTACCCGGCAGGCCGTCCTCGAACAGGTGATCACCGCCGCCGGCGATGGCGGGGCAGATGATGAGGTAGAGACGGTCCACGAGATCCGCGGCCAGCAGGGCCTTGAGGATGCTGGGGCTGGTGTTGACCAAGATGTCGCCGGTGCCGGTGGACCGGAGTTCGGTCACGGCGTCCGCCGCGGGAGCGTTCAGGACGCGGGTACGCTCCCACGGTACGTCGGTCAAAGTTGTCGAGAGGATGACCTTTTCGGCGTCGACGAGCCATTTGGCGTAGCCGCGGTCGCGCGGGTCGGCGTTTTCGTCGGTGGCCATGGGGGACCAGTAGCCGAGGAAGCCCTGCCCGTTGCCGCGGCTCAACAGGGCGGTGGTCGCGCCCTCGCACATGCGGGCCATGTGATCTCGGGCGGTATCGGTGCCCATGTACGGGACGATGGGAGACAGATCGCCGGGGCCGCCGGGACCGTTGTAGCGGCCGTCGAGGGTGATGCTGATATTCGCGGCGACTTTGCGTGTGGTCATGGCTTTACTTCCTTTTCGATGGTGTCGGTGAGGTTGTCGAGGACCTGGCCCCAGCCGGTTTCGATTCCGGCGATGAAGGGGACGGCCTCGACGGTCGTTTCGGTGATGGTCAGATCGAGTCGAAGGCGGGTGCCTTCGGGCACCGCGGCCAGAGCCAGGTCGTAGTGGCCGGTGAACATGACCGCGCCCGCGGCATCGAGGACCGAGAGGTCGTAGACCAGGTGTTCGGGATCGTATGCGGTGTGTACGCGGCCTTCGGAGCGGTACACCCGGCCTTCGGCATCGCGGTACTCGAGTACGGCACGGCCGCCCGCCTGCGGTTCGATGCGGCAATCGGTGATCGCCATCGACGGTGGGGCCCACCAGGATTCGAGTAGTTCGGGATCGGTCCAGTACCGCCAGACGGTGGCCGGGGGAACGGTCAGGGTGCGGTCGAAGCCGAAGGTGCGCCCATCGGCCCACCGATCCCGTTCCGCGATAAGCGTTTCCGATTCGATGGCGCTGCGGTAGCGATCCACCACATCGCGCTCATCCCGATGCGATTCGATGGCCGCGAGCAATTCCCCCAGTCGCCGCTCGAGGGCTTTGAGTGGTTCGGCCTCGACCGCGTAGACACGGCGCTGCCCGAGTGGAAAGACGGTGACCAGACCCGCCCGGGCCAGCGATTGCAGATGCTTGGTGGTCTGCGGCTGGCGCAGACCGGTCAACTGGGCCAGTTCGCCGACCGAGCGGGGGCGCTCGGTGAGTAGCTCGACCAGACGCCATCTGGCGCTGTCCCCGAGTGCTGCTGCGATCCGTTCCATATGCCAAAGTATTCCTTGAAGTGAATATTCTTGTCAAGGAATACTTTGAAGAAGGTTCTCGGCCGCAGTTCAGAGGTAGTAGTAACCGCTGTCCAGATCCTCGAACAGGGTCGGATGCTCAGGCTTCCAGCCGAGTAGAGCCGAAGTGGCCGCACTGCTCGCGGCCATATCGGTGCCGAAGAACCGGCTCAACCAGCCGAAGTGTTCGCCCGCCGCCGCTGCCGGAATCGAGACGACCGGCAACCTGAGTCCGCGACCGATGGCCTCGGCGATCTCACGGGTACCGATACCGGTCTCGGCCGCGGCGTGCAGGATCGCACCGGCCGGTGTCCGCTCATCGACGGCTAGTTGCACGAGTCTCCCGGCATCGAGGCGATGGACCGCTGCCCACCGGTTCGCGCCGTCGTCGATATAGGCCGAAACGCCTTTGGCGCGTGCGATTCCCACCAGCCCGGCCACGAATCCGTAGTCGCCCGCACCGTGCACACTCGGCGCGAAGCGAGTGACGATGGTGCGGACGCCCTGCTGTGCGAGCTCGAGTGCGAGGTTCTCACTGCCGCCGCGCGAGGAGTCGACGCCGTGGAACGGCGAGCGGTCCAGTTCGGTGGCGATGCGCCCGGGAGCCACGCAGAACAGTCCCGAGGCGAGCGCGAAGGGGCGCGGTGAACCCGCGAGGGTATCGCCGATGGTCTGCACGGTGTCGCGCTCGGCCTTGTTCATGACGGCCGGGTTGGTGAAGTCATGCTTATTGGCAAGGTGGACAACGGCTTCGGCCTTGTCCGCGCCGGCGCGGAGGATGTCGAGGTCGTCGAGACCGCCGCGCAGCACCCGAATTCCTTTGCGCTCGAGCGCATCGGCGGAGGCGTCCGAGCGGGCGAGCCCGGTGACGGTGTGCCCGGCGGCGAGCAGGTGATCGGCCACGCTCGAGCCGATCCAGCCGGTGGCTCCGGTAATGAAGATGTCCATGTCACTTCTCCTTGATACTGCGGGACAGTAGGGACTCGAGCACCACGAGGGCGCCGAGGATGAGCACGCTCACGCCGATCACTCGGAATCCGAGATCCGCGCCCGAAATGAACGCGGCGACAATGTCATCGGCGCGATCGGGGGTGCCGGAGAGCGCCTGCGCGACGGTGTGCGGATCGTGGGCGGCGCGAATATCCGCAGGTAGGGCGGCGACGAATCGGCTGGTGAGAATGGTGCCGATGACCGCCACGCCGAGTGCGCTGCCGAATTCGCGAGTGGTGGCCTGTAGACCCGCGCCGACTCCCGCCTGAGCGGGTGGCAATGCGACCGCTATCGCGCCGGAGAGCGTCGGAAGCGCCAGGGCCACACCGATTCCGGTGACCACCAGCCAGGTGGCATAGCCGGGATAGGAGGTCCGCGCGTCACTCAGTGACAGTCCGAGCAGGCCCCCGCCGACGAAAAGGAAGGCCACGGCGATGGTCGCGTTCATTCCTACGCGCTCGGTCAGGCGGCCGACATGACGTGCGCCGAGGGCGATCGGAATGGTCAGCGGGATAATGCCCAACCCGGTCTGGAATACCCCGAATCCCTTGGCGTACTGCAGGAATGACGCGTTCACATAGAACAGTGCGAACATGCCGAAGAACACCGCCGCCATACCGAGGCTGGCGCTGCGCAGTGCGGGCAGCCGGAACAGGCGGGGGTCGAGCAGTGGATGTTCAGCCTTCAGCTCGACAATCGTCCAGAGAGTGAACAGCGCTGCGGCGCAGATGAATCCGATGATCACGACCGGACTGCGCCAGCCCGCCTCCGGGCCCTGGACGATACCGATCAGCAGCGCAATCGAGGCGGCGACCAGCAGCACCGTACCGGGCCGGTCCAGGCGTCGCTCATGCCGCGCCGACACCGGTGCGACAGCACCCACCAGGGCCGCGAGCAGCAGCGCGAGCGGAACCGCGGCGATGAACAGCCAGCGCCAGGATCCACCGGAAAGGATCGCACCACCACCGACATTGCCGGCCACGCCGCCGATGCCCGTCATCGAAGCCCACACCGCGATGGTCCCAGCCCTGCGTTCGACAGCCACCGCGTGCATCAGGACGGCAAGCGTATTCGGCAGTACCGCCGCCGCACCCACACCGGTAATGGCACGGCCGATGAGCAGCAACACCACATTCGGGGCCACCGCCGACAGCAGCGCGCCCGCCGCGAACAGTCCCAGTCCTGCGAGTAGCACGCCCTTGCGGCCGAAGCGATCTCCCGCGGCGCCGCCCGGAATCACCAGACAGGCGAAGAAGATCACATAGGTGTCGACAATCCAGACCAGCGCCGAGGCCGAGGGCTGCAATCCGCTCGCGGCGAGCATGGGAACGGCGAGGTTGATGGCGGCCACCATCCCGACCACCAGTGCTACGCAGGCGCACATGACCGCGAGCAGGCCGCGCGGTGCGGGCGGTTGGGAGGATCGCGATGATGGAGGTTGTTCGCGAATCAGATCGTTGAATGCCATGGGAAATACGGTATGGACCAGGGTTACCTGCGCGCGACGCAAGTTTGACAAGAAGTAGTTGCGTAGCATGCAAGTGTGGCGGAACAGCTTGATCTGAACCTTCTGCGTGTCTTCGACGCACTCCTGCAAGACGGCAGCGTCACGGCCGCCTCCGAACGCCTGCACCTGTCGATTCCGGCCACCAGTCGTGCGCTGGGACGCCTGCGACGGGCCATGAACGATCCGATTCTGGTGCGCGCCGGGCGCGGCATGGCCCCGACCCCTTTCGCGCTGCGGACCGCACCGCGCGTGCGCTCACTCCTCGATGAGGCCGCCGCGCTGATCAGCGCCGATCGCGAGCTTCGAATCGCGGAGTCGAAGCGCACCTTCACCATTCGCATCAATGACGGCATCGCCGCGACCCTGGTCACGGCCGCGGTCGAGGCTACGGCGGCGGTGGCCCAGGGAGTGGTGCTGCGTTTCGTCACCGAGGGCAGCGAGAGTGTCGAGGCCCTGCGCGACGGCTCGGTCGACCTGGATATCGGGGCGGGTGATGACACCGCACCCGATATCCGCACCGAGGTGCTGTACCGCGAGCGCCTGGTCGGCATTGTGCGCGCCGACAGCCCGCTGGGTCGGCATCGACGGCCGAGTCTGGTTCAGCTGAGCCACTATCCGCACGTCTCCTCATCCCGCCGGGGTCGCGCACGTGGTCCACTCGACGATGCGATGGAGGCGCAGGGCCTGCAACGCCATGTGGCCGCCGTCGTACCGACTTCGGCGGTCGCCGCGCTATTGGTCGCCTCCAGCGGTTATGTCGGGCTCGTCCCGCAGCGCCTGGCCGAACAGTACGGGGCCGCCCTCGGCCTCCGCTGGTTCCCCATTCCCGCCGACCTGCCCGAGGTGCAGGTGCGTTTGCTCTGGCACGTCCGGCTCGACGCCGATCCGGCGCAGCGCTGGCTACGGGACACGATCCGCGAGGCGCTCGCTATCCCCTCCGGCGTAACCGGTTACGCCCCGGCGGATCCGCCCACCTGAACGGTGCGACCAACGCCCTCCAGGAGACAACCCAGGCCGAACTCGAAATGCGGTGCGGCCGAGCTGTCCTCGGCGTCGTTGACCCGGCGGGCGAAGTGGGGGTATTCGCCGGTGGCGATCGCCTCGCGCGGATACGGACCGACGGTGGCGCGCCACTGTTCCTCGGTGAGACCGGTGCGGTTCTCGTGCGGCCCGATCAATTCATCGCCTGGCGCATCAGGCAGGCCCCGACCAGCCCGGCCGCCGCCCTCATCCGCGTCCTCGACCGGGTAACCGCCCAACCTGTCGAATAAGACTTGACCCTCACGTAACGGGAGGGTTCATGATCGCTTCATGGCAAACACCTATCCCGCCTTCGATATCAGCCCGGTTCCCACTCCCGCCCCGGATGCCGAGGCGCCCGAACTCTTCCACGGCCTGTACGGCATGCCGATGTTCGTCACGCTCCCGACCGCCGATCTGGCCGCCTCCGTGGACTTCTGGACCCGCGGCCTGGGCTTCTTCGACCTGTTCACCGTCCCGAATCAGATCACCCATCTGCGTCGCTGGGCCTTCCAGGATGTCCTACTGGTCCCCGGCGAGCGGCCCGCCGCCGCGGCGGCACAGACCGTCAGCTTCTCCTGCGTCCTGAGCCAGATCGATCAGATCGCCGCCGACTGCGAGCGCCTGACCCCCGGCTGCACCACCGGACCGCGTCGAATGCCTTGGAATTCGATCGAGTTGGAGGTCCGCACCCCCGAGAACGTGCGGGTCATAATGACCGCCGCACATCCCTACGATGCGACCGGTCCCGAAGCGGAGTTCCTGCGCTCCATCGGAATTGCCACCGATGGCCGGTGACATTGCCGAGGGCCGCACGGTCGGCGCGGTCGCAGCACAGGTGGGTGTCACCATTCGCACCCTGCACCATTGGGACGAGATCGGTCTGGTGAGCCCGTCCGCCCGCACTCCCGGCGGCTACCGGCTCTACACTCCGGCGGACGTGGCTCGCATCCACCGCGTTCTCATCTACCGCGAATTGGATGTCCCGCTACCCGAAATCGCCGCCCTTCTGGACGCGCCCGCAGCCGACGCCGTCGAATCGCTACACCGGCAACGCGATCAATTGCGTGCGCGCATGGCACATTTGCGGAGCATGGCCGATAGCCTGGACCGTTTGATCGAGGCCAGGCAAACCGGCCTACTGCTCTCGGACGAGGAACAGGTAGCGATCTTCGGCGCCGATTGGCAGCCCTCCCGGGTGAAGGAAGCACATTCCCGCTGGGCCGATACGCCGCAGTGGGCTCAATACGCCGAACGGTCCGCCGAACGCACTCCCGCCGAATGGCAGGAGATCGCCCACGCCGTCAATGCCGAACTGGCCGAGGCATTTCGACACGGAGTGCAGCCCGGCACCATCGAGGCCGATGCCTTGGCGGAACGTCATCGAGCCTCGATCGGACAGTACTTCGATTGCACGCACGCTATGCAGGTCTGCATAGCCCGCATGTATGTCGACGATCCCGGCTACGCGTCTTTCTACAACGCGTTGGCTCCCGGCCTGAATATCTGGTTGCAGCGGATCGTCAATGCGAATGCCCGTGCCCGGGGCGTAGATCCCGATACCGCCACCTGGTCGTGAGGCGCCGGTTATGTTCCGGAGGTCGGAGCCCGGGGATGGAAGATCATTCCAAGGGGTGAGGTGGGGGATGCTCCGCTCGAATTAGGGTGGTTCGGTGGTCGACGAGAGGGTCGTGTTCTGGTTGCGTCGGCGGACCGCGCTGGTGGATGCGGTCATGGCGGGGGTACTCATCCTGGGTTGTGTGCTGTGTGGAGTGCTCGTCGACGCGGAGGCGGATTATTTCGCACTGTCGGTGGCGGTCTTGGCGCCGTTGGCAATTCGACGGCGGTGGCCGGAGGTTTCCGCTGTTGGTGTGGCAGTGGCCGCATTTGCGCAATGGGTGCTGATTCGGGATACGGCGGGCGCGTTACCCGCCGATATCGCGGTACCCATCACGGTGTACACGCTGGCCGCGTACGGGCGTGGGTATTCGAGTCGAATCGGGTTGGCCGCCGGGGCGATCGGTGCGGTACTCGGTGGCTGGAGTTGGCCGCAATTGCCCGCGCTGGCGCACGTGATTGTCGGTGCGGGACTGGCCAGTACGGTACTCGCGGCCTGGCTGGGCGGAGCCTGGCAACGGGCGAGGCGCGGAGAGCTGCTGGCCTTGGCCGAGCGAGCCGAATTGGTGGAGCGCAATCGTGATCAGGAGACTCGATTGGCGGTGCTGTCCGAGCGGGCTCGGATCGCCCGCGATATTCACGATATTCTCGCGCACTCACTGGCGGTGATCGTCGCGCAGTCCGATGGCGGACGGTATGCGGCACAGCGCGAACCGCGGGTTGCCGTGGATGCCTTGACCGCGATCGGAGAACACGGCAGACGGGCACTCACCGAGACAAGGCGGGCCATCGGCGTCCTACGGCAGGATGCGGAGACCGAGCCCGATACGGTTCCGAGTCACGGTTTCGCCGATATCGACCAACTGGTCGGCGAGGTGCGGGCAGCCGGGCTACCGGTGGAATTGACAATCGATATCCCTGACGGATTGACCGAGGGCATGGGTTCGGTGGTGTACCGGATCGTGCAGGAGGGTTTGACCAATGTGGTCAAGCATGCCGGAGCCGGTGCACGCGCTCGGGTTTCGATAGTCCCGCGGGAAGGGTGGCTGCGGATCGGCGTCGAGGACGATGGGCGTGGCACTCCCGGATCGGGACGCGCGGGCTATGGACTGCTGGGCATGCGCGAACGCGTCGCGGCCTACGGCGGCGATATCGAATTGCGGCGGCAGCCGGGCGGGCATCTGCTGGTGGCGCGGATTCCGCTGCGGGTCGAGGAGTAGGCCGATGATCAGGGTGCTGCTGGTGGAGGATCAGGCATTGGTGCGGACCGGGTTTCGAATGGTCGTGGATTCGCAGCCGGATATGCGTGTGGTCGGTGAGGCGGGGGATGGTGCGGCCGGGATTGCCGAAGCCGCGCGGTTGACCCCGGATGTGATCGTCATGGATGTACGTATGCCGCGGTTGGACGGTATCGAGGCCACACGGCAGATTCTCGCGGCCTCGGATTCGATCGCCGCGAAGGTGTTGGTGCTGACCACCTATGACCTCGATGACTACGCCGTGGCGGCGGTGCGTGCCGGAGCGAGCGGGTTTCTGCTCAAAGACGCCCCGCCGGAGGTCTTTCTCACCGCGATACGCACCGTCCACGCGGGTGATGCGGTACTCGCGGCGTCCACCACGCGACGACTGCTGGATCGGCTCGCACCACCGGTCGACCCGGTCGCGCAACGGCTGGTCGCGACCCTGACCGAGCGCGAGCGCGCAGTACTGCGGGTGATGGCGCGGGGGCAATCGAACGCTGAGATCGCGGTCGAGTTGCGGGTGGGTGAGGGGACGGTGAAAACCCATGTGCGCCATATCCTGACCAAACTCGGTGTGCGGGACCGCGTGCAGGCTGTGATCGCCGCGCATGAAGCCGGGTTGGTGCGGGCCGGTGGTTCGTAACCACGCGGCCCTTGCAGTCCTTCAGCTCTCGCCCCGGCGACACCTCATGTCATCGCCCGGCAGCACCCCGTCGAGCAGATACCGCTCGACCACCGCGTCGACGCAACCGGCAGGCTCGGCCAGGTAGACACCGTGCCGGAACGCGCCTTCCAGAGTGACCACGCGCGCCCCGGAAAGTGCCTGCCGCAGCGCCTGCTGCCCCGCCGCGGGAGCGACCGGATCGCCCGCGGCGCCGATCAGCAGGGCCGGGACTCGATTGGCGATTTCGGTGGCGGGCTCGGCCGGGCCGACCGGCCACACCGCACACGGGGTGAGATGCCGCGCCAGCGCGCCGAACATCGGCTCATCGGCCAGGTGCCGCCGAACATCGGTGAAGTAGTCGTCGACACCGCGTGCCGCTCGATCCGCACACTGGTTCGCAACCGTTGCACTGAAACCGAATTCGGGTGCGACGGTGGTATCGGAGTACAGGGCCAGCTTGGCCGCCAACTCCGGAGCGGAGTCGGCCGTATCCCCGCGCGATGCGTCATACAACGCCCGCACCTGGCGACCGAATGTCGTGTAGTACTCATCGGAGTCGTCCACGGTCAGCAGTAGCCCCGGAACCATGTCACCGGTAATCGTGACCCCGTCGCGTGTGACCGGGTGCGCGGCCACCGCCGCCGCCATCGCATCGATCGCGCCCAGAACCACGTCTTCGGTTGCCCCCAAACCGAATTCGCTGTCCCGTTCGGCCGCCCACCGAGCCCAATCGGCCAACGCCGCCCTGGTGGCCGTCGCCGTCCTACGGGTCAGATCAGGCCCGGGTGCGCGCGGATCCAGCGGACTGTCGAGCACGATCCGATCCACCCGATCCCCGAACATCTGCGAATAGACCGCGCCCAGATACGTTCCCCAAGACCAGCCCAGATATGAGATCTCGGATTCACCGAGCAGGGTGCGCAGCAGGTCCAGATCCCGCGCGACATTCCGCGTCGATGCGTAAGGCAGCAATTCTCGCGATGGTTCACACCGTGCGGCGAGGTCCCGCGCGGTGCGGACCGTCCGGTCGAAGCTCGCCCGGTCGGTCGGGGCGGCCTGCGCTATTCCCAGATACTCGCCGGTGGTCCAACCGCATTCGAGTGGCGTGCTCGCGCCGAAGAACCGCGGATCCATTCCCACCAGGTCATACCGTTCGGCAAGCTCCGTTCGGGCCGCATGTCCGCCCTCGGGCCCATCCACGATCATGGTCACCCCATCCCGTGATGGTCCCGGCCCGCCGGTCTCCACCACCAGGGTCCCCAACCGATGTGCCGGATCACCGGCCACTCGCCGCGCCACCGCGATCGACAGCGATGCGCCACCGGGATCGTCATAGTTCACCGGCGCCAGAAACTCCCCGCACTGTGCCCCAGCGGCAGCCAATCGCCCACCGATCTCATCGTCGGCCCCGGTACGGCAGTCATGCCACCCGATCACCTGCCCCTGCAACCGCGCGGGCAGCCCCCGCGCCGTAGGCGGTCCCGAGGCGCACCCCACCGGTGCCGCCACGGCGATCAACAGTGCGACCAATCGCACGCAGGTTCGGAATGACCGCATGAATCCCTCACAGACAGTGGACTTTTGAACGCTGCCGAGCAGCGACGACACTCCGAAGTTACGGATTCGCGTACTCCATGGCGTCTACCCGGCGAGCCCATTTCGCACCGCCGCACTCAACCGAAGGGAATACCGGGTAGCAATGCCTCACATCGTTCACGCGGCTCTGGTAGGGATGGATCATGACGAGCTTGGGAGCTGTGTTCCGCCCGCAGAATCCGCCGGAGTCCTTGCGTGCGGCGGTTCGTGCGGCCGATGAATCGGGGCTGGATGAGCTGTGGTTGTGGGAGGACTGTTTTCTCGAGGGCGGAATCTCCACCGCGGCAGCCGCACTCGCATGGAGTGAACGGATACGCATCGGTGTGGGTGTGCTCCCGGTGCCGCTGCGCAATGTCGCGGTGACCGCCATGGAGATCTCCACCCTGGAGCGCATATTCCCCGGCCGGGGGATCTGGGGCGTTGGCCATGGGGTGCAGGACTGGATGGGGCAGGTCGGCGCCCGTGCCGCCTCACCGGTGACGCTGCTGCGCGAATACCTGGACGCCCTGCGCGGATTGCTCGCCGGTCAACGCCTCACTGTGAAAGGCCGCTACGTCCAGCTCGACGACGTAGCCCTGGACTGGCCGCCGACCGCCGCCCCGCCGATTCTCGCCGCCGCCAAGGGCCCGAAAACCCTCCACCTGGTAGGTGAATCCGCCGACGGCGTCGTCCTGGACAACTCCAACTCCGCCGAGGGCATTCGCGCCGCCACCGAAATCCTGCGGGCCGCTCGCCCCGAACCCCTTGCCGCCCAACCCTTCCCCATAGTCGTCTACCTCCTCGCGGCCACCGGCCCCGGCTCGGCCGAGCGAGTAGCCGCCGAATTGGAGACCAAGGACCGCAACGCCATCCCCGATGTGGGCATCGCCGGAGACGCCCGTGAAATAGCCGACACGGTCCTGCGCTGGGCCGAAGCGGGCGCAACCAGCGTCATCCTCCAACCCACCGCCGATGAACCCGATCCCACCGCCTTCATCCGCTTCGTATCCGACGAGATCCGCCCCCTCGTCCCCTGAATTCCTCCGGAAATTATTGCGGGGCAGGGGCGGTCGGGGGTGTAACGGGACGATCGCGGACGCTACGGTGAGGCCGTGGCGGAGTGGATCAGCGTGTATTGCCGGGAGTCCGTGGAGCTGGACGGCGCTGAAATGTGGGACTGGATATCGAGCGCGGATTTGTGGACGCTGGCGGAGGGGTTCTTCGACAGCGCCGACGAGGTGGAGGTGGCGCTGGAAGATGCGCTGGTGAATCTTCAGATCACCGCCGAACCGGATATCTGCGTGGAGTGGAAAGGGCAGCGGGGGCGCGGGATTCGGATCTCGGGCGTGATCGGTGCCGAGGTTGTCGCGCAGGTGGGGGAGACGTTGGGGGAGTCGCTGATCGGGGCGGTGGGTGCGGGGCCGGATCGGATTCGAGCGCATCTGGCCGCCACCACGCAGGTGGTGAATATCGAGATGGCGGTGGACGATACGCATGGTTTGGGCGCGGTATTCGGATCGGTCATCGCCCTGCGAATCGCCGAGTATTCCCAAGGTCTGGTCTGGTATTTCGACCAGGAATGGGTCGATCCGGACAAGCCCGCCGAGACGTTGTGGAGCGCGGCCTAGCGGGCGGTTCGCGGGTTGCCGGTTCCGCAACGGGCGCTGACACCACCTCGGCAGGCATTACGGCATAGGGTTTGCTGGTGAGCAATCCGTTCTTCGAACCCAGCACCCTGCCGTATCAGCTGCCGCCGTTCGCGGATATCCGCGAGGAGCATTACCTGCCCGCGTTCGAGGCGGGTATGGCGGAGAAGCTCGCCGAGATCGACGCCATCGCCGCCGATACCGAAGGGCCGACCTTCGCGAATACGGTGGTGGCGTTGGAGCGTTCGGGGGCCGTGCTGACGCGCGTCGCGAATGTCTTCTTCAATATCTCGTCCTCGGACGCCACCCCGGGCACCGATGCCATCGAGGGCGAGATGTCGCCGAAGCTGGCCGCGCTCAGCGATGCCATGCTGCTGAATCAGCAGCTGTTCGCGCGTATCCGGGCGCTGTACGAGCAGCGCGAGAACCTGGAGCTCAGCGCCGAGGAGTCACGACTGCTCGAGCGGTACTACACCCGGTTCGTGCGCGCCGGAGCCGCCCTGAGCGAATCCGAGCGGGATCGGCTGCGCGCCTGGAACATGGAGATCGCCTCGGCGACAACCGAGTTCAAACACAACATCATGGCCGCCACCAAGGCCGCGACCCTGATCCTGGAGACCGAGGACGAACTCGCCGGTCTGGCCCCGGCGGCGGTGGCGGCGGCCGCCGAGAACGCGCGCTCGCTCGGCCAGGACGGCTGGGCGCTGAGCCTGCAGAATGTCTCCAATCAGCCGGTGCTCGCGGAGTTGGCCGATCGGGAAGTCCGTCGGCGCATGATGATGGCCTCGCTCGGCCGTGGGTTCGGCGGTAGCCCGAATGCCGAACTGGCGGGCCGGATCGCGAACCTGCGTGCCAAGCGCGCCGACCTGCTCGGCTACCCCGATCATGCGGCGTATACGGTCGCCGATCAGACCGCGAAGACCACCGACGCGGTCGAGGATATGCTGGCCCAGCTCATCGCCCCCGCGGTCACCAATGCCGAACGCGAGGCCGCCGAGCTCACCGCCGCCATGCGTGCGGGCGATCCGGGCGCCGATACCGAACTGCGGTCGTGGGATTGGCAGTACTGGTCGGAAAAGGTGCGCGCCGAACGCTTCGCACTCGATGCCGATGCCCTGCGCCCGTACCTGGAATTGGAGCGGGTGCTGCGCGACGGCGTCTTCCACGCCGCGGAGCTGGTGTACGGCATCACTTTCCAGGAGCGCACGGATCTGGTCGGGTATCACCCCGAGGTCCGGGTCTTCGAGGTCTTCGATACCGACGGCAGTGGTCTGGGCCTGTTCCTCGGCGATTTCTTCGCTCGGCCCTCCAAGCGCGGCGGTGCGTGGATGAACGAGCTCGTCGGCCAGTCCGGTCTCGACGGCACGCGCGCGGTGGTGGTCAACAACCTCAATATCGTGAAGCCGCCCCAGGGTGAACCCGCCCTGCTCACCTGGGATAACGTCCGCACGCTCTTCCACGAGTTCGGACACGCGCTGCACGGGTTGTTCTCCGATGTGCGGTACCCGTTCTTCTCCGGAACCTCGGTGCCCCGCGATTTCGTGGAGTTCCCGTCCCAGGTCAACGAGATGTGGGCCAGTCGCCCGGAGATCCTGGAGAATTACGCCAAGCATGTCGAAACCGGTGCGCCGATTCCGGCCGAGCTCCTCGAAAAGCGTGCCGCCGCAGAGCGATTCGGCGAAGGCTTCCGCACCGTCGAATACCTGGGCGCGACCCTGCTGGACTGGGCCTGGCATCGCATCACCGCCGACCAATCCGCCGATATCGACGCCGAACTGTTCGAGGAGTCGGCGCTGCGCAAAGCAGGGCTCGCCCTGTCGGCCATTCCGCCGCGCTACCGTACCGGATACTTCGCGCATATCTTCGCGGGCGGTTACGGGGCGGGCTACTACTCCTACATCTGGAGTGAGGTCCTCGATGCCGACACCGTCGAGTGGTTCGAGGACGGCGCCGCCCCGATCCGCGAGAAGGGTGAACAGTTCCGTCGCGGACTGCTCGCCAAGGGCGGATCGGTCGACCCGCTCGCGGCATACGAGTCGTTCCGCGGTCGCGCCCCGGAGATCCAGCCGCTGTTGAACCGCCGGGGGTTGACCGGATAGTCGAAACCCGTTCCGGGGCGGCCTATTCGGTGGCGCCGTCCCGGAAGGCGTCGGCGTGCACGGTGGCCCACTGCGCGAAGGTGCGCGGTGGGCGGCCGGTGATCTCCTCGACGGTCGGGCGGACGATGGATTCGTCGATCGCGCCGTCGACGTAGAAGTCGAAGAAGGCGTCCACGTATTCGACGGGGGTGTCGCGCAGCATATCCGCGCGCGCCTGCTCGTCGGTGAGCCCGACGCAGACCAGTTCGCGGTCCAGAATCCGCGCCAGAATCGCCACCTGATCGGCCGGGCGCAGCGGTTCCGGGCCGGTGGGCCATAGGATTTCGCCGCGGTAGGCGTCGTTCAGCAGGGCATGGGAGGCCACCGCCGCCAGGTCGTAGGAGTCCAGCGATGCCGTGCGGACCTCGGGGAACGGTGCGCGCACCACGTCCCCCGCCGCGAGCTGGGGCAGCCAGCGCAGTGCGTTCGAATCGAAGGCGCACGGCCGCAGAATCGTCCATGCCGCACCGGATTCGGTGACCTCCCGCTCGGAGGCCATCATGTACCGCGTCACGGCATTGCTCGTATCACCGGTGGCCGCGGAGACACCCGACAGCTGCACGATATGCTCGACACCGGCCTTCACCGCCGTCTGCGCCACACCCGGATACCCGGGCAGCAGGAATACCGCCCGCGCTCCGGCGAAGGCCGCCGAAAGTGTCTCCGGCGCGGTCAGATCCGCCGCGAAGCCCTCGACGCCCTCCGGCAGCTTCGCGCGCTTCGGATCACGCACCAGGGCCCGCACCGGCTCGTCACCTCCCGCGAGGGCCCGCACCAACTCCGCGCCCACATTGCCGGTCGCACCCGTCACCACGAACATGCTTGCACCCCTTCACCGGCGGCTCCCGAATGGATCGCCCATATTCAGGAATACACGAGAAGCGCACGACGGGAACAGCATCGGAGATGAACACTCACGTCTGTCCGACGGTCATTCCAGGTCGTAAGCGAGCGGGTGCAGCGGCTGATACAGCCCGACCTCTCCCGCACCCGGCACCAGAAAGGTGGTGATTCGCCCCCAGCGGGCCTCGCTGATATCCGAATTGAACTCCACGCCTTTGCCCGCGAGCTCGGCCATGGTGGCTTCGAGGTCGTCGCACATGAAATAGAGCGCGTGCAAACCGCTCTCCGGTGGTGCGGCCGGATGAAAGGCGACCTCCGCGGGCGGGGATTTGAAGATCAGCCAATCGCCACCGGCGTCGACATTCGGTAGATCGAGCACATCGCGGAAGAAAGCCCGCGCTCGCTCGGCATCGGAGGCGTAGATGATGGTGTGCGCACCATTGATCATGTGCCGACGCTAACAGCGCGACCTGGCTGAATCGGAAAGGCGTCCCGGAGCAAGTTGGCGAAGGCCTCCGGTTCGTCGGTGAATCCGCTGTGGCCGCCCGGGAATCGGGTCACCTCGAGGCCAAGGCGTTCGGCGAGGACCGCCGCCGGACGGGCGGGGAGATGGTTGCCGGTTTCGCGGCCGACGGCCAGGACCAGGCGGTCGGCGACCTTCACGAGGGCCTCGATATCGGGGATGTGTGAAGTGAATTGGCGCAGTTCGTGTTCCATCATGATGGGGGAGTTGGCCAGCAGTCGCGCCATCATGGCCTGAGCGCGGGGCGGCAGGCTCGCGGGATCTGGCAGCGGCTTCATGGTGCCGCCGATGCCCCGGAGGAAACGCGCTCCGGCCGCCCCGAGTCCTTCGGTGCGGAAGAGGGTGTAGACCTCGTCGACGAACGCGGCCTGCGCGTCCGCGTCGGGAAGGATTGCGAAGCAGGGCGGTTCGTGTGCGACGAGCCGGTGTACCCGTTCGGGATGCCGGGCGAGCAGATCCAGGCCGACGATGGCACCGCTGCTACCGCCGAATACGTATGCGGGCTCATCGGTGAGGTGGGTGATCAGCCGGTGTACGTCAGCACTCTGCACCTCGACCCGCTGATCCAGCGGTGCGCCGTCGTCGATGGTGCTGTGTGAGTACCCGCGCGGGTCCAGGCAGGCCACCGTGAACCGCTCGGCGAGCAGATCCGCGATGGGATCCACGACGGCCGCGTCCCCACCGCCGCCCGGAATCAACAGCAGCAGTGGACCATTCCCGCGCACCTCGTAGTAGATGTTCGCACCGGACACGCGCAAGGTATCGGATCTCATCAGCACCCTCGTTCCTATGGATATTAGGGTAAAAACTAATATACATAGGACGATGGTGTGGGCAAACCGGTTTTACAGCGCCGCCAGACAAGCCTGCGCGACCTGGACGTCCTGATCGGCGGTGCCGCCCGAGACGCCGACCGCGCCGATCACGTGGCCCTCGGCGTCGGCGATCGGCAGGCCGCCACCGAAGGAGATGAGTCCGTCATTGCTCAACTCGATGCCGTAGATCGGCCCGTCGGGCCGGGACAGCGTGCCCAGCAGCGCACTCGGAATATGAAAGAGGATGGAGGTCTTGGCCTTGCGCTGCGCGAGGTCGATGGAGCCGAGCATGGCGTCCCGCATCCGCGCGAAATGCAGCAGATGCCCGGCCGCATCGACGATCGCGATATTCATCGGCGTCTCGATGGCGGTGGCCGCCTTGATTCCGGCGGCAGTGATGCGGGCTGCGGTGTCGAGCGAAATATTCGTCATGCCAATGAGATTCGCGGCGTTCACGATCCTCAACCAGGGTGGTGTCATGCCCGGGGGCGGTGTGCCTGGGGATCGCACCCCCAGGCACACCGCGTCACCGAATGCGAGACTGGACCGGTGAGTGAGCTGGGCGAATTCCTGAAGGCGAAGCGAGCTGCCGTATCCCCGGAGGATGTCGGCCTGCCCCCCATCGGCAATCCGCGCCGGGTCAAGGGCCTGCGCCGTGAGGAGGTGGCGATGCTGGCCGCGGTCAGCGTGGACCACTACACGCGACTGGAGCAGGGCCGCGTCGCGGCGGCCTCGGAGAATCTGCTGGCGGGAATCGCGCGGGCGCTACGCCTCACCGCCGCGGAGCATGAGTATCTGCGCATGTTGGTGCAGGTGCGGCCCGACCGATCCGGTCCGCTCGTGCCGGAAGTGAGTCCGGCTGTCCGCGATCTATTGGATACGCTGCCGACACCGGCCTTCGTACTCGGCCCGCGTACCGACATCCTCGCTTGGAATGCCGCTGCCGCAGCGCTTTTCGTCGACTTCGGCGAGATTCCGGCGCAGCAGCGCGCACTGGTCCGACTGGTTTTCCTGGAGCCGCGTATGCGCGCGGTGTTCAAGGATTGGGAGGCGGTCGCAGCCGAAGCGGTGGACCGGCTGCGGATGGCCGCCGCGCGCACGCCGGGCGACTCGCGGCTCATGCAGCTGGTCGGTGAGCTCTCGGTGCGGGATGCGGACTTCCGGCGCTGGTGGGCGGGGCACGGCGTGCGCGCCCTCGCGGGTGGGCGCAAGCGCGTGCATCATCCGGTGGTCGGCGATATGGAGTTGGATTGGCAAGTGCTACAGGTGCTTTCCGCTCCGGAGCAGTCCCTGGTCACCTACACCGCACCGATCGGCTCACCGAGCCATGAGGCGCTGCGCATCCTGGCCTCATGGGCGGCGCAATCCCCGGACACGCGCACCGAGGAAGCTCGCGCGCTCGAATCGGATCGATGAAGTGCCGGTCCTTCAGCAGGTCTTCGCTCGCGGTCAAAAGGGCTTGGTGCGCCAGCGGGCGTAGGTGTTCTCGGGGGAGACCGTGATGACATCGGCCACCTGCACCAGGGGGTCGGGGATCTCACCGTCGAAATGTTCGAGGCTGGGCGTTATGACCGCGTCGGCCTCATTCCGGGATATCGCGTCACGGACCTCCTGCATGAGTTCGCCCATCTCCGGCCCGTATACCAGTGTTCGACACAGGTCGTAGCCCAAACGCCTTGCGAGCTGGCGCATTTGGGCTTGATCCCACCGCTGGTGCGTTCCGGACACGTCATGGCGAAGGAAACCGATCGCCGCTGGCTCGTGCCGCATTTGCCCGTCCTCCCATTCGTCCGGCTCGGGATGATCTCAACGGTATGGCACGCGCGCGGACTGCGCATCCGAAGTTATTGAAGTGCCACATGATTGCCCAGGTCAGGGATGCCCTGCGCGTGGCGCCGGGGCTTGCACGGTGAGGACTCGGCCCGTTCGGTTCGCCGGTGTCATACCCTCCGCGCCTTTCCATTCCGCGGCGACGATGTACAGCGTGTCGCCGCCGAGCATGCAGGCGAACGGTGAACGATCCAGTTCAACCTGCGCGAGCACCCGGCCGCCCTCCTCGATACGCAGGCAACGGTCCATGGCGGCGGCCCAGACCGCACCCTCGGCATCGAGGCAGATGCCATCCGGATAGCCGTCCACCTCGGCCCAGACCCTGCGATTGCTCAGGGTGGTGTCGGCGGCGATATCGAAGGCGGTCAACCGTTTCGCGTGCGATTCGGAGACGATGAGGGTCGAACCGTCGGGGGTGATGACCATACCGTTGGGGAAATGCAGATCATCCGCCAGCTGCGTGACGCTGCCGTCGGGCGTAACCACCGCCAGCACACCGGGTTTCGGGTCCTCGCCGGCCATCATGTCGTAGCCGATGGAGTTGATGTACGCGTTCCCGCGCGCATCGACCACGATCTCATTCCACGGATAGCTGGAGATATCCGCGAGCTCGGCATGCGTGACCAGGGTTCCGTCATATTCGCGGCGCAGCAGTGTGCGGCCGTCCGCATTCGACAGGATCAGCAGCCGCCCATCCGGCAGCCAATCGAAGCAGAACGGAATTCCGGACATCTCCAACTCGACAGTCTTCTTGCCCTCGGCGTCGACCGACATCACCTCCCCGCCCAGCCAATCCGACAACCACAGTCGATCGTCATGCCAGCGCGGCGATTCCCCGAGCGCCAGCCCCTCCAACAGCACGGTGGGCACCAGGAACGCAGGACTTCCGGTCATCCTTCACCTCCGAATAGAGTGATCCACTACTGCTGACGGCCCAGGCCCGGAAAACTCATCGCTCCATAGTGGGGTCGCAAACGGGGACCCCTGCGGAGGAGATCGAAAGACGTTGCGGCAGGCCGCAATCGGCTGCGACGCGACCAAACCCACCCACTACTGCGCCCCGGAGAAATGGCGGGTCCTGCTCGATCCACCCGGCCACCCGTTCTGCCTCACGGCCGCCGGATGAATTCGGTGGTCTCATAGGCCAGGGGAAAATTCACAGGCGCCGAAGTGGAGGGGCGCGGCCGAAAAGCAGCTCTCCGCTAGTCGACGGCGGTGCCCTCGAGTTCGACCAGCTGGCCGGGGATTGCCAGGCGGGATACTCCGAGCATGGTGGTTGTCGGGGCTACCGCCGCGGCGCCCAGTCGGGCGGCGAGTACGCCATAGTGCTGGAACAGGAGATCGACGTCGGTGGTGTAGACGTTGAGGCGGATCAGGTTCGCCAGGGACATGTCGGCGGATTTCAGGACATCCTCGAGGTTGTCGAGGGTCAGTGCGAGTTGGGCTGCCATATCTCCGAGGTGCTGGGGGCGGCCGTCCGGGCTCATTGCGGTTTGGCCGGAGCAGTAGAGGGTTCGGGTGTGACCGGTGACGATCTCGGCCTGGTTGAATCCCAGTTCCTTCGACCAGGTCACCGGGTTGACTGCGGTTCGCTCGGCTACCACATCGGCTCCATTCGATTCTTCGACTCACACCGGTTGTGACGTCGTAGTGGTCAGCCTCCCAAGGAAATACGACATCCTGTGTCGTGTATTCGCTAGAGTTCTTTCATGCGTGCCGACCGGTTGGTGTCGCTGGTGTTGCTGCTACGCCAGCGCGGTCGACTGACCGCAACCGAGCTCGCCGACGAGCTGGAGGTGTCCACCCGCACCGTGCTGCGCGATATCGAGGCACTCTCCTCGGCCGGTGTCCCGGTCTTCGCCGAACGTGGGCGGCACGGCGGGTTCGCATTGCTTCCCGGGTTCCGGACCGAACTCACCGGACTCAATCACGATGAGGCACTCGCCCTGCTGATCGCCGGATCACGCCGTGGCGCACAGGCATTCGGGCTCGGCTCCGCCCTCGCCTCGGCAATGCTCAAAGTCGTCGACGCGCTACCGGAAAGCTACCGCGCTACCGCGGCCGACGTGGCCGAGCGACTACTCATCGACCCCGAGGCAGACTTGCTGTCGCGTCGACTGTCCGCCGACGAGGTACCCGCCACCATCCTGACCGAGATCCGCAGCGCCGTCCTCGCCGGACACAAACTCCGTATCCACTACGCGGCCCTCGACCAGGCTCCCGCGTGGCGCACGGTCGACCCGATCGGACTCGTCATCGTTCGCGACCAGGGCTACCTACTCGCGACGAAATCCGGCGCGGACCGGACCTACCGCCTGTCCCGAGTATCGGCAGCGGCGGAACTCTCCGAACCGGCGGAGCGACCGGACCGAGTCGACCTGGACCGCGCCTGGCAAGACCGCAGCACGCGATTTCGTACCGGCGGCAATCACATTGCGGTGCTGGCGCGGGTGAACCCGGCTCGGCGAGACGAATTGGCAGCCACCGCGCTGGCCGTTCATCACGAGGAAATCGACGAAAACGGCTGGCTGCGTATGGATGTCACCTTCCAGGACGCACGCCATGCCGAATGGGCGCTCTGGCAATTCGCCGCCGACGCGGAGGCCCTTGCCCCGCACTCCCTGCGCACCGCCCTACACAACCGCGCCACCGCGGTCGCGACCCGGTATGGCGAATCACCCCGAACCGCCGCCGACCCCTGTCCTGACCCGCCGATCAGGACAGGATGATCGAGGCCGCGTGTTCGCCGATCATCATGGTGGAGGCGTTGGTGTTGCCGCCGACGATGCTCGGCATGATCGATGCGTCCGCGACTCGCAGGCCCTCGACTCCACGTACCCGCAGGGTCGGGTCGACGACCGCGCGTTCGTCCACGCCCATCCGGCAGGTGCCGACAGGGTGGTAGACCGTGGTTGCCCGGTTGGGGACCTCCGCGGCCAGGTCCGCGCGGGTGGGGTACTGCGGTCCGGGGGCGATCTCGGCGTCCACCAAACCGCGGATCGAATTGGCGGACATGATCTCTCGGGTCAGTTCCATACCGTGGACCAGGGTGTCCAGGTCTCGTTGTTCGGCGAGATAGTTGGGGTCGATGGCGGGTGCGGCGGTGGGGTCTGTCGAGGTCAGGCGCAGGGTGCCCCGGCTCTGCGGGTAGATCATCGTCGCCATGATGGTGAGGGACTGGCGGGGGTCGGGGGTGTGGCGGATCGGGGCGTCTTGATTCGGGCCGGGGTAGCCCCAGGGGAGTACGTGTAGCTGCAGGTCGGGCACATTCGTCGCGTACGGGGTGCGCAGGAAGGCGACCACCTCGAAGACGCTGCGGGCCAGCCAGGTGCTGTTGTCGCGCATCGACTCGCGCAGCAAGGCTCGGGCGAAATAGCCTGGCGAGGAACGGTTCACGGCGGTCGGCATGGCGAAGGTCAGCGGCACGAACATGTGGTCGTGCAGGTTGTCGCCCACCGGGAGGTCGGCGACCACGTCGATGTCGAAGGCACGCAGGTGGTCGGCCGGGCCGATACCCGAGAGCATGAGCAGATGCGGGGAGCCGAATGCGCCCGCGCTGACGATCACTTCGCGATCCGCGCGCAGGACTTCGGTTCCGTGTTCGGTCCGGTACTCCACGCCGGTGGCCCGGCCGTTCTCGATCAGAATTCGCAGTACGTGCGTATTCGGCAGCACCGTAAGGTTTTTCGGGCGATCGTCGAGGTATCCGACCGCGGTGCTGTAGCGCAATCCATTGCTGTTGCTCTGCTGGAAGAGCGAGACGCCTTCCTGCTCGGCACCGTTGTAGTCGGGATTGCGGGCGACGCCGGTGGTTTCGGTGAATGCCCGCATGAACGATTCGCATGCGGGCCGCAGCTCGCGCGCGCGGATCACCTTGATCGGGCCGGAGCCGCCACGGAACTCGTTCGCACCGTCCTCGAACGATTCGAACTTCTTGAAGCTGGGCAGCACATCCGAGTACGACCAGCCGGTATTGCCTGCCGCGGCCCAATCATCGAAGTTCTGCCGATTACCGCGCACGAACACCATGCCGTTGACCGAGCTGGATCCGCCGACCACTTTGCCGTGCGTCTGCGGGATGGTGCGGCCCAGCGCATGCTTCTGCTCGACGGTGTAATGCCCCCAGTCGATGATCTTCTTCAACTGCGGCACGCTGTGCAGCGGACCGATCATGCCGGGCTTGCGCACCAACCGGGTGTTGTCCCGCCGCCCCGCCTCGATCAACGTGACTTCGGCGCCGCTGTCGGCCAGCCTGCGGGCGATGATGGCCCCGGCGCTCCCGGATCCGATGATGATGTAGTCCGCCACGACCAGCGCCCTTCTGCCCAAACCGTTTCGCCACGCGTCAGCGCCGAAACTGGAACGTGTTGCGAAACTACTCCGAAACGGGCGTGCGGGCGTCCGATTCGGTCATCCATCGGCTCAGCCTCCGAAATGGCTGGCCCTTGCCCGTCAAAGTTAAGTATATTAACCTACAGTTACTAGCACTAACCATACGGGAGTTTCCTGCCATGTCGACCGCTGTCACCCTGCCTCGCCCCCACCTGCTCACCTCCCTCCCCGACGCTGTCGGCATCGCCTACTCGGTCTCCTGGATCGCCGGACTGGCGGTGGGCGCGCCCGCTCCGGTATTCGCCGATTCCGGCAGTGACATCATTCGCGAATTGTCCGGCCACACCGGCGCGTTCGCCGTGCAGTTCCTGCTGACCGAAGGGCTGCCCGCCATCGGCTTGGCGGTGGTCTCGGTGGCACTGGCTCGCGCGACTCGCTCGCGACTCGCCGCCCGGCTCGCGGCGGTGACGGGCGTTGCGGCAGCGTTGATTTCGTTCACGCAGTTCCTGCTCGGACTGGCCTTGGCTCGCACCGGTTCGCCCGATTCCGCGCATCTGCTCTTCGAACTGGTGAGCCGGTTCGACGGGGTGAAGATGTTCCTGTTGGCCGGGCTCGCGGTCGCGGCCGCGATCTCCGGGGTGCTGCCCCGGTGGTTGAACTACACCGCGATTGCCATGGCGGTCGCCATCGTGGCCTCCGGGATCGGGTATCTGTTCCTGATCCAGGGCCTGGCTACGCTGGCCTACGTGTCCGGACCGCTGCTGCTCGTCGTCATCACCGGGACCGGTGTCGTCCTGGGCCGAAAGGATCGGTAACCGCGTGCCCCGTGCCGGTCTCACCCCCGAGCGAATCATCGCCGAAGCCGCCCTGGTCGCGGACGAGGTGGGCCTGGAACGACTCACCTTGGCCGCGGTGGCACAGCGGTGCGGGGTCTCGCTGCCCGGACTGTACAAGCACATCGACAACCTCGAAGCCGTAAAACGCGGTGTGGCAGTGCTTTCCGTCGGCGAACTGGCCACCGTCCTGGCCGACGCCACCGCCGGACTCTCCGACCGCGATGCCCTGCGCGCGATCTGCACCGCCTACCGCTCCTACGCCCGCACCCATCCCGGCCGCTACATGGCGGGCATCGTCGCCCCCGCCGCCGACGATGACACCTACATCCAGGTCGCGACCCGTGCCTACCAGGTTTTGACCGCGGCCCTGCGCGGCTACCACCTCTCGGACACCGACCTCGTCCACGCCGTACGCATGGTCCGCACCGTCTGTCACGGCATCGTCACCCTCGAATCCGCCGGCGGCTTCGGCCTCCCCGAATCCGTCGACGACACCTTCGAACGCTTGCAGGACGCCCTGCACACCGAATTCCGCGCCATGCCGCACTGATCAAGAGAGACATTGTGACCGAACAAGATCCGAAGATCGCCGCCATCTCCGCCTTCTTCGACGCCTACGCCCGCTACGACCTCGACGGCATGCGCGCGGTTCTCACCGAGGACATCACCTGGACCATCCCCGGCCACCACGCCCTCTCCGGCACCAAGCACGGCATCGACGAGGTCCTCGCCTTCTTCAACCAGCTGGCCAAAGCGGGTATGAAGGCCGAGACCTTCTTCCTCGAAGCCAACGACGAATACGTGGTCGACATCCACCGCGGCTACTCCACCGCAGGCGAAGGCGCAGTGGACACCATCTGGGCACTGGTCTGGCATTTCAACCCCGACGGCAAGGTCGACCGCGTAGTCAACCTCTCCGGCGACCAACACCAAATGGACAACTACATCTGGCAGAACTACACCCTCGCCCCACTACCCACCCGATTGGCCTGACGCGCAACACTATTCACCGAAGTACGTTGTCGTCGAGCAGGGTTGTGCGCACCTCATGGGCGGGAATGGATTGCCGGAAGTGGGTTCATGTTGGCGCGCAGGCCAATCCGGGTCAGTAATGGACGGGCGACCGGGCCAGGGGCCGGTGTGGGTGGATCGCCGAGATTCAGCAGCGCCCGATCATCGGCGAGGATCCGCGTTCGAGGTGGCGGCAGATGGGTTTCCGGGGGACGGCGAATAGTCGGGACGGATCCGGGTACCACACAAATGGCACGGAGTCGGGGCTGCGCCGCATCCTGAAGGAGGTGAGCACTATGCCTATGTGCATGCAAATGATGGACATGCTGCGCGGCATGTGGAACATGATGTTCCCCAACATGCCGATGTGACCGGAGCCAGGCGGCGGTGTCCCGCCGATGTCGCCGCCTGGACAGCACCATATCCACGGCTATCGCAGTGCCCCACCGATTTTGCTCCTCTGCTGTAACTCCTTAGCCTGACTTCTCTTTCGTGCGCCCGTGGCAGCGATTCGTGAAATGACCTGCACAAGTGCACGGTAATAACTCAAGCCACGCGCAGCGCGACCGATTATCGGACGACCACAGTTCATGTCACCACTCGCGGTAGGTTACGGCGCCGAACCGAATGCCGTTGGACGCGTGCCAGATTGCTCTGGGCGGAGGGATGGTATCGGCAGAGATTCGTTCGCCTCAGGACAGTTTTGCTTCGGGGGCGAAGGCGGGCAGCCGCTCGAGGCTGGTGCGCACGGCCTCGGCACCGTATTCGAACATTTGCCGCTCGTAGTCGTCGACCGCGCCGAGCAGGTCCCTGCGGCCTGCGTCGGCCGCGATCAGGCAGCGGCGCAGTAGGTCGGCATCGCGCAGGGCGGTGTTCGCGCCGTTGCCGCCGGTGGGGGAGGTGGCGTGGATCGCGTCGCCGAGCAGTGTGACCGGGCCGGACGGCCAGCGCTCACCAGGCTTGACCACCCGGATGGACAGGAGCGTGCTGTTGTCCGGGTCGGCCTGCTCGATCAGCGCGCGCAACTCCGGATGCCAACCTTCCATCCTGGACAGCACGGCGTCCTGCGCGGTCAGGTCCCGCAGTGAACCGTTCGGCGGCAGGATCATGGCCCAGCGCACGTAATCGCCGATGTCGGGCAGGGTGACTTCGGGGGCCAGTTGTTCGGCGGCCCGCTTCGGTGGGGTGCGGAAGCGCATCGCGCCGAGTAGTAGGCCGACGCCGTCGCCCGCGATTTTCGAGCCGTATGCCTTTGACAGGCTGGCGAATTCGTCGGTCAGCGGGGTGCGGCCGATGACGAATCGGACACCGGTATCGGTCGGGGTGGTCCGCGGCGACAACACCCCGCGGACCGCGGAGGTGACGCCGTCCGCGCCGACGAGCAGGTCGGCGGTGACCGGGTCGTGACGAGCGAATCGGGCTCGGACCTTGCCGTCGGCCAGAACGTCGTATCCGGTCAGCGTGGCATCGGTGTGCACGGTGAGGCCGGTCAGCAACAGCTGACGCAGCACCTGCCGGTCGACCACGATGCCGGTCCGGCCCGCGCCGAGCTTGCCGATCTCGTTCAATTGCGGGTCCAGGACCAACTGCTCGGCGGCGGCGTCCATGACTATCTCGTCCAGCAGCGGGTGCCAGCGGGTGGGCAGACAGTCACGCACCGCCTGGAAACCGACCGGGTTCAGCACGAGTCGGTAGCCCTGGAACCTCGCGACGATTCCGGGGTCGCGCTCGAAAACCTCGGCCTCGATACCGGCACCGCGCAGCCCCTGCGTGAGAGCCAGACCACCCAGACCGGCTCCGATCACGGAAACACGCATCACACACCTCCGAATATCGATACGAACTAAGTTCGTTATGACGATCTAAGTTCTACGCAACGAACTAAGTTCGTGTCAAGCTATAGTGATCGCCATGCCCGCCGATCCCCGTCAACGCCGCGCAGCTCGCCATGCCCAACCCGCGGCGGACTCCGCGGCGCCGACGCCCCGTAAGAAGCCGATCACCATCGAGCGAATCACCGACGCCGCTCTGGAAGTCGTCGCCATCGAGGGGTATGACGCACTGACCATCCGCCGGGTCGCCACGGTGCTCGGGACCGGTCCGTCGTCGCTGTACGCGCACATCGTCAACAAGGACGATATCGACGACCTGCTGATCGGCAGGCTCTACGCGGAAGTCGTACTCCCCGAACCGGACCCGGCCGCCTGGCGTGAGCAGCTGGTCGGGGTGTACACCCAGATCCGCGACCTGTACCTGAAATATCCGGGCATCTCCCGCGCCGCGCTGGCCATGGTGTCGACCAATCTGGAAACGCTACGGGTGGGTGAAGGGATTCTGGCGATCCTGCTCGCGGGCGGCATCGAGCCGCGGACCGCCGGATGGACCCGCGACGCGCTATCCCTCTACGTCAGCGCCTATGCGCTGGAGCAGTCGCTGGTCCAGCAACGGCGACAGCGCCCGAATCAGGAATGGGTGCTCAGCCACGAGGAGTTGCTGGACCGCTTCACCGCACTACCCGCCGAGAAGTTCCCGCAGACTCGACGCCATGCCGCCGAGCTGATCTCCGGCACCGGGCGCGACCGCTTCGAGTTCGCGCTCGGTCTGCTCCTGAACAATCTGGTCCCCGCATCCGGCTGACCCACACGGAAAAGAAAGGCCCGCAGCGGGATTCGCTGCGGGCCGGGGGACGGTCGAGGTCAGTGCGCGAAGGTCGCGGCGTGCTCGGCCAGGTCCAGCAACGGCTGCGGGAAGATGCCGAGGACGAGGGTTGCGGCCGCTGTCATAGCGATGACCGTTGTTGTGAGAGTGGGGGATACGACCGTTGGGCCGTCGGCCGGGGCGTCGGTGAAGAACATGAGCACGATGACGCGGATGTAGAAGAAAGCCGCGATGGCGCTGCTCAGAACGCCGACGATCACCAGGGAGGACATGCCGCCCGAGGAGGCCGCGGCGAAGACGCTGAACTTGGCGATGAAGCCGCTGGTCAGCGGGATGCCCGCGAAGGAGAGCAGGAAGAGGGAGAACATGGTGGCGAGCCAGGGGGAGCGTCGGCCCATACCCGCCCAGGCGGGGAGAGCCGTTGCCTCGTCACCGTTTTCGTCGCGGACCAGGGTGACGATGGCGAAGGCGCCGAGGGTGCCGAGGCCGTAGACCGCCAGATAGAACAGGACCGAGGAGACGCCGGAGTCGTTGGCCGCCACCAGTGCGGTGAGGATGAAACCGGCATGCGCCACGGACGAATACGCGAGCATGCGCTTCATATCGGTCTGGGTGATGGCCAGTACCGCACCGACCACCATGGTGGCGATGGCGATGGCCGCCAGGATCGGCCGCCAGTCATTGCGCAGTCCGGGCACCGCGACGTACAGCACGCGCAGCAGTGCACCGACGGCCGCGATCTTGGTTGCGGCGGCCATGAATCCGGTGATCGGCGTCGGCGCACCCTGGTACACATCCGGAACCCAGGACTGGAACGGCACCGCGCCGATCTTGAACAGCAGACCGACCGCGAGCATCGCCACACCGAGGATCGCGAGAGTGTGCGAGTTGCTGGTATCCCGCGCCACCGCGTCGGCGATACCGGACAGCCGCACCGTTCCGGCGTACCCGTACAGCAACGCCATCCCGTAGAGGAAGAACGCCGAGGAGAACGCGCCCAGCAGGAAGTACTTCAGCGCCGCCTCCTGCGAGAGCAGCCGACGCCGCCGAGCCAACCCGCACAGCAGATACAGCGGAAGCGAAAGCACCTCCAGCGCAACGAACATGGTCAGCAGATCATTGGAGGCCGGGAAGAGCATGAGCCCGGCCACCGCCATCAGCGTGAGCGGGAAGACCTCGGTGGTCGCGACGCCCGCCTTGGTGGCGGCGACCTCATCGGAGCTGCCGGGCATGGCGGCCGCCTGTGGCGCGAAGGCATCCACCCCACGCGAAGCGGCCAGACTCCAGGTGCCCGGCCCCTCCTTGTGAATCGGCATGCGATCCGCGCGACGTTCGGCGATGAGCAGCAGTCCGAGAATCGACACCACCAGGATGGTGCCCTGCAGGAACAGCGTCACACCGTCGATGGCGACGGCACCCGACACCGCGGTCGCATTGGTACCGCGCAGTCCGATCACCGCGCCGAGCGCGACGCCCATGCCGCCGAGCCCGAGGATCAGTTGGATCAGATACCGGGATTGCCTGGGCGCGAACGCCTCCACCAGCACCCCGGCCACGGCGACACCGAAGACGATCAGCATCGGGGAGAGATTGCGGTATTCGATACTCGGTGCGGGCACTGCCGCCGCCGCGAGCGGCGAATTGGATACAGCGAGGATCAGGGGTGTAGCACTCACTTGTGAGCACCTCCGCTAGACGTCTGGGCGGCTTCCGGTTTCACGGCCGGAACCGGATCATGCTGTCCGATGGTGGTGAGGGTCCGCGCCACCGCCGGATCGATCCGATCGAGCACGGGCTTGGGGTACGCGCCCAGGAACAGCAGCGCGGCGATCAACGGCACCACCACCAGCATTTCGCGCGGCAGCAGATCGTAGAGCCGCTCATTACCCTCCTTCACCGGACCGGTCATCATGCGCTGGTACATCCACAGGATGTAGAGCGCGGCGAGAACCAGTGCGGTGGAGGCGAATACGGCCGCCACCGGGTATCGGGTGAAGGTCCCGATCAGCACCATGAACTCACTGATGAACGGTGCGAGCCCGGGCAGTGAGAGCGTGGCCAGACCGGAGATGAAGAAGGTTCCCGCCAGAATCGGCGCGACCTTCTGCACCCCGCCGTACTCGGCGATGAGCCGGGTTCCCCTGCGCGACACCAGGAATCCCGCGATCAGGAACAGCGCCGCGGTCGAGATCCCGTGATTGACCATGTACAGTGTCGCCCCGGTCCCGCCCTGCGTGGTGAGCGCGAAGATGCCGAGAATAATGAAGCCGAAGTGCGAGATCGAGGTGTACGCGATGAGCCGCATGACATCGGTCTGCCCGATGGCCAGCAGCGCACCGTAGATGATTCCGATCACCGCGAGCACGCAGATCACCGGCGCGTAAGTCGAAGTGGCCGAAGGGAACAGCAGCAGGCAGTAGCGCAGCATGCCGAAGGTTCCGACCTTGTCGACCACCGCCATCATGAGCACCGCGCTCGCCGGTGTGGCCGAGACCGCGGCGTCGGGCAGCCAGGTGTGCAGCGGCCACAGCGGAGCCTTCACCGCGAACGCGAACATGAAGCCGAGGAACAGCGCGTTCAACACCACCGGTCCGGCTCCGAGCTGTCCGGTGTTCGCGGCATGCATGACGGTCCGGAAATCGAAGGTGCCGCTTCCGTTGGCGCCCAACTTCTCCCGAGCGGTCAGCACATACAGTCCGATGACCGCCGCCAGCATGATCAATCCGCCGAACAGGTTGTACAGCAGGAACTTCACCGCCGCCCGGGACCGCTGCGCCCGCACCGCCGCATCACCGGTGCGCGGCCCGAACCCGCCGATGAGGAAGTACATCGGGATGAGCATGACCTCGAAGAACACGTAGAACAGCAGGATATCCAGGGAGGTGAAGGAGATCAGCACCATGGATTCCACGACCAGCATGAGCGCCACGTAGTAGTGCACCACCCGCGGCCCGTTGCCGACCTCACGCTCATCCTGCCAGCCCGCGAGCATGAGCAGCGGCATGAGTCCGGCGGTCAACAGCACCAGCACCAGCGCGATGCCGTCCATACCGAGGGTGTAACCCGCCCCGAAGGCCGGAATCCACTCCCGCGATTCCACGAATTGGTATTGCGCGCCACCGGATTCGAACTGGGTGGCCAGCCAGATCGCCACCCCGAGCGTGCCGAGCGATACCGCGAGCGCGAACGAACGCGCCCCGGTACGCCAGGAGGAGGGGAAGAACAGCACCAGCGCGGCCCCGACCAGCGGAACCGCCCACAGCGTCGTCAGCCAGGGAAAGTCACTCAAAACAACCTCACCGCCAGCAGGGCGGCGGCCACCAGTGCCGCGCCGGTGAACATGGACAGGGCGTACGAGCGCACGAAACCGGTCTGCACCCGCCGGATTCGGGCGGACAGGCCGCCGATGACGGCGGCGGTGGTGTTGACCAACCCGTCGATTCCGCGATTGTCGACGAACACCAGCGAGCGGGTCACATGCTGGCCGGGCCGCATGAACGCGGCCTCGTTGAACGCGTCACCGTAGAGATCCTGGCGCGCGGCCTGGGTGAGAGGCGTTCCGGCGGGAGCGGTTTCGGGAATCGGATGCGTCGCGTACTGGTCGTAGGCCACCCACACGCCGGCCGCGACCACCGCGAGCGCGAAGAAGGTGATGGCCCACACCGGAATGATCGGCTCGCCGTGATGGGTTCCGACGACCGGAGCCAACCAGTTCTGCAGCGACGAACCATAGGCGAGCAGCGCGCCCGAGGCGACGGAACCGAAGGCCAGCAGAATCATCGGCCCGGTCATGGAGGCCGGGGCCTCATGCGGGTGCGTGCCTTCCTTCCAACGCTTTTCACCGAAGAACGTCAGCAGCATGACGCGGGTCATGTAGAACGCGGTGATACCCGCGCCCGCCAATGCCGCTAGTCCGGTGATGATTCCACCGAATCCGCCGTGCGCGAAGGCGGCCTCGATAATCCGATCCTTGGACCAGAACCCGGCGAACGGGGGAATGCCGAGAATCGCGAGGTATCCGAGCCCGAAGGTGACGTAGGTGATCGGCAGCAGCTTGCGCAATCCGCCGTACCGCCGCATATCGGTTTCGTCATCCATGGCGTGCATGACCGAGCCCGCGCCGAGGAACAGTCCGGCCTTGAAGAATCCGTGCGTGAGCAGATGCATGATGGCCGCCGCATAACCGACCGGGCCGAGGCCCGCGGCGAGAATCATGTACCCGATCTGGCTCATGGTCGACGCCGCGAGGGCCTTCTTGATGTCATCCTTGGCGCAACCGATGATCGCGCCGTAGAGCAGCGTGATCGCACCGACCGCCATGACCGCGGCCTGCGCGCCCGGAGCCAGATCGAAGATCGGATTGGATCGCGCGATCAGATACACACCGGCGGTGACCATGGTGGCCGCGTGGATGAGCGCCGACACCGGCGTCGGACCCTCCATCGCGTCCCCGAGCCAGGCTTGCAGCGGAACCTGAGCGGACTTACCGCAGGCTCCCAGCAGCAGCAAAAGCCCGATGGCCGTGACGGTTCCGGAGCTCGCCTGCGGCGCGGCGCCGAAGACGGTCCGGAAGTCGATGCTCCCGAAGGTCGCGAACATGATCATCAGCGCGATGGCCAGACCCATATCGCCGACCCGGTTCACGATGAACGCCTTCTTGGCCGCCGTTGCGGCCGAAGGCTTGTGGTACCAGAACCCGATGAGCAGGTATGAGGCCAGACCCACGCCCTCCCACCCGAGGTACAGCACCAGGTAGTTGTCGGCGAGCACCAGCACCAGCATCGCGGCCAGGAACAGATTCAGGTACGCGAAGAACCTGCGCCGTCCGGGATCATGCGACATATAGCCGATCGAATAGATGTGGATGAGCGATCCCACACCGGTGATCAGCAACGCGAAACACATCGACAGCTGATCCAATTGCAGTGCGGCGTCGACCTTCAGCCCCGTCACCGGCAACCAGCTGAACAGGCTGTAATGCACCGCGCGGGTGGCATCGGAACGACCCAGCATGTCGGAGAACGCCCACGCCGCGACCCCGAAGGAGCCCAGCGCCATGACGGTTCCGAGTAGATGGCCCCACTTATCGGTGAATCGTCCTACCAGCAACAGGAATACGGCGCCGCCGAGGGGCAGTGCCGGCAGCAGCCACAACGTCGTGGTCATTTGTTTTTGGCGCGGATACCTCCTCGTTCACGAGGTGGAGATAGCGCCGTCCTCCTTTCGATGTCGGTGGTCGCGGCTAAGGTTTTGAGTGTGGATGAGGTGGTGGGGTACAGCTTCCGCTTGCGGCCGGGCCGCACTGCCGAGGTCGCATTGCTGGCCGAGTGGCACCGCTGCCGGTTCCTGTGGAATGAGGCTGTCCATCAACAGAAATCGGGAAACAGGCCAACATTTTGCAGTCTGAGCAAACTCTTGACCGAAACCCGGGCGCGTAACGCGTGGTTGCGAGAAGGATCGCAGGTTGCGCAACAGCAGATGTTGCGGACCTACGCCCAAGCACACGAGCAGTCTTTCACCGTCAAGGGCAGACGACGGCCGAAGTTTAAAACGCGCAGGACGGCTCAGCTGTCGCTGGAATATACCCAACGTGGATTCAGCATCAAGAACGGCCAGTTGGTGTTGGCGAAGGGCGTCCGAATGCCAGTGGTGTGGTCGCGTGAGCTGCCGTCCGCACCGACAAGCGTTCGGGTGACTCGAGATTCGCTCGGGCACTGGTACGCGTCGTTTGTTGTCCGGCGCGCTGTGAAGGGAGCGCCCGACGCCGAGGGCAGCATTGGCGTCGATTGGGGAGTGATAACCACTGCCACAACGACCGACTCCTCGTTCGATTTGCCGTACCTCGGTCACCGCGCTCGAACCACTGCGGAGCTTGCTCGATCTCAACGGAAAATGTCCAGGCGTAGGCGTGCCAAGCCCGGCCCACAATCCCGCGGGTACAAGCGGGCCGCGCGTACAACCGCAAAGCTGCACAAGAAGTCGGCCCGGCAAGCCCAGCACGATTCGCGAATATGGGCGAAACGAGTTGTTGACAAACATGAATTGATTGCGGTGGAGGACTTCAAGCCGACCTTTCTGGCAAAGTCCACGATGGCGCGTAAGGCTTCGGATGCCGCGATTGGTGCAGCGAAGCGCGAGTTGATCGAACGTGGAGTGCGGGCTGGCCGGAGGGTGGTGTTGGTGCAGCCCGCCTACACGAGCATGACGTGTTCGAGTTGCTTTGCGAGAGCCAAGCATCAACTTGGACTCGCCGATAGAACTTTCCGATGCCACGGCTGCGGGTACATCAATGGTCGGGACCGGAACGCCGCCAAAGTGATTTTGGCTGTGGCAGAGCGCGGCCACACACGTGTTGATGATGTAAGACAATCGGATCACCTCCCTCTGACAGGTGGCTCTGTTGCTGTCTGAGCGTGAAATCCCTGGGCCCCGAGTGGGGGAAGCGTTAACTGTGCGGTATCCACCTCAGTACCTCAGCAGATTCGCATCGTCGACCGAGGTCGAGCGGCGGGCACGGAAGATGGTCATGATGATGGCCAGTCCGACAACGACTTCGGCGGCGGCGACCACCATGGTGAAGAAGGCGAACACCTGCCCGTCGAGATTGGCGTGCAGTCGGGCGAAGGTGACGAAGGCCAGATTCACCGCATTGAGCATGAGCTCGATGCACATGAAGACCACAATCGCATTGCGCCGCACCAGCACTCCGGCCGCGCCGATGGTGAAGAGCAGGGCGGAGAGGTACAGATAATTGTCCGGGTTCACCGCAAGCCTTCCTCGGGAGAATCGTTGTCGCCGTTGCCGTTCCCGCCGCCGACGGTGCGCACGACCGCCTCTTCGTGAGCGCGGTTGCGGCGGTGCCGCAGAATGCTGCTGACCGACAGCTCCTCGAAGGAACCGTCCGGCAGCCGCGCCGGTGCGTCGACGGCATTGTGGCGGGCGTACACACCGGGCGTCGGCAGCGGCGTGACCCGCTTACCGTCCCGGAACCGCTCCTTGGACAGCGTCCGCTGATCGGTGCGCGGGCCGAACTTCTCGCGATGCGCGAGCACCATGGCGCCGATGGTCGCGGTGATGAGCAGCGAACCGGTCAGCTCGAACGCCCAGACGTAGCGCACGAAGATGAGCTCCGCGAGCGCGCCGATGGTGTCATTGCCGCCGAGGCCCGGACCGGTCGTCGCCACACTCGTCTCGTTCATGCCGCGCGCGACCGCGGCGATCACCAGCATGCCGAAGCCGATGCCGACGATCAGCACCGCGATGCGCTGCCCGCGCAGGGTCTCTCGCAGGGACTCCGAGGAGTCGACGCCGACCAGCATGAGCACGAACAGGAACAGCATCATGACCGCGCCGGTGTAGACCACGATCTGCACGATGCCCAGGAACAGCGCGTTCTCGGCGATGTAGAACGCCGACAGCGTGATCATGGTGGCCGCCAGGCACAGCGCGGAGTGCACGGCCTTGCGCGCGGAGACCATGCCGAGCGCGCCCACCACGGCGATGACCGAGAGAATCCAGAACTGCACGGCCTCACCGGTGGAGGTGTGCGTGACCAGCTGCTGGGCAGGCTGGGCGAGGAGCGAGGTCATTTCTTCGTCCCTCCTTCGACTCCGGCGAGTTCACCGGGCGCACCGGGGACTTCACCGCGGTAGTAGGAGCCCTCGTCCGCGCCCGGGTACATGGCGTGCGGTGCGGGGACCATGCCCGGCTCCATCGGTGCGAGCAGATTCTGCTTCTCGTAGATCAGATCCGCGCGGTTGTCATCGGCCAGCTCGTACTCGTTGGTCATGGTCAATGCCCGAGTCGGGCAGGCTTCGATGCACAGGCCGCAGCCGATGCAGCGCAGGTAGTTGATCTGGTAGACCCGGCCGTAGCGCTCACCGGGCGAGAAGCGCTCCTCTTCGGTGTTGTCCGCGCCCTCGACGAAGATCGCGTCCGCCGGGCAGGCCCACGCGCACAGCTCGCAGCCGATGCACTTCTCGAGTCCGTCCGGATGCCGATTGAGTTGGTGCCGACCGTGATACCGCGGCTGGGTCGGGGTCTTGACCTCCGGGTACAGCTCGGTGTTGGGCTTCTTGAACATGGTGGCGGCGGTGACATAGAACCCGCCGAGCGGCTCCAGCAGACCGGGCTTCGGCGTCGAGGCCATCGGCTCGGCCGGCATGGGCGGCACCGGGAAGTCCGAATACTTGGTTGTCGCTTCGGCATCGGGTGCGGCCTTGCTGCGATCATCGCCCGCGTGACCGGCCCTGAGCACCAAACCGATCAGCAAGGCGGCGACCACGATTCCGCCGATGATCATGCCGGTGCGCTGAATGTGAATGCCCTCGTTCTCCAGCGCGCGCATACTCGCCACGAACATGACCCAGGCCAGCGAGACCGGAATCAGCAGCTTCCAGCCCAGATTCATGAACTGGTCGTAGCGCAGTCGCGGCAGGGTGCCGCGCAGCCAGATGAACACGAACAGGAACAGCCACACCTTGGCGGTGAACCACACCATCGGCCACCAGCCCGAGTTGGCGCCCGCCCACAGGCTGATCGGGAACGGTGCGTGCCAACCGCCGAAGAACAGCGTGGTCGCGAGCGCGGAAACCGTTGCCATGTTGATGTATTCGGCCATCATGAACATGGCGAACTTGAGTGACGAGTACTCGGTGTGGAAACCACCGACCAGCTCACCCTCGGCCTCGGGGAGGTCGAAGGGTGCGCGGTTGGTCTCACCGACCATGGACACCGCGTAGATCAGGAAGGACGGCAGCAGCAGGAATACATACCAGGTTCCGTACTGCGCCTTGACGATCGCCGAGGTCGCCATGGAGCCCGAGAGCAGGAAGACCGCCGCGAAGCAGAGCGCCATGGCGATCTCATAGGAGATCACCTGCGCGGTGGAGCGCAGACCACCCAGCAGCGGATAGGTGGAGCCGGAAGCCCAGCCTGCCAGCACGATGCCGTACACGCCCACCGAGGCCATGGCCAGGATGTAGAGCACGCCCACCGGCATATCGGTCAGCTGCAGGGGCGTGCGATGCCCGAACATGCTCACCTCGGGCCCGAACGGAATCACCGCGAACGCCATCACGGCCGGGATCAGCGAAATGATCGGCGCGAGAATGAAGATCGGCTTGTCGACGATGGCCGGGATGATGTCCTCTTTGAGGAGCATCTTCACGCCGTCGGCAATGGATTGCAGTGATCCGCGCGGTCCGACCCGGTTGGGTCCGACACGCATCTGCATGAATGCCACGATCTTGCGCTCGGCGTAGACCGCGATCATCGGGATCAGCAGCAGGAAGACGAAGATGCCGATGGATTTGACCAGCACCAGCCACCACGGATCGTGGCCGAACATACCCAGGGGGTTCGCGTCAGGCCCGGAGGCGGCAGCCCGCGTAACCACGGAGGGCCCCGCGAACCCCCAAATCGATTCGAGCTCACTCACGGTGGTCCTCCCGACGGATGCGCACGAGGTGGCCGGGTGTGGTGCCGAGCTGCACCAGTACATCGGCCCCGGGGGAATTCATGGGCAGCCATACGACCCGATCCGGCATCTCGGTAATGACGAGCGGGAGGGTGATATGGCCGTGATCATTGCCGACCGTGACCGGATCGCCGGTGGTGGCGCCGATTTCGGCGGCGGTGTCGTGCGAGAGCCGCACCACCGGCGGGCGGGCGGTCCCGGCGAGATTGGGTTCGCCGTCCTGCAATTTGCCGCGATCGATGAGCATGCGCCAGGCGGACAGGATCGCGGTGCCCGAGGTGGGCTGCGCCAGCGGATGCGGGCGGTGCACCGGGGTGGCGGCGGCCGGTCCGTCCCACGCGCCCAGATCCGCCAATTCGGCTCGGGCACTGGAGACATCGGGCAGACCGAGGCGAACACCCATCTCGTGTGCGATGGCGTCCAGCACCCGATGTTCGGGCATGGGCGCGGACTCGCGGCGCACGGTCGAGTCACGCAGCGCGGCCTCGAACTGGCGGTGGCGACCCTCCCAGGTGAGGAAGGTGCCAGCCTTCTCCATGGCCGAGGCCACCGGGAACACCACATCGGCGCGATCGCTGATATCGCTGGCCCGAAGTTCCAGGCTGACAACGAAACTCGCGGCGTCGATGGCGGTGAGCGCGGCATGCGGATCGGGCATATCGCCGACCTCGACACCGCCGATGAGCAGTGCGCCCAGGGTGGGCGCGGCGGCCAGGATGGCGCTGGTATCGCGGCCCGGGGTCATGGGCAGCTCATCCGAGCCCCAGGCTTCGCGAACCTGGTGGCGCGCAACGGGATCGGCGACCGGGCGACCGCCGGGGAGCAAGAGCGGCAACGCACCCGCCTCGAGCGCTCCGCGCTCACCGGCGCGACGCGGAATCCAGGCCAGCGCGGCTCCGGTGTCATCGGCCAGGCGGGCCGCGGCGGACAGCCCGCCCGGAATACCGCCGAGTCGTTCGCCGACCAGGATCAGCGCACCGGGTTCGCGCAGGAGGGTCGCGATATGGTGCAGATGGCCGGGAGCCACTGCGACGGAATCGGTTTCGCCGGTGCGGATGGCCTCGAGCAGATGCGGTTCGGCACCCGGAGCGGTCGGCAGCAGCGTCCCCTTCATGCGCTGGAGCCCGCGGGTGGTGTACGGCGCGAGCGAGTAGATCTCGGTGCCGTTCTTGCGGGCGGCCTTGCGCAAGCGCAGGTAGACCATCGGTGACTCTTCCTCGGCCTCGAAGCCGACGAACACCACGATCGGGGCGCGCTCCAGCGCGGCGTAATCGACGGTGATGCCCTGCCCGGCGATACGGGCGGCCAGGAAGTCGGCCTCCTCCGCGGAGTGTTCGCGGGCACGGAAGTCGATGTCATTGGTGGCCAAGCCGATTCGCGCGAACTTGGCATAGGCGTAGGCGTCCTCCATGGTGACGCGACCGCCGACCAGCACACCCGCGTTCCCGCGCGCCGCGGCCAGACCCCGCGCGGCATGCGCGATGGCCTCGGACCACGAGGCGGGTTGCAGGGTGCCGTCCCAGGTGCGCACCAGCGGAGTCGTGAGCCGATCCCGCTCGGTGGCGTACTGGAAGGCGAAGCGGCCCTTATCGCAGTTCCATTCCTCATTGACCTGCGGATCGTCACCGGCCAAGCGACGCATGACCTTTCCGCGCCGATGATCGGTGCGCTGGGCGCAACCCGAGGCGCAGTGCTCGCACACCGCCGGGCTGGAGACCAGGTCGAACGGCCGGGCGCGGAAACGGTAGGTGCTGCCGGTGAGCGCGCCCACCGGACAGATCTGCACGGTATTGCCGGAGAAGTAGGAGTCCATCGGCTCCCCGGCGGCAATCCCGACCTGTTGCAGCGCACCGCGATCCATCAGTTCGATGAACGGATCACCCGCCACCTGCTGGGAGAATCGAGTGCAGCGGGCACACAGCACGCAGCGCTCGCGATCGAGCAGAATCGCCGAGGAGAGCGGAATCGGCTTGGGATAGGTTCGCTTCTCACCGTCGAACCGCGATTCGGCCCGGCCGGAGGACATGGCCTGGTTCTGCAGGGGACATTCGCCGCCCTTGTCGCAGACCGGGCAGTCGAGCGGGTGATTGATGAGCAGCAGCTCCATCACACCCGCCTGTGCCTTCTCCGCGGCAGGGGAGGAGACCTGGGTGTGAATCACCATGCCTTCGCTGACCGTCTGGGTACAGGAGGCAACCGGCTTACGCTGCCCCTCCACCTCGACCAGACATTGGCGGCACGCACCCACCGGATCGAGCAGCGGGTGATCACAGAACCGGGGGATCTGCACCCCGATGAGCTCGGCGGCCCGGATCACCAAAGTACCCACGGGCACGGAAACCGTTGTGCCATCGATGATTACGCTCACCATATCGGTGGGGGTGGTGCCGCTGGTATTGGAGTTCGCTATCGCGGTCATCGGACTCCTTCAGCCCAGACGGTGGACCGGGCCGGATCGAACGGGCATGCGCCGAGGCGGATGTGCTCGACGTACTCGTCTCGGAAGTACTTGAGGGAGGAGAAGATCGGGCTCGCCGCACCGTCGCCGAGGGCGCAGAAGGATTTGCCGTTGATGTTGTCGGCGATATCCATCAGCTTGTCGAGATCGGTTTCGTCACCGGTGCCCTGCTCCAGGCGCTCCAGCAGCTGGACCAGCCAGTAGGTGCCCTCGCGGCACGGCGTGCACTTACCGCAGGATTCGTGGGCGTAGAACTCGGTCCAGCGCAGGACGGCGCGCACCACGCAGGTGGTGTCGTCGAAGATCTGCAGGGCCTTGGTGCCGAGCATGGATCCGGCGGCGGCCACACCCTCGTAGTCGAGGGGGACGTCCAGATGCTCATCGGTGAAGATCGGGGTGGAGGAGCCGCCCGGGGTCCAGAACTTGAGGGTGTGGCCCTTGCGGACACCGCCCGCATGAGTCAGCAACTCGCGCAGGGTGATTCCCAAGGCCGCCTCGTACTGGCCCGGTCGCGTCACGTGACCCGAGAGCGAGTAGAGGGTGAACCCCGGCGACTTCTCACTGCCGAAGGACCGGAACCAATCCACGCCATTGGCGAGAATCGAGGGGACCGAGGCGATGGATTCCACATTGTTGACCACGGTCGGGCAGGCGTACAGACCCGCTACGGCCGGGAACGGGGGACGCAGGCGCGGCTGACCGCGACGGCCCTCCAGGGAATCCAGGAGCGCGGTCTCCTCACCGCAGATGTACGCGCCAGCACCGGCGTGCACGACGACCTCGAGGTTGTACCCCGAGCCCTTGATATTGTCGCCGAGATACCCTGCGGCATACGCCTGTTCGACCGCGGCCTGCAAACGGCGCAGGACCGGTACGACCTCGCCGCGCACATAGATGAAGGCGTGCGAGGCGCGAATCGCGTACGAGGCGATGATCACGCCTTCGATGAGCGCGTGCGGACTCGCCAGCATGAGCGGAATGTCCTTGCACGTCCCCGGTTCCGACTCATCGGCATTGACCACCAGGTAATGCGGCTTGGTCACACCGTCCGGGCCGGGGCCCTGCGGGATGAAACCCCACTTCATACCGGTCGGGAAACCCGCACCACCGCGTCCGCGCAGACCGGAGTCCTTGACGGTCGCGATGACCTCGTCGGGCTGCATGCGCAGGGCCTTGGGCAGCCCGCGATAACCGCCCTGACTGCGATACGCCGCCAGGGTCCAGGAATCAGGTTCGGCCCAGTACTTGGACAGCACGGGGGTCAGTCCACGCGGGGCGGCCTGTGTTCGCGTCACTTGCTGCCTCCGTTCGAATCCTGTTCGGCCGCGTGCAGACCCGCGAGCGTGGCGGGTCCGGGCGCGCCATCGGTCGCGCCGGGGCGCGCATCGGGATAGCCCGCCAGAATGCGCGCGGTATCGCGGAAGTTGCACAGCGGAATACCGCTGCGTGAGCCGGTCACCTCATCGCCCCTACGGAGCGAATCCACCATGGCCCGTGCCGATTCCGGGGTCTGGTTGTCGAAGAATTCCCAATTCACCATGACCACGGGTGCGTAGTCGCAGGCGGCATTGCACTCGATGTGCTCCAGGGTGACCGCGCCGTCGGCGGTGGTCTCCCCGTGTTTGATGCCCAAGTGCTGCTTCAATTCCCCGAAGATCTCATCGCCGCCCATCACCGCGCACAGCGTGTTCGTGCACACCCCGACGTGGTAATCACCGGTGCGTCCGCGCCGATACATGGAGTAGAAGGTGGCGACCGCGGTCACCTCGGCATCGGTCAATCCCAGTTGTTCGGCGCAGAATTCGATACCGGTGCCCGAGACATAGCTCTCCACCGATTGCACGAGATGCAAAAGGGGCAGCAGTGCCGAACGCGGCTCCGGATACCGCGCGATAATCTCCTTGGCCTCCAATGCGAGCCGGTCGTGCACCGGCTGCGGATAGGGGATGGGGCGCACACTCAGGTTGAGAAGAATCTCTGTCAACGGTCCACTCCGCCCATGACGGGATCGATACTGGCCACCGCGGCAATGACATCGGCGAGCAATCCGCCCTCGCACATTGCCGCCACCGCTTGCAGATTCGTGAACGAGGGGTCGCGGTAGTGCACCCGGTACGGGCGGGTGCCGCCATCGCTCACCATGTGCACGCCGAGCTCACCGCGCGGGGATTCCACCGCGACATACACCTGGCCGGGCGGGACACGCAGGCCCTCGGTCACCAGTTTGAAGTGGTGAATGAGCGATTCCATGGACTTGCCCATGATGTTGCCGATGTGCTCCGGCGAATTGCCGAGGCCGTCCGGCCCGAGTTGCAAATCGGCAGGCCAGGCAATCTTCTTGTCCGCGACCATGACCGGGCCCGGCCGCAGCCGGTCCAGGCACTGCTCGACGATCTTGAGCGACTCCTTCATCTCGTTCACCCGGATGAGGTAGCGGCCGTAGCAGTCGCAACCGGTATCGGTCATGACATCGAATTCGTATGTCTCATAACCGCAATACGGCTGAGCCTTGCGCAGATCATGCGGCAGGCCGGTGGACCGCAGCACCGGGCCGGTAATGCCCAGCGCCATACAGCCGGTCAGATCCAGCACACCGACATTGCGGGTGCGGGCCTTCCAAATCGGGTTCTCATTGAGCAGCAGCTCCATATCCCGCAGGCGCTTGGGCATGAGCTCCAGCAGTTCACGCACCTTGGTGACGCCGTCCTCGGGGAGATCCTGCGAGACACCGCCGGGGCGGATGTACGCGTGGTTCATGCGCAATCCGGTGATGTTCTCGAAGACGTCGAGAATCAGTTCGCGCTCACGGAATCCGAACAGCATGGGCGTCAGCGCGCCCAACTCCATACCGCCGGTGGCCAGCGCCACCAGATGTGAGGAGATGCGATTGAGCTCCATGAGCATGACGCGAATGACATTGGCACGCTCGGGAATATCGTCGGTGATACCGAGCAGCTTCTCCACGCCCAGGCAGTACGCCGTCTCATTGAAGAACGGCGACAGGTAATCCATACGCGTGACGAAAGTGACGCCCTGCACCCAGCTGCGGTATTCGAGATTCTTCTCGATTCCGGTGTGCAGGTAGCCGATACCGCAACGGGCCTCGGTGACCGTCTCGCCCTCGATCTCCAGAATCAGCCGTAGCACCCCATGTGTACTGGGGTGCTGTGGGCCCATATTCACGACTATGCGTTCCTCGGCGGCCCCGTCCAGGGCAGCGGAGATTTCGTCCCAGTCATTGCCGCCGACCGTGATAACTCGTTCTGGTCGCTTCGCGGATTCCGGACGGGACTTGATATCTGTGTCGTTCATTTAGCTGTACGCCCTCCGCTCGTCGGGCGGCGGGATACGCGCACCCTTGTATTCGACCGGGATCCCGCCGAGCGGGTAATCCTTGCGCTGGGGGTGACCGCGCCAGTCGTCGGGCATCGAAATCCTGGTCAGCGACGGGTGACCGTCGAACAGGATGCCGAAGAAGTCGTAGGTCTCGCGCTCATGCCAATCGGTGGTGGGATACACCGAATAGAGCGAGGGCATATGCGGATCCGCGTCCGGGACGGACACCTCGAGGCGCACCCGGCGATTATGGGTGATGGAGTTCAGGTGGTAGACCGCGTGCAATTCGCGGCCGGTGTCCTCCGGGAAGTGCGCGCCGTTCACGCCCAGGCAGAGCTCGAAGCGCAGTTTCTCGTTGTCCCGCAACGTCTTCGCGACCACGGGCAGGTGTTCGCGCCGCACGTGCAGGGTGAGTTCGTGCCGGAAGACCACGATCTTCTCGATGGCGTCCTCGAAGCGCACGCTCGACACCGCGAGCACATCGTGCAGGATCGCGACCAGCTCGTCGAAGTACCCGCCGTACGGTGGCGCGCTGCCGCCGGGCAGGCTGACCGTGCGCACCAGGCGGCCGTAGCCGGAGGTGTCACCGGTGCCCGTGACGCCGAACATGCCCTTGCGGACGCCGATCACCTCATCGGCCGGTGCGGCGGATTCCGTTGTGGCGGGCTCGATCTCACCCGCCTCGAGCTGCTCCTGCACCGGCTCGGGTTCGGGCTTCTGATTCGATTCCCCGTGCGATTTCACAGCGTCCTCCGGAGGGCTCTCCGTACCGGTGGGTGTATCGAAGGTCATCGAAGCAGCCCCTTCATCTGAATGGTGGTGGGGCTGGCGAGGGCGGCGGCCTCGGCGGCGCGCACGGCCTCCTCGCGATTCACGCCGAGCGGCATCTCCTGAATCTTCTCGTGCAGCTTCAGGATCGCGTTCAACAGCATCTCCGGGCGCGGCGGGCAGCCGGGCAGGTAGATGTCCACCGGCACAATGTGATCCACACCCTGTACGACGGCGTAGTTGTTGAACATGCCGCCCGAGGATGCGCACACCCCCATGGCCAGCACCCATTTCGGTTCGGTCATCTGGTCGTAGACCTGACGCAGGACGGGGGCCATCTTCTGGCTCACCCGTCCGGCGACGATCATCAAATCGGCTTGGCGCGGTGAGGCGCGGAACGCCTCCATACCGAAGCGGGCGATATCGAATCGCCCACCGCCCGTGGCCATCATCTCGATCGCGCAGCAGGCCAAGCCGAATGTCGCGGGCCACAGCGAACTCTTACGCAGGTACCCGGCCAAATCTTCCACCGTGCTCAGCAGGAAGCCGCTGGGCAGTTTCTCCTCGAGACCCATGTCGAACTACATCTCCCGGATCGGAGCGCCTCGCACCGGGCGGGGCGCTCTGGTTGGAATCCCCTGTGTGCGGCTCAGTCCCAGCTGAGCCCGCCTCGCCTCCACTCGTAGGCGTAGGCCACCGAGACGTTGAAGATGAACAGCGCCATCGCCGCCAGCCCGAACAGACCGAGCGAATCGAAATGCACCGCCCACGGATAGAGGAAGACGATCTCGATGTCGAAGATGATGAACAACATGGCGGTGAGGTAGTACTTCACCGGAAAGCGTTGTCCCGCAGCATTACCGGGCCCGCCGCCGACGGCGTGCGGGGTCGGCTCGATACCGCACTCGTACGCCTCGAGCTTGGCGCGGTTATAGCGCTTGGGCCCGATCAGGGCCGCAAGGAAAACGGAGAACACCCCGAACGCGGCGGCAACCGCGCCGAGGACAAGCGTCGGCACCTCGATATTCACAACAGCACTACCCCTCCTGCGAACTGGACGCACTTGCGGACGGCAGCTGCCGAGGCGGGCTGACATCGTCGTCTGCCGGGCCAGTCACATCCAGGGCGCCACTCGTCGAGGGCGCGGAAAACGGGGGACTGACGCGGCGGCTTCATTGATACCGTTGCCCGCGCTCGTGTGAGCTACGGCACAGCCTACAACTCAGGCAAGAAGATACATGACGTTTCGCGGCTCCGTTTGATCGAATTCGGAACGGTCTTTCATGACCGATTCGACGGAATCGCGAATGTCACGTGACATAGATTTCCCCAGGTCGCGGGGAGCGGAAAATCAGGCGGCGGAACGGTTCCGCAGCACGCCCAGTACGGCATCGGTCAACCGGATCGGATCCAGCGGATGGGAGACCGCGGCATCGGCCCGCGACCAGTTCGCCAACCAGGCATCATCCGGGCGGCCGGTCAGGACCACGATCGGCGGGCAATCCGCGATCTCGTCCTTCAACTGTTTGGCCAGACCCAGGCCGCCGGTCGGCGCGGACTCACCATCGAGGATCAACACATCGAGCTCGTGAGCGTCCATATGCTCCAGCACAATCGGACCGGTGGCCACCTCGAGGTACTCGATGGGAGGCAGTTCCGGGTGCGGGCGTCTACCCAGAGCCAGCATCACCTGCCTCCGAGTATCGGCGTCATTGCTGTAAACGAGAACCCGCAACGCGGCGGGACGCTTCGCTTCGGCCACGCACCGGATGGTACGTGTTCGGCATGAGTGCTGGTGGCAGGTTCGCCGGATTCCCTTCGCGCGTCGCGGCACCAGCACCGGCGTGGCGAAGTATGACCGAACCGGGTCGGATCGGCGGGGCGGGTGTCGCACCGCACGAACGGACATTAACGTCGAACAGGATTGCCGCCGAACGCTGATTCAATGAAAGAGGGGCCATGCCAGCCGAAGCCGTGGATGCCGTCGTCATCGGAATGGGGCCGGGCGGTGAGGATCTGGCGACCAGACTGGTGCGGGCCGGACTCTCCGTGGTCGGCGTCGACGGGCGACTCGTCGGTGGCGAATGCCCGTACTACGCCTGCGTTCCCACCAAGGCCATGGTGCGCGCGGCCGGGGCGCTGGCCGAGGCGCGGCGGGTCGGCGAGCTCGCGGGATCGGCTGCGGTGACACCGGATTGGAGCATTGTCGCCGCGCGGGTGCGCGATGACATCACCGATGACTGGGACGATGCGGCGGCGGTGGAGAAGTTCGAGAAGGCCGGGGGACGGTTCGTCCGCGGCTGGGGGCGGATCACCGCGGCCGGTGAGGTGACGGTCGCGACCGCCGAGGGCGATCGGGTATTCCACGCGAACCGGGCAATCGTATTGAATCCCGGTACCGCACCGCAGGTTCCGCCACTGCCCGGTCTGGCCGAAACGCCGTACTGGACCAATCGTGAGGCTGTCGCCGTCACCGAGGTGCCGGAATCGCTCATCGTCATGGGCGGCGGACCGGTGGGCGTGGAGTTCGCGCAAGTATTCGCCAGGTTCGGCGCGCAGGTCACCGTCATCGCCAGTCACCTGGTGCCGCAGAACGAACCCGAAGCGGGGGAGTTGCTGGCCGAGGTGTTCGAGGCCGAGGGCATCACGGTGCGCAGCGGCCACGGCAGCGCCGTCAGCCACGACGGCTCGCACTTCACCGTCGAACTGGACAGCGGTGATCCGGTCCGCGCCCAGCACCTGCTGATCGCCACCGGCCGCCGAATCGACCTGTCCGCATTGGGAATCGGTTCCATCGGTCTCGACGAGAAGGCCCGCAGCATTGCGGTCGACGACCGTCTGCGCGCGGCCGACAAGGTCTGGGCCATCGGCGATGTCGTGGGCCACGGCGCCTTCACCCACATGTCCATGTACCACTCCCGCATTGCCGCCGCCGATATCCTCGGCACCTCCGAGGAGACCGCCCAGTACCACGCCGTCCCGCACGTCACCTTCACCGATCCCGAGATCGGCGGTGTCGGCCTCACCGAAGCGCAGGCCCGCGCCCGGGGCTTGAACGTCCGCACCGGATTCACCAACCTGCCGGACTCCACCCGCGGCTGGCTCCATAAGGCAGGCAATGCCGGTTTCATCAAACTCGTCGAGGACGCCGACCGTGGCGTCCTGGTCGGCGCCACGTCAGTCGGCCCTGACGGCGGCGAAGTCCTCGCCGCCCTGACCCTGGCAGTCCATGCCGAGGTGCCGACCGCGACCCTGCGCCGAATGATCTACGCCTACCCCACCTTTCACCGCGCCATCGAGGCCGCCCTCGATGCACTCGCTGGAAGTTAGATATCGACGCGCAAATCGTTGCTGTTCACAGCCTTGCGAACGGTTCATCCTGAGAGGCATCGATGGTTCGATCCAATGGCGGTGGACATATGCGAATCTCGGAATTATTGCGCCGGAAAGGGCCCGGCGTGGTCACGATTGCACCCGATGCAAGCGTGCGTGAACTGCTGAAAGTGCTCGCCGAGCACAATGTCGGCGCGGTGGTGGTGTCACCGGACGGAGTGCTGATGTCCGGTATCGCCTCCGAGCGCGACATTGTGCGGCGGCTGCACGGCATCGGCGCCGACCTGCTCGACGCCCCGGTCGCGGAGATCATGACGGCGGCGGTGCACACCTGCTCACCCGAGGATCGGGTGGAGACCTTGAACGAGACCATGACCCAGCATCGGATTCGGCATCTGCCGGTGCTCGAGGACGGGCACATGGTCGGCATAGTCAGCATCGGCGATGTGGTGAAGAGTCAGATCTCCGAGCTCGAGGACGAGCGCGAGCACCTCGTCCGGTATCTACAGAGCTGAGGGCGATTGGCCCGGGAGCGGGCGCGCTCCCGTGGCCACCTCGGTGGCGGTCGCCAGATCGAGGTGAATCTCGAGGTCCGAGGCGGGGGCCGGGCCGTCGTGGTGGGTGATGCCGTCCGCGGTGATGTTGTAGTGCAGGACGGTGTCACCGATGTGCACGGTGGCGGTGCCGATCGGAAGTACCTCGGCGACAGCGCGTCCCAGGGGGAGCGCGAACCAGTGCGCGCGGACGGCGTCGGTGGGGCGGCGTTCGCCGAGGTGTTCGGTGCCCCAGGCGGAGAGCGCGTCCAAGGCTGGGCGCAGAGCCATGCCGGTCGGGGTGAGTTCATAGACGGCGGTCGCGGTGCGGGGGCCGACTTTGCGGCGGGTCAGGATGTCATCGCGTTCGAGCTCCTTGAGCCGTGCGGCCAGCACATCGGTGCTGATGCCGGGCAGGTCGGCGAACAGGTCGCTGTAGCGGCGCGGACCCGAACACAATTCGCGCACGACCAGCAGGTTCCAGCGGTCGCCGACAATGTCGAGGGCGCGGCTGACGGCACAGTAGTGGTCGTAACTTCTGCGGGGCACGGACCTACTGTAGCTTGTTACTTGGAAAAACAAAGTGCGAACTTGGAATTTCCAAGTAGAGTGTGCCGCAACCGCATTCAGAAGGGACTTCCATGCAGGTCAAGCAGTCGAGCAAGCTGTCCGGTGTGTCGTATGAGATCCGCGGACCGGTCGCCGAGCACGCGGCACGCCTGGAGGCCGAGGGGCACCATGTGGTGAAGCTCAATACCGGCAATCCGCTGCCGTTCGGCTTCGAGGCGCCGCCGGAGCTCCTGCAGGACATGGTGCGGAACCTGCCCGCCTCCAGCGGCTACTCGTCCTCGAAAGGTCTGCTCTCGGCGCGGCGTGCGGTGGTGCAGTACTACGAGACACTCGGCGTGGAGGGCGTCGATGTCGAAGAGGTCTTCCTCGGCAACGGCGTCTCCGAACTGATCATGATGGCCATGACCGCGCTGCTGGAGAACGGCGACGAAGTACTGGTTCCCGCACCGGACTTCCCGCTCTGGACCGCCGCCACCGCGCTCAATGGCGGTAAGCCCGTGCACTACATCTGCGATGAGGGCTCGGACTGGTTCCCGGATGTGGCCGATATCGAAGCCAAGATCACCGATCGCACGCGGGCCATCGTGCTGATCAATCCGAATAATCCGACCGGTGCGGTGTACTCGCCCGATGTGGTCCGCGATGTGCTCGAGGTCGCGCGGCGGCACAACCTGGTGGTGTTCTCGGACGAGATCTACGACAAGATCCTGTACGACGATCTCGAGCACACCGCCACCGCGTCGCTCGCCCCCGATCTGCTGGTGCTGACCTTCTCCGGACTCTCGAAGTCCTATCGCGCGGCCGGATTCCGCTCCGGCTGGCTGGTCGTCTCCGGACCGATCGAGCACGCGCAGAACTATCTCGAGGGTCTGACCATGCTCGCGGGTCTGCGACTGTGCGCGAATGTGCCCGCGCAGCAGGCGATTCAGGCCGCGCTCGGTGGGCATCAGAGCATCTACGATCTGACGCTGCCCGGCGGGCGACTGCGCGAACAGCGCGATCGCGCGTGGGAGGCGCTCAACACCATTCCGGGTGTGTCGTGTGTGAAGGCCAAGGGCGCGCTCTATGCCTTCCCGCGCATCGACCTCGACATGTACCCGATCCACAATGACGAGCAGTTCGTGCTGGATCTGCTGCTGCAGGAGAAGATCCATATCGTGCAGGGCACCGGCTTCAATTGGCCGCGCCCGGACCACTTCCGGATCGTCACCCTCCCGCACGCCGACGATCTGGAGGCGATTATCGAGCGCATCGGCCGCTTCCTGGCCACCTACCGGCAGTGATCCGGCGCGAAAAAGATTCTCGAGAAATCTCCCGAGATACGTCGAAGGAACGTGATTGGCTCCGACCGGTAGGTGAAAGCAGCTCACCAACACCCCAGGAGCCCATCATGAGCACTACCGTCACCACCTTCCTCTGGTTCGACAACCAGGCCGAAGAGGCCGCGAACTGCTACACCTCGCTGGTCGCGGATTCGAAGGTCACCGATATCAGCCGCGGCCCCGACGGCACCGCCTTCGTCATCTCCCTCGAATTGGCGGGCCACGCCCTGACCCTGCTCAACGGCGGTCCGGGACACACCTTCACCGATGCGGCCTCGATCCAGGTCGTGGTCGACGGCCAGGACGAGGTGGACCGCCTGTGGGCGGCCTTCACCGCCGAGGGCGAGCCCGGCCCGTGCGGCTGGCTGACCGACAAGTACGGCCTGTCCTGGCAGATCGTGCCCGCCGGAATGCCCGACCTCATGGGCGATCCGGCCCGGCTGCCCGCCGTGAACGCGGCGCTGCGGTCCATGTCCAAGATCGATCTGAAGGCCCTGCAGGACGCCTACGACAACGCCTGAGCCGCAGACAACACGCCCAGCACGATGAAGACCGGACGCCAGCCCAGGAGATCGCCGATGAACGTTCCCGCGGGCACGCCCAGGACCCGAGCGCACCATCACCGGCGGGTCTCGGCCACCATAGTGCGGGCCATCAAGATCACCAGGACATGAGGGGCGACTTCCCTCATGCCCTGGTGATCACGCGACCAATGCGCCGGAGGGCCAGGGGAGTTCGATCAGGCCGGGTTCGACTCCTGGCCGAGGGCCTCGATCAGGGTGCCGAGGGATCCCATGAGGGCTTCGCGCTGCGCGGCGTCCAGACTGCCCATGGCGGCGGCGAAGCGCTGGATGCGGGCGGAGGTGAGGCCGGTGACCAGGTCGTGGGCGCGGGCGGTGGCGCTCAGCAGTTGGGCGCGGCCGTCCTCCGGATCGGCTTCGCGGGCGATGTAGCCGCCCTTTTCCAGGCCCGTCACCATGCGGGACATGGTTGGGGCGCTGACCCTTTCGATATTCGCCAGATCGCTCAGGCGCATGGGACCGCTGCGGGCGATGGTAGCCAGCGCCGAGGCCGCGCCCGGACTGAGCTGGCCGAGGTCACCCGAGTGGCGCAGCAGGCGGAGCAGGCGGCCGATGCTGTGGTACAGCTCGGCCGCCTCCGTCAGCTGATCGGGGTCGGCGACACTCGTGTGCTGGTGCAGTGTGGCCTCCTCGATCATGGGGTCAGATTCCCGCGCGATCGGCTTCGCGGAGCTCGGTCACCTCGTCGGGAACCTTCCCGCTGCCGGCGAACCATGAAGCAATCGCACCGATCAGCATCATAAGTGCGGCCGCGAGGAATACGACCACCAGACCCGAGTGGAACGGGTCGGAGATCAAGTGCGGGAAGAACTCCTGGCCGGTGAGCACATCGCTGTTGACGCCGGGCTGGTCCAGGGTGCCGCTCGGGTCGAGCAGTTCCTTGAACGGGTTGTAGCCCAGGAAGGTCGCGAAGAGGCTGCCGACGGGCGGCATATCCGCGATCTGACCCGCCACCGCGGGCGAGACGCCCTGTGCGCGCAGACCGGAATCCATTGCGCCGGGCAGGGTTCCGGACAGGCCCACGATCATGAGCGAGAAGAACACGCCGATCGAGAGCGCCATACCGCCGTTCATGAGCGTGGCCCGCATACCCGAGGCCACACCGCGCTGCGCGGCGGGCACGGCCGACATGATCTCCGCGGTATTCGGCGAGGTGAAGATGCCGGTGCCCAAACCATTGAGCAGGATGATGAGCGCGAACAGCCAGTAATTGAAGTCCACCGGAATGATCACCAGCAGCACGAAGGTGACCGCCGCCAGCAGCAGACCGCCGGTCGCGAACAGTCGCGCACCGTACTTATCGCTGAGCCAGCCCGAGATCGGTCCGGCCACCAGGAACCCGACGGTCAACGGCAGCATGTAGATACCGGCCCACAGGGGAGTGGACTCGAAATCGTAGCCGTGCAGCGGCAACCAGATGCCCTGCAACCAGATGATCAGCATGAACTGCATACCGCCGCGCCCGACCGAAGCCATCAGGCTGGCCAGATTGCCGAGTCCGAACGCGCGATTCTTGAACAGCCCCAGCTTGAACATGGGCTGGGCGACCTTCGATTCGATATAGCAGAACAGCACCAGCAGGGCGAGACCGCCGAAGACCGCGCCCAGCACCCACGGATTGTCCCAACCGGTCTTCGAATCACCGTGCGGCTGAATGCCATAGGTGATGCCGGTGAGCAGTGCGGTCAATCCCAGCGCGAAGGTGATGGTGCCCGGCAGATCCAGCGAGCCCGGGGTGCGCATGCCATTGTCGTGCAGCGAGCGGTACGACCACACCGTGCCGAGAATGCCGAACGGCACGCTCACCCAGAAGATCGCCTTCCAATCCCATTCGGACAGCACACCGCCGATGAGCAGGCCCAGGAATGAACCCGCAACAGCCGCAACCTGATTGATGCCCAGCGCCACACCGCGTCGATTCGCGGGGAAGGCATCGGTCAGGATCGCGGCGGAGTTGGCCATCAGCATGGCGCCGCCGACGCCCTGGATCACGCGCCATCCGATCAACCAGATCGCCCCGGCCCCGTGGGTGAACGGATCGAAGGACAGCGCCAGCGCGCACACCGTGAACACCACGAACCCGAGGTTGTAGATCTTCACGCGCCCGAACATGTCCCCGAGTCGCCCGAACAGCACGACCAGGACCGCGGAGCTGAGCAAGAAGCCCATGAGCAGCCACAGCAGGTAGCTGACATTGGCGGGTTCGAGGGGGTTCAGGTCGATGCCGCGGAAGATCGCGGGCAGCGAGATGATCACGATCGAGGAGTTGATGGTGACCATCAACATGCCCAGGGTCGTATTCGACAGGGCTATCCACTTGTAGTGCGGGTGATCCCGATCCACCCGGAGCCGCCTCCGAATGGTCTGGACGTCACCGGTATCCAACTCGGTGGTTGGGGCCGCAGCCATCAGAAGCCTCCAGAAACTCTATTGAACGAACTCCGCCCAATGTAGTTGCATAAGGCTAACTAACGAAATGGTGACGTGCCCCACCCCACCGACCGGGTGTGATCGACCACCTACCGGACGGACTCGATCCATATTCCGAGGCTGAGGGGACGGCCGTCAAGGCAGCACGAGGCAGGCGGATCCGGTGTTCACCCCGGTGCCGACCAACAGATCGATGGCCAAACTGCCGTTGGGGTACTGCTCGGCATAGAGATGGTGCTGACCGGGCGCTGTCGGAGTCCAGCTGACGGTCGCCTGGCCGCGGCTGGTGTGTGAGTCGTAGTAGGGGATGACCGTGGCGTTCGGAGCGAACGTGGCCGCACCGGTATCGGTGAACCTGACGTTGTGGTAGTCACCCACCGCGGCGGTGAGGGTGTAGGTGCAGTTCGACCCGTACTGGCTGGTGAGGCCCACACTCTGAGCGGGTGACCCCGGCGAGGCGTTCAGACTGGTGACCGTACCGGCGGCATGAACGGTCGGCGCGACCAGAACCGTGGCGAACAGCATGGCCGCCGCCGCGCCCACTGTTCCCGTGACCTGGACGCGGCCGGTTCGCCGACGCGGACGGTCGCCGGGGGCAGTGCGCTCGATACGATTCGACATGGTGGAATCCCTTCTCTCCCTTGCACTCACGATTCCCCAGGCAGTGCCGTCGGGACAGAGGAGAAAGGCCCTTACAGAACTCCGGCCGCCACCGAACCCTCATCACTTGGCGGGGCATCGGTGTTCGCGAGCGAGTTACATCCGGGTGTAGTGGCGGCCGCCGCCGTACCGGGGTCCGTAGCCGCGTCGACCGCGGAGGAAGAGGAAGAACACCAGGGGGAACACGAAGAACGGCACCATATGGGTCACCACCACCAGCACCGCGCCCAAGGCGAGTACACCGAATATGGCCAGCGGCAGCCATACCGAGGAGGACTGCCGCTGCGCCGCCTGGACCGGCGGAGCCGATCGCATCGCTGTGGGCTGCGGGAGGTCTGTGAACAGAACGGACAGATCGCCGATGGTTTTCGCGGCATAGGCGCGAGCCACCCGATCGTCGTATTCGGTCACGTCCAGGCGACCCGCGGCGAAGTGCTTACCGAGTGCCTCGGCAGCCTGTTCACGCTCTGCCGTGCCCACGCGCAGGGCCGCGGGCCCGAAGGCCGCGGGGCTGAAATCGGTCATGCCAACCACCTCACCGGGGAACCAAATACGCTGTCCACCACAGTAGGCCCGAATTCGATGGCCGGCTTGCGCCTCACGGCGTATTTCCGAGTACAGCCGGAGGTGTACATACCCCGGATTCGAGTTTTCGTCGACGACCCACGGGGGACACTGCAACGGTGACGATTGATGTCTGGGCTCAGCATCCGACTCTCCGATTCCTCGAACACGATATGTTCGCCTCACTGCGGCGATGGACCGGCGGAACCATTCCCAACGAGGCGATTCCGCTGTCGGCGACGCTGGGGGTGATGGATGCCGCGGGCATCGAACGCGCCCTGATCTCGGCCTGGCATGCGCCCGAAGGGGTGCTCATCTCCAATGACGAGGTGGCCGCCTGGGTGGGGGCGGCGCCGGATCGGCTCAATGGTGTTGCCGCTGTTGGTCTTCGACGGCCCATGGAGGCCGTTCGGGAGGTGCGGCGGTGTGCCGATCTGGGGTTCAAGGGTGTGCGGGTGCTGCCCTGGTTGTGGGAGACACCGCCCACTGATCGGCGGTTTTATCCGATATTCGCGGCGTGTGTCGAGGCCGGTTTGCCGTTCTGTACGCAGGTGGGGCATACCGGACCGCTGCGGTCGTCCGAGCCGGGCAGGCCGATCCCGTACATCGATCAGGTGGCGCTGGATTTCCCGGAGCTGACCATCGTCTGCGGGCATATCGGCTATCCGTGGACCGAGGAGATGATCGCGGTGGCCCGCAAACATGAGAACGTGTACATCGACACCTCCGCCTACACCACGAAACGTCTTCCTCCGGAGTTGATCTCGTATATGAAGACGGGCAGCGGCCGCCGCAAGGTGCTGTTCGGCACGAACTATCCGATGATCCTGCCCGGGCACGCGCTGAAGGGCCTGGACGAATTGGAGCTCGATGTGGAGGTGCGGGAGCTGTACCTCGCCGGTAACGCGCGGCGCGTGTTCGACCTCTGATCACGCCGCGCGAAAGGCCTTCTCGCCCACGCGTTCCGGATCGGTGATATGTGCGAGGAACAGTCGCGCCGCCGGAGTCGGCGTGCGGGTGGTGACCGCGTGCCAGGGCCGGTTCAGGGGCGTGCCCTCGATCGGCAGCACCTCGAGATGCCGGTCCGCGAGATCACCCTCGATGGCATCGGAGTGGATCAGGGTAATTCCCAGCCCCTCCCGGGCCGCCGCCAGCGCCGCGCCGTGAGTACCGAGAGTCAGTGTGGGAGGCCGGATTTGGAGCCTGTCGAAGAGTGCCAGCGTGGTGTCCCGCGTGCCCGACCCCGCCCCTCGTAGCAGCCAGGTCGCCTCCGCCGGATCCGGCCACCGCCCGGGTGCGCCCACCACCACCAGTTGGCACGGCCGCCGCGCCCGCGTCACCAGTCCGGCCTCGCGCGGCGGGCGGCCGGCGACCACGAGATCGGTTTCGTGGTGCGTCAATTCGATGTACAGCACATCCCGGGGCTGGATGGAGAGCCCCAGTTCGATATCCGGATACCGATTCCGGAACGAGGCCAGCAGCCGCAGCAGCACGTACTCACCGGCGGTCGCCACCACCCCGATGCGCAGCCGCCCCGTCTCGGCCTCACGCACCGCGGCATGCGCCTCCTTCATCAATCCCAGGATGCTGCGGCAGTAGTCGGCGTATACCCGCCCCGCCTCGGTGAGCGCGATACCTCGACCGGATTTCGCGATCAGTTTGGCGCCCAACTGTTTCTCGATGTGCGCAACCGCGGCGGAGGCCGCCGCCTCTGTGATGTGCAACTGCGCCGCCGCGCGTCGAATACTGCTGTGCCGGGCCACCGCGAGAAACGTTTCCATGCGGACCGCGCTCACCGTACCCATCGTCAAACGGTAGCAAACACGACGAAATGGTTGAGGGAGACGAGAAACAATCGAATTGTTTGTCGATAACACTGCCGTCATCCTGGGAATCGCAAGTCGCCCAACCCGGTTCGCAGGAGGAATGATGGCCGTATCCGATGATCAGGATGGCACCCGCGGCCGGTGGGATCCGGGCGTGCAGTCGTATGCGTCGATGGGATACTACAACCCCGACTATGAGCCCAAGGACACCGATGTCCTCGCGGTCTTCCGGGTGACGCCGCAGAAGGGGGTCGATCCGATCGAGGCATCGGCCGCCGTCGCGGGCGAATCCTCTACCGCCACATGGACTGTCGTGTGGACCGACCGGCTCACCGCACACAGCCGCTACCAGGCCAAGTGCTACCGCGTCGACGAGGTGCCGGGCCGCCCGGGCGAGTACTTCGCCTATGTGGCATACGATCTCGACCTCTTCGAAGAGGGCTCGATCACGAATCTGACCTCCTCGGTGATCGGCAATGTATTCGGTTTCAAACCCCTGGCGGCATTACGCCTGGAGGACATGCGAATTCCCGTTGCATACGTGAAGACCTTTCAGGGTCCGCCGCACGGAATCGTTATGGAACGGGAATACCTGAATAAATACGGCCGCCCGCTGCTGGGGGCGACGGTGAAGCCGAAACTCGGTCTCTCGGCCCGCAACTACGGCCGCGTGGTCTATGAAGCCTGCCGCGGCGGACTCGATTTCACCAAGGACGACGAGAACATCAACTCGCAGCCGTTCATGCGCTGGCGTGATCGCTACCTGTACGCCATGGAGGGCGTCAACCGCGCGATCGCCGACACCGGTGAGCTCAAGGGGCATTACCTCAATGTCACCGCCGCCGATATGGAAGACATGTACGAGCGCGCCGAATTCGCCAAATCGCTCGGCAGCGTGATCATCATGATGGATCTGACGGTCGGCTACACCGCCATGCAGTCGATGTCCAAGTGGGCCAGGCGCAATGGCATGCTGCTGCACCTGCATCGCGCCGGACATTCCACCTACACCAGGCAGAAGACGCACGGCGTGAGCTTCCGCGTCCTGGCCAAGTGGTGCCGCCTGATCGGCGTGGATCATCTGCACGCGGGCACGGTCGTCGGCAAGCTGGAAGGCGATCCGCATACGGTCAAGGGTTTCTATGACACGTTGCGGGACAACCACGTTCCCGCGAATCCGGCCAATGGCATCTTCTTCGATCAGGACTGGGCGAGCCTGCCCGGTGTCATGCCGGTGGCCTCCGGCGGTATTCACGCCGGGCAGATGCATCAGCTGCTCGATCTGTTCGGCGATGACGTCTGCCTGCAGTTCGGCGGCGGCACCATCGGTCATCCCATGGGCATCGCCGCGGGCGCGGAAGCCAATCGCGTCGCGCTCGAAGTAATCGTCAAGGCGCGCAACGAAGGTCGCGATCTGCTCAAGGAGGGGCCGGATATTCTGCGCCGCGCCGCCGCGACCAATCATCCGCTCGAGGTAGCGCTGAAGACGTGGGGTGATGTCACCTTCGACTACACCTCCACCGACGCACCCGACGCCATTCCGACCGCGACACGCTGAAAGGCGGTGAACCGCAATGCAACTGCGACACGGCACCTTCGCGCACCTGCCGGATTTCAGTGATGAGGAAATCGCGGCCCAGGTCCGCTACGCCCTGCTCAACAATTGGCCGGTATCCATCGAATACACCGATGATCCGCACCCGCGCAATGTCTACTGGGAGATGTGGGGCCTGCCCCTGTTCGATCTGGACGAGCCCGACGGCGTGCTCGCCGAGATCAATGCCTGCCGGGCGACCTTCCCGCGGCACTACATCCGGGTCAACGCCTACGACGCCACCTACGGGCGGCAGAGCACCGCACTGAGCTTCCTGGTGCAGCGTCCGGCCGAGGAGCCGGGCTTCCGTTTGGAACGCACCGATGCGGCCGATCGCAGTCAGCGCTACGGCTACCACCCGTACGCCCTGGACGACCGTCCGGGCCAACGTTACGGCGGCTGAACGTAATTCGGATCGGGAGGACCAATCGTGAGTACAGCGCATCCCGCGATCCCGGGCGATCGGGCACCTGTGGCCAACCGCTCGGGCAACGGGTTCCAGATGCATCGGCCCGGGGCCACGAACCCCGCGCCGCTGCGCGGATCGGCCGCCGCCCCCTCGTCACCGCAGGATGCGGCGGCTGATCAGCTGGCCGATGACGCACTGCTGGACCTCTCGACCGATATCGCGGGTAAGGATGTCGAGGACACCCTTACCCGCCTGGACGCCGAACTCATCGGCCTCGCCAATGTGAAGCGCCGGGTGCGCGAGATCGCGGCACTGCTGCTCATCGACCGCGCCCGCCAGCGCTTCGGCCTACAGGCCACCCGGCCCACCATGCATATGAGCTTCACCGGCGGGCCGGGCACCGGTAAGACCACCGTCGCCCTGCGCATGGCGCAGATGCTGCATTCACTCGGCTATATCCGCAAACCCAAGGTGCACACGGTGACTCGCGACGATCTGGTCGGCCAGTTCATCGGTCACACCGCGCCCAAGACCAAGGAGGCCCTGGCCAAAGCCGCCGGAGGCGTCCTGTTCATCGATGAGGCGTACTACCTGTTCCGGCCGGAGAACGAACGCGACTACGGGCAGGAGGTCATCGAGATCCTGCTGCAGGAGATGGAGAACGAACGCACCTCGCTGGTAGTCATCTTCGCGGGCTATCCGGATCGCATGGACACCTTCTTCTCCGCCAATCCGGGCCTGTCCTCACGCGTGGCGCATCACATCGAATTCCCGGACTACACCCACGACGAACTCCTGGCCATCGCCGAACTCATGGTGGCGCAGGAGAATTTCCATTTCGACGACGCCGCCACCGAGGCCTTCTCGCGATACCTCGAACTGCGGATGCCCCGTCCCCGCTTCGCCAATGCCCGCAGCGTCCGCAACGCGCTGGACCGCTGCCGCCTGCGCCAGGCCAAACGCCTGGTCGAGTTACACCGGCCGCTGAGCCGCACCGATCTGATCACGTTGACAGACAACGACGTCTACGGCAGCAGCGTGTTCGCCTCCCCGGTGGAGGTGCCAGCCACGTGAGGAAATGAGCAGGGAATGCCCGAAGGTCTGAAGACACTGACCCGCTACACCATCGAACAGGAGCATCGGCATCCCGGATCCTCCGGGGAGTTCTCGGCGCTGCTGAACGTGCTCGCCACCGCCACCAAGATCATTGCGAATCAGGTGACCAGGGGAGCCATCGTGGGGTCGCTCGGCGCGTATGAGGCGGACAATCTGCCGATTACGGTGCATCGCAAGATGGATGCCATCGCGCACGACATCATGGTCGCCGAAAGTCAGTGGAGTGGGCCGCTTTCGGCGCTGGTGTCCGAGCAGATGAGCGGATTCCACGCGGTACCGACCGAAGTCAGGCGCGGGAAGTATCTGCTCGCCTTCGATCCATTGGACGGGTCGAGCAATATCGACGTGAACCTACCTGTCGGAACGATATTCAGTGTGCTGCGCGCACCCGAGGACGGACGGGCCGCGGCATCGGACGACTTCCTGCAACCCGGCGTACAACAGGTGTGCGCCGGGTTCACCCTGTACGGACCGGCCACCATGCTCGTGCTCACCACCGGCAATGGCGTGGACGGGTTCACCCTGGACCGTGAGGTGGGTGCGTTCGTACTCACCCACCCGCGCATGCGAATCCCGGACGACACCTCGGGTTTCGCCATCAATGCCGCCAATGAGCGCTTCTGGGAGCGGCCGGTGCGCCGCTATGTCCACGAATGCCTACAGGGCGTCGAGGGGCCCCGCGGACGGGATTTCAATATGCGCTGGGTCGCCTCACTGGTCGCCGACACCTTCCACATCCTCACCCGCGGCGGGCTCTACATGTATCCGCGCGACACCCGGAATCCGAGTCGCCCCGGCCGGGTGTCACTGCTGTACGGCGCCAACCCGATTGCCTTCATCGTCGAACAGGCGGGCGGCGCCGCCACCACCGGACACGAGCGAGTGCTCCAGGTGCAGCCGGGTGAGCTGCATCAGCGGATCCCGTTCATCTTCGGTTCGCGCAACGAGGTCGAGCGCATCGAGCGCTATCACTCCGAACCGGACGAGGGGCACAGCTTCGACGCCTCGCTGTTCGGATCACGTTCGCTGTTCCGCTCGGCCGGGCGCTGAAGCCCGGAAATCGTTGTCCGGCAATCGAGGAGGTTCCATGTCGGTCAAACATCCGGTGGTCGCGATCACCGGGTCGTCCGGTGCGGGGACGACCAGCGTCACCCGAACCTTTCAGGAGATATTCCGCCGCGAGGGAATCAACGCGGTACTGGTGGAGGGAGACTCGTTCCACCGCTTCGACCGCAATGAAATGCAGTTGGCCATGGCCGAAGCGGAACAGAATCGCAATCTGCAGTTCTCACACTTCGGGCCGGAGGCGAACCTACTCGGCGAACTCGAATCGCTTTTCCGCGATTACGGCGAAACCGGCGTCGGCGCGGTCCGCAGATATCTGCACGATGAGGGCGAGGCCAAACCCTATGGGCAGCCGCCGGGTACATTCACGCCGTGGGAGGAGTTGCCGCCGGGCAGCGATCTGCTGTTCTACGAGGGCCTGCACGGCGCTGCCACCACCGAGGGCATCGATGTGGCCCAATACACCGATCTGCTCGTCGGGGTGGTGCCGATCATCAATCTGGAGTGGATTCAGAAGGTGCACCGGGACAAGACCGAACGCGGATACTCCAGTGAAGCGATCATCGACACCATCCTGCGGCGCATGCCGGATTACGTGAAGCATATCTGCCCGCAGTTCTCCCGGACCTATGTGAACTTTCAGCGGGTGCCGACCGTCGACACCTCGAATCCGTTCACCGCCAGGACGATTCCCACCGCCGACGAGAGCTTCGTGGTGATCCGCTTCGCCGATCCGAAGGTCATCGACTTCCCGTATCTGCTGTCCATGCTGCACGATTCGTTCATGTCACGGCCCAACAGCATTGTGGTGCCCGGCGGAAAGATGGACCTGGCCATGCAGCTCATCTTCACACCGCTGATTCTGCGACTGATGGATAAGCGACCCAAGCGACTGCGCTGAAATATGGGCCCGGACAAAAGAATCCGGCGGCCGCCCCGAAGGACGACCGCCGGATATCGGGTGGTGACTACAGACCCGCGGGCACACTCTTCGCGCCGCTCTTGACCTGGAACGCGCTGATGATCTCCATAATGCCGATGAAGATCAACCACCAGCCCACCACCAGGGTCAGCGTCAGCAGTGAGGCGAATGGTGCGGCGATCAGCCAGCCACCACCGATCACCAGCATGATGCCGAAGAAGATCGCCCAGCCGCGCCCCGGCATACCGTCTCCGGAGATGCCGACGATCAGCGAGGAGACGCCGCGGAAGATCCAGCTGATACCGATCCAGATGGCCAGCAGCAGCACCGCGGTGGCCTCACCGCGCTCGGTCCAGTCGTGGAAGCAGAGGAAACCCAGGATCAGCGACAGAATCGCGCTGATGAACGACAGAATTCGCATTCCGGCGCTCAAATGCGTGCCGAAGGCCGCGATGAGTTGGAAGAGACCGGAAACAATCAGATAGACGCCGAAGAGGACGCCCGCGACGAGCAGCGTTTTCCCCGGCCAGGCCAGGATCAGGATGCCGAGTACCACCGAGAGGATGCCGGTGACCAGTATCGACTGCCAGGCGCTCCGGGCCAGAGCGTGCACCGGCCCTTCGTTAACTTCCTCTTTGCTGGTTGTCATGTTTCGGAGAATATGCCCAGCTAAGTCACTTTGCGGTTAAGTTGCCCGGTGTGGTGTCAGGTTGTGATGCTGTGCACGCGACGTCGGTTCGGCGATTCTTCTCGTGGCGGCAGTACCGCACATCGGCTCGCCAGGTATAGATGGCGACCAATGCGGAGCCGATAACCGCTGCGTCCAGCATGGATTCACCGGAGACCGGAATACTGACCAGCCCGCCGATGAGCGCGCCGAGCGCGAAAGACGCGTATTGCACGGCATATCCGGCCCAGTCCCGCGCCGAGCCATTTCCCGCCAGATGCCGCTCCACACCCTGCGCGAGTTTCACCAGCGTGCCGGTGACATAACTGACGGGTATGGACACCTCACCGTTCTTCACGAAAGAGGTATTGAGCGCACCCATTCCGAATGCCACGGCCAGAATCGGGATCAGGCCGATACCGCGCTCGCCGAGGATGTGATCACCCACGGCGGCAACCAGCAGTGCTCCGGTGGCCAACATGGTCGCGCCATGTGGATGATTGCGCCACCAGTAGCGACGGCACAGCGAAGCGATGAAGACGCCCAGTACGAACGAGAGGATGAGCAGGGCCGCACCCGCCGCCAAAGTGTGGTCGCCGGCGAAGTTTCCGATAATCGCGCGTTCGGTATTACCGGTCATGAAGGTGACGAAGTAACCCGCCGAGTGTGCGTAGGCGGCCGCGCCGATGTATCCGGCAAGCATCGACAGGACCGAGGACAGGCGGGTCTCGAGATCCCAGAAAGGGCCCGGTGCGACGTCCTGGCTGACAGTCATGGCAACAGGCTAGCAACCAATTCTGAGCGTTTCGGGACGGACAAATCTCGTCGAACGCGTCGCCGAAACAGTGCGGTACAGTACTGATGTTAACCGGAATTCACATCCGGTAGGCAGGTACGAAAAAGGAGAAACCATGACCTCCGCCGTCATTGTCGACGTCGTCCGCACGCCCTCCGGCCGAGGGAAATCCGGTGGTGGACTGTCGGAAGTGCATCCCGCGACGCTGCTGTCCGGAGTCCTCGAAGCGCTCATCGATCGCACCGGAATCGATCCCGCCCTGGTCGATGATGTGATCGGCGGTTGCGTTACCCAGAGCGGTGAGCAGGCCTTCAATATCGCCCGCACGGCGGTGCTGGCCGCCGGTTTCCCCGAAGCGGTACCCGCCACAACCGTCGACCGGCAGTGCGGATCTTCACAGCAGGCCGCGCACTTCGCCGCCCAGGGCGTGATCGCGGGAGCCTACGACGTTGCCATCGCCTGCGGCGTGGAGTCCATGTCGCGGGTGCCGATGTTCTCCAATGCGCAAGGCAAGGACGCCAATCGAGGGCCGATCGCGCACCGATACCCGAATGGGCTTGTACAACAGGGGATTTCGGCTGAAGTCATCGCGGCGCGCTGGAAGTTCGACCGGGTCGCGCTCGACGAGTTCGCGGCGCGCTCACACCGATTGGCCGCCGAGACCGCGGCTTCCGGTGGCTTCGACAATGAACTGGTGGCGGCCGGGACGCTGACCGCCGATGAGACGATTCGCCCGACCACCACGGTCGAGGGCCTCGCAGGGTTGAAACCCGCCTTCGTGGATGCCGAATTCAAGGCGCGATTCCCCGAGATCGAATGGTCGATCACACCGGGCAACTCCTCACCGCTCACCGATGGGGCGTCCGCCGCGCTGATCATGAGCGAGGAGAAGGCCGCGCAGCTCGGGCTGAAGCCGCGCGCACGATTCCACTCCTTCGCGGTGACCGGTGACGATCCGCTGCTCATGCTGACCGCGGTCATTCCGGCCACCCGCAAGGTGCTCGATCGAGCCGGATTGAGCATCAATGACATCGACGCCTACGAGGTGAATGAGGCGTTCGCGCCGGTACCGCTGGTGTGGGCGCATGAACTCGGCGCGGACCCGGCCAAGTTGAACCCGCGCGGCGGGGCCATCGCGCTCGGCCATCCGCTCGGCGCCTCGGGCGTACGAATTCTGGCCACCATGGTCAATCACCTCGAACAGACCGGCGGGCGCTACGGCCTGATGACCATGTGTGAGGCGGGCGGTCTGGCGAACGCCACCATTATCGAACGCCTTTGAGCAGACAGCGAATTTGTCGGTGCGGCGTCGTACCGTAGTCGCGTTGGCTTCGGCGAGAGGTGTGGGCGCGGTGCGGGTTTCGTGGGATCAGGTGTTCGCCTGGCGCATGGGGCGTCAGTTCGTCGACCCACGCGGTGGGGCGGATGCGGTCGCGGTGGTCGGGCGACTGGCCGGTGTGCAGACGCAGGTCACCTCGGCGGCGGAGACCGCGGTGGCCTTGCGAACCACGCAGGGGAAACCCGGTGCGGTGACCAAGGCGCTGGGGGAGAAGAAGCTGCTGAAGACCTGGGCCATGCGCGGGACCCTGCATGCGCTGACGCCCGATGTCGCGGCCGGAGTCCTGTCCTTGATGGGCTCCGCCCGCACCTGGGAGAAGCCTTCCTGGACAAAGAATTTCGGCGCGACGCCACAGGATATCGAGGCGCTCGTCAAGGCCGTGGGGGAGATCCTCGACGGTGCGATCCTCACTCGCGACGAACTGGTCTCCGCGATTGTCGCCGAACCCCGCTTCCATCCTCTCGAGGAGCAACTGCGCTCGGGCTGGGGCGCACTGCTCAAACCTCTCGCTTGGCAGGGCGCGCTCTGCCACGGCCCCGCCGACGGAACATCGGTCACCTTCGCCAGCCCGGCGCGGCTGATCCCCGGCTGGCGCGGAATCCCCGAACCGGATGTGGCCGCACCCGAGGTCATCTCGGCCTATCTCGGCGCGTACGGCCCCGCCACGCCCGAGACCTTCGATGCCTGGCTCTCCCGCGGCAGCATCCGCAAACCGATACTGCGGCGATGGTTCTCCGAGCTGGGTGACCGGCTCACCGAGGTCGAGGTGGAGGGTCGAAAGGGTTACATCCGCACCGAGGACGCCGACGAACTCGCCGCCACCGCACCCGCGCGATCGGTGCGCCTTCTCGGTGCCTTCGACCAATATGTCCTCGGTCCAGGAACAGGCGATACCGCACTACTCTCCGCCGACCACCGCGCCAAGGTCAGCCGCACCGCGGGCTGGATCTCACCCCTGGTACTGATCAACGGTCGCATCGCCGGAACCTGGGAGGTCGTGGACACCGACCTGATCGTCACCATGTTCGACAATGCCGACGCACCACTACCGGAGCTACAGGACGAGGCCGCACACGTAGCGCGAGCCATGGGCACGTCACCACTCATCGTCACGACCGAATAACCCGCCGCCGAACCGGTATTCGCGTACCCGCCGTCCCGCAGCATTGAGACATCCATCCCGTTGCGCGGGGCGGCATTTCATGGCCCGCGCTCGCGGAGTGGGCCCACTGCCGACACTGTGACCTGGGGCGGGCCCTCTTCGACGGCAGCACGACCGCGTGAGTTCGCAACCGACGGTGGCCCATTCGACTTCCCCGTTGTGTGAATCGACATTTTATGGCTGCCGAAGCACGCCGATACCGTCGAACTCATGGAATGGAATATTCGATCAGCAGAAGAATTGTCGGCCGCGTTGCGTGCCGGTGAGGTGACCTCGGTGGAGCTGACCGAGGAGGCGATCGCCCGAATCGAGCGGGACGACAAGGCGATCAACGCGATCTGTGTACCTGATTTCGACCGCGCGCGGGACGCCGCCAGCAGTGCCGACCAGGCGCGCGCACGCGGCGAGAACGGACCGCTGCTCGGTATTCCGGTGACGGTCAAGGAGTCCTATGACATGGCCGGGCTGCCCACGACCTGGGGCATGCCGCAGCACGCGAACCATGTGCCGACCGAGGACGCGGTACAGGTGTCGCGGTTGAAGGCGGCCGGTGCGGTACTGCTCGGTAAAACCAATGTGCCGATGACGCTGCGAGATATCCAGAGCTTCAACGACATCTACGGCACCACCAACAATCCATGGGATCACAGCCGCACCTCGGGTGGATCCTCCGGCGGATCGGCGGCGGCCCTGGCATCCGGATTCGGCGCGCTGTCCATCGGCTCCGACCTCGCCGGCTCGCTGCGCACCCCCGCGCACTTCTGCGGCATCTACGCGCATAAGCCGACACTCGGGCTGGCGCCGACCCGCGGTATGGTCGCGCCGCCCGCACCGGCCCTGCCGATCGACCTCGACCTCGCCGTCGTCGGCCCGATGGCGCGCACCGCCCGCGATCTCACCCTCCTGCTCGACGTGATGGCCGGACCGGACCCGCTGACCCACGGCATCGCCTACGACCTCGCACTGCCGCCCGCGCGGCACGATCGGCTCTCGGACTTCCGGGTCCTGATCATCGAGGACCATCCGCTCATTCCGACCGGATCGGCGGTGCGGGCAGGTGTGAACCGGGTCGCCGAGGCGCTCGCCGACGCGGGCGCTCGCGTCGAACGGCACACTCCGCTGCTGCCCGATCTGACCGAGGCCGCAACGCTTTACATGCAGCTGATGCTGTCGAACGCCGCCGCGGGCCTTCCCATCGACGTGTACGAACAGCTGCGGACCCAGGCCGCCGCGCTGAGCGCGGACGACCGGAGTCTCGATGCGGCGCGGCTGCGCGGCATGGTACTCAGCCACCGCGAGTGGGTCGAGGCGAACAACCGTCGCGAACTCCACCGCCACGGCTGGCGCCAGCTCTTCACCGAGTTCGATGCCGTGGTGTGCCCCATTACGCCCACTCCCGCCTTCCCGCACAACCACAACGGAGGTTTGGAGAACCGGCGTATCGATATCGACGGCGTCGAGTACCCGTACTTCGATCAGCTCGTCTGGGCCGGTGCGGCCACCATGCCCGGTCTGCCCGCCACCGCCATACCCGCGGGCCGGTCCCCCGAGGGGCTGCCGGTGGGAGTGCAGCTCATCGGTCCGATGTTCGAGGACCGCACCCCGCTGCGGCTGGCCGAACTGCTCGAGCAGAAGATCGGCGGCTTCCGAGCACCGGAATAGGTCGCACTACCGGACCCTCGGCCGGGATCCACACCCTCAGCGGGTGTGGCTCGGCAGCAGGTCCGGCGAGTGCGCGCCCGGCCCCAACTGTGGGCGCAGGTCCCGCCCATGCACGTGTTCACCGCACTCCGAACACACCGGCCGCACCGTCATGACGTGCCCGCACGGCTTGTGCACGGATTCGATCGGCGGCCCGTCCGGCGCGGCCCAGGTATCGCCCCACTGCCGCATGGCGGCGAGCACCGTCCACAGTGAGCGTCCCTTATCGGTGAGCCGGTAGTCATACCGCACCGGATTCTCCTGATACGGCTCGCGAATCATAATCCCTTGTTCCACAAGGTATTCCAGCCGCTGCGTAAGCACATTGCGTGCGATTCCGAGCCTGGTCCGGAAGTCGTCGAAGCGGGTGATGCCGAATATCGCGTCACGAACGATCAGCAGCGTCCACCATTCGCCCACGGCCTCCAGGCATTGGGCGATGGAGCAGTTCATGTCCTCGAAGCTGGTTCGGCGCATCACCCGAGCATAGTCGGTTGCTTGAAAGAACTCACCGGGCTAGGGTGCGTTTCATGATGCAACTCACTGGCCTTTCCGGCCGACCGATGGGGGAGAGATCTTGAGTACCGTTGTGGCCGAGCAGGACCGGCGGACGACGAATCCGCAGGTGGTGCTGGGCATTGTGGCGATCGGTGTGCTGCTGTCCAGCCTGGATCTGTTCATCGTCAATGTGGCGCTGCCCGATATCGCCGCCGATTTCTCCGGATCGAAGATCTCCGGACTCTCCTGGGTGTTGAACGCGTACGCGATCGTCTTCGCCGCACTGCTGGTGCCCGCCGGGCGACTGGGCGATCGCAGCGGCAATCGCACCACCTTCCTGACCGGTCTCGGCCTGTTCATTCTCGGATCGGCGCTCTGCGCGGTGTCCTGGAATGTGGGTGCGCTCGTGGCCTTCCGGGTGGTGCAGGCCGTCGGCGGCGCACTGCTCACCCCGGCCTCGCTCGGATTGGTGCTCGCGGCGACGCCGCCCGAGCGCCGGGCCATGGCGGTGCGACTATGGGTCGCGTTCGGTGGTCTCGGCGCGGCGCTGGGTCCGGTGCTGGGCGGTCTGCTGGTCGAGATCGATTGGCGCTGGGTGTTTCTGGTGAATGTGCCGATCGGTATCGCGGCGCTGGTGATCGGTCTGCGACTGCTGCCGAATCCGGCCGGTGACGGTGGTGCGTTGCCCGACGGGTTCGGTGCGCTCATGCTGGTCGGCTCGGTGGCGACGCTCGTTCTCGCGCTGGTGAAGGGTGAGGATTGGGGCTGGGGTTCGCCCGGTGTGATCGGCGGACTGGTGACGGCGGTGGTCCTCGGTCTCGCATTCGTCTCGTCGTCGCGGCGGCACCGCAGTCCGGTGGTGGATCCCGCGCTGCTCCGGCTGCCGAATTTCGCGCTGATGGTGGGCAATTCGATGCTGTTCAATATCTCGTTCGCGGGCATGCTGCTGTCGGTGGTGCTGTGGGCGCAGAACGTATGGGACTGGTCGGCGCTGCAAACCGGACTCGCAATCGCGCCCGGACCGCTGGTGGTGCCGGTCGTCGCGATTCTGGCCGGACGGCTGATCGCCCGGATCGGCGCGGGGCCGGTGATCGCGCTCGGCGGTGTGCTGTTCGCTGCCGGGATCCTTTGGTGGACAGTCTCGGTCACCCTCACCCCGAATTTCGCGGGCGGACTGCTGGGCGGCATGCTGCTCACCGGTCTCGGCGTCGGCTTGACCATGCCGACCAGCTTCGCGGCCGGTACCGCCGGACTGCCACCGCAGCGTTTCGCCACCGGGTCGGCGGTGTTGAGTATGGCCCGTCAGCTCGGATTGGCCATCGGCGTCGCGGTTCTGGTCGCGGTGCTCGGTTCACCGGTCGGGCCGGAGGCGAATCTCGAAGCGTTCCAGCGCGGCTGGTATGTCATCGCCGGTGCGGCGGTCGCGGCCGGAGTCGTCGGTCTCGCGGCGCGACTACCGCGACCGGCTGACTGACGCTCTCCAGACGACACCCGCATCAGACCGTAGGCGGGTGTCGCCACCCAACTTTTCAGGGCAGCTCTCAGGGGTTGTCCCGATGTTCAGCGAGGCCCCCGGTCCCTACCGTCGAATCATGCGAATCATGCCGACCGCGGCCGCCTTGACCGCGCTGCTCGCGGTGGCGGGCTGCTCCAGCGTGAACACCGACAGCACGCCCAAGACCGTCACCTCCACTCTGATGCAGGTATCGCCCCGCCGAGTCGATCAGGTACGCAACGATATCGACGCGATCGTGCGCTCCGGTATACCCGGCGTGATCGCCACCTTGAGCGAGAGTGGCCAGACCGTGACGCTCACCTCGGGCGTCGCGGATCGCAGCACCGGCGCGCCGATTCCCATGACCCCGCCACAGCAGATCCGCGTCGGCAGCATCTCCAAAACCTTCACCTCCGCGATCATCATGCAGCTGGTGGCGGAGAACAAGATTCGCCTCGACGACTCCGTCGACACCTACCTGCCCGGCCTACTGGTCGGCGACGGTGTCGACGGCCGCAACATCACCATCCGGCAGCTACTGCAACATCGCAGCGGTCTACCGGAATTGACCGACGACCCCCAGATCGACGAGTACCGCGCGGCTCTGGCAGGCCGCACCTACACGCCCGCGCAGGAGGTGACGATCGCCCTGCGTTTTCCAGCCAAATTCGCCCCCGGCACGAAATACACGTACACCAACACCAATTACATCGTCGCCGCCATGCTGATCGAAAAAGTCACAGGCAGAAGCTATTCAGAGGAATTGACCGGCCGTATCACCGCTCCCTTCCACCTGGTCGACACCTACCTCCCCGCCACCGGCGACCAGGAAATACGCGGCCCCCACCCGCACGGCTACACCACCATCGACGGTGTCCTCACCGACGCCACCCGCTCCGAACCCTCCGTCCCCTGGGCAGCTGGCGCGATCATCTCCACCGGCGCCGATCTCAACCACTTCTACCAAGCCCTGGTTTCGGGCCAAGTGGTCCCACCCGCCCAACTCCAGGAAATGCTCGCCGGCAACCCCGTCCCCGGCACCCCCTTCCAGTACGCCCTGGGCATCGGCAGCACCCAACTCTCCTGCGGCGCCCAATACTTCGGGCACACCGGCGGCATAGCCGGCTACACCACCATCACCGGCGCCACCGCAGAAGGCCGCTCCGCCACGATCGCCATGACCGGCGCCCCCGACCACAACCCGGACATACCTGCCCTCATGTCCCACGCCCTCTGCCCCTGACCAACACCCGTGCGATGGCGCGGGCAAACCTCGACCAACTCCTCCGCACCATTACGTACAAGTCATCGGGTGCGGTGGAGCTCCGCTGCGAGGGTGAGGAGTTCGGGCATATGGGGGCCGTCGGTGGCTGCTCGATCGAGGGCCTCCGCCAGCGGGAAGGTGCGGACTTCGAGGATCTGTTCGGCATCATCGGGATTGGTGGGAGCACCCGCCAGCCGTACATCGGCGGTGCACCAGAGCCACGCTTTGCGCGGATGGGGTTGCCAGGGGCGATAGGGCGCAGGGCGGTCGGTGACCGCGTGATGCGCGCCGAACCAGTGCAGCGGGCCGACGAGTTCAGCTCCGGCCTCCTCGTGGAGTTCGCGGATTACGCAGTCACGCACGGACTCCGATCCCTCTCGGGTACCGCCGGGAACCAGCCAGAAGCCGCGACTGTCGCGGCAGAGCACGATTTCGTCGCCGACGAAGCAGATGACGTGAATATTGGTGACCAGGTCATCGGGCGGAAGTTCGGTCGAGAACTGAACGTCCAGGCCACCCCATTCCCAGCGAGCGGGAGTGTGCAGCAGGGGGTAGCGGTCCGCGAGTGTCACGGTTCGACCGTAGCTCGAGCTGGGCGTAATCGCCTGGGGCTCTATGCTGCCCGCGCGATCGGGGTACTCGCCCGGACGCCTAGAACTCGTTTCAGTATGGTTCCCCCATGACCCTTGTCATCGACAACAGCGTGGAGATCGACGCACCCGCCGACCTGGTGTGGCAGGTGCTCACCGACGTGGCCAAATACGGCGAGTGGAATCCCTTCGTCCCCTCCTGCCAGACCACCCTCGAACCCGGCACCCCGATCGATATGCAGGTGCGCCTGCTCGGCTCGAAGCCGCGTCAGCAGCGCGAATTCATCCGGACCCACACTCCGGGCAAGGAATTCAGCTACAACATGAAGCCGGTGCCGGGTCTGTTGAACAGTCTGCGCCAGCACAATGTGATCCCGCTGGAGGATGGCCGCACCCGCTACACCTCGCATTTCGAGCTCAATGGCCCGGTGAGCATTCTGGTCAGCGCGGTTCTCGGCGGCGCGATGCGCAAGGGATTCAACGGTATGACCGACGGCCTGAAGCAGCGCTCCGAGTCGCTCGCGGCAGTGCAAGGCTGACGAAAGCCGTTGTGCGGAAAAGAAAAGCGCCTATCCATTGATGTCAATGGATAGGCGCTGATCGGTTACGCCTCGAACGGAATCGTATTTCCGGCCTGATCACGCATTCCCTGTCCGGCTTCGATCGCCTCCACCAGGTCTTCGACGCTCGACCACCGCAGTGGCGGCCGATCGTCGAGATTTCCGATGGTGTACCAGGTATCGGTGTCGCGGTATCGAACCAAACCGGTTCCCGCATCGTCGACGGCGACGTCGAGTGCCCCCGACACCGTCCCTTCCTCCTGGGTCATGACGGCTGCTGCGGCGGGTATCTCGATGACGTCGATTATCTGAACCCTCCTTGTTTGACGCAGTCGTCGACTGCGGTGAGCAGTGCTTTGCGCTCGTCGGGATCAACGGTCAGATTGTATTTTATCTTTATCTGGATGTAGTGATCGAGATAGCCACACCGGAAGCTTCCCGGCGGAAGGTAATGCGCGGCATCCTGATCGCCCTTGGATCTATTCGCCGAGGGGTCCGAGGCGATGAGGTTGATCGCGTCATTGGCAATATTCCGGCGGGTGTCCTCATCCATCTTTCCCGCGCCCGAACGCCAGGCTTCGGCAAGCGGGACAATGTGCTCGGCGTCCACGCCCGCCGGATCGGTAATGAACTTGTACGGCTTGAGTTTTCCGGTCTTCGCATCGAGGACGCCGTACTGGTCTTTCCAGCCGCCATCTTTACCGACCTTCAGCTCGCAGGTTTTCGCGTCGAGGGTGACCGTGCCGCTCGCGTCGCGCAGCATCATCACATCGCGAGTCGTGCATTTGCTGTACTGCGCGAATGCCTGACCGAAGCCGTGCGCGGGCGTGTTGTGGTCCCAGTGCGGGAACTTCTCCCGGCTGTAACCGGTCATCGGGAGTTCGTCCGCGACAGCGAGTTTCGCCACCGCCGCGGCGACCTGTTTACCGTCGGCGGAGGCGGTGACCGGGGGGTTCTTACCGCCGGTATCGGTGCCGCTCCGCTGCTCGAGGATGACGGCGATGACGACCAGCGCCACGGTCAGCAGCAGACCGACAAGGGTGGAGAGTCCCTTACGGGACTTGGGGATGGACAGTTTCATGCCGCACCTGCCGCAAAACCCTGGGGCAGCATCGGTTTCCGGGGGCGCGATGGCTCACTTTGCAACATATCCCGAACACCGTCGCAATCCTCTACCCGAAACAGCAAGTCACACCGACGGTTCGGAGACGGGGGTCACACGAGCAGACCCCGAATCGGGGCCGTCGGCGAACGCGGCGCTACTAATAGCTTGAGGCAGACCGAGATCGAGAACAAGTGGAACGCAAACGCCGCGCCGACAACATGATCGGCGCGGCGAGTCGTTCGGAAACGACAGCGTGCGGGAAGGCTATTGATTGTTCAGCTTGTTCAGGCGCTCGCAGGATTCCAGGTACTCGGTGATGAGGCGTTGCACCACATCGGTGGAGCGTTCGATCTTGTTCAGCTGGCCGACGACCTGGCCGACCGGGTTGAAGTTCACGTCCTTGGCGGCCTCGGGGTACTTGTGCCCGCGCTTGACGCCGTCGATGGTGACCATCATCTGCAGCGGCATGCCGAGCGGGTTCGGGGTGTCGTCCCGCTCCCACGCCTCGGTCCAGTCGTTCTTGAGCATGCGGCACGGCTTACCGGTCCAGGACCGCGAGCGCACGGTATCGCTGCTGGTGGCGTCGATGTAGGTCTGCATCTGCGCGGGCGGCACATTGGCCTCCTCGACGGTCAGCCAGAGCGAACCGGTCCACGCGCCCTGCGCACCCATGGCCAGCGCGGAGGCGACCTGACGACCGTTGCCGATACCACCGGCGGCGAGCGCCGGCATATCGCCGATGGCGTCGACGACCTGGGGCCACAACACCATCGAGGAGACCTCGCCGCAGTGGCCGCCACCCTCGGTGCCCTGCATGACGACGAAGTCGAGTCCGGCGTTCTTGTGGTTCATGGCGTGCTTGACCGAACCGCACAGCGCGCCGATCAGGCGGCCCGAGTCCTGGATCTGCTTGATCACGTCATCGGGCGGGGTGCCCAGCGCGTTCGCGACCAGCTTGGCCTTGGGGTGCTTGAGAATGACATCGATCTGCGGGGCGACCGTGGTGGCGGTCCAGCCCAGCAGCTGGTTCGGCTGCTCGTCCGCGGGCAGCTCGGGCACATTGTGATCGGCGAGGATCTTGGCCGCGAAATCGCGGTGACCCTGCGGGACCAGCTTGGCGAGCTGGGCTTCGAGCTCCTGCGGGCTCAGTCCCTCGACGCCCTTGCCCTCGTACTTGGAGGGGATGACGAGGTCGACGCCGTATACGCCCTGGACGTGCTCGTCGAGCCAGGTCAGCTCGACCTCGAGCTGTTCGGGGCTGAAGCCGACCGCGCCGAGCACGCCCAGGCCACCGGCATTGCTGACCGCGGCGGCCACATCGCGGCAATGGGTGAACGCGAAGATGGGTACATCGATGCCCAGGCGATCACAGATCTCGGTACGCATGTGTGGGGGGCTCCTCTAACTTCCCGGCACTGGAATGTTCTGCCCATCACACTAGAACATGTTCTACATTCAGACCAGTCTCGCGACGCCTACCGGTCGGCACCTGTCAACAACATGTTCTAGTTGGTGAGATCGGGGTGATGTGCGAGGCGGCCATCGGCGAGCAGATCGTCGAATAACAACTGGTCGACCGGCGGAACATGCGGGCGATCGGCGTAGGTGAACCAGGCCATCTCCTCGATCTCGCTACTGACCGCGAGCGTACCGCTGTACTCGGCGGTGTAACAGGCCATCCGCACCACGGCATCGGGAATCGCCGCTTCGTAAGTCCCAACGTGCACAACGGATTCCGGCAACAACGCGACGGTCAACTCCTCGTCGATCTCCCGCACCAGCGTCTCCAGATCGGACTCCGCCCCCTCCCGCTTCCCACCCGGAATATAGAAGACGTCCTTCCCCTTCGGCCGGGCACAAAGAATCCGCCCACCCTCGATCCGCACCCACGCCACAGTGTCGATCAGCCGCATCCCCGCAGCCTAAGCCAGTGCCCCCGACGTGCGTGTGCTGGCGCGGGGAGCTACTCGGCGTATGCCTGCGCCGCTACCCGCGGGTTGGCTGGAGTGGGCTCTCCGGCAAGGGGATTCGACTAAAATTCGGGGATGAGGCGGATCGCGGCGGGGGTTGCGGTGGCTGTTGGGGTTGCCGTGACGGTCGGCGCGTGTCAATCCGCTGGGGATTCGACGGGGAGGACGACGGGTTCGGTCAGCTCCAGCGTCGGGCTGCCGGGGGATACAACCCCGGCGGTGGCGGTTTGGGCTGTGCCGCAGGCGTTTTTGGGGAAGTGGACGGGGACTGTCAGTGGCGGGGCGGGGGCCTTCGATTTGGTGTTCACGATCAAGTCGGGGAAGGGGGCCGAGGAGGTGGTCGATGCCATCAGCACCGCGCAGGGATCGGGGAATCGATGCGAGAGCATCGGGCGGATGGTCAATGGGGTGGAGAACGAATTGACGTTCGCTTTCCGGGTGACCGGCGGTACGGGGTGTGATGACGGGGGGAAGTTGGCCACCGTCGGACTGCGAGGTGATGGGTCGGTGAACTACAGCAGCGATCGGCCCGGTGGGAGGCTGACGGGGATGCTTCAGAAGAGTTGATTCACCAGGAGATTCACCGATCGGGTGATGCGGTCGGTGTCGCCGGTGATCCACCAGTCCATGATTACGCCCCGCATACCCGAGATCAGCAGGGTCGCGGCGGCTTCGGGATCCTCGATGGCAGGGTTTATGCGGGCGAGGGTTTCGGTCATCGCGGTAATGAGGACCTGGATCGCATCGGTGGCGTAGTCGGTGAAGGGGCTGCCGGGCACCGTGGCCGCGCCCAGGACTTGGAGCAGGACTCGGATGCTGATCGAGGCCGTGCCGGTGGTGTTCAACATGAAGGATTGGCCCAGGCGGGATTTGAGGACGTCCGGATCGTCTATGCCCGCGAACAGGGTGGCGATATCGGGGCGTTGGGTCTCCAGCGCCGCCACCAGCATCTGCTCTTTGGTGCCGAAGTAGTGGATGAGCATGCGGGAGCTGGTGCCCAGGTACTCCGCGAGCGGGCGCAGGGAGAGTTCGGCCAGGCCACGGTCGGCTATATAGGCGATGACGCCTTCGAGGAGTTCGGCGCGGCGAGCGTGGTCGAGGGGGCGTGGCACGGAGTTGACTGTAGCGGACGGTACAGGTATCCATGTCGTCATGGGTGTAGCAATTGGTACAGAAACTCGTAGTGTCGTGGTTACCGCGATGGCCGCCACCACCTGCCTCGGGCCGGATCTGGACACCACCTGGACGCGACTGCTCGCGGGTGAGAGCGGAATCGCCCCGCTCACAGACGATTTCGTGACCGAGCAGCAGCTGCCCGTGCGGATCGGCGGGAGATTGACCAATCAGCCGGGGGAGCAGCTGACCCGCATCGAACAGCGGCGCATGTCGTTCGTGCAGCAGCTCGCCCTGGTGCTCGGGCGGCGCGTCTGGCAGGAGGCCGGAACGCCGGAGGTCGAGGCGGAGCGACTCGCGGTGGCGGTGGGGACCGGACTCGGCGGCGGAGACGCCCTCGTGCACGCGGTGGATGTGATGCGGGCGGGCGGCTACCGCAAGGTGCCCCCCATGACGGTGCCCATGGTCATGCCGAATGGTTCGGCCGCCACCATCGGATTGGAGATCGGCGCGAAAGGCGGCGTCTACGCACCGGTTTCGGCGTGCGCGTCCGGCGCGGAGGCCATCGCGCACGGCTGGCGCCTGATCGCGACCGGTGAGGTCGATATGGTGGTCGCGGGCGGCGTGGAGGGGCATATCGACGCGGTGCCGATCGCGAGTTTCGCCATGATGCGGGCCATGAGCACGCGCAATGACGAACCCGCGCGCGCCTCACGGCCTTTCGACAAGGATCGGGACGGATTCGTCTTCGGCGAGGCGGGGGCCATGCTGGTGCTGGAGTCCGAGGAACACGCACGGGCGCGCGGTGCGCGGATTCTCGGGCGAGTGCTCGGCGCGGGCATCACCTCGGACGGCTATCACATCACCGGCACCGCACCCGATGGTGATGGTGCGGCCCGCGCCATGCGCAAGGCGATCAACTCGGCGGGGTTGACCGCCAACGATATTCAGCACATCAACGCCCATGCCACCTCCACGCCGGTCGGTGATGCCTCCGAGGCCAATGCCATCGCGGCCGTCGCACCGGACGCCTCGGTCTACGCGCCGAAGTCCGCGCTCGGGCACTCGATCGGCGCGGTCGGTGCGCTGGAGGCGATCCTCACGCTGCGCACGCTGGAGCGCGGAATCATCCCGCCCACACTGAACTTCGAGCAGGGCGATGCCGCGACTCCGCTGGATATCGTCGCCGGTGCACCCCGCGATCAGACCCTGGACTACGCGCTGAGCAATTCGTTCGGCTTCGGCGGCCACAATGTGACCCTCACGCTGGGTCGCGCCTGACCGCGAAGAGCTCAGTCCGGCGCGACCTTGGACAGCATCGTCTGCGCATGCTCGGCGAGTACGGGCCGGAAACTGAAGCACATGCTCAGCCAGAGCAGACCGAAAATCCATCCGGCGACGATATCGGTCGACCAGTGCACGCCGAGGTAAAGCCGGGACACACCGACACCCACCACGAACAGAACGGTGCCGGTGACCAACAGCATGCGCCACAATCCACGCAGCAGTGGCAGCAATACCGCGACAACCACACCCACCACGACGGTCGATCCCAGCGCGTGCCCCGACGGATAGGAGTGATTGATCTCGACCACCATCCGGTCGATCAGCGGCGGCCGTGGTCGGGCGATGAGCAGTTTGCCGAAGAACACCAGCGCGCCCGCACCGAGCGCGGTGAAGCCCACGAAAACCGCTGTCTCCCACTGCCTTCGCCAGGCCAGGCCCGAGCATGCGGCCACGCCGAGCACCGTCATGGTGCCGGTGTCGCCGAGTGCGCTGATGCCCTTGGCGAAGACGGTCGCCGTGCCGTTCCGATGGCCGATGAACCATTGCAGCAGACTCGCGTCGGGCCCGATCGGCCCCGGATGCACCTGCACCGCGAAGGTGAGCAGGGCGACGATCGCGCTCAGCGCCAGCAGTGTGCCCAGGACAATGGGGTGCGGCACATGTGGCCGCGTCGGCACGGTCGAAGACTCCATTTGCGTTGCGGTAACTGCGGGCGGCATCTCTCGACCATGACACGTTCTGCCTGAGAAGAGGTTGAGAACCTGGGTGAGCGGCTCGATTTTTCGAATCCATGACGCGCGATCACGACAAATCGGGCCAGACCATCATGTTCGGAGCGCATTGCCATAGGGCATGCTTGGGCCGTGCGAGTGCTGGTGGTGGAGGATGAGCAGCGGCTGGCGCGCACCATCGCGCGCGGACTCGAGCTGGAGGGTTTCGTCGTACAGCTCGCGCACACCGGCACCGAGGGCCTGTGGTGGGCGATCGAGGACGAATTCGATGTGATCGTGCTCGACATCATGTTGCCGGAGTTGAGCGGATACGAGGTGCTGCGACGACTGCGCAGCCGCGACGTTTCGACGCCGGTGCTCATGCTCACCGCCAAGGACGGCGATTACGAGCAGGCCGACGCGCTCGATCTGGGAGCCGACGACTATCTCACCAAGCCGTTCTCATTCGTGGTGTTGATCGCCCGGCTGCGGGCCCTGCTGCGCCGCACGTCACCGCAGCGGCCCGCGCTGTTGTCGGCGGGGGATCTGGTACTCGATCCGGCCCGGCGCAGCGTACGGCGCGCGGGCACCGAACTGACGCTCACTCCGCGCGAGTTCGGACTACTGGAGTTCCTGATGCGGCACAAGGGGATTGTCCTCACCAAGTCCGAGATACTGCGCAATGTGTGGGATACGCACTATGAGGGCCCGGAGAATGTGGTCGAGGTGTATATCGGCTATCTGCGCAAGAAGATCGATACGCCATTCGGGCAGGGCAGCATCGAGACGCTACGGGGCGTCGGCTACCGGCTGATCGATCCGGGGGCCACCGACGGGCAGCAGAATCACGAACCTGGCTCCACCCCAGGGTGATTCGCCCACGCTGACGCTGCCGCCGTGGGCGGCGACCAATTCGGCGACGATCGCCAGGCCGAGACCGGAGCCGCCCGAGGCGCGCGCCCGATCCGGCTCCAGTCGTACGAAACGGTCGAAGACGCGGGCGCGGTCGGCGACCGGAATGCCGGGGCCGTCGTCATCGATGACCACGCGGGCGTGCTCGCCGTCACGATCCACCGCGATGGCGACTTTCGAATCAGCGTGTGCCGCTGCGTTATCGGCGATATTGCGCAGTGCCCGTGCCAGCTTGGCGGGATCGCCGATCACCCGGGTCGGCCGGATATCGGTGCGGATGGTCAGCCCGCTCCGGCCGCGCAGCGCCGCGGCCTGCGCAGCGGCGAGATCGTCCAGATCGACATCACCCGTTCGCAATTCGAGCCGGTGCTCATCGGCCGCGGCGAGAGTCAGCAGGTCCTCGATGAGGTGTCGCATGCGTTCGGTCTCGGGGAGCAGGGTGCCGTCGATCAGCTCGCGATCCAGTACCTCGGGCCGGTCCCGGGCCAGCTCCAGGGCCGCGGCCACCGCCGCGAGCGGGCTGCGCAACTCGTGTGAGGCATCGCCGACGAATCGCCGTTGGGCGAGGTGACCGGCCTCGATGCGGGCCAGCATGGCATTCATGGTCTCGGCCAGGCGTGCGATCTCATCGCGTGCGGCCGGTACCGGAACGCGTTCGGAGAGATCGGTCGCGCCGATTCCGGTGACCCGGCGGCGGATCACCTCCACCGAGCGCAGCGAACGCCCGACCAGCAGGTAGGTCGCGGCCGCCGCGGCGGCGACGACAATCGGACCGCCCACGGCGACCAGCGCGGCCACCTTGGTCACCGCGTGCTCGACCGGTTCGGTACTCACCGCGACCATCACCGTGTAGCGACCGAGCGGGGTGTACACCGATCGCGCGGATACTCGTAGGTCGTCATCCTCGTCCGGGACCGGCTCCCGGCCGACCACCCGATCCCCGACAGCGTTCGGATCCAGCAGTGGCACGGTCGTTTTCGGGTCGGAGGAGCGCAGCACCCGCCCGCGCGGGTCGATCACCTGGACCGCGTCGATGGACCCTTCGGTGGAGAAGAGCGATGCGGGCAGTGCGCCGACCACACTCTCCGCGGACTCCTGCGCCGAGATCCGCGAGAGCTCCGGGGCGAGTGCGTCCATCTGGGTGACGGCCGCGGAGTCGAGTTCGCGCAGCAGCGACTCGCGGAGCAGTAACAGCATGGCTCCGGCGGCGGCCAGCAGCACCGCCCCGACCACCAGCGCGGCCACAATGGCGGACCGGACGCGCAGGCCCCAGCGGGAAGGCCGCAGCCACTCCGGAATCCGATTCACCCGACCATCATCGAGCACGCCCGGTATCGGGTGACGGTGGCAGGTGTGTTCAAGGCAGGGTGTCGGTCTGAATGCGCGGGTCGAGTTTGCGCAGGGTATCGGGGCGATCGGTCAGACAGGGCCAATCCCGGCTCACCGCTTCGATTGTCGCGTGCCCGGCGGGAATGAGGGCATCGGCGTCGATGCGATCGGCCAGTGCCGCACCGAGATGGTCACTGGCCGGGCGGTCGAGCGGCTGGATGACGGTATTGGGCAGATCCAGCAGGACGGCCAGAATATCCAGGCGGCCCGGCGGTATCAGCGCGCGAGCCGCGGCCAGGGCGGTCGCCGGAATGATGATGGTGTGCCCGGCGTCCGCGGTGGCCCACACCACCGATTGCACATACGCGACGCGATGCGCCCATGCGGTCAGCGCGGCCGTATCGAAGACGACGCCGCCGAGGGTGGAGCCGGGGGAGGTCATGCCGCGCCGGCGTGATCGCCGTCGACATCCTCCTCGGGTAATGGGGGCAGGCCCTGCACGGCGCGGGCGCGATTGATGAGATCCAGCGGGGGACGGCCACCGAAGACCTGCTCGATACGAGCGAGGGATTCGGCGCGATCGACGCGGTTCTTGACTGATTCGGCGACGAATGCCGAGATCGACTCGATACGGCCTTTGCTGCGCCAGTCGTCGAGGGTTGCGGCGATCTCTTCCGGCACCGTCACGGTGATCTTGCGGGTGCGACGTTCTCTCGCCATACCGGAATGATAGCGCGGTATGCCCGAAGGACACGAGAAGGTAACGGCGTGGCCCGATCCGACAGGTGCCGTCGATCCGGCGCGCGGCGACCGCTCCGAGTCCACCGCATTCGGATTCCACTGATCTGAAACCTGCCGGTCACGCGGCGATCCGTGTTCGATACGGTGGGCGTGTGCCGGTCGCGATGCGGGCCGCGCCGGAGTCGCGAGAGGACAGACGATAGATGGCTGAGAGTTCGATCGAGTGGGTCGACGGTGCCCTGGTCACCATCGATCAGCGCGCGTTACCGCAGGAATTGCGGGAGCTGCGGATCACCACGGTCGACGATCTCATCGACGCCATCAAATCGCTGGCGATTCGCGGGGCTCCGGCCATCGGCGTGTCGGGTGCCTTCGGTGTGGTGCTCGCGGCGCTCGCCGCCACCACCGATGGAGTGGTGAATACCGAACAGGTCGAAGCGGAGTCCGCGCGTGTCGCCGACGCCCGGCCGACCGCGGTGAATCTCGCGTGGGGTGTGCAGCGGGCCCTGGCGCAGTTGCCGAAGGGCGTACAGGCCGTGCTCGACGAGGCTCTGGAGATGCTGGCCGAGGACGGCCGGGTGAATCTGGCCGCCGCCACCCACGCCGCCGATCTGGTGCAGCGACTCTGCCCGGATCGTCCGTTGCGGATTCTGACGCACTGCAATACCGGTCGGCTCGCCACGACCGCCGTCGGTACCGCCATCGGCGCGTTGCATGTGCTGCATCAGCGCGGCGCGCTCGCGGAAGTGATTGTGGACGAGACTCGTCCGCTGCTCCAGGGTGCGCGGTTGACCGCGTGGGAGATGGCCGAGGCCGGTATCCCGCATCGCCTCACCATCGATTCCGCCGCCGCGTGGGCGATGGCCACCGAGGGTGTGGACGCGGTCGTGGTCGGCGCGGATCGGATCACCGCCGATGGGTCGGTGGCCAATAAGATCGGCACCTACATGCTGGCCATCGCGGCGAAGCGGCATGGGATTCCGTTCATCGTGGTCGCGCCCGAATCCACTCGGGACGTGGCGACCGCGCGCGGTAGCGACATCGTGGTGGAGCAGCGCGCGGCGGGTGAGGTGACCGGATTCGGTGGTGTCACAACGGCTCCCGAGGGGACTCGGACGTTCAATCCGGCCTTCGATGTGACGCCGCCGGAGCTGGTGACGGCCGTGGTCACCGAGAATGGCGTGCTCGGCAATTCCGCACTCGATGCCGGACGGGAGATCGCCGCGATCGCGCGGGGGCTCTACGCCAATGGCTGGATGCCCGGCACCGCGGGCAATATCTCGGTGCGCCAGGGCGATACGGCTGTGGTCACCGCGAGCGGGCTGTCCAAGGGTGAGCTCGACGCGAACGACATGGTGACCGTCGCGGTCGCCGATTCCGAGCCGGTGTCGTCCACCGGCCGAAAGCCGTCCGCGGAGACCACGATTCACACCGCCGTCTACCGCACCACGGATTCGACCGCAGTCGTACACGTACATCCGCCGCACGCCACCGCCGTGTCCATCGGTGCGGCCGCCGCCGAGGTGCAGCCTGTGCGTTTCGCCGGATACGAGCTGATCAAGGGTCTGGGTGGCGCTCGCCCCGATCTCATCGATATCCCGGTGTTCCCGAATCACGCCGATGTTCCGCGGATCGGCGCGGATATCGAGAAGTACCTGACCGAGTATCCGGACGCCCCGCCGGTGCTTTTCATTGCCGGACACGGCATTACGGCATGGGGTGCCACTTTGGCTCAGGCCCGCGATCGCGCGGAATGCCTCGAGGCCATGTGCGAATTGACTACTTTGACCGGACACCGCGAACTCCCGGTGCGCGAGAATCAGTTCCGAGGAGGAACCCCGAAATGACGCTGCTGCAGATCATGTCCGATCAGGACTCCGCCGAGGTCAAGCTGCGCACCACCGATGACGCGGTGATCGCCGCCGAGCTGAACAAGCGCGGTATCACCTTCGAGCGCTGGTCGCTGTTCGACGGCTTCACCGCCGCCACCTCGACCGAGGAGCTGCTGGCCGAATACCAGTCGCGCATCGACGCTTTGAACGCGGACGGCCGCTTCAAGTTCATCGATGTGGCCCGCATCCACCCCGATGCCACCGACCCGGAGTGGCCCGCCAAGGCCGTCGCCGCCCGGACCAAGTTCCTGGACGAGCACCGGCACGCCGAGGATGAGGTCCGTTTCTTCGCCGCCGGTCAGGGCTGCTTCTATCTGCACCTCGGTGATGAGGTCCTGGCGACGGTCTGCACCGCGGGCGATCTCGTCTCGGTCCCCGCGGGCACCCTGCACTGGTTCGATATGGGCACCGAGCCCGAATTCGTCGCCGTCCGCTTCTTCGAGGAGGAAGACGGCTGGATCGGTGACTTCACCGGCGACAAGATCTCCGGCGGCTTCCCCACCCTCGACGAGTTGCTCCCCGCATGATCAACGTCATCGTCCTCGATATCGAGGGCACCACCAGCCCGACCAGCTCGGTCCGTGAGGAGCTGTACGGCTACACCCGCACCCGCCTGCCCGGCTGGCTGGCCGAAAACGAGGGCGGCGCGGCGGATGCCATCATCGCCGAGACCCGCGCCCTGGCCGGTGCGCCGGGGGCGTCGGTCGCCGAGATCCTCATCGATTGGCTGAACACCGACGTCAAGGCCGAGCCGCTGAAGGCCGCCCAGGGCATCATCTGCGCCGAGGGTTTCCGCAACGGCTCGCTCTACGGCGAGTTCTTCCCCGATGTGCCGCCGATGCTGCGCGCCTGGCGTGAATCCGGCCTGGAGCTCTACATCTACTCCTCGGGTTCGGTTCGCAATCAAAAGGATTGGTTCACCTTCGCCCGTCCCGGCGACCTCTCCCCGCTGATCACCGGCCATTTCGATCTCACCACCGCGGGCCCCAAACGCGAAGCCTCCTCCTACGAGAAGATCGCGGGCGCAATAGGAGTCCCCGCGGAGAGCATCCTGTTCCTCTCGGATCACCCGGATGAACTCGACGCCGCGGTGGCCGCGGGCTGGCGGGCGATCGGTGTGGCTCGCCCCGGCGAACCCAACCCCCCGCGCCCCCCGCACCGCTGGGTCGGCGACTTCGCCGACATCGAACCCAACTGAGCGATAACGGTGTCCAATGCATGGTCGGACGTGACTCCACTTCCCGACGACCTGCTCGCCGCGAAGTCTCTGGTCTATGACCCGTGCGGTTTCACTTGCTCACAGCCGATCGCCGAACCCGAGGGCGGTGCGTACGCCGCCCACACCTTCACCCTCAACGGCCTTACAACCCGATTCCGCACGGGCAAAACCACTCCCACCAAGGTCGGCCAATTCGTCACCGTCTGGACCAGATCCCTCGCCGGCCCGATCCGCCCATTCGACACCACCGATGCCATAGACCTGGTCGTAGTCAGCACCCGCAGCTCCGAGCACTTCGGCCACTTCGTCTTCACGATGGACACTCTCAGCCGACACGGCATCACATCGGTGAACGGCACCGCCGGTAAACGCGCCTTCCGTGTCTACCCACCATGGGTAGACGCCCCCAACCGCCAGGCAACCGCGGCCCAGTCCTGGCAACTCGACCACTTCCTGTACCTGCCGACGAACGCGCCGATCGACATCGCCCGCGCCCGAAGCCTCTATGGGCACGCGACTGTGTGATGCCGTTGCCGAGCCGCAACGGCAATCATGATCATCGGTCGAGGACGTCGTCACGGGGCGTGACGGCCGCGGTGAGGCGATCCGCCAGCGCGCGCAGGTGGTCGATGAGTTCGGGTGGTTCGCGCACGTGGAATCCGAAGCCGAAAAGGCCGGTGTAGACGGCTATTTCGTCGAGTGAGTTCGAGCCGGTGTGCAGCAGGCAGTGCTCATCGTCGATCGCCTCGATGACGCCGATGGTCGGCGGGATGCGATCCGCCGCGACCGCGGCCGATACCTCGAGGGTGATGCGTGCCCGGTAGCGATAGGGGGCGGTGCTGACCCCGTGGGACACCCAGCCGGTGAGGTCGACCTCGGGTGCCGCGCGCGGGGTGAATCGGGGGCCGTTGGGAGTGCGCGGGTGCAGGCGGTCGACACGGTAGGTGCGCCAATCCTGCTTCTCGACGTCCCAGCCGACCAGGTACCAGTGTCGTCCGGTGTGTACGAGCCGATGCGGTTCGGCCGCCCGCCGGATCTCCGAGCCGCCGTGGGTGCGGTAGTCGAAGCGGAGTTGTTCGTGGTCACGGATGGCGGCGGCGATGGTGGTGAGGATGTTGGCGTCCACGGACGGCGTGCCCGCGGGCATGCTGACGGTCGCCGCTTGGAGCGCCGACACGCGGTGGCGTAACCGGGCCGGGAGGATCTGCTCCAGTTTCGCGAGCGCCCGCAGTGAACTCTCCTCGATACCGGTGATGGTTCCGCCTGCCGCGGTGCGCAATCCGACGACGACCGCGACCGCTTCATCGTCGTTCAGGAGCAGCGGGGGCAGTTTGGTTCCCGCGCCCAGTCGATATCCGGCCGCTCCGGCGACCGCGTGTACCGGATAGCCGAGATTGCGCAGCTTGTCGATATCGCGGCGGACGGTTCGCGCATCGACCTCAAGGCGTTCGGCCAGGTCGGCGCCGGTCCACACCCGGGGTGTCTGTAGCAGCGACAGGAGTTCGAGCAGCCGAGCCGAGGTTTCCAACACACTGTGCATTCTGCCGTAGAGCTAGGACGGAAGTTGTCCTAGCAGCGCCATAGAGTCGTTTTCATGAGCGCAGAGATCACTCCCTTCCGTATCGACGTCCCCCAAGCTCAGCTCGACGATCTGCACAGGCGACTGGATGAGACCCGCTGGCCGGACGGCGTCGCCGGAGTCGGTTGGGCGCAAGGCATTCCGCTCGACTACACGCGGGAGTTGGCGCGGTACTGGCGCACTGCCTACGACTGGCGGGCGCAGGAGGCGCGACTCAACTCGTTCCCACAGTTCCGCACCGAGATCGACGGTCACGAGGTGCATTTCCTCCATGTCCGGTCCGCGGTGCCCGACGCGATGCCGCTCATCCTCACCCACGGGTGGCCGGGATCGATCGTGGAGTTCCTCGATGTGATCGGTCCGCTGACCGATCCGGTCGCGCACGGCGGCCAGGCCGGGGATGCGTTCGATGTCGTGGTGCCGACGATTCCGGGATTCGGATGGTCCGGGCCCGCTGTCGGCTGGTCGACGAGCCGGGCCGCGCGGGCCTGGGCCGAACTCATGCGGCGACTCGGCTATGACCGCTACGCCGCACACGGGGAAGACACCGGAGCGGCCATCTCACGGGAGCTGGCGGTGATCGATCCCGAACATGTTGTGGCGCTGCACGTGACGATGATCGCCTCGGCCACGGTCACTCCCGAGACGGCCGACCTGGACAATCCCGCCGAGAAGCGAGCATTGCAGTTGACTCAGCGCGCACAGTACGAACTCGGCGCGTACGCGATGTTGCAGGCCACTCGCCCGCAGACGCTGTCGTACGCGCTCGCCGACTCGCCGGTGGGTCAAATGGCTTGGATCGTCGAACGATTCAAGGACTGGACCGACTCGACCGATGCGCCCGAGGACGCCGTCGATCGGGACGCGATGCTGACCAACGTCATGATCTATTGGCTCAACGGCACCGCGGGCTCGTCGGCCCGCTACTACTACGAGGGGGCCGCGACCTGGGGCAGGCCCGAACCGGAGACCGATGTGCCGGTCGCCGTGGCGGTGTTGCCGCAGGACCTCGGCATCCCCGTCCGCCGCATCGCGGAGCGGAACCACAATATTGTGCGGTGGACGGAGTTCGATCGAGGCGGTCACTTCGCGGCGATGGAGGAACCGGACCTCATCGTCGACGACCTGCGCGCCACCTTCCGCGAATACCGCGACTAGGCAAGGTATCTCGCCGAATCGGGGGAATTCGTCAGGGGCAGCAGTCGCAGTCGCGTGCGGCCGCTGCCTCGGCACCCGGGGCGGCGGGAATCGCACAGCAGGGGTCTCCGCGCCAGGCGTTGATGCCCTCGCGCACCGCGATGGCGGCGATGACGAAAGCCGCGATCGGGTCCGCCCAGGACCAGCCGAGTGCGGCGTTCAGGAGCAGTCCGACCAGGAGCACCGCCGAGAGGTAAGTACAGAGCAGGGTTTGTTTCGAATCGGCCAGGGCCGAGGCCGATCCCAGCTCTCGGGCCGTGCTGCGCTGGGTCCAGGACAGCGTCGGCATTATCGCGAGACTGGCTGCGGCCAGGGCGATTCCGATGGGGGAGTGGCGGGCTACGCCGATACCGAGCAGGGATCGGACCGAGTCCACGCTGACGTAGAGGGCCAGGGCGAAGAAGGAGAACGCGATAATTCGCAGCGCCGCCTTCTCCCGAGCCTCGGGATTTCGGGCGGAGAACTGCCAGGCCACGGCGGCGGCCGAGGAGACTTCGATAATCGAGTCCAGGCCGAATCCGATGAGCGCGGTGGAGGAAGCACGGGTTCCCTCGGTGAGGGCGACGATCGCCTCGATCACGTTGTAGGAGATCGTCGCCACGACCAGCCAGCGAATTCGCTTTGTCAGCAAGGCTTTTCGCTGCGGGGACGGGCGCGTGAGCGATGGTACGGCGGGCATACCGAGTGACATCAGCAGCAGCCTTCGGTTTCGGAGGCCGTGCAGCAGGCGGGGTCGACGGCCAGGACCAGACCCAGGAGATCCTCCAGGGCGCGGGCGATGCGCGCGTCGGCCAGTTCGTAGCGGGAGCGGCGACCCTCCGGAACGGCTACCACCAAGCCGCAACCGCGCAGACAGGCAAGGTGATTGGAGAGGATCTGGCGGGACACGCCGATCCGATCGGCCAGATCCGAGGGGTAGCCGGGTTCGGAGCGCAGGCTCAACAGGATTCGGGTGCGGGTCGGGTCGGAGAGCGCGCGGCCGAAGCGGGCCAGGGCATCGGTGTGCAGCGACGTTTCCACCGGACAAACAGTACAGATAATTCTGTATTCAGGTCAATCTGAACTATTGGAGCCCGCGGCGTCGAGTTTGGCTGCCAGCAGGTGGCAGCGAGCGGCGAGGTCGGGTGGGTCCAGTACCTCGAAGTCGTGTCCGAGCCGCAGTACATGAAAGAGGACGGCGTCGAGATCGGTTGCGCCGCTGAGCACTTCACATTTGCCTTTACCTCGGGGCCGTACCACAGCCGCGGCGGCCGGGATTTGCGCGCGCACCGCCGCGGCTTGGGCGTGCACCAGGAAGCGGGCTTGTTTCGCGTAGACCCCGCTGGCCACGCTCTCCTGTACGTAGGCGACCGGGTCCGGGGTCGGTCTGGCACGGAAACGCCAGGTGCGAGCCGAGACCGCGGTCATTCGGTCGACTCGGAAACTGCGCCAGTCGGCGCGATCGAGGTCGTAGGCGAAGAGATACCAGCGGCGGTCGGAGGCGACCAGGCGGTACGGCTCGACCCGGCGGCGGGTGAGGGTGTCGGCGGAGGGGTAGTCGAAGCCGACTTCGAGTTCGTCGCGGCAGGCCCGCGCCAAGGCCATGAGGGTGCCCGGATCGACCGGGGTCCGACCGCCGTCGAATGATTCGACCGCACCGGCGAGCGTGCGCACCTCGTGTCGTAAACGACTGGGCAGCACGCGATCCAGTTTGGTCAGCGCCCGCAGCGCCGCATCGCCGACGCCCGCGACCGCACCACCCGCACCGATCAGCAGCGCGACCGCGGTGACAATCGCCTCGTCGTCATCGAGCAGCAGTGGTGGCAGGTCCTGTCCGGAACCGAGTTGATACCCGCCGCCGACACCCTGACTCGCGTGCACCGGATAGCCGAGAGCGCGCAGGCGTTCGACATCACGGCGGACCGTGCGAGGCGTGACACCCAAGCGGCCGGCGAGTTCCGGACCCGTCCAGACCTGCCGTTGCTGTAAGAGTCCGAGCAGATTGAGAACCCGCTCGGTGGTGCCGGGCGCAGCAGCGGATGCCGTCATCGAACCCACCTTTCCTGTCACCGAGTCTCCTCAAGATAGCGGACCGATACTGTCCGCTATTGGTGTCAGGGTGGTCGCATGGACGCAGACGGATACGACTGGAATCGATCACTCCGGGAGCAGTGGGAGTGGCATTGGGACAATCAGATTCGACCGCGGCTCGCGGGGCTCACCGATGACGAGTACTTCTGGTCACCGGCGCCGGACGCCTGGAGTGTGCGGCCGCTCGGCACCTCGACCGCGCCGGTGCAGGCCGGGGTGGGGGGCTTCATCATCGACTACGCATTTCCGACACCCACGCCCGCGCCGTTCACCACCATCGCCTGGCGGCTCGGGCATGTGATCGTCGGCGTGCTCGCCATGCGCAACGCCGCGCATTTCGGCGCGCCCGAGACCTCCTACGAGAAATGGGAGTACGCGCACACCGCCGCCGCGGCCCTGGAACAGCTCGAGACGCAGATCGATACCTGGTCGACCGGAGTGCGGGGGCTCAGCGAGGCCGAGCTGCGCACCCCGATCGGGCCGAAAGAGCCGTATCCCGAGCTGTCCATGGCGGATTTGATACTGCACATCAATCGCGAACTGATACATCATCTTTCCGAGGTCTGCCTGCTGCGCGACCTCTACCTGCACACGCATCTCGAGGCACACCCGAAGGAGAACCGATGACCGCCGAGCCGATCCATCTGGACCCGGAAGAGCTCTTCTACAACCCGGCGTTCACCCAGGGCGTGATCGCGCCCGCGGGCAAGACCCTCTATGTCGGCGGCCAACTCGGCAGTGACAGCACCGGCAAGCTGCTCGACGGCGTGGCGGCGCAGACGAAACAGGCGATGCGCAATGTGCTGGCGGTGCTGGCCGCCGCGGGTACCGGACCCGAGCATGTGGTGAAGCTGAATATCTACCTCGGCGCGGACGTCGACTCGGCGGCGGGATACGCCGCGTCCCGGGAGGTGTGGGGTGATCACCGCACCGCCATCACCGTGGTCTCGGTGGCGTCGCAGGGCCGCCCGGGCGCCCTCGTACAGATCGATGCGGTAGCGCTCATCCCCGACTAGGAGTGCGGCGAAAGCCGCTCGGCGGGTTCAGCTTTCGGTGTGGCGAGCGATCGCTCCGACACTGGCCAACGGTGTGACCCTGGCGACCGAATCACTCCCGAACCCGGCGCGCCGCGCCGACGCACTCATGGCGATAGTCGCCGACGGCCCGCTGACCTGACCGACGAAAACAGCGCCTGTCCCGAGAATCTCGGGGCAGGCGCTGTTTTCGTGGCGAGGAGGGTTCAGCTACCGACCGGTGCGGCCGCGGCGCGGGTGATGAGGTACTCCACCAGCGTCATGAGCACGTTCTTGGCCGATACGCGATCACGGGCATCGCAGAGCAGAACGGGAATCTGCTCGTCGAGGTCGAGGGCCTCGCGGACCTCGACCGGGGTGTACAGCGGTGCGCCTTCGAAGCAATTGACGGCGACCGTGAACGCCACGCCGCGGCGTTCGAAGAAGTCGATTGCCGCGAAAGACCCTTCGAGACGGCGGGTGTCGGCCAGTACGACCGCCCCGAGCGCACCGCGCGCCAATTCGTCCCAGAGGAACCAGAATCGATCCTGTCCGGGCGTTCCGAACAGGTACAGCACCAGGTTTCGATCGATGGTGATGCGGCCGAAGTCCAAGGCCACCGTGGTGGTGGTCTTGCCTTCCACACCGCGTAGATCGTCGACCCCTGCGGAGAGTTCGGTGATGAGTTCTTCGGTTCTCAGCGGCGTTATTTCGCTGAGCGCCCCCACCATGGTCGTCTTGCCCACACCGAAACCGCCCGCGATGAGAATCTTCACCGACGCGGCCATGGGCTGGGATTGGTCAAAGTTTTCGGATGCCATCGAGTACAGCTCGCAAAATGTTGAGGTCACCGGGCGCGGCCTCGGGGGAGACCGGCGCCCGGAACTTGAGGATGCCGTCGGAGATGAGGTCGCCGACGAGGATCTTGGTCACTGCCAGTGGAAGCCGCAGGGCCGCCGATACTTCGGCGACCGACAGCGGGAGCCTGCACAGGCGAACGATATCGCCGTATTCCGGTTCGACCCGGCGCAGCACCGGTGCCGCATTGGGCACCACTACTACCGTGAGCATGTCCAGATCATGCCCAGCGCCCATGGTTCGACCGCCGGTCCTGGCGTATGGGCGCACCAATGGACCTGCTTGATCGTCGAACCAGTGATCCCCCGGCCTGGCCATCATGACAGCCTGGGGTCAACCTGTCCGGCCAGATGATGGCGCGGCGTGGTGGACAGATAGGTGCCGACGCGCTGCACGGTCAGGTTCATCTCGTAGGCGACCATGCCGAGGTTGGCTTGTTCGTTGGCCTGCAACGCGAGACAGGCGTGGCTGCCCGCGGCGGTCACGAACAGCACCGCGCGATCCAGCTCGATGACCGCCTGGCGGACACCGCCGCCGTCGAACCGGCTGCCCGCGCTGCGGGCCAGTCCGTAGAGGGTCGAGGACATCGCGCCGAAGTGTTCGGCGTCCTCGCGGCTCATAGCGGAGGAGCGCCCGAGTAGCAGGCCGTCGGTGGAGTGCACCACCGCGTGCCGGACGCCCGCGAGTCGATCCACCAGATCATCGAGTAGCCAGTTGAGATCACCAGCGTTTGAGGTGGTCACCGTCGCCTTCCTGTCGGTCCTGGAATGGGTGGGACACAGGCTCGACCGCGCCGGGATCGGCCCGGCGGCCCTGCCTGGTTCCGTTTTCGATGGCGGAGAACAGATCTCGGGCCTGCTCGGCCGTGCGGGTGGGCTGTTCGGGCGACTCCTGAGCCGCCTTTTCCTGCGCCAATTCCGGTGCGAGACTTGCCTGCCGCCGCCTTCGCGGGAGCTCCGGACGGACGTCGGAGCCAGTGTACTGGGACCGATCGAATTCGCGTGCACGGAAATCGTTTTCCGGTTGCTGCCGGGGTGCCGGGGCAGGCGGAATGTACTGCGGCCGATTGGTGCTCGGATGTGTCGGTGGTTCGAAGGGTCGCGGGGTATCGAAGGACATCTGTCGCTCCGGGGCGAGGGGTTCGGGCCGGGCAGGCAGGGCCGGATTCGAAAACGACGCGGGGGCAGGCGGTTCGAGCTGCCGGGGCGATTCGAAGGGTCCGGGGTTGCCGATCGGCTTCGGCGCTTCGGGCGCGTTCGGGGCCTCGAACTGCTTGGACGCCTCGAACTGCTGCTGGGCCTCGAGCTGCCGGGCGGTCTCGGCGGCGAGGGCGGCGTGGAACTGCCCGGTGTCGAATGCCGTGGGTACGGCCGGGATTTCGCCGGTCCGGCCCGCCGAGACGGTGAGCGAGGAGGGCACCAGCACGATGGCGCGCACGCCGCCGTAATCGGATTCGGCCAGTCGCACCGAGATGCCGTTGCGGACCGCCAGCTGCGCCACCACGAACATGCCGAGGCGGGAATCCTCCGAGAGCGTGTTGACGCCGAAATCCGGTGGGTTGCGCAGCATATCGTTGATGCGGGCGAACTCGGCCTCGGGCATGCCCATGCCCTGGTCGACGATTTCGATGGCGATGCCCTTGCCGACCACATTGCCGCGCACCTCGACCTGCGAGGACGGCGGGGAGAAGTGCGCGGCATTGTCGACGAGTTCGGCGAGCAGGTGGATGAGGTCGGCCACGGCCGAACCGGCAACCGCCACCTCGGGTAGTCGAGTGATCTTGACGCGGGTGTAGTCCAGGGCCTCGCCCACACCGCTTCGCACCAATTCGATGAGCTGCACCGGATTTCGCCACTGCCGGCCCGGCTGCCCGCCCGCGAGGATGATCAGGTTCTCGGCATTGCGGCGTTCGCGGGTGGCGAGGTGGTCCAGGCGGAAGAAGATCTCCAGCAGGGTGGGATCCTCCTGCTTGGCCTCGGCCTCGTCCAGCACCTCGAGCTGGCGGTGCACCACGACCTGGCTGCGGTGCGCGATATTGAGGAAGACCGCCTTCACGCCCTCGCGGGTGCGGGCCTCGGTGACCGCGGCGGAGACGGCGGCGGTGTGCGCATGGCCGAACGCCTTCGCCACCTGACCGATCTCATCGGTGCCGAAGTCGAGTTCGGGTGTCTCGGTGGAGATCTCGACCTGTTTGCCGTCACGCAGCTGCGACATGATCTCGGGCAGTCGCTCATCGGCGAGCACGAAGGTCTGGTCACGAAGCCGCTTGAGCCGTCCGATGATGCGGTTGGCGAGCAGCAGGGCCACCAGGAACGCCGAGAGCGATACCAGCAGCATCGCGCCACCGGCGATGGCCGAGTTACGGGCGTTCTTGTCGGCGACGTCGGCGGCCACGCCGAGGGAGTACCGGCTCTGGGCGTCCCACATATCCAGCAGCGACTTGTTGACGGCGTTGACCGTGTCGTGCCATTCCTGCGGGGTGAAGGTCAGCGGCGCGACCGGCTGGGTGGCACCGGCTTTGACGGGCGCGGCGGTCATGGGATCGAGTGCGCGGGAAAGCAGCACATTCTCCATCATGATCAGCTTCTGCCAGTTCGGGTCATTGACCACGGCCTGGAAGGCGGGTTTGCCCTTACTGCCGTCCGCGCCGGCGAGCACACCGATATTGACTCGGTACGCGCCGAGGACCCGGGAGAATTCGACGGCCAGGTCCGGCGTGAGAGTGCCGTCCTTGAGCAGCACCTCGGCCAATGAATCCGCGCGCGAGAGCATTTCGGAGGCGGAGACGATCTCCAGGGTCGCCGCGGTCTCCATGGCGATTTCCGGATTGGGCGCGGTGGTCTCCACCGCGCGGGTGCCGATGGAGATGAGGTCGAGCAGATGTCCGTAGAAGTTGTAGGCGTCGGCCAACGGCAGTGCGCCGCCGTCGATCTGGGTGCGCACGGCCGCCAGGGATCGGGTCAGGGTGAGGAATCCGCCGACGTCGCCGGTGACCTCCTGCGGACCCAGGTTCTCCATGTCCTTGGTGGTGCCGCTCATCCCGCGCAGCGCATTGTCCAGCCGAGTTCTGGCCTGGGTCAAGGTCTTCGGGTTGGGTTCGTCACCCGCGAGCTGGGCCATGGTCAGCTGACGTTCCAACTGGACCGCGCTGACCAATTCCTTCGAAAGAGGTGTCGCGGCCGTGAGTGCGTCCGCCCACTCTCGCGCGTTCTTGCCTTCCACCACCAGGTATCCCGCGCCACCCACACCGATTACGAGCAGCGCGAGGCTCGGAACCAATGCGATGGCGAGAACACGGGTCCGGACCCCGAGTCTCGCTCTGAACATCGCCACAACGTAACGGGACGTGCATCACATTCTCAACCGTATCCCATTGAACGGGAACATTATTGACACGCCAAGTTATGCATGCTTCGGAATCGAAGGTTAGGTGAGAGCGCGTGAAATGAGATACTCGGCGAGGGTGGTCAGTACCTGCTTGCACGAAGCGCGGTCTCGCGCGTCGCACAGCAGGATCGGCACCTGCTCATCGAGGTCGAGCGCATCGCGCACCTCCTGCGTCGAATACACCGGCGCACCCTCGAAACAATTGACGCCGATGGTGAATCCGATCCCGCGCCGCTCGAAGAAGTCGATGGCCGCGAACGAATTCTCCAGCCGCCGGGTATCGGCCAGGATCACAGCGCCGAGCGCGCCCCGCGCCAATTCGTCCCAGAGGAACCAGAATCGGTCCTGACCGGGTGTGCCGAACAGATAGAGCACCAGCCCGGCATCGATGGTGATCCGCCCGAAATCCAGGCCGACCGTGGTGGTGGTCTTACTCTCCACACCGGTGAGATCGTCGACGCCCGCGGAGCGTTCGGTGATTATCTCCTCGGTGCGCAGCGGGGCGATCTCGCTGATCGTCCCGACCATGGTGGTCTTGCCGACCCCGAAGCCGCCCGCGATCAGGATCTTCACCGATTGCGCGAGCGCGTGGTCCTCGTCGAACCCGGTCATGCCGGGGCTCAGCCGAATTCGCCGGGGCGGCGGGCCGCGGTGGAAAGGAATGTTCCCACCCGCTGCACGGTCAGGTTCATCTCATAGGCCACCATGCCCAGATTGGCGTCCGCGCCCGCCTGCAGCGCGAGGCAGGCGTTCGCGCCCGCGGCGGTCACGAAGAGCACCGCGCGATCGAGTTCGATGACGGCCTGGCGCACGTCGCCGCCGTCGAAACGGTGTCCGGCACTGCGGGAGAGCCCGTACAGCGTGGAGGACATGGCGGAGAAGTGTTCGGCATCCTCGCGCAGCATGCGGGTGGAGCGGCCGAGCAGCAGACCGTCGGTCGAGTGGACCACGGCGTGACGGACACCGGCGAGCTTGTCGACGAGATCGTCGAGCAGCCAGTCGAGGTCACCGGCGGGAGAAGTACTCACCGTCGCCTTCCTGTCGATGTGTGATGGGTGGGAGGGTGCCCTGATCGGAGCGGCGGCCCTGGCGGGTGCCGTTCTCGATGGCGGACATGAGGTCTCGGGCCTGCTCGGGACTGCGTTCGGGCAGTGCGGGCGGGGCCGGTTCGAGGACAGCGGTATTCCAGGCCGTCGACTCCTCGGGAGCCGGATCGTGCGCCAATTCGGGTGCGAGGCTTTCCTGTCGGCGGCGCTTGGGCAGCGAGGGGCGCGACCCTTGCGGGTCCGCGGACTGCTCACGGCCGGCTCCGTCGGTGTGCGCGGCGTGATCGTCCGGCCGGTGATCGACCGAGGGTTCCACTCGTGCATGGCGGCCCGTGTCCATGGGCCGAGCTGCCGGGGCGGGCGGTAGGGCATCGCGCCGCGCGGGTGCGTCGAGCACCGGCAGTTCATCGGTGTCCGGGCGGAATTCGGCACGGCGGGGGATCGGGAGCTGACCGGAGGTGAACTCGGGCGAGGGTGTCTCACCGGCGATGAGCGCGGCGGGCACCAGCACGATGGCGCGCAGACCGCCGTAGTCGGATTCGGACAGGCGCACCGAAATGCCGTGCCGGGCAGCGAGTTGCGAGACCACGAACAGGCCGAGTCGGGAGTCCGAGGAGAAGGTGCTCAGACCGAGGTCGGCGGCGGTACCCAGCACTGCGTTGATGCGTTCGAGCTCGGGCTCCGGAACGCCCACGCCCTGATCGATGATCTCCAGCGCCACTCCGCGCCCCACCGTGTTACCGGTGATCTGCACCTTGGACTGTGGCGGTGAGAAGTGCGCGGCATTGTCGATGAGCTCGGCGAGCAGATGGATCAGATCGCCGACGGCCAGACCGACGATGAAAGCCTGTGGCAGCCGCCCGGTTCGGACCCGCTGATAGTCGACGGTCTCGCCGACGGCGCTGCGCACCAACTCCATGAGCGGCACCGGATTGCGCCACTGCCGGCCGGGGCGTCCGCCCGCGAGGATGACCAGGTTCTCGGCATTGCGGCGTTCGCGGGTGGCGAGGTGATCGAGTACGAAGAAGGTCTCGAGCAGCGCCGGATCCTCCTGCTTGGATTCGGCCTCGTCGAGGATCTCCAACTGCCGGTGCACCACGACCTGGCTCCGGTGCGCGATATTGAGGAAGACGGCCTTCACGCCCTCGCGGGTGCGAGATTCGGTGACCGCGGCGGAGACGGCGGTGGTGTGCGCGTGGCTGAACGCGTCGGCGACCTGACCGATTTCGTCGCCGCCGAAATCCAGTGCGGGAGTTTCGGTATCGATATCGACGTGTACGCCGTTCGCGAGCAGTCGCATGGTCTCGGGCAGCCGCTCGTCGGCCAGGGCGATGGTCTCATCGCGCAGGCGTCGCAGTCGCCGGATGATCCGATTGGCCAGGGCGAGCGCGACCAGAATCGCGCCGAGTGCGACGACCACCATGGCCGCGCCGGTGAGCAGGGAAGTGCGGGTGGTCGTGGTGGCGGCGTCACTGGCCAGACGCTGGGCTTCGGAGTTCTCGGCCTGCCACATATCCGCGAGCGCCTTGTTCACCTCTTTGACGGCGTCCTCCCAGGCGGCGGGGGACAGCGGCAACGGCGCGGGTTTGAAGGTCGCGCCCTCCGCGCGCGGTACCGCACGCTGGGAGAGCGCGGTCTCCATACTGCTCAACCGCTGCCAAGCCGCCCCGCCCACAAGGGTTTTCGCGGCGGCCGCCTGCTCCGGATCAGCGTCGGTGAGCAGCCGTTCCACGCGATTGTGGTAGAAGCCGACCAGTCGCAGGTAGTCATCGGCCAGATCCGCGGGCAGGCCGGTGCCGCCGTCCAGGAGTGCCGCGCCGAGGGAGTTCGCGCGATTCATGGCCTCGAGGCCCTCCAGCACGCCACCGGCCGCGGCGAGTTCGATGGCGGTGGCCGGGTCCGGCGCGGTCCGCTGGGCGATGCGCACCCCGGCCAGGACGAACTGCGGCATGGAGCTGTAGAAGGCGTCGGCGTCGCCGAGGGGCAGGGTTCCGGCGTCCAGTCCGACGCGAATCACCGTGAGCCGCTTACCCAATTCGGTGAGTGCGGTGGTGGCATCGTCCATGGATTTCGGTCCGATGGCGTGCAGTCTCGATTGCGCGGGGACGAGGTCATGCAGTGCGGAGTCGAGGCGCTGGCGAGCGGCGGCCAATGCGTGCAGGTCGGTATCGGCTCCGGCTATCCGCCACATCGTGATTCGGCGTTCCTGTTCGAGCGCCTCGATGAGTTCGCGGGTGGGTGCGACCCCGGCGCGCATTTCATCGGCCCAGTCCTGGGCGGAGTTGGAGCGGTCCACCAGATATCCGGTCGCGCCGACGCCGACGGCCACCAGCGCGAGGCTGGGTACCAAGGCGATGGCCAGAATTCGTGTCCGCACCCCTGGCCGCCTGCTGCGCATTGCCCGAGGGTAGCCATCGGGTGGCCGCAGCGCCCGTGCGAGTCCTCTTGAGCGGGATGGGATTTGACTCCGAGACCGGCCGTCCGGTATGCGACGGTGGCCGCGTCGTCGCCCGAACAATCCTTGAATCCGTTGCGCGAGAGCGAGTCTCGACGACGGTCCGGCCAACCCGGTTCACCACCTGCGCTGTGCGTTTCCAACCTGGTGACCAGAGGATAGCCCCGCGTTCCCGCGCGCGTAGCCGGTTCGCCGCAGCCGGATTCTGCCCGCCGGGCACGACGCCCGTCGGCCGTCGAGCCAGACGTTCACCGACTCGACAGCTACGCGTCGGATTCGGGCAACCGTCCAGGGTTACGTTCGCCGCGCCCGGGGTACAGCGGGCCCGAAGGTTGGAGGGAACTAAGTGCAGCACAAGAAGCGCGCCTGGCTCGGCGCGGTCGCGGCCATCACGGCCGCGTTCGTGGGCTCGACCCTGGTCGCGGGTTGCGGCTCGGACAGCAAGGCCGACAACGAAGTGCACAACATCATCTACCTGCTCGGTGACGGTATGGGACGCACCCACATCACCGCCGCGCGCGAACGCTTCATGGGTGTCAAGGGGCACCTGAACATGGAGCAGCTGCCGTACGTGGGAGCGGTATCCACCTACGCGGTGGAGCCGAACAGCGATAAGCCCGCGCTGGTGACGGACTCCGCGTCCGCGGCCACCGCGTGGTCCTCGGGGGTCAAGACCTACAACGCCGCGCTCGGCGTGGACGCCTACGGCAAGTCCGTGCCCACGCTCATGGAGCAGGCCAAGGCCGCCGGTTTCGCCACCGGCAATGTGAGCACCGCCGAGATCACCGACGCCACCCCGGCCGGCATGGTCAGCCACGCGCTGCTGCGCGGCTGCCAGGGACCGACATTCAGCGAATCGACCTGCCTGCCCAAGAAGTCCGACGGCAGCTATGCGGCCCAACCCGCGGACAAGACGCTGGTGACCCCGATCGCCGAGCAGATCGCGCGCAACGGCACCGCCGATGTCATCTTCGGCGGCGGCCTGGCCCGCTTCGAGCCCGATGACCAGAAGGCCATGCTGGACAAGGGTTATCAGGTGCTGGGCAGCATGGGAGACCCCGCGCTCGAGGCGCAGACCGCCGACAGCCAGAAGGTCGCCACCGCCGCGGATCTGACCGCGACCAAGAGCGATAAGGTGATCGGCCTGTTCAACCGCGGCAATATGACCGTCACCCAGGCCAAGGCGATGCTGCCGGACTCCGCGCCGCAGAAGCAGGAGCCGACCCTGGCGGCCATGACCACCAAGGCCATCGACCTGCTGTCGAACCGCAAGGACAGCAAGGGCTTCCTGCTCCAGATCGAGGGCGCGCTCATCGACAAGCGCTCGCACGCCAATGACGCCGCGCAGACCCTGGACGAGATGAAGGCGTTCGACGACGCCGTCGCCGCCGCCATGGACTTCGCCAAGAAGGACAAGCACACCCTGGTGATCGTCACCGCCGACCACGAGTGCGCGGGCTTCAACATCATCGAGAAGAACACCTTCACCAATGCCGAAGCGGTCGGACCGCCCACCAATGTGGACACCACCAACCCGGCCAACAACTCCAACCCGCCGCGGGACGGCAAGGAGAACGTGAAGGATCCGGTTCGCTCCAACGGGTTCGTCAATGGCTCGGGCGCCAACGACCCGCGCAACTTCGCCCCGGCGACCTTCCGCACCGTCGATGACAAGCCCGAGGTCAAGGACGGCTCGGCCGAGGCCAGCCTGTGGCTGACCTACCTGTCCGGCAACCACACCGGCGCGGACGTGATGATCTACGCCTACGGTCCGGGCGGCGACGCCTTCGCCGCCAGCCAGGACAACACCGCGCTCTACACCAAGATGCACCAGGCCCTGCTGCCGTGAGCGTGAACGGTGTTGCGGCGCCCGCCTATTCACTGCCGCACGTGGTGAAGGCCGCCGAGCTGCGCGGACTGACCACGCCACGACAGCCGCAGACAGCAGGTGCGGGCCCACGGACGCGGCGGCGACGTCGCCTACGCGGCACGGCGTCGACCACCGTACGCGGGGCGATGATCGCCGGACTGCTTGCCGCGGTCGCGTTCGGAGCGGGATGCGCCCCCGCGTCGAATACGACCACGTCGAGTCCGGTGGCTACGCCGTCATTCGCACCGAAACCCGCTGTGGCACCGGCCGGTTCGATCGCCGCCGCGCCGGGTGAGGTGCGGGTGGAACCGGGACCGTTCACCGATCGGATCAAGCTGACCGGTACCCGATTGGACGGGAACGCGGTCCACGGTCGCCTGGCCATCACCACCGATGTGAGCGATGTGCTCGCCCTCGAGGTGTCGGCGGCGTTCTACGACGCCGCCGGACGCCTGGTGGGCACCGGACATTTCGAGCACGCCGATGAAGAAGCCATGGGCGGCGGATCGCATATTCCGCACAATGACGGTATCGACTTCACCATCACCTCGGCTCCGGCCGATGCGGCGGTCTCCGCCGCGGTGCTGTCGATTCCGGTGCTGGTCAACGAATAGCCCGCTCCCACAACACCACTCGCGAGCCCGCGTGCACACACCTGGTGCACGCGGGCTCGCGCGTCTCACGCGAACCAGGGCGGCGATAGGAGCGGTGTAGCCGCGAGTAAGGTCCGCTGTCCACCACCGGGGATTGCCGCAACCGATCATGCTGGGACAGCGTGGTCTTCCCCGGTATGCGGCACGCACACCCCTCGTACGCGTGCCGCACGCCGAGCGATAACGGAACTCATCAGGTGCTATTCGGTAGAGCTGGTGCTGGGGGATTGTTCGGTCTCGACTGCCCATTGGTTACAGATCAACGATTCTTGGCCGCTATTCGAGGGTCGCGGGCAGACCGAAGCGTTCGAACAGCTGGGACCCCAGGAACACGGTGATCTTGTCGATGCCCCCATCCTGGACAGTCAGCACGTGGATGGATTGTGCGCGGTAGATGCCCTGGTCGTCCCGCTGATAGCAGGCGGCCGCGGGTTGGGTATTGGCGGCCGTACCCACGCAACGCCACCTGCCCGGATCGGAACCTGTTTTGGCGGTGAAGAATTCGAGCACATCGGCGCGGCCCGCGAACCACACCAGGGCGGGCGGCATCTCCATGACGACATCGTCGCGCAGCAGTTCGGCCAGGCCCCGCATATCCGAGCGGCCGAAGAAGTGCATGTAGCGGTCCACCGCCATCCGCTCCTGCGGGCTCAGCGATTCCGACATCTGATCCAGCATCGGGGCAACCTTCTCCAGGTGGGCATGTGCGCGCTGTAGCGCGCTGTTGATCGCGGCGGGGGAGGTCTCGAGCAGATCGGCGACCTCGGCGGCGGACCAGGCCAGCACATCGCGCAGGATCAATACGGCGCGCTGACGGGCGGGCAGGTACTGCAGCGCCGCGATGAAGGCGAGCCGGATACCGCTGCGCGCCGTCACCACCGCCGCCGGATCATCGGCCGAATCGCCCAGTAGCGCATCGGGAATCGGTTCCAGCCAGGGAATCTCCGGATACCGCTGCGGGGTCGGTACCAGCTGTTCGCTCGGGCCGACCAGCCCGGTGGGCAGGGCGCGCCTGCCGCGCTGTTCGAGCGCGGTGAGACAGACATTGGTGGCGATCCGATAGAGCCAGGTGCGCAGTGAACTCTTGCGCTCGTCGAAGCGATCGGCCGCCCGCCAGGCCCGCAGCATGGTGTCCTGCACCAGATCCTCGGCCTCGTGAATCGAACCCAGCATGCGGTAGCAGTGCGCGAGCAACTCCGGCCGGAACGGCCCTGTGCGGGAAGCGAATTCGGTACTGTCCGGCATGGACGAGGAACCTACCGCGTGCTCGGAGCGACGGGTGTCGATGCCGGTCACGCGGGCGTTCCCAGCTGCTCGGCATCGAGTGCCGCGACCACCGCGTCGGGCACCGGCGCACCGGCCGGAATGAGCAGGCCCAGCAGCGCGCCGAGCACGGCGAGCAGCGCCGCCGTCACCGTCGCGGCGGCGAAACCATCGGTGAAAGCCTGCGCCGAGGCGAAGCTGCCGACCGCGGCGAAGACCGCCGCGGGGACCGCGATTCCGAAGGCCCCACCGAGCTGACGCAGCGCACTGTAGGTGCCGGAGGCGGCGCCGACGGCGGTCATGGGCACCGCGCGCAGGACCGCGCTCTGAGCCGACGGAATCGCCATCGACGCACCTATACCGGCGATCACGAAGGGCGCGAGCAGCATCGGATACGGCAGATCGGGGCGAGCGATCAGGGCGATCCAACCGAAACCGGCGGCCTGCATCACCAGGCCCAGCACCACGAGCGGGCGCTCACCGAACCTGTTGACCCGCCTGCCCGCGACGGGTGCGATGAGGAACAGCGTGACGGTCCAGGGGGCCAGCCGCAGACCCGCGCCGAGCGGACCGTAGCCCATGACCACCTGCAGGAACTGGGTGAAGAAGAACGCGCCGCTGAAAATCGAGGCGGTCAGCAGGAATCCGGCCGCATTACCCGCAGAGAAGGCGCGGGAGACGAAGAATCCCATGGGGACCAGCGGTGCGGCGGTGTGCGACTCCCAGCGAATGAACCCGGCGAGTGCGGCCGCACCGATGACGAACGCCGTCACGACTTCGGTACCAGCCCAACCGGATTCATTGCCCCGGATCAAGCCCCACACCAGGCCGAAGGCGGCAATGCTCACCAGCGCGATCCCGGCGTAATCCAATCGCCTTGCCAGGCCGAAGCTTTCGGGCAGTCGCGTCCGCACCAGCGGGACCAGCAGTACCCCGATCGGGACGTTGATCCAGAAGATCCACTGCCACGTCAGCCCCTGCACCACCGCGCCGCCCAGGAGCGGGCCGCCGAGTGTGCCCAATCCCGTTGTGGCGGCGAACAGTCCGAGGGCGCGGGTGCGTTGTGCGGGTTCGAAGGCCGCCGAGAGCAGGGCCACCGCCACCGGCATGATGGCCGCCGCGCCGATCCCCTGCGCGGTGCGCGCGGCGATCAACCAGCCCAGATTCGGCGCCAGTGCGCAGCCGGCGGAAGCCACCGTGAACACGGTCAGTCCCGAGGCGAGTACGCGCCTGCGGCCATAGCGGTCGCCGAGCGCGGCTCCGGCCATCAGCAGGACCGCGAAGCTCAGGTTGTAGGCGTTGATGGTCCATTCCAGTGCGCCGAGTGAGGCGTGCAGATCGAGTTGAATCGCGTGCAGGGCCGTGGTGACGACCAGTGCGTCCAGCACGATCATCAGCCCGGCGAGTGAGGTGAGCGCGAGTACCCAGCGCTGACCGACTGTCATTTTCATCGTGTGCGGTCCTTCTTCGAAGGGATGTCACGAGTACTTACTCGCGGCACGCGGCGAATTCATCGGCCCCAGTCGGCGGTCCCGGCGTTCCGGTAAGAGTAGATTGTGTGTACCCGGCAGTAACTTGTAAGTAGGAGGCGACGATGCCCGTTCCGGCAGCCGCAGTCTTCGAACGTCTGCGGACGTTCGCGGCAGTGGATACCACCGAGGATCGCGAAACCCGCGCGATCACCGAGGTGTTCACCGGCAGGACGCTCGGTTCGGTGCCGGTGGGCACCGCCGCCGATGTCACCGCCGCCGTCACGAAAGCACGTGCCGCACAGACGGAATGGGCCGCCCGCCCCGTCAAGGAGCGAGCCGCGGTCTTCAACCGCTACCGGGATCTCGTGGTGGAGAACCGCGAATACCTGATGGATGTGGTGCAGGCCGAGACCGGCAAGGCGCGCTGGGCCGCCCAGGAAGAGATCATGGGCCTGATGTTCGCGGCCCGTCACTTCGCCCGCGTCGCGCCGCGACTGCTGGCCGAACACAGTGTGCCCGGGGCGTTCCCGGTGCTGAACCGGACGTCGGTGCATGCGGTGCCCAAGGGCGTTGTCGGCGTCATCGCGCCGTGGAATTATCCGATGCTGCTGTCCATCGGCGACTCCATCCCCGCACTGCTGGCGGGTAATGCCGTGGTGGTCAAGCCGGACAGCCAAACCCCGTACTCCTCGCTGGCCAATGCCGAACTGTTCGCCCGCGCCGGTCTGCCCCGCGATCTGTTCGCCGTGGTCACCGGACCCGGTACGGTCGTCGGCACCGCCATCGTGGACGCCTGCGACTACCTCATGTTCACCGGCTCCTCAGACACCGGCCGCACCCTGGCCGAACAGTGCGGCCGCCGCCTGATCGGCTTCTCCGCCGAACTCGGTGGCAAGAACCCGATGATCGTCACCGCGGGCGCGGACCTCGACAAGGCCGCCAAAGCCGCTGTGCGCGCGTGCTTCTCCAACGCGGGCCAGCTCTGCATCTCCATCGAGCGCCTCTACGTCGAGCAGTCGGTGGCCGCCGAATTCACCGAAAAGTTCGTCACGGCGGTCAAGGCCGCGAAAGTCGGTGCGGCCTACGACTACTCGCAGGACATCGGCAGCCTGATCTCCGAAGCCCAACTCGAAACGGTCACCAAACACGTGGCCGACGCCGTCTCCAAGGGCGCGAAGGTGCTGGCGGGCGGCAACCCCCGCCCCGACCTCGGCCCCCTCTTCTTCGAACCCACGGTGCTGTCCGGCGTCACCGACGCCATGGAATGCGGCCGCAACGAAACCTTCGGCCCCCTGGTCTCCATCTACCCGGTAGCCGATGTCGAAGAGGCCATCACCCGAGCCAACGACACCGAATACGGCCTCAACGCCAGCGTCTGGGCAAGCAGCAAAGCCGAAGGCGAGCGCATCGCCTCCCGCCTACACGCGGGCACAGTGAATATCGACGAGGGCTACGCCCCGGCCTGGGGCTCCACCGGCGCCCCCATGGGCGGTATGGGCATCTCCGGCGTAGGTCGCCGCCACGGCCCCGACGGCCTCCTCAAATTCACCGAACCCCGAACCGTCGTGGTAACCCGCTTCCTCAACCTCGACCCTCCACCCCTGATCTCCCAGGACAAATGGCAGCCCTTCCTCATGGGCGTAGCCCGAGCCATCAAGTACCTCCCGGGCCGCTGAACCAACGTGCATACAGGTGATGTACCCGAGCCTCCGTAGCCGAGAACGCCTCGGGCACATCACGAGTGGGTTGGGCGGTGGCGCGGCCGGCCCGGAGAAACCGGCCGCGCCGCCTGTCATCCGGTCAGGTCGATGCCGCGGGGCGGGGCGGGAGCCGCTTCCAGCACTGCCGCTTCGGCATCTGTGAACAACCGGGACCGGATGACGAATCGGACCCCCTCGGGGACTTCCAGGGAGAACCCGGCGCTGCGGCCGGGGGTGACGTCGACGGTGAGATGGGTGTGGCGCCAGTGTTCGTACTGGTCGGCGGTCAACCAGAACGGGGTGTCGGGGAAGACGCGGCCGAGTAGGACGTCGGCCGCGGCGACTCGGAAGTCGCCCAGCGGGTAGCACATTGGCGAACTGCCGTCATCGCAGCTGCCGGACTGGTGGAACATGACCGGACCGTGGTGGGAGATGAGGCCTTGCAGCACATCGGCCGCGGCGTCGGTAATGGCCACTCTGGTAACGGAACCCGTCTTCATGGTCGCGGCTCCTGATCGCAGATATGCGGTGACCGGGGTCACTATGAACCCGTGGGGTTGGCAGAGGGTTGGCGCGCGGTTGGTGAAAAGTAGGCTGTTCAGTGCAACCCGCGCACAACGATGCTCCAACCGGCGGGCGGTTGTCTCAGATCGCCGAGGTGACCGGGAACCCGCTCACCATCGACCAACTACGCGCGTAATGCGGTGTGCAACCGAGCCGCCACCAGCGCACGACGACTGTCGCCGGGGGCGAGCAAACGCAGTGCGTGCTCGTGGATTTCGATATCGTCCGGACAACGCTGCCCGAATCGCAAGGCGTGCTCGGGATTTCGATCCGCGAGTACCGCGGTGCGCAGTCCGACGTCGAGATGTTCACGCCACTGCACAATGCCGGGGATATCCGAATCCGGTAGTAGCGGACCGCGATACAGCCGCACGGCGGTGGCCAGATCGCCCGCTTCGAGCGCGGCGAGCAGTTCGGTCGCGTCGCAGGCCACCGGATCGGTGAGCATATAGCGGCGGTCCGCGATCCGACCGTCGGTGGCGCGGCGCAGCCGCGAGACATCGGCCTTGAGGGTGCTCGGGGACACCGACCGGTCACCGTAGACCGCGGCGTGCAGACGCTCCGGCGTGAAGCCCTCCGGCTCCAGGGCGAGCAGGGTGAGAATCTCCACCTGACGCGGGCGCATGGCAATCTGCCGACCCTGCTTGAACAGGCGTGGCACGCCCAGGCATTCGAGGCGGGTGCGTGCGACCGGCCTGGATTGCTCCGTATGCAAACGTGATTCGATGGCCGTGACCAAGGCGCGCACCGTGCTGAGGATCATCGGATGCGAGCGATCCCAGTAGGTCGACAGATCCAGCACGCCCAGCTGCCGACCGTCGGCGGCGCGAATCGGGGCGCAATAGCAGACCCACCCGTGCAGGGCCTCCACCAAATGCTCTGCGGCCCACACCGAACTGGGCCGACCGGTGTGCAGGCTGAGCGCGACGCCGCTGGTTCCCATATACGGCTCGTCCCAGCAACCACCCGGCGCCAGGTTCACCGTCTCGGCCCGCCGCCGAACCGACCGATCGCCACAGCTGAACAGCACGGTCCCTTCGTCATCGGTGACGACCGCGATCATCCCCGCGTCCTCGGCAATGGCCCGAATCTCCCCGGCCAATTCGGTGACCGGTGTCCGCAACGGCGAATCCGCCCAGCGCGCACCCAATTCGTCGCGATCGGTGGCGGGTGCGACCGCGCGCGCCGGATCCACCGTGCGCAACGAACGCTCCCACGACTCGACGACCTCTTCCCGAAGCGTCGGGACCGGAACATTCGGAGTCACGATCGCCGGTAACTGTCGCGTGCCCGCGGCCCAGCGCGCCCACACCTTCTCCAACTCCGCGCGCTGCTGTGATAGGGCGGGCAGGTGTGTCATCGCGCAAACTCCTCGCGGGGCGACTCGGAAATGCGATACCCCATGATGGCGCGCGGACTCGCCACGTGTACCCCATTCGGTGGAGTCCACGCGGTAATTCGATCCGACCGCCTTCGCAGGCTTCGCGAACGGCCGGATCTCGGTGCTTGCGATCTCGTCGGATTCGATTGGTAGGCAGCAGGTATGGCGTACCCATTTCGCATCGGTGTGAACATGATTGCTCCCGCTTCGCGGGCGGCGTGGATCGAGAAGTGCCGTCGCGCCTGAAGATCGCTCGGCCGCAACCGAAATGCCCGCCGCGCGACTGCCGTCATCGCACTGCCGCACGGCGAGTAATCCCGTATCGCGTTTGAGCCCGCTCAGTCGAGGCATTACGTCCGCAAGAGGACGGACTCGACGAGGAGGTACAGATGTCGGGTGCAATGACAACCGTGGTCATCATCATTCTGGTGATCGCCGCGGTGGTGGTGATCGCGTTGGCGTTGCTGCCGCGCATGCGCAGTCGAAAGCTGCGTGAACGGTTCGGACCGGAGTACGACCGCACCCTCGAGCAGGCGGACAGCCGGCGCGAGGCCGAACGCGAACTCACCGAACGGGAGAAGCGGCACAGCCAATTGCGGCTGCGCGAACTCGGCGACGACGAGAAGCGCCGCTACACCATGCAGTGGGCGCATGTGCAGGAGCAGTTCATCGACGATCCGGCACGCGCGCTGGACAATGCCGACCGACTGCTGACGCTGGCCATGGCCGATCGCGGCTATCCGACCGAGGGCTACGACCAGCAGGTCGCCGATCTCTCGGTCGAGCACGCACGGCCGCTGGCGGAGTATCGGCGCGCACATGAGATCGCCGGACGAGCCGGGCGCGGTGAGGTTTCCACCGAGGATATGCGCGCCGCCATCGTCGACTACCGCCAACTGTTCGCGGACCTGGTGGGCGTCAATGGCGACACCACCCGCGACGGCCGCCACGCGACAACCGAGAAGTGAGGAACAACCATGAGTATCGAATCAGAGCAGGCGAAACAGCTTGCCGCCGAGGAGAATACGGTGACCGGCGGCGATGTCCGGTCCGCCGGGCCCGATGACCGGCCCATCGCCGAACGCACCAGTGGCCGCGCCGCCGACACCGGCGGGCGCACCGCGACCGCAGGCCACGACGGGGCGGAGAACCTGAGCCCCGACGCCCACGGTGAAGCCTCAGGGCGCGAAACGCAGCGCTCGGATCGCGAGCGCCACGAGGATCCGACCGGGGCAACACATTCGGGCCAGGACCCGGCTCTGGGCCAGACCCGCCATTCGGGCCAGTCCCCGGAATTCAGCCAGCAGGGCCAGGGATTCGGACAAGCGCCGCACGCCGGTCAGCGGTCCCAGATCGACGATCCCCGCCAGCCCGGTCAGATCCGGAACCCCGGTCAGTCACCGCGCTTCGACGAGGCGCGGGGACAGCACGGGCAGCGAACCCCCGCCACCGACCCGACGCAGTTGCGCGGGCAGTGGCGTGAGGTGCAGGGCATGTTCGTCGATGATCCGAAGGATGCGGTGACTCGGGCCGATCAATTGGTCTCCGGGACCATTCAGGCGCTGGCCGATGATTTCGCGCAGCGCCGTCAGCAGTTGGAGCAGCGCTGGCAGCATGGAAACGGCTCGGACACCGAGGAGTTGCGGCAGGCACTGCGCGGATACCGTGAGCTGTTCGATCAGCTCATGACGGCATCGGCGGGCGGGGCGACGAACATATAGGACTTCTCCTCGATCCGCTGGCGGATCCGCCACGCACCGTCCACCCGGACGAAGCTGTCGTGGTACCAGAGCCCGCACAGCATCAACCGCTGATGACCGTCCGCACCAGCCACCACCATCGGGTTGTGGCACATGGTGCGGGCGGTCGCGTGATCGCCCTCCACCCGAATCGCGGAGTTCGCGACCATATGCTGGAACGCCGAGAAATTGGGCATGACGGAGGCCAGGAACGCCTTGGTGGAGGCCAGATCACCGGCCGGACCGCCCATGGCCGTGTAGTCGATATGGGCGTCGGCGGTGAAGAGTTCGTCGAGCAGCTCCCACTGGTGGGTGTCCACGGCGTGCGAGTACCGGACCATCAGGTCCTCGATCTCCATCCGGTCCGAAATCTCCTGCAGGGACAGCATGCGCGCGCCTCCGGGGTTGTGCCGATACGGCTGTGGGTCGGTGCCCGAGCGTACGGCGCACCGGCGGCTGATCTTGTGTTTTCGAAAGATACGGGGGTGCAATCGATCTCGTCCAGACCGGTCCGCAATATTCACCCGGTTATGCGCGAGCGGCATAACTCTTGGCGGCGACCGTCCGGGCGACCTGCTGCGGAGTCCCGCCCATGAGTCCGCGCCAGGGCAGGTAGGGGAGCAGCCGAACGTTCAGATTGCGCACCCGGATCATGGCCTTGCTCCCGGGCGCGTACCACCGACCCACACCTTCGGCGAACTTCTGGCAGGCATCGACCATCGGACGCATCTCCCGCTCGTAGCGCGCGAACGCGACCCGGTAATCGCCTGCGGCAGCGGCCAATTCACCCGCGAGCAGATAGGCGCCGACCAGCGAGAGATCCGCACCCTGCCCGGAGAGCGGTGAGGCGCAATACCCGGCGTCCCCGACCAGCGATACCCGCCCCTTCGACCAGGTCTCCATCGTGATCTGCGCCATGGCATCGAAGTAGAAGTCCTGTGCCGCAGACAGTTCCGCGAGCAGGCGCGGCACCTCCCAACCCTGACCGGCGAACGTGTCGGTGAGAATCCGGCGCTGCGCGTCGATATCGCGATAGTCGTAGTCCAGCTGTTCCGAGGCCCACGCGAAAATCGCCTTGGCTTCGGTGTTCTCGCGAGCGCTGTAGCTGCCCGCGATCTTGCCGGGGGTGTTGTAGTCCAGCTCCCAGCGATCCAGCTTCAGCAGGTTGGGCATGGTGAAGATCGAGATGTAGTAGCCCATATGCCGGACGAATTCCGACTCCGGGCCGAAAACCAGTGCGCGCGTGTGGGAGTGGACGCCATCGGCGCCGATCACCAGATCGAAGGTGCGGGCGGGGGAGTGTTCGAACCGCACCCGCACGCCGTCCTCGGTTTCGGTGAGCGCGGCGATGGAGTCACCGAACAGGTACTCGACATCCTCGCGGGTGGCCTCGTAGAGCACCCGGGACAGATCCCCGCGCGCGATCTCGGCATCACCGTTGGCCCCGACGCCATTGAAGACCTCACTGCTGATGCTGGCCTTGACGGTGCCGTCGGCAGCCACGTACGAGGTCCCACGCTTACCCGTCTGGAGTTCGTGCACCCGCTCGAGCAGGCCCATCCGGCGCAGTACATCGGTGGCGGTGCCGAGCACATCGATGGCCTGGCCCCCCTCGCGCAGGGCCGGAGCCTTCTCGACGATGGTCGGGTTGAAGCCATAGCGCTTGAGCCAGAAGGCGAGGGCGGGACCCGCGATGCTGGCACCGGAGATCAGGACATTGCGGTTGGCGATCTGCTGCATGACCAAAACTGTACAAATGTCTTAGGCGTTTGCGCAATACCTTTGTTTCAGGCATTTGCACTATGCTGCTCGGCATGGGAAATCGCGAGGATCTGCTGGCCGGCGCACGCACCTGCCTGTTCGAGAAGGGCTTCGCCCGCACCACGGTGCGCGATATCGCCACCGCCTCCGGCGTGAGCATGGCCGCCATCGGTTACCACTTCGGCTCCAAGGAGGCCCTGCTCACCGCGGCCCTCACCGCGGCCACCCAGGAATGGGGCACCGAGCTGGCGCGCGCACTGACCGCCACGGACGCCACCGAACCCGATGCCCTGCGCCGCTTCGCCGCGCGCTGGGACACCGTGCGCGAATCCATCACCGCACACCGGGGCGTCTGGTCCGCCACCCTGGACGCGCTGTCCCACACCGAATCCCGTGAACAACTGGCCGCCACCACGCCCGAGGCGCAAAGGGGTCTGGCCGGTCTCTTCGAGGGTATGGAGGACTCCGATCCCGAGGCGAGTCGCAGGGTCGGCACGTTCTATCAGGCACTCCTGATCGGTGTCGCCGCCCAACTGCTCATCGACCCCGAAACCGCGCCCACCGGAACCGATCTCGCCGAAGCCCTGCACCGGATCACCGCCCCGGCCGGGCAGACGGCCACCGCCGGATAGCGCGGCGCCGGGCCGAGTGCCCGACTTTGCGGCATTGTGGTGCCGTGCCCACCATCACCCTGGAAAAGGTCAGCGCAGGCTACGGATCGACACCGCTGCTGGTCGAGGTGAGCGCGACCTTCCCCGACGGTCGCTGCGCCGCGGTGATCGGTCCCAGCGGCGCGGGCAAGACCACTCTGCTGCGCCTGCTGAACCGCTTCGCCGACCCCGGCGCAGGCCGCATCCTCATGGACGGCACACCCATCACTGATCTGCCGGTGCTACCGCTGCGCCGCCAGGTCGGGCTGGTAGCACAGAAACCGGTGCTGCTCACCGATACCGTCGCGGACGAGGTGCGGGTGGGTCGCCCGGTCTCCGCCGAGCGGGTCAACGAACTCCTCACCCGCGCCGGATTACCCCCGGACTTCGCCGATCGGCGCTGTGCGGAGCTGTCCGGCGGTGAGGCACAGCGGGTTTGCCTGGCCCGAGCGCTCGCGGTGGAGCCCGAGGTGCTGCTCCTGGACGAACCGACCTCCGCCCTGGACGACACCGCCGCGGCGCACATCGGAGATCTCATTCGCAAGCACACCGCCGCGGGCGGCAGCGTCGTATTGGTAAGCCACGACACCACATTCGTCGCCGGAGTGGCCGACGACATCTGGTATCTGGAGCGCGGCAAGCTGTCCCGCCTCGCCGCCGAGGGGGAGGTGGACCGGTCGTGACCAACGAACTCTCGGTACCCGACTGGACCGGTGTCACGGCGTCACTGCTACTGGTCGGTCTGGCCGCGCTGATCGCCTATCGCCAGCGCCTCAACCTCACCCGCGAGTTGCTCATCGCCGCCGCGCGGGCCGGAGTCCAGCTGATCGCCGTGGGCGCGGTACTGCTGATCCTGTTCCGCCACACCGGATTGCCGGGCGCGCTCGGCTGGGTCGTGCTCATGGTCGTGATCGCGGGCTTCGTAGCCGGCCGCCGCGGCGCGGGCCTACCGCATGCCCGCCGCTCCGCGACCCTGGGCGTGGCGTTCGGTTCGGCCGTCACCCTCGGCGCGCTGATCCTGTTGGGCGTCATCTCCACCCACGCCCGCGTGGTGGTTCCGGTGGGCGGGATGATCGTCTCCTCGGCCATGCAGGCCACCGGTATCGCCCTGCGCCGTCTCGCCGAGGACGCGCGACACAACCGCGACGCCGTAGAAGCCCGTCTGGCGCTTGGCCTTTCGGCGCATGACGCCTTCCTGCCCTATCGCCGCTCGGCGCTGCGCACCGCGCTCATCCCCGCGATAGACTCTACGAAGGTGGTCGGTCTGATCAGTCTGCCGGGGGCGATGACAGGTTTGATTCTCGCGGGTGTGGATCCGCTCACAGCGATCCGCTACCAGATAGTGGTCATGTATATGCTCTTGGCCGCAACGACTCTCGCGGCTCTGGCAGCCACCAGGGTCGCCGAACAGACCCTCTTCGACCCCGTGCAGCGCCTGGTGTCGGTGGCCGAATAGCGGTCGGATCGCCGGTTGAGCCTGAAACGCCGGTATTGTCATATCGGCAGGTAAACTGGTTGGGAGATAGGCAGTTTCGATGGAACCAACCGATTTCTTCATGCCCTACGCGCCGGTGGAGCTCAATCCGCGGGAGCTGGAGGCAGAGGCGGGTATGTGGGAGTGGCTCGAGGCGTTCGAGCTGATACCCACCGAGTTGACGCGGCGGCGGATGGAACGCACCAGACCTGCGCGAATGTACGCGCTCTGGTGTCCGCACGCCGATGTCGAGGAGCTCACACTCCTGAGCCAGTACACGGCTTGGGCTTTCGTCGTCGACGATCAGTTCGATATTGAAATTCCGGATCCCCAGCGCAGTTTGGAGGCCGTACAGGCCCTCAACGCGGTATTCGACAGTGCCAGGCAACCTTCCGGCGTCCTCGCCGTGGCGTTCGCCGACCTGTGGCGGCGGCTGTCGGAGGGCCGCTCGCCGGAGTGGCGCGAAGCCGTGCGGGGGGAGATCCGGGACTGGCTCTGGACGTACTACACCGAGAGTGTGGGCCGACTCTCCGGAAATCTTCCGGATCTGGAGACCTATCGCGCGCATCGCCGAGACGGGGTGGCGCTCTTCGTCTTTCTCGATATCAGCGAGCGGGCCGAAGGAGTGGATCTGGCCGCGGCCGCCCGCTATCTTCCGGCCATGCGCAGTCTGCGTGAGGCCGCGGTCGAGCATATGGGCCTGTTCAACGATGTGCTCTCGGTGGCCTCGGACGAAGCGTCCGGTTACCTCTACAATTCGGTGCTGCTCGCCGAATATCACCTCGGGCACAACAGACCTCAGGCGCTCAAGCTGGTGAACGACATGCTCACCGAGTGCATAGACCGCATGACGGCAGCCCTGGAGCGACTCCCCGCCGAACTGGACGATGCCGGTGTCGTCGATCGTGATCGCGACGACACCTTGGCCACCGCAACCAATTACACGGTGTACGTTCGGGCGAATTTTGATTACCACTATCAAGCGGCCCGTTATACGAGCGCGCCGGTGGAGGCCCTGGAACACGGCCTGCCACTCACCTGAACTGCGGCGGAGCCGCCGTTGCCGAAATGAAATCCACAGGCGGCCCCGCGTTTTCGCATCCGAGTGGGACGATTGGACTCTTCTATGCATGGCCGCCCAATCACCGCCGGGTGGCTGCGGAGGCCGTGTGTCCGAGTGAGCGGGGCGGATTATGCGAGCGTCGAAACCGACCAGAACCACAGCGGGACAACGACTCGACGGTATGCGCCGATGGGGACTGTCCCGGCCGAGTATGGCCAACCAGTTGAGCCACAGCGAAATACGCCAGCGGCCCGCCGAGTACGGCCAACACCCGGCCGAGAGTGGCGCACAGCACGCGGCCCGCAGACAGCTGGCCGCCGCCCGCCTGGCCATCGAACCGGTGCTGCGCGCGGCGGTCGACTCGCTCGCCGACCCGATGGATCGCATGGCGGGCTACCACTTCGGCTGGTGTGATGCCGACGGAGTGGCGATCACCGGCGCGCAGGGCAAGGCTTTACGCCCTGCTCTCACTTTCGCCGCCGCCGTGGCCTGCGGCGGCAGTATCGAGAACGCGACCCACGCGGCCGCGGCCGTCGAACTGCTGCACAACTTCTCGCTGGTGCATGACGATGTCATGGACGCGGACCCGTTCCGGCACGGCCGGCCCACGGTCTGGCGGGTGTGGGGTGAAACCAATGCCACGCTGCTCGGCGATGCTTTGCAGGCACTGGCGCTGGGTGTGCTCTCCGACGGTGTGCCCGAACCGGTCACGGCCGAGGCGGTCATCCGGCTGGCCCGCGCCACCGTCACACTGTGCCGGGGGCAGTACGAGGATTGCGCCTTCGCGGCGCGGTCCTCGGTGAGCGTGGACGAGTACCTCACCATGGCCGCGGGTAAGACCGGTGCGCTCCTGGGCTGTGCGTGCGCCCTCGGCGCGCTCTGCGCGGGCGCGGATCATCGCGTGGTGTCGGCCATGCACACCTTCGGCTGCGAACTCGGCCTGGTGTTCCAACTGGTCGACGATGCCATCGATATCTGGGGTGATCCCGCGGTGACGGGAAAGCCCGCGCACAGCGATCTGATTCAGCGCAAACAGTCGTTCCCGGTGGTCTCCGCACTGGCCTCGGATACCAATCCGGGCCGGGAGTTCGCGCGTATGTATCACGCGCGCCAGCCGATGACCGCGCAGCGCGCGGCCCGGGCGGCCCTGTTGATCGAGGAGGCGGGCGGGCGGGAACACACGCTCGGACGTGCCGCCGCCGCATTGGAGTCGGCGCTGGGCGCACTCCCGCCGGAGGTGGCCGCGGCCGATCTGACGGCGCTGGCGCACCTGGTCGCCCATCGAGACAAGTAATCGACGCAGGGCAGAGGATTTATGTGTAACCGACGGTTACACATACTTTGTCTCTTACCGAAGAAGGGGGATTGCCGCGCACGACGGGCGACTGATGTCCAAGACAATAGCATCGCGCCCGGCGCGCCGCGGTGTCACCCCCCTCGAATTCGCCTCAACCGAAGACCCGGACACCGCCGACATAGGTCTGATCGACCTGGGTTTCGGCGATCTCCGAGGGCCGGTGTTCGAACGGATCCCGGTCCAGCACAACGAGATCCGCGAGTGCGCCGACCCGCAGCGTGCCGGTGTCATCGCGGCGGTTCACATACGCCGAGCCGGCGGTGTACGCGGCGAGGGCGGTCATCAGATCCAGTCGCTGTTCGGGCAGCAGCGGCGGCTCGTCCGAGTCCGGATGAATGCGATTGACCGCCACATGGATGCCCGCCAGCGGTGCGGCCTCGCTCACCGGCCAGTCGCTGCCGCACGCGAGAGTGGCGCCGGCGCGCAGCAGATCACCGAACATGTACTGCCGTTCGGCCAGGTCACCACCCATGAAGGGCAGGGTGAGCTCATCCATCTGCGCCTCGTGCGCCGCCCACAGCGGTTGCAGATTCGCCACCGCGCCCAGGCGATGGAAGCGTGGGATATCGTCCGCGTGCACCACCTGCAGATGTGCCAGGTGGTGGCGATTGCCGCGCGGGCCGTTGGCGATGAGGGCCGCCTCGACCGCGTCGAGGGATTCGCGGACCGCGCGATCGCCCAGGGCGTGGAAGTGCACCTGGAAGTCGAGTGCGTCCAGTTCGGTCACGTAGTCGCGCAGCGCGATCGGATCGACGAAGCTGAGTCCGGAGTTGCCGGTGCAGCAGCCGTGCCGATCCTTGTACGGCACGGTCATGGCCGCGGTGTAGTTCTCCGCGATGCCGTCCTGCATGATCTTGACGGTGTCGAGGCGGAAACGCTCGGACTGGAACTGCTTGCGGCGCAGGATCATTGCCGGAATCTGCGCGGCGCCCTGTTCCCGCTCCCACCACTGTGCGCCGCTGACACGAGCGGTGAGGGTGCCGTTCTCCGAGGCCGCGAAGTAGGTGGCGGCGTGATCCATCGGACCGCCGTCGGCACTGAGGTACGCGTCCTGCCAGGCGGTGATCCCCAGCGCGTGCAGGTGCGCCTGCGCGCGCAGCAGTCCCGCCATCCGGTCCTCGGCGGTGATGGCCGGAAGCACCTGCTCGACCAGGTGCATCGCGCCCTCCTGGAGCATGCCCGCGGGTGTGCCGTCGGGCTCGCGTTCGATGCGACCGTCCGCCGGATCCGGTGAATCCGCAGTGATCCCGGCCCGTTCCAGCGCCCGGGTATTGGCCCAGGCGCCGTGATGATCGCGATTGGTGAGATACACCGGGCGATCGGGCACCAGAGCGTCGAGCTGCTGCCGGGTCGGCACACCGCCCGGAAAGCTCTCCATCGACCAGCCGCTACCGGTAATCCATTCCCGCTCGGGATGTTCGGCGGCATAGGCGGTGATGCGGCGGAAGTACTCATCGAGGTCCACCGTGCCGGTGAGATCGCATTCGCCCAGTTCGACGCCTGCGGAGGCGGCGTGGATATGCGCGTCCTGGAAGCCGGGCAACAGGGCCCGTCCGGTCAGATCCACCACCTCGGTGCGCGGACCGATCGCTGCCCGCACCTCGGCGTGTCCGACGGCGGTGATGCGGTCGCCGGTGACGGCGAGCGCGGTGGCGCGGCTGCGCGCCGAGTCCATGGTGAGGACGGTGCCGCCGGTGAACACAAGGTCGGCGTGGGTCATTCGGTTGCTCCTGACAACGAGGGGATCGGTTCGGGCAGGGCTGGCTCTTCGATGTCTTCGGTTACCAGCGTCTCGCGCGCGGGGCGCAGGAAGTAGGGGGAGCGGCGCACCCATTTGGCCCAGGCGGCGACCGCGATTCCGGACAGGACCATGGCCAGCGGCACCGAGAGTACGAACCAGCCGTTGTCGGCGGCGACCTCGTAATGGTCGACGCCACTCCAGTAGTCCCAGCTCAGGGCGCCCGCGAGGCCCAGCAGCAGGATCGCGCCGAGCATCGGCAGGATGACCGGGACCACGGCCGCGCGCACACCGACTCGCAGCAATCCGCGGAATCGGACAGCCGCCGCGAGTGCGGTCGCGGCGTAGTAGAGCGCGACGATGATGCCGATGGCGTTCACGGTCGCATTGATCAGATCGGGCACCTTCGGAATGGCCAGCGCCACCACGCAGACGACCATCGCCAGCGCACCGAGCACGAGGGTTCCGGCGGCGGGGGTCCCATAGCGCGGATGGACGCGCGCCCACACCGGGCCGAGCGTGCGGTCACGGCTCATGGCGAACATGCCACGCACCGTGGGCAAGACACCCGATTGCAGCGAGGCGACCGCGGAGAAGGTCAGCGCGATCATCGGCAGCAGCGTCAAAGGCGAAGTGGCCAAGGCATTTCCGAAGTAGACCAGTCCCTCGGCACCGTGATCGGCCATTTCGTCCAGTGGCAGCACGCGCTGAAAGGCGAAGGACGCCAACAGGAACAGACCCAACATGAGGATCAGCGTGTAGGCCCCCGCGCGACCGGAGGTGCGGCTGTCGTGGCACTCCTCGGTCATGCTGTACGCGGAGTCGAAGCCCCAGTAGCAGAACACCGCCAGCACCATGCCCTGTGCGAAGGCCGCGCCCGAGGGGATATCGAACGGATCGACCCAGTCCATACTGAAGGGCTGATCGCCGACGAACAAGCCGTAGCCGCAGAAGCCAAGCAGCACAACGTATTCGAAGATGAGCAGCACGCTCTGCACCTTGGCGGCCAGATCCACGCCGACGATCGCGGTGATGACCGCCGCGACCAGTAGGAGCAATCCGACCAGGGTGGACTGCAGTGTCGATTCGGCGGTGAGCTCGACCCCGCCGATACTGCGCAGTCCGGCCTGACCCGCCAGCGCCAGAATCGATGAGCCGGTGACGGTGGTGGTGTACGCCAGGAACAGCACCATGCTCACCGCCATCACCCAGCCGCACAGGAAGCCGAGCCACGGGTTCAGCGAACGGCCCACCCAGACATAGGTATTGCCCGCATTGGGTTCGACCCGGTTCAGATGGGCATATGCGCCCGCTATGCAGGCGACCGGAATGACGGCCAGCGCCATGATGATCGGCAGGTGCAGGCCGACAACGCCCGCGGTGAGACCCAGGCCGATGCCGATACTGGTTGTTGCCGCGGTACTGGATGCGGCGATGACGACATTGTCGAGGACGCCGAGTGACCTACGCATTGGAGTGGTGGTCATGCAGTTCAACTTCCGAAAGTGGGGGTGCGCACAGGAGCGGTGTCCATATAGAAATGTCAACGGCTATTTATGTCAATGGTGTTGACATAAGCTGCGTCGCATGAGCGACCTTCGGACCCCCGGAAAACCCCGCCAGCGCCACCGACCCAGCAAACAGGGAGCCATACTTTCGGAGGAGCTGATCGTCGATACCGCGCTGCGCATGATGCGCGAGCACGGGGCGGGCGGACTCTCGGTACGGCGACTCGGGGCGGCACTGGGCGCGGACCCGTCGGCGCTGTACCGATACTTCAAAGGCACCGATGACCTGCTGCTCGCGGTCGCCGACGAACTCATCGGCCGCACCATGGCGGAGTATGCGCCGACCGGCGATTGGCGGCGGGATCTGCGGACCATAGGTCACCGTATTCGAGATGGATATCTGGACTGCCCGCAGGTTGCCACACTCACCATGTATCGCACCACCGGGCGGGCGAAGGAGGCCGAATCCATCAACACCGTCCTGGGCGTGCTGCGCGGCGCCGGATTCCCGGACGAGGAGGCGGTGCGGCTCTACCACGCGCTCGTGGATCAGGGCATGGCGAGCGCGGCACAGGAATCCTGCTGGAGCGCGATGCCGGAGAGCGCCCGGGCGGCCGAGTATCGGGTCTGGGACGAAATCTACCCGGCGCTCGCTCCGAAAACGTATCCGCATCTGGTCGCCGTCGCACCGCTGCTGCGAGACGAAATGCGCCGCAAATCCTACGATTACGCGCTCGAACTGTTTCTCGATGCCGCCGCCGCCCGGCTCCAGGCGCTGCGACCTCGTAAATCCCGCGCCCGGACCGCGGTTCGGGCCGAATCCGAGCCGGAGCGGCCCGAGTCACCGGCCTGACCGAGTTCAGTTGCCGCCCGCGAGGATTGCCAGCAGCAGCTCCGCGCGCACCCGGGCACTGTCCAGATCGCAGCCGAGCAGGTCCTGCGCGGTGGCGATGCGCTTGCGCAGCGTGTGCCGGTGCACGCCGGTCGCCGCGGCCGCCGCCTCCCACTGACCATTCGCCTCGAGATAGGCGCGTAGTGAGATCAGCAGTTCGGTGCCGTGCGCGGAGTCGTGATCGGTGAGCGGGGTCAGCATCGTCTTGGCCAGGGTGTCCAGCACCTGGCGGGTGGAGTCGAAGGACAGTAGCGATCGGCCGGTGAGCGCACCGAATTCCGATGGCGCACTACCGCGTTCGGCGGCCGCGGCGGCCAGGGAGGCGGCCTCGGTGGCGGTGACCAGCTCGGGCAGCGGATGCTCACCGCTGAGGCCGAAGCGGACCGCACGGCTGGTGCCGGGGGACAGATCGGCGGCGAGTTCGCGAGCGAAGGCGACGGCCGCGACTCCGGGCAACACCACACGGACGCGACGGTCGATCAGATGCAGGAACAGCGGATGCCCCGAGCGCACGGCCATACTCTCGGCGACCGAGCGAATATCGTCGACCGCGTCCAGGGTGTCGCAGTCGGCGGCGAGCACTCGAATACGGCCGGCGGCATCGGCGGCCTGCGCCAGATGCGTCCAGGCGGGGGCCAGGTTGGTCTCATGACTGAGTAATAGGCCCAGCACGGTGCTGTTCAGTCGGTGCTGGGCCTCCCATAGTCGGGCGGGTTTCTCGAAATCCAAGGCCAGCAATGAGTTCGCGTGGCCGAGCAGGATCTGGTCGACGGCGCTGAGCGGGGCGGGGCTGACCACGACCAGGTCTCCGTGCACGCGGCCGCCCACACCGATGCGCTGATGGGTGATCGACTGGCCGTGCACGGTGTGCACGCCGCTGGCGGCCGCCGGATCCGAGGCCAGGGCGGTGCGGACGGTGTGCAGCAGTTCGTCATCGGGGGCGTCGGGGTGCACATCGGTGATTCGCGTATCGGCGTCGAGCACCAGGACGGTCGCGCGCAGTGAGGTGGCCAGTTCCCGAACTATCGCCCGCGCACCGGATCGAACCAGCGCCCGGGTCATGCGGGGCTGGGCCCGCGAGGCGCGCAGTAGCGCGTCGTATTGCAGCTGCGCCGAACGTTCGGTGACCCTCTTGACGATGGCCGCGAACGGGGTCGGCAGCGGCACTTCGAAGAGCGGGATGCCGATATCGTCGGCGGTCCTGATCATGTCTTCCGGTATCTCCGGGTGACTGAGCCCGATTCCGAAACCGACCGCGGCGACGCCTCGTTCATTGAGTCTGCGCAGGTAGGAGGCGCGGGCATCGGGCGTGGCGGGTAATCGCATACCGGTGGTGAGCACCAGTTCGCCACCGGACAGCCAGCGGAAGGGGTTCTCCAATTCGGTGGTGATGACCAGGTCGATGGTGCGGCCGATGCCCGCGGCACCGCCACGCAATGGAATCGCCAGGTCAAGCTGGGACAGAACCCAACTCACCGGTACCGACACAGGACCCCTTTCGCAGATTTGCGAGTGTACAGATTGTCGATGACACGCCCCGGCAATAGCCGTTTCGGCACTCACCTACCGGCGAGTCACGGGGTTGAATCGAACACGGTGTTGAATCGAACACGGGGTTGAATCGACCACAGCGTTGAATTCAAACGCGTGCACACTGTCCGAAAGCACGCACAAAAGCACACCGCGCCTTCCGGGAGATGAACAGTGACCTCAGCATCGAGTCCCGTGCTCCAGAACTACATCGACGGCGAGTTCGTCGCGTCGTCCGGTACTTCAACCCTCGACCTGGTGAATCCGGTCGACGAGAGCGTGGTCGGGCAGGCCCCGATCTCGACCCCCGCCGATGTGGACGCGGCCATGACCGCCGCCGCCCGCGCCTTCACGACCTGGGGAAAGACGACACCGGGTGCGCGCCAGGCGGCGCTTTTGAAGCTGGCCGACGCCATCGAGGCGCACAGCGAGGAAATCGTCGCGGCGCAGTCCCGCAATACCGGACAGCCCAAGGCCGTTATCGCGGCCGAGGAGATCGCGGTCAGCGCCGACCACATTCGCTTCTTCGCCGGGGCCGCAAGACTTTTGGAGGGTCGCGCGGCCGGGGAGTACATGGAGGGATTCACCTCGCATGTGCGCCGCGAACCGATCGGCGTGGTGGGCCAGGTGACGCCGTGGAACTACCCGTTCATGATGGCGATCTGGAAGATCGGTCCCGCGCTCGCCGCCGGGAACACCGTGGTACTCAAGCCGAGTGATACGACACCGGAGAGCACATTGGTGCTGGCCAAGATCTCGAAAGGCATTCTGCCGGACGGAGTTCTGAATATCGTGCTCGGTGACGCGAGCACCGGTGAAGCGATCGTGAATCATCCGACACCCGGTCTGGTGTCGATCACCGGATCGGTGCGCGCGGGTATCGCGGTTGCCGGTGCGGCGGCCACCCAGCTCAAGCGCGCGCACCTGGAGCTCGGCGGTAAGGCCCCGGCCGTGGTGTTCCCGGATGTCGATATCGACGCTGCCGCAAGCACTATCGCCGAGGCGGCGTTCTTCAATGCCGGACAGGACTGCACCGCGGCCACCCGGGTACTGGTGCACGAATCGATTCACGATCAGCTCGTCGACGCGCTGGTGCGCAAGGCCGAGACGGTCAAGCCGGGTCTGCCCGATGATCCCGAGACGTTCTACGGGCCGCTCAACAACGTGAACCATTTCGAAACCGTCATGGGCAAGTTGGCGGCGTTGCCCGGGCACGCCAAGGTCCGTACCGGCGGGCAACGGGTGGGGGAGCGGGGCTTCTTCATCGCGCCGACCGTGATCACCGATGTGCGCCAGGATGATTCGATCGTGCAGGACGAGACCTTCGGGCCGGTGCTGACCGTGCAATCGTTCAGCGATACCGAGCAGGCCATCGAACTGGCCAATGGTGTGCGCTACGGCCTGGCCTCCAGTGTCTGGACCCGCGATCACTCGACCGTCGAATACCTCACCCGCGCACTGGATTTCGGTGCGGTGTGGGTCAACTGCCATATTCCGCTGGTAGCCGAGATGCCACACGGCGGGTTCAAGCAGTCCGGGTACGGCAAGGATCTCTCGATGTACAGCGTCGAGGAGTACACCCGGATAAAGCATGTCATGAGCGCCCACTAGTACGCCGATCCACCGGCAGCCCTTCACTTTTCGACCGGGAGTTCAGCACCGTGACCGAGATCGCCTACCGTCTGCCCCAGCAGCGCATTGTGAGCACGGCGCTATCTACCGGATGCCCATGTCGTATCCGTACCGTGACGAATCGACACTGACGAGTGATAGGCCGCGCAGCGGGTGATTTCGCGCATCGAGAACCAACTCGCTGGCCGCCCTGGAGCAGCTGCGTGCACTCGATTTATGCTCGCGCGCGCGAACTCGAAGCCATCGCCATGCCGCGACTGCGAGCCCTCGCGCAGGAGACCGGCGTTATCGGGGATGTGCGCGGGCGCGGGGCCATGCTCGCCATCGAGATTGTGAAGCCGGGCACGGGATTGCCGGATCCCGTGCTCACCAAGGCGGTGGCGGCGGCCGCGCTCACACGGCGCGTAGTGGTGCTGACCTGCGGCACCTACGGCAATGTGATTCGGCTGCTGCCACCGCTGGTCATCGGCGATGCGCTGTTCATCGAGGGGCTGGGTGTGCTCGCTGAGGCTCTGCGCGCGGAGATCGCCTGAGACTTCAACGACGTCGAGCCGGGGAGCCCTCGCCGGTCCGGCAGCGCTAGGCAGGCTGCCGATAGACCACGGCTACCGGGATCTCACGAGTCGTATTGCGCCGGTAATCGTCGAACTGCGGCATGAGTTCGACCATGCGCTCATACAGGTCGTCGCGCTCGGCGCCGGTCACGAATTCGGCCTTGCCGGTGTAGGTTTCGTCGCCCAGCTCGACCGTCAGCTCGGGATTGGCGCGCAGATTGTGGTACCAGGCCGGATGCTTGTCCGCGCCGCCGTTGGAGGCGATGATCGCGATGCGCTCACCATCGGGGACGTACACCAGCGGGTTGGTGATCTCACGACCCGATTTCGCGCCCGTCGTCGTAATGAGGACCATATTGGTGCGGCCTTCGAACGGCCCGCCGACGCGTCCGCCATTGGCCCGGAACTCTTCGATCACACTGTCGTTGAATGCGTTCATCTCATCCGCCCTCTCGTAGTTACCCCCGCACCAACCTGGGGCGCGGCCGTGAAATTCCGTCTCCGGATGATCATGCCGTAGCGGTGGACAGGACCGTGGCAACCATCTTCCGAACGGCAGCGGGCTCGGGTGGCGTGCCGGTCCGATCGGCGAACAGGAGATGGCCCGCGCCGATGAGCGTGGGGGCGAGGGTGTCGATATCGGCCTGCGGGGTGAGGCGGCCCAGATCCCGTTCGGCGGTGAGATAGTCGGCGATCATGACGGTGGCATCCGAGAGCAGGGGGACGCCTATCGGGCGGCTTCGGCGTAGTCGGATGCGTAGTTCGTCGCGGAAGATGATCAGACTGACAATGGCCACCGCGACCGGGCCGAAGACCTTGGTCACCGCATCGGCGAGGTTCGTGTCGACGGTGCCGGTGCCCGCGGATTCGCGCAGTGTGGCGGCGTCGTGGCCGAGGCGGGCGATGCGGTCGCGGACGAGTTCGGTGAGGAAATCGTCGAAGTCGGAGAAGTGGCGGTGCAGTACGCCTTTCGCGCAGCCCGCCTCATCGGTGACGGCGCGACTGGTGAGCGCGCTCGGCCCGTCCCGCGACAGCACGCGTTCGGCGGCGGCGAACAGTTGTTCGCGGACGTCACGCAGGGCTACGCCGGTCGGCACCGTAAAACCTTCTCTCCCATAGGCACTCGTGCGGCACTCGTTGACGAGTGGGCATGTGCCCACTAGAGTGGGCACATGCCCACAATACCGTATGAACCGGCAGATCACCCCAGGCCGGAGCCGCATTCGCACCGCCAGGTCGCCGAATCATTCGGCGTGGACGCCGGTCGGTACGACCGGACCAGACCGCATTACCCCGAGGCCATGGTGGCGCGCATCGTGAACGAGAGTCCCGGGCGCGAGATGCTCGATATCGGTTGCGGCACAGGCATAGAGGCACGGCAATTTCTGGCGGCGGGATGCACGATCCTGGGCGTCGAACCCGATGCGCGCATGGCGGAGTTCGCCCGCACAACGGGGGTGACGGTCGAACCGGGCCTGTTCGAAAGCTGGGATCCGGCCGGTCGGCAATTCGATGCGGTCATCTCCGGGCAAGCGTGGCACTGGGTCGATCCGGTGGCCGGAGCCGAGAAGGCCGCGGCGGTCCTGCGGCCGCACGGCAGGTTCGCCGCCTTCTGGAATGCCGCCGAACCGCCCGCCGAGATCACCGAGGCGTTCATTACGGCGTTCCGGCGCGCACTACCCGACTCGCCGTTCGATGTCGCGGCAATGCGGTTGGGCCGCAAGGGATATCCGGCGTTGACAGATCGGGCGATCGACGGCATTCGCAAGTCGGGCCTGTTCGCGGAGCCGGAACTATGGAGATTCGACTGGGAGCGGTCCTACACCCGGGCCGAATGGTTGGATGTCCTACCCACTCAGGGCGCGCTCACCCGACTCACAGCGGAGCCGCTCGCCGATGTCCTGAACGAGGTCGGCGAGGCGATCGACGCACTCGGCGGCAGCTTCACCGTGCGGTACGCGGCCGTTGTCGTCACCGCGACCCGCGACTGAGAGTCGCTTGAACTCGTACGCGCCTAATCGCTTTCGAAGCCGTGGGCCTGGGCGACCAGATCGTAGAAGGCCCAGACACCGCCGGTGTGATACGAGTCCGGATGCTCCGAGCCGCCCGTGAAGGGATAGGGGGTCGCGATATAGACCTCGCCGTCATTGAGCGGCCCGAGGCGGCGGCGAATGGCCGCAACGTGTTGGGGTTGAAGGATGTAGGTGATGAAGTCGGGGTCGAACAGCACTCGATCCACGAAAGCGGAGATATCGCTGAAGACGCCGTAGTCCTTGGTGCCGGGGAAGTACGGGTCCAGGACGCCGTATTCGCCGGTGCGAGTACTCATGAGAAAGGCGTGCCCGAGGTCGGTGTAGCCGACGACACGGTCGAACCGGGGGAACTGAGGTGCCCAGGCCGGCATCACCTGATCCAGGTGATGCGGTCCGACGAGTTTGAAGTGCACGCTGGTCACTGGCTTCATCCAACCAGAGGGGTCGCGCATCACCGCGGGTGGCATCCCCGAGCCGTGCTGCCGAGAACTCCGCAGTGGATTCGGGTCACTCGGCTTCGTGGGCGGCTTCGTAGTCTGCTTCGAAGTGGCGCTCGCGACGGCTTTCGCGCACCTTCCAGACGATCAGTCCGATAATGATCACGACGGCGACACCGATGGCGATATCGCGGCCGACGGTTTTGGCGACCCGCTCGTAGGAGTTGCCCGCGACGAAGCCCAGGACCACGAAGGTTGCGCCCCAGACGATTCCACCGAAGGCATTGAAGGCCAGAAAGCGGCGGTAGGGCATTTTCGAGGTGCCCGCCAGGGCGGGCATCATGGCGCGGAAGAAGGCGGTGAAGCGCCCGAAGAAGACCGCCCACCCGCCGCGCTTGGCCAGGAAGTCCTGCGCCTGCTCGACCCGGCCGCGATGCTTGTCGAGCATCCGAACGCCGAGAAGTCGCGGTCCGACCTTCTTGCCGACCTCGTATCCGACACTGTCGCCGACGATCGCGGCGATCACCACCAGCAGGATCATCGCCCAAAGCTGGACGTGCCCTTGACTTGCCGCGACCCCGCCGAGCACCGCCGCCGTCTCACCGGGCACCACGAAGCCGACGAAGATGGCGTCCTCCACGAACACCAGCGCGGTGACAATGACGTAGATCCACACCGGCGCGATGTCCAGGATCCGGTGCAGCAGCGAGTTCATGCCCGCCACGCTACCCAGTCCGCACCGCGGGCCGGACACCGAATGCCCTCGGCCGCAATGGGACAGCGAGGTCGAACCGTGCGGGCAGCGCGCTCCTCGACCGGCAATCGCACGGCGAGCACCGCACCGAGCGGACCCGGAAACCACCGTTCGAGCTCCTCGCGCCGCAATTCGACGAGCTTCACGCGATCCCGGATTACTCGAGCGGCGCCGATTACGTCATCGACGACGAAGCGATCAAACGGTGTGAAACTCGCCGGAATAGGCCTTGCTTGGAGTGCACTCCAGCTCATTACGGTGATCGTATGAGCAAAGTTTGGTTCATCACCGGAGTCTCACGAGGATTCGGCCGGGAATGGGCGCTCGCGGCCCTGGAGCGCGGCGACAGCGTCGCGGGCACCGCGCGAGATCTGAGCACCCTCGACGATCTGGTCGCCAAGTATCCCGACACCTTCCAGGCGATCCGATTGGACGTCACCGACCGCGACGGCGATTTCGCGGCAGTCCAGCAGACCGCGGAACGCTTCGGCCGACTCGATGTGGTGGTCAACAATGCGGGCTTCGGCCAATTCGGCATGATCGAGGAGCTCAGCGAGCAGGAGCTGCGCGCCCAGTTCGAAACCAATGTCTTCGGTGCGCTTTGGATCACCCAGGCCGCTCTTCCCATTCTGCGCGCCCAGGGGAGTGGCCACATCCTGCAGGTCTCCAGCATCGGCGGCATCTCCGCCTTCCAAAACCTCGGCGCCTACCACGCCTCCAAGTGGGCTCTGGAAGGCTTCTCCCAATCCCTGGCCCAAGAGGTGGCCCCCTTCGGCATCCACGTAACCCTCATCGAGCCGGGCGGTTTCGGCACCGACTGGGCTGGCCCGTCGTCCAAACACGCCACCCCTCTCGAGGCCTACGACCCGGCTCGCGAGGCCCGCTCGCGCCAACGCGCCGCCAATCGGAGCGGCGACCCCACCGCGACCCGGGACGCGATCCTGACGGTGGTGGACGCCGAGAATCCGCCGCTGCGCATGTTCCTCGGCGAGATCCCCCTGCGGATCGCCACCGCCGATTACGAATCCCGCCTCGCCCTGTGGCGCGAATGGCAGCCCGTCGCCGCTGCCGCCCAAGGCAATTGACTACCGCGGTGCGACCCTGACCCTGGTTCCCTGATCCTCGCGAGGGCCGGGCAGGGTCGCACCGAAGCCCTTCAGCTCACGTGCGGTGTGACCATCCTCGAAATGCGAACCACCCGGACCGTAGCGGCCGATCACGCGATGGTCGGCATCCCAGAGAAGTCCTCGAAGGGGCAGGCCGAATCGGGTGGCGAATTCCGCGGTGTCGAAGGGGGTCACGAGTTCGATTTCGTGGCGGCGGGCGATATGGGAGGCGTAGGACTGTAGAGCGGTTGCGAAAGCATTTGCGGCACTGATCGTCTCGACCACCGCGGACCAGGTGTCGCAGCGGGGGCAGTGCCAGGCCGCGCGGTCGCAACCGCCGGTCACGCCGATCTCGGGTATCTCGCCGCCGGTGCGGCTGCCGAGGGAGATCGGGGTGGAGTCCCGGGCCGCCCAGACCATGTCGCGCCAGGCGGCGAGTACGTCGAATCCGTTGGGGGACGGCGGTTCCGGTGCCGACGGACCCACGAACATGGCGCCCGGGCACAGGACTCGACTGGTGTCCCGCGCGTAGCGATAGCCCTCGTCGAAGGTGTGCACCAGACGCATCTGTTCCATGCGTTCGGTGATCGGCAGGCCGTGCCAGTCGCGGCCGCAGTGGGGGCACAGCTCACGGGGCGCGTGATACCAGGACCGGGATTCGTACGCGGCGAGTTGGTCGCCCACCAGGCGATCGATGCGGTCGACGATTTCGCGGTCGATCATGATCGCGAGGATAGCCGGTGTGGGTGATTTGTCCGCAGAGGCGGACCGGGTAGCCAGGTGCGGATCAGGTACGAGTACGGCCGCGCCAACCCCAGAACACATTGACCAGACCGGCGACGAAGACTATCGGGCCGATGATCGACCAGGTGACGGTATTGCTCATCGCGCTACCGGAGATGACGCCGAAACCCTGGAGCGACCAGAGCAATCCGAGCAGAGCGAAGATGACGCCGAGCGCGACACGGATGGGGCTGCGCATAGCGGGGCCTTTCGTTGACACCGCCGGCGGGCGGCTCCCGATTCAACAGTAACCGCCTCGGGTGGGCGGGCAACCGAACGCGGTGGATAGTGGAGTCGTGCCCATCGACAAGACTTCCGAGTCGCAGGATTCGGGCGCGCCCGTCGGGCGACGGGTGGTGCTCGGGTTGCTCGCCGCCGGAGCGGCGGGGGTACTGGGCGGGGCGTCACTGCAACGCGGGCTGGCGGCGGTACTCGGGCCGATCGGGAATCACGATCCGACCGGCCTGGTCGGACTGCTGCCGGTGGGAAACACCTTCCGCTTCTACTCGGTCACCCGTGGTGCGCCACGACGCGATGCGAGTAACTATCGGCTCGACATCACCGGTCTGGTAACCACCCCGCGCAGTCATACGCTGCCCGAGCTGCAAGCCATGCCGCAGACGACCTTCGTCCGCGACTTCCAATGCGTCACCGGCTGGCGCGTGCCCGAAGTGCGTTGGAGCGGAGTCCGATTGGCGGACCTGCTCGACGGCGCGGGAGTCGACAAGACCGCGACCGCGGTGCGATTCACCTCCTTCGACGGCACCTATACCGAAAGCCTCACCCTCGACCAGGCCCGCCGCGATGACGTCATCGTCGCCCTCGAGATGATCGACGGCCCGGTCACCCATGACCACGGCGGCCCGGTGCGGCTCTACGTCGCGCCCATGTACGGGTACAAGAGCTGTAAATGGCTCTCCGGAATCGAACTCACCCGCGAGGTGGTCCCCGGCTATTGGGAGCACCGGGGCTACTCCGTCGACGGCTGGGTCGGTGCGTCGAATGGACGTGATGATGACCCGACCGGCTGATCTGCACCGCTTCGCGCGGGCCGAACGATGGGTGCACTGGCTGATCGCCGTCCTCGTGCTCATCTGCGTAGCAACCGCCGCGATCCTCTACAACGGATCGCTGGCGGTCCTGGTCGGCAATCGGCACGCTGTCGAAATCGTGCACGTCTATTCGGGTTTCGCGCTTCCGGTGCCGCTGGTGCTCGGCCTCGCCTCCCGCGCCTACCGAGCGGATCTGTCCCGGCTGAATCGGTTCACCCGCGCCGATTGGCTGTGGTTCCGCTCCAAAACCCGTCGCCTGGCGGGCATGGACGTCGGCAAGTTCAATGCCGGACAGAAGCTCAACGCCGCGCTCAGCGCCGGATCGATCCTGGTTCTGTTCGGCACCGGCACCATCATGTTCTTCCCCGACTGGACCCGCCTGGCCTGGCGCACCGGCGCCACCCTCATGCACGACTGGTTCGCGCTCGCCTTCGGCATTCTCGTGGTCGGCCATCTCATGTACGCGCTACGCGATCGAGAAGCCATGCGCGGCATGCTCACCGGCGATGTCGCCAAAACCTGGGCGGCCGACGAACACGAACTCTGGGCGGCCCAGCAGGAAACCACCGACGAGTCCAGCTGAGCCTCGGTCAACGGGAACTCCGCCCGCCGTGGCGCTCGGCACGGTTACCTTCGGAGCAGCCCCACCGTTCGGCGGGGCCGATTTCGTGAGCGGTGTCGAAAGGTGCGGGCATGTCGCACAAGGTTGTTCAACGGGTAGAGGAGCTCGCCGCGCAACTCGCGGCGCACGCCGACGAGACCGAGCGGGCGGGCAAACTCTCGGAGAAGAGCGTCGAGCTGGTGCGCGACGCCGGGGTCATGCGAATGCTGCAACCCACCGATTTCGGCGGATACGCCGCGCACCCCAGGGATTTCGCCGAGGCGGTGATGGCGGTCGCGGCCGCCTGCGGTTCCACCGGCTGGGTGTGCGGGGTCGGCGGCGTGCACCCGTGGGAGATGGCGCTGATGGATCGCCGTCTGCAGGAAGAGGTTTGGGGCCAGGATCCGGACACCTGGATCGCGTCACCGTACGCACCGCAGGGTGTGGCCACCCCCATCGACGGCGGATACATTCTGCGCGGCCGCTGGAGTTTCTCCTCCGGTACCGATCACTGCGACTGGATCTTCCTGGGCGCCATGATCGGCAACCCGGACGGTACGCCGATGATGCCGCCGCGCACCCTGCACGTGGTGCTGCCGCGCGCGGATTACACGATCGTGGACGACTCCTGGGATGTCATCGGGCTGTGCGGGACCGGCAGCAAGGATGTCATGGTCGACGGCGCGTTCATTCCGGAGTACCGGACCATCGATTCCGAGGAGGTGGCCTCGGGCACCATCGCCGCCGATCGCGCCGGGCGCACCGAGACCGTGTACCGCCTGCCGTTCTGGGCCATGTTCCCGCTCGGCATCACCGCCGCGGTGATCGGTATCGCCGAGGGCGCGCTCGCCGCGCACCTAGACTATCAACGCAATCGCATCACGGCCATGGGCACCGCCATCAAGGACGATCCGTACGTGCTCTACGCGATCTCCGAGGCCGCCTCCGAGATCGCGGCCTCCCGTTCACAGCTGCTCGACGGCATCAGCCGCCTCTACGATCTCGCCGACGCGGGCAAGCCCATCGCCTTCGAGGATCGTTCGGTGGTGCGCCGCAATCAGGTGCGCTGCGCCTGGCGCGCGGTCTCGGCGGTGGATGAGATCTTCGCCCGCTCCGGCGGCAACGCGGTACGCAAGAACAATGCGCTGCAACGCTTCTGGCGGGACGCGCATGTCGGGTTGCAGCACGCCATCCACATCCCGGGCTCGATCTACCACTCGGACGCGCTCACCTCGATGGGTGTGGAGCCGCAGGGCATGCTCCGCGCCCTCATCTGAAACGCGACTTCCCGCGGAGACAGCGAAGGCCCCCGGTTATCAACCGGGGGCCTTCGTGGAGTTGCCCCGCCGTAATCATGGGTTCGATCAGGGTCGAGAGCTGTTCGTATCGATATGGATACCGTCATCGCAGATGCCAGTGACACTGGCGCGTCGCGCGTCGGACGCGCTGTTCACCGTTGAGACGCAAGGCAGTCGGTAAGCCGGGAAATTCAGCTTGCGACCGGCCGGAACAGCAAAAACGCTCGCACTGCTACCCCGGCATCTATGACATGTCAATGACTATTCTTCCGTAGATCGCGCTCGGTATTGTCGAGCGGAATCGCTTCCTCATTGCCAACTGCGCGGTAACTGGCCACAGAAACCGTTGCGCGCCCATCTCGATCCGAGCTATTTCGTTGATACGAGGAGGAATTGGTGTCATCTGCGCATGAGATTGCCATAGTCGGAATCGGATGCAGATTTCCCCGAGAAATTGATTCACCTCACGAACTATGGCAACTTCTGCTTGCCGGAGGAGATGTCATCGGGGATATACCGAGCGATCGTTTCGATGGCTCGTACTACCTCGATTCCGACCGTTCGCACGCCGGTAAGACGTACACCGTGCGAAGCGGATACCGAACGGGGCTGGCGGATTTCGACGCCGGATACTTCGGTATCGCGCCGAAGGAGGCGGCCAAGGTCGATCCGCAGCAGCGGTTGCTGCTCGAATGCGCTGCGGACGCCTTCGACGACGCGCAGATCGACCCGGCGACATTGGCAGGCTCCGACACCGCTGTGGTGATGGGTGTTTCGATGCGCGACTACGACGACCTGCAACGGCGCCGGCTGCGCAGCTTCAACGCCTACAACATGAGCGGCGCGGCACCCTGCAATACCGCGAACCGAATCTCCTACGTGTATGACCTGCGCGGTCCGTCCGGCGCGATCGACAGTGCCTGTTCCTCATCGTTGTCCTCGGTCCATCAGGCATGTCAGGAAATCCGTACCGGCCGTAGCGCGCTGGCGTTGGCTGGCGGGGTGAACGCGCTGCTGGCGCCTGCCGACTTCGTCGGCTTCAGCAAGGCGTCCATGCTGTCGCCAACAGGGCTGTGTCATCCCTTCTCGTCGAACGCCGACGGCTTCGTCCGCGCGGAGGGCGCTGCGGTAATACTCCTCAAACCATTGGAACAAGCTCTCGCGGACGGGGATCGGATTCATGCGGTGATCCGCGCGAGCGGGGTCAATGCCGACGGCCGCACGGCAGGACTGTCGCTGCCGAGCGCAACCGCGCAGGCGGACCTGCTGGACCATGTCTACGGCGAAGCGGGCCTCGACGTGGACCGGCTGATCTACCTGGAGGCTCACGGGACCGGCACCCAGGCCGGTGACCCGGTCGAATGCGCCGCGATGGGACGCGCGCTCGGTCAGCGGCGTGCCGAGCCGCTCCCAATCGGATCGGTCAAGGCCAACCTGGGCCATCTCGAGGCGGGTGCGGGGATGGCCGGGCTGGTGAAGTCGATCCTGGTGCTCCAGCACGGAATCGCACCGGCGACCCCACACGCACTACCGCTCAATGAAAAGATCGACTTCGCCGGGCTCGGGCTGGCGCCGGTGACCGAGGCTCGACCGGTGCGAGTCACCGAGTCCGCCCTGGTCGGTGTCAGTTCCTTCGGATTCGGTGGAGCCAATGCCCACGTGGTACTCGCGCCCGCACCCGCCACCACCGCGGCCAGGGGCACCACCCCACTCGAGGACGGGCGCGTCCGGCCGATAATGGTCAGCGGCCGCACCGAGGCCGCGGCCCGTCAGGCCGCCACAGCGCTGGCCACCCACCTGGGCGACTCCACCGACGCCTTCTACGACATGGCCTACACTTCGCTGTTCCGCCGCGGTCGCCACGACCACCGGATTGTCGTGCTGGCCCCTGATGCCGAACATGCCGCCTCCGCCCTGCGCGCTGTCGCCGCCGAACAAGACGCACCCGCGACTGCGACCGGGACCGCCACCCGAACGGGAACCGTAGGATTCGTGTTCTCCGGCAACGGTTCTCAGTGGCCGGGCATGGGAAGCGACTTGATCGACGTCGACGCGGCGTTCACCGCCGAGGTCGTCGCAGCTGACGCCGAAATGGCCGGGCCGCTCGGCTGGTCGGTACTGGATCTTCTGCGCAACCCCGGGCCTGCCGACCAGATGGCTGCCACCGAAGTGGCACAGCCATTGCTGTTCACGGTTCAGATCGGAATCGTGGCCGCGCTCGCGGCGCGTGGTCTCACGCCCGCCGCCACCTGCGGGCACAGCGTCGGTGAGGTAGCGGCCGGCTATGCCTGCGGCGCACTGGATCTGCCCACTGCGTGCCGGATCATCGTCGAACGCAGTCGCGCCCAAGCGCTGACCGCCGGGCTCGGCCGAATGGCGGCAGTCGGGCTCGGTGTGGGCGATGCGCGCGACGCCCTCGCCCCGTACGCGGATGTGCTGACCATCGCGGGCATCAACAGCGACCGCGACGTGACCATTGCCGGAGACGGCGAAGCCCTCGCCGCGTTCGGCGCCGAACTGAACGCACGCGCGGTGTTCTTCCGTCCGCTGGACTTGGATTACGCGTTCCACAGCCCCAGCATGGACATTGCGGCAGCACCGCTGGCGGCGAGTTTGGCGGAGGTGACCTCCGGCGTCGGCCGGGTGCCGATGCTCTCGACGGTGACGGGCGCCGCGGTCCTGACCGGTGAACTCGACGCGGATTACTGGTGGCGCAATATTCGAGAACCTGTCTTGTTCGCGGACGCGATGCGCTCGATGGTCCGTGACCATGGATGCGAGGTATTGATCGAGATCGGGCCACACCCGGTGCTGGCAACGTATATGCGACGGGTAGCAGCCGATACATCCGACCGGACAGCGGTCCTTTCGACGCTGCGCCGCGACAGGCCGGGGCCCGAGCGACTGGATGCGACGGTGGCGGGGGCGGTGGCAGCAGGCGCGGCCGCCGACCTGTCGGCATTGTTCCCCACACCAGGACGCACCGTCGCGCTGCCCGCGTATCAATGGCAGCGCGAACGGCATTGGACCGGCGAGGCGGACTGGTGGCGTGAGGATGCCGACGATTCCATCGCCCCGGCACAGGCCGGTGATCTGCTCGGCTCTCGGTTGCCGACCTCCGGTCCGGCGTGGCATCAGGTGCTCGAGCCTGCACGAGCGGGCTGGCTCGCCGACCACAGGGTCGGCGCCACGGCAGTCTTTCCCGCGGCCGGGTTCATCGACATACTGCTCGCCGCAGGGCAATCGGTGTTCGACGGTCCCGTCGAGCTGATCGGGGTCGCGATCGACCGTGGACTCACATTGCCTTTCGAGGACCCCGATCCAGAGATCAAGTTGCAAACATCCCTCGGCGTCGGCGGCTGGGCCACCATCTGTTCCCGCAGTGGTTCGGCCAACCCCTGGCAGGACCACGTATCGGCCCGGGTGCGCCCGCTCGTCGCCGATGAACCGCCGCCTCTGCATATCGAGGAGTTGGACCGCCGGCTCACCGACCTTCGCACCGCGGAATCGCACTACGCCGCATGCGCTCGCGCCGGACTGCACTACGGGCCTGCTTTCCAAGCATTGACGGCCCTGGCCCGCGGCGATCGCGAAGTCCTCGCCAGATACACCGCTACACTGCCGATCACGGTGCCGCATCCGGCGCATCCGACCGTTCTCGATGGTGCGCTGCAAGCGGGTTTGTCCCTGATCGACGGCGAATCCCCGGTTCCGTATCTTCCGGTCAGGTTCGAGCGAATTCGATTCTGGCACTCTCTCACCGCGGCCGGAACTGTCCACGTACGCGCCCGATCCGGTGATGACCGGCACGAGGTGTGGGACATCGTGATCGCTGATTCGCGCGGCCGGGTCGCACTCGAGCTCACCGGCTGCACGCTACGCCGGTTCGATGGCGGGCTTGCCGATACGACGCCTCTGACCGAGGTGTTGCGTGCGGCACCGCTGCCGTGCGGGCCGTGGACCCCCGCACCGCTGCCAACGCCTGAACAACTGCTCGCCGCCAGTGCGGATGACCTCTCTCGGATCGCCTCGGCACGAGCGGACGCTCGATACACCTCGTTTCGCGCGCACGCGCTCGAGGTGTCCGCGCATTTCGTCGTGTCTATGCTGGACGCGCTCGTGCCGGGCCGAGCGCAGGTGACGATGACCGATCTCCTCGACGCGGGAGTCGGAGAATCGCACATCCGATGGCTACGGGCGCTACTGGCGATCGCCACCGAATGCGGACTGTTGAGCGGGGATTCGACCGAATCCCGTTGGACCGTTCGAGTCCGCCCCGCACCGGAGGCGGCATTCCGCGCCGCACTCGAGGCGTGCCCTGGTGATGCCGTGGCACTGCAGACCCACGCCATCTGCGGACGCCTGCTGCCGGGACTGCTGCTGGGCGCTGTCGATCCGATCGAACTGCTCTTCGCCGAATCTGATCCGCTGGCTACCAGGTACTACGATCACGCGCCATTCATGCGCTGCGGATACCCGGTGGCCCGGGCGTTGCTGCGATCGGCGCAAACAGACCTCACGCCGGGCCGTCCGCTGCGTGTACTGGAGTTCGGCGCCGGTACCGGCGGCCTGACCTCGTGGCTGCTCCCCGAATTCGACCCTCGGACAACGACATTCACCTATACGGACATCTCCCCGGCTTTCTTCGCCACGGCCAGGCGGCGATTCGCTGACTTCGACTTCGTCGACTACCGACCCTTCGACCTCATGATCGATCCGGTCGAGCAAGGATTCGTTCCGGGCAGTTATGACCTGATATTCGGCGCGAACGCGCTGCACACCGCAGCAGATGTCAGCGTAGCGCTGGGTCATGTCCGGGACCTGCTGACCGAGAACGGCCAGCTCGTTCTGGTCGAGACCCATTCCGAAGCGATCCTGACCCCAATCTTCGGCATGCTCAACTCCTATTGGGGTTTCCACGACCTCGACTTGCGTTCGGACGGGCCGTTGGTGAGCTGGGAAGAATGGCCGAACCTATTGCAACGCTGCGGTTTCCACGACACCATCCAAGTCGGCGATCCGGCGGATCCCGACGTGAGAGACTTCTCGACCATCGTGAGCGTTCGCACCCCCGGTGTCACCCCGTCGCCGGTGCGGGTCGATCCGATTCCCGTGGAAGCGCCTCACGAGTGGATCGTCGCTGCGACCGGAGCCGACGGGAACACCGCGTCCAAGCTCGGGGCGGCGTTGGAACAACGTACCGGCGGCCGAGTTCATCTCGGGGTCGACGCCCGGAACGAGGAACACTGGCGTGAGTTGCTCACCACCACAACCGGTGTCGTCGGCATCGTGGTGCTCGTCGGCGATGACGGTGACGCCGAGGCCATGACTGATCCCGCAGATCAGGTCAGGCGCGCCATCGCCCACCTCGGCGCCCTACGGGCGCTGGCCCGAGCCTGCGAGGACCGGCCGCAGCAGGTCGACCCACAGATCTGGATCGTCACCCGAACCGTCTCATCGACGCTGCCACCGCGCGAGCCGGTTTCCGCGGCGGTCTGGGGTGCGGCGCGCAGCCTGGCAAACGAATTGCTCGGCGCGCGTGTACGGCGCATATGCCTCACCCGAGACCCCGACACCGCCGATCCTGTCGACGCGATGCTCGAGGAACTGTTGAGCGACTCCGCCGAGGACGAGGTGCTGGTGGGCGCGCTCGGCCGCTTCGTACCGCGTGTGCGCCCATTGCGACCCAGCCGAGCCCCCGCCTCCGGATCGTATCTGGCGACGGTCACCGATATCGGCCTGCATTACCGAACCGGGTGGGCCGCGACGGCCGCACCGGAGCCTGGCCCCGGTGAGATCGTGGTGGCAGCCGCGGCCGCCGCTTTGAACTATCGAGACGTCCTGATGGCCACCGGGCTGATCCCTACCACCACCGGTGATATCGGCCTGGAGTGTGCGGGCACAGTGATCGCGGTCGGGTCCGGGGCGCCCTTCACCGTCGGCGACCGGGTCGCCGGCGTCGGGCCGGGTTCGTTCGGGTCGCATGTGCGATTGCGGGCCGACCGCGCCTACCGAATTCCCGATGAGATGAGCTTCGCCGCGGCTGCAACGATGCCGACGGTGTTTCTGACGGTGCAGCACAGCCTGATCCACCTGGCCCGGCTCACCGCATCGGAAACCGTGCTGATCCACGGAGCCGCCGGTGGCGTCGGTCTGGCCGCGCTTCAGGTCGCGCAGGCTGTGGGTGCGCGAGTCATCGGCACGGCGGGCACCCCGGCGAAACGCGCGATGCTCGAATTGCTCGGTGTCGAGCATGTGCTCGATTCGCGAAGCCTCCGATTCACCGAGGAGGTCCGGCGCCTGACCGCCGGAGCCGGGGTGGATGTGGTGCTCAATTCGCTGGCCGGTGATGCGTTGGTCCGCAGTATGGAATTGCTGAAACCGCATGGACGCTTTCTCGAACTCGGCAAGCGGGACTTTCTCGCAGACAGTTCGCTGCCCATGGCGCCGTTTCTGCGAAACCTGGTGTTCTTCGGTGTCGACGTGTCACCGATGATGACCGAGGACTCGACGCTGGCGGACACCCATTTCCGAGAGATCGAACTGGCGATACGGCAGCACCGCTATCGGCCGTTGCCGTATCAGGTGTATCCCGCCTCGCGGCTACAGGACGCATTCACCTGTTTGCAGCATTCCCGGCATATCGGCAAGGTGGTCGTCGACCTCACCGAGAGCGTTCTGCTCGACCCCGAACCCACGCCCGCGCGGCTCGATCCGGACGCGTGCTATCTGGTGACCGGCGGTCTCGGCGGCTTCGGAGCGGCGACAGCACGGCATCTGGCCGAAGGCGGAGCCACACAGCTGGCGCTGGTCAGCCGCAGTGGTGACAGTTCGCCCGAAGCGGCGAGCCTGCTGGCGGACCTCGCACAGCGAGGAGTCCGCGCGGCAGCGTACGCGGCCGACTGCGCCGACCCGGTGGCGATGCGCCGAATTATCGAGGAAATCGGCGGCTCCGGCAGACGCATCGCAGGTGCCGTGCATGCGGCGATGGTGCTGAACGACACCCCGCTGCTCGACGCCGAGGATGACGTGCTGCGTAGTGTGCTTTCCCCGAAGATGGGGGGCGGCATCGTGCTCGACGCGCTGCTGCCGGCCGCGGACTTCGTCGTGTATTACAGCTCGGTGAGCGCTCTCATCGGCAATATCAGCCAGAGTGCGTACGCGGCAGCGAATCTGGCGATAGAGGCGCTGGCGGGCCGGGCGTCTGCGGCGGGGCGGACGGCATTGGCGATCCAGTGGGGTGCGATCTCGGATGTCGGGTACGTGCACCGCACGCGCATTGGGCATACGGTCGCCGAACTCGGTGTGCGAGGGATGGATTCACAGCAGGTGCTCGGAATTATGGATGAATTGCTGGACTTGACCGGCCGGCGCCGCATCGGCAGCACGGTCACCGTCGCCGACATCGATTGGGCGGCCACCCGGAAGTTCCTGTACGCACTCGCGGCGCCGCGTACCGCCGAACTGTTGCCCGTGCACACCGATACCGGTGTCGGATTGCGCGACAAACTGAAGGAGACCGCTCCTAAGGAGGCGCTGCACCTCATTCAGGACACCTTGTGCGACATGGTCGCCCAGATCCTGCAAACCACTCCGGAGCGGATCGATCGTTTGCGCCGACTCGACCACATCGGTGTCGACTCGTTGATGGCGGCTGAACTCGCCACCAATGTGCGGCGCACCTTCGGATGTGAACTGCCGACCGTCGAACTCGCCACTGCGGCCGGGGTCAACCCGCTCGCCCAGGTGCTTTTGGCGAGGACGCGATGAGCGCGTCGATAGCGTCCTCGATCGTACTGTCCGGTGCCACGGGATTCCTCGGCAGCAGGCTGTGTGGAGAACTGTTGCGCGGCACCGATACTCGTATCCATTGTCTGGTTCGCGCGGAGTCGACCGCGCACGCGGCCGAACGACTGCACGACGCGTTGACAGGTCTGGTCACGGTGGCCGATCTCGATCGTGTAGTGGCGGTGCCCGCCGACCTGGACCGGCCCCGGCTCGGCTCGAGTCCGCCGGACTGGGACGCGGTTGCCCGTGCGGCCGGCACCATCTTCCACTGCGCCGCATCGATCAATCTGGGCGCCAGCTACGAACAATCGGCGCCGACCAACATCGGGGGCACCAATACCATTCTGGCCCTTGCGCGGCGACGGATCGAACTGGGATTGCCGGCGCCACGGGTACACGCGGCATCGACAATCGCGGTATTCGCGCGCGCCGCCGCCGCGGGTATGCCCGAGGTAAATGAGACGTCGATCCCTACCGCCGCCTGCGCGGGCACCTCCGGCTATCTGCGCACCAAGACAGAGGCCGAGTCGATACTGCGTACCGCCCGGAGCAGCGGTCTCGATATCGTCATCCACCGGCCCGCCATCATCACCGGTGACTGGCGGACCGGCACTACCTCGGCGGAGGCCGATCTGCTGCATCGGTTTCTGCGGGCGTCGATCGCGTTGCGGCACTACCCGTCCCGCGACTTCCGATTACCGATCGAGACCGCTGACACGGTGGCCCGCGGAATGTTCCTGGCTGCCCGGTTCGGAACGGCGACCAGCTATCACCATGCCCGTGACACCTTGCTGGACGAGGCATTCAACGCGCTTCGGCGCACCGGGCATATCCTGACGCCGGTGCCGCGCACGCATTGGTACCGACTGATCCAGGACAACGCCGACGACCCGGCCGTGTATCCGGCCGCGGTGCTGGCGCGGGCGGCGGGAGCTGTCGACGGCGCGAGCACCAGCCTTCCGCGATTCCACTCCGACGCCACGTGGGCAGAACTACGCGCAGCCGGTTTGGAACCACCACCGTTGGACGCGAACTACTTCGACCGATGGATCGCCGCACTCACCGAACTGGGGGCACTGCCCACCGGGGAATTCGCTTCGGCTTGAACGAATAAACTCCCCAGAGCCTCGGTAAAGGCTCTGGGGAGTTAATGTGTCGAGAGGGGGACACCACCACTACGCCCACGCGTTCCACCAGCGGAAACTGCTGGTCGTCGAAGTGTCAGCCGTGGACGTCACCTAGTCAGTCGAGACCTTCGTCGAGCTGTTCCCAGGTGAGCGTGATCTGGAAGGGGGTCAATGTGTCGATCGCTGCGGCGAGGTGATCACTACGGTTGCGGTGGCCGTTGGAGACGTATCGTCCGTCGGAGTTGAGCGTGAGCATTTCAATGGAGATCGCTGGGCCGTCGTCGTTGGCCATGCGGACGATCCAATAGTGTTGGATGCCATAGCGGGCGTACTCGGCACGCTTGTCAATCGTGTCGGCGGTGACGGTGGTCGGCGATACCACCTCGACCACCAAAATCGTGTCCGCGATGGTGGGCTTGGTCTTCCACCGTCGGTGCGGTTCCTCGATACAGCGGTAGACGATGACATCGGGCCGCTTGTAGTGGAAGGGAACCTCTGAAACCAGCATGTCGAGATCGCGATTGACTCGAAGGCAAGGCTGCCTGTGTCCCCGTTTCGCTTCTCCGTCGGCGAGTACACGTTCGATGTTGCGGGCGATGGCGTTGTGATTGGGCGAGGGCGACTCGCAGAAGACGATCATCCCGTCTTTGATCTCGACAGTGCGGGAGACGTCTTCGGGCATCACCAGGTAGTCATCGATATCGACGGCTTGGCTGTAGGTCTTCGGCGAAGACCAGTCGAACGCTTCCGACACGGCGGTAGTCCTTCGGTAAATGGAACGGCCACTCGATCGATGTCCACGGTTTGCGGGAGAGTGGACGCCTCTCAGAGCATAGCCACCGCCATCGGCATCGCGAGCAGATCGCAGCGGTGCGAGTGCGGCCCCAGGGCCTCGGATGGCGGCTTCTGCGTGAGCGGCTCAGCGCCCGGCGGTGCGTACCGCTCCCGCTCCGCGACAAACCGATCGATGAGTTCCTGCCACAGCCGAAGGGAGGAAGAAGAATCGCCCCACACAGGACGAGCTTCGTTGTGGACCAAAGGATTACGGATTCGTCGAACACTAGGGCTCGTTCAGCAGCCCGAGCACAGCCGCGAAGGAATCGAAGAACCAGACGTACGTCTTCGGCTCCGCGCCCATGCCGTACTCCTCAACGAGGTTCAGGGTCAACGCCTGGAATCGTATCGGCTGGTGCAGCAGTGCCTTTTCGGACGCGTCAGGCTACCGCGCGACTCGGGCCGTGAGGCAGGTCTGGGCAGAATCTGCTGCGCGCCAACATATCTCGGGGATTGCTGGCGATCCCGCGAACGACCGATCCCGACGACAGATTGGCGATCTACCGGGACCTGGGTCTGAAACCGGCATACGACATGAGATGGGCGGTTTCGGCTGAAGCTCAGCCGAAACCGCGCGTGGTTCTACTCGTGTGTCGAGAGGGGGACTTGAACCCCCACGCCCCTAAGGGCACTAGCACCTCAAGCTAGCGCGTCTGCCATTCCGCCACCCCGACTCGGTGTGCTCGACAACAGTAACCGAGGTGTGGTCGAAAACGGAAATCGGCTGGTACGGGCGGGTTTCCGAGCTACTTCTTGATGAAGATGCCCGCCAGGTCGGCGTTCTTGATGGGGGTGTCGGCATTGGACTGGATCTGACAGAGGGTCTGCACCGAGGCCATGCCGATATCGACATTGGTGCCGGACGGCTCGTTCGAGGTGTTGGTCTGCTGCTTGATGAACTTGGTGATGGTGATGCGCTGAGTGTCGGCATCCTGCTTGAGGTAATCGCTGCACTTGGTGTCGCCGCCCTGGTTAACGGCGGTTTTGATCTCGCTACAACCGGACAACAGGGTGACGGCGCACGCGGCGGCGGCGAGGCCGACGCTCCAACGCATGGTTTTCATGCGCGTCACTGTAGAACGGCGCGATCGTCCGGCAATCCGGGCGGGACCCTGATATCCACCCAAGATGGTGTGATTTACGTCACAAAACACCGGGCATTTTGTCGGTGCTCGATGGCATGCTCGGGTCATGTCCGCTGCCTCCGCCGAAACGATCCGGGTCCTCGGCGCCCGCGAGCACAATCTGCGCAATATCTCCCTGGAGATCCCCAAGAACAAGATCACCGTCTTCACCGGCGTCTCCGGATCGGGCAAGTCCTCGATCGTCTTCGACACCATCGCCATCGAATCCCAGCGCCAGCTGTACGCCACCTTTCCGGCGTTCATCCTCAACTTCCTGCCGCGCTACGAACGGCCGCATGCGGAGGCCATCGAGAATCTGACCGCGCCGGTGATCATCGACCAGAAGGCCGTCGGCGGCGGACCACGCTCGACGGTCGGGACCATGACCGATATCTACGCGCTCATTCGGGCGCTGTTCGCGCGGTTCGGATCGCCGTCGACCGGGCTGGTCTACGACTACTCGTTCAATACCCCGCAGGGCATGTGCACCGAGTGCGACGGACTCGGGATGACGATCACCGCCGACCCCGACAAACTCGTGGACCGCTCGAAATCCTTGAACGAGGGCGCGATTCTGCTGCCCGGATACGCTGTGGGCAGCGGAGATTGGCAGCTCTACGGGAATTCCGGCCGCTTCGACCTGGACAAGAGGCTCGCCGACTACAGCGACGCGGAATGGCACGATCTGCTGCACGGCACCGGCGGCAAAGTGGATCTGACCTTCAACAAGGGCACCTGGAAGGCGAATTACGAAGGGCTGGCGGATAAGTTCACCCGGTCACGGCTCAAGCGGGACACCTCCGGACTGTCGGAGAAGACGCGGGAGCAGATTCAGAGATTCCTCACCGAGGGCGTCTGTCCGGCCTGTCACGGTGCCCGGCTCAATGCGAAAGCCTTGGCCACCAAGATCAATGGACGCAATATCGCCGAATGGACGGCATTGCAGATCACCGATCTGATCGAGGTGCTGGGCGAGATCACCGATCCGGCGGCGCTCGGGCTGGCCGAGGCGAGCCGGATAGCGCTGGGGCGGGTCGCCGATATCGGGCTCGGCTATCTGAGTCTGGATCGACCCACCGCCACACTGTCGGGCGGTGAGGGCCAGCGGTTGAAGATGATCAAGCATCTGGGCAGCACGCTGGTCGGGATGACCTACATCTTCGACGAGCCCAGCGTCGGACTGCATCCGCGTGATGTCGGGCGGCTCAATCGCATGCTGGAGGCCTTGCGGGACAAGGGCAATACCGTGCTCGTGGTCGAGCATGATCCCGATGTCATCCAGATCGCGGACCATATCGTCGATGTCGGTCCACGGGCCGGAGCGCACGGCGGGGAGATCATGTTCACCGGCAGCTTCGCCGAGCTGCGGGTGGCGCGGACGCTCACCGGGCAGGGGCTGCGGCGGCCGTTCGCGGTCAAAACGGCATTCCGTGCATCGAACGGGGAACTGCGCGTGGAGAATGCGAACGCGCACAATTTGAAGGATGTCTCGGTCGGGGTGCCGACCGGGATTCTCACCGCGATCACCGGTGTCGCCGGATCCGGGAAGAGCAGTCTCATCCGCGATGAATTCATGGCGCGGTATCCGGAGTCGGTGTTCGTGGATCAGTCGGCCATCGCGGCCTCCTCACGCTCCACGCCCGCGACCTACCTCGGGCTGATGGATCCGATCCGCAAACTCTTCGCCAAGGCCACCGGGAAGCCGCCGAGCCTGTTCAGCTTCAACTCCGATGGCGCGTGCGCCGAATGCGGTGGGCGCGGGGTGATCATCACCGAGATCGCGTATATGGATCCGGTCACCACGCATTGCGAATCCTGTGACGGGCGGCGGTTCTCCGATGAGGTGCTCGCACTTCACCTGCGCGGCAAGTCGATTGCCGATGTGCTGGAGTTGTCAGCGGAGGGGGCCGTGGAATTCTTCCCCGAAAAAGCACTGAATGCCAAGTTGCGCACCATGAATGAGGTCGGACTCGATTATCTGAGCCTCGGACAGGCGATGAGTACGCTCTCCGGCGGTGAGCGGCAGCGCATCAAACTCGCCACGCAATTGCAGCACAGCGGCACGGTGTACGTACTCGACGAACCCACCACCGGACTGCATATGTCCGATGTGGACACGCTGCTGCGGTTGCTGGACGGGCTGGTCGAGCGCGGCAATACCGTCGTGGTGATCGAGCACAATCTCGATGTGGTCGCGCACGCCGACTGGGTGATCGACCTGGGCCCGGACGGCGGTAAGAACGGCGGCGAGATCGTATTCACCGGTACGCCGGCCGAACTGCTTCGGCATCCGGAGTCGCTGACCGGCGAGTACCTGCGGCGCTATCGGGACGGTGCCGCTATTCGAGGGTAGGCACTCGCTGCGGATATGCCTCGACTGCCAGCGCATCGCGCCAGAGGGCGGCCTCGGCGGGATTGCCCCGCCGTTCGAGGACCTCGGCGAGCCCGGCCATGGCGCGGGTATCGCCGTGTTCGGCGGCGATGCGCCACCAGTACTCGGCCTCGGCGAGTTGGCCCAGTCGCAGCAACATGACGGCCAGGTCGTAGGCGGCGGCGAAATGTCCCAAATCGGCTGCCTGTCGCCATAATTGGCAGGCTTGCCGACCGTCGCCGCGCTGCTGCATGGCCACGCCGAGGTCGTACAGCGCCGCGGTGTAGAGCCCGGCATCGGCGGGCGGAATCGGGTCGGGCGGGGTAGGCGCGGTGGCGAATTCGACCACGAGTTCGGTGAAGTCCGGGGGTCCTACGCCGGTGCTGCAGTGCAGCACCAGGCAGGATCTCTCGCGGGTGATGAGCATGCCGTAATTGCCCGACCAGGACACCACATCGCCGAAGTCGTCCACCCAGACCGGAGTGAGCGTGATGGCGGCATCGGATCCGGTGGGGCATATGCGTAGTTCGATACCGCCGGACATGACATCGGACCAGACGTCAACCCCACTCAACTTCCGGTCGTTCAAGAGCACGTGACCGCCCTCCACGGCCAGTCCCATACCGAGTGCGCGGACCCCGCGCCGGGGTTGAGCGGTGCGCATTCGGAGCGTCACGGTGGTGGGGGAGCCGCCGATGCGCTGCGAATGCAGGGGGTAGACCTTCGCGCCGTTCCAGGTCAGCGGCTCGGCGCTGTCGTATCGGAGCACCGGTGGCGGTTCGGTGGTCTCCCACACGGCGTACTGATACAAGCTTGTCATCTGCCCCGCCCTTCCCGGTCCGTACGCGATTTCGGGCCCACCGTAACTCCGATCGCGGCCGATGAGCGGCGTATTTGCCAGTTGTCTGCCACAGCAAACTCCTGGACAATTGACCTGCGTATCCGGCCCTTTTCAGCAGGTCGCTCGACGTGTTGCGCCGAAACACGCGGTGTGTCGTACCGGTTGCGGGCCTGGCGTCATGTTTACTCGACGCCGACGTACCAGCGAACGAGTGAAAGGTAAGGACATATGGCTCTGCCCACCATGACCCCCGAACAACGCTCCGAGGCGCTGGCCAAAGCCGCCGCGGTGCGCAAGGCCCGCTCGGAGTTGATCGCGCAGGTCAAGCAGGGATCGGTCAGTCTGGCGGAGGTTCTCAAGCGCGCAGACAACGAAGATCTGGTCAAGAAGACGAAGGTTGCGGCCGTGATCAAGGCGCTCCCGGGAATCGGCCCCGTCAAGGCCGCCAAGTTGATGGATGAAGCGGAAATCCCGGCCGATCGTCGTATCGGTGGCCTGGGTTCACGCCAGCGCGCGGCACTGCTGGAGGCGTTGAGCGCCTGAGTTTCGGGGGGTCGCCTGCCGGGTCGAACTCGGGCCCGGAGGCAACCGCTCCCCACCGTTTCGAGGTCTCCTTCACTCAGCAAGGCCCAGGTGAAGACCCGATTGGGGCGATTTGGTCCAAACGGTGACATCCGATAACCTTGCTGAGCACACCGGTCCGGGTGGCGGAATGGCAGACGCGCTAGCTTGAGGTGCTAGTGCCCGTATTAGGGCGTGGGGGTTCAAGTCCCCCTCCGGACACAGACACTACGCACACGGGTGGTCGTGGAGAAGCTTCTCCACGACCACCCGTGTTTTCGTGGTTATAGGTCAGAGTTGCCGATACACCTCGAGCTTGTCGTTCGGATCGGCGTATTTCAGGATCGCCACCAGCCCGCCGCGGGATTTCACCGGACAGGAACATCGAGTTCGGTGAGCAGGTGCCGGACTTTGTTCTCGATCTGGTCGCGGATCGGGCGCACCGCGACGACGTCCGCACCGGCCGGATCGGGGAGGATCCATTCCTCGTAGCGACGGCCGGGGTAGACCGGGCAGGCATCGCCGCATCCCATGGTGATGACGACGTCGGCGGCCCGCACAATCTCCTCGGTCCACGGTTTCGGGAATTCGCCGGAGATGTCGATGCCGACCTCGGCCATGGCGGCGATCGCGGCCGGGTTGATCTCGGTGCCGGGTTCGGAGCCGCCCGACCAGACGACAGCCTGGTCCCCGGCGAGTTGGGTAAACCAGCCCAGAGCCATTTGAGAGCGGCCCGCGTTGTGGGTGCACAGGAACAGCACTGTGGGCTTGCCGTCGGTGATCTTGCCTTCGACGCGGGCCAGCGCCCGCAGGCGCTGCCGGGCGAACCGCTCGGCGAGTAGCGGTAGGAAATTGATAACCGTTGCGCGCCCGGCGAATTGGTCGTAGGAGGAGTGCAGGAACCGTTCGATGGTCTCGACACCGAAAGTGGTGGCGAACTCCTCCTGCAGCCGGGTGGCGGCAGTCCTGAGCGCTAACTTCTGATCGATGGTGAGGTCCGTACGCTGATAGTCCGTGACGGGTGATTCAGCCATGACGAGCTCCGATGTTCTTGTTCAGAGAATGGGTGGGACGGAATTCAGGTGTGCGCGTCGTCGGCCGCGAAGGGTTCGACCGCGGCCGCAATGCGGTCGATGCGGTCGGCAATGAGCTCGAGTGCGTTGTCGAACGCCTCGTCGGTGCCCGCCGCGACCGGGTCGGGTATCGACCAATGCAGGCGTTCGATACCCGAGGGCAATTCCTCGTGGGCGTTGTCGCAGACCGCAATGACGAGGTCGCCGGAGTGCAGCAGCCCGTCGACGCCTCGAGGTCGGCTCGGTCGCATCGGGATCCGGTGCCGACGCGCCGTGGCCACCGCCCCCGGATGTACTCGTTCGGCCGGATGGGTGCCCGCCGAGATTGCCGGGACCGTACTGCGTTGTACCCAGGCAGCCGCCGCGAGCTGCGAACGCGCGGTGTTACGACTGCACACGAATACGACCCTGGCCGCCGAATACATGCTGTGCGGCAACAGTTTTCCCCCGAATCCGGGTACAAGCCGCAGGTAACTGCGTCGACGATCGCCCTCGGATCTGCCGCGTTCCACCATTCCGACGCGTTCGAGCGCCTTCAGGTGATGAGCCATCAGGTTCGTCGGAATCGACAGCAGTCCACACAGCTCCGAGGACGACATGTCGCCGCCGGTCAGCGCGTCCACGATACGAAGTCGGGTGGCATCGGCCAGCGCGGCGTGCACTTCGGCACGCCGCTCCACACTCCATGATTGCTCAGTACTCATTGACTCAATAATCACTGAGTAATACGGCGGGTGTCAAGCAGGAGCACGAAACGAAGGAACCCTTCGCATGACAATCCCGGCCTCCCACACGCCGCCGACGCGGTCATGGGTGTCCTCCTCCCACCCCAGCCGTGCTGCCCCGACGACGTATCTGTCCGCGCCCTGACCGACACCGACTGGGACGCCGTGCGCCGCATCTACAACGAGGGAATCGCCACGCGCAACGCCACTTTCGAGACCGAGGTCCCCACCCGGAAGGACCTCGACGCGAAATGGCTTGCCGAACACCGTTGGGTTGCCGAAGTCGTCGGCTGGGCCGCGCTCTCACCCGTCTCCACTCGCGACTGCTACCGCGGAGTCGCCGAAGCCTCGGTCTACGTCGCCGACGGTATGCGCGGTCGCGGTGTCGGCAAGGCCCTCGTCCGCACCCAGGTCATCACCGCCGACCAGGCCGGCCTGCGGACCCTGCAGACCCCGATCTTCCCGAGCACCGGGCCAGCATCGCCCTGCACCACGCCACAGGATTCCGCACCGTCGGCGTCCGCGAACGCATCGCCCAACTCGACGGCGACTGGCGCGACACCGTCTTCCTCGAACGCCGACGCCCCGCTTGCCGACTCAGCCCCTCATCCCCTGGCCGCCGCGGCAGAGCCGGAGTGGGGCGCGTATTTCCGCGACCATATGCCCCTCACCGACAGCTACTGGAATTCGGTGACCGTCATCGAAAACAGTTGATGGTCAATGGGGTTCGCGAACTTTGAGTGTCGCTGTCGTGTCGGTGAGTGCGGTGAGTGCGGGGATGCCGACAGGTTCGATGGCGAGGGCGGGGATGACGGCATACCGCTGGGCATGACGGGTGACCTGGCCGATCGGGGCGAGTTCGGCGTTGGCGCGGCGCTGTAATAGCGGGTCGCCGGGTGCGGCGGCGGTGAGGCTGTTGTTGATGATCCAGGCCCAGGGGTGAATACCGGCTCGTTCGAGATCTCTTTGCAGGTCGAGGGCTTCGAGGACCGGGGTGGTTTCGGCCAGGGTGATCAACAGAACTTTGGTCGAGGCGGGGTCCCGCAGTCGCATCAGCGGGGTGGTGAAGCGGATGCCTGGTGCGAGTTGTCGCGCGATGTCGCGGTGGTAGGAGCCGGTGGCGTCGAGCAGCAGCAGGGTGTGGCCGGTCGGGGCGGTGTCGATGACCACGAAGCGTCGCCGGGATTCGGCGATCACGTGGGAGAAGGCTTGGAAGACAGCGACTTCGTCGGTGCACGGGGAGAGCAGGTCTTCGGCGAGGGCAGCACGGCCGGCATCATCGAGGGCGGCTCCTTTCGTGGCCATCACGCGGGCACGATAGTCCTGGACCGCCTGGGTCGGGTCGATGCGCGATAGGCGCAGGTGCTCGATGCTGCCTTCGAGGGTCTCGGCGAGGTTGGCGGCGGGGTCGGTGGTCGACAGGTGCACGTCGTGACCACGGCGGGCAAGGGCCACCGCGACTGCGGCGGCGACGGTCGTCTTCCCGACTCCACCTTTGCCCATGCACAGGATCAGGCACGGACCGTCTGCCTCGATGTCGTCGACCAACTGCGCCAACGATGCGTGTACAGAGACGTTCGGTGCGGTGGCGGTGGCCTGCGAGGGCGGAGTGGGGTCGAAAAAGGTGGTCAGGGCGTCGGTGCCGACGATGTTGGCTGGTTTGAGTTCGATGAGGTCGCGCGGGAGGTCCGCGACGGTGTCGGGCATGGCCGCGAGCGCGGCGCGTTCACGGCGGTGGACGGCGGCGGCGAGCGGGTCGGTGGCCTGGATGGTGTCGGGCAGGACGCCGTTGACGACGACGTACTGGTTGTTCATGCCGATGGCGGCGAGTTCCGTTCGGGTGCGGGCGATTTCGGCTAGCGCCGAGCGGGAGGGCCGGGCGACCAGGATGACTCGGGTGCGGTGCGGGTCGGCGAGCGTGGTGACCGCTGCGGCGTAGACGGCCTTGTGCCTGTCCAGCCCCGACAGTGGCCCCAGGCAGGTGGCATCGCCACCGCCGGTGAGGAATTGGCTCCAGTTCCCGGGCAGTTGCAGCAGCCGGATGGTGTGCCCGGTGGGTGCGGTGTCGAACAGGATGTGGTCATAGCCGCCGGTTTCGTCGGTGAGAAGCATGGTGAACTCGTTGAACGAGGCGATCTCGGTGGTGCACGAACCCGACAATTGTTCGGTCATCGCCGCGATATCGGTGTCGGGGATCGTGCCGCGCAGCGGCTCGATGATCCGTTCCCGGTATGCCCGCACGGCCTGCTCGGGGTCGATCTCGAGCGCCCACAGACCGTTCACGCCCGGAATCGCGGTGACCGTGATGCCGATCGCCAGCCCGAACACTTGACCCACGTTCGAGGCCGGATCGGTGGAAACCAGCAGCACCCGCTTGCCCGCGCGCGCCAACTTCACCGCCGCCGCACAGGCGATCGAAGTCTTGCCAACACCACCCTTACCGGTGAAGAACAAGAACCGCGGAGCATCAGCGAGGAACTTCATGACGGCCATCGACTCCAACACCTCTCGGTCACCACAGACAACGGACTCAAACTCGACCCGCCTCCATCCGACCGCACCGGCCCACCGTGCGGGCAGAGCCGAACGTCACCGACAACCAGGTCGAACAGCAACAATCCCACAGCGTGCGGCGGGGTCGTTTCAGGTGCGGCAGATGGGATGCCGACCTCGGCCTGGTGCGGGAGGCCGGTGCGGGGGGCGAACAATCGATTCGGCTCGGCGTTCACCGTCGCGATCTACTCGCCGAGGTTGCCGGTGGCCGGGAAGCGGGTGGCGGGCAGGGTGTTGTCGATCCAGCTGGTGATGCCGTCGGTCCAGGCGGCGATCGCGGTCCAATCACGTAGGTCGCCGAGGGGACAGCCGAAGAGTCGGACCAGCAGCCGGGTCCGCAAGTCGGGCGGACGGGCGACGACGCCGGCGAAGGCGCGGTATTCGTTGCTGTCGACCGCGGTTCGGCATTCGGTGATCTCGGGTGGAGTGATCCGCTTGAAGATCGCTCCTACCGGACCATGCAGCGCGGGGCCCATTCCGGCGCTGAACAACCAGTTCGGTTGCTGTTTCAGGGTGGCGGCATGGCGTTGGATGTAGTCGGCGAAGCCGGGCAGGAAACGGCCGTTGTGGATGGCACTGCCCAGCACCACCGCCGCGAACAGGCCGGGGTCGGGTGCGCGGTCGACGGGTTCGACACGGACGTGTAACTGCTTGTCCCGCATGCGTTGTGCCATGAACTCGGCCATCTGGGCGGTCGAACCCGCCGCGGACGCGTAGACGATGAGCACCGCATGTTCGATACGGTGGTTGTTGTCGGAGGTCATAGGGCAACCCTCCGCCGGATCCGGTCTCCTGAGCAGGGTCGTCAGTCCCATTACCGGATCGACGTTCGTCACCGGAATTGCTTGTGGGCGAGCGGGATCCAATCGAACCGCAGAAGATTTCACTCGGCCGATCGGTCCGCGCAGCTGGCGATCCAGCTCATGATCGACCCTGTGCTAGTTTCGCGAGCGTAACTCGCGCTCGATCTCCGCACCGGTCACCGGACGATGGGTGTAGATGGTGATCGCGTCGAGCAGCAACAGCACTCCCCACCCGGCGATCACCCAGCCGGGCCAGAAATACCCTAACCCGGTAACGGCCCATACGCCGACCAGGAACAGGTTGACCACCACATAGGCGATCACATCGGCCCGCAGCTTGTGCTTCCGTTCCACTCGCCTTCGCGCCCAATCTCTTTCATCGGTCGTCCAGGCCGACTCCCCGGAATCTGCGACGTGGCGTGTCCCGCGATCGACAGGATCTTTATCGAAAGTCATCACACCTACCTCGAGTTCGGTGCGAATCTCTTCTCCAGCTTGGCTTGTCGCCGCCGTGCACCCAAGGGGCGAAAGTCCCGACGGATTCCGACATGGACCCCGATTCGAATATCGCTGTGCGGGTGCATAAATGGCCCGCAGCGAATTCTCTCGTACACCCCGAGCGCACTACCGTCGTCCAGGCGACTCCAGGGTTGTTCGACCCTATCGGCCGCAGATACTCGGATCACCGTGTGTGAACCGAGTGCTGCGTATGAGCGGAACCGACACCGAATTCATCCTGCCCGACCAGCGTTCATAACGATTCCGGTTCCGACCCCTCCGGACACACCACGAAGGGCTCTCCTCGACGCCGGGGAGAGCCCTTCTCTCGTCCCGATCGCGGACTACTGGAAACCGCAGATGAAGGGGCTGCTGGAGCCCAGCACGTTGCAGAAGAGGAATTCGAACAGGTGCAGGCCCATTTCGCTGGAGCCTTGGCTGACCGAGAACCAGACGTTGCCCTCGGAGGAGCCGTTGATATCGAAGGATCCGGTGCCGTCGGCGATGGCGGGTGCCTCGGCTGCGGGTTGCAAGACCAGCGGCGCGGCGGTGGCGGTTCCGGCCGAGAGGGCGGCCAGCACGCAGCCGATCGTGGCGGCGCGGCGAATGCGGTGCGCGGCAGTGGTTTTCACGGAGTGCTCCTCGGGGTTCGCGATATCGAGGTCACTCTACGGACATCTGAAGTGTGCTGGTTTCAAAAGTGTGCCCCCAGTTCCGTGGTCGTCATGCCCGGCCGAAGGGGCTGGGGGACAGGCCGCGGTGCACCATTTCGGTGAGGGTGACGATATCGAAGACCGGGACGCCGAGATGCTGCTGTATCGCGTACCGGTACGGCACCAGGTCGGTGCATTCGATGATCAGCGCACCCATATCGGGGTGGAGCGCGGCCAGTCGGCGCACTTCGTCGAGAACCTCGCGGCCGAGGCGGTCGGCGTCGAGGGCGCTGCGGCGGCCTTCGAGGATGACTTCGCGGAATTCGGGGTGCGCGGCCATTCCGGCTACGCAGATCGGCACGGACTCACCGCCGATCGCCTCCAGATGACGACGGGTGAGGGAGTGTTCGTCGGCGACCAATAGGCCGACCTTGCGATCGGCGGCCACCATGCGGTGGACCATCGGCAATTGGATGAGGCTCGAGCTGTACAGCGGGATGCGAACGGCATCGGCCAGGCGCTGCTGGAAGATCACCAGGAAGCCGCAGGCGGCCGTAATCGCCGCCACGCCTTCGGATTCGAGTTCGCGGGCCGCGTCGATGAAGGGTTCGAGCAGCGTCGGGTCCGCCTCGGTCACCACGCGGCGCGGGGTCGCGCCGTGGACCACCTGATAGACGACCGGGAAGTCGAAGGTCGCCGGATTGCGGATGTGCCCGAGGATTTTGGTGAACGTGGTGTCGAGACACAGGACACCGATCCTGATCTCCGCTCGGTCTGCCATGTCATCGCCGTTTCAGGTGACTGCGCCGCCGAAGCGATTCGGCCGCAAGGGGATCGGGTCGGTCTGCGGCTGTTCGCCCGCGAGCAGCTGAGCGATGAGTTCGCCGCTCGCGGGCGCGAGTCCCATACCGATATGGCCGTGCCCGGCGGCGATGAGCAGATTGCCCAGATCGCCCGCGGCACCGATCAGGGGCAGGCTGTCGGGAGTGCACGGCCGCAATCCACTCCAGGTGTGCAGGGTCGGTGTCTCCTCCAGTGCGGGAAGGAATTCGCGCACGGTGCGCAGCAGCGCCCGTATTCGGCGTTCGGAGACCTCGGTGCTCATTCCGGTCATTTCAAGTTGCCCGCCGATCCGCAATCGGTCACCGAGCGGGACCATCGCCAGTTTGCCCTCGCTCAGCAGCACCGGGCGGCAGGGAGCGCTCGGTGGCATCGCCACGGTCACACTGTGGCCCTTGATCGATTGCAGCAGCAGGTCGACGCCCGCCATGTGGGCGCACGCGGCCGACCACGCGCCCGCGGCGATGACCACATTGCCGGGACGCAGCTCGCCACGAGTGGTGTTGAGGCGCACGATATTTCGCTCGCGTACTTCGAACCCGGCGACCTCGGTGTGCTCACGAATGTCCACGCCCGAATCGCTCAGGACTCGGCCGAATTCGACAATGAAATCGGGGACGTGCAGGTACGCGCCCTCGGGGTTGTACAGCGCGCCGTGGATATCGAACACCGTCTTCGGCTCGAGCTCGCCGAGTTCACCCGGGCCGAGGACGCGCAGCGGCACACCAGCGGCGACGGTGCGCTCGACCCCGCGTCTCGCATCGTCGAAACCCGCCGCGGTCTTGAAGGCCAATACGATGCCCGGTGACTCGAGGGTCGCGGCAATGCTTTCGGTAGCGCACAGCTCGAGCAGAATCTGCAGGCTGCGCCGCTTCATGCCGATCAGCGTCCGGAATCCGGCCGCAGCCGCCTCGACCGAGCAGGCGCGCCGGAAATGCTCCAGCCAGCGCGTCAGTTCCGCATCCGCTCGCGGCTCGATGTACCAGGGTGAATCCGGCTCGGTCGCACCGGGAACGGCGAGTGCGCGCATGCCGGGTTCGGCCAGGGGCGCGGCACCGTGGGTGCCGACGAATCCCGTATTGCCGTAGGAACACGACTGTGGCCCGCCGAGCGCACCGCGCTCGAGCACCGTGACCGTCGCCCCGCGCTGCCGCAACTGGTGGGCACAGCACAATCCGACGACACCGCCGCCGATGACCACCACGTCCGGGTCCGCGAGCATCGGGTCTTGCCGATCGCGCGTCATGGGTTCGGCCTAGACGGTGACGACGAAGAAGTTCGTCGGCAGATTGACCACCACCCGTTCGTAGATCTCCGCCTTCAGCGCGATGCCGGGTTCGGTGAATGTCCCCTCGGGGGGCTCGGCGAAGCGGATCACCGAACGCCCGGCATCGAAAAGCTGTGCGCCGTGCCCGAAATCGCCGACGATGGCGCTGCCGGGCTCGACCAGGCGGGTGCGGACGATGAAGACGCCGTTCTGCTCGAGATCGTCCATCAGCCGTCCGGTGCCCAGCGCCCGGTAGTAGTCGACGGGGTTGATGATCATGCCGTCCGCCGTGCCGCCCATCTGCTCGATCTCGTTGCAGGCGCGCAGGATTGCCGATGCGAACGGGCCCGGCGAGGTCATTCTTTCGATGCCGGGCAGGTGCAACAGCCCGCCCTCGCCGCTGATGATCGTGTGGTTCTCGGCGGTACAGAGCCGCACGATCAAGCGGTAGTTGATGAAGGTCTCGAAGGTGTCGGGGTCCTTCCACAGATCCGGCGGGACCTGCACCCAGGCCGTGGTGGTGAGCAGCTCCGGAATCGGCGATTTGCCGAATCGACTGGCCAGTTCGCGTCGGACCTCGGCGCCCGCGATCGGTGTGTCTCCGGCCGCGGGCGCGCTCTCATGCCAGTAGAACTGGCGCGGATCGCGGGACAGGTCAATGGTTTTGAGCATATTGCGGGCGGGATTGCGCGGTTTGCGCCGCGAGCTGGTCAGCGAATCGGTGATGGTCACGTCGTACTCGACCGCCGCGTCCAGCCCATGCTGCCCGCAGGCCTCGACGAACATCCGCCCCGGCGACAGTTCCTGTTTCCGGTCGGCGACGACCTGCGCCAGGGTCTGTTTGATGGTGTCCGACTTCAGCATGTCTCCTCCTGGGAAACGGTGTAGTGCGATGAGGATGCGCCGAGCACGCTCGAGCCGCCGTCGATCAGCTGGACGGTGCCGGTGATGTAACCGGCGCGTTCACCGGCCAAAAATGTTGCCAAGGCGGCGATTTCGTCAGGATGCGCGACCCGCCCCACGGCGGTTTCGCGGCCGACGGCGGCCAGCTGGTCCTCGACGTCGGCGGATCCCTGTGTCAGGACTCGTTCCAGCAGCGGTGTGCGGGTCGCGCTCGGTGCGAGCACATTGACGGTCACACCGTCGCGGCCGACATCCGCCGCCAGGGATTGGGCGAACCGCACGATGGCCGCCCTGGTCACCCCGGACAGGGCCAGTCCGCTGATGGGGACCAGCGCCGTCTCCGAGGCCACGAAAAGCACTCTGCCCCAATGCTTTTTCCGCAGATGGGGGAGCGCCGCCAGTGCCAGTTCGACGGCGGGCATCAATACCGTGTCGACCGCCTGCCGGTAGTCCGCCGCCGCGAAGGTCGACGCGCTCCCGGTCGGCGGAGTGCCGCCGCTGACCACGACGATATGGAGTCCGCCGAACTCCGCGGCGACCTCCTCGACCCAGCGGCGGGTCGCCGTGGCGTCGGTGATGTCCACACACGTGGCGTGAATACGGCCGCGCGCCACCGCTTTCACGACCCGCTCGGCCGCGGCGAGCCGGTCCGGGTCGCGGGCACCGATGGCGACGTGTGCGCCCTCGGCGGCGAGCTCGCGGGCAATCGCCAGTCCGATACCGCTGGATCCGCCCGCGACCAGTGCTACCTTGTCCTTCAATCCCAAATCCACTGTCGCTCACCCTCTTCCGCCGGGCTCAGCGCCGGTGAGATACCCGTAGCGCAGCGCGAGTGGCCAGGACAGCGCCGTCGCCGTTCGCCTGGCGGAATCGGGCAGGGCGCTGTGCCAGCGGTCGTCGGTCGGGCGGATCACGGTGACACCGGTGTTGAAGCGGTCCGGGTTTCCGGTGACCGTGTGATTGGCGTGCAGCTGCACCGTTCGATCGGTCATCGGGTTGGACGCCGGGTCGAGCTCGCACCATCGCAGCACCGTGTCGATCGTCGCGGCCGGTTCGGCGATGAAGTCCTCGTAGCGCAGGAACAGCGACCGCCGCGGATAGCGCCGGTTGATCGCGTGCGAGGCGAGGTTGAAGCCGGTCCAGTAGCCGGTGCTCTTCGCGGGCGACATGGCGTACACGTATTCCTTCGGCTTGCTCCATGATTGGGCCACGGCCCGTGGATCGCGCACCAGATGCAGGTAGTACGGGGTGATGCCGTCCATATGCGCCAGCAACGCTGCCTCACCGGGCATCTTCGAGGTATCGACGATCACCGGCGAATCGCCGCGCTCGGCGACGGCCCGGTAGATCCGGGACATCAGATCGGTGTGCGCGCGAACATCCTCGTTATGCGGACCGCGGGCGAGTAGCTGCCAGGTATGCCTGGTTCGGATATGGCCGAGCTGGCGGCGGATGACCGTGTCGGCGTGGGCTTCCAGCGTGGCCCCGGCGGGCCTTCCGATCGGCAGGATCGTGGACCAGAAGGGGCAGTCGACGAGCTTATGGCCGCAGCCGCACTGCTCGTTGACTCCGCGGCCCGCAGCGTTCTTCCAGAGGAAATGCAGTTCCCCGACATGGAATACGCCCGGAATCTCATTGAGGATATTGCCGAGGATGGTGCTGCCGTTGCGGCACCATCCCGTGACGCACAGGACCTTGACCGGTGCTGCGCCTGTCATTCGCTGACTCCCTTCGCAGCCGGTGGCGGCGATTGCCGAATCGTGTTGGCCATGACCGCGGCGGCGCACGCACAGCCCGCGCCGACGAGAAATACGGCGGGATAGCCCAATCCGCTCGCGATGGCCCCGGTCGCCGGACCCCAGACGAACAGGCCCAGATCCCAGAACGAGGTGTAGGCGCCCAGTGCCGCACCCTGTTTCGTGCTTTCGGTGCTGTTCATGACCATCAGCGCCAGCGAGGGGTGCAGCAGCGAGAACCCGACGCCCATGACCACGACACCGAGTACCGCCACCGGCAGGTTCGGCGACCACGCGATGATCAGCAGGCCGAGCGCCTCGCCGATCCCGGACCAGGTGCCGACGCGGCGCGGTCCGAGCTGGTCCGGCAGCTTCCCGATGACCAGCCGGGTACCGGCGTAGACCGCGCTGAAGATGCTCAATACGACTGCGCCGGAGCCGATTCCGCGCACTTGCAGGTCGCGGATGATGAACGCGGCCAGCCCGACATAGCCCGCGGCGGCCAAGGCCAGGGCCAGGCCGGGCAGCGCGGCCGGCCGCAGCATCAGACCGCGACCGCCGCCGGATCGCGCCACCCGCGGCTCCGGGGCGACAATGCTGATCAACACGAAGCCCGCCAAAGGTGTTGCCGCGCAGAGTGTCCAGACCGCGTCGATCCCGAGATGCCGTAGTGCCGCGCCGAGTGCCGTTCCCAGTGAGATGCCACCCCACATGGCGATGCCGTAGAGCCCGATCAATTGGCCGCGCCGGTTGTGCGGTGCGAGCAGGACGGTCCAGGCGGCTCCCGCGGTGAAGAGTGCGGCCTCGCCCACGCCGAGCAGCAGGCGCACCGCGATCAACCCGATCAGGCCGAGCGGCACGAAGTACAGCAGCCCGCCGAACGCGAGCGCGAGGGCGCCGAACCGCATGACCGACCGATAGCCGTGCCGGTCGGCCAGCCCGCCGAATACGGGCCGGGTGAGCAGAGCCGTCAGCGCGGTGGCCGTGACCACCAGACCGACCATGAGATCGCCCGCACCGAAGCGGTCACGGACGTGGTCCGGTAGTACCGGGATGGCCGCGGACAGGCCCAGGTAGCCGCAGAACAATCCGCCGAACACCCCGGCGATCGCGAGTCGTGGGAGCTTTCCGGTTTCCGAGGGCGCCGTCATCGGTGTCCGGCCCACGAGGAATTCGCGTCGGTCTCCGCGGCCATGACGGCGGCGACCTTGCGCACCGCGGCGATCAGATCGTCGCAGTCGGCCCGCGACAGGGTCGAGGAGAGTGGAATGTCCACCGCCGCTTGCAGATACCGGGTCGCATTCGGCAGGGATGCCTTGACCGCGGCTGTCTCCATGCCACGGAACATGAATCGCCAGTTCCAGAAGGCGCGAATATTGTGGTCGGAGTCCGATCCGAGATTGCGCGCCTCGATGCCCTCGCGGCACAGTGCCCGCGCGAACCACTGTGCCCGACCCTCGGCCACCCGGAAGATGAAGGCCTCACCGAGGTACGCGCCCGGTGCCACCGGTCGCCGGATTCGAATGCCGTCGAGATCGGCCAGTGCCGCGGCGACGTAGTCGTAGTTGTCGCGGAAGGCGGCCAGCCGCACCGGTAGTCGTCCCAGTTCGGATCGCAGCAGGGCGGCGCGGATCTCGTCCATCCGGAAGCTGAACAGCGGCAGGTCGAGATCGGTGGGGATCGGTGGGTCGCCGTCCGGAAAGTGCCGCCGCAACCGGCCCTCATAGGCGCCGGAAAGTACGGTGGCGCGGGCGAACAGGGTGCTGTCATCGGTGATGAGGAAGCCGCCCTCGCCGCTGTTGAGCGATTTGTCCGACTGTGTGCTGAACGCGCCTGCCAGTCCGAAGGTACCGAGTTTGCGCCCATCCAGCTCTGCGCCGAGTGCGGGGACCGCGTCCTCGAATACCGGCACGCCGCGCTCCTCGGCGAACCGCAGCAGCGCGCCCATATCTCCGGCGAAACCACGCATATGGACCACCACGATCGCTTTGACGCGCGGAGTCCACCGGCTGCGCAGATCGGCGACGTCCAGGTGCAGGTCCTCATCGACGTCGACCAGGAACGGGGTGCATCCGGCGAGCAGGATGGAGCTGGGTGTGGCGGCGAAAGTGAAACCGGGACAGGCGATCTGGCTTCCGGGTTCGATTCCGGAGGCCATGATCGCCAGGGCCAGGGCGGTGGTGCCGCTGGAGGTGGCCAGCGCGTGCGCGGACCCGAACCAGTCGCACAGCTCCGCCTCGAATCGCGCGCACTCGGTCTCGTGATGCGGGCGGTGGTCGTAGCGGAAGTAGAGGTGACCGCGGAGGGCGCGCAGCGCCGCTTCCTCGTCCTCGGGGTGTACGCACACCGCACCCCGGTCATAGGTCGGCCAAGGGGTATGTCGTATCGGATCGCCGCCGGACAGGGCCAGTCGCGGAGTATGAGCCGGTGGGGTGACGGGTGTTGTCGGGGGAGATGTCGAATCATCAATCACGTTGTCCGCCATCGTGTTTCATGCTTCCACCGACACCGCGCCGGCGGTTCTGACAGCTTGTCGACCGAGGTTCTCAGGACGGGGAATCTCGGTGAATGTCCAAGAACGCTACGCCGATTTTCGTCGGTTATGACCGAAATGTCGTTAAATCCCGGTCACACGTCCTGGAGTGATCGGCTACGCAACCCGTTGTGCCCCAACGGATGTCAGAAGGATGGCGCGTCGACGCGAAGACATCGACCGGTCAGGCGGGAGCGAACGATCGGATGAAACGCCCGCAAAACGGCGTCCACACACCATCTTCCCCGTGAAACCACCCTTTTCGCTGTTTCCGGGGGTGTCGGGAAACAGACGGACTAGCCTGTGCGAGAAGGTGTGTGGTCGACATGCGATGAACGGTGACAGGAATGGACGGAGACAACCCACTGAACCAGCCCCATACCTCCCGCATCTATGACTATTTTCTGGGCGGCAAGGACAACTACGAGATCGACCGGAAGGCGGCGCAGGAGATCCTGCAGGCGTGGCCGCATATCCGTCAGGCCGCCCGGATCAACCGTCAGTTCATGCACCGCAGCACCCGATTCCTGGCGGAAGCGGGGATTCGGCAATTCCTCGATATCGGTACCGGGATTCCCACCGAACCCAACCTGCACCAGGTCGCGCAGCGGACCGTACCGGATGCGCGGGTGGTGTACGTCGACAACGACCCGCTGGTGCTCGCGCATGCCCGCGCCCTGATGACCATGGGCAGCGGCGTCGGGGCGACCACCTACATCCACGGCGATGTCACCGATCCGGCGGCCATCCTGCGCGCCCCCGAACTAACCGGGCTGCTCGACCTGAACGAACCGGTCGGGTTGAGCATGATCGCCCTGCTGCACTTCGTCGAGTCCGATATCAACAAGATCGTCTCCACCTTCCTCGACGCCCTGGCCCCCGGCTCCTATCTCGTAATCTGCACCATCACAGCCGATTTCGCCCCCGAGCAGGTGGCAGCGGCCCAGGATGTCTACCGTGTCCGCAAACTCCCCGCGCAGGTCCGCACCCACGAGGAAGTCACCTCCTGGTTCGCCGACCTGGATCTGGTAGAGCCCGGTATCGTCCCGCCCCACCGCTGGGGCCTGGACCAAACCACCGAATTCTCCCCGTCTTTCGACGCGAAGGTCTCCTGCTACTGCGGCGTAGGCCGCAAACCCTGAACGACTGGCCGAATCCCAGCGCGATCCGTTCGCATTGGAGGTAACGGCGGTTCCGGTTTTCGGCGTCGCCTGCAGGTGCGACGGGTGGCGAGGGGTCGGAGGTTGTCACTACGTTGGTCCCGGCAAGCAGGTCCGGAACCAGTGGGGTGAGACATGGCTTTGTCGGTTGGTGCGTCGGCGGATGTGAATCGCGCGGTGACACCGCGGCGCGTGATTCCGATGCCGGTGGTGTGGGTGGTGACGGCGCTGGGGGTGCTGGCGGGCGGTTACTACCTACATGAGGTGCTGACCGCGCCGAGGATGATGCTGCATCTGGTCGATCTGGGCACGTATCAGATCGCGGGGCAGCGGGTGCTGGACAGTGTGTCGGTGTATGACACTCCGCTGCGGGGGAGTACCCGTGGTGTCTGGGAGTTCGTGTACACACCGTTCTCGGCGCTGCTGTTCGTGCCGTTGGCGAAGATTCACGGCCTGGCCTTCACCTGGGCGGGTGGGCTCGGCAATTTCGCCATGCTGACCGGATCGGTGTGGGCGGCGCTGGCCGTTCTCGGGTTTCGGCGGGACCGGCGACTGCTGATTCTCGGCCCGCCCATCGCGGGACTGCTGATGATGTGCGAGCCGATCCGCGAGACCATGGCGTTCGGGCAGGTAAATATGTTCCTGCTGCTGCTCGTACTGGCCGATATGGCGCTGCCGGATTCCTCCCGCTGGAAGGGCGCGCTCACCGGTGTCGCCGCCGGAATCAAACTGACGCCCGTGTTCTTCGTCCTGTATCTGCTGGTGACTCGCCGGTTCCGGGCCGCCGCGACCGCGGTCGGCGCGCTGGTGGCGACCATGGTGGTGGGTTTGGCTGTGCTGCCGAAGGATTCGTGGACGTTCTGGAGTGGCGCGTTCGCCGATCCGGCCCGGGTGGGTGTGCCGAAGAATCCGCAGAACGAATCGCTGCGCGGCATGCTGGCCCGCACCCTGGGCGACGGGTCGTGGGTCCAGTTGCTGTGGCTGGTCGGGGCTGTCGCCATCGCGGTGGCCTGCCTGCTGTTGGCGCGCCGGTTGTCCGCGACCGGGCGTGAACTTCCCGCGGTGGTGCTGTGTGGTCTGACCAGCACCGCGGTCTCGCCGTACAGCTGGATTCATCACTGGGTATGGCTGGGCGCGCTGCTGATCTACCTGGCCGATCTGGCGATCCGGCGCGGTGGCCTGCTCGCGCCCGCGGGTCTGCTGGTGGTCTGCCTGATCACCTCGGGTGGACTCTTCGAACTGGTCGGACTCCATTACGGCAGCATCTTCGACCTCCCCGAACACGGCGCGTTCGCGGTTCTGGACCATAACGCCTACCTCTGGCTCACGCTCGCACTGTTCGCCGCCGCGGCCGTATGGTTGCGACGGTCGGCGCTTCCCGCCGATACCCCGCAGAGTGTCCGCGAACCGGAGGAGATGACCAGTGCCGTATCTTCCTGATCCCGCCCGCTATGACGGGTCGATGCGCTACCGCCGCAGTGGACGTTCCGGATTGGATCTGCCGCTGCTGTCGCTCGGCTGCTGGCACAACTTCGGCGATGATCGCCCGTTCGCGAATCAGCGCGCGATCGCCTTGCGCGCCTTCGACTCCGGAATCACGCACTTCGATCTCGCCAATAACTACGGCCCGCCGTACGGTGCCGCCGAGATCAATGTCGGGCGCATCCTGCGCGAGGAGCTGGCCGCCTGTCGGGACGAGTTGATCATCTCGACCAAGGCCGGTTGGGATATGTGGCCCGGTCCGTACGGTCAGGGTGGCGGCTCACGAAAGTACCTGCTGTCCTCCCTCGATCAGTCGCTGACCCGGCTCGGACTCGACTATGTCGATATCTTCTATTCGCATCGATTCGATCCGACCACGCCGCTCGAGGAGACCGCGACAGCGCTGGATACCGCTGTGCGACAAGGCAAAGCGCTGTACGTCGGCATCTCCTCGTATACCGCACAGGACGCCACGACCATGGCCGGACTCCTGCGCGACCTCGGCACCCCGCTGCTCATCCACCAGCCGTCGTACTCGATGCTCAATCGCTGGATCGAGACGCAGGGCCTGCTCGATGCCGCGCAAGCCGAGGGTTTCGGCATCATCGGCTTCACCGCCCTGGCTCAGGGCCTGCTCACCTCGAAGTACCTCGACGGCATTCCGGCGGGATCGCGTGCCACCCAGGACAAGTCGTTCCAAACCGAATGGCTCACCGACGAGATGCGCGATCGCCTGCGCGCCCTGAACGGCATCGCCGCCGAGCGTGGGCAAACGCTCGCGCAGCTCGCACTGGCCTGGGCGCTGCGAGATCCACGCGTCACCTCGCTGGTGATCGGAGCCTCCTCGACCGAGCAGCTCGATCAGAATATCGGGGCCCTGGACAATCTGGAGTTCACCACCGACGAGTTGTCCGCCATCGACAAACTCCTCGATGACGACGGCGAGGTCGACCTCTGGCGTAGCGCCCGAGAAGGCACGCTCTGACCCCGGTCTGAGGCACGCTCGCAGGAGGAAGGAATTCCCGGGGACCTACCTCGTGCGAGCGGCAGTCTCTATGCTCGATTCATGCTGGACAGCCGACTAGATGCCTATGCCGATGACGCACTGGGACACCATGATGCGGTCGGAGCCGCGGCGGCGGTGCACGCCGGAATCACCACCCCCGCCGAGCTGGCCGCGGCCGCGGCGGCACGGGCGCAAAAGGTCGATCCGGCATTGAACGCGGTCGCCTACGCCGAGTTCGCGACACCGCGCTATGGCGAGGACGAGTCCGCGGCGCTGTACGGGGTGCCGACCTTCGTCAAGGACAACACCGATGTGCGGGGGATGCCGAGTAATCACGGCACCACGGCATTCCGGGCGCGACCCGCGCGCGGTGACGGTGTATTCACGCGGCAGTTCCGCAGCACCGGGATGACGGTGCTCGGCAAATCCCGGCTGCCGGAGTTCGGGTTCAGTCCCACAACCGAATTCATGAGTGCCGAGCCCGCGCGCAATCCGTGGAATACCGAGTATTCGGTGGGCGCCTCCTCCGGTGGCGCGGCGGCACTGGTGGCGGCGGGGGTGGTGCCGATCGCGCACGCCAATGACGGCGGGGGATCGATTCGGATTCCGGCGGCCTGTGCGGGGCTGGTCGGCTTGAAGCCGAGCCGGGGCCGGCATGTGGACGGCGAGATGGCGCGAATGATGCCGATCAATCTCGTCTCCGAGGGTGTGCTCACCCGCACGGTGCGCGATACCGCCGCGTATATCGCTGCCATGGAGGACTTCCGGCGCAATCCGGCGCTGCCGCCGATCGGCGCGGTGTTGGGTCCGGCACGGCGGAGGCTGCGGATCGGCCTGGTGACGGACACACTCGTGGGTGAGCCGGTGGATGCCGAGACCACGGCGGCGGTGGAGTACACCGCCGCGCTGCTCGAGCATGCCGGGCATAAGGTCGAACCGGTGCGGCTGCCCGTGACCAGGCAGTGGGCCGATGATTTCGTCCAACTCTGGGCGCTGCTGGCGGATCTGATCGGCACAGCGGGCAGGCTCACCTTCGATCGATCCTTCGACACCGGCGAATTCGATGGCCTCACCAAGGGATTGCGTTCACATCACCGGGCGAATCTGCATCGCACGCCCACCGCGCTGTGGCGGCTACGCGGGACCGCCGATGCGGTGGCGGGTATGTTCGCCAAGCACGAACTGATTCTCTCCCCGGTGCTCTGTCACACCACCCCCAAGCTCGGATACCTCAGCCCCACAATCGAATTCGATGAGCTGCTGACTCGGCTCATGAACTACGTCGGGTTCACCCCGATCAACAATGTGGCCGGTACACCGGCGATTTCGCTGCCGATGGGCATGTCCGGAGCGGGCATGCCCATCGGAGTGCAGCTCTCGGCCGCCTACGGGGACGAGCGCACGCTGCTCGAGTCCGCGTTCGAACTCGAAGCGGCGCACCGCTTTCCGTCGACGGCCCGGCGTCCTATCCGTTGACGAGCTGCGAGGTCGACAGCGAGAAGTCGTCGCTGTCGTCATCATTATTGCCGGTCACGCTCTGCGCCAGGCTCGCCAGAATGCCGAGAATGAGCATGACGATCAGCAGTATCTGCCCGCCCCGCGACAACAGCAGCGGCCGGGTCGGCGACTGCCGCACCGGCTGCGTCCACTGCTCGGTCGCCGGATCGGCGGGCACCCCGGTCTGATCGCCGAACACACCCTTCAGATACGCCGGTGTCAGCAGGTATGTGTAAGCCTGCGTACGCAATTCGGTGCGCATGACCGCCGTGGTCGCCTCGAAGACCGAGCGCGGCATGCGCCCGGTGATCAGCACGATCAACCAGATGATGACGGACACCACCGCCCAGCCGGTGGTCAGCCAGCTGGAGAACACCAGAATCGGGAAGGCCAGGATGAGCCGGAACAGCACCGCGAGCCGATTCAATTCGGTCGGCTGCGGAAACAGTACGCGCACAGGGTAATTCGGTGGGTTCCAGGCGAACGGCGGGTAGTCGTCGACCACCAGCATGGCGTACCCGTAGACCCGGGTGCTGTACGAGAAGTAGCCGCGCAGGAAGTCCCCGCACCACAGCGGCAGCCGCCCGGTGAACAGCGCGCCGAACCAGCCGCAGACCACCACCACGAACGCGGCGATCCCCAGGACCCACAATGCGATCAGCTGCGGTATGACCAGCAGCGCCCGCAACAGCACGGTCCACCGCCGATGTTCCTGCGGCGGATAAACATCCAATTCGACGAGCGTCTCGCCCGGTATGCCGATCGGTTGCCATTCCTGGCCACCGGACGGCCACGGTTCACCCATAGTCATACGATCACACCCGCTTTCACTCTCGATCCGGACCCGGTCGAGCCCGAATGTAGTCCGGAACGGGGGAATTGCCCGGTAACCGCGCCGCCTGTCGGCGTCGGGCACCGGATAGCCGATCACTTGCCGCTAGTACGATCCGTCGGCTGCGCCATTGGGCACCACCACCGCCCGCGCCGGCGGGGCGGCGGCCATCGGGGCGGCAGCGGCAGCGGTTTCGCGGGCGAAGAAGGCACCGATATCACCGATCGCGCTCATCATCGGTGCGGGGAACACGACGGTGGTGTTCTTGTCGACGCCGAGCTCGATGAGGGTTTGCAGATTGCGCAACTGCAGGGCGAGCGGGTGCGCCATCATGGTGTCCGAAGCATCGCCGAGCGCCGCTGCCGCCATGGATTCGCCTTCGGCCGCAATGATTTTGGCGCGCTTCTCACGTTCGGCCTCGGCCTCTTTCGCCATCGCCCGCTTCATGGTGTCGGGCAGTTGGATGTCCTTGAGTTCGACCAGGGTGACCTCAACGCCCCACTCGAGTGTGGTGGTGTCCAGCATCTGGCGGATGTCGACATTGATGGTGTCGGTCTCGGCGAGCGCCTGATCGAGCGAGTGCTGCCCGACCACCTTACGCAGCGTGGTCTGTGCGATCTGATCGATCGCGGCGTAGACGTTCTCGATCGCGACCACCGATTTCTCGGCGTCCACCACCCGGAAGTAGGCGACCGCGGAGATATCGACGCTGACGTTGTCCCGGGTGATGATGCCCTGGGACTGGATGGGCATGGTGACGATGCGCATGGACACCCGCGAGAGGCGGTCGATGATCGGAATGATGAAGTTCAAGCCGGGCTGTCTGACTCCGATGACCCGTCCGAGGCGGAAGAGCACGCCGCGCTGGTACTGATACACCACCCGAATCGACAGTGCCGCGATGAGCAGCGCGAGCGCCACGATCACGACCCCGACGGCAATCAAGGCGTTCATGGATTTCTCCTCCGGCGCGTCCGTCACAGGGCGATACCGCGCACAGCGCGCCGCATCGGCGACGATTCCGGGCCGGTCGGTTCAGCATGCGCGCGCCGCACCGGCCGAACGCAGGGCCGAACGGCATCCGAAACAGGGCATTTCGTCGATCCCGGACACGCCGATTCGGTCGGCGTTGCGCCGGGATCAGCGGTGGAACGCCGACAGGAACCGCCAGATCACCTGCGTGGCATCGAATTGGTGACTGACCTTGCCGACCAATGCGGCCGGAAGGTATTGCGGGCCGTCGGGCCAGGTGTGACCGCCGCCGGTGATCGAGTACAGCTGGACCTTGCCGCCGTTGACGCAGTCGGCGGATTCGATTGTCACCGAGGTGCCGTCATCGGTGGTCGACGGCAGCGGGGTGTCGAGCACCGGGCCGCAGCCGTCCCTGGTGCGCCACAACTGCTGGGTGGCGTCCACCGAGAGCACCGGACTGGATCCGCTGCCACCGTGATTGCCGGAGGTGACGCGCACCGGACCGCCGTCGTAGGGGACGATCGGATCGGCGGTGCCGTGAATCTCCAGGACGGGCAGGGGATGGGTTGTCGTGCACGAGGATTCGTCGGCCGCCGGGAGCGGTCCCGCGACGGGTGTGATGGCGGCGAGCTTATCGGAGAGTCGGCAGCCCAGATCCTGGGTGAACATGGCGCCGTTGGAGATTCCGGTGGCGTACACGCGATCCGCGTCGACCCCGTCCTGCGCGATGATGCGATCGATGAGCGCCGAGACGAAGCCGATATCGTCGATGCCCGCGGCTCCGGCCTTGGTGTCCGCACCGCGACCGTCGCTCCAGGACTTCTCGTAGCCGACGGGGTAGACGGCCACGAATCCCTCGGTATCGGCCAGGCGGTCGAATCCGACCGAGTTCGTCATCGTTTCCGCGGTACCGCCGCCGCCGTGGAAGATCAGTACCGCGGGTGCCCGCGCGCCCACCCCGGCGGGCCGGTGGATCAGGTATTGCCGTTGCAGCCCACCGTATTCGAACGACACGGTGACATCGTCGGTCGCTCGCGCGAAGGGATGCCCGCACCCGGCGGTCAACAGGAGGAGCGCGACCGAGACCGCGCCGGCGGCAACGCGTGCGATGGTCACCTCCCCGATATTAAGCCGATTTCACCGGCCCGGCCCGTCGGTGCGGGCGGCCGCGATATCGCCGCGGATTCGGTCGGCGATGGTCGCCTGCTCCCAGCTCGAATCGATTCGGGTTTCGGCGGTGAATTCCAGCGGCTGCCAACCGTGATACCACTGCGCGAGTGAACTGTCGGGCACCTCCGCCGCCAGCGGACGGCTCGCATGCCGCACCAGGGTCTCCTCGAAGGTGAGATCGAAGGCGTAGAACAGGCTGCGGGGCGCGGTGTCGGCCAATCGCCCCAGCATGGTGCCGTATCGGCGGGTGTCCAGGATGCCCTCGACGATCGTCACGAGACCGCGCGCCAGGGCGAATGTGGCTATGTGCTCGATCAATTCGACATTGATGCGCCCGGCCTCATCGGGTTCCCAGGTCATTTGGCGGCGTACCACATCCTGGGGGACCACCACACAGGCGCTGCGCTCCATCGAATGTTGGATGGCGGTCGCGGTGGTGGTCTTCCCGGATGCCGAATTGCCGCGCAGCACAACCAGTACGGCGCGCCCGGTATCCCGTTGTGCGGCGTTCGGCGCGCCGCGTTCCCCAGTCGTCATCGCCCCCAACCGTATCCGGTGCGGGCTCCGATACCTGATCAGGTGGCGACGGGAACTATGCGCCCGTCGCGAGTGTGGACATGGATCAGCGGATGCTCGCCCGTGCGGGTGCGGACCAGGGCGAAGGCCAGACCGTTGGGGGCGATGGGCGCGGTGTAGCTGTCGATGGTGGAGATGACGGTCAGGGTGGTGGCATCGGCGGCGGCGGTGCCCAGCACCGCGGACCAACTGGTTTCGGCGGGTTTGCCATCGGTGGCCGGATGTGCGACACGGGTGCGGCTCATCCGCAACAGCGGACGATGGTCGAGGGTGCGGGCGGGGCGTGAGCGCGAGACCGGGCGCGGGGTGCCCGAGACCATGGCCGGGGTGATCCATTCGTCGTCGCGTTGTTCGACTATGACGATGACGCGGAAGTCGCGGCTCTCCAACAGCACCGCGGCCGCGCCGTCGCCGTGCTCGATGAGTGCCACCGGCTGGAATTGCTGGTCGAGCGCCGCGAGCCGGGCGGTGGCCGCGGCGACGGCGGGATGGGAGGGTACGGAAGTCATGGGGGGCGCCCCCTTACCTCGGTTCGAACCATGAATTCTAGGCATCGCGGCGGGGCCCGGCCACTCGTACGCCTGAAGTGAAACGAACACGCAGCCGGACGGTTTCATGACGACAATGATCAGGGTCCGATCCGATCGTGGAAGGTTGCCCGATGACCGAACCCCGGGCCTGCCGGGCTCCGCGCCGCCGATACTGGCACAGCACGATTGGGTGCATGTGCTCGCGGGCTACGGCACCACCCTCGAGAACGAGATCGAGGTCTTCGCGTTCATGGCGCGCGCCAATGACGATCCGCGCGCGTTCAGCCTGCTCGCCATGGTGATCTCACTCTTCGAGACCGGATACCTGCGCGCCGGAGCGGGACTGTTCGAGGCGAACGAAGGGCACCTGCGTTCCTCGGGCATGGCGGGTCGTCTCGGTGATGCGCTGCGCCGTGGCGCGCTCACCCGGGGCAGTCACGACTTCCTCGATCTGGACCGGTTCAGCGTGGCCGATCGGCCGATCCGCGTGGTGCGCGATGAGATCGGCCTGGCGCCCAAGGCCGGGGCCGCCGTCGCCGCGGGGTCGGTCGGCCCGTGGCAGCCCGGTGGGATCACCCCGTTCCAGCTGAACTCCGCCCGCGTCGCCGCCGAATCCGAAGCGCGCCCGTACATTCCGTGGCAGCCGGATCCGGCCCGGGATTGATCAGGCCGAGCCGAGCAGGCCGAGCATTCCGGAAACCGCTGCGGGCCAGGTGAATTGCTCGGCCCTGGTGCGCGCGGCCTGACGCCGTTGCACCAGCGGGCGTGAGAGCACATCGGTGACGGCGTGCGCGAAGGCGGTCGGGTGGTCGGCCGCCACCGCACCGCAATCGGCGGTGACGATATCGGCCAGCGCCGAGGAGCGGCTGGCCACCACCGGGGTACCAGCGGCGAGGGCCTCCAGCGCGGCGAGGCCGAAGGTTTCGTGCGGACCGGGAGCCAGCGAGACGTCGGCCGTGGCGAGCAGGGTCGCCAATTCGGTTCTGTCATTGATGAATCCGGTGAAATGCACCGCCGAGAGACCGTCTCGCAACGGCGGCAGCATGCGGGCGCGGCGCTCCAATGCCTCACGGCGCGGGCCGTCACCGGCGACTATGAGCCGCGCGTCGATACCCTCGCGGCGCAGGCGGCCGACCGCTTCGATACTGCGATCCACCCGCTTCTCCACCGACAGTCGACCACAGTGCACCAGCAGCGGGTAATCGGCCGCGCCGAGATCGGTGCGCAACCGCAGATCGCACCGGGACGGGCTGAACATATCCAGATCGACCCCGAGCGGTACCAGCTCCACATTCGGCACATCGATGCGCTCGAACTCCTCGCGCGCGAATTGCGTTGTGCAGACCACGATGTCGTAGTTCTGCGCGGTCCGGCGATTGGCCATGTCGGCGGCGCGCCGGGCGGCGGGGCCGGGCAGCACCTGTCCGATCAGCCGGTCCAGCCGCTCATGGGAGATCATCACCCCGGCGATGTCCCGGCGACGCGCCCAGTTCCCGAATCCCCGCAGTGTCAACCGATCCGACACCTCGAGCACATCGGGCCGCAACCCGGCCAGCACATCGGCCACCCGTCGCGGATGTGCGGCGCGATATCCGCCCGTCCACGGAATCGCGGGCGCGGGCACGGTGATTCGCCAAACCCCCGACGGCAGCAACTCCTCGGCCCGTCGCGGACCGGGCACGATCAGCACTACTTCATGCCCCGCCGCCACATATCCGGCACCCAGATGGTGCAGTGCGGTGCGTAACCCGCCCGACCGCGGACCATAGAAGTTCGCCAGCTGCACGATGCGCACCTCGCTGATCGTGCAGGGCACCGGGTTACCGGCGGCACCCCCACGACCAACGCCGCGTGAACTCCAGCCGAAGACCCCGCGAATCCCGCTTTCCCGGCGGTTTATGCGCCCGCGTCGGCCGACTTGACCTCGACGAGAACCACATTCACCTCGCCCGCCAGCAATTCCCAGGAGTGCTCGAAGGAGTGCTCCTGCCAGACCACCGCGCCGGGATTCAGATCCACGATCGCGGTCGTGCCGTCGGCGAAGGTCACCTTCTGCCGCCCGGTGCCGAGGTTGACCACGACCATCGGACGATGCGAATGCATCGCACTCGCCCAGCCATGTGAGGCGCGCGATTGGATCACCCGCACGTGCTCATTCTCGAAAAGGATCGTGTGTGCGTCCGGATCCACGATCGTCGCGTGCTCGCGCTGTTCGGAGGAGACGGTCTGTGCCGCAAGAGAAGTGCTCATATCAAAACAGTAACCGCATTGAGTTGTTAAAAACAACCACTTTCAGTGGTGGGTTAGGATCGGTCAGAACGAAGGAGAGGTGGAGGCCGTGCCGACCAGCCGCAGTTACCGGGACTCATGCGGGATCGCTCGCGCTCTCGACGTGGTCGGGGAGCGCTGGGCGCTACTGGTCGTACGCGAACTGCTGTTCCTGCCTCGACGCTTCTCGGAGTTGCGGCACGCCCTGCCGCACGCGAGCTCGAACCTGCTCGCGGATCGACTGCGAGAACTCGAACAGCACGGGGTGATCCGTCGCGGCAAGGTGGCGAACGCGCAGGTCTACGAGCTCACCGAATGGGGTCGCAAGCTCGAGCCGATCGTGCTGGCATTGGGCGACTGGGGAATCGAGGCCCCGAGCCCGCCCGAGCCCGCCGCCCTCAGCGCGACCTCGGTGCTGATCTTCCTGCGCGGCGCGCCGCGTGATCCGGCCGCGCCGCCGATCGTGTGCCGCCTGGAACTCGACGGCTCGATCTGGACGGTCTCGACGAACTCCGGGAAGGTCGAGGTGCGCAGCGGTGAACCGGCCACCGCCGATATCTCACTGCGTACCGATCCCAAGACGCTCGGCGGACTGCTCGCCGATCCCGGCGCACTCGACTCCGCGCTCGCGGACGGCACTGTGAGCTTCGTGGGTGATCGCAAGGCCCTGGACCGGCTGCTCTTCGACCGGTGAACTGGTCTGGCCGCTTGACCTCTTCACCAGGCGCACCTAGCGTTCGGGGCATGGCAATCAGGCGGATCGATCGGCGGACGGTGCCCGATACCGTATTCGAGCAGCTCGTGGATGAGGTGCTGGACGGGGAATTGGCACCCGGGGCGGCCCTGCCCGCCGAGCGGGCGCTCGCCGAGGCGCTCGGAGTTTCGAGGCCCACGGTGCGGGAGGCTTTGCAGCGCCTGGCACATACGGGTCTGGTCGAGGTCCGGCAGGGCGGGTCGACCACGGTGCGCGATTTCCGGCGGCACGCGGGGATGGATATGCTGCCGCGGCTGCTGGTGCGCCAGGGGGAGATCGATCCGGCGGTGATCCGGTCGATTCTCGAGACCCGGCTGGTGCTGGGGCGGGAGGTCGCCGGGCTCGCCGCCGAACGAGCCGGGGCGCGACTGGCCGGGGAACTCGCCCGGTCGCTGGAAAAGCTTGCGGGGGAGCGGGATCCGATCGCACAGCAGGTGATCGCCATGGCGTTCTGGGATCACCTGGTCGATGGCGCGGACTCGATCGTCTTCCGGCTGCTCTACAACGATCTGCGGGCGGTGTACGAGCCCGCGCTGGCGGCATTGGCGGGGTTGATGGCCGCCGAGGTGGGGCAGGTCGAGCGGTATCGGGCGGTCGCGGACGCGGTTGTCGCGGGCGACGGTGCGGCGGCGCGCGCTGCGGCGGAGTCGCTGTTGTCCTTGGCCGCAAAGGAATTCGATACGGTCCTCGGGCGCGTACAGGCCGGGTGATCCCGGCCGGATCGAGCTGACCCCAAGCACCTATTGCCTAATCCTGCCGCATCGATATAGTGGTCTGACCACTTGGCCACCTGGCCAAGATCGACGATCTCCGAACAGGCGGGATGGGTATGACGGCGGGCGCGCTGATCGAACAGGCTCGGAAGGTGCAGCCCGAATGGGATGCGCTCGGGGTCCACGGGCGGGTGCGGGCGCTGGCCGAGCTGCCCCGCATCCTGCTGGACAACCTCGACCGGATCGCCGACGCGATCACCGGCGAGAACGGCAAGCCCCGGGCCGAGGCCATCGCGCACGAGGCGGTTCCGGCGATCGCACTCACCCGCCACCACCTCGAACATGCCGCCGAGACGCTCGGGTCCACCAGGATCACCTCGCCCAGTTCCCCGCATCGCACCGCGCTGCGCGTCCATCATCCCTACGGTGTGGTGGTCGCCATCGCGCCGTGGAATCTGCCGTTCCTCATCCCGTTCAGCCAGGTCCTGCCCGCGCTCATCGCCGGGAACGCGGTGATTCTCAAACCCTCCGAACTCACCCCCGAGGTCGCCACGGTCCTGATCGAACTTATCGGGCGCTGCGAGCTGCCCCCGGGTGTGCTGCAACTCGCGGTCGGTGACGGTGCAGTGGGCGCGGAGCTGGTGGCCGCCGGTCCGGACAAGGTGCTCTTCACCGGTTCGGTGAGCACGGGCCGCAAGGTCATGGCCGCCGCCGCACAGTTCCCCATCCCGGTGGGCCTGGAGTTGGGCGGTGTCGACGCCGCGGTCGTGCTCGATGACGCGGACCTGGAGTTCACCACCTCCGCGGTGGCCTGGGGCGCGACTTTCAACGGCGGACAGGCATGCTGCTCGATCGAGCGGGTGCTGGTGCACCGCGACCTGCACGACGCGTTCGTGGTGCGGCTCGAGGACAAACTGCGCCGGATCGACACCCGCCGCGACCTCGCACCCGCCATAGACCAACGGCAACAGGATATTTGGCAGCGACATGTCGAATCGGCCCGCGGGCTCGGTTTGCAGGTCAGCGGCGGCGAACCGCTGCCCGAGCGCCGCTACACACCCACCCTCATCACCGCCGCACCCGGGCATCGGCCGGTCACCGACTCCGACGCCTGGCGGGAGGAGACCTTCGGCCCGGTGGTCGCGGTCGTCGCCTTCGACACCGATGAGCAGGCGATCGATCTGCACAATGACACCGAATACGGTTTGACCGCCAGCGTCTTCTCCGCCGATACCGCTCGCGCGCGGGCCCTGGCCCGGCGCCTGCACGCCGGATCGGTGGCGATCAATGATGTCGCCGCCACCATGTATTCGACCCCCGAGCTGCCGTGGGGTGGTGTCGGGCGCTCCGGATTCGGCCGCTCGCACGGCGTGGACGCACTGCTGGACGCCGCCTGGGTGCAGATCGTGGAGTCACCGCGCGGTCCGGCCTTCGGCCCCAAGCGGCCCTGGTGGTACCCGTACGGCGCGGAGTTGGAGGATGCCATGCGCGCGCTCGGGGAAACCTTCGTCGCACCGCACCGCAGTGATCGCCTGAGCGGTTACGCCCGCGCCGGTCGAGCACTGCTGGGCATGCTCAGCCGCTCACCGAAACTCTGAGGGACACACCATGATTGCCACCGAACAGAACGCGCCGAGGCTGCGGCCCGGCGGGGATCACGTCGAATCCTGGTTCATCAGGGCCAATGACCCGCATGCAGCACGCGCGGTGTGGATCAAGGCCACGATTCTCACCGGTAGGGACGGCACCGCACTCGCACAGGCCTGGTGCGGTGTCTTCGACGGCGACAGCACCCACGCCTGGTGCACCGATATCGACCTGCCCGCAGCATGTTTCGAACAGAACGCGCTCGGCCAGGACATTGCCGTCGGCCCACTGCGCATGCGGTTGACCGGCCGGGGCGGGGATTCGCAGGGCACCCTGAAGGACGACACCTCGGCCATCTCCTGGGATCTGGAATTCACCAAGGTTCCGGTCCTGGGTGAACCGCTGTCGCTACTGCCCTCGGATCTGCTGCTGCGCACCGGATTTCCCAAGAACAAGCTGGTGACCCCCTTCCCGGTCACGACCGTCACCGGGCATCTCGATTGGGATGGCGAACGCTGGGATCTCCACGGCTGGAATGGTATGCAGGGCCATAACTGGGGCGCGGAGCACAGTCCCGAATACGCCTGGGGGCACAGCATTTTCACCGAGACGGGCACCGACACCCCGTTCGCGGTGCTGGAAGGCGCGTCCGGTCGCACCCGGCTCGGCGCCAAGGTCTCACCGCTGCTGTCCATGCTGGTGATCCGGCGCGGCGATCAGGAGTACCGCTTCGACCGGATCGCCGACCTGTGGCGGCAGCGACCGCACCTGGACTTCCCCGAGTGGACCCTGCGCATGCGCGGTCGCGACGGCAGCGCCGAACTGCGCATGCGCGCCGATCCCGCGCGCATGGTGTGCCTGGCCTACCGGAATCCGGCCCGCGCCACCAGCTACTGCCTCAACTCCAAGACCGCGGCGGTATCGGTGCATGTCGCCCCGGTCAACGGCAATGCCTTCGCACTGCGCAGCCCACTCGGCGGCGCACTGGAATTTCTGGTGCCGCAGCCGGTTCCGGCCGTGCAACCCATCGTCTGAGCGGAATCCTCACCATGCCTTTGACCTTCTTCGAAACCATGCGCGGCGAACTGTACGACGCTGACGGGCGCGCCCATCACGTCGCGATGGATCTGCGCTGCGAATCCGGGCGGGCGCGCGGCTTCGTCACCAATGGCCGCTCCCGGCTGACCGGAACGATTCGCGCACTGCCGTGGGTGGACGGCGCGGCGGTGCTGGGCACGCTGGTGGCGCTGCCGGTGACAAAGCGGCGCATGAGCTACGACCTGGACTTCCGCGATGGTGAGGGTCGCGCGTGGCGGCTCAGCGGGCATAAGGATGTGCGCTGGCTGCGGCGCGCGCATGCGAGTCTGACCACCCTGGACACCACACTGTGGTGCGAGGACCGGGAGATCGCGACGGGACGAATGCAGTTCTTCGCCAACGACTATCCGAGTTTCCTGCGCTCGTTCCAGCCGTGGACGTCGCTGCGCGCGGATCTACCGGATGGGAGCGATCCCGCCGGAGCGTTCAGCACGGCCCAGCGCGCGACCCTGCGGGCGGTGGCCGAGGCGCTCATCGCACCGGGCGGGGCGGTACCCGCGGTGGACGCGGGCACCATCGACCGCATCGACGAACTCGTCGGCAATATGACCCCGATTATGCGGTCGGGCCTGCGCATTGCCCTGCGGAGCCTGGATAGCGCGGCCCGCGCCAGGTATCGACACGGGCTGACCGCGCTCTCGGAGGCGGATCGACGACGGTTCATCGAGGACGCTCGCAAACACCAGGCCCTCCAGCATGCGGTCGCGGCGGTCGAAACACCGGTGCGGATAGCGCATTTCAGCGATCGCCGCTATCTCGATGCCATCGGCGCACCCCGCTATCAGGAGCCCGTGCTCGAGCGTCAACCCGGCTGGCTGGCGAATATGACCGTCCCCGACGACCCTCCGCGCCAGGATCTCGTCGAATGCGATGTGGTGGTGGTCGGTACCGGCGCGGGTGGCGCGGCGGTGGCGGCTCGGCTCACCGAGCAGGGACTCGGGGTGGTCATGGTCGAGGAGGGCGAGTACGCGAGCCGCGCACAATTCCGCGGCGAACTGCACGACCGCACCCAAAGGTATTGGCGCGACGGCGGCTACAACCTGGCCGTCGGCAATTCGATCCTGGGTGTTAGCACCGGGCGCATGGTCGGCGGTACCACCGCCATCAACTCCGGAACCGCCTTCCGCACCCCCGACGCGGTGCTCGGCGAATGGCTCGAGGCGGGCTTCCCACTCGACTTCAGCCCCGAGACCTTCCGCGGCTACCTCGATGAGGTGGCGACCGAACTCGGTATCGCCCATGCCGATCCACGCTATCTGGGCCGGATCGCGGACATTATCGGCAAGGGCGCGGATGCCCTCGGTGCGACGCACGGCCCGCTGCCGCGCAATGCCGTGGGGTGTGACGGCCGGGGCCAGTGCGTCTACGGCTGTCCCACCGACGCCAAGCGCAGCAGCAATGTCAGCTGGGTGCCCAGGGCACTCGAAGCCGGTGCGCAGCTGTACACCAACCTCACCGTCACCCGCATCCTGCTGAACGATCGCCGGGCCGTCGGAGTGCTCGCCGAGGGCCAGGACACGCACGGCGCACCCCGCACCCTGGAAATCCGTTCCCGCGCGGTCGTGATCGCCACCGGCACCCTCATGACACCACTGCTGTTGCGCCGCAATGGCATCGATCTGCCCGCGCTGGGGCGCAATCTGTCGGTGCATCCCTCCCTCGGCGCGGTCGCCATGATGCCGACCCCGGGCACACCCTGGTCGGGCATCCCGCAGGGCTACCACGTCACCGGGCTGGGTGATCCGCTGTGCACCTTCGAAGGTGTCTCCATCCCACCGCAATTCGCGGCCGGGGTGCTGCCGTTCCACGGCGCCCGGCTCACCGAATGGATGAACCGCTGGCCGTATACCGAGCAGTTCGGGGCCATGGTCCGCGATACCGGCGCCGGCAGCGTTCAGCACGGTCCGGGCGGGCGAACCCTGCTGCGCTACACCGTGACTCCGCGCGTACAGGCCGCGCTGCAGCACGCGTGCGCGGGCCTGGCGGAGCTGTTCCTGCACGGCGGCGCGGAGGCGGTCGCCCTGCCCATCGCCGGGATGCCACCCATCCGCACCCTGGAGCAGGCCCGCGCGGTCGCCGAAACCCGGCTCACCCCAAGGCAATTCCGCATGATGGGCCCGCATCCGCTGGGCACCGCGCGCATGGGCGGGGACGCGCGCACGGCGGTGGTCGATTTCGAGAACCGGGTCTTCGGTACCACCGGCCTCTACATCGCCGACGGATCGGTGGTCCCGACCTCGCTGGGGGTGAATCCGCAGGTCACGATTATGGCCATGGCCTTGCGCGCCGCCGATGCGATCGCCGCCGAGCTGCGTTAGGTCTGGCGCGCGGGCGGCGATCTTGGTAGACCTTGGTGACGAAACCGGACAGTGATCCGGGTCATTCGGGGACAAGGGGAATCATGGTGGACGCCAAAACCCAACTGGAGCGGGAGCTGGGTGGGCCATTGGCCGCGCTCGAACTGCTCTCCGAGGCCGAAACCGCCGACCTGCTGGAGATTTTCCGGCAGGCGCAGCGCACCGAAACGCAGGAGATGGTGGCCGCGGTCGACAAAACCGTCGGCGCGCTACCGTGGCCGCTGCGCACGGCGGCCAAGAAGATCATGTTCGGAAACAAACTGGGATGAGCGATCTGGTCACCAGGGCACAGATCACCCTGCTCTCGCGTACCCTGCACGTCCCCGTCGAACGCCTGGCTCACCTGGAGAAACTCGGCCCGCAGCACCTGCACGATATGCAGGAGGCCATGGCCAAAGTCATATTCGCCCAGCACAATCAGACCTTCGCGCGGCTGAGCATGCTGGTGCCGATCATTCCCCTGAGCATCTCGCTGCCGCTTGTGCAGCGCATGGTGCCCCCGCTCATCGCCGGGCGCGCGGCCGGGGCCATCGGCGTGGATCATCCGCGCAAGGCGGCCGAGGCGGTGGGCATGCTCGAGCCCGCGTACGCGGCCGACGGCGCACCGTATATGGATCCGCACGCGGTGGGCCAGCTCGCCGATGTGGCACCGCCCGAACCGGTGGTCGCCATCGTGAACGAGATGCTGCGCCGGCGCGACTACGTGACCGCCGGACCGTTCCTGGCCTACGCCACACCGGCATTGATCGAGGCGGTGGAGAAGGGCACCCACGATGACGAGGGGCTGATCCGGTCTGCCGCGTACGCGTACTCGGGCACGAGTATCAGCGCGGTGGTGCGGCATCTGCTGCACGGTGCGCAGCAGCGGGTTCCCCGATTGGCGCGCACGATCTTCGAGGGATCGGACGAGCTCAAGCTGGCCGCGGTCTCGGTCTTCGCCCGCTGCGACGCCGATGTGATCGTCGGCGTCGGCGACATCCTCTTCGAGGAGGGATCGAGCCAGGACATCGGAGAACTTGTCCGAGCCTTCATCACCGCCGGGGTGCTCGCGGAGACGCTGCGCTTCGTCGGGCAGTTGAGCCCCTCGGCACTCGATCAGCTGGCGGTCAATCCGGTTGTCACCGAACCGGAATCCATCGACGCCCTCACCGCCGCGGGCAACGGCAGCGCCGATGCCGCGATCTGGCGTGGGCTGCTGGAACTGGCCGAGCGCACCGAATCCCCTGTCGCGCGTCGCATCGGCGGCAATATCTCGCACTTCGATTCCGCGGTATTGGCACGGCTACCGGAGATGCTCGACGACGCGCACCTGTGGCCGCCGCTGTTGCGGGTGCTCGCGGTGGCCGAACCCGACGCGCAATCACGGATCGGCGAGGTGTGGTCCGCCCTGGCCGAGCCGGACCGGCGGAGATTGGAAGAACGCATCACCGAACTCGGTCTGGACGAACAGCTTTCGGCACTGGCTGCCACCTTGCGTATCGCGCACTGAGACCGGAGATGACCGGGCCCCGCCACGAAATGTGGCGGGGCCCGGTCACGGTCCGCATCCGCAGTGCTCAGTGGCGAACTTCGGGTTCGGTGGCAACCACCGGCGCTCGACGCAATTCCTCGATGAAGCGGGCGAACGCCAACCCGCCGTGTCCCGCCTCGACCTGGCGACCCACCAGCGCGGCGATCGGTTCCAGGGTGTCGGTGGCGATTCCGGCATCTCGGCTGGCCCGGACGATGGCATCGAGTGCGGCCTGCTGGAATGCCAAATGCTGGATCTGGGCGGCATATTCGCCCGAATCGATGACCTGCCCGTACGCGGGCAGCCCCTGCACCATGGCCGAGAGGAACGGCACCGCCCGCTGCGCGAAGGCCGTGGCGCTCATCCCGCCGGTACCGGCCATGGCCGCACCGTGGAAGAACCCGACGAACATCTGGTACATGCTCGACAGCAGCGCGAAATCATTGAGCGCGGCCGCACCGGCGTCGGCACCGAAATACTCTGCCGAGCCGAGCAGTTCGAGCACACCGCGATGGGTGTCGAACAGCGATCGCGATCCGCTGTAGAAGATCGCGGAGCCGTCCTCGCCGATCATGGGCGGAACGGCCATGATGCCGCCGTCCAGGAATTCGATGTCGTGCTCGCGCGCCCAGACCGCCAGTTCCCGCGACTCCTCGGGTGCGGTACTGGTCAGATTCAGCCACCGCCGCCCGGCCAACCGCCCGGCGACCGGATCGAGCTGTTCGTGCACCGAGGCGTGATCGAGCAGCACGCTGATCACCAGTCCGTCGCCGCCGATCGCCTCGGCCACCGACGCCGCGCGCACCGCACCGGCCGCCACCAGATCGATATCCTTGCCCGCGGACCGATTCCACACCGTGGTCGGCACACCGGCTTTCACGAACGCCGCCGCCAGCGCCCGGCCCATCGCGCCGAGTCCGAGCACGATCACCGGGGTCTGCGTGTGACTCATTACGGGTACTCCTTCGATTCTCATCCGATGTGATCGGCGCGCGCCGGAATCGAGATTGCTCGCAGTAGCGTTGGGCGACAAGTACGCACTATTTTCTCCGGGACGCACCGAAAGGTGTGCATCGAGGTAGCGAGGACGGGGCATGGGCGAGAAGAGATCCGGGCCATACTTCTGCGGGATCGACGCCGCCATGGATGTGGTCGGCGGCAAGTGGAAATCGCTGATTCTGTGGGAGTTGCACGAGCACGGCATCCGCCGCTTCGGCGAACTCCGCAAGGCCCTGCCCGGTGTCTCGGAGAAGATGCTCGGCCAGCAACTGCGCGAGCTGGCCGAGGACGGCATCATCCATCGCGAGCTCTACCCCGAAATCCCGCCCCGCGTGGATTACTCGCTCACCGAGGAGGGCGCGGCCCTCAACGCGGCGCTGGCACCGCTGGGCGCCTGGGGCTCGCGCCGCATCACCCGGATCGGTGCCGCCCGAGTCCACACCACCGACCGCCATGAGGATCATCGGGCACTGGCAGAGGCATAACGCGAGACCCCGCCCCGCCACCATGCGCTCCGGGGCGTGACCGAGATCTACGGGACTTGGCGGTCACCAACGCCCGAGTAGCGCGCCGCGTGCGGTCCCGTTGATCCTGTTGGCCGGCGGCTGGATTCGACGGCTGCCGGCCACGCCGCTGAGCGGGCTACCTCGGTCGCTACCGGGCGGGGCCGAACCAGCGCATGAGGGCATCCGCCAGGCCGGCGGTGTCGTCGGAGTCCGCCACCCAGGCCACGATGCCGTCCGGGCGCACCAACATGGCCGAAACTGATTGGGGCTGAACCGGTTTGGCGGTGACCATCTGGAGCCGCTCCGGCCACGCCGCGGCTGCTGACCGTACGGCGGGGGAGTCGGTGAGGTCCAGCAGGACGCCTCGGCCGGTGGCGAAATGCGCACCGATGCGAGAGCCGTCGGCGAGTTCGAGGTCCGGCACTACCGCGCCGACGAGCGGGTGGGTGTCGCCCAGGTCGTAGCGGTGCAGTACGCCGGAGATCTTCTTGAAGATGTCGGTGGCGCCATCGCGGGTGGCCAGAAGCTCGGTCATGACCGCGCGCAGGGCCCGGCTGCGCGGATCGGTGCGCATGACAGCTACCTGCGCGCGGGTCCAGTCCAGCACCCAGGCGCCGATCGGATGGCGTTCGGCGGTGTAGGTATCGAGCAGATCCGTTGTGGCCCAGCCACGTACGACGGCGGCGAGCTTCCAGCCGAGGTTGACCGCGTCACCGACTCCGAGGTTCAGGCCCTGCCCGCCGAAGGGGGAGTGCACGTGTGCGGCGTCGCCCGCCAGCAGCACGCGTCCCTTGCGATACTCGGTGACCTGACGGGTGTTGTCGGTGAAGCGGGTCGCCGAAAGTACTTTGCTGATACGCACGTCCGCGCCCGTGACGGTGCGGAAACTCTGCTCCAGCTCCTCGGCTGTGACGGGTGTGGTGCGGTCGGCGGGCGGGCCGTCGAGTTCGACGGTGAGGAACCTGCCGGGTACGGGGCCGTAGACGTAGATGCCGTTCGGGGTGTCGTGCCAGCCGGGGGCGATATTTTCCGCGCCGGTCATCTCGACCAGTGCCTGCCTGCCGGTGATCTCCGGATCCAGGCCCGGAAAGTCGAAGTCCGCGACTTTGCGGATGATGCTGCGACCGCCGTCGCAGCCGACCAGCCAACCAGCGCGTACGGTGCGGTCGACACAGTTCAGGGTGACGCCGATACCGTCGTCGTCGAATCCGGTGACCTCGACGCCGCGGCGGATCTCCACACCCATTTCCGTGGCGCGTCGCGCCAGGATGGATTCCACGCCTTGCTGTGAGACGAACCAGGCCGCCGCCGCGGGGCCCGTATCGCCGAAGGCGGGATCGTTGAGATCGACTGCGGCACCGTTGAGTTGGATGCCCGCGAAATGCCCGGGCACCATCTTGAAGCCCGGCGGTGGTGTGTTCGCCGAGCCCGCCGGTGCAGTCTCGGCCCCGAGGCTCTGCTGGAAGGCCGCGAACCGCGCGAACGACGCCTCATGTTGTTCCAGCAGCTCGGGCAGGAGCCCGCGCCGGTACAACGCCTGCGCGGTCGGCACATTGATGGCACCGGCCTTGATCGTGAGATCCATTTCCTCGAGGCGTTCGAGCACCAGTACGTCCACCCCGGCCAGGCGCAGCTCGCACGCCAGCATGAGCCCGACCGGTCCGGCTCCCACTACCACCACATCGTGTGTCTCGTTCATGAGAAGCACTGTGCTCGGACCCGATTGCCCCGCACTTGCGCTGGCTTGCGTGCCACTTGCGCCCGGTCGGGCACGACCCTCGCGCGCGGAATCAGCCCCAGCCGCGCGAATCCTGCTTGAGTGCGGTGTCGATGGCCAGGCCCGAGGCCACCACCATGGACAGCAGCGGCTGGGGGAGTTGGCGGTGGATCTGCACGACATAGTTGTCGGCGGTGGTGAACATATTCTTGAGCAGGCCCTCCCACGTCTTGGTGATGCGGGCGACCTCCTGACCGGTGTGGTCGTGGATCATGAAATTCCAGGCGCGCCAGTTCTCGGCGCGAATCCCGCCGATCTGCTGACCGTTCACCACAAAGGAGAAGTTGATTTTGCCGATCATGTTCTCCTGAATGATCTCCCCGATCGGCTGACCACTGCCGTGCTCGATCAGGAAGCGCGATTTGAAGACCTTGGCCGGGCGGGTCACCCGCAGCATGGTCTGGCCCTGGCCGTCGCGGATCTCCAGCTTGTGCGTCATGAACTGGTCGTAGCTGGACATGAAGCGCACGGCCTTCTTGAGCGCGCTCTGCCCGACCTCCACCACCGCGCCGATCTGGCGGCCGTGCTGGTCGAAAACGCTGTACTCGTTGGCCATTTCGATGAGTTTGACCTTCTGGTTCACCACCAGGATCGGCTCGGTGAACACGGTGCCGCCACCGGCCTGGGTCGCGCCGACCCCGGCCTGCTGCTGCACCTGGCGCTGAATCGCGGACGGATCGTGCGCGCCGCCGATGTCGAACTCGAGGGCGTGCGCGTCACTGGGCTGCTGGCCATACTGCTGCTGACCGTACTGCTGGCCCTGCTGACCGTACTGCTGATTCGGCTGGGCGTACTGCCCCTGCTGCGGATTGCCCTGCTGCTGGCCCTGATTGGCATAGCCCTGCTGTTGCTGCCCGTGCGACTGTCCGGCCTGCGCATACTGCTGACCTTGCTGCCCGTACTGCTCCTGCTGTTGCCCCTGCGTTTGCTGGGCCTGCTGCGGCTGTGCCTGCGCCGATTGCTGCTGCGGCTGAGTGTGATTCGTCCATTGCGCGCCGTCCCACCAGCGCAAGACCGTCGAACCTGGACTCTCGGGGTACCACCCCGCGGGATGACTCATGGCCGCATCCTAACGAGGTCCTGTGAGTCTGCACTATTTGCGGTTTTCGTCGCATCTGCCGACCTATGATGAGCGGTCGAACACGGCGGTCCGGACAAGGACACCGCAGGACGGGGAAAACATGTCTGCCACAGTCGAATTCGCCTATGGCGGAGCTGCCGCGACCCGGGTCGGCCTATGACCGATCTGGTCACCCGCGCCCAGCTCGTACTCCTGGCAAGGACCCTGCACGTCCCCGTCGAACGCCTCGAACATCTCGAACGCCTCGGCGCACAACGCCTCGACGAACTCCACCAGCGCATCTCCGGGACACTGTTCGACCAGCACACACCGGTTTTCGAGCGGATCAGCGCACTGGTGCCGATCATTCCGCTCGGGGTCTCGCTGCCCATCGTGCAGCGCATGGTGCCGCCCACCATGACAGGTCGCGCGGCGGGCGCGGTCGGCGTACAGCATCCACGCAAGGCCATCGACGCGCTGCTGCGGTTGAGTATCGAGTACGCCGCCGATTGTGCGCCCTATGTGGACCCGCGCACCGTCGGCCAGCTCGCCGACCAGGCACCCACCGGACCGGTCATCGAAATCGTCAACGAATTGCTGCGGCGGCACGACTACATCACCGCGGGCCCCTTCCTGGCCTATGCCACACCGGATCTGGTGCGCGCGGTGGAGGAGGGCGTCCCCGATGACGAGGGCCTGATCCGCTCGGCCGCCTACGCCTACTCCGGGGAGAGCATCAGCGCGATTGTGCGGCAACTGCTCTCGGGGCCGGGCAACCGCGTTCCGCGACTGCTGGCGACGGTCATCGACGGCTCCAAGGAGTTGCGCCTGGCCGCGCTGTCGGTCTTCGCACGCTGCACCCCCGATGTGATCGCCGCGGTCGGCGATATCCTCTTCGAGGTCGCCCCACCCTCGGCCATCGCCGATCTGCTCACCACGTTCCTGGCCGCCGACGCCACCGATGACCTGCTGCGATTCGCCGGACAGCTGAGCCCGTCGGCCTTGACCAAACTGGCCTTCAATCCGGTGATCAGCGAATCGGCCGAGACCATGGTGGCCGCGGTCGACGGCAGCAGTGAGATCGCGCTCTGGCGCGGCCTGCTCGAGCCCCTGGCCCGCACCCCCGCCGAGGTCCGTCGTCGCGCCGGAACCCAGCTCGCGGCCTTGGATCCCTCGACGCTGATCATGCTGCCCGCCATCGCCCAGGCCGCACGCCTGTGGGCGCCGCTGCTGTGGGTGCTGGCCGCCACCGATGTGGCCGCCCAAGCCCATATCGGCGAACTCTGGGCCTCCTCCACGCGGCTGGATCCCGAAATCCTGGAGCGACGCATCGCCGATCAGCGCCTGGACTCGCTGCTGGCCACCCTCACCATGACCCTGCGCGTACTGCGCTGACCCGCATATCTCCCGGCGCGGGGAAAGGGCTGGGCCACCGATGATTTCAATCGGAGCCGGTGGCCGCCACCTGCGCGGGCGCACCGCCGGGGCGGCGGGGGCCGGGGGTGCGGACGCGGCGAGATGGTAGGAAAGGGGACGTGTCCCAAACTGGCGAACCTCGTACCTCCCGTGCCGTCTCGGAGGTGGTGGACCTGGTCAGCACGCTGATCCGGTTCGACACCTCCAATACCGGCGAACTCGAGACCACCAAGGGCGAGCGCGAATGCGCGCAGTGGGTGGCCGATCAACTGCATCAGGCGGGATATACCACCGAATACGTGGAGTCCGGCGCGCCCGGACGCGGCAATGTGTTCGCCCGTCTACAGGGCGCGGACTCCAGCCGCGGGGCGCTCATGATGCACGGGCATCTGGATGTGGTGCCCGCCCAGGCCGAGGATTGGAGTGTGCACCCGTTCTCCGGCGCCATCCGCGACGGCTATGTGTGGGGCCGCGGCGCCATCGATATGAAGGATATGGTCGGCATGATGCTGGCCGTGGCCCGGCAGTTCAAGATCGAGGGCACGGTGCCCCCGCGCGATATCGTCTTCGCGTTCCTGGCCGATGAGGAGAACGGCGGACGCTGGGGTTCACAGTGGCTGGCCGACAATCGGCCCGATCTGTTCGCCGGGGTCACCGAGGCGGTCGGCGAGGTCGGCGGCTTCTCGCTGACGGTGCCGCGACCCGACGGCGGTGAGCGCCGGTTGTATCTGGTCGAGACCGCCGAAAAGGGTTTGGGCTGGATGCGCTTGCGCGCCAAGGCGCGCGCCGGGCACGGGTCGTTCCTGCACGAGGACAATGCGGTCACCATCCTGGCGCAGGCCGTGGCGCGCCTGGGCACGCACACCTTCCCGCTGGTGGTCTCGGATTCGGTGGCCGAATTCCTGGCCGCGGTCGCCGAGGAGTCCGGGCTGACCTTCGATCCGTCCAGCCCCGATATCGAGGGGCAGCTCGCCAAACTCGGCACCATCTCCCGCATTATCGGTGCGACCCTGCGCGATACCGCCAATCCGACCATGCTGCAGGCCGGGTACAAGGCCAATGTGATCCCGCAGACCGCCGAGGCCGTGGTGGACTGCCGGGTGGTGCCGGGGCGGCAGGCCGAATTCGAGAAGGAGGTCGATGCGCTCATCGGCCCCGATGTCGAACGCGAGTGGATCACCAAACTCGACTCGTACGAAACCACTTTCGACGGTCACCTGGTCGATGCCATGAATGCCGCCATCCTCGCCCATGATCCGAACGGCCGCACCGTGCCGTACATGCTCTCGGGTGGCACCGATGCGAAAGCGTTCGCGCGCTTGGGCATTCGCTGCTTCGGCTTCGCGCCGCTGCGCCTGCCCCCGGACCTGGACTTCAGCGCATTGTTCCACGGTGTGGACGAACGCGTCCCGGTGGAGGCACTGGAGTTCGGCGCGAGCGTACTGGAACACTTCCTACTGAACTGCTGACGGTCTGCGATCGAAAGGACGGCCCCCGTGCCCGACTATTCATACAACCCCTACGCCCCGCTGCCGCAACTGCCCGAGTTCACCCTCACCTCCAGTGAGATCAGCGAGGGTAAGCCGCTGCATATGGATCAGGTCAGCGCGCTGGGCGGCGCGGGTGGCAAGGACATCTCCCCGCAGCTGAGCTGGAGCGGATTCCCGGCCGAGACGAAGAGTTTCACCGTCACTGTCTTCGACCCGGACGCGCCCACCGCCTCGGGATTCTGGCACTGGGTGGTGGCGAACATTCCGGCCACCACCACCAGTCTGGATACCGCACAGGGCAGCAAGGGCGGCACGCTGCCCGAGGGCGCGGTCGTGCTGCGCAATGACGCGGGCCTGCACGAGTACACCGGCGCGTTCCCGCCCGCCGGGCACGGCCCGCACCGGTACTTCGTGGTCGTGCACGCGGTCGGCGTGGAGCGGCTCGAGGTCGATGAGAACGCCTCGCCCGCGTACCTGGGGTTCAACCTGTTCATGAACGCCATCGGGCGCGCGACGCTGATCGGCACGCACGAGCAGAAGTAGAGCGCGTTCTCGACGGTGGCCCCGGGCGAATCGCTCGGGGCCACTGCTGTTCCGGCGCGCAGCTGCCCTGTCCTCGCAATGCGCTTTGCCCGGGTGTGGATCCCGGCCAGAACATGCCAGAACATGCCGGGAGAGAGAACCGCCGGGATGCCGGGGGAGAGTTGCCAGGATGAACCTGCGGGGCGGGGCGACTGTGGAGCGGCGGCTCAGTCGTGGTGGGGGTCCGAAAGTGCCGCCAGGGCACGAACTCCGGCTGCGAGATCATCAGCGGTGGGAGTGTTCGCGGGGTCTATGAGGGCCTGGACGAGCAGGCCGCCGATCAGGGTTTGCACGACCGCGCCGATGCGAGGGTCGTTGTCGCCCAGGGCTTGCGAGAGTCCCTCGCGCGCGCGGACCTGCGCCGCGCCGATCTCGGTGCGCAGCTCGGGGGAGTGCAGGGCCTGTGCCATGGCCTCGACATTGGCCGACCAGAGCGCCTGATCGCGGCCGAAGGATTCGATCAGCCTGTCCCAGAACGATTTCAGCCGCTGCGGCGAATCCAGGTCGTCACCCTCGGGCAGTGAGGTCAGGATGCGGCTCACCGATTCGGCGGTGGACTCCAGCATGGCTTGGTTGAGCAGCTGGTCGCGGGTGCCGAAGTGGTAGTTGATGGCGGCCAGGTTGGTGCCGGAGGCGGCCACGATATCGCGCACGGTGGTGCGCGCCAGGCCGCGCTCGGCCAGGCATTGTTTGGCTCCGGCCAGCAGATCTTCTCGGGTTCCCACCTCGCGAAGCATACCAGCGGATTCAAACGATCGTTTGTGACATTGGTTTCACACATTTGTCTGTGACAGGTGTTTGAAACGTGTGTATGGTCGATTTCGCCAGGTCCACCGCAGGAAAGCCGGAAATCATGAGCACACAGCGACCCCTCTCCCCCTTCGAGATCACCTACTTCGGCGAGGACACCCGACTGGGCAGTGTGCCCGTCGGCGGTATGCCGCTGTTCATCGGCAGCACCGTGCGCGGAGAGATCGACCCCGCCGCACTGCGGGAGGTCCTCGCCGAACTCGCCGCCGCACATCCGCTGCTGCGCGCCCGGGTCGTCACCGGTCATGACGGGGTGCCGCGGTTCGAACTCGACGATTCCTATGCGCCGAACGTGCAGGTGATCCCGGGTGGCGCGGATGCCTATCGCACGCTGGTGAATACCCGACAGGATTGGCGCGCAGGGCTTTTCCGCGCCCAGGTGCTGCGCGACCGCGATGAGACGCAGGTGGTGTTGATCCTGCATCACGGTATCGCCGACGGGCGCTCGGTCTTCCCACTGCTCGACGAGATGTGGCGGCGCTACACCGCGCGCGTCTCGGGATCGCCACTGCCGCCACCGGAGTGCGGCTACGACCTGCCCGACGGGGTCGACACCCAGCTCGCACGCCTGATCGACGATACCGAGGTCGACGCCTTCGTGGAGATGGTGCGCGCGGGCGCGCTGGCCATGGATCCCGCCGCCGCACCGGTGCATCTGCCCCGTGATGGTCACAGTGGGGGTGATCGCAGCGGGCGACTCGCCATGCGCCGCATCGCATTGACCGCTGAGCAGACCGGCGCGCTCGTCACCTCCGCTCGCGCACAGGGGTTTTCGATGAACAGCCTGCTCGCCGGGGCGGCACTGGCCGCGGTACGCACCGAGTTCGTCCCCGGGGCGGGACTGCTGCCGATGATGTGCGGGCATGCGGTGGATCTGCGCCCGGATCTGGTTCCCGCCCTGACGGAATCGACCGTCCTCAATTGCGCGGCCGGGGCGGGAACGCCGGTACTGGTGGATGCGGATTCGCATCCGGTCGAGATCGCGGTGGCGGTGGCCGCCGGTATGCACGCCAGCGCACAGGCCCGGTTCCCCGCCATGTTCATGCGCGCCGCGCAGCGCGAACTCGATCCGGTGACCACGGCCCTGTTCACCGCGCCGCCGACCCTGGCGCTGTCCAATATCGGCCGGGTACCGGCGCATTCGCTGCCCGCGGGCGTGGAGTTCATCCGCGATGACATCTTCGCCATGGCACCGGGCATGCCGCCGAAGATGACCCTGTTCACCGTCGGGGGCCGCCTCACCATTCAGGTCGAGTACGACACCGCCGAGCACAGTCACGTGCAGATGGAGCGCATCGCGGCCGCCATGACCGAGCGGCTGCGCCGGATCGACATGGGCGCCGCGGCCCACGCCTGACCGGAAAACGACTGTGGCCCGGACGATTTCGTCCGGGCCACCGTGCTATCGAGCTCAGGACACGTTCACGACATTGTCCGGTGCGGGGGTGGTGTACAGCGCGGCGATCTCCGCGGCGTACTTGGTGTTGATCGGGCTGCGCTTGAGCTTGAGGGTCGGGGTGAGTTCGTCACCGCCGGGCTCCCAGCCCGCGTCCAGCACGATGAAACGCTTGATCTGTTCCACGCGTGCGAGTTTGGCGTTGGCGGTGCTCACCGCGGCCTTGATCTCCTCGATGATCTCCGGGCGGGTGGCGAGGGTCTTCAGATCCGCGTCCGGGGTGCCCAGCGCCTTGGCCCGCACCACGGCGGTATCGGGGTCGAGCACGATCAGCGCGGCGATGTACGCCTTGGCGTCGCCGATCGCGACCACCTGACCGACCAGCGAGGACGCCGCCTTGACGGTGTTCTCGATATTGGTGGGAGACAGGTTCTTTCCCGCCTCGGTGATGATCAGTTCCTTCTTGCGATCGACGATGGTGATGTATCCGTCGCCGTCGATGGTGGCCACGTCGCCGGTGTGCAGCCAGCCGTCAGCGTCGATGGCCTCGGCGGTCTTATCGGGCATCTTGCGGTAGCCGCGGGTGACGATGGGTCCGCGCACCAGCAGTTCGCCGTCCCCACCGAGTCGAACCTCGGTGTCCACCAGGGGAATTCCGACGGTACCGGGCTTGGGCTTGTCCAGCGGGGTGTAGCTGCCGACACCGGAGGTCTCGGACATACCCCACACCTCGGTGACGACGAAGCCGAGCCCGAGCAGGTACTCGAGGGTTTCGGGCGGGATGGCCGCCGCGCCCGAGGCCGCGACCTTGAGTTCGTCGAAGCCCAACGCCTGCCGCAGTTTCGACAGCACCAGGGCATCGGCCAGCTTGTGCTGCACATCGAGCAGCAGACCGCGCCCGCCACCGGACAGGTCCGCGCGCGCGGCGTTCACGCCCACCCCGATGGCCCAGTTGGCCATGGCCTTCTTCACCGGACTCGACTCGGTGGCGAGTTTGGCGTCGATACCGGCCTTGATCTTCTGCCACACCCGGGGCACACCGAAGAACGCGGTGGGCCGGGCATCGGGCAGGGCGGCGGCGATCTCGCGCGGGTCCGGGACGCAGGTCATCTGCACGCCGGTGAACAGGTTCGCGCAATGCCCCGAAATCCGGTCCGCCACATGGGCGGCGGGCAGATACGACACCGAGCGATCGTCCAGCCCGACGGTGAGCGGTCCGGCGACCAGGCCGACGATCTGGGCGACCACATTGCGATGGGTCAACTCCACACCCTTGGACGGGCCGGTGGTGCCGGAGGTGTAGATCAGCGTGGCCAGATCATCGGCGGTGACGGCCTGCCAGGCGGCATCGAAGTCGAAATCCGGGGCGGGTGCGGCCTGCACCTCGGCCAGGGTGAGGGTGCCCGCGGCCGAACCCTCCACCAGCACAATGTGTTCGAGCTCGACCCCGGCCCCGCGCACCGCGTCCAGGAACGCCGGTTCGGTGATGACGACCTTGTTCTCGGCATTGGTGAACAGATGCGCGATCTGCTCCGCGGAGCTGGTGTTGTAGATCGAGAACGGCGTGGCGCCCAGGTGCAGCGCGGCGGTATCGACCAGATTGAACTCCGGCCGATTGGTGAGCATGATCCCGACCGTATCCCCGTGCTTCACACCCAGCCCGGCGAGCCCGGCGGCGATACTGCGCACCTGCTCCCCGTACTCGCGCCAGCTGATCTCCCGGGTGCCCCCCACCGTCCTGATCGCGATCTGCTCCGGACGCAGCGTCAGCGTCTCCTGAAACGCCGCCGGAATCGTATAGACCGTTTTGCCCGATTTGTGCGGATAGCCGATATCTGTCGTCATAACCCTTTTCCGATTGCCTCTCGCTACACCCGCCACACGCACACCCATCCGACCTGCGCGAACCCCGGGTCGACCACGGGTTCCTGTGGCGCGGCTCACTCAGCTTAGTCAGAAACCGGCGACTGTGTCGCGTGCAACATCTTTACGCGCGCTCTCTCAAACCGCTCACCCGGCGGAATAGGCGTTGCGTACCAGGCCCCACGCTCCCCGCACCGCCCGCCGTGGCCACCGCTGCGCACTCACCGACGACCGATGCCCGCACACCTCACGCTTGGACTCCATATACAGCCGCGCCCGCTCACTCCGCGGCTCGGTCAGCAGCGGCACCGTACGCACCTCGAACCCCGCCGCCTCCAGCGCCGCCACCTTGTCCGGATTGTTCGTCATCAACCGCACCGCCGCGAGTCCCAACCCCGACAGGGCTTGCGCCGCATGCCCATACGAGCGCGAATCGATCGGATGGCCCAGCATCCGATAGCTGGTGAAGGTGTCCACACCGGTCTGCGCGCCCAACCGCAATCCCATCGCCTTGACGATGAGCCCGGACCCCCGGCCCTCCTGCTCCAGATAGACCAGCACGCCATGGCCTTCGGCCTGGATCATGTCCATGGCCATATCGAGTTCGGCTCCACAATCACAGTCCTGGGAGCCCAGGGCGTCACCATAGAGACAACGCGAATGAATCCGCACCAGACATCCCTCGTCCGGATCTCCGAAAACGAGTATGTGACCGAGCAACTCCCCGGCTCCGGTGTCGAGCTCCGTCCGCACCTCGTCAACCCGCACGGATAACTCACGCCCCTTGCGCGTCAGCGAATGTGCAGTCGCCTGAAGCTCTTTCACGGCCGCTCCAGCTCATGTGTGCCTCTGGCAATTATGGCCGAATGTCGTCGTCCACCGTTGTCGAGTTCGGTTCAAAGAAGGTAAAACGACTGCTGAGCAAGCGAATTCGCGCACGAATGAACCGGGTACGCGGCCATCCCCACAGGCTCGCCGCCCACATGAACGCCAGCAGCACGAGCCGTTCGATCGCGACGACCTCGGCGACGGCGACCAGTGAGACGCAGCATCCGATGAAGGTAGTCGTGATCACCACCAGCACAAGTGCGTTCGCCATGCGAAACACCCACCAATGCTGAGGCAGCAGGTGCCCGCGGGCGCGCCGCTTGGCCTCCAGATAGGCATGGGCCGCCCGATTCTGCGGCACGATGCGCAATGGCAATCGTTCCACCTCGATGCCCACAGCGCGCACAGCCGACACCTTCTCCGGATTGTTGGTCAGTAGCCGAATCCGCCTGAGCCCCAGACTCCATAGTGTCGACGCGGCCGCGCTGTATGTGCGGGCATCGGGCGGGTATCCGAGCATCGCATAGCTGGCGAAGGTGTCCCGGCCGCTGCACTGGCTGAGCTGATACCCTCGCGCTTTGGCGACCAATCCGGCACCTCTGCCCTCTTGTTCGAGATAGATGAGCACCCCACCGCCGGTCGCCTGGATCATGTCCACAGCCGCCGACAACTCGGGGCCGCAATCACAGTCGTCGGACGACAACGCATCGCCATAGAGACATCGCGAGTGAATACGGACCAGGCAATCGTCGCCGATCGTCCCGAACACCAGAGCGTGCCCACCGCCCTCGCCGGAATGGATCTCCACCACCTCGACCGGGATCGCACGGCCCGCCCGGGTGAAGGCATGCCGAGTGCCCGAGCCTGATGCGGTAGCGATGTCTGTTCCCAGGGCTGAGGAGGGCGCGGAGCCCCAACCAAGACGCACGCGACGATAATGCACCCATCCGGCAGGGCTCGCGCGACGCGACACGGGCACGTAATCGAGCGGTCACCTAGCCGATCATGGGCTGCCGTGTCTGGTGTCCGGTTCGGTGGCCACCATCCGATCAATCCGGTCCGCGGACGGCATCGCATCGGGAATATTGAGCACCGGCAGGCGTGCGAACACTGCCCGCACAGCCCACTCGAAGTCCGAGCGTTCGGCAGGACGCCTGGCAGTCGTCAACCGGTAGACCAGCGCCGTGGTGAAAGCTGATGACGCTCCGGTTGCCACAAAGGGTGTTCCGTTGTCGATGTGTGGAATCACCACATCAACGCCGAGCGATCGGACCCTGCAGCCGGAATCCTCCAGGATGCACACCGCGCGAACACCCAACTGCAACAGCCGATTCGTCGATTGATCCACCGAACTGTTCGGCCAGGTCGCCGCGACTTCCCTGCGAGTCCCGATCAGGTAGTCGACCGCCTCCAGATGCTCGTGCATATGCCGAGGGAATACCGTCGGGGGCGAGGTGTTGATGATCAGCCACGGCCGAGGGTCCATCGAATGCACCATCGCCAGGACTCGTGCAACGATATCGATCGGCTGCTCGCAGGTCACGAGCACCGCATCGGAGCGCCTGACCGCACCCCGCACGGCAGGGCTCGCGAGATCGGACTCGGTAAGCCGCAGCCGATCCTGTTTGAACGCGATATAGGCAGATTGACCCCCCAGCGTCTCGATCACCGTGGTGACAGGGGTCGTCCCGCCGGCGGTCACCTTCACCAAACTCGTGTCGACACCTTCTTCTCGCAGGTACTCCACGATCTCTCGTCCGGCCGCGTCGGCGCCTATCGTCGCGATCAGCCGCGAATCGAACCCCAGCCGCGCCAGTGCGACAGCGCGGTTGAGTCCCTTTCCGCCGGGGTGCTTGTCGAAATCGCCCCAGAGCGCGGCACCCGGCTCCGGGAAAGTCTCCACCACGTTGATCAAATCGGTCACGGCATCACCGATCACGGTCACGGTGCCACGACGAGGCGTCGTATTCGCCTGTCCCGCATCCAATTCCGCCATCCGCACGATATCGAGCTCAGATCCGGCGGTGAGCAGCTCCGCGAGCGCGGTGAACGCCTGCTGTTCGGGTGCGTCACGCAGGGTTCGCACGCTCGGTGCTGGGGGCGCCACAGCCACTCCCAGCGCACGGTGCAGCCCTTCCCACTGTTCGGTCAGGTAGACGCGGCGATCGCCGAGATCCGGCGCGTACAGTCGCCTGGTATCGACCAGGCTGGTCGGCTGCCCTTCATACAACCCCAAACACAGCTCGGCATCGACTATCAACTGTTGGGTAGGAGGCAGCTGCCGGGCGACGTGAGCGATCACCCGCAGTAGCGCTGGCCTGGGGGCCATCCCGCTCAGGTGTACGTAGCGTCGCACGACGCTGAGCTGCAGCAACGTTGTAATGTCGATCTCGGTGCTGTCCAAGCGATCTGGGCTCAGTCCGGACCGCTTCCGCAGGCGGGTGAGAATACCTCGCACTGCAACCATGCTCGGGTCCTGCGGTGCCGTTGCACGGGCGGTGCGGCGTGGAGTCTGAGGTCCCATCATTCGCTCCCAAGAATACCGCCGGTCAGGTTTGGCGAACAGACAAATCGTCAATTCCCTTGTGGCATCGGCAATTGCCGGACCTGAACGGTAAATGCCATCCTAGGTTAGGCGAAATTACGCCTCCACCAGACAGTTCGGAGGTTCTGGTGTCAGGTTCGGTTGTTCTCAAGCGACGAATACGGTGGGGCAGCAAGGTGGGCCGACGCGACTCCGATTCCGAACCGGAACCGAATACCGTTGCCCCGTAGGCAGATATCCAGCCGCCTGGACATTCCAGGCAACCAGCCAAGCCGTCGTCGGCGCTCACATCGCGCCGGTTGCGACATCACCGGCTGATCAACACAATTCGATCGGCCGGTTCCGGGTTCCAGAGACCTGTGGCCACACGACGGCATTTCACCACGAGGAGAACCGTCGTGATTTACCAGAGCAGTCGATCGATCACCAGTAGCAGCTGCGCCGAATGGGCGCGCCGGCGCGCGGATCCGGGCGAACCGGCCTGGGAATTGAGTTGGTGGCCCGAGGTGGCGCTGACGTTCGAACAGGCGCGCGATGCCATGGAGTTGGCCGAACTGTGCAGCGCCAGCGCCGAGCCGGGGGAGCGCGCCGAGGTTCTTGCGAGCCAGCTGGGAACCAGCGTGAAACACGTCATGGCGGTGCTGCATCAGCGGATGATGGAGCGGGGGAGAGCGTGATCGACCATGACTCCGGCTGGCGTATGAGCCAGTGAACCTCACCGGCGAGGCGGCGTATCGGAGTGCGCCTGGACATTTCCGACGGACCGGGCTGGGTTGGGGAATGTTGAAATACCGAACGCCCGGTGTCCCATGAGGATGCAAACCGGCTCGGCCCAGGGAGGACCCCGCAGTGACAATCGATATCACCCATCGGGAGATGACCAGTGACATCACCCCCGAATTCGCGCGCCGCGCGCAAAGAGAGGATGTGTGGTCATTGAGTTGGCTCCCCGAGCAGCGCTTGACCCGTGCGCAGGCGCACGCCGGAATGGAGTTGGACGAGATCCTGTCCGATCCGGAGATCGTCTTCGATGACGCCGCGCATTCCGAGGCCGCCGAACGCGCGGCGCGCCTGGGCATTCCGGTCGAACACGCGGTGGTCATGCTCGCCCAGCGCATGGCCGAGCGCATGCATCACGACGATCTGATCCCGTACGGCACCGACGCCGAACTCCCCGAGTCGATCATGCGCGGCTGGTATGTGGGCACCCTGCCACCGGGCGCCCTGTCCCACGCCACCTCCGGAGCCCGCTCACAACACCTGTGGGCCTGAAATCGCTTGCCTCGACGACGTATTCGCGGCGAACACGGTAGACCGCCCCGGGTGGACGGTCCGGTCGCCGCGGCTCGGGCGGGCGAACCCGCACGCCCGCAAGCGGTTTCGCCTCAGGCGCGGGTGGTGTGACCCGCGCCGACCGCTTCGCTCAGACTCGAATAGCCGTGTGCGCGCAGCTTGACCGCCAGGCCGCGGTGCATGCGCCGCGCCCAGAACGGTCCACCGTAGATGAATCCGGTGTACCCCTGCAGCAGCGAGGCTCCCGCGAGAATCCGCTCCCACGCCTGCTCGGCGGTCTCGATACCGCCGACCGAGATGAGCACCAGCTGACTACCGACGCGGCCGTACAACCGGCGCAGCACCTCGAGGGACCGATCGGCCACCGGCGGACCCGAGAGTCCACCCGCACCGAGCGCGGACACCTGCTCGGCGGGGGTGTTCAGCCCGTCGCGGCGAATCGTGGTGTTGGTGGCCACGATTCCGGCCAGCCCCAACTCCACCGCCAGATCGGCGACGGCGTCGATATCGTCATCGGAGAGATCGGGGGCGATCTTGACCAGCACCGGCACCGACACCGTATCGAGCACCGCCCGCAGCAGCGGGCGCAGCGAGGCCACCGCCTGCAGATCGCGCAGGCCCGGGGTATTGGGCGAACTCACGTTCACCACCACGAAATCGGCGAGCGTGCCGAGCAGTTTGGCGCTGGTGGCGTAATCGGAGGCGGCGTCGGCGGCCTCGACGATCTTGGTCTTGCCGATGTTCGCGCCGATGGGAATCCCCCCGGCGCGCCGGCGCGACAGGTTCGCCGCCGCGGCCGCGGCACCGTGATTGTTGAAACCCATCCGGTTGATCAGCGCGCGATCGGCGGGCAACCGGAACAGTCGCGGCGCGGGATTACCCGGCTGCGCCTGCGCGGTGACGGTGCCGATCTCGGCGTACCCGAAGCCCAGCGGACCCCACGCGTCGGCACCCTCGGCGTTCTTGTCGAATCCGGCGGCCAACCCCAGTGGGCTCGGGAAGTCGACCCCGAACACCCGCGAGGCCAGTATCGGATCCTGTGTGACAAGCAGTTTCGAGGTGAGCCAGCGGCCCGGTGCGAACCGGGTGGCCAGTTTCATCGCGGCGAAGGCGAGATGATGGATGCGCTCGGGTGGGAGCAGGAACATCGCCTTCAACAGCAGCCCATACAGGCGCTCGGCTGGGGTCGAGTAAGACATGCGGGTTACATCACCGCCTCGGGTGTCGGGGATAGTAGGGAACTCTTGCGGCGGCGCAACAGCACGCGACGGCTGCCGTCGGTGTAGGCACGCACCCGCGACAGCTCCCAGCCACCGTATTCGGCCTGAATGGCCAGGCGCATGGAGGCGGTCACGCGATTGACTTCGGGAGGTAGTCGCAACGGCACGTATTCGTACTCGTCACTGGTCTCCTCCCAGCCGGCCGGTAGTGTGCGCGACTGGCGCGCCGATCGTGAGGCCCGAGCCATCACTGCCCTCTCTTCCGCTGGTCCGCGGTGATCCGTTGCAGACCGTCACCGGTCGCGGATCCCACGAACAGGTCACCGGTGGACGCGTCGACGGTGACCGAATCGGGCTGGCGCACCGTCGGGTAGCGCCCCACCTCTACCGGTATACCCGTCGACAGGTCGTAACCGACGACTTCGTTACTGCCTGTCAGCGTCACCCACACGGTCTCGGACCGCTGATCGTAGGCGAGTGCGTAGGGCGAAGAGCCTACCGGGAAACGCTGGCGCAGGACCAATGGATCGGCGGTGTAGACGAGCAGTTCGTTACCCGCGGTGTCGGTGACGATGCGGCGGCCGAAGTGATCGCCGATCATGTTCGCCGCCCCGTCACCGGTGCGCAGGGTCAGGCCCAGGCGTTTGTCGGGCAGGTTGAGCTCGGTCAGGGCGGTCTGGCGGCGGTCCAGCACGACCACGGTATCGGTGCAGGTGTCGATGGCGTCGGCGGAGACCAGACCCGAAATGCTTTCGCGCACAGCACCATCGGGGGCCACTATGAGGACCTTGCCGGTGCCGAGTCCGGCCACGAGATCACCGTTCGCGCGCACGGCGGCCGAGCGCACATCACCGTCGAGGGCGACCTCGGTCGTCTTGGCGGTGGCGGTGTCGAGGCGAATGATCTTGCCGGGCGCCGAGATCAGGATCTCCCCGGGCTTACCCGCCGCGAGCGAGGCGACCACACCGGGCAGGGCAACGGTTCTGGTGCCGGTCTTGTCGATGAGCGTCAGTGTCCTGCCCGCATCGGTGACCACGGCCAGCACACCGGTGGAGGGTTCGGCCAGCAGCGCGCTGATCGCGGTGGACGGGGTCACCTGCCCGGTCGGGACGCCGGTGACCGCGGGCGCGGTGGCGGGCGTCGCGGGTGCGATGGTCGGTTTGTCCCCGCCGTCCTCGCCGGAGGAGCATCCGGTCAGCAGGGTCAGCGCGGCCGCGCCCGCGAGGGCCGACCGGATCCAGCCGCGACGGCGCATGCAGCGAACTCCTTACCTGACCGACAAAACGTATGCGTGCTACCTAATCTGACCATGGTGCCCGACAACGCCCGGTGGGCGGGGTCTTGGTCGGCGGCGCGCCGTCATGCGCCAGGCGAATGGGCGGGTTTTTCGGCGTGGCGCGCCGTCACCCGGAATTCATGACGTGACATGGGGTTTCGGCGGGGTTGTCGGGGGCAACGGTTACCGTGAAGGGTAAATAGTGGCGCTGGCAGGGAGATTCGTTGGTAACCGACCACACCGCGGGCTCCGGGACGCCCGACTTCACCGTCGAGGACGTCACCGTGGGCCGGTACGCGCACGGTTTCGGGGTCACCGGTGACGGGCGCTCGTTCGCGTTCCGGACGGTGCGGTCCACCCTGACCCTGGAGATCTACCGGCCCGACCTCGATACCGAGGTGCCCGCGGCCGAGGACGTGGTGGCGGTGGCCGTGGCCCGGGTCACCGATATCGACCTCGACGACGAACGCAGCATCATCGCCCTGGTGCGCGATCTCATCCCCGAGGCGGTGCCCGTCGGCCCGCCCCAGCCCCTCGAAGCGTCCACCGTGCGAGCACTGTTGGGCCGTCTGAGCGCGGTCATCGAGGGAATGTGAAGCGGTGCGCGCGAGTCCGGCGGCCGGCTGCGCGCATGACGGCCGACACCCTCGTCCCGCGTATGTGACTCACCAGTCAGGTTCCGGGCGTGCGCATGATTGACTGTGGGCAAGCACCCGCAGTTCGAGCATGAGGAAGTTGATGGCACTTCGACGACCGGCCGCAGCAGCACTGATTCTCCTGGCCTTGGCCGTGAGCGGTTGCGGTGGCTCCGATGACGAGGCGTCGGTGGATGCGGCCCGCTCCTCGGCCTATGCCGCGCTGAGCTCCTCCTCGCAGGCCGCCGCCGCGTCGAGCGCGAACCGGCCGCCGATTCCGACCGCCGCGGAATTGGACGCGCAGATCAAATCGGCGCTGGATCCGAATCTGCCCGATGCCGAGCGCACCGCGCTCATCGAGGACGGTGAGGCGTTCAAGGACGCCATCCCGGATATGTACAAGGCGCTGCAGGACAATCCGCGCGCGGTGTACGGGGTCCGGGACCCGGTGTTCGACAATCACGACGGCACCCTCACCGCGACGCTGAGCCTGGACAAGGACGGCACCGGATCCAATGTGCGCACCACGGTGGTGCACTTCGTGAACAAGGACGGGCGCTGGAAGATCTCGCGCACCGATCTGTGCGGCATTCTGCGCTCGGCCGACTATCGCACCGCGGCCTGCGGCTGATGCTCGAAACCCGCACGCACTCTTCGCGTTCGCTGCGGTGGGGGCGTCTGATCCACCGCAATCGGTATCTGGTGTTCGGACTGTTCGCCCTGGCGGTGCTGGCCTCGGGGTGCTACGGGCGCGATCTGGGCGATCATCTGACCCAGGAGGGCTGGTTCGACGAGTCCAGCGAATCGGTAGCCGCCTCCAAACTCGCCGACTCCACCTTCGGGCGCGATACCGACAGCGATCTGATCGTGCTCTACACCGCCCCCGCCGGGCACACCCTCGATGACGAACCCGTGCGCAGCGCGGTCGCCGATGAGTTGAATCGGTTGCGCGGCAGCCACTCCGAGCAGATCCTCAAGATCGACTCGTACTGGGACGGCGCGCTCATGGGCCAGTTCGCCGACGCCTCGCGCACGCACGCCTTCGCCAGTATCGGTTTGAAGGGCGACGGTGGCACCGACACGGTGAACAACTACATGGCCATCAAGGATGAATTCCACGCCGGCGCACCGGGTTCCGGGCCGGGCGGGACGACCGTGCAGTTGGCGGGTATGCAGCCGGTGGTCGAGGGCATCAACACCGGGATGCAGAACGATATCCATCGCGCGGAGTTGATCGCGCTGCCTCTGGTGGCGATCCTGCTGTACTTCGTCTTCGGTGGCATCGTGGGGGCGCTGCTGCCGGTGCTCATCGGCGGGATGACGATTCTGGGCACCCAGGGCATCATGCGCATGCTCACCGATCATCTACAGGTGAACGTCTTCGCCTCCGCGGTGGTCACTTTGGTGAGCCTGGGCCTGGCGATCGACTACGGCCTGTTCGCGGTGACCCGATTCCGGGAGGAGCTCGCGGCCGGGCGCACCGTGGAGGAGGCCACCGCGCGCACCGTCGCCACGGCCGGGCGCACCGTGCTGTTCTCGGCGGCGATCATCGCGGTGAGCCTGGGCGCGCTGTTCATCTACCCCAATGGCGTACTGCGCTCGGTGCCGCTGGGCGGGATCAGTTCGGTGCTGCTGGCGGCGGTGCTGTCGGTGACCGCGCTGCCCGCGACGCTGAGCATCGTGGGCCGCCGGATCGATCTGTGGGGTTGGCATCGGCTGGCCGGTATCCGCACCGCCGAGCAGATCGACGCCGGATTCTTCTCCCGGCTGGCGCTGTTCGCCATGCGCAAACCGTGGCTGGTGATCGCCCCGATCGTGCTGGTGCTGCTGGGGTTGATCCTGCCGTTCCGCCATATCGAGTTCGGCGGGCTCAGCGAACGCTATCTGGCCTCGGACAATTCGGCGCGGGTGGCGCAGCAGGACTTCGATCGGATGTTCCCGCAGTTCCGCACCGAACCGCTCAAACTCGTGGTGGTGGGCGCGAATCCGCAGCAGCTCAGCGATATCCGGTACGAGGCGAATCAGGTGAGCGCGGCGCATATGACCGGGCCGTTCGATCCGGTCGCACCGACCAAGGACGCGGTGACGGTGCTGGGCAGCGGTCTGGTCGACAAACGCGACGCCGATACGGTGATGTCGGCGCTGCGCGGGATCGACGAACCGCCCGGGGTGCGGGTGATGGTGGCCGGGGTGCCCGCCCTGGAACGCGACAGCATCCTGGGTTTGATCAAGGGCCTGCCACTGCTGGCCGCGATCCTGATCACCGCGGCGCTGGCGCTGATGTACGCGGCGTTCCGTTCGCTGGTGCTGGCGATCAAAGCCGTTGTCATGAGCGCACTCTCACTCGGCGCGACGCTGGGCATCCTGACCTGGATCTTCGTGGAGGGTCACGGTGCGGGGCTGTTCGATTTCACCCCCGGCCCGCTGATGTTCGCGGTGCTGGTGTTGATCGTGACGGTGCTGTTCGGCTTGTCCACCGACTACGAGGTGTTCCTGCAATCGCGCATGGCCGAGGCTCGCGCGGACGGCGCCTCGCCGAAAGAGGCCATCCGGTATGGAATTGCGCATACGGGCGGCGTGATCACCTCCGCCGCAGCTATTCTCATCGTGGTGACGGGCGCCTTCGGATTCTCCGATCTGGTGCTGATGAAGTACATCGCCTACGGCATGATCGCCGCGCTGCTGTTGGACGCCACGGTCATCCGGATGCTGCTCACCCCGGCTGTGCTGAAACTGGTGTGGAAGTGACTGTTCTCAAGGGCGCGAACCTGCTCCTGATGTTCCTGCTCGAGCTGTGCGTACTGGGCTCGGCCATCGCGTGGGGCTTACGCCTGGACGCCCCGCTGATCGTGCGCATTCCGGCCGCCGTCGTGGCGACGGCGGTGTTCGTGGTGGTGTGGGCGGTCTTCGGCGCGGCCCATGACGCGCGCATCCCGGTGCGCGGCTGGAAGCGCGCGGTCCTCGAGGTCGTCTGGTTCGGTGCCGCGGCTGTGCTGCTGGGCTTCGCCTGGCATCCGATCGCCGGTGCGGTGCTGTTCCTGCTGTGGCTGGGCAATGCGGGCCTGCGCATCGCGTGGGATCAGGTGTACACCGAGCAGGCCGCCGATGCCCTGCGCGCGGCACAGGACGAGTAGCCCACATTCGCGCGTGGCACCGCGCCGCGATATTACTTCCGGGTAGGGTTCGCCCGAGCCGGCCGGGAGAGTGGAGGACTATCGATGGTCGAGGCGCAACGATTGGTCGGTCTGGTGAATCGAACCGGGCGGGTGAACGGTTCCCCCTTCGATTCCGGCCGGTCGATGAGCCCGCCGTCCGGGCGGCGGCGGAACTGGGTGCACTACGGGGTCATGGTGCCCGATCTGCCCGAACCGCACCGTTCGTTCGGGGTCATGTCGATCCTGGGGACGCCCGGAGTGGCGATCTTCGCCAATGATCACGCGATCACAACCACCCCGTCCGACACGGTGTACACCTCCTCGGCGACCGCATCCATGGCGGACGGGCAGTTCCTCGTGCACAGTATCGATCGCGACTGCGAGTTCGCCTCGGACGGCAGCCACCTTCGCTTCGGCGAGGAACTCGTCATCGCCGGTACCTACCCGCACTTCACGGTGCGCCGCACCCATCCCGAGATCACCGTCGAACTCGAGATCGAGGCCACCGACAAGGTGGCCCACTTCGCGAACATCCCTGCGCTGTACCGGCATTGGAGCCTGCTGTCGACCTATCGCGGTCAAATCGATTATCGCGGTGAGCGTGTCGAGGTGCAGGGTTTGTGCACAGTCGAATACGCCGCCGGTGTCGGAACGCACAGCGTGAGGGCCTCCACCCGACCCAAGCTGCCCGCGAAGTTCTTCACCTACCATGTCCTGAACCTCGACGACCGCACACAGGCCTTGCTGGTCCAGGTCCTCGGTCCCGCGGGGTTCCCGATCCAGAAAGCGGTCTATCTGCGCTCACTCGACGGTTACGGCGGCGTATTCACCCGCGGCTTCGACTTCCGCGTACGCGAATTCGAAGCCGAGCCGCGGCGCACCCCCGACGGCCGGACGATGCGACTGCCGAATTCGTTGTCGTGGCGGGTACTCGACGACCAGGGCCGGGACTTGATCGCCGTCGACGGCAAGGCCGGCGGTGACTACTCCTATGGGCTCGGCGCCGGGTTCGTCGGCACCTACGACTACACCGGCACCTACCTGGGCCGCGAGGTCTCCGGCCGCGCCTACCTCGAGTACATCGACTGCCGCTGACCGTCGGGCACTCTCGGCCCATCCGTCGATCCGCTCCGTCGGCGGCTCCGCATGCGGCGTGGCCGACGGGGTGTTCAGTGTCGTCTGCGCACCGGGAGCACCAACTGCGCACCGGTCTCGGGATGGTCGAAGACATCGACCGGGTGTTTGTAGACGCGGGTGAGTAGTTCGGTGGTCAGGACCTCACGGGGTGGGCCGTCGGCGGCGAGGCGACCGGAGTCCAGCACCGCGACGCGGTCGGCGTAGGCGGCGGCGACACCGAGGTCGTGCAGCACCACCACGACCGCGGCTCCGGTGGCGGCGCGTTCGCGGGCCAGGTGCAGGACCTGTTCCTGGTGGCCCAGGTCCAGAGCGGCGGTGGGTTCGTCCAGCAGCAGGGTCGCGGTGTCCTGGGCCAGGACGCGGGCCAGGGCGACGCGGGCGCGTTCACCACCGGACAGGGCCGGGAAGGCGCGCGCGGCAAGGTGTTCCACGTCGGTGGCGGCCAGGGCCTCGGCGATGATCTTCTCATCGGCGTCCTGGCGGCCGGTGCGGGCCCAGGGGGCGCGGCCCATGGCGACGACTTCACGTGCGGTGAAGGGGAATCCGACGGTGTGGTTCTGCGGCAGGACCGCGCGGCGGCGGGCCATGTCCAGGGGTGCCCAGTCGGTGAGGGGTTTGCCGTCGAGTTCGACTGTGCCGTGCGAGGGTTCGAGTTCCCCGGCGAGGGCGGCCAGCAGCGTGGATTTGCCCGCGCCGTTGGGGCCGACCAGGGCCACGATCTGTCCGGCGAGGACGTCGAAGTCCACGCCGTCCAGGACTCGGTTGCCGCCGGTGCGGGTCAGGCCGACACCGCGGGCGCGCAGGGTGACCGTTCCCGGGGCCGGGGTGGCGGGCAGTTCGTGCGGGCGGGCGAAAACGCCGGTGATACTTCGCAATACGGTGCTCACGCCCAGCCTCCCGAACGGGCGCGGGTGCGCCGCAGCAGCCAGAAGAAGAAGGGTCCGCCCACCAGGGAGGTGAGCATGCCCAGCGGCAGGTCGGCATTGTGCACCAGGGCGCGGGCGCCGATATCGGCCGCGACCAGCACCACCGCGCCCACGATCGCGGACAGCGGGATCAGCACCCGATGGGCGGGGCCGACCATCATGCGCACCAGATGCGGCACGATCAATCCGACGAACAGGATGATGCCGGTGAAGGCGACGCCGGCGGTGGCCAGGATCGCGACCACGACGATCACATTGCGGCGCAGGCGTTCCACATCCACGCCCAGATGCCGGGCCGCGGATTCACCGAGCGCCAGCAGGTCCAGGCGCGGTGCCATCAGTACCGCGGCCGCGACCCCGAGCGCGGTGAGCGGCGCGACCACCGCGACCGATTGCCAGGTCGCGCCGTTGAGGCTGCCCATCTGCCAGAACACGATCTGATCGCGCGCGGCCGGAGAGGCGCTGAACAGCAGGAACGAGATGAGTCCGCCCGCGAAGGCGTTGATGGCCACACCGGTCAGCACCAGGGTCACCACCTCGGTGCGACCGTTGGAGCGCGAGAGCACATAGACCAGCAGGGTGGTCAGCAGTCCGGCGACGAACGCACCCGCGGCCACCGACCAGGACGCCACGAACGTGCCACCGACGACGATGACCGTGCCCGCACCGACCGCCGCACCCGCGGAGACACCGATGACACCGGGTTCGGCCAGGGGATTGGCGAAGACACCCTGCAACAGCGCACCCGCTGTGGCCAGGGCCGCGCCGACGAGCATGGCCATCACCACGCGCGGGAACCGCACTTCCCACAGGGTCACATCACCGGCGGGATGTGCGGGCATCGGCCCCCAGTCCAAGCCGATGCGATGCAGGAAACTGCCCGCGACCTCGAGGGGTGTGGTCGGCACCTGACCCACGGCCGCCGAGATCAACGCCAGCACGATCAGACCCAGCAGCGCCCCGGCGAAGATCGCCGTCGTGCGCGAGCGGGAACCACCGCGCCCGGTCACCGGCTTGCCGTGCACCGCAATCGAATCCACTTCGGCGTTCAAATCCACCGATTCCGGCACGGACCGCATATGTGCACCGTGTGCATGGAGGTCTTCGCCGGCCGACCGGACGCCGTTGCGCTCCGGTGCGGGCGCGTCCGTGATCCCGGGGGAGGGTTCAGTCGAATCCTGCTGTGCGAGCGGGGCATCCGCCGGTGCGGGGGAATCCGCTGGTGCGGGGGAATCCGCTGGGGGCACGGTCGAATCCTGTGGGTCGAGGTGGGTGGGGCGGCGCGCCTCGGTCATGCGGTCTTTTCGCCGTAGATGGCCTTGGCCAGGGCCGCCACGACGCGACCGGTGTTGGGGCCGAAGCTCAGTACGACGGCGTCGGACATGTCCACGACGCGCTTGTTCTTGCCCGCGGGGGTTTGGGCGATGCCCGGGACCTTGGCCAGTCCGTCGACGCCGCCGACCGAGGACAGGCCGTCGGACATGACCAGCAGCACCTCGGGTGCGGCGGCGATGAGGGCTTCGCTGGTGATCGGGATGAACGGTTCCCTGATTCCCGAGGCGGTGCCCGCATCGGTCGCGCCGAGGGCGGCGATGAGCGAGTCCGCGCCCGAACCGGGTCCGGCGATCATGGTGATGGCGGTACTGCGCAGATACAGGAAGGCGATGCGCAGCTCGGGATCGCGCGCGGGCACGGTCGCGGTGGCCGCGGCGATCTCGTCCTTGGTGCGCTGGGCGAGCTTCCTACCGGCGTCGGGAACTCCGAGCGCGTTGGCGACGGCTTCGATCTGCGGGCCGACACCGTCGATGGTGCGCTCGGGATCGAGGTACACCGTCGCGATACCCAGGGCCTTCAATTGATCGCGCATGACCGGGGTGGCGCTGGTGCTGTCGGTGAGCAGGACCGAAGGCCGCAGTGCGGCAATGGCTTCCACGCTCATCGAGCCCGAACCACCCGCCACGTTCGGCACATCCTTGACCGCGGGGAACGCCGCGGAGGTGGAGCGGCCCACCAGTTTCGAGCCCAGTCCGAGCGCGTACACGGTCTGGGCGAAGGTGCCCGAGCGGTCCACGGCGATGATGCGGCTGGAGTCGGTGACGGTCACCTCGCCGCCGTCGTAGTTGTGCACGGTGACCGGCAGGGTCGGGGTGGGTTCGGGTCCGATCGGCACCGGATCGGCGTCGCCGACGGTCGCGGTGGCCGGTCCCTGCTGTCCGGCGACGCTGCCGCCGCCGCTGCTGGTGCAGGCGGTCGCGCCCAGGACCAGACCGCCCGCGAGCACCGCCACCGCGGTGCGCAGCAGGACGGCCGATCGGGCATTTACGAGACACCTCATGCAGGTAAGGCTAGCCATCGCTCATTCGGTGCGTGCACTGACGTCGCCCAATGCGGCGGTGATGGCGCGCGGCAGTTCCAGGGTTTCCGCGGCCAGCACACCGGTGAGCTGGCCGATATCGCGGGCCCCGACGATCATGCTGGCCACGCCGGGCTGGTCACGAATCCAGGCCAGCGCCACGGCCAGCGGTGAGGTGCCCAGACCGTCGGCGGCGGTGACCACCGCGTCGACCACGCGCACGGCCCGATCGTCGAGGGTGGCGTTGATCTCCGCGGCGGTGGCCTCGTCCGCACCACGCGAATCCGCGGGCACGCCGTCACGGTATTTGCCGGTGAGAATGCCGCCCGCCAACGGTGCGGTGGCGATGATGCCCAGGCCGTGATGCTGTGCGGCGGGCACGAATTCGTGTTCGACGCCACGCGCCAGCAGCGAGTAGGGGGTCTGCGCGGCGGTCAGCGGCGCGGTGCAGGCCAGCGTCGCCAGCTGCCAGCCGTCGTAGCCGCGCACGCCGGCGTAGCGCACCCGTCCGGTGCGGACCGCGTATTCGAGTGTGGCGGCGACCTCTTCGAGCGGGGTGTGCGGATCCCAGGCGGCCACGGTCCACAGATCCAGGTGATCGGTGCCCAGCAACTCCAGGGTCTGATCGAGTTGGCGCATCATGGTGCGGCGCGAGGCGTCCACCCGCCAGCGCACCGGCGCGGGCGCGGGTCCGGCGGCCGGATCGGTACGGGTGGCCCGCTGTCCGGAGCAGACGCTCAACACCAGTTCCTCGCGCCCGAGCTCACGCACCAGCGGGCCCAGAATGCGTTGTGCCGCACCGTCGCAGTAGGCGGGGGAGGTGTCCACCAGGGTGCCGCCCGCCTCGGCGAAGGCGGCCAATTGTGCTGCCGCGTCCTCGGCGTCGGTCTCCCGGCCCCAGGTGTGGGTGGCCAGTCCGAGCCGGGATACTCGGAGCCCGCTGCGCCCCACCGTCCGCTGTTCCATCACCGCGCATGCACTTTCGTCACACGCGTCAGCCTAAGCGCACGAGCCTCCTCCGCCCCGCTATGCCTCGCCGCGCCGCGGCCACACGCGCGGTGTCCCCTCACTTCACCGGGTTGGGTGCTTCCGCTGCGAGCCCGGGCGCGCCGCCCTGTAGGGTCGCGGGCGGTGTTCGCGGCGATCGCGCCGCGCGTGGGCGAATTGTCCACCGGCAGCCGACGATTCGGGAACTGGAGGGTGTGCGTGGGCGAGTCGATGACGTGGGTGCAGGCGCTGATTTTGGGTCTGGTGCAGGGCTTGACGGAGTTTCTGCCGATTTCGTCCTCGGCGCACATGCGCATCGTGTCGGCGGTGTTCTTCGGCGACGACGCGGGCGCGTCGTTCACCGCGGTCACCCAGCTGGGCACCGAGGCCGCGGTACTGGTGTATTTCGCCAAGGACATCTGGCGAATCCTGGTGGCCTGGTTCACCACCATGTCCTGGAAGGTCACCGGCCGCGAACCGGTGCGGGTGCCGTTGAGCGAACAGCCCACCACCCAGCTGCCGGTCTATCGCGACGATATTCCGGGCGGCTATGTGCTGGACGAGGATTCGCAGCGCGAACTCGACTACCGCATCGGCTGGTATGTGATCATCGCCACCATCCCGATCGGTGTCATCGGATTCCTGTTGAAGGACCAAATCCGTACCGGGGCAAGGAATCTGTGGCTGGTCTCGACCATGCTGATCCTGTTCGCGCTGGTGATCGCGGCCGCGGAGTACTACGGCAGCAAGCGCCGTCCGATCGAGCAGCTCACCACCCGCGACGGCATCATCATGGGCCTGTCCCAATGTCTGGCGCTCATCCCGGGCGTGTCGCGTTCGGGCGCAACCTCGTCGGCGGGCCTGTTCATCGGCCTGACCCGCGAGGCCGCGGTGCGCTTCTCATTCCTGCTCGCGATTCCGGCGGTGCTGGCCTCGGGTCTGTTCTCGCTGCCGGACGCCTTCGAACCCGCCGGTGAGGGCCTCAACGCCTCGGGTATGCAGATCCTGGTCGCCACCGTCATCTCGTTCCTGGTCGGATACGCCTCGGTCGCCTGGCTGCTGCGCTTCGTCACCAAGCACTCGCTGGATTGGTTCGTGGGCTACCGCATCCTGCTCGGGGTGACGGTGATGGCGCTGCTGGCGACCGGCGTCGTGAGTGCGACCTGACAAGTAGGCTGTTGCGGTGACGGTGATCCTGTTGCGGCACGGCGTCTCCACGTCGAACACTGCCCGCACCCTGGCCGGGCGTAGCGCCGGAGTCGATCTCACCGACCGTGGGCGCGAGCAGGCCCAGACGGTCGCTCAGCGCCTCGGCGCGTTACCCATCGAACACATCGTGACCTCGCCGTTGTTGCGCTGTCAGCGCACGGTCGCACCCCTTGCCGACAAGCTCGGTATCGAGGCCGAACCCGATGAGCGCCTGCTGGAAGTGGACTACGGCGACTGGACCGGTCGGGCGCTGGGTGAGCTGGTGAGCGAACCGCTGTGGAAGGTGGTGCAGCGGCACGCCTCGGGTGCGGTGTTCCCCTCCGGGGAGGGTTTGGCGCAGGTACAGTTCCGCGCGGTTTCCGCTGTGCGCGAACATGACCGGATATTGGCAGAAAAACACGGCGGCGATGTGTTGTGGGTGGCGTGCACCCACGGGGATGTGATCAAGTCGCTGCTGGCGGACGCGTTCGGAATCCATCTGGACGGTTTCCAGCGGATCGTGGTGGAACCCGCGTCGATCAGCGTGGTCCGCTACAGTCCGACCGCCCCGTATGTGTGGCGGGTGAACGATACCGGCTCGGATCTGTCCGCCCTGGCGGCGATTTCGCCGCAAACCGGCGGCGAATCGAGATCGGGCCCGGTGCCCGGAGGCGAAACGGGCAATACCAGCAGTGGCGATAATGGGGATACGGAGCGCCCCGAGTCTTAGTGGTGAGTGAGCTTTGGAGGAGGTGCCATGGGCCGAGCAATCCATATTTTCCGCACCCCCGATCGATTCATCGCCGGTACCGTCGGTGAGCCGGGCGATCGCGCTTTCTACCTGCAGGCTGTGCAGGATCCGCGCGTGGTGAGCGTGCTGCTGGAGAAGCAGCAGGTCAAGGTGCTGGCCGATCGGATGGGGTTGTTGCTGGACGAGGTGGCGCGCCGCTTCGGCACCCCGGTGCCGCCGCAGCCCGCCGATGTGTCCGATATCGCGCCGCTGGCCACCCCCATCGAGGCCGAGTTCCGGGTCGGCACCATGGGTCTGGGCTGGGACGCGGACGCCAACGCGGTGGTGGTGGAGCTGCTGGCCATCACCGAAACCGAGGTCGACGAATCGGTGGTCCTCGATGACACCGAGGAGGGTCCGGATGCGGTGCGGGTGTTCCTGACCCCGGTGCAGGCGCGTGAATTCGCCTTGCGCTCCACCCGGGTGATCGCGGCCGGGCGCCCGCCGTGTCCGCTGTGCAATGAACCGCTGTCCCCGAACGGGCATATGTGCGTGCGCACCAATGGGTACAAGCGTGGCGATATCTTCGGCGCCACCACCGAGCTAGAGGATTGATGTGTCGAACGACCCGCTGCGCACCGCCGAACTGACGGTGATCGGGCAGGTCACCACCGCCAGCAATGTGACGCTGGTGTGCGAGGCCGAACAGGATGGGCCGCATCCGCTGCGGGTGGTGTACAAACCGGTGCGCGGGGAGCGGCCGCTGTGGGATTTCCCGGACGGCACCCTGGCCGAACGCGAGGTCGCCTCCTATGCGGTGTCGCAGGCGCTGGGGTGGGGCGTGATTCCCGAAACCGTGCTGCGCGAGGGCCCGTACGGGCCGGGCATGGTGCAGCGGTGGGTGGACACCCCTGAAGAAGGCCCGGAATTGGTGGATCTGGTGCCCGTGGGTGAGATCCCCGAGGGCTATCGGGAGGTGTTGCGCGCGCTGGACCCGTCCGGGCATCCGGTGTCGCTGGTGCACGCGCACGATCCGCGGCTGCTGCGGATGGCGGTGCTCGACGTGCTGATCAACAATGCCGACCGCAAGGGCGGGCATGTGCTGTCCGGGGTGGACGGGCGTGTGTACGGGGTCGATCACGGTATCTGCCTCAATACCGAACCCAAATTGCGCACGGTGCTGTGGGGCTGGGCCGGGGAGACCCTCGATGACGAATTGCTCACCGACATCACGGTTTTGGTGAAGGCGCTGCCCGGGGAGCTCGGAACGCGACTGTCGGAGTTGATCACCGAGGCCGAGGTGCGGGCGCTCGAGGCGCGCGGGCAGGCGCTGCTGGAGAATCCGGTGATGCCGCTACCGTCCAGTCAGCGCCCGATCCCCTGGCCCGCTTTCTGAGTCTTTTCGTAGGCCGAGAACGTTGTCTGCGTCATGATTTCAACCCTTGACGTGCGCGCGGACGGTATCAAGGCGCTGGTCGTCCGGTATGCCCGCAGCGGTGCCCGGAGACCGGTGACCGGGGGGCGGGCGGGTCGCATGCCCGTCGCACAGTTAACCTCGATTCATGCAGTCCTGGTCCGATATCGCTGTCCCGACCGTCCCCGGATCCGGACCGGCGTTGCGTTTGTACGACACCGCCGACCGGCAGGTGCGCCCGGTCACCCCCGGGGCGACCGCCACCATGTACGTCTGCGGCATCACCCCCTATGACGCCACCCACCTCGGGCATGCGGCCACCTACCTGAGCTTCGACCTGGTCAACCGGTTGTGGCGCGATGCCGGGCATGAGGTGCACTACGTGCAGAACGTCACCGATGTCGATGATCCGCTGTTCGAGCGCGCGGCCCGCGACGGCATCGACTGGCGTGATCTGGGCACCCGCGAGATCGATCTGTTCCGCGAGGATATGGAAGCCCTGCGTGTGGTGCCGCCCGCGCATTACATCGGCGCGATCGAATCGGTGCAGGAGGTGGTCGAGCTCGTCGACAAGCTGCTGGCCTCGGGTGCGGCGTATGTGGTCGAGGATCCGCAGTATCCGGATGTGTACTTCCGTCATGACGCGACCGAACAGTTCGGCTACGAGTCCGGCTATGACCGGGCCACCATGGATCGCCTGTTCGCCGAACGCGGTGGCGATCCCGAGCGTCCGGGTAAGCGCGATCCGATCGACGCGCTGCTGTGGCGGGCCGCGCGCGCGGGTGAGCCGTCCTGGCCCGCGCCGTTCGGTGCGGGTCGCCCGGGCTGGCATATCGAGTGTGCGGCGATCGCGTTGAACCGCATCGGCACCGAATTCGATATCCAGGGTGGCGGCAGCGATCTGATCTACCCGCATCACGAGTACTCCTCCGCCCATGCCGAGGCCCTGGTCAAGGGCCGGCGCTTCGCCCGGCACTATGTGCACGCCGGATTGATCGGCCTGGACGGGGAGAAGATGTCCAAGTCGCGCGGCAATCTGGTCTTCGTGTCCAAGCTGCGCCGCTCGGGCACCGATCCGGCCGCGATTCGCCTGGGATTGTTCGCCGGGCATTACCGCCAGGATCGCGAATGGTCCGATGCGGTGCTCTCCGAAGCGCTTTCACGCCTGGATCGCTGGCGAAGCGCGACCGCTCTGGCCTCGGGTCCGGCCGCGCAGGACACCGTCGCCCGGCTGCGCCAGCATCTGGCCGATGATCTGGACACCCCCAAAGCCCTTGCCGCGGTGGATGCCTGGGCCACCCAGGCGCTGACCTACGGCGGGCCGGACGCCGATGCGCCCGCGTTGATCCGCGATGCGGTCGATGCCCTGCTGGGCATTCAGCTCTGACCCGCGGGTCCTGACACCCCCGTAAAACACTTCGCCGACCACCCCGTCGTTCCGCGGCGTCACCGGTCAACCTTTCGTCACCGGTCACCGTTTCGCGCACCACCGGTCGTTCCGGCGCGCGCCACCCGCCATCCGGGCCCGTGCCCAGCGGCTGTCCCGGCGCGCGCCACCTCGTCATCCTGGCGCGCGCCACCTCGTCATCCGGGCACGTTTTCGGCCGGGATCCACTCAAACCGGTTGGACCGCATCCGGTGTGGATCCCGGCCGACCGCCTACCGGGAGGACGGGGTGGTGCCGCATTTCGATCAGGTCGCCCGCGCCCGAGGGAATCCGCCCTCCCTTTTGCCGGGTTTGGGCGATACGGTGAGGCATTGATGCTCTCACCCTCGAAGAGGAGGTCCCGAGGTGACTGCGGTTCCCGGGTTCGATCGATTCCGTGCCGTGCGCAAGCAGATCCGGGCGGGGGGTGAGCTGCTGGGCGCGATGGCGCGTGATCCGCGGATCGTGCGGGACCTGGTGGCCGGATTCACCGGGCGCGACATCGCCGAACCGGTAGCGGCCCCGGTCGGGGATCATGTGCCGCCCGCGGGATTGAGCGAGTTCATCCGGTCCGCGTACGCCGCACAGGAGGTCGCTCTCGACGCGGCGCGGGTCACGGCGTATCTGACCGGTTTGCAGCATATTCCGGAGTGGATCACCTTTCATGGCGGCTGGCGGGACGAGGCTCCCGGGCAGGCCGAGGCGGGCCTGGAATTCGCGCAGGTCGCCAAGTTCATGGGTATTCCGGCGGATCTGCGCTGGCGGGTGCTCGAGGTGAACGAGACGGGCCTGCGGATGCGGGGTACCGGGCCGCAGGGGCTGGCGCTGGGCTTGTGGATCACGGTGACCGGCAACGACTCCGGTGCGGTGGTGCATGTGGACGCGGGGTTGGCGGGCCAGCCGATCGAGGGCCCGTTGGGTGCGACGGTGGCGCGCAGTCTCGGTGACGCACTGCGCGATTCGCTGGCCGCCCTGCCCGCGGTGATCGCCGCCGCGGGCACCGAGCCCGCGCGTGCGGCACGCAAGGCGGTGCGGCACAAGGCTTCCGGCGTGGTGCTGGCCCCGACGACCCCGGTGCTGGTGGGTGTGGGTCAGGTGGTCTCGCGCACGCCCGATCCCGGTTATCCGGATCCGTCGGAGTTGGCGGTGCGCGCGCTGCGGGCCGCGGCCGCCGATACCGGTGCGGGCGCGGGCCTGCTCGAGCGCGCGGACGCGGTGTTCTCGGTATCGCCGACCTCCTGGCAGTACGGGGATCTGGGTGCGCTGGTGGCGGCCGCGGTGGGTGCGGGTCCGGTGCAGACGGTGCAGTCCAGTCCCTTCGGCGGGGACGGTGGCCAGTTGGTGATCAATGAGGCCGCCGCCGCGATCGCCGCCGGCGATTACGACATCGTGTTGGTGACCGGCGCGGAGGCCGGTGCCACCCAGGCCGCGGCCCAGCGCGCGGGAATCGAATTAGATTGGCCGCGACAGGGTTCGAGTGTGCGGCCCACGCGCACGGTCGGTATCGACAAACCCGCCAACAACGCCGCGGAGACCGCGGCGGGGTTGTTGGCTCCGATCAATATGTACGCGCTGCTCGAGTCGGCGAACCGGCATCGCCTGGGCCGCACGCCCGCCGAGCACGCGCGTGCGGTGGCCGAATTGTGGTCGCGGTTCTCGGCGGTGGCGGCGGGCAATCCCCATGCCTGGCAGCCGCAGGAGTTCACGCCCGAGGAGATCGCCACGGTGTCCGAGGCGAATCGGATGATCTCCGCCCCGTATACCAAGCTCGAGTGCGCGAATCTGACGGTCGATATGGCCAGTGGTCTGATCATGTGCAGTGCCGCGGCGGCGGAGGCGGCCGGGATTCCGCAGGACAAGTGGGTGTTCCTGCACGCGGGCGCCTCCGGTAGCGATGAGTGGTTCGTCTCCGAGCGCACCGAATTGGCGGCTTCCCCGGCGATCCGGGCCCTGGGTGCGGCGGTGCTCGAACATGCGGGTCGTGGGATCGAGGAGATCGCGCATGTGGATCTGTACGCGTGTTTCCCGGTCGCGGTGCAGATCGCGGCCCGCGAATTGGGTCTGGCCGCCGATGATCCCAAGCGGCCGCTGTCGGTGACCGGTGGTTTGACCTTCGGCGGCGGTCCGGGCAACAACTATGGCGGGCACGCGGTGGCGACCCTGGTGCAGCGGCTGCGCGCCGAACCCGAATCCTTCGGTCTGGCAACCTCGTTGGGCTGGTATCTGACCAAGCACGCGATCGGGGTGTATTCGGCGACCCCGCCGAAGTCGGCGTACCGGCATCTGACCCCGGTGATCGAGCATCCTGCGGCCCGCCCGGCCCGCACCGGATATGAGGGTCCTGCGGTGGTCGAGGCGTACACGCTGCCCTATGACCGCCTGGGTGTGCCCGAGGCGGCGATCCTGAGCGTGCTCACCGCCAAGGGTGAGCGAATCCTGGTGCGCAGCACCGATTCGCAGACCTTGACCGCGCTCACCGACTCCGATTGGCTGGGCCTGCCGGTCACCGTGGCCGGTGATTCGGTCACCGTGACCGGTACCGATCGGGTCGAGTTGCCCGCTGCGCCGCCGGCTCCGGTGCTGATCGAGCGGCGCGGGCACGTCATGATCATCACGATCAATCGCCCGCAGGCCCGCAATGCGATCGATCTGGCGACCGCGCTGGGCCTCGAGCGCGCGATCGACGCCTATGAGGCCGATCCGAACGCGCGCATCGCGATTCTCACCGGTGCGGGCGGATATTTCAGTGCCGGAATGGATCTCAAGGCCGCCGCGCGGGGGGAGGTGCCGGTCACCGAGAAGCGCGGCATCCTGGGCATCGTGTCCGAGCCGCCGCGTAAACCTCTCATCGCCGCCGTGGAGGGCCCGGCGCTGGCCGGTGGTTGTGAGTTGGCGCTGTCGGCGGATCTGATCGTGGCGGCGCGGGATTCGACCTTCGGTATTCCGGAGGTCAAACGTGGCCTGGTCGCGGTGGGCGGCGGCGTGCTGCGCCTGTCTCAGCGCCTGCCGCGCGCGATCGCGATGGAGTTGACCCTGACCGGTGATCCGATCACCGCGGCGCGCGCGGCCGAGCTGGGTTTGATCAATCAGGTCGCCGCACCGGGCGAGGCCCTGGAGGCGGCGCTGGAGTTGGCCGAGCGGATCGCGGTGAACGCCCCGTTGAGTATCGACGCGGGTAAGCAGATCATCGACCAGGCCCCGGATTGGTCGACCGCCGAGGCGTTCGCGCGGCAGGGTCAGGTCGCCGCGGCCGCGCTGTCCTCGCAGGACGCGGGCGAGGGTATGCGCGCGTTCGTCGAGAAGCGCGATCCGGTGTGGCGCGGCCGCTGAGCGCGGGTTCTCGTGCCCGGTGAGTGCGTGGTCTCCCGGTGGTTCGGTGCCTGTGGCCCGGACCGCCGGGCCGCTACGGCGACTCGTGCCCAGGGCGCGCGGCGAATCCCGCCGGGCGGGTCACACCCGGGCGGGAGCGCGATTTGCCCGCCTCGGTCGCATCGTTCGAATATGTTGTCGCACAGTCGCACTCGCCGCTGACGGTGGGTGCGGTCGGGGGTTCGCCGAATCGCGGCACCCCCACAGCCCTTGCGCCGATCCCGGCGCGGGGGCCGGGTCACCTCGAACGCCGGGGTGTCCCACCGGTGTGCTCCGCCGTGGCGGGGTGGGACCGGGTTCGAAGAGAGGTTTTCATGACATCGGCTGATCCCGGTGAGTCCGCGCTGGAGTTGCGCCACGACGGATTGTTGTTGTCGGCCAGGCATTTCGGGGAGGCCGACGCACCCCTGGTGATGCTGTTGCACGGTTTTCCCGATACCCCGCACAGCTGGGACGGTGTGATCCCGCTGTTGGTGGAGTCCGGTTTCCAGGTCCTGACCCCGTGGCTGCGCGGGTACACCCCCGAGTCGGCCTCGCGTTCCGCCCGCTATGACCTGATCGCGGTCGCGGAGGACATCGCCGCCTGGCATCGTGCCCTGGGCGGCCCGCCCACCCATCTGGTGGGCCACGACTGGGGTGCGTTCGCGGCGATGATCCTGGCCAAACGCCATCCGCGCCAATGGCTTTCGCTGACCCTGCTGGCCATCCCGCCCTTCGGTGGCGGGTTCCCCCTGTCCGCGGCCCGTCATCTGCCCCGCCAAACCGTGCTGTCCTCCTACATCCCCCTCATGCAATCCGGGCTCTCTCCGCGTCTGCTGACCCGCGACAACGCGGCCTTCATCCGCCGCCTGTGGCATCGCTGGTCCCCGGAGTGGTCGTTCACCGACACCGATTTCGCCCCCACCGCACAGGTTTTCACCCACCGCGCCACCGCGTGGGCCGCCACCCGCTACTACCGCTCGCTGTTCACCGTCCACCGCGCCCCCACCCGTGATTTCCATCGACTGCTGCTCGCCCCACCCGCTCAACTCCCCACCTTGGCGCTGTCGGGAGCAGATGACGGCTGCATGTCCGCGGATCTGCAACGCCTCCTGGCCGCGAGTGCGGGCGTATCGGCGGCGCAACTGGCGAACACCGGCCACTTCCTGCACGCCGAACACCCGGCCGCCGTAGCCGAGCACCTCGTGGCCCATCTGCACGATCACTCGCACTGAGAACTCGGCGGGAGCCCCGAGTCATGAGGCTCGAACTCCTGCAAAGTGTGCTGGGTTTCCTGTTAGCCTTCCTACTATGAAGGCTAATACCTCGCTGAGCTTGGATGGCACCCTGCTGGAGCAGTCCAAAGAGGTCGCCGCACAGTTGGGTATCAAGCTGTCGACCTTCGTCGAATCGGCGCTACGTGACAAACTGCTCGCCAATTCCGCACAGATCGCCGCCGATTACGAGCGTGCTCGCGGCCGCGACACCGACGAGCATTTCGCCGAGGCCGAGGCCGAGCGGGCCGCCATGGTCGAGGCCATTCGCGCGGACGGCGCGGCGTGGTAACAGTCGCGACGCCCGCACACGGCGAACTCTGGCACTATCTGCCCACCATCGCGGGCCGTGAGAAGCCCTCTTCGCTCGGTGGCGACCGAGTGCTGATCCTGTCCCGGACCGCCGCGAACGCTCTGCTGCCGACGGTGCTGGCAGTCCCGGTCGAACTGGCCCCGAGAATGCCCGGTTTGGCTGTCCCACTCTCCGATACCGATCCGCTCCCCGGTCTGTCCGCGGTCGTATACCGCATCACTCCGGTGTACCGCCCGTGGTTGCAGGACCGTATCGGTGTTGTGGGTGAGTCCACGCTGCGCCAAGTCGTCGGGGCCCTGCTGGGTTTGGTCGCCCCGGACACGGTGATTTCTCCCGAACGATAGCCGGTCACTCAGGCATTCGAGGCCGCATCAGCGGCGAATACCTGTGCGCACCTTGCTATTACAGACTCTCATGAAGTGAGCTCGATACCCGATGCCGCGGTGAGCATGGCCCGGAAGGCCGGGCATTGCATATGGGTGGGGGCGGGGCAGGCCGCGGCGTGGCGCAGGGTGTCGCGCACGGTGGTGAGTTCGGCGATGGTGCGGTCGAGTTCGTGCGCCTTGTCCGAGAGCAGGTTTCGGTCCAGGTGGGGTCGGCCGTCGTCGGTGAACATGGTGGCGATGTCGTCGAGGGGGAATCCGGCCGCGCGCGCCATGGCGATCAGGGCCAGCTGTATCAGCACGTCCGGGGCGTATTGGCGGCGTTGACCGCGGCGGCCGGTGGAGGTGATGAGCTGGCGTTGTTCGTAGTAGCGCAGGGTGGAGGCGGGCACGCCCGAGCGGGCGATGACTTCACCGATATCCAGATCCGTATCCGAAAGCATGGGGTTGACCTCGAGTCGACTTGAACTGACAAGGTGGAGTGTGCACCGCAGTTCCCGGCGAGTAAAGGAGAACCCCATGGCCACCGAATCGCGCACCGATGAGCAGAGCAGTCGCTGGAACGGACATTCAGGGCAGGTGTGGGTGCAGTCCCAGGGGTTGCTCGATCAGGTGATGAGACCGCTCGAGGAGTTGCTGGTGCGGCCGGTGATCGCGGGATCGGGGCTGGCGATTCTGGATGTGGGGTGCGGGGCGGGGGCCACCTCGTTCGCGGCGGCGCGGCGGATGGGCGCGCCGGGCAGTTGTGTGGGGGTCGATATCTCCGCGCCGATGATCGAGGCCGCCCGCGAACGCGCCCGGGATTCGCGGGCGCCGGTGAGTTTTCTGCTCGCCGACGCGCAAACCCACGATTTCGAGCCCGCGTCGTTCGATCTGATCATGTCCCGGTTCGGGGTGATGTTCTTCCCGGATCCGGTGGCCGCGTTCACGAATCTGCGGGCCGCCGCCCGCGCGGGTGGGGCGTTGCGGATGCTGGTGTGGCGTAGCCCGCAGGACAATCCGTTCATGACCACCGCCGAACGCGCCGCGGCACCGCTGTTGCCGGATCTGCCCGCGCGGATACCGGATGCGCCGGGCCAGTTCGGTTTCGCCGACCCCTCGCGCGTGCACCGCATCCTGTCCGAGAGTGGGTGGGGCGATATCGGTATCGGTCCCGCCGATGTGGAGTGCGCGATGCCCGTGGACGCGCTGACCCACTACTTCACCAATTTCGGTCCGGTGGGGCTCGCGCTCCCCGGCGCCGATGAGTCCACCCGTGCCGCGGTGATCGAGGTGGTGCGCGCCGCGTTCGAGCCGTTCGTGCACGGCGATCAGGTCCGCTACACCTCCGCGTGTTGGCTGATCGACGCGCACGCCGCCTGAATTCTGTTGTCCGGTACCGGGTTCAGGGATTGGTGAGGGCGAGCACGGCGTCGGCGAACATGACGTTCTTGATCTCCCCGAGCGTGCCGGGGTCCTTGGCCCCCAGGGGTGCGAGCAGCGCCACGGCCGCGTCGATCACCTCGGCTTCGGGTGCGGTGGCGTCGATGAGGTCGTATTGGATCGCCTCGGGTGCGGGAAAGCGCCGCCCGGTGGTCATGGACGCGATCGCGGCTTGGGGGGTCAGTTTGGCTTGGATGAGCGCGGCCATGCCCTTGGTGAACGGGATCCGGATATCGGCTTCGGGAAAGCAGAAGTAGCCGCGATCGGCGCGCATGACGCGCACATCGTGGGCGATGGCCAGCATGGCTCCGGCCCCGAACGCGTGCCCGGGCAGTGCGGCGGCGGTCGGCAGGGGCAGGGTGAGCATCCGCGCGAACAGCGACTGCACCTGTGCCACATACCATTGCGCGCGATCGCCGTTGCCCGAGAGCCATTCCAGGTCCAGCCCGTTGGAGTAGAACTTGCCGCTGCCGGTGGTGATCAGCGCGTGTGCGCCGTCGGCGAGCACGGTGTCCAGCGCGGCGTTGACCTGGTCGAGAAATTCGGGGGTGAATCGGTTCTCGTCGCCGCCGAGGTCCAGGACGGCGATCTTGTCGCGATGGGTGAGGGTGGGGCTCATGGTTGTTCCTTCGTGTCGGTGTGGTGTGGTGCGGGTCCGATCGCGAGGACCGCGCGCACGGCCGCACGCAGATGTTCGCGAGCGGTGGGGTCGGCGAGCCGGTCGCGGTGCAGCAGCACCGCGGTGGGCAGGTCGACCAGGCAGGTGGTGATGGCATCGACCGCGCGCGCGTCCTTACGCCCCCACAGGTCCAGGGCCAGGCGTTTCATCAATTCGATGAGTGAGCGTTCGAGTCCGGTGAGCTCGCGGGCGATCTGTTCGGGCAGCTCGTCGCCGAGCAGATCCCCGCGGCGCACGCTCAGCAGCAGCCGGGAGGATTCGGGAAAGCGTTGCGCGAACACCGCGGGGGCGTCCGCGGCGGCGACCACCGCCTCCACGCCTGCGCCCGCGTGGGCGTCGATCAGTTCGAGCTGTACGGCCCCGAAGCGCCGGGCCGCGCGAATCCAGGTGCGCCCCAACAGTTCCGCGCGGGATCCGAAGGTGTGGTAGATCGCCCCGTTCGATACCCCGGTGGCGGTGGCGACCGCGCGAATGGTGACCGCGGCGGCCCCGGCGCGCGCGGCGAGCCCTTCGGCGGCATCGAGCACGGTATCCGGATCGTGGGTGCGGGGACGGGGCATGGTCGAAACATAACAGAGCAAGTGCTCTGTTATGAATGGTGATGTGGTCCGGATCACCGCCGAGGGGGACCGCAGCTCAGGTGGCCCACCCCGGGCGCGGCCGCCACACGGATGCCCGCACTGTTCGAATACTCCTGCGGCTCAAGGGTTTACGTGCTCGATGCGGGTTCGTGGACGCCGTCGCCGAGTTCGGTCGTGTACATGCGTTCGATATCGGCGGCGTATTTGTCGGCGATGGGATTGCGGCGCAGTTTCATGGTCAGGGTGATCTCGTCGCCGCCGGGTTCCCAGAACGTGGGCAGGATGAGGAATCGTTTGACCTGTTCCACCCGGGACAGGTGGGCGTTGCCGGCGGCGACGCCGCGCGCGATCTCGGCGATCAGTTCGGGGTGTGTGGCGAGTGCGGCCGCGGAGGCGTCACCCAGGTGATGGTGTGCGGCATAGGGTTCGGCGGATTCGGCGTCCAGGACGATGAGTGCGGTGTTGTAGGGCCGGCGATCGCCGATGGTGGCCAGGGCTCCGATGAGCGGGGTGGCGGCTTTGATGGTGTTCTCGATATTGGCCGGGGACATGTTCTTGCCGCCGGAGTTGATGATGATCTCCTTCTTGCGGTCCACCACGCGCAGGTAGCCGTCCTGGTCCACGGTGATGATGTCGCCGGTGGCGAGCCAGCCGTCCTTGTCGAGGGCGTCGGCGGTTTTGCCGGGTTCGCGCCGGTATTCGCGCATGACCAGGGGTCCACGGACCAGGAATTCCCCGTCCTCGGCGATCCGGGATTCGAGTCCGGGCAGGAGCTTTCCGACCGTGCCCAGGCGCGCCTGGGTGGGTGGGCTGACGCTGGCCACGCAGGTGAGTTCGGACATGCCCCACACTTCGGAGATGGGGATGCCGAGTCCGAAGAAGAATCCGAGGGTTTCCGCGGGAATGGGCGCGGCGCCCGAGAGCGCCCAGCGCAGGCGATCCAAGCCGAGTGCGGCGCGGATCCCGCACAGCACGAGTTCATCGGCTCTGGCCCATTCGGCGGCTTGCACATCGTCCAGGGGCACCCCGGCCAGTTGTGCTCGGGCTTTGCGTCCGGCGACCTCGAGCGCCCAGGTCAAGGCCTTCCGACGATCGGGATCGGTTTCGTTGGCGACCGAGAATTCCACGGCCGCTTTGAGTTTCTCCCAGACCCGCGGCACCGCACCCCAGATGGTGGGTCGCGCGTCCAGGAGCGCGGCGCCGAGTTGGGCGCGGTCGGGGACGGTGGTGATCTGGCTGCCGTAGTACTCGTGCAGGTACAGGCTGGTGACCCGGTCGGCCATATGCGCGGTCGGCAGGTAGGAGGTGATCCGGTCCCCGAACCGCACGGGCATGACCGAGGCATACGCCTGGCATTCGAAGGCCAGGTTCGCGTGCGAGATCTCCACGCCCTTGGGATTGCCGGTGGTCCCGGAGGTGTAGCACAGGGTCACGATGTCGTCCGGGGTGACGGCCTGCCAGGTGGCGTCGAAGTCGAAGTCGTGCCGCACCAGCGAGGTCAGTTGCGCCACCGACAGCGTTCCGGGCACCGGCCGGTCCACGCACACGATGGTTTCGATCGGCACGCCCGAGGCGCGGATGCGATCCACATACTGGGCTTCGCAGATGACGATCCGATTCCCGGCATTCTCGAACACGTACTTCAACTGTTGGGCGCTCAAGGTGTTGTACACCGAGAACGAGGTGGCGCCCGCGTGCTGGGCGCCCACTTCCAGGGGGTAGAACTCGACCCGGTTGGCCATCATCAACGCCACGGTGTCCCCGCGCCCGACCCCCAGCGCACTCAACCCCCCGGCCACCGCCCGCACCTGTTGCGCGTACTCATCCCAGGTCAACGCCTGTTCCCCGCCGATGGATCGCACCGCGATCGCCTCGGGGTCGATCGCCGCGGTCCGCTGGAAGGCCGCCGGGGACGTAATCATGTCTGCCATAACGCTTCTCGATCCACTCACCCACCACTGCTTTCTCAGACAGTAGATCCTGATCGGGCGGTGCGGTGGCCGATTGCACACATCGGTGATTGCCCTAAGGGACGGTTAAGAACGGCCGGAAGCTCTTCAGAACGGCTGTGTCGCCCGCCACAGTGGTGCCGGGATGCGATGGGGCACCCGTGGAAGGAGAACCCGAATGACAACGATCAAACCCGGTGGTGAGCGCCGGGTGGTGGCCAATGTGTTGCGCGGCTCGATCGGCAACCTGGTGGAGTGGTACGACTGGTACGTCTATGCCGCGTTCAGCGTGTACTTCGCCACATCGTTCTTCCCCGACGGTGACTCGACCGCCCAATTGCTTTCCACCGCAGCGGTTTTCGCGGTCGGATTCCTGATGCGCCCGATCGGCGGCTGGGCTTTGGGCCGGTACGCGGACCGGTTCGGCCGGCGCGCGGCACTGACGCTGTCGGTGACGGTGATGGCGGCCGGATCGCTGATCATCGCCGCCACCCCCTCCTATGCCACCATCGGCGTGGCCGCCCCGTTCATCCTGCTGCTGGCCAGGCTGCTGCAGGGATTGTCGGTGGGCGGGGAGTACGCGACCAGCGCCACCTATCTGTCGGAGGTGGCTTCGGCGGGGCGGCGCGGGTTCTATTCGAGCTTCCAGTACGTGACCCTGGTGGCCGGGCAGTTGACCGCGCTCGGGGTGCAGATCGTGCTGTTGCAGTTCCTGTCCTCGGCGCAGATGTACTCGTGGGGTTGGCGGATCCCGTTCCTGATCGGCGCGTTCGGGGCGATCATCGTGATGCTGCTGCGCCGCGGAATGGACGAATCCGCCTCCTTCCAGGCCGAATCGGCCGCAGCGCGAACCACATCCTCGCGCGGTTCGCTGCGCGTACTGCTGGAATACCCGCGCGAATGCCTGCTGGTGGTCGGATTGACCCTGGGCGGCACGGTCGCGTTCTACACCTACACCACCTATATGCAGAAGTTCATGGTCAACACCTCCGGTATCTCCAAATCGACCGTGGCGTGGATCAATTTCGTGGCCCTGCTGATGTTCGTGGTGTTGCAGCCGATCGCGGGCGCGCTCTCGGATCGCATCGGACGCCGCAAACTGTTGATCACCTTCGGTGTACTGGGCACCCTGGGCACCGTGCCGATCATGACCCTGCTCGGTGACACCCGCAATCCGATCGCGGCGTTCGCGTTGATGCTGACCGCGCTGGTCATCATCACCGGCTACACCTCGATCAACGCGATCGTCAAAGCCGAACTGTTCCCCACCCGTATCCGCGCGCTCGGGGTCGGTTTGCCGTACGCGCTGACCGTGGCCATCTTCGGTGGCACCGCGGAGATGATCGCGCTGGCGTTGAAGAAGGCCGGACACGAATCGGTGTACTTCTGGTACGTGTCCGCGTGCGTGCTGATCTCACTGCTGACCTACTTCTTCATGCGGGAAACCTCCACGGCCTCCACCATCGACGCCCAGGACGCTCCGGCCCCCACACCGGCCGCGACCGAGCTGAGCACGACCCGCTGATCCGGCATTGAGAGAATCGATCCCATGCGCCTTGCGGTAGTCGAAGACGATGACGGGGTCGGCGACGCCCTCGTCGAAGCCTTCACCGCGCGCGGACTGCGCGCGGACCGCATGCGCCGCGGCGCGGACCTGCTCACCTCCCATCGCGGCTATGACGCGGTCATCCTCGATTTGGGCCTGCCCGACGCCGACGGATTGACCGTGCTGCGCCAACTCCGCGAGGTGAGCGCGGTCCCGGTGGTGATCCTGACCGCCCGCAACGACGAACGCTCCATCGTGCGCGGATTACGCGGCGGCGCAGACGATTACGTGGTCAAACCCGCCCGCATCGCCGAACTGCTGGCCCGAATCGAGAACGTCACCCGCCGTGCCGGACAGCTCACCGCGGCACCGGCCCGCATTGTCGAGACCGGCGATGTGCGCGTGGACCTGAGCGCGCACCGGGTGGAGGTCGCCGGGGCCGATATCGGGCTCACCCCCAAGGAGTTCGAACTCGTCGCCGCCCTGGTCGAGCGCCCCGGTGCGGCGGTGAGCCGCCAGGTGCTCATGGACCGCATCTGGGGGGACGCGTTCGTCGCGGTCTCACGCTCGCTGGATGTGCATATGACCGGTGTGCGCGCCAAACTCGACCGGCCCGGCCTGATCACCACCATCCGCGGCTACGGCTACCGGTGGGGTCGATGATGCCGTGCCGACCGCTGGACGAACGCATCGCCGGGATGCGCACGCGAGCCATCGCGCGGTCGGGGTGAGCCGGCAATGCGCCGCCGACTGTTGATCGCGCTCACCGTCTTCGCGACCCTGGCCGTGCTGGCGTTCGCGGTGCCATTGTGTTTGACCGCGGCCACCAGCCGCACCCAGGAGCTGATCCTGGGCCGCACCGGGGACGCGGACCGGTTGGCCGCGCTCACGGTGACCGCCGCGGCCACCGGGGACAATCGGGCCTTGACCATGGAGGTCGAGCGCTATCACGACCTGTACGGCGAACCGGTGCTGGTGGTGGACGGGCGCGGCGGGCCGATCGTCAACGCCGGTGTCGATCAACATGATCCGGTGGTGGCCTCGGCCCTGAGCGATGCCCGCCGCAATCAGCGCACCGCCACCGTGGCACGACTGACCCCGTGGGCGGCACCCATACTGCTCATCGCCCGCCCCGTCGGCAGTGACGCGCATGTGGACGGCGCGGTGCTGATCGAAGCCTCCACCCGCACCGCGCGCACCGATATCACCCGGGTGTGGGGCATTGTCGCGATCGGCGGACTCCTGGCGATGGCCGTGTTCACCGCACTGGCACTGGTGCTCTCACGCTGGGTACTGCGCCCGCTGGCCGGACTCTCCGGCTCGGTGGCGGAGTTGACCGCGAGCCTGCCCAAACCGCGCCTGGCCACTCCGGTCACCCGCCATCACGGCGGACCACCCGAACTACGCGCGGTCGCCGAATCCTTCGACACCATGGCCCTGGCCGTACGCGACTCCACCCGCGCCCAACGCCGCCTCATCGACGACACCGCGCACGCCATGCGAAACCCCTTGGCCGCGTTGACAATCCGCCTCGACTCCCTCGAACCCGGCACCGCCGAGCCGTCCCTGCCGACACTGCGGGGCGCGACCCGTGAGGTGGAGCGCCTGACCGCACTGCTGGATGGCCTACTGGATCTGGCGGTCGCCGAGGGCACCGACTTCGATCCCACCGCCGCACCCGCCACCGAATCCTGCGATGCGGCCGGGGTCATCGACGACCGGATCGATGCCTGGCACACCGCCTTCGACACCGCGGGCATCACCCTGACTCGCCGCGACCCGGCACCGACCACCGTCACCGACCCGGCGACGGCCCTCGACACCCGTGCGACGGCGCATCCGGTCACCGACCCGCCCCTGCGCACCGCCCCCGCGAACGAGCCGGTCACCGATCCCGCGCCGCACGATCGGACCCCGATCGCACTCCCGCACGACGTACCGGCTTCGCCGATCCCGCCCGATCACGCGGAGACGGCAGTCTCGGCGGACACTCTCGCCCAGATTCTCGATGTGACGCTGAGTAATTCGTGCCGGTACGCGGGCCCGGGAACCACCACCGCGCTGACCGTCACCCGCGAACCGGGCTGGGTCACGGTCACGATCGCCGATGACGGAGTCGGGGTGCCCGCCACCGAACTCGACGAACTCACCACCCGCTTCTTCCGCGGTTCCTCAGCGGACGGGATCGGCGGATCCGGGTTGGGGCTGTCCATCGCCGCGGCCCTGACCACCTCCCGCAAGGGAACTCTCACGGTGCGCCCGGTCGACCCGCACGGGCTGGCGGTCATCGTGCGCCTGCCCGCGGTGGTGCGGCGATGATCGGGCGGCGCGGATTGCTGCGCGGTGCGAGCGTGCTGGCGGCGGGGTTGGTTGTGCCTGCCGCGATCACCGGATGTTCGGGTGGGGCAGCGGCGACCGTGCGGCTGGCAGCGGGGGAGCAGGGCGGCTTCTATCACGCGTTCGCGCAACTGCTCTCCCATACCGCCGCCGGGTCCGGGCTGCGGATCGAGACGGTGACCACGGGCGGATCGGCGGACAATCTGGCGTTGCTGGCCCGCGGTGCGGCCGATGTGGCACTGGTGCTCGCGGACTCGGTGGCCGACAGTCCCGACCCGCCACCGGCCATCGGGCGCGTGTACGAGAACTATCTACAACTGGCGGTCGCCGCGAACGGACCGATTCGCACCGTCCCGGACCTGCGCGGGGCGCGAATCAATTTGGGCGCGGCGGGATCCGGCGCCACCCATACCGGGCAGATGCTGCTCTCGGCGGCCGGATTCACCACCGATGCGCTCACCCGCACCCATCTCCCGCTGCGCGAAGCGGTCACAGCACTGCTGGACGGGCAACTCGACGCGCTGCTGTGGGCGGGCGGAGTCCCCACCGCGGCATTGGTCATCCCGCAGTTGCGGCTGCTGGATCTGGGTGCGCTGACCGAACCGATGCGCGAACGCTTCGGCTACCTGTACGACCCGGTCCTGATTCCCGCCGACACCTATCCGGGCGCACCCGCCATCCACACCATCGGAGTGGCGAACCTGCTGGTAGCCGCGCCCACCCTGCCCGAGGCCACCGCGGACGCGCTCACCGAACTGCTTCTCACCCACGCCGATTCGCTCGTCCCCGCCGAGGCGGCGGGAACCCAGTTCCTCGATGCCCGCTCCCTCATCGGCACCGGCACCGTCCCCCTGCATCCGGGCGCGACCACCGCCTACCGCCGTCACCATGGGTGAATCGACCAACCGTCATAGGTGATCGGCTATGACCGCCGGTGATCGGGTTCGCCATGGCCGCGCAGGCTACCGCCGCGGCAAAACCGCCCATGCCTAGGGGTCCAGCCACCCCACCTCAATACGTCACTGTGACGAATCAACCTGTGGCAGTGAGGCATGGACAGGGGAGTAGCCCTCGAACCGAAGGGTCCCCTCGAATCCGCGGATCCGAGAGAACCCGGCACATGAGCCCCAATCGGCCACCTCAGCTGATTCCGGAAAATTTACGATCAATCAGGATTCGGCCGGAAAATAAACTCCGGCAGCGGTTTTCGTCACGAACCGCCGCGACGAACAGCAACACCGGCATCCCGGCACAGGATCTCCGGATCGGTCACTTAACACCGAAAACCGCCAAATCGCCTGTTACACAAGATCATTAACCCCTCCCACCTGCCGCCGTAAAACTACCGATAATCGACATTATGTCAAGTTATGGTTATCTACCCGGGCCGGGCGTCCGCCGGATCTCGGTGGTGCGAGAACGCGTCTTCGGCATACCTGCCTCCTCCCGGCTTCGGCTCGTCATTGATGCCAGAAGTTGGTGGGGCCCGCCTGTTTGACCGCGGCCTCGGCGGCGGGGTCGAGCCATTGTTTGGCGGTGGGGTTGGTGGAGAGGTTGAGATAGAGGGCGGTCGATTTGTAGATGTAGCGATGCGAGGTCGAGCCCCAGGCGGTACGGGTGGCGGATCCGGCGTCACTGTCGCAGAGGGTGGAGCCGGGGCCCGAGGTCGGACACCAGATGGTCCAGTCCTGGGTTTGGCCCTTCATGGTGTTGTAGAGGGTGGTGGCGTCGGTGGCGGTGGGCAGTGCAATGACATTGATGGAGACCAGGATCTGGTTGGACTGGTCTATATAGGAGCCCCCGGCCTGCTGGGCGCAGTGGTAGGTGGCGAGGATTTGTTTGACGTTCTGGGACATGCCCTTGGTGACGCAGTCCTTCACTCCCCCTGCGCGACGGGTGTATTCGACGTTCTTGGCATCACGGAAGGTCAGCGGGAGCAGCGCGTCGGCGGTGAAGGGTGTGGTGTCGGTGGTCGCCAGGTCGAGGGTGACCGGGTCGAAGGGTGCCGTGGTGGGCGTGAGGGCGATATCGGGTGCGGCGGCTTCGGTGGCGCTGGGATCGCCCGCGCGCAGGGCTATCAGCGCTATGACGGCGACGAGACCCGCCACCGCCAGGAAGATTCCGGCTACCCGGCCGCCGGAGTGCTTGGCGGGCACCGGGAATGCGGCGGGACGAAACGGGGCCGGTGGGGCGGGGCGGTCGATGATCTCGAGCATATCGGTGCGGTAGGCGCTGCCGTCGGTGGTCATGAAGGCGGCCTTCAAACCGTGCAGCCACTCTTGCGCACCGGGTTTGTGTTCGGGGGCGGCGGTGTCGGAACGGTCCAGGAGCATGCGTAGCCGGATATCGAGGTCCTCGGGAATGCCCGGGGCCAGGAACAATCCGCAGCGGATGAGGTTGGCCAGGGCGAGGCGGCCGCTGTATTCGTCGGCGCCGAGCGCTGGCCGTAGTCCGTCGCAGTCGATGAGGTGGGCGCGGGGCTGGGTTCGACTCCAGGCCAGGTTGCCTTCGCAGATGCCGGGTAGGGCGAGATAGCGTTCCTCGAGGACGAGGAAGATATCGCAGACTCGAATCAGCACTCCGACACGGAAGTACGCTTCGGCGGGGTTCTCCCCCACCAGTTCGCCGAGCGTGCGCGCCTGGCCGTCGGCGTCCAGGAACTCCTCGGGTATCGGCGGCAGGATCACCCCGGCCAAGGCTCTGTCCCGCATCACCAGGTCGATGGGCCAGTTGATCGACGCGGCGGCCCATTCCCCCGAGCCCGGGTCGGCTTCGGCGGCCAGGACGATTTCGCGCCCCAAAAGCAGTGCCTGTTCGGCGCATCCGATCGCATCGGGGTCCTGGACGGGTGTGTCGTACTCCTTGTAGATCCGCTCGCGCCCGCCGCGGTCCCGGCAGCGGCGCAGACCGCCGTCGGCTCCGATGGCCCCGAGCGCGATCTCGTACACCTCACCGGATTCCCCGGTCACCGAATACCGCGACATCGCCGAGTACCCCTCTGCTGCGGCGGCCCTGCACCGCCTTCCTACCGCGGCTCGAACTGTGCCATACCCGCCAAATCGGCACAATCGGAACGAGCAGGTCTAATCCGGGCGCTGTGGCCAGGCGATGTCGGTGACCAGGCCGTAGTGATCACTGGCCAGGGGCCCGGTGAGAGATTGATGAAAAGCCAAGTCGGTGTGCAGGATTCGGCCCGCTCCCCCGGGCCGCAGGAACGGATCACCCACCAGGATGTAATCGATGCGCTGGGCGGGCACATTGAGGAAACGCGCCTGCGGGTTGGTGAGCGGATCGAGGGTGTAGCCGGGTTCGGTGGGGCGCAGCGTGGCCCAGCCGTCCACGTAATAGGTGCTGCGGCCCTCGATGACCGCATTGGCGCCCAGGAACCGCATCTCATCCGATTGCGGTTTGGCGTTGAAATCCCCGCACAGGATGGCGGGCATGGCGGTGACCGGATCCCAGGTGGCGCGGATGGCGTCGTCGATGGCCAGTACTTGGCGCACCCGGTGGTACGCCTGCGCGGGCGGCGGGGCCAGATGCGTACTGTAGGCGTCGATTCCGGCGGTGTGCGCGTGCAACAGCTCGGCCCGCATCCGATAGGAGGGGTGCGGGTCCGCGGGCTCGGGGTCCAGGGGTAGCGCGAACACCCGATGCCGTTCGATGGGCCACCGGCTCAGAATCGCGGACCCGAACCGCAGCGTCCGATCAGGCCAGGCCTCCTCGGGCAGCGGATACCCGCCGAAGCACCAGTGCCACCGCCCGGGCGCGGCATGATCGACGAGCCAGCCCGCGGTATTGGTGCCGGGCCCGGTCTCCCAGACCTCCTGTAGGCACACCACATCCGGGTCGAGGTGGTCGAGCCAGGCCAGGATCTCGATTCGGCGCTGCTCCCAATGCGGTTCCAGCAGTGAGCCCATATTGAGCTGGGCGATCCGCAACACCTTGCCGTCGGACATTGACTCCCCCGTACTTCCCTACTCGCCCAATGGAATCCACCCGAGCCCGTAACTGTAACGTGTTCTACTCTGGCGTGGGTGGACATCACCTACGAGAACACCCAACGCGAAGTCCGAACAGACCAGGGCGTCATCCGCTACCACGAAGCCGGCGACGGACCACCCCTGCTCCTGCTGCACGGATCCGGAATCGGCGTCAGCGGCTGGCGCAATTATCGCGGAAACCTCGCCGTCTTCGCCGAGCACTTCCACTGCTACGTCATCGAATTCCCCGGATTCGGCATCAGCGACCCCGTCCCCGGCGCACACCCGGTGCTCTCGGCCGTCGACTCGGTCATCCGCTTCATGGACGCCCTGGGCATCGACAAAGCCCCACTGGTCGGCAACTCCATGGGCGGCGTCGTCGCGGTCAATGTCGCGGTGCAACACCCCGACCGCATCAGCAAGATCATCTCCATCGGCGGCGTCGGCACCGGCATCTTCAGCGCCAACCCCAGCGAAGGCACCCGCCTCCTCCAGCAATTCGCCGACTCCCCCAGCCGCGAAGGACTCATCCGCTGGCTCGAGTGCATGGTCTACGACCCCAAAACCGTCACCGCCGACATCATCGACGAACGCTGGGACCTGGCCGCCAACCCCGAATCCCAGCAGGCCCTCAAAGCCATGTACGGATCCGAATCATTCGCGCTACAACAACAATTCATGGCCAACTCCCCCACCCCGCCCTACTGGTCCATGCTGCACAAGGTCAAATGCCCCACCCTGCTCGCCTGGGGCAAAGACGACCGGCAATGCCCACCCGATATGGCCATGATGCCGCTCCGCCTCATCCCCGACTCCGAACTGCACATCTTCCCCAAATGCGGACACTGGGTCATGATCGAAGCCAAACAGGCCTTCGAACGCATCAGCCTCGAATTCCTGCACCGCTGAGATGAATACGACGGTGCGGGCCCACACTCGGGCCCGCACCCGCCTACCAGACCAGCGTCTCGTGCGGCGTACGCACCCGCGCGAAGAAACGCTTACCGATCACCTCACCATCATGGTTGTAGCTGTTCAACAGATCCACCAACTCATCTGCCAGCCGCTGCAACTGCGGGCTCACACCCGCACCACCGCCCCACTCCGGCGGCACACCCTCGATGGTGATCTCGATACTGTTCTCCTGCGGCAAACCCACCACCGAATAGGTGATCTCCTCGGGAGCATCCCGAATCGGATCCACCACCGCCGGCTCGCACTCCGGCAGCTGCGGCGCGTCCGCGAAAACCACCCGCACGAACGCCAGATCATCGCGAATCATCTCCGCGATCGACTCCAGATCAGCGTGTCTGCCCACCCGCGCATGCCGAGGGCCATAACTCCGATGATCCGCCCGCACATCCGACTTCGACAAAATGCGATCCAACATGCGCTGAGCCGCCGCCCGCTCACCCGCACCCGTCCCCGGATGCTCGATCAACGCCCGCAGATGCGCCACCCTCGACATATCAGCGCGGCCCGAACACGGTCGCATGACACGCGGTCAACAACTCCACCAACTCCCGCGCCGTCGCATCATCCAACACCGCCCACACCGGAGCGATCAACTCATCCGTCAACGCCTCAGCCTGCATCCAACGCCCCTTCAACTCCGGAGTGATCTCACCGAAAGGCTCGGACCAGCCATACAAGCGCGCCTGATCCGGACCCGAACTCAACGGCGAACCCGCGATCAACACCGCATCACGCGGCGCCAAACCACTCGCCCGCACCGCCATCAAATGCAAACCGCCACGCAACTCCCGCAGCGCCTGAATCAAATGCGTAACGCGCGCCGGAGCATCCTCCGCCTGCGGCAACGCCCGCCAACCAGCGAACAACACAACCCCGGCCGGATCAGCCGCCGTAGCAACCCTATCCAGCAACTCCGCCAAACGCTCCACATGAGCGAACGAAGCCAGTTTGCGTCGCCCGAAATCCTGGCACGCCCGTAGATAACCCTCCGCGCCCCGCGCCGCCGGAACCGACGCCGACGACTCCCACGCCGCACGAATCGAATCCGCGGGGAAGAAACCGAACGCCGCCGTCACCACATCCGCGTCCACATCACCCAGCACCCCACCCCGGCCCCGCGTATACCCCGGCATGAACCCCGGCCCCACACCCGCCGCGAAAGCCTTCGCCTCCCGGGAGAACATGAACCCCCCGCCGATCTGCTGGATCTGATCCTTCACCGCGGACGCTACCGACATGTCCGTTCCTCTCTGAGCGGAAAGCGCAATCCACCCGAGACTATTTCACCGCCGCACACCCCACCCACAGGCCCCCGCAACCCCACCCACGGCCGCCGAAATATTCATGGCTGCACAAGGATTCGATAATCGCTACCCTGGGCGAGCAACGAAAGGTGTTGCCAGCATGACCGCCCCACGCAGAACCGTCATCTCCTCCGACGTGCGCGAAATCCTCAATTACTTCGGCAAATGCCCACTCTGCGGCTATCCCGCCCGAGCCTCCACCTACACCGCGCAATTCGACGACGGCAACACCGAAGAACAAGTGGTCGCCACCTGCGGACTCCCCTGCGGCTGGAACGGCCCCGCCAACGCCACCACCATGACCGGCACCGACCCCATACCCAAGGCGAGCCGGAAATCCCTGCCGCCCAACCCAGCTCACCTCGCACCCAGGCCTGAACGAGAGACCAGCTGAATCCGCTAACCTTCAAGCGGTGCTAGGACATTCACACGCAACCAGTGGTGCGCTCGCCTGGTCAGCAGCCGCCGCAGCGCTACCGCTCACCGTATTGACTTATCCCGCAATGCAATCCGGAAACATCAGGGCAGTCGACCTGGTGATGGGCACCTTCCTCACCGCCGGCGCCGCCCTGCTGCCCGACGCCGACCACCCCTCCGGCACCATCTCCCATGTGCTGGGCCCGGTTTCGCACTACGCCTGCAAAGGCATCTCCGCCATCTCCGGCGGACACCGCCACGGCACCCACTCCTTCGCCTTCGTCGCCCTCATCACCTACGGCACCTGGGCCGGCGAACACTGGATCGGCCGCAACTTCACCCTCGCCCTCGTCTTCTTCCTACTCGCCCTCGCCGTGCGCGCCCTCAACCTCGCACCCACCGGCGACAGCCTCAAAGCCTGGGGCACCGTCGTAATCCTCGCCGCCTGCGGCACATTCGCCATCGACCACTGGATCAGCGACAAACCCGCCTGGCTGCCCTTCTCCGTCGGCCTCGGCGCCTTCGCCCACCTCATCGGCGACTGCCTCACCGACCGCGGCTGCCGACTGCTCTGGCCGCTCAAAATACGAACGCGCATCCCGATCATCGACCGCACCGGCAACAAGATGGAGACCCTCGTCGTCGTACCCATCTTCGCGCTCGGCACCCTCGCACTGCTCTGGTACACCATCACCCACCAGCCGTGAGCGCCCTCGTATGATCGCCTGAACGGCAGGCAGGACGAAGAACGGAGTGCGATATGAGCGATCGGGAAGAACTCAGCTGGGAACTGTTCGGCACCGCCGGACGTGAACTGGCCCAGGAGATCGCCGACGACGGCTTCGAACCCGACCTCATCCTCTCCATCGCCCGCGGCGGCCTCTTCGTCGCCGGATCCCTCGGCTACGCCCTCGACGTCAAGAACCTCCACGTCATGAACGTCGAGTTCTACACCGGCGTGGACCAGCGCCTGGACCTGCCCGTCATGCTGCCGCCCGTCCCCAGCGTCGTCGACCTCACCGGAGCGAAAGTCCTTGTCGCCGACGATGTCGCCGACACCGGCGCCACCCTCAAACTCGTCCGCGACTTCTGCCAGGACCATGTCGCCGAGGTCCGCTGCGCGGTCATCTACCAGAAGCCGCGCTCGGAGGTCGACTGCGAATACGTCTGGAAGCACACCGATCGGTGGATCAACTTCCCGTGGTCCGTGCAGCCGCCCGTGGTCAAACGCGAAGTACGCGTCCTGGACGCCTGAGCGCCCTCCCTCGGACGAAAGAACACGCCCCGGATTCGACACTCGAATCCGGGGCGTTCGCTGTACAGCGGGAAAGTGTCAGACCAGCTCGGCCGAGAAGATGGTGACGGCCTCGACCGGCACATCCTGGTGGCCGGCCTTGGAGCCGGTGCGCACGCCCTCGATCGCGTCGACGACAGCGGTGCCGTCCACGATCTTGCCGAAGACGGTGTAGCCCCAGCCATCCTGGCCCGGGTAGTTCAGGAAATCATTGTTCTTGGAGTTGAGGAAGAACTGCGCGCTCGCGGAGTGCGGATCCATGGTGCGCGCCATGGCGATCGTGTACTTGTCGTTCTTGAGACCGTTGTTCGCCTCGTTCTCCACCTTCTGCGCGGCGGGCTTCTGCTGCATATCGGCGGTGAAACCACCACCCTGCACCATGAAGCCCGGGATCACCCGGTGGAAGATCGTATCGGTGTAGTGGCCCGCCTTGACGTAGTCGACGAAGTTCGCGACGGTCTTCGGCGCCTTGGCCTCGTCGAGTTCCAGGGTGATATCCCCGGCGGAGGTCTTCAGGAGCACTTTGGTCATGACGACCATCGTATGGGAGCGCCGAATCGGGCGACCGCCCGGCATCCTCCGCTGTCTTTCAACGGGATTGGCGCGCAGGTGAGATTCCGTTGTTCGCGAGTTCATGTCGATCTCGAAAAGAGCGAACATGCGTAGATGCGCATATTTCCATTAACTAATCACGTCACCTTCTCCGAAGACGGATCGGGCTCACGCTTCGTACAGCTCCAACGGCAGATCGTCCGGATCGAAGAAGAAACCGAAACGCTTCCCCGTGTACTCGTCGACCCGCACCTCCTCGACCACCACTCCCCTGCCCGCCAGCTCGGCGAGCGCCTCCCCCACATCCGCCACCACGAACGCCAGATGCCGCAGGCCGATCGCCTCGGGCCGCGACGGCCGCGGCGGCGCGCCCGGGAATGAGAACAATTCGATCTGCCCACCGTCGGGCAGTGCGAGATCCAGCTTGTACGAACGCCTTTCGGCCCGATAATGCTCGGCCAGTACCTTCAGCCCGAGCACCTCGGTATAGAACGCCTTCGACTTCGCATAGTCCGAGGCGATCACCGCGACGTGATGAATCCGCTGCAACTCCACCCGCCAGACGCTAGCCCAACACACCGACAACTCACGGCAGCCACGGCGGGAACCCCTCCCCTCGTCCAGGCTGTTTTTCGGCGTGAGTGCGCTCTTTCCGCACGATGACACATCGAGCGAAAACATGCGTAGATGCGCATATTCCCATGTTCATATGGAATGTAGATGGTTTCTCCGGGGAAGGACCTACACCATTCACCTCCGGCAAGCCCCCCGGCAATAGGGCGACGGCTTCGTGAACAGCCGCCCGGCCTCCCCCATCGACCGCTTTCCCCTACCCGAGGTTCCCTATTCCCCCACGCTCCCCGCGAATGTCGCGGCTATTACGGCTAACCCATTCGGCGCGACCGGCGGATGAACTAGGTTGTGTAGGTACGGTTCCGGCGGTCAGACGATTGAAGCGACGGTTTCATGGACAGGAATACCGCTCTCGACCAGCCGCATTCGGCTCGCATGTACGACTACTTCCTCGGCGGTAAGGACAACTACGAGGTCGATCGGCGAGCCGCGGAGGAGATCCTGCGGGTGTGGCCGGGCATCCGTACCGCCGCCCAGGCAAACCGCCAGTTCATGCATCGCAGTACTCGATTCCTGGTCGATGCCGGAATCCGGCAGCTCCTCGATATCGGCACCGGAATTCCGACCGAACCCAATCTGCACCAGATCGCGCAGCAGGCCGCACCGGAGTCGCGGGTCGTCTACGCGGATAACGATCCGCTCGTCATGGCGCACGCCCGCGCGTTCATGACCGGTACCGCGCAGGGCCGGACCACCTATATCCAGGGTGATGTCACCAAACCGAACTCCATCCTGCGAGCCCCGCGCTTGACCGAGATTCTCGACCTGAGCGAGCCGGTGGGCGTGAGCATGATCGCCCTGCTGCATTTCGTCGAGTCCGGCGCCGGTCGGCTGGTATCGGAGTTCGTCGATGCGCTCGCTTCCGGTTCATATCTGGTGATCTGTACCGCCACAGCCGATTTCGCCCCGGAACAGGTGGCCACCGCGCGGGCGATCTACCGGTCCCGCGGCATTTCCGCGCAGGATCGCACCCGCGCGGAGGTCGTCGAGTTGTTCAGCGGTTTGGAGCTCGTGGAACCGGGTGTCGTGCCGCCGCATCAGTGGCGGCCGAATGCGTTGACCGATGTGTCGGCGTCCTATGACGCCGAGGTGTCCTGCTACGCGGGTGTTGCCCGCAAGCCCTGATCGGTTCCGATGGCGTGTTCGGGGGTTGTCACCTCGGCATTGTCATGGGCGGGAGGATTCCCTGTTGGTGCAGCCACATCATGACGGTGTGGTACATCTGCATGATCGGCGATTGCATGTCCATGTGCATGGTGTTCAGCTCCTCGGGTCGATCAGCTCGCCGGATGTGGCGAGCGCTGTCTCGGTGTCGACGGTCGCATGGTGGATGGGTGTGGCGGCAGGGTCCGACGGCATCGGCCGTCGGTGCGAATGTCCTCGTTTCGCAAGGCTTTCCGGCTGGCGGGGAGGTCGTGGCGGGGAGTTGCGCGGAAAGGCGCACATGTTGGACGTTTGACCAGTATGGTCTGTGGCATCGCGTCCGAACATGTCGGGGACGTGCCGGATCGCCCTGGAGGATGCACTGGAATGAAGCGCTCTCGACTGGTCTGTACGGTCTTGTCGGCCATCGCGATTACCGTGGCCGGATCCGCCGTCGCGGGTGCGGCGCCGACCGGCAGTGGTGGCTCCGGGAGTTCGAGTGGATCGGGGTCCGGGAGCGCGAGCGGGTCCGGTACGGGTAGTGCGGGAGCCGCCCCCGATACGGTGCCCGCGCTCGGGTCCGGCTTCATGTGGGGGGTGGCCACGGCCGGATTCCAGTCCGAAGGTCATGCGCCGGACAGCAATTGGAGTCGCTACGCGAAGTCGGGCAAGGCGCACGACACGTATGGCGATTCGGTCGACTTCTATACCCGGTACGCGGACGATATCGAGCTGGCGGCCGGTCTCGGCGTGAAGGTGTATCGCCTCAGCATCGAGTGGGCTCGGGTGCAGCCGCAGGCGGATGTGTGGGATGAGAACAACTTCCGCTTCTACGACAATGTCGTGGAGAAGATCCGCGCGGCGGGTATGCGGCCGATGCTGACGCTGGACCACTGGGCCATTCCCGGGTGGGAGGCCGACCGCGGCGGTTGGAAGAGCAAGAACATGGTGTCGGACTGGCTGGCGAATATGCGCCGGGTGGTGGACCGTTACGCGCCGTACAACCCGTTGTGGGTGACGATCAATGAGCCGATGGGCTATGTCGCGCAGTCGATCAAGATCGGCGATATCGGGGTGCTCGATGCGCTGCCGATGTTCGACCGGCTGGTGCAGGCGCACAGCGCCATCTACGACTACATCCACGTGCGTCAGCCGGGCGCGCTGGTGACCAGCAATATCGCGCAGTATCCGATCATCCAGGACCTGACCGATCTGCTGTTCGCCGATCGCGTGCACGACAAGCTCGACTATGTCGGCCTCGATTTCTATTACGGCACGTCGCTGTCGCATCCGCCGACCACCGCGCTGCTGGGTGACGAATTGTGGAAGAACGCGATCGAACCCGAGGGCATCTACTACGACCTGCGCACCTATTCCGAGAAGTTCCCGGGGCTCCCGCTGTACGTGGTGGAGAACGGTATGCCGACCGACAGCGGACTGCCGCGCAGTGACGGTTACGACCGCGCCGATCATCTGCGTGACACGGTGTACTGGATTCAGCGTGCGAAGGCCGATGGCATCAATGTGATCGGCTACAACTACTGGAGTCTGACCGACAATTACGAGTGGGGTAGCTACGCACCGCGATTCGGCCTCTACACGGTCGATGTGAAGACCGATCCGACCCTGACTCGCCGTCCGACCGATGCGGTCGCGGCGTTCCGGGGCATCACCGCGGTCAATGGTGTGCCCGCCGACTACCGGCCCACCCGCAAGCCCGCCGTGTGCTCGATCGTGCTTCCGTTCGACAGCTGCCTGCGGCCGGTATCGGTGCCGTGAGAACGCGCTAGCCCCTGAGGGCGGCGGCCGCGGCGGCCAGCAGCATTCCGCGGTAGGTGCCACCGAACAGCGCCACGTGGACGAACAGCGGGTGCAGTTGATGCAGTGGAATGCGTTGCCGCCAGCCTGAACTCAGGGGCATGCGGTCGTGGTAGGCGGCCACGATGCGGTCCAGATGTGGTGCGCCGAAGAGGGCGAGCATGGCCAGATCGGTTTCGCGGTGACCGCCGTGTGCGGCGGGATCTATGAGTATGGCGCGGTCGGCGGTCCAGAGCAGGTTTCCGGACCAGAGGTCGCCGTGCAGGCGACTGGGCGGCTCCGGTGGTCCGGCGAGGTCGTCTATGCGGCGGATGACCTCTTCGATCAGGCGTACGCCCGCTCGGCCCAGATGTGGTTCGGCCGCGGGTAGATAGGGTGCCAGTCGTCGTTCGGCATACCAGCTCCCCCACTCCCCGGTGCTCGGTGCGTTGTCCAGTGGGAGGGTGGCGATGTATCCCGTCCAGGGTGCGCCGTAGGTCTCGGGGGCGAGGGCGTGCATTTCGGCGAGGTCGTGACCGAATTTCTCGGCGACCGCGGGCGATGCGGATTCGGTTGTCAGCCAGGGCAGTACGAGCATTGCCCGGTCGGCGGCGAGTACCGGGGGTACGAGGTCGATATCGGCCTCCCCCAGCCAGCGCAGCCCTGCCGCCTCCGCTCGGAGTGCCCCCGAGGCGGCGAACGTGCCGGATCGCGGCTCGGGATCCGCGGTGACGGGTTCGGAGGGTTTCGGGTTTCCCGTTGTCGGTTCGGGGGCTTCCGGTATCGCTTTGACGAATACCTCGCGCCCGTCGGCGAGTTGGGCTCGGTACAGCGTCCAGGCGTGGCTGCGGCCGAGGGTCTCCAGGTGCGCGAGCGAGGCACCTGTCAGGTGGGTCAGGTGCGCGGTCACGTCCATGGGATTCGATTCTGGCCGATACGCGCGCCTGTCGAGGGTTAGTCGGCGGCTATGGCGATCCGTGCGCGCAGCAGGGTGGCGGTGGCGGCGTCGGCGGGGAAGAAGGCTTCGATGGCGAGTTCGGCGACGGTGACGTTCATGGGTGTGCCGAAGACGGTGGTGACACTGATGAAGGCGAGGTCGTGTCCGTCGTAGCGGAAGCGCATGGGCACGACGGCCTGATCGGGTTCGGGGAGGCCGGGTGCTTGCTCACCGCCGGGGTATCCGCGCAGTTCTTCCCGTAGTTCGATGAGTTCGGGCGCACCGCTGACATCGATCTGCCGTTGCAGTCGTTCGAAGAGGTGTCCGCGCCATTCGGCGAGGTTGATGATGCGGCCGGCGAGTCCGTCGGGGTGCAGGCTCAGGCGCAGGACGTTCACCGGTGGGGTGAGCAGGCGCGGGTCGATTCCCTCCAGGAACAGTGCGATTCCGGCATTGGCGTCGACCATGTTCCAGCCGGCGTCGACGGCGAGCGCCGGGTGCGGTTCGTGTCCGGCGAGGATCTGCCGGATGGCGCTGCGGACGGGTTCCATGGCGGGGGTATCCAGCTCGGGTTCGGCGTAGACGGGTGCGTATCCGGCCGCGAGGAGCATCCGATTGCGTTCGCGCAGTGGGATTTCGAGCTCGTCGCACAGGTGCAGGATCATCTGCCGACTGGGTGTGGCGCGTCCGGTTTCGATGAAGCTGAGGTGGCGGGTGGAGGTCTCCGCGCGCCCGGCCAACTCGAGTTGGCTGAGCCGCCGGGTGACTCGCCAGTGCCGCAGCAGATCCCCGGCCGTTTGTGTACGCATGCCCCGATCCTACGAATCCCGCTCCCGCGCAACCATTACCCGCGAGGTAATGCGCTCCGATCCACGGGTTCGACCGATGAGTTTCGGCGGCCCGCCCGGTCCCTGTTTCGTGACGACGGACAGGAGTGGGCGGATGGACATGTACAGCGTCATGTGTGTGAGCGATGCGGCCGAGTCCGCACGCTGGTACGAGGTGTTCTTCGGCCGCGCCGCCGATCAGATCATGGGTGAGGAGTTCCTGTGGCAGGTCGGTGAGAACGCGTGGATCGTCATCGACGACCGGTATATGCGAGCCGAGCGAGTGGGTGGATCGATGGTCACCTTCGCCTGGCACGGACTCGACGAGACACTCGCCCGTCTCACCGCGCACGGTATCGAGTACGGCACGATCGAGACGTACGGCAATGGCGTGCGCCATGTCGATGTCCTGGACCCCGACGGCAACAGCCTCTCCCTCGCCGAACCGCCCGCCTGATCGAATGAGTCAGTGCTGCCCGGGGCGATGGATGACGAAGTCGGACAGGGTGATCGGCGGGTGTCCGCCGTACTGCTGGATGGCGGGGGTGACCTGGTAGAGGTTGGTGCCTTCGGACAGGAGGCGGAAGATCTCCCAGAGTTTGGTGAGGTGTTCGGCCGCATGTGGGCTGCCGTAGAAGTCGATGGCCCAGCGGCGCCAGGTTTCGGGGTCCGTGTCGCGGTAGGTGCGGCCGAGGGTGTGGGCCGCGGCGTCGATGGGTTGGACGTCGCCGGTCAGGAGTAGGACCGGGTCGGATTTGAGGTCGAGGTCGGAGAGCAGGCCCGCGGCTACCCGGGCTACATCGCTCGCGGCGATCAGCGGGAGTTCGGTCTCGGCGGGACCGAGTGGGAGTTCCAGGGCGGTCGCGTCGGTGGCGGCGATGAGGGCCAGGTTCTCGAAGAACACGGCCGCGCGCAGGTGGATCGCGCCGATATCGGCCCAGTCCAGGATCTGCTCGGCCGCCCAGTGCTGGCGCATGCGCGGGGTGAGGGCTTGCGGCCCGGCGGCGAGTTGGGAGACCGCGACGACGCGTTCGACTCCTGCTTCGCGGGCACAGACGGCGAAGGCGCCCGCGGCGTCGAGCAGGCCGTCGATCACCGGGTAGGTGAAGTAGGCGGCGCGTACGCCGTCCATGGCGGCGCGGGTGAAGGCGAGGTCTCTGAGGTCGCCGACGACGACTTTCGCGCCGAGTGCGCGCAAGACCGTGGCGCGTTCGTCATCGGTGTGTACGACGGCGCGGACCGGAATCCCGCGCCCGAGTAGTTGCGCTGTGAGATGCCGCCCGGTCGATCCTTGACGTCCCCCGGCGGCACCGGTGACGAGTACCGGCTCCATAGCTTCACGGTACGGTGCGGGCTGTTGCGGCACATGCGCTTTCGCGGGTACGCGCGGTGCGACGGCACCGGCCTGAAGGTGACGAACCGATATCCCGGTCTACAGGGTGCGGAGCACGCGTGCGGGATTGCCCGCGGCGAACACCTTTTCGGGCAGATCGCGGGTGACGACACTGCCCGCGCCGACCACGGTATTCGCGCCGATCCTCACCCCCGGACAGACGATGACACCGCCACCCAGCCAGGCATTGTCACCGATGGTGATGGGGGCGGCGGTCTCCCAGCGTCGGCGGCGCAGCTCGTGATCCTCCATCGGATGCAATGCGGTCAACAATTGCGCGCGCGGACCGATCGAGACGTCATCGCCGATGGTCACCGGCGCGCAATCCATCACGATGGCGTCGTAGTTGAGGAAACTGTTGGCGCCCAGACGAATCAGATGCCCGTAATCGCATTGGAAGCGCGGCATGATCCACGAGCCCTCCCCGATCGCGCCGAGCAGATCGGTCAGCAGGGCGTATCGCCGCCGCTCCTCCCCCGCGCCGGTGGCATTGAATTTGTCCAGTAGCCCTGACAGTGCCGCCGTTCGGCGATCAGCTCCGGGTCGTTGTCGCGATAGAGTTCGCCGCGCAGCATGCGGTCCCTGTGTTCACCCACGCGATCCATCCTGCCCAGTCCCGACGGCGGATGCTCGCGGTGTGCTCTGGTATCAACGAAGACGTGAAACTCGGCTTCTCGCTTCCCCAGTACGGTGCGCACGCGGCGCAGGGCGCTCGGATCGCGCGGTACGCCACGGCGGTCGAACAGGCGGGGGCGCAGAGTCTGTGGGTCGGGGAACGGCTCATCGCGGCCACCGATCCGAGCGTCGGATACGGCGGTAAGGACACCATTCCGGACGAGTTCAATGCGATTCTCGATCCGTTCCTGGTGCTGGGTATCGCGGCGGCGGCGACCGAGCGGGTCACCCTGGGCACCAATGTGCTCATCGCTCCACTGCATCGGCCCGCGCACTTGGCACGCTCACTCACCACCCTCGATGTGGTCAGTGGCGGGCGGTTGCTGCCCGGGTTCGGAATCGGCTGGTCACCTGAGGAGTACGCGGCGGCGGGCGTTCCCTTCACCCACCGCGGAGCCCGGCTCGATGAGACTCTCGATGCGCTGGAGGCCATCTGGACCACTGACCCGGCCGGATACGAGGGGCGCTTCGTATCGGTACCACGGCATCGCAGCGAACTGCGGACGGTTCAGCGGCCACGACCGCCGATCTATCTGGGCGCGTTCCAACCGGCCGGACTGGCACGGATCGGACAGCGCGCGGACGGCTGGCTGCCCGTGGTCCCCGTCCCGGGACCGCCCGACTGGGGTGAGCAGTTGCTGAAGCTGCGCGGAGTCATCGATCAGGCGGCCGAGGCGGCGGGTCGCGATCCCGGGAGTATCGGGACCGTACTGCGCGCCAATGTCGCCGCGGGCACCGATTTGGAGCTGGTCGCCCGGACCATCGAAACCGTGGTCGCCGACACCGGATTCGATGAGGTCTTCGTGGATCTCATGTATGTGACAGACTCGGTCGACGCCGCGCTCGATGCCGCGGGATTCCTGCTCGACCGATTGCACTGACAACGGAGGTGGGCATGGCCGCTTCGACCGTCGACGAATACCTCGCGGGCTTCCCCGCCGAGGTCCGGCAGGTGCTCGAACGGGTGCGCGAGACCATGCACGGCGCACTCCCGGAGTGGACCGAGGACATCAGCTATGAGGTGCCGACCATGCGGGTCGGGGGTAAGCCGGTCGTCTACTTCGCCGGGTGGAAGAAGCACATCAGCGTGTATCCGGTGCCCTCGGGCGATGCCGAATACACGCGGGCCATCGCCGAATATCAGGCGGGCAAGGGCACATTGAAGTTCCCGCTGAACAAGCCGATTCCCTATGAGTTGATCGCCAGGACCGCCGCGCTGCTGGCCGAGCAGCGCGGCGGGCACTGAACCCGGGGGCTAATGCGCGCGGGCGCGGGACAGGTTCCAGCCCTGCCAGCTGTCATGCCGCGGGCCCAGATCGAGCGAGGTGCGGATCCGCTCACGCTCGAGCGCCGGTAACCGGTCCAGGGCGGGCAGGATATCGGCGGACAGACCACTCAGATAGTCGCGGTCCAGGGATTTACCCGACTGCCAGCGATCGATATTGCGGTCGGCGACAAGACCTTCCGGATTCACCACCGCCAGCACCAGCAGGGTGACCGCGGCCGCGCCGATCGCCGCGCGCGGCACCCACTCGCGGCGCAATCGCACCAGACTGGCCAGCACCAGCAGATACACCAGCGCGATCCACAGTTCGAACACCTCCACCAGTACGCGCAGCACCGTGAATCCGTACGCCTGCTGATAGGTCCACATGCGCTGCACCGCCGAAGCCACGATCACCAGCGTCAGCGCGCTCACCGCGGCCACGGCCACCCGCAACCACAGTCGATCCTTCGCCTCCCGCTGCGCCGCCCACCGCTGCACCACCGCGATCACCACCAGCGCCAGCATGCTCACCATCGACAACTGCCAGAAGCCACTGCGCGCGTACTCCGCGTAGGTGAGATCGGCGGTGCGCTGGACATAGCCGTCACCACCGAACAACACCGCCAACTGGGTGCCCAGGAAGATCGCGAACAATACGGTCAGCGCACCCATCGGCAGCCCCCACTCGGCCCGCGACAACCGCCGAACCCCTGGTGCGCCAGTCGATTCCGACCCAGAAATGACCTGATCGAGCAGTTCACCCACCACCGAATCCGACTCTACGGCCGCAGGAGGCGGCCCGGCCAGCACGTACAGCGCCCCCGCCACTCCGAGACCGGCCACCACGAACACGAATCCCCACCAGAACAGATCCCGCCCCCGCATCGACGGCACCACATCCTGAACCAGCCGCGCGAATACCGCATCGGCTCCCGTCAACAGCGGCACGAACACCAACAGCAGCCCCGCGGTGGCCAGCACCGACCATCCGACCCGCCGACTCGCCGAACCCCGCGCGGACTCGGCATGCCCGGCCCACCGATACAGCCACGGCAGCGAGGTCACCGCACCGAACGGCACCGAGATCGCATCGAAGAACAGCCCGTACGCGGACCTGCGCCCCACGATCGCCAAGGACCCCGCAATCGCGGCGGCCAACAGGCACAGCACGAACAGCCAGGACGCCGCCCGGAAGGTCCCCACCGCCACCAAGGCCAGCGCCAACACCGCCCACCAGTGCCGGGAGAACCGGGCCACGAACGATGAGAAGCGTTCCAGCACGGTGTGACTCGCGCCGTCGCCGGGGTCGTCCGAATGGGCGTCCCCGACCGACTCGGACGAATCCGCATCTGCTGCCGGCCCACTGTCCTCGGTGACGACATCGCCCCGGCGGCGCGCGGCACGATCCACCGCATAGACCGCACTCCCGGACGCCAGGGCCGCGAGCGACCATCCGACCCCGGGCCGATCCAGCGGAACGAACACCGCCGCCGCCAGTCCCGCCACCGCGATCGCGGTGAAGGCGCCGCGCGGCATGGGAATCAGCGCCGACCGCGGCGGTACGCGAACCGGCGGAGCACTCCTCGGATACGCCTGACTTGCGGGCGGTTCACCGGCAGGCAGCCCGCCGACGCCACCGAGAAGCACTCCTATTCCGCCTGATCCCCCCGCACCGGCGCCCACCCGCGCGGGCCGGACCGCTGCGGCGGGATCCCATCCCGGCACGGGGATTGCCATCCCCTGGGCCGTCGGTGAAGGCGCGTTCGGGGCGGGAAAGGTATTCGCCGCGCTCGGCGCGGCCGCTTCCCCCATTGCTCCCGCGACCGCAATCGGCTCTGCGGCGGGCAGCTCCGCACTCACGATCGGGGTATCCGGGTCCCGCGACTCGCGGGTCGCCGGATCCTGCGGCGCGGGTTCGGGATTGCCGGGGTTCGGTATGTCGGACATGCGATGCCTCCGATGGGCGTGCGGGACCGTCCCGAGTCGCGTGCTGCGATCGGGCGGATTGCGAAATGGGTTACCGGGGAAAAGAATTCGGGCCGGGACCGAGAATCGGCGCGCCGGTCAGGGGTTGGGCAGGGTGAGGCGGATGCGGGAGCCGGGGGCCGCGACGGCGATGGTGCCGCCGTGCAGGTCGACTATCCAGCGGGCGATGGCCAGACCCAGGCCGGTGCCACCACCATCGGGGCGACCGCCCCGGGTGAAGCGTTCGAAGGCGCGGGCGCGGTCGGCGGGCGGGATACCCGGACCCTCGTCCTCGACTTCGATGACGGTGTGATCGCGCAGCGGATGCGCGGTGAGGCGCACCTCGCCCCGGGCCGGACCGTGCCGGGTGGCGTTATCGCACAGGTTGAGCAGCACCTGGTGCAGGCGGGCGCGGTCGGCGTACACGGTCGAGCCGGGGGTGGTGGTGATGGTGAACCGGACGGGCCGGTCCACCGCGGCGGCCATGACCTCGGCTTCGGCGACGACCTCTTTCAGCAGCGATTCCAGCGGCAGCACTTCCCGGTCCAGGGCGACCGCGCCCGCTTCGACGCTGGACAGTGCCAGGAGTTCGGTGACCAGCAGGCTCAAGCGTTCGGTCTGGGCGAGCGCGGTGCGCAGGGTCGCCGGATCGGGTTCGGCCACCCCGTCGACGAGGTTCTCCAGCACCACCCCCAAAGCCGTGATGGGAGTACGCAATTCGTGTGACACATTGGCGATGAAATCGCGGCGCTGCTGATCGGCCGCACCCAGGTCCGCGGCCATCTGGTTGAACGCCTCCGCCAACTGCCCCACCTCGTCGCGGGAGGTGGCGCGCACCCGCCGCGAATAATCGCCCTGCGCCATACGTTGGGCGGCGGCGGTCATCTGCCGCAACGGCAGGGTCATCCCATGCGCCAGCCCCTGCGACAGCACCAATGCCAGCAGCATGGCCGCGATCGTGGTGCGCGGCGGTAGCCAGCCGATTTTCAGCGCGAAGAACCCGAACGCCACCGCACCCGAAGCCACCATCACAATCGCGAGTTTCAGCTTGATCGACCGCATCCGATCCAGTGGCCGTGGCAGCCACGCCGACAACCGATCGGCCGCCGCCCGCACCGCCGCCCGATCGACCGCCGCCAGCACCGACTTCACCCCGCTCATCGCGCCTCCAAGGCGTAGCCGACGCCATGCACGGTGCGGATCAGGTCCGCGCCGAGTTTGCGGCGCAGGGCCTTGATATGGCTGTCCACGGCGCGCGTGCCCGACGCGTCGGGCCAACCCCAGATCTCCGAGAGCAGGCGATCGCGGGCCAGCACGGCGCGGGGGCGGCGGGCCAGATGTACCAGGAGTTCGAATTCCAGTGGGGTGAGCTGGGTTTCGGTCTCGGCCCGCCACACTCGGCGCTGATCGATATCGATACGCAGATCACCGACGACAATGGTCGCCCCGGGAGTGGCGGTGCGTTCGACCCGGCGCAGCAGCGCATGAATTCGCGCGGTGAGCACGCGTAGCGAGAACGGCTTGGTCAGATAGTCGTCCGCGCCCACCCCCAATCCGATCAGCACATCGGTCTCATCGGTGCGCGCGGTGAGCATGAGCACCGGTACGGGCCGCCGCGCCTGAATCCGACGGCACACCTCCAAGCCGTCGAAACCCGGCAGCATCACATCCAGCACCACCAGATCCGGCAGCCATGCTTCGGCGGCGCTCACCGCGGCGGGCCCGTCATGCGCCAGATCCACGGTGAACCCTTCCGCACGCAGGCGGACGGCAATCGATTCGGCAATGGTCGGTTCGTCCTCGACCACGAGAATCCGCCGCGCACTGCCCTGCTGGCTCAATTCCATGCAGGTGACATTAGGCAGTCCGAGTGGAGATGGTTCGCGCCGCTTGTGAAGATCCTGTGCAGACCCCGCTCACGCCACCTGATCTCCCCGCGTCGACCGGGGCCGTGAACCCGCGCTCCCACGGCACGACCCCGGGCACGGCATGACCGGTGTGGACGCCTCCGAGAGCGTGGGCGAATCCGAGGCGATGGCATCGGGCCGGAACCGATCGGGGCCGGGCTGCGGAGCGCAGTGGTTACGACCGGCCGTAGTATGACCGGGTGCAATCACCGACGGATCACACCGCGCGCCTGCGCGGCGCTGCCGTCGGGGCCGCGTCGGGGGCCGTGGCGATCTTCGCGCACGGGCTCGGCGGGGGTAATGCGGCACCGGACGGATCCGCGCTGATGCTGCTGTTCGCGGCGTGTGCGGTGACCGGGGTGGTGGTCGCCTCGGTGCGGCCGCGCTACGGGCTGGCCTCGGTGATGGGGATGCTGGCGGCCGGGCAGGGCATCGGGCATATCGCACTGTCCATGTCACCGGAGCATCATCATCACGCGGCGTCGCCGACCATGCCGGTGGCGCATCTGATCGCTATTCCGTTCGGGGCGTTGATTATTCGCGCGGCCGAAGTGGGGATGCGGCGCGCGATCACCAGCGTGCGACGATTCATTGTCGCGCTGGGGATCACGCCGGTTCCGACGGAGCGGCCCGAGCGAACCACCTCGGTCGATGAGCGGGCGGCGGTGCGACTGCTGCTGGTGAGTCCCGGAATCGGGCGCCGTGGGCCACCGGCCACCATGGATATTTCCGCTCACCTCGTCCCGGCGTAGCCGCAGGCGTTCATCGCCGCGCGCCCTGGCATTTCGCGCGCTCAGAGGTAGTCACGAAGCACATCGTCGCTGTACAGGCGTTCACCGCGTACGGCCCACTCGTACCGCTTTTCGTCATTTCGGGTGCGGTACGGACGGCGTTTCCTGACGGACCGGCCGCGCCATGCACACCAGACTCCGCGGTGCGGACCGTCTCAGGTAGTCGCGACAGCTGGCTCGCCGAGCGTGCGTGTCCTGCGCGCGCGTGCCGTCGCTTCGGGTCGAGGTCCCATCGTCTTCCCTCATCGATCGGAGTTCTTGGTGTCCGTATCTTTCGCAGGCCGCGCGCCGCGTCGTGCCCGCCGCCTCACCGCCATTGCCGCACTGTCGGCGCTGGCTGTCTTCCCCGTGGCCTGTTCGTCCGATTCCGGGTCGAGTGCGACCTCGGGTAAGGCCGCCGATCAGGTGTCCATGAACGATCAGTGGATCAAGGCCGCCGACAGTGGCATGTCCGCGGCGTTCGGGACGCTCAGCAATGCGGGCGATCAGCCCGTGCAGTTGGTGGCCGCCTCCAGTCCGGCCTCGGCGCGGGTGGAGATCCACGAGGTCGTCGCCGATGCCGCCGGGGGCGATAAGACCATGCGCCCCAAGGAGGGCGGGCTCACCATTCCCGCGCACGGGTCCTGGACCCTGAAACCGGGCGGCGAGCACCTGATGTTCATGGATTTGCGCCAGCCGCTGCGCACCGGCTCGGAGACCCCCATCACCCTGGTCTTCTCCGACGGCTCCAGCACCACCGTCACCGCGCAGGTGCGTGACTTCGCCGGCGGTAAGGAGAATTACGCGCCCAGCACCGGCGACAATGCCGCGCACGGTGGCTGAGCGGGCACAGCCGCGCGCGACCCGGGTCTCCCGGCGACGCCTGCTCGGCGGCGGCGCCGCCGCGGCGGGTGTGGCGGGCGCGGCCGGAATCGGCTGGGGCGCGGCCACTCGCACCCATCGCGACGATGACCGCGATCCCGGACTGGAGACGGTGCCGTTCCACGGCGCGCATCAGGCTGGAATCGCCACCGAGCCAGCGCGATCGGCGGCGTTCGTCGGGTTCGATCTGAAGCCGGGTCTGGATCGCGAGGACATTATCGGCCTGCTGAAGATCTGGACCGATGACGCGGCACGGCTCACCCAGGGCAAACCCGCGCTCGCCGATACCGAACCGGAGTTGGCCCAGCGCCCGGCCCGGCTCACCGTCACGGTCGGCTTCGGACCGGAGCTGTTCGCCGTGGCCGGACTCGGCGAGCTGCGGCCGTCCTGGCTGAAGCAGTTGCCGCCCTTCCCCATCGATCAATTGGACCCGGCGTACACGGGTGCGGATCTGCTCCTGCAGATCTGCGCCGAGGAGGCCACCGCGGTCTCGCATGCGGTGCGCGTGCTCTCCAAGCATGTGAAATCGCTGGTGCGGGTGCGATGGGTACAGCACGGATTCCGCAATGCGCCCACAGGGCACACCATGCGCAATCTCATGGGTCAGGTCGACGGAACGGTCAATATCGCCCCGGGCACAGCCGAATTCGATCGACTCGTCTGGGACGACGGCGGCGCACAACCCTGGCTGGCGGGTGGCACCTCCCTGGTGCTGCGCCGCATTGCCATGAAGCTCGACACCTGGGACGAACTCGATGCCGACGGACGGGCCATCACCCTGGGACGGCACGATTCCAACGGTGCGCCGCTGACGGGCACAACCGAATTCGACGATCCGGATTTCACCGAGGTCGACCAGTACGGCATCCCGGTGATCCCGCCGTCCTCGCATATCGCCCGCGCGCATCACGCGCACGACAATGAGCGATTCCTGCGGCGCGGCTACAACTACGACGACGCGCCCGCACCCGGGCACATCTCGAACTCCGGATTGCTGTTCGTGGCCTGCCAGCGCGATGTCGATGCCCAGTATCTGCCGGTGCAGGCACGACTCGCCGAGTTCGACGCACTGAACCAATGGACCACACCGGTCGGTTCGGCTGTCTTCGTGATCCCGCCCGGCGTGCCCGCGCCCGGCGGATATCTGGGACAGCAGCTGTTCGAAAGCGCCTCCCGCGGGCGCTGACTCGCGATCCGGCCGGACCGTGCACGAGGGGCGGTCCGGCCGGGTCCTAGGGTTGCCCCATGACCGTGCTGCGTTCGATCGCCCTGTTCGCGCTGGCCGCCGTCGCCGAAATCGGTGGGGCCTGGCTCATCTGGCAGGGGGTGCGCGAACATCGCGGATGGGCGTGGACGGGCGCGGGGGTGGTCGCGCTCGGCTGCTACGGATTCGTGGCGACGCTGCAACCCGACGCGAATTTCGGGCGCATCCTCGCCGCCTACGGTGGAGTGTTCGTGGCGGGTTCGCTGCTGTGGGGCATGGCCCTGGACGGCTTCCGCCCGGATCGCTGGGATGTGTTGGGCGCGTTGATCTGTCTGGTCGGTGTCGCGGTCGTCATGTACGCGCCTCGTTCCACATGAAACATGCTCTGACCTGGGCGCATTCACGCAGTGCGCGCAAAACTGCACGGCGCGAAGAAAATTCGCGTTCGGCCTGATCAGAGTGTTTTCCTGGTTCGCGGCGCGCAGATCCAGGGGCGGCATGCCCGTCCGTGTTCACCCTCATCTGCGACCGGATCGGCTCGGCGGCGACCACCGCCCACCCGACCAGGGCCGGTCAGGCGGTGGTCGCCGCCGAGCTCGCGAAATCCTTTGCCCGCCACGCCGATTCACGACACGGCGGGCAGTGAGATCAGTTCCAGAGCGCGGCGACGAACACGTTGAGGATGGCCAGCCCGCCCGCGGCGTGGGTCATCCACGGCAGCGCCTTGCCGCGCTTGGCATCGGCTCGCCCCATCTCGGCGAAGCCCGCGACCAGTACGGCCACCACGAGTTTGGTGATGATCTTGGGCATATTCGGATCCTTGCCCAGTGAATCGATCGACTCGGCCATCCCGACCAGGATGATGCCGGTGATCAACTGGGCGCGCGCACCCCACACCATCAACTCCGAGACCCGCGGCTGAGCGGCCACATACCCGCCGACCACGGCCGCCATACCGAGCAGATGGAACACGACGAACAGGTCGTAGACGAAGTCCATGACTGCATACGGTAGTTGATCAACCCCCGTCAACGACAGTCGGTAGTACCGAAACTCGCTGATCCCGGCCAGCTTCCAATAACACACCGCAGGCGTGTAGCACCGACTGTACGATCTGCTGTATGACGACCCGCTTGAACATCACGCTTCCCGATGCGGTGGCGGAGCGGCTGCGTTCGGCATCGAGCAACAGGCCGAGCGAATACATCGAGCGCGCCGTCATGCGGCAACTGCTCGCCGACGATCTACGCATCCTCGCGGAGTTCGAAAAGGACAATCCGCCCGATCCGTCCTTCTATACCGAGAATGACGCCCTCGCCGAAGAGATCATGTTCGAACAGGACACCGAGTGAGCCATGAGCAGGGCCAGATCTGGAAGTCCGAGAGTCGGCTCACCGGCCAGGTCGGCCGGGTGGTCATCGTGGACAGTGATCTCATAGCCCAAGCGCGGCAACGAATTCTGGTAGCACCCGTCAAGGAGGCCCGCGAAGTGCCGCGGGCCCTGCAACTACTGACCGCGGCATTGCCGAACGATGAGGCGGCCGCGATCTACGATCTCGTACTCACCCCGAAGAACACGCTCACCGAGCACATCGGGAACATCTCCGCCGAAGCGTTGGAGCAGGTGAAGGTGGCGCTGCGCGCCAGATTCGACCTCTGATCGCCTCCCCCCGCAAGCGAACCCCGTGCCCGCGGGGTGTGCCCGAAGGCGATCACGTCCCAATGGTCCGGTCTCGCCACACGGACCATGTGATCAGGCGGGGCACTGGTTTCGAGGGTTCGCCCTGCGGGTAGTCCACCTCCAGTGGCTCTCCGTGCGTGTCCTGGGGAGTCTTCCGCGTGTGGAAGCAGTGACGTCTAGGAGAACTCAGTGGCGGTTGTACTCGTGCTGCGGGCACGCGGGCTGGGTGATCTACTCACCGCGGTCCCGGCCCTGCGGGCACTGCGGCGGGCCCGGCCCGGGGACCACATCGCGCTGGCCGCACCGCATCGACTCAAACCCATCGTCGATCTGATCGTCTCCATCGACGAGATGATCCCGAGCGCCGAACCGACCGGAATCCGCTGGGACGGCGAGCCGCCCGCCCTCCTGGTGAATCTGCACAGCGCCACCGCCGACAGCATGCTCGAATTGACCCGCATCCACCCCGAAAGCATTCTCACCTACCGTAATCCGGCCTTCCCGGAGTTGGCCGGACCCGAGTGGGATACCGATATGCACGATGTGGACCGGTGGTGCCATCTGCTCGAATCCGCCGGAATCACCGCCGATCGCCGCAATCTCGGATTGGTGCCGCCGGTCGCCGCCACCAGTCACCGCGACTGCGTGGTCGTACATATCGGCGCGGGCGCTGCCGCCCGGCGCTGGCCCCCGGATCGCTTCGCCGCGGTGGTCCGGCATCTGCTGGTACAGGACCGCGATGTGGTGATCACCGGTGACGAGACCGAACGCGATATCGCCCTCGGGGTGGCCGCGCGCGCCGGACTCAACACCGCCCGGGTGCTGGCCGGACAGCAGAACCTCATCGAACTGGCCGCGACCGTCGCCGAGGCCGCCCTGGTGGTCTGCGGTGACACCGGAGTCGCCCATCTGGCAACGGCTTTCGGCACCCGCACGGTACTGCTGTTCGGGCCGACCCCGCCCAGTCGCAGTGGCCCGCCCCCGCATCTGCTGGGCAGGCATGCGGTGCTGTGGGCCGGGCAGACCGGCGATCCGGACGCCGCGACCACCGATCCCGGGCTGTTGAAGATCGGCGTGCCCGAGGTCATCAATGCGATCGACAAGCAGCTGCGCAAACGGCCATGGCCCGGAACGGGCCTGGATCGCCGTGCGCAGCAAACCTATCGGCGCGTGGGCTGAAACCCGCGCGGCACATACTCCCCTATATAGAGGCACCATCCTCCGACCCGCGCGCCTCTATATAGGGGGCGCGCGTTCAGGTGTCGGCGATATCGGCGCGGGCGCTGGACAGCGCGGCCGAATACGAGGCGATGGCACTGGGCCAGAACTGCTCGAGATAGTCGCGGGCATCGGCCAGCCCGCGCGGGTCCAGACCGTAGAGCCGGCGGGTGCCCTCGGGCTGCACCATCACCAGGCGGGCCTCGCGCAGGATCTTCAAATGCTGGGATACCGCCGAGCTACTGACTCCGACGAGGTCGGCGAGCTCGCCCACCGCCCTCGGCCCCTGCGGTAACGCCTCGAATACCGCGCGCCGAGTCGGGTCGGCGAGTGCGCTCAACACTCTCACTCCGTTAGCAGGCACTTAAATAGAGTGCCCGGCGGAGTTGATCAGGTCAATACACCCCGATTCACCCAATCCCAAGGTCATGGCGAAATTACCCGCGTGTCGTTACCTAGTCGTGACACATCACCTGGCTTTTTGTACCGATGTGACGGTGGTTACAGGGTTTTGAACCGGTTATGACCGCACCGTACGTTCGATGCATGCCCGTAACCGTTCCGTTATCTCGCGGCCTGCGTAAGGCCAGTCGGTACCGGTCGGCCGCAACTCGCGCAGTGGCCGTCTCCGCAGTCGTCGGCGCCTCGTTGAGTGTGCTGGCCGCCGCCGACCCGAATGCCGAAGCCCAACCGAGCAATCCTGTCGCAACCGTCGCTGCCCCGCACGACGCGCAGTTCACCGCCTTCACCCCGTACGAGGCGCAGATGCCGCAGTTCGTGCCGCCGGAGGTCACCGACTTCCTGCGCAACCTCGGTATCGAGCAGGCCCGCCCCAAAACCGTGCGCCCCGTCGCCGGACCGCTGACCTCCGGCTTCGGTAGCCGCTGGGGCGCCATGCACGCGGGCATCGACTTCGGGGACGGCTTCGGCACCCCCATTCGCGCCGTCACCGACGGTACCGTCATCGAGGCGGGCCCGGCCTCGGGCTTCGGCCTCTGGGTGCGCATCCAGCAGGATGACGGCACCATCGGCGTCTACGGACATATGCAGGACATCCTGGTGCACCCGGGCCAGCAGGTGCGCGCGGGCGATGAGATCGCCACCGTCGGCAGCCGCGGCTATTCCACCGGACCGCATCTGCACTACGAGGTGCACACCTCCCCCGGTGTGAAGATCGATCCCCTGCCCTGGCTCGCGAGCCGTGGCATGGATGTCGGCACCGTCTCCGACTGAGCATGACCGCTTCGGGGATCGATGAGGGATTCCCGTTCCGGTGCAATGCTTTTCGCAGAGAACCCCGCCCGAGGTGCTCGGTGCGGGGTTTTCTATACCGCCTCGGCGTCCCGGCCGGAGGTCGCGAAATGCTGACGGTAGCGATCCGGGGTGGTCGAGAGCCTGCGCGCGATCACCCGATGCAGGGTCTTGCCGTGCTTGTAGCCGACCGCCCGGGCGATCGCGTCGACGGTGAGATCGCTGGTCTCGAGGAGTGTGCGCGCCGCCTCCACCCGCAGATCCTCGATGAAAAGCGCCGGGGTACTGCCGGTTTCGGCGGTGAAGGAGCGGGCGAAGGTGCGCTCGCTCATTCCGGCGCGCTCGGCCAGCAGTGCGACGGTCAAATTCTCGCGTAGGTGATCTGGCACCCACTGCTGCACGGCGCGGATGGCGGGTGTGCGGGCGGGCTGGGTGCGCATCTGCGCGCTGTACTGCGCCTGACCGCCCCCGCGCCGCACATACATGACGAAGACCCGGGCGATGGTCTGGGCGACATCGGTGCCGAGATCCTCCTCCACCAGCGCGAGGGTCATATCGATTCCGGCGGTGACTCCGGCGGAGGTCCATCGATTGCGGTCGTGCACATAGATATTGTCCGGTTCGATCCGCACGCGCGGATACCACTGGGCCAGGCGGTCCGCGGCCGCCCAGTGCGTGGTGGCGCGATACCCGTCCAGCAGCCCCGCCGCGGCCAACAGCGCCGCGCCCGCGCAGACCGAGGTGATCCGCCGGGACCGCCGGGCCAGCGCGGGCAGGTGCGGGGCGACCCGTACGGAGATCTCGGGTGAGAACGCGCCGTCCCCGCCGATCACCATGAGCGTGTCGATCTCCTCGGCGCCGGCCGCCAGCTCCTCCAGGGACCTGTCCACCGAAATGCTGGACCCACCGGGCACCGCCACCGGTGTGCCGCCCGGGGAGACGGTGATCAACCGGTAGGCCGGGGCATCCATCACGCGATTGGCGGTGGCCAGCACATCGAGAGGTCCGGCGAGATCGAGTAGTTGGAAATCGTCGAAGACGACCAGGACAACGGTGCGAGGAGCCACCACGCCATTATCGTCACGCTCCGCCTCGACCGCCCGCGGCAAGACCGAGACCGCGGCGAGCAGACCGCGCGGGCGGGCAGATGCGCGCGACACCCGGCCGCCGGTGTCCTCAGCCAACCCGGTGGCCGTCACCGACCCGGGTGCCCTCCGCGGCCCGATGACCACGCTGGGCCCAGCTGCGCGGCAGCCGCGTCGAGAGGAAATCGAGTATGAGTTCTGCTGTGGCGCCGGGCATTTGACCGTGCGGGTAATGCCCGGCACCGTCGAGCATCGCCACCCGTCCGATACCCGGGCGCATCGCCTCGACAATCGACTCCGCCTCGACCCGCGGATCCGGGAAGTCCGGATCCAGGGTTCCCATGATCACCAGCGCGGGGCAGGCGACATACGGCAACTGCGCGTGCGCGTCGGCCGGGGTGGTCGCCCCGGCCTTCATGAACTCCGCCATCCGGCCCGGCTCGCGCAGGATCGCGGCCACGCCAGCCATGTACTCGGTGTAATCGTCCGGCTTGGTCGGGTACGCGATATCGAGGTACCGGAACCAGATTCGCGGACTGCGCAGTGCGAAGAGCAGTCCCAACCGGATCATGCCCCGGCGGTAGCGGCGCACGCGCAGCATGGCGAGCAGTTCCATGTGCTGGGTCAGTGTGAACGGGCCGAGTTCGACAATGCCGGACACCAGATCGGGCGCGGTCGCGGCGGCGATGGTGGCCGCGCCGCCGGAGATCGAATGCCCCACGATGACCGCCGGACCACCGAAGTGCGCGATCACCTCGATCAGATCACCCGCGACATCGGTGCGACTGATCGCGGACTTCCCGGTCTCGGACGCCCAGTTCGGACTCGACTCCCCGTGCCCGCGGATATCCACATTCACCACCCGATACCCCGCGGCCGCCAACAGCGGCACCATATGCCGGAACACCTGGCGGTGCTCACCCATCCCATGCGAGAGCACCAGCAGCGGCCCGTCACCGCTGACATCACAGGCGATCCGGCCGCCACTCACACTCACGAATTCGGTCACTGCCTTGCCTTTCGATCCCGTTCCGGTGGTTCCCGGAACACCTTGCGTACAGCTCGAATTGAACGGCGGCGGGCGTCACGAATCGAGGGCGGCGGCGGGGTCGGTCACCTTTGCGGCAGAGATCGTCACCCGCGCCACCCAGTACCCGGGTACTACGCGCGGACCCCACCGCCGGGGGACGACCGGTGCGGGAATCCGGCCATAACGTCGCCGGCATGACCACGAGCGTCGCCGAGAAGACCGCAGCCGCACCGGTATCCGCCACCCGCCGGATGCATCGCCCGCTGCTCGCCATGACCGTCGTCATGGCCGGACTGGCCCTGTTCTCCCTGTGCGCCATGGCATTCGACGATCGAATGCTGCTGCACGAATCGGTATGGCTGAAGCCGCTGAAATTCGCGGTCGCCTTCGTCCTCTACGCCTTCACGCTGGCCTGGCTGCTCTCGTTCCCGCATCGCGGCCAGCGCCTGACCTGGTGGATGGGAACGATCTTCGCGATCACCGGGGTGCTGGATGTCGGGTTCATCGTGATGCAGGCCGCGCGCGGCACCTTCAGCCACTTCAATACCGAAACCGATGCCTTCAATGTGATCGGGCAGCAGGTTTTCATGACCGGTGTGCCGGGCCTGTTCCTGGCGAATCTGGTGATCGCCGTGGCACTTTCGTGGCAGCGGGTCACCGATCGCCCGCTGACCCGCGCCATTCACGCCGGACTGGCGATCGCGGTGGCCGGTATGGCGGTGGCCTACGCCATGGGTTACAGCGGTAAGCAGCAGGCCACCGACGCGTACGGGCATCCGATCGAACTGGCCGCCGGGCACACCTTCGAGGCCGGGCAGCCGCCGGTTCGCGACGGCGTCGGCGCGATGCCGATCACGCACTGGAGCACCACCGGTGGCGATCTGCGTATCGCGCATTTCCTGGGCCTGCACGGTATCCAGGTACTCATCGTGACCGCGCTGCTGCTGCCCCGGCTGGCCCGGCGGGTGCCGTGGCTGCGCACCGAACGTGCTCGCGCCGACCTGATCTGGGTGCTGGCGCTGACCTACGCCGGACTCTTCGCCGTCATCGCCTGGCAGGCTTTCCGGGGACAGGCCCTCATCCACCCCGATGCGGCCACCCTGACCGGTTTCGCCGCGGTCGCCGCCGTGCTGGTGCTCGGCACCGCCCTGGTCTACGCGATCCGGGGACGCCGCGGGCCAAGCACCGCAACGACTCTGGTCACCGCAGCCGCTCCGCGTCCCGGGTCAGTTTCACCAATATCGCGGTGAGATCGGTGAGTTCGATGGAGTCCGCCCCCTCGGCGACCGCGGTGGCGACATCCTCGGCCGCACAGCGCGCCGCGAACCACCGGTCCGACAGATCCGCGACCTCCTGAGCGCTGAGCACCACCGAGTCCTCGGGAATACCGCTGCCCTTGAGACTGTTTCGAGCTTCGTAAGCCCGCTGGCGACAGGACTGCCGACAGTAGCGCCGACGGCGCCCGATCTCACTATCGGCGATCTCCCTTCCACACCATTGACAGGGCATCAGGCGGCGAGACATGGTCGCAAACCTTAGCCAGCCCGCCCCGACCACGCACAAGTGGCACGCCGAAAAGCCGGAACCTGTAAGTTCGCGGCCCGCCCCGTTTCTGGACCGAGTGGAGCGGGGGAGCGCAGCGGAGGAGCGGAGGGAGGGAAGAAACGGGGTCACGAGGGCCGCGAACCGCCGGAGCGACGCGGAGGCAAATTAGACACAGAGTAGAATGTTGGGGTTCTCTCTCCACGGGAACCGAAGCCCGCGCCGATGCGTTGAGTAAGCATTGGCGTTGACATGAAGTTTTGATTGTTGCCGAGAGGCGAGAAGGGACCGCACCCATGGCAGATCGCGTACTCCGGGGCAGTCGACTTGGAGCGGTGAGTTACGAGACCGACCGCGACCACGACCTGGCGCCCCGTCGGATGGCGCGGTACCGGACGGAGAACGGCGAGGAATTCGATGTTCCCTTCGCCGATGACGCCGAGATCCCCCCGACCTGGCTGTGCCGCAATGGCCAGGAGGGTGTGCTCATGGAGGGCACCACGCAGGAGCCCAAGAAGGTGAAGCCGCCGCGTACGCACTGGGACATGCTCCTCGAGCGTCGCAGCAAGGAAGAGCTGGAAGAGCTGCTGCAGGAGCGGATGGATCTGATCAAGAGCCGTCGCCGCGCCTGAGCGCACACGGTAGGAACTGACCGTGCTCGAAAATTGACCGTGCACAAAAATTGACCGAGGCCCCCTCCCATTCGGGAGGGGGCCTCGTCTCTTTCACGGTACAGGCCCCTCCCGGCGTCCGGGAGGGGTTTGCGCAGGCTGCGATGCAGGTCACTCGCGCGAGAGGACCTCGTTCAGTGGCTGGCGACCTTGCGGTATTGCAGCAGGGCCAGCGGTACGGCCACCAGGAGAATGCCCACCGAGCACAGGATGGCGTACTCGACGCAGTGATCGGCGGGCCAGCCCACCGCCGGGGTGAAGCCGGGCGGTGAACCGTTCTCGAAGAGTTTGCGCCCCGCCGCCGCGACCGCGGTAATGGGATTCCACGCCGCCACGGTGCGCAGCGGCCCGGGCAACGTCTCCCCCGAGATGAACGCCGAGGAGATGAATGACAGTGGGAACAGCCAGATCAGGCCCGCGCTCTGCGCCACCTCCACGCTCGGTGACACGAGCCCGGTGAGCGCACCCACCCAGGACATGGCGAAGGCGAAGAGCAGGATCACCGCGAAAGCCAGTACGGCATCGGCGATTCCGCCGTTGATGCGCCAGCCCACGGCATACCCGCAGGCCACCATGACGGTCAGGGCGAGGATATTGACCACCAGATCCGAGAGCGTGCGCCCCATGAGCACGGCCAGCCGGGACATGGGCAGCGTGCGCATCCGGTCGATAATGCCCTTGTGCAGATCGTTGGCGAGTCCGACGGTGGTGAACGCGGCATTGAATGCCACTGTCTGGGCGAAGATTCCGGCGAGCAGGAACTCCCGGTACTGGCCGCCGCCCAGGGACGCCCCGAAGATGTAGGCGAACAGGAACACGAACATGAGTGGCTGAATGGTGGCGGTGACCAGCAGGGTCGGCACCCGCAGAATGGTCAGCAGATTGCGATAGGCGACGATGGCGCTGTCGCGAATCGCTCTGGGCAGCAACAGCATCGGATTGTGCTCGGCGGGCTGTCTCGGCTGTGCCGGGGCCTCGGCGGTGGCGGTGCTCACGACAGGATCTCCTCTTGCACGGTGTCGGTGCGGTGTTCGGATCGTTTGCGGTCCGTGGATTTGCCGGTGAGAGAAAGGAATACGTCGTCGAGGCTGGGCCGGTGCACGTCGGCGTCCAGGATGCAGACGCCGGCGTCGTCGAGCCGGCGCAGGGCCTCGACCATGGTGCGGGTGCCGTCGCCGACCACGACGGTGATCTGATCGGTGCCGGGATCCTCGATCGGTTCACCGATTCCCACTTGCGCGAGAACCTGTTTCGCCGGTTTCGGATCCTGTCCGGCGGCGAGGGTGACGGTGAGTTTGTCACCGCCGATGGAGGTCTTGAGCTCATCGGCGGATCCGCGCGCGATGACCCGCCCGCGGTCGATGACGGTGATGCGATCGGCGAGCAGATCCGCCTCCTCGAGGTACTGCGTGGTGAGCAGCACCGTGGTGCCGTCGTCCACGAGTTCGCCGATGACCCGCCACATATCCAGGCGCCCACGGGGATCCAGGCCGGTGGTCGGCTCGTCCAGGACCACTACGGGCGGGCGGCAGACCAGGGCCCCGGCGAGGTCGAGTCGCCGGGCCATACCGCCGGAGTAGGTGCCCGCGCGCCGTCCGGCCGCGTGTTCGAGGCCGAGGGCGGCGAGCAGTTCGGTGGCGCGGTCGGCGGAGCGCTTATGGCTCATACCGTAGAGCCGTGCCACCATGCGCAGGTTCTCGAAGCCGGACAGGTTGGCATCGATCGCCGCGTACTGTCCGGACAATCCGAGTCTGGTGCGGGCGCGCGCCGGATCCTTGAGCACGTCCACCCCGGCGACGTGCACCCGGCCCGAACTCGGGGCGAGCAGGGTGGTGACGATCCGGACCGTGGTGGTCTTACCCGCGCCATTGGGCCCGAGCAGGCCCATGACGGTGCCGGAGGGTATCTCCAGGTCGACGCCGTCCAGTACCCGGACCTTGCCGTAATACTTGACCAGGCCCTCCACCTCCACCGCGAGGCTCATCGGCTCCCCTCCCGTTCGGTGCGGGTGGCGCTGGCGGCCAGATGTTCCCGCAGTACCGGTCCGATGACCGCCAGGGATTCGGGCGTGGTCATGCCCGAGTGGCGGCAGCGCACCAGTTGATCATGTACGACTCCGGTGACGTGTGGATCCCAGGCCGCGGCATTGCGGTCCGGATCGGCGCGATTGATCTCGTCGTCGGCGGCGGTGAAGAAGAGCAGGTCGCCGATGAAGACGCGCGGCTCGAAGCCGTGCGCGAGGACCGCGCCATTGGCGTAGCCGGTGTAGAGGCGTTCGAGGTGATCGACGGTGAGCGCCGCGAACGGTCCCGGTCGGCCGCGCAGGAACTCCGCGGCCTCCTGCAGGCTCATGCGCGGGTCGACATCGGTGTCGCCGCCGAGCAGGTCGCTGCCGAATTCGCCGATGATGTCGGCGACGCCGGGTACGGCCTCCTCGAGCCACTGGTCCGAGAGCTGGTAACTGTCCATGAGCGCGAGCAGTGCCACCTCATCGCCGTTCTCCTGCAGTTGTACCGCGATCTCGTGCGCCAGCAGTCCGCCGAGCGACCAGCCCAGCAGATGGTACGGGCCGTGCGGCTGTACCGATTTCAAATGTGCCACATAGTATTTCGCGGCTTCACCGATGGTGCTGTGGTCATCGGCGCCGGTGACGTGCGGGGCCTGCAGACCGTAGACCGGGCGATCGGGCGGCAGTTGGGCGAGCAGTCCGGCGAAGCACCAGGCCAAACCGATGGCCGGATGCACACAGAACAGCGGAGCCGAACTGGTCGCGGTGATCGGGCGCAGCGGCAGCACCGGTTGCAGTGCGGCCGCGAGCGCCGCACCCGCGTCACCGTCGGCGTCGGCCAGGCGACGGGCGATGGCGGCCGGTGTGGATTCACCGAACATGGCCTGGACCGGCAGATCCACCCCGAGCGCCCGCAGCTGGCCGACCACCTTGGTGGCCAGCAGCGAGTTACCGCCGAGTTCGAAGAAGCCGTCGTCGACACCGACCTGTGCTACGCCGAGCACATCGGCGAAGGCGGCACACAGCGCCGCCTCGGTCGGGGTGCTGGGCGCGCGGTAGCCCTCGCGGGCGGCGAAGACGGGTTCGGGCAGTGCGGTCCGATCCAGTTTGCCCACCGGTGAGAGCGGTACCCGGTCCAGCAGCATGATCGATTGCGGGACCATGTAATTGGGCACCAACTCGGCCACATGCGCGGTGAGCTCGTCGACACTCGGCGCGGTCCCGGTGCGCGGTTTCACATAGGAGACCAGTGCGGTGGCGCCCGCCGGGGTGCGATGTCCGATGGTGGTGGCGAACTCGACCTCGGCGTGCCGCGCCAGGGCGGCGTCGATCTCGCCGAGTTCGATCCGGAAGCCGCGGATCTTGACCTGATGGTCGGTGCGGCCGACATACTCCAGATCCCTTGCGCGCCCGCCGTTCTCGACCCAGCGCACCAGGTCGCCGGTGCGGTACATGCGCTCACCGGGCTTGCCGAACGGGTTGGCCACGAATCGCTGTGCGGTGAGCCCGGGCCGCCGCAGGTAGCCGCGTGCCAGGGCGGCACCGGCCAGTTGCAGTTCACCGGTGACTCCGGCGGGTACCGGGTGCAGACGCGAATCCAGCACGGTCGCACCGACACCGCGGATGGGTCCGCCGATGGTGATGTGCCCGCCCGGGTGCATGGGTTGTGAGATCACCGTGACGATGGTGGTCTCGGTGGGCCCGTACACGTTGTAGAGCTTGCGCCCGGGCGCCCAGCGGGTGACCAGGTCCGGTGGCAGGGCCTCACCGCCGACGAGGACATGCCGCAGCGCGGTGACACCGGCCGGGTCGACGGTGCCCAGCGCGGAGGTGGTGATGAAGGCGTGGGTGATGCCCTCCTCCACGAAGACCCGCCCCAGATCCGCGCCGCCGACCACACCGGGCGGGCTGATCACCAGGGTGGCCGCGCCGCCGAGCGCGAAGAGCAGGTCGAGCATGGCGGCGTCGAAACTCGGTGTGGCGAAGTGCAGTACCCGGGCGCCGGGCCCGACGTCGAAGCGCTGTGCGGTTTCGGCGGCGAAGTTGGACAGGCCGCCGTGGGTGACGACGACGCCCTTGGGGATGCCGGTGGAGCCGGAGGTATAGATGACGTACGCCGGATTGTCCAGGCGCAGTGGCGTGGTGCGTTCGTCATCGGTGATGGGTGCGTCCGAGGTGGCCAGCACCCGTCGCCGGAACGAGGGTGCGTCCAGCACGGTCCAGTTGGCACCGTCGGGCATGCGCTCGCGATGCGCGGAGAGCGTAATGCCGATGGCAGCACCGGAGTCCAGCAGCATATGGCTGATGCGCTGTTCCGGATAGTTGGGGTCGACCGGGACGAAGGCGGCGCCGGCCTTGGCGATGGCCAGGGTGACGGCGACCGATTCGGCCGAGCGCGGAATGCCCATGGCGACCAGGGTTTCCGGGCCGACGCCCAAGCCGATGAGGACCCGGGCGAGCCGGTTGGTCCAGCGGTCCAGGGCGTCGTAGGAGATCTGGGTGCCCGCCGCCCGCACGGCGATGGCCTGCCGGTTGAGGTTGGCCGCGGCCTCGAACACCTCCGGGAAGCTGATGGGCAGGCTGGGTTCGGCGCCGCGTACGGGTGCCAGCGCCGACCATTCACCGGAGTCCAGCAGCTCCAGATCGCCCACGGCGGTGGCCGGATTCGCGGCGGCCGCGCCGAGCATGCGCACGAATCGATCCGCGAGCCGCTGGGCGGTGGCCTCCTCGAACAGGTCCGCCGCGTAGTTGACCGAGACGGTGATGCCGTCGGGTTCGCGACGCGGGGTCCAGGATTCGGTGAGGGTGAACTGCAGATCGAATTTGGCGATACCGGGATCGGCGTCGTCGTTCTCGATGCGCAGGCCGGGCAGCTCCAGCACTCGCACCGGCTGGTTCTGCACCGACAGCATGATCTGGAACATCGGGTGATGCGCCTGGGTGCGTGCGGGATTGAGCACCTCGACCAGGCGCTCGAACGGGACATCCGCGTGCGCGAACGCCTCCAGGTCGGTATCGCGCACCGCCCGCAGCAGATCGCCGAACGCGGCATTGCCGTCGAGGTGGGTGCGCAGTACCAGGGTGCCGACGAACATGCCGACCATGCGATCGAGCGCCGGATGTCCGCGCCCGGCGATGGGGGTGCCGACGGTGATGTCGTCGCCTGCGGTCAATCGGTGCAGCAGGGCGACCAGCGCGGCGTGCAGCACCATGAACATGGTGACGCCGTGTTCGGCTGCCAGGGACTGCAATTCGCGATGGGTGAAGGCGTCCAGGGTGCATTCGACGGTGCCGCCGCGGTAGCTGGGCACCGGCGGGCGTGGCCGGTCGGCGGGGACGGCGAGGAGTTCGGGAATACCGTCCAGGGCGCGCCGCCAGTAGTCGAGCTGGCGGCTGATCACCGATTCGGGATCGCCTTCGACGCCCAGCACATCCTGCTGCCACAGCGTGTAATCGGCGTACTGGATGGGCAATTCGGCCCAGTCCGGTTCGCCGCCGTCGGCGTAGGCGCGGTAGGCGGTGGCCACATCAGCCGCCAGGGGCTGCAGTGACCAGCCGTCCATGGCGATGTGGTGCACCACCAGGACCAGCACGTGTTCGGAGGGTTCGGCCCGATTACCCCCGGAGGCGCCGGTGAGGCGCAAGAGGGTGGCGCGCAGCGGAACCTGCGTGCCGAGGTCGAATCCGGCGGCGGTGACCCGGCGGATCTCGTCGGGCACCTCCTGGGGTTTGACCGCGCGCAGCGGCAGTGAGACCGCCGCGTCGACCGGATCGAGCACCTGCTGGCAGGGTTCGCCGTCGAGCTCGGGGAAGACCGTCCGGAGCGTCTCGTGCCTGCCCTGCACCGCGTGCAACGCCGCCCGCAGTGCCTGCACATCCAGTTCGCCGTGCAGGCGCAGGGCGACCGGAATGTTGTACGCGCCCAGCGCTTCTCCCTGATCCCCGGAGGCGTTGAACTTCTCCAGGAACCACAGTCGCCGTTGGGCGGCCGAGAGCGGGATCTGCTTGGGGCGGGTACGGCGGCGCGGTTCCAGGCGGGCGTCCGCGGCGGTGGGACCGGCGTCCAGTTGCGCGGCGAGTCCGGCCACGGTGGGTGCGGCGAAGACGGCCCGCACCTCGAGGCGTACTCCGGTGGCGGCGGCCAAGCGGGCCACCAATTGGGTGGCGAGCAGCGAGTTTCCACCGACCTCGAAGAAGCTGTCGTCCGCGCCGAGTTGTTCGGTGCCGACCAGATCGCCCATCACCTGGGCGACGAGTCGTTCGGTCTCGGTCTCCGGATCGCGGGAGACCACGGCGACCACGGCCTGGGGTTGGGGCAGTGCGTCACGGTCGAGTTTGCCGACGGGGGTCAGCGGGATGCGGTCGAGCAGGGTCAGACTGCTCGGAACCATATGGGCGGGCAGGTGTTCGGCACAGTGTGCACGCAGCTCGTCGAGGTCGATGGCGTGCGCGTCGACGGGCAGGACGAACGAGACGATGCGTTTGGTGCCCGCGATATCGCGGACCTCGGTGTGCGCGAAGCGGATTCCGATGTGTGCGGTGAGTACGGCGTCGATCTCGCCGAGTTCGATCCGGAAGCCACGCACCTTGACCTGGTGATCACTGCGGCCCAGGTAGGTGATTTCACCATTGGCGTTCCAGCGCACCACATCCCCCGTGCGGTACATGCGCGAACCCTCGGGGCCGTACGGGTCGGCGATGAAACGCGCGGCGGTGAGGTCGTAGCGGTCGATATACCCGCGCGCGACACCCTGGCCGCCGATGTACAGCTCACCGGGTACGCCGACGGGTACCGGGCGCAGGCGTTCGTCCAGCACCAGGGCACGCGCGCCGCGCACCAGGGTGCCGATGGTGACCGGTTCCCCGACGACCATGGGTCCGGCGATGGTGACCACCACGGTGGTCTCGGTCGGCCCGTACCCGTTGAACATGGCGCGTCCGGGTGCCCAGCGGGCCACCAACTCCGGACCGCACGCCTCGCCGCCGACCATGACCGAGCGCAGGTGCGGCAGTTCCCAGCGCTCCCGGTCGATGGTGGCGAGCGCGGCGGGGGTCATGAAGGTGTGGCTGACCTCCTCGGCCTCCATGAGCGCGGCCAATTCGTCGCCGCCGTAGATATCGGCGGGCACGATGACCATGGTCGCGCCGGAGCCGACCGCCAGCAGCAGATCGAAGACGGCGGCGTCGAAGCTGGGTGAGGAGAAGTGCATGGTGCGCGAGTCGCGGTCCACCCGCATGCGGTCGCGGATCTCGTCGGCGAAGTTGGAGAGTCCGCCGTGGGTTACCGCCACGCCCTTGGGTTTTCCGGTGGAGCCGGAGGTGTAGATGACATAGGCGAGGTCGGCGGTCCAGAGCGTGGCGGTGCGGTCGGCGTCGGTGATGGGTCCGTCGTCGAGCACCTCCAATTCGTCCAGCAGGGCCGGATCGTCCAGCAGCAGCCACGCCATGGCGTGATCACCGGCGGCGGCGTGCAGCCGATCGGCGTTCTCGGTCATGGTGATGCCGACCCGGCAGCCGGAGTCGGTGAGCATATGCCGCACCCGATCGGCCGGATAGTTGGGATCGACGGGCACGAACGCCGCACCGGATTTGGCGACGGCCAGCACCGAGAGCACCGACTCCGCCGAGCGGGTCAGCCCGAGGGCCACCCGGTCGCCCGGGCCGATGCCCTGCTGGATCAGGGCGCGCGCCAGCCGATTCGAGTAGACATCGGATTCCAGGTAGGTGAGCGCGGTATCGCCGAAGCGCAGGAATTCGCGGTCCGCGTTCAGGTGTGCGGTGGCGGCGAAGTAGGCCGCCAGACTGCACTGCGGTTCGGGGGCCGGACCCCAGGCGGGGGTGAGCAGTTCGCGCTCGACGTCGGTGCGGGCGTCGATGGCGCGAATGCGCACGCGCGGGTCGGCGGTGACGGCCTCGAAGACGCGGAGCAGACGGTCGGCCAGGATCCGCACCGACTGCTGGTCGAAGAGCTCAGCGGCGTAGACGAATTCGAAGACCCGGTCCTCGGCGACGCCCTCGCCCTGGACGCCGGGCAGTACCCGCAGTTCGAGATCGAATTTGGCCAGCGCGATATCGAGTTCCTCGGCGTGCAGGGCGAGCCCGGGCAGTTGCAGCGCCGGAACCGGCGTGTCCTGCACGGTGAGCGCGACCTGCAGCACCGGCCGCGTTCCGCCCGCCGCGCTGCCGATCTCCTCGATGACGCGTTCGAACGGCACCTCGGCATTGGCCATGGCGGCGAGTTCGGTATCGCGGTCGGCCTGCAGCAGTTCGGCGAAGCCGCGGTCCGGGTCCACGTCCGAGCGCAGTACCAGGGTGTTGACGAACATGCCGACCAGCTCGTCGAGCCGGGTATCGGTGCGACCGGCCACCGGGGTGCCGATGACGATGTCGCGGCCGCCGGTGACCACGCGCAGCAGTACCGCGAGGGTGGAGCGCAGCACCATGAACATGCTGACGCCATTACCGCGGGCGACCTCGGCGAGCCCGCGCTGCAGGGCGTCCGGGACCTCGAACCGCACCACGCCCGCACGCTGGGTGGGCTCGGCGGGCCGGGGCCGGTCGTACGGCAGCGGCATCTCCTCGGGCAGGTCCGCCAGCGCACCGCGCCAGTAGGCCAGCTGGGTGGCGGCGGTGCTCTCGGGATCGGACTCCTGGCCCAGGCATTCGCGCTGCCACAGGCTGAAATCGCTGTACTGCACCGGAAGTGGGGTCCAGGTGGGTGCGACGCCGCCGTGCCGCGCGGCGTACGCGATGGCCAGGTCCCGGGTGAGCGGGCCGAGCGACCAGCCGTCGGCGGCGATGTGGTGCATGACGATACCGAGCAGGTGGCGCCGATTCCCGGTGCGCAGCAGGGTCATTCGCAGGGGGATCTCGCGGGTCAGGTCGAAGCCGCGGCGCGCCAGGGAGCGCAGTGCGGTGCGCGCGCCCACATCGTCGGTCTCGACGGCGTCGAGTACCGGCAGACAGCGGGCGGTCTCCAGCAGCCGCTGCCGCGCACCGTGCTCGTCCTCGGGGAAGACGGTGCGCAGCACCTCGTGCCGCTCCACCAGGTCGGCGAGGGCGGCGCGCAGGGCGGGCACATCCGGATCGCCGTCGATTCGAAGCACGAATGCGATGTTGTAGGCGCTGGATTCGGGGGAATATCTATTGAGGAACCACAGTCGCTGCTGGGGCAGGGACAGTGGTACGCGCTCCGGGCGCGGGGTATGCACAGCCAGCGCCGCCCGCTGCGTCCGGGGCGCTTCCTGCAATCGCGCCGCCACACCCGCCACGGTGGGTGCTTCGAAGATGGCGCGGACCGGCAACTCCACCCCGAATTCGGTGTGCAGGGCGGCGGTGAGCCGGGTGGCGAGCAGTGAGTTGCCGCCGACCTCGAAGAAATTGTCCTCCGCGCCTTGGATTTCGGTGCCGAGCACGACACCGAAGACCTGCGCGACCTGCTGTTCCAGCTCGGTCTCCGGGGCACGCGAGGGTGCGGCCGCGGTGAAATCGGGTGCGGGCAGGGCCTTGCGGTCGAGTTTGCCGGACGGGGTGACCGGCAGCTGCTCGAGCAGGGTCAGTGCCGAGGGCACCATATAGCCGGGCAGGCGACCGCGCGCGGTCTCCAGTACGGCCGACATATCGATCTCGGTCTCGGCGGTCAGGTAGGAGACCAGGCGCGGGATACCGCGCTCGTCATTGTGGACGACGGTGAGCGCGAAGGTGATTCCGTCGTGCGCGAGCAGGACGTGGTCGATTTCGCGCAGTTCGATACGGAAGCCGCGGATCTTGATCTGGTCGTCGGCGCGGCCCAGGAAGCGCAGCTGCCCGGTCCCGTCGGCGACCACCAGATCGCCGGTGCGGTACATGCGTTCACCGCGACGGCCGTGTGGATTGGCCGGGAACGCCTGTGCCGTGAGTCCGTGCCGGCCGAGGTAGCCGCGCGCCAGGCCCGGTCCGGAGAGGTACAGCTCCCCCGCCACGCCCGGCGGCACCGGGTGCAGGCGACCGTCCAGGATGAACAGGCGCATACCGCGCACCGGCAGGCCGATCGGCACGGGCTGACCCGCGACCATGGGTCCGGTGGCGGTGGCCGCGACCGTCGCCTCGGACGGACCGTACATATTGTGCATGCGGCGCACCGGAAGATGCGGGGGCCGAGCCCGCGGATCGGTCCAGATACGGACCAGATCCTCGGGGCAGGCCTCACCGCCGACGATGACCGCCTCGAGATCCGGCAGGTTCTCCGCGGGCACGGTACCCAGGGCCGCCGGGGTGACGAAGGCGTGCGTCACCCGCTCTTCACGCAGCAGCTCGGCGAGTTCGGCACCGCCGTAGATACCGGCGGGGGCGACCACCAGGGTGGCCCCCGCCGCGAACCCGAGCAGCAGCTCGAGCACCGAGGCGTCGAAACTCGGCGATGAGAAGTGCAGTGTGCGGGCGGAATCGGTGACCCGGAACAGATGCATCTGCTCATGCGCCAGCGAGGCGATACCGGCGTTGGTGACGACCACGGCCTTGGGTTTGCCGGTGGAGCCGGAGGTGTAGATGAGGTACGCGGGTCCGGCGGTGCGCAGCGGATGATGCCGGTCCGCGTCGGTGAGCGGGGTGATCGGGAAGCGCGCGCATTCCTGCGCGAGCTCCGGTGAGCCCATCAACAGCCAGTCGACGTAGCTCTTGCGGTGCCGCCCACGGTTTCCCGGCCAGTTCGGCATCTCGTCCCGGCGCTCGGGACTCGTGATGCCGAGCATGGCGCCGGAGTCGGCGAGCATATGCGCGATGCGGTCGGCCGGATAATCCGGATCGATCGGCACATACGCGGCACCGGTCTTGGCCACCGACCAGACCGCGAGAATGCAGTCCAGGCTGCGCGGCAGTGCGACCGCCACCACCACCTCGGGGCCCGCGCCATGCTCGATGAGTACGCGCGCCAGGCGATTCGAGCGTTCGTCGAGCTCGCGATAGCTGGTGTTGTGTGCCAGGTAGCGCACCGCGACGGCATCGGGTACGCGTTCGGCGGTATCGGTGAGCAGCCGGGCCAGGGTGCTGGCGGGTTCGGCGGGCGAACCCATGATGGGCACCAGTTTGGCCGTCTCGCGGGCATCGAGGATGGGCAGGTCACCGACGGGCACGGCCGGATCGGCGACCGCGGCGGCCAGCACCGCGACGAAACGGCGGGCGATGGCCTCGACGCTGGCGTGGTCGAAAACATCGGCGGCATAGCCGAATTCGGCGGTGAGCGGCATGTCTTTGACAGATGCCGCGTCGGCTGCGACGCCGAGCGGTTCGTGCACGGTGAGCTGCAGATCGAATTTGGCGACGTCCACCGCCATCGGCACCACCGTGGCGGTGACGCCTGGCATTTCGAAGCGCAGTGGCGGGGTGCTGTCGTAGGAGAGCATGACCTGGAACAGCGGATGCCGGGCGGCCGAGCGCTCGGGATTGACCACCTCGACGAGGCGCTCGAACGGCACGTCGGCATTGGCGAAGGCATTGAGGTCGGTATCGCGGACCTCGGCGAGCATGCGATCGAAACCGGCGGCCGGATCGACCCGGGTGCGCAGCACCAGGGTGTTGACGAACATGCCGACCAGCTCGTCCAGCGCCGGATCACTGCGTCCGGCGATGGGGGTGCCGATGGCGATATCGGTCGTATTGCACAGTCGCGCAAGCACTGCCGCGAGCGCGGCGTGCAACACCATGAACGTGCTGACGCCCCGTTCGGCCGCGACGGCGGCGAGCCGGCGCCGGGTATCGGCGGGAATCTCGAACTCCACCCGGCCGCCATCGGTGGATCGCTGCCGGGGACGCGGGCGATCGAGGGGCAGATCGAGCTGGTCCGGCAGGTCCGCGAGCGCGGCCCGCCAGTAGGCGAGCTGACGCGAGAGCGCACTGGCCGGATCGCCCTCATCGCCGAGCAGCTCCCGCTGCCACAGCGCGAAGTCCGCGTACTGCACCGGAAGTGGCGTCCACTCCGGCGCCGTCCCGGCGGTGCGCGCCGCGACGGCGCTCATGATGTCGCGGGTCAGCGGTGCGATGGACCAGCCGTCACCGCTGATGTGGTGCAGCACCATGAGGAAGAGATGCCGATCCGGCGCGGTCTCGTAGAGCGCGACCCGCACCGGGGCCTGACTGCGCAGATCGAAGCCGTAGTTCACGAATTCGCTCGCGAGGGTGAGGACATCGCTCGCGGTGGCGTCGATCGGCTCGAGCGTGAGTGGAATCTCTTCGGCCGAATGCACTTCCTGCGCCGGTCCGTCCGGGGTGTCCGGGAAGGTGGTGCGCAGGCTCTCATGACGTTCGAGCACATCGCGCAGGCCCGCACGCAATGCCGGAATATCCAGTGGCCCGGTCAATTCCACGGCGAGGGGCATGTTGTAGGCGGCGGCGTGCTCGGCGAAGCGATTCAGAATCCACAGTCGCTGCTGCGCGAGCGACAGCGGGATGTGCGCGGGCCGCTGTGCCGCACCGAGTTTGGGCGAGGAGGTCTCGGCCTGCAGGCTGTCCACGCGCGCGGCGAGCGCGGTGACGGTGGAGAATTCGAACATATCGCGAATGGTGAGTCCGGCACCGAGTGCGCCGTTGACGCGGGCGATGGCCCGGGCGGCGCTGAGCGAGTTGCCGCCGAGATCGAAGAAGTTGTCGCCGACGCCGATCTCGTCGGTATCGAGCACCTCGGCGAAGATGGCGACGAGCTGATGCTCCACCTCGGTGCGCGGTCCGGCGCTGGGACGGGTGGCGCGGCGCGGCGCGCTGCCCGGATCGGGCAGCGCTTTGCGATCGACCTTTCCGTTGGCGCTGAGCGGTAGTTCGTCGAGCACCAGCACCACCGGCGGCACCATGTATCCGGGCAGTGCCCGACGCAGTCCGGCGATGAGTTCGACCGGATCGAGCGGCTCGACCCCGGGTGCGGCGACCGCGTACGCGGCGAGTTCATCGCCACCACGACCGCGCCGGGCGACGCAGACCGCCCGCGCGACCCGCTTGTCCGACAGCAGTGCCGCCTCGATCTCCCCGAGTTCGATGCGCAGACCGCGAATCTTGACCTGGAAGTCGCTGCGGCCCAGGTACTCCAGTACGCCGGTGCGCCCACCGCGCCAGCGCACCAGGTCACCGGTGCGATACATGCGGGTGCCGGGGGTGAAGGGGTTGGCCACGAAGCGATCGGCGCTCAACCCGGGCCGCCCGAGGTAACCGCGCGCCAATTGCACACCGGCCAGATAGAGCTCGCCGACCACACCGGGCGCGACAGGCTGCAGTCGCGCGTCCAGGACGTAGGTGCGGGTGTTCCAAATCGGCGCGCCGATGGGCACATCCGTCGCACCGGGTGTGCAGTGCCAGGCGGTGACGTCGACGGCGGCCTCGGTGGGGCCGTAGAGATTGTGCAGCTGGGGCGCGTCGGGACCGGTGCCGAGGGCGGCGTGGAATTCGGCGACGGTGGCGGCGGGCAGCGCCTCACCACTGCAGAAGACCCGGGCCAGACCGGTACACCCGGCAACATCGGTATCGGTGAGGAAGACCGAGAGCATGGAGGGCACGAAATGCGCGGTGGTGACGCCCTGCTCGGCGATGATCCGGGCCAGATAGCCCGGATCGCGGTGTCCGTCGGGTGCTGCGATGAGCAGTCGCGCGCCGATCTGCAGTGGCCAGAAGAACTCCCACACCGAGACGTCGAAGGTGGCGGGGGTCTTCTGCAGCACCACATCGGAGCTGTCGAGGGGGTAGGCGTGCTGCATCCAGCGCAAGCGGTTCACGATGGCGGCGTGCGAGACGCCGACGCCCTTGGGCTTACCGGTGGAGCCGGAGGTGAACAGCACGTAGGCCAGATGATCGGCGCGCAGGGCCGCGGTGCGATCGGCGTCGGTGACCGGACGTCCGCCGCGCGCGGAGAGATCGGCGGTGTCGATATCGAATCGGCGTGCCGAAACGGGCAATTCGACCGCGTCGCGGGAGGCGGTCAGCACGCACAGCGGATTCGCCTGCTCCAGAATCTGTTCGATGCGATCGACCGGGTGATCCGGGTCCAGGGGCAGGTACGCCGCACCGGCCTTCACAATCGCGTACATACCGATGAGCAGGTCCGGGCCGCGGCGAATGGCCAGGCCCACCACCGTATCCGGCCCCGCGCCGCGTGCGATGAGTTCGCGGGCCAGGCGATTGGCGCGCTCGTCGAAGGCCGCGTAGGTGAGCGTCTCGCCCTCGAAGTCCAGGGCGACGCGGCTCGGGCACATGGCGGCCCGGTCGGCGAAGAGCCCGGCCAGGGTGCCCTCCTGACGGGCGACCTGGGTCGAATTCCATTCGTGCAGTACGCGTTCGCGCTCCAGATCGGTGAGCACGGGCATATCGCCGACCGCGGTCTGCGGATCGGCGCACAGGAAGCGCTCCAGAAAGTCCAGGAACCGGCCGTGGTGCATACCGAGTTCGGCATCGCTGTACAGGCGCGGGTTGGCCTCGAAATCGATGTGGATGCGATTGCCGTCGCCGTTGTAGAGATTGATCGACAGATCCTCGACGGGCCCGGTGGAGACCACATTGAGCGAGCCGACCAGGCTGCCGAATTTCAATTCGCTGTGGAACAGCATGAGATTGACCATGGGGCCGAAGAAGCCGCGAGCATCACGCGAGTAGCCGCAATCGCGGCGGATGTCATCGCTGCGGTAGCGCTGATGCCGCAGGGCGCCGGTGATCTGCAGTTCGACCGCGCGCACGGTATCGGCGACGGTGGCCGGACCCTCGAAACGCACCCGAATGGGCACCACATTGGAGACCACGCCCGCGGAGCGGCGCAGCGCCACGGTGGTGCGGGCGGAGACCGGAAGGCTCAGCACCACATCCTGATTGCCGGTGACGGCGCGGACATAGCAGGCCAGGGCGGCCACGAAGAGTGCGGAGGGATTGGAGCCGAAGGCCGTCGCGGACTCCTGCACCGCCGCCTCGACGTGTGCGCCGAGTACGGCGGTGGCGCAGCGGCGTCCGGCGTCCGAACCGATCCCCACGGCACTGCTGTTGGACAGGCTCAGCGGTTCGTTCACGCCCTCGAGCTGTTCGCGCCAGTATTCGGCGTCGCTGCGGCAGCGGCTGGTCTCGTGGTAGCGGTTCTCGTCCGCGTAGATGGTCGCGAGGGGGGTGGCGCGCGAGACGACCGGCTCGGTGTGGTCTTCCAGGGCCGTATAGATCTCGGCGGTGCGGGTGGTGGCGTTCATCGCGCCGTACCCGTCGATGACGATGTGATGGCCGCGGGTGTACCAGATGTAGTCCGAATCCCCGGTCCGCAGCACCACATTGATGGTGAGTGGATCGTGTTCGATATCGATGGCCGAGCTCGCGTGATCGTTCATCCAGGCCAGGGCCGCGGCGCGCGGATCCGGCTCCTCGCGCAGGTCGATGCGCGCCCAGCCCGGCCGCCAGGCGGGATCGACCACCTGGTGCGGCACCCCCTCGATCTCCAGCAGCCGTACCTGGCCCACCTCGGTCTCCGCGCCGAACCGCTCGATGGCGTACAGCAGCCGGCCGACATCCAGATCGCCGTGGATCTCCACGTATTGGGCGATGGTGAGCGGGATATCGGGCCGGATGCGTTGCGCGTACCACAGGGCCGATTGCGCGGGAGACAGCGCGAAAGGTTGAGCCGAGAATTCACCCGAAGAACATTGGTCGACACGATCGGTGGCCAATGAACTCATCAATCACTCCTTCTGCCGCTGTAAGACGCAACTCCCCGATAACCCCCGTGGCCGGTCCTCCGTTCGGCTTTCGCGCACGCGCGAGCCTTAGGACGTGATCCACGCCCTATGATTCGGAGCACCACGCCGACTGGATCGGTGTGATCTCGAGTTGCCCGGCAACGAACAGCGTTGGCGGAGCGCATATTTAGACAGCTACCTCAAAGCAAACCTCACGTATTTCACGTAATTCGCATAAGGCACCGTTATGAACTCGGGCAATTCGGCTGACGGATAGGCGACAGCTAAATGTTGGCGAACAGGACCGCCGGAGCGGGGACGGCCCTCGTCACACGTGCCCGCGGAGAGTTACTCAACCGGAAGGGTGCCGGCCGCATTATCGGATTCGACCGGATTCGCATGGGTGGCGCGCCGCCGAATCACTGCCGTCACAGCGACGGCCGCGGCAAGAATACACAAGATTCGTTCCGGCGCGGGGCCTATCCGAGAGGCGATCGTCTTGTCCGTGCGCAGTGGTAGCTGGGTCACCAGCGCCGCCGGTACGAACTGCTCGGTCTGCTGCTGGATGGTGCCGTCCGCGGTGATCATGGCGCTCACGCCCGTCGTCACCGAAACGACCACGGCGCGACCGTGCTCCACCGCGCGAATGCGTGACATGGCCAGTTGCTGATAGGTCATCTCGCTGTCGCCGAAGGTGGCGTTGTTGGAGGGGACCGTCAGGATCTGCGCGCCCGCGCGCACCGCGTCCTCGAAGGCGCGATCGAAGGCGACCTCGTAACAGGTGGCCACTCCGACGGCGACCGGCGCTCCGCCGCTCGCGGGCCGCACATGCACCACGCCGTCACCCTTGCCGGGAACGAAATAGCCCGCGCGGTCGGCGTATTCGGAGAAGTGCCGGAAGAAACCGCGATACGGCAGGTACTCGCCGAAGGGCTGGATGATCTTCTTATCGTGCCGCTCCCCCGGGCCGCCGTCGGCGGTCCAGACGATGACCGAATTGCTGGTGGTGCGATCGTCGTTCACCAGCACCGCGCCAACCAGGATGGGCGCCTTGATATCTCGCGAGGCCTGGGTGATCTCGGCATAGGCGTCGGAGTTGCGCAGCGGATCGATATCGGAGGAGTTCTCCGGCCAGATCACCACATCGGGCTGCGGGGCCTGCCCAGCCGCGACGGCCTTGGCGAGCTCTTCGGTGCGCTTGACGTGATTGTCGAGAACCGCGCGCCGCTGGGCGTTGAAGTCGAGTCCCAGACGTGGCACGCTGCCCTGGATCGCGGCGACCGTGATCGGCCGGTTGCCGTCCTCCGGGCCGGGCAGCGCGGTCCGGAGGATCACTCCGGTGATTGGAACTATAGCCACAAGCATTGCGGCAGCAACAATTCCGTTCCAGGATGTGAGACGCCGGGCCGCCGATCTGGGACGATTCGGACGCTCATCGCCGGTTGCCGTGCTACGCGCGTAGCCGACTCCCCCTACGGCCGCCGCGGCCAATCCGGCGCCCGTGAGGGCGACGGCGAAACTCACCAGCGGCGCGCCGCCGAACATGGCGTAGGGCAGATACCATCCGTCGGCCTGACCGAAAGCCAGTCTCCCCCAGGGAAACCCGCCGAATGGAAAACTGGAGCGGCCCCATTCGGTCAGCGACCACATGGTCGCCACCCACAGCGGCCAGCCCGGCAGCCGCCCGACCAGCCGCGCCAGCATTCCGAAGAGCCCGACATAGACCGACAACGCGGTGGATAGCGCGATCCACGGCACCGGACCGACATAGATTCCGGTCCACGGCAGCAATGGCAGGAAAAACGCCAGTCCGGCCAGGAATCCGTACCCGAATCCCCCACGCAGACGGCCGTTTCCGCGCACGGTCAGGATCAGCACCGCGATACCGACCGGTGCCAGGAACCAGAGCGTGCGCGGTGGGAAGCTGGCGAACAGCAACAATCCGGCGATCACCGCGGTGACCATCCGCGTCAGTACCGGATGCGCCCGGAGCGAACCGGCCGCACGAGCTACCGGCCCGCCGCCCGCGGCACCACCGGTCCCGGCCTGATCGCCACTGTCCACCGTCGACTCACTCACAACCCCAACACCTTTCGACGCCCCGCGACGCGCGGCTGATTGTCCCGCACCGGCAGGTCGAGTCGGGAAGCGCTGTCCGCGAAGGCTTTCGCGGGTCGAACTCACACGGCATGGATGGTGGTCCCGCGGTGCACGGTGGCCAGGCAGCGCGGCAGTGCGGCACCGGGGGTCAGCGGCGGCAAACCGGGTACGCGGGAGCGGGGGTCGGTGGACCAGCGCTGCACGGTATCGGTGGCGGCCGCGACCACGAGATCGCCTGCCTCCCATACCGCGTACGAGGCGGGAGCGCCCGGGACGAGGGTTCCCGCGACACCGTCGCGAACCCCGCCCGCGCGCCACGCGCCCCGGGTGGCGGCGGCGAAGGCCGCGCGCGGAGAGATCTGGTGACCGGAGGTGCGGTGGTGCGCCGCGGCGCGCAGCGCCTCCCACGGATTCAACGCCGTCACCGGGGCATCGGAGCCGATGGCCAGGGAGACACCGGCCGAGGCCAAGGCGGAGAACGGATTCAGCGTGGCGGCGCGGTCCGCGCCGAGGCGGGCGGCGTACATGCCCTCGGGTCCGCCCCAGGCGGCGTCGAAAGCCGGTTGCACACTGGCGATTACGCCCCAGGCGGCCAATTTCGCGATCTGGTCGGCATCGGCCATCTCGGCGTGTTCGATGCGGTGTCCGCGCGAGGCGAAGGCCGGGCCGCCGACCTGTGCGACGACCTGTTCGAAGCCGGTGACGACCGCGTCCATGGCGGCATCGCCGATAACATGGAAGCCGGATTGGATTCCGGCCTCGGTGCACGCGAGCACGTGTGCGGCAATGGTTTCCGCGTCGAGGTAGCTGGTGCCGGTGGTGTCGAGGTCGGCGTAGGGTGCGCGCAGCCAGGCGGTGTGCGAGCCGATGGAGCCGTCGACGAACAGGTCGCCGCCGAGCGCGTGCACGCCGAGGTCCTTGATCAGGGTGCGGGCCTCGTCGGCGGTGCGGACGGCCTGACCCCAGTAGGCGCGCACCTCGACGCCGTGTTCGAGGGCCAGGAGTTCGCGTACATCGGTTTCCCCGGAGATATCTGGTCCGGCGCATTCGTGTACGGCGGCAATGCCATTGGCGGCGGCGTGATCGAGGGCGGCGCGGCGGGCGCGATCGCGCTGAGCGGGCGCCAGCGCGCCGAGCGCGGCGCGGCGGATCAGATGGTGCGCCGCGGCGCGCAATGGTTCGCCGCGAGTGAAGCCGCTGGTTCCGGTCAACGCCGGGACGGCATCGAGCAGCGGGGTGGAGGCCACGGCCGAATGCGCGTCGACGCGAACCAGATACACGGTGCGCCCGGGCGCGGCGGCGTCGATCTCCTCGAGGCTGGGCGGGCGGCCCTCGGCCCAGGTGGTCTCATCCCAGCCGTCGCCGAGCACGGGCCCGTCCGGGTGCGCGGCGGCGTGGGCGCGCAGCAGCTCCAGGCATTCGGTGAGTGAACGCGCCTGGGACAGATCGAGTCCGGTGAGCTTCAGGCCCAGCGCGGTGACGTGTACGTGCGGGTCGACGAAGGCCGGTGCCACGAACGCCCCGGCGAGGTCGATGATCTCCGCATCGGGATGCAGTGCTCGTCCGGTGCGGTCCGCGCCCACCCACACCACGGTCCCGTCGGTGACGGCCATGGCGGTGGCATCGGGATTGCTGGAGCTGTAGATACGACCGCCGACAAGCAACTGGGTACTCACGAGATTCCAGTCTGCCGCACGCGGTCCGCGATGCCGCAACCGCACTCCACCCATCGGACGTGCGTCACACCGCGGCCGGTGTTATTCGGCCGACTGGGCTTTGGCGGCGAGGTTCTCGATGGCGCGGGCGATCTCCGCCGGATGGTGGAACGGGAGTTTGTGATCGCCGTCGAGCCAGCTCACCTCGGCGCTGGGAACGGCGGCCCGCAGCACCTCACCGCCGGCTTTCCAGGTGCGGTTCACATGGGCGGCATGGGCGTCGCGGCCGTGTGCGGAGTGGGTGGCCAGCAGCATGGTGACCGGGCAGTCCAGGGTGCGGTAGGTGTCCAGGAGTTGCTGGCGCCGCTGATCGAGTTCGATGGTGAGGTCGGCGAAGGCCTTCCCGGGCATGACGTAACCGTGCGGGGTCAGTCGCACCAATCGCATGGCCAGTTTGGTGCCGAGGCTGTTGAACGAGTCGCGCAGTTTCTTCTGATCCTCGACCAGCGGCTCCTGCAGCGGGACCGCGCCGTCGACCAGGACCAGTCCGGCGACCGGATGTGTGGCGGCGTATTCGAGGGCCAGATCCGCGCCCAGTGACCAGCCGATCAGAATCGGCCGCTGCACCGCGAGCGAGCCGAGCACCGCCTCGACATCGGATTGGAAGTCGGCGAACTTGTAAGAGGTTGCCGCCGAGGCTTTTCCGTGGCCGCGCAGATCGAAGGTGATCGTCTCATAGCCGTGCAGTTCGGCGATGACGTCCTTCCACGCGACCTGTGTCGCGCCACCGCCGTTGAGGAAAACCAATTCCGGGCCGGCACCCGAGCGCGTTACCGGCAGGGTGACCGCGCCATTGCGCACGGTGGTCTCGCTGGACATGAAGTATCGGCCCTTCGACTGAACGGAGTGATGCGGCGCGACAAGCCTATGCGGGCGCGCCCGCCGAAGAGGTGTCGGCGGTCAGCGCGGGTCGATCATGCGGCGGGCATCGCCCTGGCCGTCGTCGTAGTACTCGGTGACCACGGTGGCGTCGATGACCTCACCATCGGGATCGATCACCACATTGCGATACCCGAACGGCCCGACCGCGGTGGCGACCCGGGCCAGTCGGCGCGCGGCGAACACGGCCACGACCGGGCGGATCAAAAAGCGCGTGAACGGCACCAGCGCCACCAGACCGATGAGCGAGGTGAGCAGACCGGGCACGAACATGAGCACCGCGCCCACGGTCACCAGTGCGCCGTCGGCGACGGCGGTGCTCGGGTCGATCTCGCCGCGCGAGGCGCGGCGGAAGCCCTCGAAGACGCGCCGGCCCTGCGAGCGCACTAGGATCAGCCCCGCCGCCGACCCCGCGATGAGCAGCAGGATGGTCGGGAACACGCCGATGAGATGCCCGAACAGTACGAGCGTGGCAATCTCGGCGATGAAGTACGCGGCGAACAGTAGAGCGGGCATCACACGATCCTTTCGGCGATCTACCCCTACAACGAGCCGGGCCCCGATTTTTCTCCCGATGCGTCCAGGCTCACAAAGGGGTGTTCACCACGGTGACGATATGCGCCTGGATCCTGCCGTCGACGGGACCACTGCCGAAGCGCTCGGTGAGTGCTTGTTCGGCTGCCGAGGTGGCCTGGTCGAGATCGCCACGGGCTTCGATCTCATCGCGCAGCGGGGTGCCGTGGCAGTAGGCGACCGCGGGCGTCCGTGCTGAATCCGCCCGGCTGCGGGCGGTCACCGTATCGATCCGCGGCGAGGTGCCGAAGCCCGCCTGAGCCAGGTCCCGGGTGATCTCCGAGATGTCGTGACAGCCGTGTGGAGTGCGTGCCAGAAAGCGCGGCGGGTCCGACGGGAAGACCGAGGCCATCGCGGCGGTCACGGTATCGGCGAATTCGTTGTCCTCGATGCGATCCCAGGTGCTGAACACGAATCGTCCGCCCGGCCGCAGCACCCGGCGGGCCTGCGCGAAGGCGGTCACCCGATCGGGGAAGAACATGGCCCCGAATTGGCAGACGACCGCGTCGAAGCTAGCGTCCGCGAACGGCAACCGCATGGCGTCCGCCTGCCGCCACCGCACCGGTCGTGCCGTACCGATCGCGGCGGCCTGGTCGAGCATCGCCTGATTGAGGTCCGTCGCCACAATGCGCACCCGCTCATCCGATGCGAGCGCCAGCGCACGGGTGACCACGCCCGTCCCCGCCGCGATCTCCAGTACGTCGGCGACGTCCGGTGCCAGCGCCCGCCGCACCGCCGGTTCGGCGTACGGCTCGAATATCAGTGGCACCATATAGGTTTCGTAGAACTTCGCCACCGCCCCCGTGAACACACTGTCATCGGCTGACATGGCGCGATCCTTCCTCTAGGCGTTGCCCGGGCGAACGAGACCTGTTTCGTAGGCGAGCACCACCGCTTGCACGCGGTCGCGCAGGTTGAGTTTGGTGAGCACGCGGCCGACATGGGTTTTGACGGTGGCCTCGGACAGGAACAGCGCTGCGGCGATCTCGGCATTGGAGCGCCCGACGGCGATATGTTCGAGGACTTCGCGTTCACGGGCGGTGAGGACATCGAGGACGGCCGGGTCGCGGCCCGCGGCGGGATCGTCGGCGATGAGGCGGTCCAGGAGGCGTTTGGTGACCTTCGGCGAGACCACGGCATCACCGGCGGCGACACTGCGAATGGCGGAGATGAGGTCCTCGGGCGGGGTGTCCTTGAGCAGGAATCCGCTGGCGCCGGCGCGCAGCGCACCGAGGGCGTGCTCGTCCAGGTCGAAGGTGGTCATGACCAGAACCCGGCTGCCGCAACCGGATTCGATGATTCGCGCGGTGGCGGTGACACCGTCGGTAATGGGCATGCGCACATCCATGAGCACCACATCGGGGCGCAGTTCGGCGGTGCGGGAGATGGCGGTGGCGCCGTTGTCGGCCTCGCCCACCACCTCTATATCGGGGTGTGCGCCCAGCACCATCTTCAAGCCCGCGCGCATGAGCTCTTGGTCGTCGACGACGAGAACGGTGATCGGCACGCCTCCCAATCTATCGGTACGACCGGGCGCATCCGGGCGGCACGGTCCGGGAGTGGCCGATTCCGGCCCGGTCGATCACTCGGCGGTGGTGCGGTCCAGGGGGATGGTGGCGTGCACGGCCCAGCCGCCCTGGTCATTGCGGCCGACGGCGAGGGTGCCGCCGAGGACGGCGATACGTTCACGCATACCGACCAGGCCGAGACCGCTGCCGGGGATGACGCTGGCGGGCGCGGGCAGCGGCTCACCACATTTCGAGCGGGTGCCGGTGACGGGCGCGCCGCCGGAGTCGACGATATCGACCAGGACATCGGTATCGCCGCGTTCGATGCGGACGGCGGCGCGCGGATCGGGTCCGGCGTGGCGCAGGGTGTTGGTGAGCGACTCCTGCACGATGCGGTGGATGCCGAGGCTGACTTCCGGTGTGACGGTATCGAGTTCGCCGCTGAGCTCGAGGGAGACGTCCAAGCCGGTATCGCGCATCATCTGCACGACTTTGGCGATGCCCGCGGTGCCGTGCTGCGGAAGTTGTTCCGGCGCATGCTCGGTGCGCAGGAGTTCGACGGTGCGGCGGAGTTCGCGCAGGGCGTCGCGTCCGGTGCCCGCGATGGTGCCCAGGGCCTTCTCGGCGGTCTCGGGCTCGTGCCGGAGCGCGAAGCGCGCCCCGTCGGCCTGCACGATCATGACGCTGACCGCGTGTGCGACCACATCGTGCAGTTCGCGGGCGATGCGGGTGCGTTCGGCGGCGACGGCATCGTGGGCCTGTCGTTCGCGGTCGTAGTCGGCGACGGCGAGGCGGGCGGCGACCTCGTTGTCGTAGGCGTGCCGGGCTCCGACGAATTCGGCCAGGGTCCAGCACAGCGCGTAGTAGAGCGCGGTGAACGGGATGTCCGCGCCTTCGGGCTTGCCGACCAGCAGATGCGCGATCGCGCTGTCGAGCAGCAGCGCGCCCAGGTACCACAGCCCTTCGCGCCGTCCGACATACGCGACCAGCGTGTACAGCATGACGCCGAGCCCGAGCAGCGCCGGATGTTCGGAGGGGTCCTCGGCTGCCCAATGGGTCACCGAGGTGGCCATCGACAGCAGCACCAGGGCGATGGCCGCGGCGCGCGGGTGGGTGCGCCGGATGATGATCGGCAGCACCAGCAGGACGCCGAGCACCAGGTAGGCGATCTTGTTCCTGGCATCGCCCACGGCGAGCACATCGATGGTGAGCAGCAGCAGTGCCAGCATCGAATCGGAGATCAGCGGTTTGCCCCGCAGCCACAGACTGAACCGGCGCACTCCCCCACCCTAGCTAGCGGATCCGCTGCTATTTACACCCGATCGCCCACCCAGATCAGCGCCGGGGGTTCGAGCCTCACCGGGCAGCTGTCCCTGCCGTTACTACGGATGATCTTACCGAGTATTGTGGCGTCGACTGTTGATAGAAGCCGGCCCTTTCGTGTGGCTGCCGCACGGAGTTGTGCGTAGTTGGCACATAGAAACTGGCCGGAGCTATGGATCGCTGGAGGTCGGGGCTGCGGTGGATGAGGGTCGGGTACAGCACATCCTGGGGGAGATTCCGCTGACGCCGCCGTGGACCGTAGGAGAGTTCACGAGGTACCTGTCCGAACGTCTGGGCAAACACATCGTGCTGGCCCCGTGGCGGATAAATGTGCCGTCGCTATCGCGATGCGGGGCGTTGTGGGTGACCGAGGAAGAGTTGGTCATCAAGTACGACCCGTCACGATCGGCGCGCGGGCAGCGGCAGGAGATCATGCACGAGATCGGGCACGTGCTGCTCGAGCACCGAGGCGACGACCGCTTCGAAGTCACTGATTCGCTGCTCGCCGAAGGTCTGGACCCGGAGCGGGTCCGGGCGATCATGCACCGCCGGCACTTCGACACCACCGCCGAGCGGGAAGCGGAATGGCTCGGCACGCATTTGGCGGGCCTGAGCCGAGGCCGGCCGGAGAGCATCGGCGGCGCGAGACACAGAGCGGCATCGCTGATCGAACTGATGTGGCGATGAGTCCGAGTTCTTTGCTGGTGGCGGAGGCGACCTCGTCGCTGACGGAGCCGGTGATGGCGGTGCTGTTGGCGTGGATCGCCATCGCCGGGATACTGCGCATGTCGGTGCTGCTCGAGCGTGTACGGCTCGATTGGGCTGTGGCAGTGCTGATCTGGTCCTATTGGTCCACCGCGTTGCTACGGGACCGCGCAATGCAGTCGGTGCTGACCCGGTGGGTGGCGCTGGCGGATGTGCGGCTCGCGACCCACGCCGCCGCGTTGGTCGGGGCGGGTGCGATTTTGTGGATCGGCTTGCTCTGGCGGGCACGGCGGCCGGTCCGTGGCCCGGTGGTCACCCTGATCTGGGCAGGTGTAGTCGTGCTCGCCGGGGCGCTGGCGTGGATCTCCGCTCCGGCACGGGCGGCCGATGTGGCGGTCGAGGAACTGCCCGGCGTGCGGCCAGGGATCTACTTGACGGTGTACACGCTGCCGACCGCGCTCGCTGAAATCCCTGTCCTGATCATCGCGGTGAGTTTGATGTGGCACTGGCGCCAGAGCCTGGCCCGCGCGGCATTCGGCCTGATCCTGACGGTGTGCATCGCATTCTCCCAGATCGACGCCTGGAGCCGGATCATCACGGGATGGCTGATCACCGCCGGTACCCGAGACGAACTCACCGCCCACCGCGCCAGCGGGAACGATCTGCTCTTCCTGCTCCCCGTCGCGGTATTGATGCTGCTGACGGTGCCCTCGATCGTCACCTCGCTCGCGATCCGATTGCACAGGGATTCCGCCTCGCGCAATGTCCGGGTACTGGGGCCGATGTGGGAAGACATGATGACCGCGCGTCCGGAGATGCGTTTGAACGTCCCGCGCAGCACGCTGGTGCAGGTCAGCGAGCACCGGATGCGCATCGAGATCGAGGACACCATGATCTCCGCTGCCCCCCATCTGACCGGCTTGCACGCGCAGCCCACCCCGGCGCAGGTGTGCCACGCCCTACGATCGGCACTCGCCGAGGGTGGATCCGAGAGCGGCGACCGGCGGGCAGCGGCCCCGGCATGGGTGGGGGATGAAGCGTTCGTGCTGGATATCGCCCGTGAGTGGACCCGGACCCGGCCCGCCGTAGCAGACGACTCAAACGCCCACGCCCGAAAGGCACTCCTATGACGACAACCAAATCCGCTGCCGCACAGAGCATTCCGCATCCACCGAACCGGATTCCGATCCTTGGTGACGTGCTCGGCATGGACCGCAAACGCCCGAATCAGAAGACTCTGTGGCAGTTTTCGCAGTTGGGGCCGCTCTATCGCAGGTCATTCGTCGGCGGGGTGCATCTGACGTTCGCCGGGTCGGCGGCGCTGATGCGCGAGGTCATCGACGAAAAGACCTGGATGCGACATTTCGCGAGACCCTACGAGAAGCTGGTCCCGGTCGGCGGAGATGGCCTGTTCACCGCGTCGAACGATTCCGCGGAGTGGCGGCACGGGCACGAAGTCCTGATTCAGGGGTTCGTGCCGGCGGCGATGTCCGATTACCACGACACGATGCTGAACGTGGCGGAGCTGACCTCGCGGTGGCTCGGCGATACCCGGACCGTCACCGACACCGCGGCCATGATGGGCGATACCGCCCTCGAGGTGATCGGCCGCGCGGGATTCGGCTACAGCGTCGGGGCATTCGAAAGCGATGCGGCAGAACGAGCTCCGTTCGCCGCTGCGCTGACCCGAGTGTTCTCCTATGCACAGGAGTCCGCGATTCCGTTGCTGGGCAAGCTATTCGGCGGCAGCAAGCGCGATCGCCAGCACGCCCAGGACATCGAATTCATGAAATCCACTGTGCTGGAGGTGATCGAAACCCGGCGGCGGACCGGCGAGCGGTGCCCGGATCTACTGGATCGCATGATGCATCCTGCCGAAGGTCCGGCACTGCCGGACGACAATATCGCCGATCAGGTGCTGACACTTTTCATCGCCGGACACGAGACCACCGGCAACCTGCTCTCCTTCGCCACACACTTCCTGGCTCGTGATCCGGAGCTCGCGGCACAAGTGCGCGCAGAAGCCGCCGCGGTTACCACCGACGGACGAATCGCCTACGAGGACGTTGCCAAGCTGCGGGTCACCGACGCGGTAATCGCCGAAACACTCAGACTCTGGCCCACCGCACCCGGATTCTTCCGAGAGGCGCGAGAAGACACCACACTCGGCGGCTACCCGATCGCGGCAGGGGAATGGGTGTTCGTGTTGCTGCTCGCGGTCCAGCGCGACCCCGGGGTATGGGGTGGCGACGCCGGGGAATTCCGGCCGGATCGGTGGCTAGAGAACGGGTTTCGGCCCAAACCGTGGATGTACCGGCCCTTCGGCACGGGTCCGCGCTCGTGCATCGGTCAGGCGTTCGCGCTGCACGAGGCGAAGCTGATCATTGCCTCGCTGGTGCGCGATTTCGAACTGGCCAGCACTGGCGAGCTGGATGTCGAAGAGAATTTGACGCTGCGCCCGTCCAATCTCGAGGTCACCTTCAGCCGTATCAAGTAAGGCGACGCCGCTGACAGGGGGCTGATTACCGGGTGCGGGCGGGCAGCGCGCGCAGGTCGGCGATCAGCTCCCGCAGCTTGTCGCGGGTCATCGCGCGCGCCGCGACATGCTGCACTCCGCGATCCCGCGCCAAGGTCCACAGCTGTAACCGCAGGTCGATATCGATATCCTCATCGCCCTCCGGCAGCAGGTAGCCGACGTCCGTCACGCCGCACAGCGCGCACAGCGCTGCCGCGAGATCAGGGGCAATCGCGACCGTCGACCCAGTGCGCAGGCCCGCGACGTCGGCAGGCTCAACGGTGCGGCCGAGCTTGCAGGTCAGCTCGGCGGCGATCTGCTCGTCATTGAGCGCGGGCGCGTCCCAGCGGTGCGCGAAACTGATCATTCGTTCGATCTTGTCGGCCAACGGCAGCGGCATGGTGTTCCTCATCAGCTGATCCGGCGAGGCGCGGCGTACATCTGCTGCACACGCGCCCATCGCTGGGCAAAACGTTCTTCCTGATCGGCGGGCGTGGTATCCGGGAGCCTGCCCAACAACCAGCGCAGATACATCAATTCGTCCTGATCCTGGACGGTCGGCGCCTCGGGAGCGCGGCGCATGTAATGCCCGAGCAGCATCTCGATCGTCGCCGGACTCAGCGTGCCCTCGAACCGCTGACGTTCGATATCGGCGATCGTCCAGGCACGCAAGACCCGGTCAGCGACGGTATCCATATCGGCCACAAGCGCCGCCCAGCGCTCGTCATCGCCGGCGATGTGGGCGACCAGCTCGGCCAGCTTGACGGTGTCCTGGATCAGCTCGGGCGGAAACGGTATGTACAGCACGCTCGGAACGGTTTGCGCGGACTTGGTGACCTCCACCGGAGGCCGCCCCATCGTCCAGGCGGCCTCGGCGGAGCCGTCCTGCCATTGCAACACCTTGTCCAGCCGGGCCAAGGTGTCCTTGCGCAGTCGCCCGGCCTGGCCGTTCTCGATCTTGCTGAGGGTAAGCGGATTCAGCCCGACGGCCGCGTGAACCGCCTGCTTGGACAGGTCCAGCACTTCACGCCGAGCGAGCGCCACCTGGCCCAAGTACTCAGGGTGTTGTGTAGTCATCGCCTCGACTCTACGCAAAAGGCTTGCAGAACGGCCGCTCTACCGGCATCCGCGCCGATACTACCCGACGCGAATCGGCACCTTCCATCGGCGCACCCCTTAGTTTCACCTACCGTTGACAAGCAGTTTGCATCTGAAAATAGCTATTGTACGTGATGTTACTAAGCAGTGATGCTGTTGAAAGTAAGTAGCGATTTGGGTACAGTTCGCGGCTGTAACAACTGACAGGGCGCGTCGTACCACCAACGCCGCGGATCTCGGCCTGGTCGCCACCGCGGCGACCGCGCCGGGCAGGCCCCGAAACCGAAAGCCGACCTCAGGGGAAGGGGAGGCAGATCCGAAACTCCCTGGCGACGCGCGCCTGCTGCGCGCCGGGTCCCCGCTGCTGCCGGCCCTCACCACCCGGGAGAAGACCACACGAGCCACCCACAAAAAAAGAGCTGTCCTGGCGCGAAGGGGGCGACAGGACAGCGCGGCTGCCGCCGGACCCGGCCACGAGGGGTGCCGGGTCCGGTGGGAGCTCGCTGCACGCTATCGGCGAATGATCTCGAGCGACAACACTTCCACGACAAGTGAGCTCGGACTTACTCGTCCAGAGGTCGCGGGGTGTGCCGCGCGCCCGGCGTGCCGGTGAGGTTTGCCGGGTGGTGCCCGGGTCTGGTTGGGTCACAGGGTGGACGTTGCGGACTGGGCGGTCTTGCTGACCGCGGCTACGGCGGCGGGGTGGGTCGACGCGGTGGTGGGCGGGGGCGGATTGATCGTGCTGCCCACGCTTTTCGTGGTGTTACCGGGGCTGGCGCCGCAAACCGCCTTGGGTACCAACAAGATCGCGGCCTTCTCCGGGACCACCGCGGCGGTGATCACCTTCGCGCGCAAGGTGCCGATGCGGTGGAAGTTGCTGGTTCCCGGTGCGGTGATCGCCGCCGTCGCGGCGGCCTGCGGATCGGCGCTGGTGGCCTTGATCGACCGCAAGTACTTCATTCCGATCGTGATGGTGGTGCTGATCGGGGTGGCGATCTTCGTGACGCTGCGACCGTCGGTGGGTGTCACCATGGCCACCCATCCGCCGACGCGGCGTAAGACACTGCTGGTGGTCGGCCTCGCAGCCGGGTTGATCGGACTCTACGACGGTGTGCTCGGACCGGGTACCGGGACGTTCCTGATCATTACCTTCGCCACGCTGCTGGGCACCGAGTTCGTGCGCGCCGCGGCCATGGCGAAGGTGATCAACTGCGGTTCGAATCTGGGATCGCTGATCTTCCTGGCTTCCACCGGACATGTGCTGTGGGCGCTCGGATTGTCCATGGCGGTCGCGAATGTGGCCGGGTCCATTGTGGGTTCGCGCATGGCCCTGGCCAAGGGCGCGGGTTTCGTGCGCATCGTGCTGCTGGTTGTGGTGGTGGCCATGGTGATTCGCCTCGGCTGGCAGCAGTTCGGCTGATTCGCCGAGGCGGCACCCGTGCGATCAGGCGAGCGCGCCCGCGCGCACCCGTAGGTCACCGGCCGGGTCGGGCTCGGGGTCGGGGGCGGAAGAGCCACCGCGCCACGATGATTCGCCGCCCGTTTCCGCAACGGGAGTGACGGCGGGTTCGATGGTGACGCACTGACCGGCGGGGATCTGGTGCAGTGGTTCGGGGGGCTGGCGGCGCAGGACCGCTGCGCCCAGGTGCCGGACCGGAATATCGGTGCGGCGTGCGGGCTCCGGGCGGGTGTCGGCGGGGCGCGGCGCCGCCGATCCGGTCTCGTCCACTCGCGGCGCGGCCTCCATGGAGTGCGAATGGCTGGCGTCCGGATCGGCGCTGGCCACCGCGGCGGGGGCGGACTGGGTCAGCCAGGGGGCCAGCACCTTGGAGGTGGTCTCCTGGATTTTGCGTTGCAGCTGTTCGGGATCGGTGAACGCACCACTCTGGAAGATCGCGGTGAGCGCACCGGAGACGGCGCCGACGACCGCGCCGACCAGGGCGGCGGCGCCGACCTCGTCGAGCTCCTCGGGGAAGGCGGCGCGGAGTTGGCGGGCGATCTCCTGTTGCGTGGCCAGCTGGGCGTAGGCGGCGCGGCCGCTCACCGCGGGCACGGTGCGCGAAACCTGCGCTCGTACCACCGCGATTCGGGCGGCCAGGGTGTCGCCGAGGTGTTCGCCGGGATTGTCCCCGACCGCGCGTAAGGCACGTAGTAACACCTCGACGGGGCGTTCGTCGGGACGGCGGGCGGCAATGGCCTGGGCGGCCGCGCTCACCCGATCGTCGGGTTCGGGAAAGAGGAGCTCCTCTTTGCTGGCGAAGTAGTTGAAGAACGTTCGAGTGCCCACTTCGGCGGCGGCGGCGATATCGGCGACGGTGGTCGCCTCATAACCTCTGCTCTCGAACATTTCGACGGCGGCCTCGTAGAGGGCACGGCGGGTGCGTTCTCGTTTGCGGTCGCGGAGCGCTGATGGCGGCACGCGGGCAGACCCTACGGCATTCAGTACGTAAAACCCGGTATGTACTGGGCTTGTCGCGCGCGTTTCGCAGTGTGCTTCTTCGCACTTCACGCATTGTTGCAGCGTGTGCCAGTTCGCAGGGTGTGAACTTCACTGTGCCGCAGCGCGTTGTTGAACCTGCGGTACGCGACCCTCTAGCGTGGTGCGGGTGAGCATCGCAACCAAGGTCGTGGACGAGGAGTTCCGCGCACTGCCGCTGAACGCGCTCGCGGAGGCCGCTCTGACGGCGGCGCGAGCGGCCGGGGCCGAGTACGCGGACCTGCGGGTGCATCGGATCGTGCAGCAGTCCATTCGATTGCGGGACGGGCGTGTCGAATCGGTGCGTGACAGTACCGATCTCGGCTTCGCGGTGCGCGTGATCGTCGACGGCACCTGGGGGTTCGCCTCGCACGCGGATCTCACGCCGGAGTCGGCGGTAGAGGTGGCGCGGCGCGCTGTCACGGTCGCCACCACTCTGCGCGGATTGAATCGCGAGCGTGTCGAGCTCGCACCCGAGCCGCGCTATGTGGATGTCGAGTACGTCTCCTCGTACGACATCGATCCGTTCGCCGTGCCGACACCGGAGAAAGTCGCACTGCTGCTGGACTATTCGGAGCGGCTCAAAGCCTCCGACGGTGTGGATCACGTGACGGCGGATGTCCTGCAGGTCAAGGAGCAGACCTGCTACGCCGATACGTTCGGATCGCGGATCACCCAGCAGCGGGTGCGATTGCATCCGCAGCTCGAGGCGATCACCGTCGATCCGTCGGCGGGCGTGTTCGAGACCATGCGGACCCTGGCCGCTCCGACGGGGCGCGGCTGGGAGTACGTCACCGGCGCGGACGGAACCTGGGACTGGAACGGCGAACTCGCGCGGATTCCCGGATGGCTGGCTGAGAAGGTGAAGGCCCCGACGGTCACGGCCGGGCCGACCGATCTGGTGATCGATCCGACCAATCTGTGGCTGACGATTCACGAGTCCATCGGTCACGCGACCGAGTACGACCGGGCCATCGGCTATGAATCCGCGTATGCCGGAACCTCCTTCGCGACCCCCGACAAGCTCGGCACGCTGCGCTACGGCACGCCGATCATGCATGTCACCGGTGACCGCACCCAGGAACACGGCCTGGCCAGTGTCGGCTGGGACGATGAGGGCGTGGCCGGACAGCAATGGGATCTGGTGCGCGAGGGCACCCTGGTCGGCTATCAACTCGATCGCGTCTTCGCACCGCGGCTCGGCCTGGAGCGCTCGAACGGTTGCTCATACGCCGATTCGGCACACCATGTTCCGATCCAGCGCATGGCGAATGTGTCCCTGCAACCCGATCCGACACGTGACACCAGCACCGCCGAGCTGATCTCCCGGGTGGAGAACGGCATCTACATCGTCGGCGACAAATCCTGGTCGATCGATATGCAGCGCTACAACTTCCAATTCACCGGCCAGCGGTTCTTCCGCATCCGCAATGGTGAACTCGCCGGGCAGCTGCGTGATGTCGCGTATCAGGCGACCACCACCGACTTCTGGGGATCGATGGAGGCGGTCGGCGGGCCCTCGACCTGGGTGCTCGGCGGCGCCTTCAATTGCGGTAAAGCGCAGCCCGGTCAGGTGGCGGCGGTTTCGCACGGTTGCCCGTCGGTGCTGGTGCGCGGCATCAATATTCTCAATACCCGCGCCGAGGCCGGACAGTAGGAAAGGACCGACACGGTGAGTGTGCTCCCCGCCCCCGAGGTCGTCGAACGCGCGCTGCGGTCCTCGCGCGCCGATGAGGCGATCGTGATCGTCACCGACGCGCACGAGGCGTCGCTGCGCTGGGCCGGAAACTCCATGACCACCAATGGTTCCTCGGTCGCGCGGGACTGGGCGGTGATGTCGGTGTTCCGCGATGCCGCCGGTGCCGCTCGCGTCGGCAGCGTCAGCTCCACGAGTGTGGATCCGGCCGATATCGAGTATGTGGTGCGCGCCAGCGAGGAGGCCGCGCGCACCGCCGAACCGGCGCGCGATGCCATGCCGCTGCTGGATCCGGAGATCGTGGACAAGGCGACCCTGGACTCCATGCTGGATTGGGAGGGTGCGGCCGGGACCACCGATATCGGCGTATTCACCGAACTGGCACGCGATCTCGCGCCCGGATTCGACGGGTCCGATCAGCTGTACGGGTTCGCGCATCATCAAATGCACTCGACGTGGCTGGGCACCTCCACCGGGGTGCGGCGGCGCTGGGTGCAGCCGACCGGGTCGGTGGAGATCAACGGCAAGCGCGGGGCGGGTGCCGAGCTGGCGAGCGCGTGGGTCGGCGCGGGCACCACGGACTTCCAGGATGTGGATGTGCCCGGCCTGCTCGCCGAGCTGTCGCGGCGGCTGGACTGGGGTAAGCGGCGGGTGGAGCTGCCCGCCGGGCGCTATGAGACGCTGCTGCCGCCCTCTGCCGTCGCCGATCTCATGATCTATATGGCGTGGTCCATGGAGGGCCGCGGCGCGCACGAGGGCCACACCGCCTTCTCTCGTGCGGGCGGAACGCGAATCGGTGAGCGGCTCACCGATATTCCGCTCACCTTGTATTCGGATCCCAGTGCCGCCGGGCTGGAGTACCGGCCGTTCGTGGCCACGCCCGCCTCGTCGGAGTCGCTGTCGGTCTTCGACAACGGACTGACCGCGCAGCGCGCGAACTGGGTGCACAACGGCGTGATCGAATCGCTGGTGTACCCCCGCGCCACCGCCGCCGAATTCGATGCCACCGTAGCGGTTCCCGGTGAGAACCTGCTCATGACGGGCGGTAGCGAGGCATCGCTGGCGGATATGATCGCCCGCACCGAACGCGGGCTGCTGCTCACCTGTCTCTGGTATATCCGCGAAGTCGATCCCGCGACCCTGCTGCTCACCGGCCTCACCCGCGACGGCGTATATCTGGTCGAGAACGGCGAAGTCACCGCCGCGGTCAACAATTTCCGCTTCAACGAATCACCCCTGGATCTACTGCGCCGGGTGAGCGAAGCGGGCCGCAGCGAAATCACCCTCCCCCGTGAGTGGAAGGACTGGTTCACCCGAACCTCCATGCCCGCCTTGCGAATCCCGGACTTCCACATGTCCTCGGTGAGCCAGGCAACCTAGCATCGACACTCCGCACCGGCTGATCACGGCGGTGCGGGACACTCCGCAGGCCCGGCTGCGACACGCCCTGCGGCTGTCGACTCGCGGGCCAACACACGGCAACACGCGAAGTGATCGCCAAATCCGCTCTGCCACGCGATGATTCCTTCGGCTACACACCCGCTTCAATCCGTAGCGCTCTCGTCCAGCGTTCGCACCGAAGGACCGAACCATCACTATGAGCACCTCGACCGTGATCTCCAAGGACGGCACCGTCATCGCGTATTCCAAGATCGGCACCGGCCCCGCCGTCCTGCTGGTCGACGGCGCGTTCTGCCACCGCGATATGGGGCCCAGCACCCCGGTGGCCAAGGAACTCTCGGATAGCTACACCGTCTACACCTACGATCGCCGCGGCCGCGGCGAAAGCGGTGACACCCAGCCCTACGACCCGCAACGCGAAATCGAGGATCTCGCCTCGGTGGCCGCCGAAGCCGGTGAGCCCGTGCACATCTGCGCCTTCTCGTCGGGCGTGCCGCTCGCGCTGGAGGCCATCCGTCACGGCCTCGCCGTCGACAAACTCGGCCTCTACGAATTCCCCTTGGTCACCGACGGCTCCCGCAAACCGGCCCCCGCCGACTACCACCGCCGGCTGAGCGATCTCATCACCGCCGAAAAGCGCGGCGCCGCAATCCGATACTTCATGCACACCGGCGTAGGCGCCCCCGCCCTGACGGTGGCCGCATTCCCCCTGATGCCCGGCTGGTCCAAACTCAAGAAATCCGCCCACACCCTCCCCTACGACAGCCGCTTCATGTCCGACGCCCTCGACGGCACCCCCATCCCCACCGACCGCTACACCTACATCACCGCCCCCACCATGATCTTCGTAGGCTCCAAAAGCCCCAAATGGATGCACCACGGCAACACCGCCCTGGCCCAAGCCATCCCCACCGCCCACTACGCCGAACTCCCCGGCCAATCCCACCAGGTCAAACCCAAACTCTTCACCCCAACCCTGAAGAGCTTCCTCGCCCGCTGACAACAGCATCCACGGCAATCAACCTCATACCGACCGCACCCGAGCTTCTCAGCGGTGGCGAGCGCGAGGATACGCAGGCACGATGGCCCGACCATCGTCTCGCCGGTGGTCGGTGCCGCTGAGATCAACAAGTTGCTGAGCCCTGTGATCGATGCCGATAGTCGAGCGGGCGTTGCCTTGGTGTCGGTCGATCACGATGTCGGTGAGTCGTTCGCCGGGCCGTTGTACCGGCTGATCCTTCAGGCTGATTCGGCCCGGTCTCCACTACTGCCGCCTCGGCATGATCCGGATCCTCCCCGGCCGGAACAGGGTGACATTGTCGAGAATTCGGTCCATGGAAGGAGTGAAACGGCCCAGGCGCCGCGGCACGTTCACGCCTTTCGATAACCCGACTGGCAGACTCGGCATCTGTGACAACTGATGACAATGAGCGCACGGTCGAAGAATCGGTGTCCGGCGACGAGGCAAAGGCGCGCACCGCCGGGCGAGTTATGCTGGGATTGGGCAGCTTCGGGACGCTTTCCGGTCTGTATGTCCCGCTGGTGGACTATCCCGGCTTCAGGGATCAGTACTCCGTGATGAAGTCTTCCCAGGAACTCGGCACGCCCGGTGTCTGGATGGTGCTCGCTGGATCGGCAACCCTGATGCTTGCTGCCACTCTGTTGTTCGAAAGAGTCCAAACCCGCGCGAAACTCGGTGCGGTACTCGTGTTGGCCTGCATCCAAGCCCTCGGTTCGCTGGCGGTCTGCGCCATCGCATTCACTCTGATCTGGGCCGACGCCCGCGATTTCACCTATACCAATAACCGTAGCCACACGTTCGTCGAAGCCGACTTCACCATCGCCGCGGTGATGCCGATCATCTCTCCCGGTCTGCTGCTCGCGGGCGCATTGTGGTTGTGCCTCAACGCTCGTCGCGATCGGGAAGTGCCTCGGTGACAAGGACTTTCAATGTTCTTCGATCGGCTCGAACCCCCGCCCACTCGCGCTGGTCCGAAGCGGTGAGAGTCGGCATGCGAAAGATCAACGGCCGGAAGTCATCTCATGAGTCGGTGACGGACCGTCATACCGAGTTCGGTGTGTTCGATTGTCTGGCGGTGCATAAGCTGGGCGGCGGTGACGCGAACAGGGAGACGCGGAGGAAATGACATGCACTTCGAGGAATTCCGGGCGGCCGGAGCTCTGACAGAGGACACGGCGGAGGACTTGGCAGCTGTAGCGAGCCGATACAGCTCCTATATCACAATCAGCTGCCACGGACGTACGGTGAACGCCCTCGTACTGCCGGTGTGCTGGGACGTGCTACGGATACGAGCCGGTGACCTCGTCGTGGTGACCGCCGAACGTGGCTACCGCCCGGCCGGTGACGAAGACCGCCACGCGCTGAAGGATTTCGTCGACAGCTTCCGCCAATTCACCACACCGGCACGAATACTCGCCCTGCAATAGACCTCGCAGACACCGGAACTCAGGAGGGTCGGACACACTCGGGGCCGAGGCGGTGGCCGGTACGCCTCGGATAGCCGCTCAAATGCTTGGTGCCCGAGGTCGACGGCGCATCTTTCTTCGACGGTATGGCCGTCCCGGATCCGCGTGGTAGAACATGGTAGAAATCTGTTCGATCTTGTTTCCGTTCGCTGTGGCTTGATCCGCCTGTGCTTCCGAAATGTCTCGGTATTGATGCGCAACTGAGGGTGAGGGCTTGATGAGCGACGGTTTCTCGATTGGTATCGGCACGCGTATGGCGGCTCGACAGGTCGAGGCGATCGCCGCGTCGGTCGGCGATCCACGCCGTAATCTGGCGACGTTCTCGACGGCCGCGATTCCGTTGGAGGGCATCGGAATTCACGGCCGGATGCTTGCCTACAATGCGGTGAACCGGGAAGAATACCCGTGTGTAGGTCTCTTCGAATCCGGTTGCCTGGGATTTCTGGCCCGGCGGTGGAATCTACAGCCGGTCTCGAACTGCGCGGTGTCGGGGATGTCGACATTCGGATCGAGCGAGGCCGCGCAATTGGCCGCGACCGCGCTGTGGTGGACCAAATGCCCGACCGGGAGCACCCGAACGGCTCGCCCCAACCTGGTGATGGCCGCGAACGCGCATGTGTGCTGGCGGCAGCTGTGCCGATTCATCGGTATCGAACCACGAGTCGTGGCGGTGCACCCGCGGACTCAGACCGCTTGCCCGACAACACTTTCGAGCGCATGTGACGCGAACACCATCGGAGTCGTGGCGACCTTGGGCGCGACGTACACCGGATTGACCGACCCGATCGAGGATATCCAGGTCGGCCTGGACGACCTGTACGCCCGGTCCGGCGTCGATATCGACATCCACGTGGACGCGGCCTCGGGCGGCTTCTCGGTCCCTTTCCTGCGACCGGATCGCGAGTGGGATTTCCGCCTCCCGAGGGTCCGCTCGATCAACACCTCAGGACACAAGTACGGCATGGTCCCGCCCACTCTCGGGTGGATCATGTGGCGTGACCGTTCCGCGCTGCCCGATGAAATGTTTTGCGACAGTGACTATCTCAGCGGCAGCACCCGCACTCTCGGCCTCGGGTACTCCCGGCCGGCCGCCCATGTCGCCCACCAGTACTTCAACATTCTCGGCTACGGAGTCGACGGCTATACGCGAATCCTGCGCCGATGCGCCCAGACCGCGACCGCGCTCGCGGCGATCCTGGACACGGACCCCGAACTGGTTCGCGTATCCGATCCCGGCCAGCTGCCGATCGTGGTGGCGGCGGGCCCGCGTGAGCGCGTGGAGACCGTCGCGGCGGCCCTGCATACCCGCGGATGGCGGGTGCCCACCTATGACATGCCATGGTCGGGACAGCGCGCACTGCGGATCGTGTGCCGCCCGGACATGGGTACCGAGCTGGCCGATCAGCTCACCGGAGATCTGCAAGTCGCACTACGAACAACGCACCGCAGCAATCGAATCGGGGCCGAGCCGGTCGCCGTCGCATCAGGAGGAATGCTGTGACCACTGTCGAGATCGTCGCGGACCTGCTCGCTCTCGATCCCCCGCCCGAGGGCGGCGGGCTGAGGATCGCCCTGTACCAGGGCGCGGGGGAAGTCGGCACCGCGGCGGCGGTGGAACAGAATATGGAACGGCTCGAACACATCGTCCGTAAGGCGGCCGAATACCGCGCGCAACTCGTGGTGTTCCCCGAGAAATACAACACCGGATACGCCATCGGGGTGAGCGAGCGAGACGCGCTGGCCGAGACCGTCGACGGTCCGAGTGTGGAACGCGCCCGGCGCGCAGCCAAGGACGCCGAGATCGCGATCGTGCTGCCATACCCGGAACGTGAACCGCACGAAGGCGGTTCACGCTTCTACGACGCCATCGCCTGCGTCACCGCGGATGGGACGGTGGCGGCGAACTATCGCAAGACACACCTGTACGGTGCGGCCGAGCGACGCAACTACAGCTTCGGATCCGAACTGCCTCCGGTCGTGGAGATCAACGGAATGACGGTGGGCATACTCAACTGCTACGAATGCGAGTTCCCACCCCTCTATCAGTATCTGGCCGAACAGGGAGCCCGGATCGTCATCGGCCCGACCGCCGCGGACCGGCATTTCACCCTCGCTGACGGCAGCCCCTCGCTGGTGCCCTATCAGGACGCGACCCGCCACATCATCCCGGCGATGGCGAGCGTCTGGGGCATGTTCGTCGCCTACTGCAATCGGCGCGGCTGGGAGGAGACCGACGCCGGCTGCTGGCAGTACCGCGCGAACTCGGGCATCTGGTCACCGACGGGAGAACCGGTCATCGCCGCCGGACCCGAACATCAGCATCATGACGCCCTGTTCATCGCCGACTGCCGCCCCGACGCCCACCGCCGCTTCAGCCCCGAAGGCCGCCACCTCACCGATAACCGACTCGGCCTGAACCTGAACCTGCGCGCCGGAGTGTGACAACAGTCTGGCGTGGATCAGGGTCTCATTGGCCGACCAGAGTTTGAACACGTTCTCTCGCTGTGTGTTCCGCCGTTCTGCGCGGCTGTTTGGTCGGAGGTCTGGGCTATGAGTGGGGATCGAGGGTGCGTCGGAGCGACTGCCGAACTCGGTGAGCTTCGGCTCGGACTGTCCAGATGGGGTGTCGCAGGATCGCCTGGTTCTCCGCGACGAGCGTCCCCGGCTGGAACAGGTGCGCCGCGTTCGCGAGAGCGAGCCCGGCTCCGAGTGTCACGACGCCCGTTCCTCGGAATCGGCGAACGAGGATCCGGCCGAATGTCGGCTGCCTTCATCGTTTGTAGCGTTGGCCTTCGGCGAGCTGTTGGGTGACTTTGTCGCTGCCGCTGCGGCGTTGGATCGCGGCCGACAGGCGTGGGGCGATGCCGCCGAGCAGTGCGACGGTCCGCAGGCCGAGCGGGGCGACGTCGATTTCGGCGATGTTGTTCTCGATAGCGCGTACGGTTGCGCGGGCGACGTCGTGCGGTGATCTGGTGCGGGCCCCTCGGGGCAGTGCGGCGCCGGAGTCGGCGAACATGCCCGCGTCGCTGATGTAGCCGGGGAATATCGTTGAGACGCCCACGTTGTGGGGTCGCATGTCTTCACGCAGGGCGAGGGCGAAGCCGCGTAGTCCGAATTTGGTGGCGTTGTAGAGCGATGCCTGCGCGGAGGCGGTTTTGCCGGACAGGGAGGAGATGAAGACGAGGTGACCACGGCGGCGAACAGCCATCTGTTCGGAGGCGAGTTTGGTCATCACGATGGGTGCACGGAGGTTGACGTCGAGGGCTCGGTCGATTTGGTCGAGGGTGTAATCGGCCAGCAGACCTGTCGCAGGCAGGGCGGCGTTGGCCACGAGCACGTCGATCTCGCCCGCTTCGGCGAGCAGTTCGTGCACGGAGTCCGGATCGGTCAGGTCGGCGTGCACGGCCCTGCCGCCCAGCTTCTGGGCCAGCGGCTCGAGAAGGCCGGTGCGGCGACCGGTCAGGATCATCTGCCCGCCGCGCTCGGCCAGTGCTATTGCCAGCGCGTGGCCGATCCCGCCGGTGGCTCCGGTCAACAGCACCTTCGCGCCTTGGAGGTTCATGTCAATTGTTCCGATCGATTGTGGTGGGGGCGGCCCCGGAATCGGTCGCTGCCGCGGCGGTCGAGATGATGCGGGGGTCGTCAGCGTCGGAGTTCACGCTGGCACCTGGGGTGTAGAACATTTCGACGACGTCGCGTGCCCGGATGTGGCGGTGCCAGTGGCCTTTCGGCACGACCGTGAACTGCCCGGCCGACAGTGCGAGTTGGTGCCGGTAGGTGGCGGTGAGGATTTCGACCGTGACCTCGCCGCGCAGGACCATCAACAGTTCGTCGGTGTCGGGGTGCAGCTCCCAGGCCGAGGCGTCAGCCGCGTCGGCGCGATACATGCCGAAGGACGAGGCGTTGAACGGTGCCAGTTCCTGGACGAACTCGAAGGATGAGAGGTTCGCGGCCACGGCGACCGGATCGTAGATGCGCATGCCCCCACCCTGGGTCGTGTCACCCCGGTGGGTCTTGTACGAATGTTCCGTTCCTGGCGAACCCGGCGTGGTCCGCGGCGAACTCCTGGTCACCGGCCAGCGTCGTGGGCGTCGCACCGCTGAACGCCACGACCTCGCGATGCAGATGGGATTGGTCGACGTAGCCGCAGTCGGCCGCGACCCGCGCCGGGGGGTGCCCGAGGGCCAGGCGGCGGGCGGCGTGATGGAAGCGCACTAACCTGGCGGCTCGCTTCGGCGGCAGTCCCACTTGCGATCCGAAGCGCGTCCAAAGCCGTTTGCGGCTCCAACCGAGCTCGACCGCCAGGTCCTCGACTCGTGCCGCGCCGCGGCTGGCGACGATCCGGCGCCAGGCCCAGGCCACCTCGGGATGCATGGCCAACCCAACGTCGCCACGGCCGGCAAGCAGCGTCTCCACCGAGGCGAACCGGTCCTCCCACGTCGCGGCATCATGCAGCTGCTCCCGAATGCGCGATGCGCCCCGGCCCCACAGTTCGTCGAGAGCGACCACGGCGCGCGGCAGCTCGCCCGGGCGCACGCCCAGCACGGTGTGCGCGGCTTGCGGGGTCAGACGAACCTCGACGCATTCGATGTCGCTTCCGCGCAGACGAACCGCGTCAGGTGCGAGTCCGGCGACCAGCCCGCCCAGCTCTCGCCGACCGAGGGCGTCGTCCACGACGAGGGGACCGTCACCGAACTCGACGACCAGTGTGAGGGCTGGGTGCGGGACGACCCTCAGCTCGATCGGCCCGGTGGTATGGCCGCGGAATCCGGCCATACCGACCCCGGCGATGCTGATCGGCCGCGCCGGTCGCGCGACATCCCAGGCCGCTGTTTGTCCGCGGTCTCGGTCCTGCCCGTGCTCGCTGGATCGCACCGTTTCATGCTACGAGCGCCGGCAGCTGCCGACAGATCCTCACGCAGGATCTCGTCGATCATGTGTTCTTGTAAGCAGCACACGAATCGTCGCGCCACAAGCCTCGACCCGGTGTCAAAATTCGCCAGTTCCAACATCTTCAGAACGCCGGCGATACCCACCTTCGCCAGCAACCGGTGTCAAAGTTCACCCGCATAACCAACCAAAGGTGGCTGGACCGAAGCGAAGCCGGGAGCTGGTGGAGCTACACGCGTCGAACCGCAGGCTGCGCGATTACGCGTGCGCCGGCGGCGGCCAACCCGCCGACACCGATCATGATCCCGCCCTCGATGGTGTGCACGACATTTCCGAAGTTGTCGACCGCCATCATGTGCAGGACGTGGTCACCACCGGTGAATCCCAGTGCGGCGATGAGGAGATAGAACAGCCCGCACACCCGGGTGTAGGCGAGGGAACGGGAGCGTACGGGAGCCAGGACGAGTCCCGCCAACCCCGTGATCAGGTGGAACAGGGCGTGCCAGCCATTGCCCGTCCTAGTCAAGCACCGGGGCACGCAAGGGCGCATCAATTGCCGCTGAACTCAATCCGAGCTCCACGCGATGACGAGCATGGAAGCAATCATGGTCGTGTGCCCCAACAGCTGGTTCATCACCGTGCCCCGGCCGAAGAACGACCAGGTAGCGCTCGCAAGTAGCACGACGGAGAAGGCGAGCAAAGATACGCGCCGCTTTGTCCATCCCCTCCGCCAACTACCTCGCGCGGCTGGTTCTTGCCCGAGAAGGGCGAAAAAGAGCGCCACAACGCTGATAAGAATGGCAAGAGCGAACAGACGCCCCGCGACCACATCGTAGATTTCTTCGCTGCCGATCAATCTGGTTGCCGCAGCGAGATATACGCCGAGGGCGAGCAGCGTGGCAACCGATCTGATCTGTGAATACCGCTTCTTCCGTCGATCCGGCACAGCCGATCCCGCCCCACCCGTGTTCACAGCAGGAGCTTACGACTCCGAGGGCTGAACCACCTGATCAACAACGCGCGCTCAGGGCGCATCCCACGCCGGCCGAACCGGTCATGATGGTGCGCATGACCGAATGGCAAGCTCGTCCGCTGGAGACAAAGTGGCGTTGCGGCGGCCATGCGGAGCGAGTCTCGATGCGGCGCGGGCGATCCTGGTGTCGATGGCCCTCATAGTTCAGTGAACCTGTTCAAAGGCAACGACAATCGCGGCGATTGATATCGAAATTTGCTGCTCCTTCGGCATGTAACCACAGCAGTAGGTGCATGGTTTTTGGCCCGAGAGTCTTCCCAGAAAACCGCGCGCCATGACACCGACGAAAGCGTACCTCGGACATCATCGTCCGCGCCCTCCACTATCGGACCAGCTCGACCAGTTTCAGATACTGCACCTGCCTCCGTACGGCATCGAAATCGCCTGCGCTGTAGCTCATTTCTATTCTCATCGTGTTCCCACGTGCCCCGGAATGGCAACCCGCTACTGGCGACTGCGATCAGACGCCCCCATACCACGCAAGGCGCTGACGAAAACCGCCGCCGCGACACGGTCAAGAAGCGAGCCCCACAGCGCCGCAATAACATCCGTGTCATCCGATGGTCGCGTCAGGTGACTTCACTCTCAGCGGCCGTTCGCGAGATTCCCCGCGAGTCGCTGAAACTCTAGGATCGATTGTGAGATCCCAAGGGAGGCAACCCCATGACGGAATCAGCATTCACTCCGCAGTCAGCACGACGACCGTTGGTGGTATTCGATGGCGACTGCGCATTCTGCACCGCCAGCGTTGATTTCATCCGGCATCGAATAGGGCCGGACGTCGATTTCACTCCCTGGCAACGGATCGACCTGCCAGCCTTAGGGCTGACCGAACAACAGGTCGAACCGCGGTTCAGTGGATTGGTGATGACAGCAGCCGAGCCTCAGGTGCCCGCGCCGGCGCACTGCTCTTGCGTCGTGCGGCCCAGCCGTGGCGTGCAGTAGGCGCAATCATGCTGAATCCGCCGATCAGCTGGCTCGCCGCCGCCCTCTACCGCCTCGTCGCCAAGAACCGGCACCGCCTACCCGGCGGCACTCCCGCGTGCGCTTTCCCCGGCCCGAAGCACGATTGAGGGCCGTACCCGGCCCGCGCTCAGTAGCGGCCGCGCGGTCTCTGTCGGCTTCTCAGCCGTACTGTTCGGAAGTCGACACGACAAAGACGACGCCAACGTCGTCGAATGGCTTGCTCCGGCGGGCAACGCGACCGCGGTCGCGCTCGACGCTCCCAGAACGGGAACATGGACACCGCGCGCGGCCATCGTGACGTCTTCGGTTTGCGGGCAGCCGGTAGCCACTCGGGCGGATCGAAACTGGGTGACTGACTGTCCCTACAACCGGGAGTAGTTCCGGAGCGCATCGACCACGAGCACGGCACCGAATATCAGAAAGAGAATGCGAACCGAGAGTGGACCGAATCGGTTCAGGGCTCGGATAACCGCGCGATAGGAGCGCCTCGCGCGGGTCGAGCGTCGGGTCGAGGTATACAGGACCAGGATCGGCGGCAGTAGCGCGATAAGGCAATACGCGATCACGATCAACGGCCACAATGCGGGCCGGGGTTCACGAACCGAGAGCATCGCCAGCGCCGCCAGATACGGAACTGCCGTCGGCGCCTGAGCGAGGCCCATACCCGCTCCGATCAACCCGAGTAGCCACGGACGCCGTCGCGCCTCGATCGCCCAAGGCGGTATCGCCTCCGCCGCACTCCCGGGCAACCGAACGGCACCGAATATCAGCAGCACCACACCGACCGCGAGTTCTCCCCGATAGCGAACCGCCGGAGTGAACTCGAAGTGAAACAGATCGGTGAGAAAGCTCAATCCGAGCACGGTGCAGATACCGAAAGCTGTTGTGACAGCAAATATTCCCGCGATGAAGCTCAAAGCGCCGGGGACGGGCGAACGACGACTCAGTCGACTGTCAACGACCACCGCCGCCGTAATCCCTATGTTCAGGACGTGCAGTGAATCGATGAGGGCGAACCCTGCGAGCGCCAATAGGAAGATCAACATGACGCTACCGACCATACGGTAGGTGCCGACCGCCGCAGCCCTCGGCAATGAACTTCTACAGGACGGGCAATTCAGCGCGACGGGCGAGAATGATCCCTCCGAGTGAGCTCTCGGCGGAGGTGAGAGTTCGCTGTGCGTCGATGGCGAAGCCGTGATCCTCGAGCAACACGCTCATCTGACAGTGCCCGCGACGATGGACGTAGAGGTTGATCAGGTGCCCGCCGTAGCCTTGGGTCTTCAATTGCGACTCGTCTCCGACGTGGAAGCCGATCAACAGGGGGCCGCCGGGTTGGAGTACTCGCTGGAAATGCGCGAAGACGGAACCGATCTCGTCATCCGGAATGTGGATCAGCGAATACCACGCGACCAGGCCGGACAGGGAGCCGTCCCCGAGAGGAAGGTCTGTCATCGAGCCGATATCGAACCGGAGGCCAGGGTGATCGCGCCTGGCCACCTCGATCATTCCGGGCGACAAGTCGATTCCGAAGGCATCCACGCCCAACTCACGAAGGTGCGCGGTGATGCGTCCCGTCCCACATCCAACGTCCGCGACCGGACCCCCTCCCCGGGTGCGCACCCGGTCGGCGAATCTCGCCAGGACAGCACGCTCTTCGGGCGTTTCCTCGAGAAGGTGACGTGTCAGGTCCGCATAGCTCTCGGCCACAGTGTCGTACGAGGTCCGGGTGTCTTCCAGCCAACTGTTGCCGCCCGGCTCCATCCCCACGTCCGCAGACTACCCGAGGACGCCTGGCGAGACGTTCTTCGAACCTGCTTGAATTCACCTGAACCACAAGCATTTCCATAGCTCTCGCCCGGCGCGACCAGCATCACGCCATGCATGTTCGACAGTGACCAGATCATTTCAGGGTGCGGTGACAGGGGTGTCGCAGCTGGCCGGTGGGTCGATCAGCTGGCAGTCGGCGGGTGGGCGGGCCGGTAGGTAGTCGGCGGGCACGCCGTCGTGGTCGATGATGTCGTGGTAGGTGTCGACCGCGTCGGTGGGTATGCGTTTCAGGGTTGGGTCGGTGTGTACGTTCACCGTGTAGAGGCCGAATCGTGGTGTGTAGGAACTCCATTCATAGTTGTCGGTCAGGCTCCAGTAGTTGTAGCCGATGACGTTCATGCCGTCGGATTTCGCGCGCTGCAGCCAATAGACGGTGTCGCGCAGATGCTTTGAGCGGGTGTAGCCGTCGGCGCGGGGTTGACCGTTCTCGGTGGGAATACCGTTCTCCACGATCCACAATGGTTTGCCGGGGAATCGTCGCGAATAGTGTTGCAGTGCAAAGTAGATTCCCTCGGGGCGGACCGGAAGATCCCACATGCCCGCCGGGGCAGGGGCCGAGCCATCGGATGCGGGCGCGGCGGCGAGCGTCGGCGGTTCGTAGCCGAAGTAGTAGTCGATTCCGATGAAATCGAGTTTGTCGCCGATGAGTTCCAGCAGTGGTCCGTTGACCTGCGACTCCGCCCCGGCGACGTAACCGACATTGCTGGTCACCAAAGCATTCGGCTGGACCCGGTGGATGTAGTCGTAGATGCTGTTGTGCGCCTGCGCGACTCGGTTCAGCATCTGCTCGGCGTCGGTCCCGTTCCGGTTCACTTCATGCATGATGTAGGCGACCGGCTCATTGACGGTCACCCAGATCGGATCGCGTGCGGCGTAGTGGTCGACAACCTTGCTCATATTGGTGAGCCAGTCCCCCACCATGCCGGGATTGCGCCAGCCACCCCGGTCGGCTTCCCAACCCGGATACACCCAGTGATCCAGGGTCAGCATGGGTCGCATACCCGCCGAAACAATAGCGTCGACCACATCGTCATAGAACGCGAAGGCGGACGAATCCCATACTCCCGGTTGGGGTTCCAGCCGCGCCCACTCCACACCGATCCGAAACACCTTGACGCCGAGGTTCTTCGCCAGAGCGATGTCCGACCGGAACCGGGAATGGAAATCGACGGAATCGCCGAGGCGGTCCCAGCCCGGATTGGCTTCGATGTAGCGGGTCCAATTGCTGTCGGGTGACTGGCCTTCGGATTGGAATCCGGAGGCCGCCACACCCCACAGAAATCCGTCACCGAGTACACCGATGGTTCTTTCCGGCGCGGTGCGCGCAGCACCGGGTACCAGGAGCAGGTTGGCGGCTATGACGAGCACGGCCGCGACGAGACAGCGAAGTCGAGTGCGCATCAGCACTTCTCCCGGACCAGTACTCGAATTGAGTGAATGCGGTTACTTACTCCTGGATAGCTGAGCTTTATCTCGGTGATATGCCAGGTCGATAGTGGTTTGGCACAACATCACCCGTCCTTCTGACCCGTCGAGCCCATCCCACACCGACTTCCGAACCGGGCGTACCGAAGAAAGGTCGAAACTGCTTGGCTGCCAGCCCTTTACAGCACAGGCACATGCCGCCATGCCAGGATGGGTTGTATGACAACGGTTCCAGAAGGCTCTCGGATTCCCGCTGATCCGGCGCAGGCGTACAACTACGACAGCATCGCCGAGGGATACACCACCGAGAATGAGACCAGCCTGCTGAACGCGTACTACGAACGGCCCGCGATGTTGGAGCTGGCCGGGGAGGTGACCGGCCGACGGATTCTAGACGCGGGCTGCGGTTCGGGCCCCTTGTTCGCCGAGCTGCGCGATCGAGGCGCCACCGTGACAGGCATCGACGCGAGCGCGGGAATGCTGGAGCTCGCACGTGGGCGACTGGGCACCGAGGCGGATCTGCGGATCGCCGATCTCGCCGACCCACTTCCGTTTCCCGACAACACGTTCGACGATGTCGCCGCCTCATTGGTGCTGCACTACCTGCGAGATTGGAAACCGACGCTGACCGAAGTGCGGCGGGTGCTCCGGCCCGGCGGCCGACTCATCGTCTCGGTGGAGCATCCTTTCGCGATCTGGCTCGCGGAACGCTCGTCGGGCGAGAAGACGGACTACTTCCAGACCCGCGAGCGCACCGAAGAGTGGACCATGGGCGGCCAGATCGCCCGGTTGAGCTTCTGGGACCGACCACTGCACGCGATGACCGATGTTTTCACCGCGGCGGGCTTTCGCATCAGCGTGATCAGTGAACCGCCGCCGGTACCCGCCGCCCGCGAGCTGTTTCCCGAGGCATTCCGCGAGGTCCCAGGCACAAGCTTCCTGGGCTTCCTGTTCTTCGTGCTAGAAGCGGACTGACCGGGGCGGCTGGCACCGCCGAAGCGCTTCCCGCACCAGCGGGCTCACGAAGAACATCTCTTCAGGGTCGGAGGTGTCGGGGCACGCCCAGTACTCGAGCCGCTACGTTCGCCAACCGCGCCACCCTCGACGCCGAGTCACTACCGGGGTAAGTCATACCCTGGAGCTCAACAGATCTTCAGTCGGCGGTCAGGGCGGTGAAGGCCGTGGGCCAGTCCGCTGGAGTGGGGCCGTCGTAGAGTTCGAATGTCCTGCTGTGGGATTCGGGATGCAGCAGGGCCGCTACCGCCGTTCGGGCGACCGTCGCGCGGCTGACTCGGCCGTCGCCGCGATCGCCTTGTTCGAAAAGCACGCCGGTGGGTGGGGCGTCCGTGAGCCAGCTCGGGCGGACGATGGCATACGGGGTGCCGCTGTCTCGCAGGGCCTGTTCACCGGCGCCGCGGGCGCGGATTATGCCCGCCATGTCGGGGTGTTCGGCGGCGCGGGTGATGTAGATCTGGGAGACCAGAACGACGGGGATCTTCGCTGCGGCAGCCAGTTCGGCGAGTCGGCCGATTCCGACGTTCATCACCGCGTCGGCGGCCGCGTCATTCACCGGTGGCTCGACCGAGACGATGACACCGTCGATGCCGTCGAGTAACCGAGGATCCAGTGGAGACGCCAGATCGACTGCGACGCTGTGATTGTCGCGCGGGCGGCGGGTGCCCACGACCACCTCGTGTCCTAGGTCGCGCAACAGGTCGACCGCTCGCCGACCGGTACGCCCGGTGCCTCCGATGACCAGATACTTCATATGGAACTCCTGTGTTGACAAACCCTGTCACCAGGGCAGGGGGCGACCGTCGCGGAAGAAACCTCCGGTCGGGCCCGAATCGGGAAGCGTTGCGGCCCAGACGATTCCGGCCGCACCCTCGGCAACGGGACGACCACCGAGACCACCCATATCGGTGGCCACCCAGCCCGGGCAGATGGAGTTGACCAGGATGCGGTCCGGACGCAACTCGGCGGCCAGCATGCGGGTCAGGGCATTCAGTGCGACTTTGGTGGTGTTGTAGGCAGGGGTGCCGCCGCCCATCCTGGCAAGTGACGCGGCCTCACTGGAGACATTCACGATGCGGGGGTGCGAGCTCTTGCGCAGCAAGGGAAGAAATGCCTGAACCATCCGCCAGGGACCATAGAGATTGGTCTCCGCGGCCTCATGCACGACCGCCAAATCCGCGCTCTCCGCGAGCTGCCAGGTGTCGTAAGTGATTGCGGCACTGTTGATCAGCACATCCAGCCGACCGTATCGGCGCTCCACTTCCGCTGCCGCGCCGACAACGCTCGTGTTGTCGGTGACATCCAACCGCATGGGGATCGCGCCCGCCTCCGCGGCCGCGGTCTTCCCGGCGGCCTCCGACCGGGCAGTCAGCAGCACGGTGAACCCGCGGTCGGCCAACTGCCTGCAGACCTCGCGGCCGATCCCTCGGTTGCCGCCGGTGACCAGCGCGATATCGCTCATAACCGTTGATCTTGCCGCCGAATCGCCATGTAGTCGAGTCACATCGGGTTGACCGAGCGCATACCCCCGGGTCCGCACCACACCAGGCGTTTCACGTTGTCAGAAACGCACTCAACCACCGGATGCGGAGTTTTCACCCCGTTCGCTGACCTTCGGCCCTGTCACTTCAGTGCCGAGAGGTGGACTGTAAAGGGTGGGTATGACCAGATCCGCCTGCCTGGACCTTTCCCAGGTCACGTCTCCCAATCACCGCGCCCGAGTAGCCCGAGAACCGCGCATCCCAGCACAGGAGGTCGTCCATGTTGAGATTCTTCAACGGAATCAGCAACGCAATTGCCCAGTACCTGATGGGCGCACCGCAATTCGTCGTCATAGATTGGCTGCTGTCGGCGATCGGGCAAGGCCCATACGCCTGAGCTCGCCCCACCCATCACTCGAATATCAACGGCGTGAGTTGAATCCTGGTCGTCGGTCACCAGTGCAGGACGGCCTCGATTTCGCCGTCGACCGTGCAGCCGGTGAGCTGGAAGCCCAGGGAACGATAGAAGCCTTCCGCACTGCCCGATCCGCGCCGGAAGCTGACATACAGTGCAGTGGTCCCGCGGGCTTTGAGATGATTGGCCACGATATCGATCGCTTGACGGCCGATGCCCTTGCCCTGATGGGGTCCGGCGATCATGAAGCGCCACAGGCACACTCCGGGCCGGTCGGAATCCATCGCGAGGTCGAGCATGAGGAATCCGGCCAACTCCTCGCCGTAGTAGATGCCGCGGAACCAGGGCGCGTCGGCGAAGTACGCCTGAGCGATCGATACGCCGTTGTCGACCACCAACTTTCGTTGCTCCCGCGACAGGGTTTCGCTGAGCGCACACACCTCGTACACCGTCTCCGCGGTAATCGCGCGCAGCGACACATCCGACCCGACACCGACCGAAGTACTCATCGCGACCTTCATTCCGGAAGTAGAGTGGCCACCGAAGAACCAGCGCGGCAACCACTTTCAGTCGACCATCGGGTCATTCACATCACCAGAGACCTAAGGCACGTATACGGGCGTGCCGAGTGTCACCGATTCAACAGTCGATCCGGCATGGACTGTCCGGCCTCGCGTTCGATGCCTTCATAGGCGCGGCGGTAGTAGCGCAAGGGCCGGAAGCAGCGGCCAGCCCGCACGACTGCGGCGAAGACACACGGACCAGGTGTTCGTCGCGGCGGTCCAGGTGAGGCCGAGGGAGAGTCGGGCGCGGTTGGGCATCAGTGCGTTGGTGGCTTTCAACCTGGTGTACCGATTCTCCCCGGCCGGATGACTCGAACCCGCCGCCGGTGACCTCACCGCCGAACGCACTTTGCGTTGTAGTGTTCGATCGGTACGGAAGATCAACGACTGACGTGCAGAGGAGTTCGACGTGACCTATATCGTGGACTTCAATACCGTCTCCACCGTCGGCCTGGAATCGTCACCGGTCGCGGAGGCGCTCGCGGGATTGCGGGCCAATGAGGCTCGCTACTTCAAGAACAAATACGACCACGTTTTCACGGTGGAGCCCGCCTGCAAGGCCAAGGCGACCGTCGATTGGGTGAGTCGGATTCTCGAGGAAGAGCGCGGGATCGTGATTTCCGCTCGCCCGCTCGAGGCCACTGCCTTTCAAGTCGAGAACATTCGGATGGCGTATGTCTTCTACGAGAGCGGCCTGTCGATCAATGTGATGTACACCGTCGACGATGGCGGGAAGCGGGCGGTCGGATTCAAACTCTCCGACGGGATGGATGTTCCCGAGGAGCTCTCCGCGTTCAAATTCGCCAGGCAGAAATCCAAGTTGGCGGGAACGATTCGCGGATCCTACTTCGTGATCAAGGGCGAGTACTGATCACGCGGTGATCAGCCCGCCGCGCGGGTGGCGGCGGCCCGGGCGGTCCATTCGAGGATGGTGTGCGCCACCAACTCCGGGTCGTCGTACATGGGGACGTGCCCGACGTCGGGGAGGGTGCGCCAGGTCGCCGACACGTTCAGGAGGTTACGTGTCGCTTCCCGCCGATCCGGCCGATCGGCAAGACCCTCGACCTCGTGGAGGCATTCGCCCCTGAACGCCTCCGGGTGAACTGACGCCGCGACCGCACCGCCGAATTCCCGGCCCGATCACATTGCGCCCCCAGCGAAAAGGATGCCGCTGCGCCCGCGCACGGGCATCCTGGGAGCAGGCAACGTAATCATGTAATCGGGTGGTGGTCACATGGCCGACGAATCAGCGCTCTCGCCGGCGGCGAGCCCGGATGGGGCCGATCGGCAGAACTCAGACGTGCCCGGCGAGCATCCCGGCTCAGATGCGGTATCCGGAAACGGCTCGTCCGCACCGGAAACCGCCGCACTGGACGCATACTCGCGCGCCGTGATCGGTGTCGCGCAGGCGGTGACCCCGCATGTGGCGAGCGTGCAGACGCGGCGCGGTGGCGGCTCGGCGGTGGTCTTCACCGATGACGGATTCCTGCTCACCAACGCACACGTGGTGGGTTCGGCCAAGAACGGTGTGGTCGTGTTCGCCGATGGTGTCGAGTCCAGATTCGATGTGATCGGCGTCGATCCGCTCTCGGATCTGGCGGTGCTGCGGGCGCGCGGCGGTGCGCCACCCACGGTCACCCTGGGCGATGCCGACAATCTGGTCGTCGGGCAATTGGTGGTCGCGGTCGGCAGCCCGCTCGGGCTGGCCGGATCGGTGACGGCGGGCGTGGTCAGCGCACTGGGCCGATCGGTTCCGGTCGGCAATGGCCGCGCGGCCCGGGTCATCGAGGATGTGATCCAAACCGACGCCGCGCTGAATCCCGGCAATTCCGGTGGCGCACTGGCGGATTCGGCGGGACGCGTGGTCGGGGTCAATACCGCCGTCGCCGGAATCGGCCTGGGCCTGGCGATTCCGATCAATATCACCACCCGCCGCATTATCACCACGCTGCTACACGAGGGCCGGGTGCGGCGCGCCTACCTCGGGATAGTGGGTGTACCCGTACCGCTGCCAGCGAGCGTGGCGGCGCGGACCGGCCAGGATGCCGGATTGCGCATCGTGGAGGTGGTGCGGGGCGGCCCCGCCGATCACGCCGGATTGCGCCGGGGCGATCTCGTGCTCAGCGTCGCACGCCGCGAAGTCCGGGACGCCCAGGGCATTCAGCGCCAACTCTTCGACGAGGCCATCGGCCGCGCCCTACCGGTGACGGTGCTGCGCAATGGGGCCATGGTCGACGTGATCGCCGTCCCGGTCGAATTGACCGTGGACTGAACGGGATTCACACCGGGCGAAGCGGTCAGGAGGCCGTGCGGCGCGCGGTTTCGGCGACGGCGGGCTGCCAATGCTCGGCCAACTCCTCCAGGGAGATGCCCAGTGCCCGGCTCAGCGCGACCACGGTGCCGAAGGCGGGGGTGGGCATACGCCCGGATTCGATCTTGCGGAGCGTCTCCGGGGAGATGCCCGCGTCCACGGCGATCTCGACCAGGTCCCGCCCGGCGCGTGCGGTACGCAGGGCGGAGCCGAGGCGGCGCCCGGCCTCTACCTGGGCCGGAGTCAAGGGTAGTCGAACCATGCCCGCCACCTTACGGTTGGTATAAAAATACCGCAACCCGCTATGGTCGGTATTAAAATACCGATACGGAGGTTGTCATGGTTGAACTCAAGTCCACGGCGGAGATCGCCCGCATGCGGGTGACCGGCGAATTCGTCGCGAGCGTACTCACCGAACTGCGCGCCCGGGCACAGGTCGGGGTGAATCTACTGGAGTTGGAAGCCTATGTGCGCGAACGCATTCGCGAACGCGGTGCGGTCTCCTGCTATTGGGACTACTCCCCCTCGTTCGGCCGCGGGCCGTTCCGCAATACCGTCTGTCTCTCGGTGAATGACGCTGTGCTACACGGCCTTCCGTTCGATTACGCACTCCGGGACGGCGATGTGCTGACCGCCGATCTCGCGGTCGGCATCGACGGCTGGGTCGCCGATTCGGCCACCACGGTCATTGTCGGCGCGGCCGCCGAGGCGGACACCCGCCTGGTCCGCGCCACCGAAGAGGCCCTGGAGGCCGCCATATCCGTTGCGCTGCCCGGAAATCGAATCGGCGATATCTCCGCCGCCATCGCCCGGATCGCCCAGACCTACGGCTATCCGGTGAACACCGAATTCGGCGGGCACGGCCTCGGGCGCACCATGCACGAGGACCCGCACATCCCCAATCACGGCCGCGCGGGCCGCGGCTACACCCTGCGCCCGGGCCTGACCATCGCCATCGAACCCTGGTTCGCCCGCACCACCGACCGCATCATCACCGACCCGGACGGCTGGACCATTCGCTCGGCCGACGGCTCACGCACCGCACACTCCGAGCACACCGTGGCGATCACCGAGGCGGGCCCGCAGGTCCTCACCCGCGCCGCCTGATCCGCAAGGCACACCTCGGCGGATCATTCGAGGTAGGTCTTGCGGTCGAGGCGACCACCGACTCGGTCGGGCGGTGCGGGGACAGAGAACCGGCAACCGCCGTATTCCCAAGCGACGGTTGGTGTTCAGTGCCTGCGAGCGGGAATCCGTCCGCGCGCCATACTGTTTCGATGAACACCCAGCACGACCCACCGCCCGAACCGAACGCGGCCGAGGTCACCGGCAGCGGAGCACTGGCGGCCGCGTTCACCGGATCGGAGCGCGGTCGGCGCCGTTTTCCCGAAGGGCAACGGCGTATCTTCCTGGCCGCTATCGACGCCTTCGCCGAACGCGGCTTTCATGCCACCACCACGCGCGATATCGCCGCCCGGGCCGGGCTCAGCCCCGCCGCCCTCTACGTCCACTTCGGATCGAAAGAGGAGGTGCTGCATCGTATTTCCCTCTCGTCTTCGCAGTTGACCAAGCAGGTCGCCGAGAGCGCAGCCGGTGCGCCGGGCACAACCGCGGTCCGATTGGCGGCCACCATCGGCGAGCTGACCGCCTGGCACGCCGAACACAGCGCCTCGGTCCGCGTGGTGCTCAATCACCTCACGGACCTGACACCCGAACATCACGCCGAGGTACTCGATGTACAACTCGGCATCCACGGCCTGATTCGCGATCTGGTCGGCGCGGGCGCCGCCGCAGGCGAATTCACCGTCGCCGATCCGGGCGTGACCACCCTCGCCCTGCTCTCGCTCTGTGTGGATACCGCCCGCTGGTACCACCCCGGCTACCGCCGCAGCCCGATCCAACTCGGCCAGGACTACGCCGCCCTGGCGCTGCGCATGGTAGGAGCCCGGAGCACCGGATAGGCTGCGGGCGTGGATAACCCGTTCGGCCCCGTGGGGACCGCCAAGTACGTCCTGTTGACCACCTTCAAGAAGGACGGCACCCCGGTCGGTACCCCACTGTGGGCCGCCCTCGACAATGGTCGCCTGTACATCTGGACCGTGACCGACAGTTGGAAGGTCAAGCGCATTCGGCGCAATCCGGAGGTCACCGTGCAGGCGTGCGATGTGCGCGGCAAGGCGCACGGCGATATCGTCAAGGGCACCGCGAAGATCCTGGACGATGCGGGCGGTGATCGGGTGCGCGGCCTGGTCAAGCGCCGCTACGGACTACAGGGTCATCTCATCGTCACCGGCAGCACGCTGCGGCGCGGTAAGACCGGCACCGTGGGTATCGAGATCACCGCCGACGCCTAGACCTGCGGACTTATCGCCAGGCCCACCGAGGCGTCCGCGCCGCGAATCAGCTTGTGCCCGCGAATGGCCAGTGTGCCCAGCAGGCCGTACTTCGCGGAGACCACGGCGCGGACGTGTTCGGTGCCCGCGGCATCGAGAATCCGCGCACTGCCGGGGAGCACCTCATCGGCCCGCGGGCGCCCGCGGTTGTCACAGATCTGTACGGTGACACTCGGGTTGCGGCGAATGCGCTTGACCTTCCAGGTCTTGGGATTGGTCCACACCACCAGCTGCTCACCGTCGGGGGCGATCCAGACCGGCGTGCTCGCCGGGGTGCCGTCCTTCTTGTACGTGGTGAGCAGGGCGTATTTGGCCTGAGCCAGATCGTTCCAAGTCATGGTTGAACGGTATTGCGCACCGTAGGGCGTGCACATCCGCCGACGCGCGGAAATTCGCCTACGACCGTAGGCGTACGCGCGAGCACGGTCGAACCGCCGGGCCGGATAATCGGTCCGGCGGTCCGCCGTGCGCACGGCCGAGTGCTGCCCCGCGCACAGCCGTGCTCACCTCATAGTTGTTGATCGGCGATGATCGCCCCGAGCAGACCGCCCACCCCGCAGCCGACGATCGCGCCGACCAGGAAGAACCAGATGCCGATGACCGCGCCGACCACACAGCCGATCAGGGCTCCGGCCACAATCGATCCGGCATTGGCGACATTCTGTAGCGCCACCGGATCGGCAGCGGGCGTGGCGATATCGGCCGTGCTCGCCGGTCGCATGGTCAATGTGGTTCCGGCGGCGTCGATTTCGGGAATCACGTCAACCGACCGGTCGGCCAGTTGATACGCCAGCGGTAGCGAGGCGAGGGTCTCCCCGCTCGGACCGAGCACAGTGACGGTGCCACCGGCCATTTCGAACCTGCCACCGGCGAGGGTGGTGGTGACCGCCGAGTGATCGGGCGCCAGGCTGGTGGTGTACTCGACCCCTCGATCGACACCACTGACGCCCGGTTGCGCGATGGCCGGTTCACCGTGAGCGGTGACGGTGGCGACGCAGAGCGCGGCTATGGAAAGAAGTGTAGTTGCGGCGAATTTGGCTATTCTCATGATGATTACCTGTATTCGAAAGAGCCGATTCGCCGCTCGGTCGATGACAATCGGTCGGCGAATCAGGGAATCCACATCCAATTCTCTATCCAATTGGTGTGATTGGAGTTCCCGACGCCTCCCCGAGTCTGACGCCGGGACGATTCTTATCGTCCCCTCAGACTTGCCGCGAGGGTAGATCAGGTGCCGGGGTTGTCCGCCGTTGTCCTATGCGTCCTACCCCGGCACACCGCACAATGCGGAATTCCCTTATTCCAGTTCGCCTTCGGTTTCCAGATAGACCTGGCGCAGTCGGTCCAGGGTAGCGGCCTCCGGCTGCTCCCAGAGCTTACGTTCGGCAGCTTCCAGCAACCGCTCCGCAATACCGTGCAGCGCCCACGGATTCGACTGTTCCATGAACTTACGATTCACATCGTCGAATACATAGGATTCGGCGAGCTTTTCGTACATCCAGTCCGCGACCACATTCGTGGTGGCGTCATAACCGAACAGATAGTCCACTGTCGCGGCCATTTCGAAGGCACCCTTGTAACCGTGCCGGCGCATGGCCTCGAGCCAGCGCGGATTCACCACACGGGCCCGGAATACCCGCGCGGTCTCCTCCGACAGCGTGCGCGTGCGCACGGCATCGGGACGGGTGCTGTCACCGATATAGGCTTCCGGATTCTTACCGGTGAGCGCGCGCACCGCGGCGACCATTCCACCGTGATACTGGAAGTAGTCGTCGGAGTCGGCGATATCGTGTTCGCGGGTGTCGGTGTTCTTGGCCGCCACCGCGATTCGGCGATACGCGGTGCGCATGTCATCGGCCGCCGGGACACCGTCCAACTCCCGCCCGTACGCGAAACCGCCCCAGGCCGTGTACACCTGGGCCAGATCGTCATCGGTGCGCCAACTCTTGGAGTCGATGAGCTGGAGCAGGCCCGCACCGTAGGTGCCCGGCTTGGAGCCGAAGATACGGGTGGTGGCGCGGCGCTCGTCACCATGCTCGGCCAGATCCGATTGGGTATGCGCGCGAACGTAATTCGACTCGGCGGGCTCATCGAGTCCGGCCGCCAGGCGCACCGCGTCGTCGAGCAGGGCCAGCACATGCGGGAAGGCGTCGCGGAAGAAACCGCTGATACGCACGGTCACATCGACACGCGGGCGCCCCAGCTCCTGCAGGCCGATGGCCTCGAGCTTGGTGACACGACGACTGGCCTCATCCCAGACCGGCCGCACACCCAGCAGTGCGAACACCTCGGCGATATCGTCGCCCGAGGTGCGCATGGCCGAGGTGCCCCAGACCGAAAGACCCACCGAGCGTGGGTATTCGCCGTGATCGGCGAGGTAGCGCGCCAGCAGTGAATCCGCCATGGCCTGCCCGGTCTCCCAGGCCAGTCGCGACGGCACGGCCTTGGGGTCGACCGAGTAGAAGTTGCGCCCGGTGGGCAGCACATTGATGAGTCCGCGCAGCGGCGAACCACTGGGTCCGGCCGGAATGAAGCCGCCGTTCAGCGCGTGCAGGATGCGCGCGATCTCGACGCCGGTCTGCCGCAGGCGCGGAACCACCTCTGTCGCAGCGAATCCCAGTACCCGACGCACCGCCGACAGGCTCGACTCCGGCTCCGCGCCCGCACCGACGATGGCCGCGCCGTCGGCGCCGACCAGGTCTTCGGTGATCGCGTCGATGGCGTCGACGTCCCAGTCGACCTCCTGCATGGCCGCGACCAGTTCGCGGGCACGCGTCTCGAACGTGTCGACTCGCTCGCGCGATTCGTCACCACTTTCACTGAGCCCCAGCGCTTCCCGCAGCCCTGGCACATTCACCTCGCCGCCCCACAGCTGGCGGGCGCGCAGCATGGCGAGCACCAGATCCACCTCGGCCTCCCCGGCTGGGGCCTGTCCGAGGATGTGCAGGCCGTCGCGGATCTGCACATCCTTGATCTCGCAGAGCCAGCCGTCGACATGCAGCAGCATATCGTCGAAGACATCCTCGTCGGGCCGCTCGGCCAGTCCGAGGTCATGGTCCATCTTGGCCGCGCGCATGAGCGTCCAGATCTGCTGGCGGATGGCGGGCAGCTTGGCCGGATCGAGGGTGGAGATATTGGCGTGCTCGTCGAGCAACTGCTCCAAACGCGAGATATCGCCGTAGGTTTCGGCACGCGCCATGGGCGGGATGAGGTGATCGACCAAGGTGGCATGGGCGCGGCGCTTGGCCTGGGTGCCCTCGCCCGGATCATTCACCAGGAACGGGTAGATGAGCGGCAGATCACCGAGGGCGGCATCGGTGCCGCAGGAGGCGGACATGCCGAGGGTCTTACCCGGCAGCCATTCGAGATTGCCGTGCTTGCCCAGGTGCACCATGGCGTCGGCGGCGAAGCCGTCCGGTGCGGCCAGCCAGCGGTAGGCGGCCAGATAGTGGTGGCTCGGCGGCAGATCCGGGTCGTGGTAGATGGCGACCGGGTTCTCCCCGAAGCCGCGCGGCGGCTGGACGATGAGCACCACATTGCCGAATCGCAGTGCGGCGATGACGATTTCGCCCTGGGGATCGGCCGAGCGATCCACATACAGCTCACCCGGCGCGGTCCCCCACGCCTCTTCGACACCCTCGCGCAGATCCTGCGGCAGCTGTGCGAACCACTTGCCGTAGGTGTCGGCCCCGATGCGAATCGGGTTGCCCTCCAACTGTTCCGCGGTCAGCCAGTCCGGATCCTGACCGCCGGCGGCGATGAGCGCGTGGATCAGCGCATCGCCATCACCCTGCTCCAGGCCCGGGATCTCCCCCGGTTCGCCGAGGTAGTAACCGGCCGAACGCAATTCATTCAGCAGCCGGATCGCACTGGCCGGGGTATCCAGGCCGACGGCATTGCCGATACGCGCGTGCTTGGTCGGATAGGCCGACAGCACGATCGCAATATGCTTGTCGGAGTTGGGAATATGCCGCAGCCGCGCGTACCGCACCGCGATACCGGCCACCCGCGCCGCGCGCTCGGGATCGGGCACATAGGTGGAGAGCCCATCGGAGTCGAACTCCTTGAACGAGAACGGCACCGTGATGATGCGCCCGTCGAACTCGGGCACCGCGACCTGGGTGGCGACATCCAGGGGTGAGAGCCCATCGTCATTGGCCTCCCACTGCGCCCGCCCGCTGGTGAGGCAGAGTCCCTGCAGGATCGGCACATCCAGATCGGCGAGCGCGCCCACATCCCAGGCTTCGTCATCGCCACCGGCGGAGGCGGTCGCGGGCTTGGTGCCGCCCGCCGCGAGCACGGTCACCACGAGCGCGTCGGCCTTGCGGAGTTCGGCGAGCAGCTCCGGCTCGGCGGTGCGCAGCGAGGCGCAGTACACCGGCAGCGCCCGCGCGCCCTTGTCCTCGATGGCCGAGCAGAGCGCGTCGATATAGCCGGTGTTCCCGGCCAGATGCTGGGCCCGGTAGTAGACGACCGCGACCGTCGGCGCACCCTCGGCAATCTCCCGCGCATCCCGGTCCAGCTCACCCCAGCTGGGCAGCTCCACCGGCGGTTCGAAGCCGTGGCCGGTGAGCAGCACGGTGTCGGAGAGGAAGTTGTGCAGCTGCAACAGGTTTCCGGGGCCACCGGCCGCGAGGTAGTTGTGCGCGTCCGCCGCCACACCGCCGGGCACGGTGGAGCACTCCATGAGCTCGGCATCGGGTGCGATCTCACCACCCAGGGCGACCATCGGAATCCCGCTGGCGCGCACCGTCTCCAGGCCCTCCTCCCAGGCCCGCTTACCGCCGAGAATGCGCACGATCACCAGATCCGCGCCGTCAAGGAGGCCCGGCAGATCCTCGGGGAGAATGCGCGCCGGATTGGCGAGCCGATACTCCGCACCGCTGGCTCGCGCGCTCAGCAGATCGGTATCGGACGTGGACAGCAGCAAAATCACAGGTTTCGGCCTTCCTAGGGTGGACGCGCCCAGCACGGTACGGCGCTCGACGGGAAGGTCTGACTGTCACAGTGGCGCGACCGCACCGGAATTGCACCGGTTTCTCCGTCCGACGAGCCCGCCGATGCTATCGCGCCCACATCACAGTGCCGCAAACGCTGCTCGGCGAGGCTGTTCCGGTGCCACCACCGCGCGTACGCTGCCGGTATGCCAAACACTCCGGGATGGGTCAGGCGGAATCGCTTCACTGCCTGGTCAGGATATTTTTGCGCATTGGTTGCTTTCGCAACGCTGGCTATGGCTCTGACGGCCGCCGGCAGTGGACATACGCAGTATGCGATGCTCGCGGGCATCATCTGCGCCGGCACGATCCTGTTCGGTATCACCGTCATTGTGACGACGGTCCGCCGCGACCATCAGGATCATCACAACACCCCGAATCTGCTCCAGGACACCTGGGAGCTCTCACCCGCCTTCGCCCGGCGCCGCGGCGCGCCCCGATCGATCGAACCGCACCAGGCGGGCTGACCACCGCCGACCGCCCGGCGGGTGTCGGTGCCGCGCACCGGCGCCCGCCGTAGGCTGGTGTGGTCATGACCCGAACAGATCCCGACTCCTGCCCGGGCGTACTGCGTCTGCACGACGCCGCCGACGGGCCCCTCGCCCGTATTCGCGTACCCGGCGGACAGCTCACGCCGCCACAGTTGCAGGCGCTCGCCGAGGCCGCACGCGAATTGGCCGACGGCAATATCGAACTCACCTCGCGCGGCAATGTGCAGTTGCGGCAGGTTCGCGACGCGGCCGCGCTGCAGGAGCGATTGACCTCTGCCGGGCTGCTGCCCAGCGCCACCCACGAGCGGATTCGCAATATCATCGCCTCGCCGCTGGCGGGGCGGGTCGGCGGTTGGGCCGATGTGCATCCCCTTGTTCCCGCGCTCGATACCGGATTGCAGAGCGACGCGAGGCTGGCCGAGCTGCCCGGGCGCGTGTTGTTCACCCTCGATGACGGGCGCGGCGATGTGAGCGGACTCGGCGGGGATATCGGCGTGCACGCGCTCGACGGCGGTACCTTCGCACTGTTGCTCGCGGGCGTGGACAGCGGGGTGCGAGTCCCGGCCGCCGAGGCCGTGGACCTGATGCTCGCGGCCGCACACGGATTCCTCGATCTCCGCGACGGGCAGTGGCGGCTGCACGAGATTCCGGAGGCCACCGCCCGCCTCACCGACCACCTGCTCAGGGCCCGGTCCCACCTGGCCACCTCCGATGATGTCGTGGAAGTGACTGCGCGCCAGGATATTCCGATCGGCTGGCTGACCCAGGCCGATGACCGTGTCGCGCTCGGGGCGGGAGTGCGCCTGGGCTCGCTGCCCGCCCGCACCGCCGAATTCATCGCCGCCGTGGAGCGGCCGATTCTGGTGACCCCGTGGCGGAGCCTGGTCATCACCGATATGGATGAATGGACCGCCGAACAGGTGGTGCGGGTCCTCGCCCCGATGGGCTTGATTTTCGACGCCAACTCCCCCTGGCTGCTGGTCAGCGCCTGCGCGGGCATGCCCGGCTGCGGTAAATCCATCACCGATGTCCGCGCCGATGTCGCCGAGGCCGTCGAATCCGGACGCGTAGTGCCCATCGGCGCACCGCAATCCGCGCGTACGGGCCTCGACGCCGAGGAGATCGTCGCCGCCGGACGGCAGCACTGGTCCGGCTGTGATCGCCGCTGCGGCCGTCCGCGTGGATCGGTCACCGATGTCATCGCCACCCCCGACGGCTACCGACTGGACCCCGCCGACTGATCAGCGCGGGTCGATGCCGCGCCCCGACCGATTTCGGCGAAGAATGGATTGTTCCAGCAGCCTGGATTGTTGATCGGCGCGGAACGGTTCACGTGCGGGAGGTCGGTGTGACTACTTCGAAGCTCAGCGATGACGAGATCGCGGCCATGTCCGACCTCGAGCGCCGCGAACTCATCGCCCGATTACAGCCCGCCGACCGGGTCCTGCCCCCACCGCAGATGGTGAAGCTCCACCGCCGCATCCGTTTGACGCTCATGGTCGGCGGCTCGCTCATTCTGATCCCGTGGATCGTGTACCTCGGTATGACGCTGCCCGCGGACTATCACGCTCGCAACTGGTCCCTGACCTGGATCGGATTCGATGTGCTGCTGGTGCTCACGATGGGCGCCACCGCCTATCTGGGCTGGCGACGGCGGGTGTTCCTGATCCTGCCCGCCTTCGCCACCGGCATGCTGCTGCTCGTGGATGCCTGGTTCGATATCGTGACCGCCGCGCCCGGCGACGTGTGGGTGTCGGTGGGCACGGCGGTCATCGGTGAGATTCCCCTGGCGATTCTGCAGATCAGCGGGGCGCTCATGCTGTTGCGCTTCCTGGTGCTGGCGCATCCGCTGAACGATCCGGCGGTCAGTCCATGGCGGGCACCGCTGCCGTTCTGACCGAATGCTGTTCCATGGTGCAGCATTTCACGCTGCCGCCCGCCTTCAGCAGTTCGGAGAGGTCGATGCCCACCGGTTCGTAGCCGCGGACACGCAGCTGATCGGCGATGGCAACCGCCTTATCACTGAGGAAGACGTGGTATCCGTCGCAAACCCCGTTCAGGCCGAGGACATTCGCGTCGTCCTCGGTGGCGATGATGGCGTCCGGGTACATACTCGCGAGCAGTCGCGCGCTCTCACCGCTGAAGGCCGCCGGATAGTAGGCGATGGTGTCACCCAGGACCATGAGCGCGGTATCGAGGTGATAGAACCGCGGATCGATCAATTCCAGTGAGATGACCGGCAATTCGAAGAACTCCTGCACCTCCTCGTGCGCGGCACGGGAGCTGCGGAAACCGGTGCCCGCCAGAATCCGATCGGAGGCGATGGCGAAATCACCTTCGCCCTCATTGGTTTCACGGGCGGCGGCGACCCGGGTGAACCGTTGCGCGGCAAGCCAATCGTGGTAGGCCGGGCCCTCGGCGGCGCGTTCGGGATTGGCGAAGCGGGCCGAGAGCGCCCGATCCCCGATGACCAGACCGCCATTGGCGGCGAAGACCATATCCGGCAGGGCGGGCAGGCCCTGGACCACATCCACGGTGTGGCCGTGCCGTTCGAAGGTGGCGCGCAGGTTCTCCCACTGCGCCAGGGCCAGCGCCCGGTCGACCGGGGCCGAGGTGTCCATCCAGGGGTTGATCGCGTAGTACACGTCGAAGTGATCGGGTCGGCACATGAGATACCGGCGAGGGGTGGGGCGGCGAGCGCCTGCCGGTTCTGGAGCGCGGAGCGTGGCAACGGAGGTCAACGAGGCTCCTTCTGAACTTGTGCGGTACACAGCTTGATCACGAAGGTAAATGGCGTACCGTTGCGCTTGAAATAGCGAATCGTTGCGTAGTTTCGAAGATTTGTAGCGAATCGTTGCGCCGGGGCGAAAGGTGGAGTCGTGGACGAGCTCGATCGGCGAATTCTGGCCCATCTGCTCAAACAGGCGCGGGCATCATTCCAGGAGATCGGCGCGGTGGTCGGGTTGTCCGCGCCCGCGGTGAAGCGCCGGGTGGACAAGATGGTGGCGGGCGGGCAGATCACCGGCTTCACCGCCCTGGTCAATCCGGCCGCACTGGGCTGGCGCACCGAGGCGTATGTCGAGGTCTACTACCGCGACAACATCTCACCCGCCGAACTGCGTAAAAGCTTGGAGCCCATCCCCCAGGTCGTCGGGATCTGGACCATCGCCGGTGAGGCCGACGCGCTCGTGCACGTCATGGCCACCGATATGGCCGAGATAGAGGTGACCGTGGAGCGCATTCGCGAGAACGCGCGGGTCGGCCGCACCCGCAGCAGCATCGTCATGTCACGCCTGCTGGAGCGTCCGCGCACCTGAGCCCGAGGTGGGGCTACCGCCGCGCGGCCGCCCCTTCGCGGGCCGATTCGAGTCCACCGCGCACCGCGGTCGGCCATGCCGCGACCACCCGATCCGGGCGTGGCCGAAGTGGATTCAGGGGTTCTCGGCAGTGGCCCGGGCCACCCGCTCCACATCGGCGCGGGGGCGAAATCTAGGCTGGGGCCCATGTCCGACGTGCGTACCAGCTACCTCACCGACGGGGCCGAGATCTATCGGCGCTCGTTCGCCACGATTCGCTCCGAAGCCGATCTCGAGCGCTTCCCGGCGGATGTGTCGCAGGTCGTGGTGCGCATGATCCACGCCTGCGGGCAGGTGGATCTGGCCGCGGATGTGGAGTTCAGCAATGGTGTGGTGAATGCGGCGCGCGCGGCCATGCGGGCCGGAGCGCCCATTCTCTGCGATGCCAATATGGTGGCCTCGGGCGTGACCCGTAAGCGCCTGCCCGCCGACAACGAGGTGCTGTGCCTGCTCGGCGATCCCCGGGTGCCCGGGCTCGCGGCCGAGATGGGGAACACCAGATCCGTTGCGGCGCTGGAGCTCCTGCGTGATCGCATGGATGGCGCGGTGGTCGCCGTCGGCAATGCGCCGACCGCCCTGTTCCACCTCCTCGACATGCTCGACGCCGGTGCGCCCAAACCCGCCGCGGTGATCGGGATTCCGGTCGGATTCATCGGCGCGGCCGAATCCAAGCAGGCCCTGGCCGAGTACGGGGATATCGAATTCCTCACCGTGCGCGGACGACGCGGTGGCAGCGCCATGACCGCCGCCGCCCTCAATGCGATTGCGAGCGAACAGGAATGAGCGGCAAGCTCTGGGGCATCGGCCTCGGTCCGGGCGATCCGGAACTGGTGACGGTCAAGGCGGCGCGGATCATCGGCGCGGCCGATGTGATCGCGTTCCACAGCGCCAAGCACGGGCGCAGCATCTCGCGGGCCATCGCCGCGCCGTATATGCGCGCGGGGCAGCTCGAGGAGCACCTGGTCTACCCGGTGACCACCGAGACCACCGATCATCCGGGTGGTTATCAGGGCGCGATCGACGAGTTCTACGAGAGCGCGGCCGCCCGACTGGCCGAGCATCTCGAGGCCGGACGCTCGGTGGCGCTGCTGGCAGCCGGAGATCCGTTCTTCTACAGCTCTTTTCAGCATATGCATCGCCGCCTGGCCGATCGCTTCGAGAGTGAGATCATTCCGGGCGTCACCTCGGTCAGCGCCGCCTCCGCCGCGCTGGGCACCCCCCTGGTCGAGGGCGAGCAGGTGTTGTCGATACTGCCCGGCACCATGCCGGTCGAGGAGCTCACCGAGCGACTGCGCACCGCCGACGCGGCCGCCATCATGAAGCTCGGCCGCACGTATCCCGGTGTGCGCCAGGCGCTTTCGGATTCCGGCCGCCTGGATGACGCCTATTACGTCGAGCGCGCGAGCTCCACCCGTCAGCGGGTGTTGCGCGCCGCCGATGTCGATGAGGCGAGCGTTCCGTACTTCGCCATCACCATCGTCCCCGGCCCGAAGCCCGAGACCCGAATCGCCTTGACCGGCGCGGCTTCCGCAGCGACATCCGCCGCGCGGAACGACACCGCAGCGGCGAGCGATGCGAGCGTATCCACTGCGGCGCAGCGCAATTCGATGGGTGAGGTGGTCGTGGTCGGCCTCGGCCCCGGCGCGGCCGAATGGGTCACCCCCGAGGTCGCACGGGCGCTCGAAGCAGCGACCGATATCGTCGGCTACGCGACCTACGTGAATCGGGTGCCGGAGCGCGCGGGCCAACAGCGGCACTCCAGTGACAACAAGGTCGAATCCGAGCGCGCCGCAATGGCTTTGGACCTCGCCAAGAACGGGCATAAGGTCGTCGTTGTTTCCGGTGGCGACCCAGGGGTATTCGCCATGGCAGCGGCGGTGGTCGAGGAGTCGGCCGATCCGCAGTGGCGGGACGTCCCGGTGCGGGTGCTCCCCGGCGTAACCGCGGCAAGTGCGGTGGCGAGCCGTATGGGCGCACCGCTGGGCCACGATTTCGCCATGATCTCGCTATCGGACCGGCTCAAGCCGTGGGAGGTGGTGGCCGGGCGGATCTCCGCCGTGGCCGCGGCCGATATGGCGTTCGCCGTCTACAACCCGGCCTCCTCGCAGCGTAAGTGGCAGGTCGGGGCCATGCGGGATCTCGTGCTCGAGCATCGCAAACCCGAGACCCCGGTGGTGATCGGGCGCGATGTGGGCGGCCCGACCGAGACCGTGCGAGTGACCACCCTCGCCGAGTTGAACCCGGACGAGGTGGATATGCGCACGCTCCTGATCATCGGCGCCTCCACCACCACGGTGTTCGACACGGCCGACGGACCCAGGGTGTACACCTCTCGCCGATACGGCGATTAATATTCCATAGTGGAATACAGGCTGGAAGGAGTGTAGTGGCAGAGGAAAAGACCCAGCGCCCGCTCAATTCGACGGCCGCTTCCCTACTCGGTTTCCTACACCGGGGCGATATGTCCGGCTGGGACCTGGTCGCCCAGGCGCAGGACCGCATCGGCGATTTCTGGACCATCACCCAGAGCCAGGTCTACCGCGAGCTGGCGACCATGCATCAGATCGGGCTGGTCGAGAAGGGTGCGGCCGGTGCGCGCGATCGCACCCCGTACCGGATCACCGAGAACGGCCGGGAAGCCTTCGCCGAGTGGATCGCCCGCGATCCCGGAGCCGAAACCATCCGGGTACCACTGCTACTCACCCTCTCCTTCGGTGAATTCGTGGAGCGCACGCGACTGGATCGAATCATCGCCACCAACCGCCTCATTCACGAACAGCGCCTCTCCGGATACCTCGGCAGCCATGACGAACAACAGCTGTCCCCGTTCGAACGCGCCACCGTGGACTTCGGCATCCGCTACGAGCGTGCGGTACTGGCCTGGTTCGACCGCCTGCCGGAGCTACTCGAACCCACCAGCCGACTCTCCTGAACCGAGTTGCCGCAGCCAATCCCAGGCCGCGGCAACGGTTTCCACCTGATGCGCCCCCTCGGGCAACGCCGGGCGATCGATCACCACCACCGCGATTCCGAGGGAACGAGCGGCGGTGAGCTTGGCCCCGGTCAACGCTCCCCCGCTGTCCTTGGTCACCATGACATCGATGCGATGCGCGCGCAGCAGCGCGATCTCGTCCGCCAGCGCGAAAGGTCCACGCGCCAGCAATAATTCATGCCGAGCCGGTACCGCGCCCTCGGGCGGATCGATGGCGCGGATCAGAAACCACTGCCCCGCTTCGGCGAACGCCGCCACACCTTGCCGTCCAATGGTGAGAAATACCCGATCCCCCAGCCCCGCAACAGCTTCGGCCGCAGTCTTCAGATCAGGTACGCGAATCCAGCTGTCCCCCGGCTCTTCCCGCCATCCCGGGCGGCGCACATGCAGTACCGGCAATCCGGCGTCCGCGGCGGCCAGCGCGGCATTGGCGGTAATCCCCCCGGCGAACGGATGCGTGGCATCGACAACGGCGTCGATACCGTTCTCGCCCAGCCACTCCCGCAGCCCGTCCACTCCCCCGAATCCCCCGACCCGCACCCGCCCCACCGGCAGTACGGGTTCGCGGACACGACCGGCGAGCGAGGATACGATCTCATATCCTCGCTCGCCGGAGGCGATATCGGCGAGCTCCCGGGCTTCCCGGGTCCCGCCGAGAATCAAAATCCTCAGGGCTGCCCGCTGAAGTAGGCGATACCCGAATCGATCAGCGGCTGCCCACCCGCGATCAGCAGGCCGATCAACGCACCGAACGGCAACCCGATCCCGAAGAAGAACGCACCGATGATCGCGCCGATCACGCCACCGAGCGCGGCGTGCTGCAACTCGGAGAAGAACCATTCCTGCGACCCGATGAACTTGACCGACACATCCTTGGGCGCGGTCAGCGAAAGCTGCCGCCCATCCTGATCGATCGCCGCGGTCAACGCGACCTCCTGCTGCCCGACCTTGCCGACCAACGGCAACTGGGCCACAACCTGGCCGTCCTGCCCCTTGAGCGTGACAGCCTTGCCATCGGTATCGAGACTGAACGCGCCCCCGGTCACCTGGGTCACGACGGTCTTGCCGGTATCGGCCAGCTTCACCGCGTAATCGACCCCGTGATCCTGCCCCTGCGCCTGCGCGGCCGGCGTCAACTGCTGCACAGCAGCCGGAGCCGGATCAGCCGGAGCCGCATAACCGGTACCGGCGGCAATACCGGTCGCGGCGGCAGCCATGAGCGCGGTGACAGCGAACTTCCTGTACTTCATGAATCTCCCAAATTGGCTAGTACAGAACCCTATTTCGATCGGATTCCAGCACGTCACACTACCGTTGACCGATAGATGTTTCAGTATGGATGGTTCATTTCCGCGCCCGACTACAGTCTTGGTGTAAGTTTCGATGGTTTCAGTTCCTCCGGCATCTCGGAGTTGTCCACCATCACGTGCACGTATTCCCGCTGGTCTATGTAGTGACGCACGCAGAATGCGCGCCGTCCGCATGGCCCAATTGCGCACCAGCACGCCACTTATCGCCTGTCTTCCCTGCGGCATGGGTAGCCACGGTGTCTCGCGGGTTGCCCCAGATAACCCATTCCACCGCCGACCAACTGATGTTTCATCGGCCCACCGCCGGGTTCCATCTGTCTCGCGGCATTGCGGAACACTGCGGTAATCAGCGCGTAAGGCGTAGACCGGTCTGAACGCCCCGTCGCTTACCGGGCGTATTCCGCCCAAAGGCGGCAATCTCCCGCCCGGGATCGGACTTCCGCCAGGTGGGACTCGACCTCAGCGCCCTCGCTGGGTAGCCAAAGTTATTGGTGATCAACGCATTCGCGCGGTGTTCGCCACCGTCGTATCGCATACTTGTGGCGATCTGGACACATCACACTCAGGAGTCTGCGATGCCCGAGTCCGACTACCCGAGTTCGGTGCCGGTAGGGGTGGACACCACCCGCGCCAGCATCGCGCGGGTTTACGACGCCTTCCTCAATGGGAAGGACAACTTCGAGGTCGATCGTGAGGTGCTCGCACGGGTGCAGTCCGTCGCACCGCAGGCCACCGATCTGGCCTGGGCCAATCGCGACTTTCTGATTCGAGTGTGCCGCTTCCTGGTCCGCAATGCGGGAATCGATCAGTTCCTCGACCTCGGGTCCGGGCTGCCGACGGCGGAGAACACTCATCAGGTGGTGCAGCGCGTCAACCCGGACGCTCGTGTGGTGTACGTGGACAACGATCCGATGGTCCTCGCGCACGGCCGAGCACTGCTGGCCGAGAACACCAAAGCCACGATCTCCGCCTGCGATATCTTCCAGCCGCTGGAAGTGCTCAAGGACGCATCGGTTCTCGAACATCTGGATTTCACCCGCCCGCTGGCGCTGCTGCAGGTGGGGACACTGCACCACTACCTCGGCCAGGACTCGGCCGCGCTGATGCAGACCTACATCGACGCACTGCCCGCCGGCTCGTTCGTCGCGATCTCACACTTCTTCGACCCGCAGGATCCACAGGAGCCCGAGCTCAGCGAACTGGCGGCGCAGATGGAGGACAAGTTCATTCACAGCCCGATGGGCAGCGGCCGCTTCCGCACACGCGAGGAAATCCAGGCCATGTTCGGTGATCTGGAGATGATCGAACCCGGATTGGTGCTGTGCGACGACTGGTGGCAGGACGGCCCGCGCCTGCGCATGCTCAGCGCGGTGCGCCACTGCATAGTCGGCGGCGTCGGCCGCAAGGCGGAGTAACTCTCGATGCCGTCTGCGGCGCCTACGAGGCCGCAGACGGCATCGACCCGGCTGATCGTGGTTCTTCGCGGGATTCGGCTACCACGTCACCGGATCGACCGGCACGCTATTCCGCTACGGCATCGTTGTGGGCGCCACCGGACCGGCCGGATTGGCCATCCTGCTGGCCGGACACCGGCCGCACCTCCGGGACCGTTGAACTATGTCGGCATGAACCCCAAGGTCGACCACCGCACTGTCCCGCTACCCGGTCCGTAGCGGTTCTCCCGAACGACGACGAGCACGCCCAGCGACTCCCGGCGGAATCGACGACGATCTCGGATTCGGGATCGTGCGAATCACCCGCGACCAGCGGTGGCAGCCTGGCCATCTCCTGCAACCATCGCGAAATCTGTTGCTGGCGAGCGCATTCGAATCGGAGACCGGTTCTGTCTTCACACCGCATCCTTGACGACCGCGACGCCGGTGCGGCCGCCATCGACGTCGATGACGGTGCCGTGCACGAACGCGGCATCGTCGGAGGCAAGGTATACGGCTGCGGCGGCGATGGCATCCGGATGTCCGGTGCGCCCCGCCGGGGTGCCGTGCATCAGCACTCCCAGGGGGTCGGTTCCGGTGTCCTGCTCGGGGGTCACGATGACCCCCGGTGAGATGGCATTGACCCGGATGCCTTGGCTACCGAACTCGGATGACCAAGCGCGGGTGAGGGTTTCGATCGCACCCTTGGTCGAGGCGTAGAGGGCGCCCACCGGCAGGCTCAGGCGGGCAACCCACGATCCGAGGTTGATGACCACGCCGTCACCGCGGCTGATCATGCCGGGAACAACCGCCTGGGTGAGGAAGAAGGCGGCTTTGACATTGACGGCGTAGACGCGATCGAACGTCTCCTCATCGGTGGTCAGGGTGCTCCCCGGGGGAAATATCCCGGCATTGTTGACCAGGATGTCGATGTGCCCGCCCAGTTGTTCGGTCGCCGCCGCGGCAAGGGCTCGGCTGGCGGCGAGGCTGCCGTCGAGATCGGCGGCGATGAAGTCGGCCTGCCCACCCGCTCCGCGGATATGGGCGACGACAGCGTCGCCCCGGCTTCGGTCCCGCCCGGAGACGATGACGTGCGCTCCTTCGGCGGCGAAGGCGAGCGCGGTGGCGCGCCCGATATTGCTGGTGGAGCCGGTGATCAGGGCTGTCTTGCCGTGCAGTCGCGAGGACATGGGTTCTCCTTTGTTCGTCGGTGACGTGGATCGTGGTGAGCGAGCGAAGTCCCGAACCGCGTCGGTGAAACGTTCCGGTTCCTCCAGATGCCCCAGGTGTCCGCTGTGTTCCAGGACCACCAGCCGCGAGCCGGGGATGAGCTCGTGCAGTTCCCGGCCCCACCGTGGTCCGCAGATGACATCGAAGAGACCCACGATGACCAGCGCCGGGACGGTCACCTTCGGCAGGTCGGCGCGGTCGTCGACGAGATCGGGGGAACCGATCGCGTCCAGTCCCGAGATGTAGCTGGCGCGCAACGCATCTCGCACCGGAGCCCAGCGCCGTTCGTCGCCCCAGTAGTCGGCGATATACGAGGGCAGCACGCCGCGGGCGACGGCAAGGGTCTGCTCATCGGTCGAAATGTCTTGCATCGCCGCGAAAGTCGCGAGCACATCGTTCAATCCGGGGCGATCGGCGTGCGCCGCGGCGAACTCCTGCAGCCGCCGTGCGGCCTCCGCACCGTGCTCGGGTCCGGTTACCGGTGCGCCCTCGTACAGGATGATGCCCGCGAGCCCGGCGGGGCGGTGGATCGCATGGTAGGCGGCGACGAACGCCCCGTGTGAGTGGCCGAGCAGATAGACCTTCGGCACACCGAGATGATCGATGATCCGTTGCAGCGCAATGCTGTAGCGCTCGCGCGTATAGCCGTTCGGATGCGTCGGCAGTCGGCCGGATTCGCCGGTGCCGAGCGCCTCGACGTACACCATGGTCAGGTGCTTCTCCAGCTCGGGCGTGCGCAGGTACTCCCAGCCGATGCCCGGTCCGCCGGGATGAGCCAGGCAGACCGGTCCGCTGCCGTACACGTGGTACCGCTGAGTGACGCCGTCGGAGTCGAAAGCGTGCACGCCGGGTGCGAGAGGCTCGGCGGGAGACTGGGTGGACATCGGGTGAGAGCGAACGGTAGCCATGGAAATACCTTCGCCGCCGGTGACAGGGCGCCGAATCTGTCAGATGACGCTGTCTTGACGTAATCCGGACCATGCCGATGTTCGGCCGACCACGGCCGGTCCGGAGAGATCGGTTTCGAGACGTTCGTCGCCACCAATTCCTGTCGTAGGCACGAGAGCCTCCAGCACGCACCGCGGTCGCCTGACGAATTGCGTTCGCGCGCTTGAGCTCTCCAGCAGCCGCTGCGCAACCGAGTGCGTATGATCTTGCGACGTGGAGCCTGTTGGGTACGAACCCTTCGGTGTAAGTGCCGGCCCGGGAGCGACGAGTGCGCTACTCCCTCGACGAACGCGCATGGAGTTCGGCGCGCGTCCAACGCCCACGCTGAAGAACCTATTTCCCTGAAATCAGGGCCAGCTCAGAGGCATTCTGAGATCGCTCAGTCCATCGCTGCGACCCTGCCCACACCTGGAGTCATGTCGTTGACAACACCCTACGATCCCCCCTCGCCGGCCGGCTGGAGTGAGGCGCCGGCCTCGACCGTCACCGCCCACGACCACACCCCGGTTCCCCTGTACACACCCGAGTTCGCCGCCGATCCGCATTGGTTCTACGCCGAGATGCGTCGTAAGTTCGGTTCCCTGGTTCCGGTGGAGCTATCGCCCGGTATCGCGGCGACATTGGTGATCGGCTACCGCGCCGCGGTACAGATCAACAACGATCCGCAGCGTTTCCGGGCCGACCCCCGCACCTGGGAGAAGAACATACCCGCCGACTGTCCGGTACTCCCGATGCTGCAGTACCGTCCGAACGCTTTGCGCAGCGCGGGCCAGGCTCATGAGCGCTATCGCAAAGCCAGCGTGGACAGTATCGACGCCATCAACCTCTACGGTATCCACCTCGAGATAGAGCAGATGGCGATCCCGCAGATCAACACGTTCTGTCTGGACGGGCAGGCGGATCTGATCAGCCAGTACGCGCTCCCGGTCACCTTCGCCTATCTCAACGCCATGGTCGGGTGCCCGGCCGATATCGGGCAGCAGGTGGCGCAGGGTATGGCGATGATGTTCGAGGGCACCGAGGCCGGGGAGGGCAGCGCGCTGTTCGCCCGCGCGCTGTTGGAGCTGGTACAGCTCAAACAGATCAAACCGGGCGAGGATGTGACGACGCGGTTGGTGACCCACGCGGCGGAGCTGACCGATGAGGAGCTCGTCCATCAGCTGGTCACGATCTACGGCGCGGGGATCGAACCCCTGACGAACCTGATCGCGAATACGGTGCTGCTGATGCTCACCGACGACAGGTTCTCGGGGGCGACCGCATCGACGACGCGGGATGCGTTGAACGAGTTGCTGTTCAAGGATCCGCCGCTGGCGAACTTCGGTATCACCTACCCGGCGCAGCCGAGCAAGGTCGAGGGCGTCTGGTTGCCGCCCAATCAACCGGTCGTCACCAGCATGTCCGCGTGCAATAACGATCCCGCGATCTCCGGGGTCCACCACGGCAACAACTCACATCTGGCGTGGGGCACCGGACCGCATGCCTGCCCCGCGCAGGACGTCGCCTACTCCGTCGCCCACAACGCCATCGATCAGCTCTTCGATGCGCTACCGGAGATCCAGCTCGCCCACCCTGCCGACCAATTGATCTGGCGACCAGGGCCTTTCCATCGATCCCTGGCGAAGCTGCCGGTGGTTTTCCCGCCCTCGCGAACTCTCTTCTGACCGCTCTGCCGATCCCTCGGGATGCCGATCCGGCATCCCGAGGATCAGCAGGCTCTCCGCCACCTTTCGTGGCCCGGCGGGCCACGCGTCTCCGCTACCCGGCCTGAAGTCTGTGCGGCACAGCACCATCGGCGCTTCGCGAGTATCCCGGTGCGAGTCTGTGGATTCGCCCCCTGATGGCTGACCGCCATCGGATCCGCATCGGCCGGCCGCGGCCGAACCTGCCGGTCGATGGCCTCAGCCCGCGATCTCACTGAGGCCGCATGCATGCGGTAAGCCGAGGTAGACACGAAATACTTTGTGACACAGCGTGCTTGTGCCCGCGCCCTATGTTGCCCCGCGACGGCGTCGCGGCGGGGTCGGCAACCGCGTTCACCGGAGCGTTTGCCTGCCGACCTGCGGAAGTGTTGCTGTCCCCTCGTTTCTGGCGGCCGGTGCGCCGAGAGTGGGTATGATCAGGTGACTGACCCGAGAGCTGCTGTGGCCGCACATCTTTGGTGTAGCGGCCTGCGCGCTCGAAGGCCGGCAGCTCTCTGATCTCTTCCCGGTTACAGTCTTCCGTCGCATTGAAGACGGGGAATTTGTCGCCTGTTTCGCTTTCGTTGATCACGTATTCGTTGACAGGAACCGTTCCTTGACCATGTCACTATGCCCGCTATCAGGCACCTGCCTGCCCCTGCCGACCGATATCGGTGGTGTTCTCGGGTGAGGCTCCATTCGACAGAGTTCACCGATGACCCACATCGCGCATATGAGAAGATGCGCAGCGCCCATGGCGATCTGGTGCCGGTCGAGGTGGCGCCGGGGGTGGCGGCGACGCTGGTCACCGGCTACTACGCAGCGCGCCACATACTCGGTAACCCGGCCGGCTTTCCCGCGGACCCCAGGCCGGGGCAGTCCGACGCCCCCACCGGATGTCCAGCACTCTCGCTGATGCGGTGGCAGCCCAACGCATTACGCGCCGCGGGAGACGCAGATGCCGTGTACCGGAACGCCATCGCGGCGAGTCTCGACCGCATCGACCTATACGCGTTGCGGAACACCGTCGAACACACCGCTGTCGCGCTGATCAACCGGTTCTGCGAAGCGGGAACCGCCGATCTGCTCGGCGATTACGCGATCCCACTCACTGTCGAGGCGCTCGAGGCTGTGCTGGGACTCTCGATCGAGTCCGGGGACGAGGCATATACGGCAATCATGCTGCGCCGCGACGCGGTGGACGCCGCGGCGGCCGCCCAGGCAGACGAACTGCTCGTCACCGTGCTGCGAGAAGTGCTGGCCGCCAAGCGCGTAGCCCCGGCCGCGGATGTGGCGTCACGGCTGCTCGAGCACGCCACCGAGCTATCCGACGAGGAGCTGGCCCACCAGGCGGCCATGCTGTATCTGACGGGCTCGGAACCGACGTGGAACTTGATCGCGAACACCCTGCTCTCGATGCTCACCGATGACGGGTTCGGCGGCGAACTCCTCGGCGGCGGACTCTCCGTCCGGGATGCGATCGATGAAGTGCTGTTCACGGATCCACCGATAGCGAACGCCTGCATCAGCTACCCGCGTCAGCCGCAGATCATCGGTGAGGTGTGGCTACCGGAGCATCAACCGGTGATCATCAGCCTGGCAGCCTGCAATACCGACCCCGCGGTGACCGGCGACCGCAAAGGCAATCGTTCACATCTCGCTTGGGGCGCGGGCCCACGCATGTGCCCCGGGCAGGCTGCGGCATCGGTCATCGTGGAGGTGGCTCTCGACCAACTGCTCGACGCGCTACCGGACATATCCCTGTCGGTAGACCCGCAGCAGTTGCGGTGGCGCCCGGACCCATTCCATCGCGCTCTGACGCAGTTACCGGTCACCTTCCTCCCCGCCCCGCCACTGCCTGCGCCGCACTGATGCGGGCTCCTCACGCTTCGGGACGCCCGGAAAGGACTTGATCGAGGAGACCCCATTGTCACCATCGCGGGCGCCGTTGCCCTGACATCGAGAACGCCGCAACATTCTCGCCTCGATACCTACCGGTCCAACCCGTCTGTCTCGGTCCACTTTCGATGGTGCGCCGAACCACTCGGGCAATTCATCAGCAATCTCGACCAGTGAGACGCGGATCTTCGACTGGCGCGACCGCGGCGAAGCGCCGAGACACCAGCCGTCGAATATCTGCATGGAGACGGCTGATTCGACTGGATTCAGGCGCTCAGGGAGGTTCGGGCGACGGATCAGGTAGATATCGCAGGTATGACATCACGTGATTCCACTGCCGATCTGACGTACCTCGACGCCACTGCGGCGTTGCGGCTCTTCACCAGTCGCGAGTTGTCGCCGGTCGAATTGATGACGGCGGTCATCGAGCGGACCGAGAAGGTCGAGCCGACGATCAATGCGTTCGCGGAGCGGCTCTTCGATGAGGCAATGGCTCAGGCGGTCTCGGCCGAGCGCCGGTATCTGGGTAAGGATGGTGGCGCGCCGCGGGCGTTGGAGGGGTTGCCGGTCGCGGCGAAGGAGAAGCATGCGCTTGCCGGGCGATCCCTTACCGAGGGGTCGCTGGTCAACGCGGGGGTGGTGGCCGAGGAGAACGCGCCGGTGATCGATCGGATCCTGAACGCGGGGGGCATTGTTCACGCTCGAACCACCACGCCGGAGTTCTCGATCGCGACGTTCACCCAGTCACGGCTGTGGGGTGTCACCCGCAATCCGTGGAATCCGTACTTCTCGACGGCGGGGTCCTCGGGTGGTTCCGGGGCGGCGCTGGCCGCGGGCACCGCCGCGCTGGCCACCGGGTCGGATATCGGGGGTTCGACGCGACTGCCCGCCGCGCTCAATGGCGTCGTCGGATTCAAGGCCCCGTACGGGCGCGTCCCCGGCGCGGGAATCATGCCCAATGACCACTATCGGGGTGACAGCCCGATGGCGCGCACCGTCGACGATACGGTTCTGTTGCAGAATGTGCTGGCCGGTCCGGACCCTCGGGATCACACCAGTATCGCGCCGAAGTATGTGCTGCCCAACGAATTCGACGATGTCGCGGGTATGCGAATCGCATTGTGCGTCAACCTCGGCGAGTATCGGGTGCATCCGGAGATGGCGGCGAATACCCGCGCCACCGCGCAGGCGCTGGCGGCGGCCGGAGCGATCGTGGAGGAAATCGAGCTGCCCTGGGCCCAATTCGACATTCTCATCGCGACGGCCGGGCACTTCGGCCATATGTTCAGCACCTTGGTCGAGGAGTTCACCGCCGGAAAGCGGGAACTGGTCTGCGATTACACCGCGGCCTATCTCGATGTCACGGCGCAGGCCCGGCAGAACATCAGCTATATGGACGCGTTGCGCGCCGAGAAACGACTGCAACTCCAATTGGCGGCGGCGATGACCGGATTCGACGCGCTGCTCTGCCCCACCACCGCGGTACCCGGCTGGGCCGCCGACGACCAACTCCAGGGCGAACGCCTCATCGTGCACGGTACGGACGTCGGCGAAACCTTCTGGGCCGCAATGACCATGCCCTTCAATATCAACAACCGCTGCCCGGTGCTCAACGTCCCGTCCGGGCGCTCCGAATGGGGCATCCCGACCGGCGTACAGATCGTCGGACACCCCTATGACGATGCGGCCGTGTTCCGCGTCGGCAAGGCGCTGGAACAGCTGCGCCCGTGGGCATACCATCCCGGGAACCGCCCGGCGCTCCAGCCGGACGGGTTCAGCATTCGACGGTATTGACCGCGACGGCGACCGCCAGGCCGCCGGTCGCGGTCTCCTTGTACTTCACGCTCATATCCCGGCCCGTCGCCCGCATGGTCTCGATGACCTGATCCAGGCTGACACGGTGAATTCCATTGCCGCGCATCGCCATGCGTGCGGCATTGATGGCCTTGCCCGCGGAGATGGCATTGCGTTCGATACACGGGATCTGCACCAGACCACCGATCGGATCGCAGGTGAGCCCGAGACTGTGCTCCATCGCGATCTCGGCGGCATTCTCCACCTGTTCCGGTGTGCCACCGAGGATTTCAGCGAGCCCCGCGGCCGCCATGGCGGCCGCCGAACCCACCTCGCCTTGGCAGCCGACCTCCGCCCCCGAGATGGAGGCGCGCTCCTTGCACAGTGAGCCGATGGCTCCGGCGGTGAGCAGGAAGCGCACGGCCGTACCATCGGGATCCTGTTGCCCCGCAGTGGTGTACCGCGTCGCGAAATGCAGCACCGCCGGGATGATGCCCGCGGCCCCGTTGGTCGGCGCGGTCACCACCCGGCCACCGGCGGCATTCTCCTCATTGACCGCCAGCGCCACCAGATTCACCCAGTCCTCGGCATATTCGGGCGCGCGGTGCGGGTCCTCGGCGGAGAGTCGCTCGAACCACTGCCGGGCGCGGCGGCGCACCCGCAGCGGCCCCGGCAGATAACCGTCGAGCGAGCAGCCGCGCTCGCAGCACGCGATCATCACATCACGCAGGTGCAGCAGCTTTGCCCGAATCTCCGACTCGGCGGCACTGGCCAGCTCACCGGCGAGCATCACACCGCTGATCGGCATTCCGTGAACGATGGTGAGGCGCAGCAACTCCGACGCGGAACCGAACGACATCGGATGGTCGGCGCGGATATGCCGGACCCGTTCGTCCCCGTTCGCGCCGACGATGAATCCGCCACCGACCGAGAAGTACGTCCGAACCAGCAGCTCGTCACCGTCGCGGGCAATAGCGGTCAGGGTCAGAGCATTCGGGTGCGCGTCGAGCACGATGCCCGGGTGCCGCACGATGTCGTCCTCGGTGAGCGGTACGGGCACCGACCCGGCGAGCCGAGTCCGACCCTCGATGCGCAGCGCCCGCAGCCGAGCCTGCAATGCATCCGGCTCGCTGTCCTCGGGCCGAAAGCCCTCCAGCCCCAAGAGGATCGCGGAGAAGGTGCCGTGGCCCGCGCCCGTTGCGGCCAGCGAGCCGTACAGGTCGACACGAACACCGGCGGTGGCGGCGAGCACGCCGGAACCGGCGAGCTCGGATACGAATCTCCCGGCGGCCCGCATGGGCCCCACGGTATGCGAGCTCGATGGTCCGATGCCGATGGTGAAGAGATCGAAAACGCTGACCGTCAACGGTTTCCGCCTATCGCTCGGCCAGGGCGGCGTATTGCGCGGCGCTGAGCAGCTCACCCGCATCGGTCGGCAATACGGCGAACAGCCAGCCCGCGCCGTACGGGTCCGCGCCCACCAGATTCGGGTCCTCCACCGCGGCCGCGTTCACCAGCGTCACCCGTCCGGTGACCGGTGAGTAGAGCTCGGAGACGGCTTTGGTCGATTCGACCTCGCCGCAGACGGCGCCGGCCTCGACCAGTCCGCCGACGAGCGGGAGGTCCAGGTAGACCAGATCACCCAGTGCCGCGATGGCTACGGCGGTGATGCCGATTCGCACCGGTGCGTCCTGAAACGGTGTGCCCGGGGTCAGCATGACCCATTCGTGTTCGGCGGTATAGGCGCGATCGGCGGGCAGGGCGGTAACTGACATGAGGACTCCGGATCACTGGGCCCGGCGAACCGGGCAGGACAGGGGGTCCTCCCCGATCTGTCCTGACACCTGAGAGTTTGGGCCACACCGTGATTCACCGGTGGCGCTACACCTTCGGTATAGGCGATCGACCTGCGGCCGCGCCTATTCTCCAGAGTTGCCTCGGCGTAGCGGTACGTGGGCCTGAGAGATTCCCGGGGAGGAACTTGCTCCTACGGCGCCTGCTGACCAGGCTCTCCCGCTGCGTGTCATCGGCGTATTGAGTTGTCTGCGGCAGATTACCCCGAGATCGCCGAATATGCGCGACATGATCGGGCCGTTGTCGAATCTCGGCGAAATGCCACCCGCGCATGCCGCTATCCGGCAAATTCCCGCTCGCACTTTCCGGGCACCTCACTGTGACTGCCATTACACCGATTCGCGACGAGTCAGCGTCGACTCCCCCACCCCGAGTACTCCCGCCGGACGGGATCGAGAAGGAACGAAATATGAGGGAACATATGAGAATTCGCACCTCCACCGGTATTGCGATCGCGGCCGCGGCGTGCGTCACCGTGGCCGCGGCGACGGCCGCCGCCGAACCGGAATCGGTCGCCGCCCCGCCGGTCTCCTATCACACCGAGGTCGCCGGTGCCTCGATCGTCACCGAACTCGCAGGCGGCACATTCGCGTCGACCGTGGATCAGCGGTCGATCGAAGTACGTGACGCCGCGGGCCGGGCACTGGACACGCTGCCGTTGACAGCCGCGATCGATGGGGTGAGTTTGCCACTGCACCAATCGATCTCCCCCGACGGGCGCACCTTGACGCTGACTCCCGACCTGTCCGGAGCGGATCGCACCACCGTGCGCCCGGTGGCCTCCCCGGTGGAGAATCAGCTGGCCATGAACGATCTGATCAACTCGGTCAGCATCAGCACCTCGATCGGCAGTCTGATCGGCACCGCGATAGGCGCGGTCGCCGGAATCGGCGTGGGCCTCGCGGTCGCCGGGGCGTCCTGCCTGGTGCTGAGCCTGGGCTGTGTGGTGGCGGTGCTGCCGATCGTCACCCTGGTCGGCGCGGCGGGCGGGCTGACCGGGCTGGTGCTCGCGGGTGGTCCGACCGCCGCGGTCGCCGCCTTCAACTACTTCACCACCCTCAATGCCGCGCCGGGCGCCAGTATCTATGCCCAGCAGGTACCGGGCGCGAACCGCTGACCGGAGGGAGACCAGATGCGCATCGGCACCACAGTTCTCGCTATGACCGTGGCCTCGGCCGCGATCACGGCCGCGACGGTCACGGCCGTTCCCGCCAACGCGGAACCGGATCCCGGATGGCGGGCGACGGTCGACGCGGAAGCGGTGATCAGCACACTCGACGCGGGCATATTCGTACTGTCCGCGGATCAGCGGTCCGTCTCGGTACGCGATGAGCGCGGACAGCAGATCACCGAACTGCCCCTGATCGTTCAACTCGACGGCCTCGAATACGCTCTTCGACAAGAGATTTCGCCGGATGCCCGGCGACTGACCCTCACCCCGGATGCGGCGTTGCGGGCGGTCGCGGCGGCGCGGCCGATCGCCTCACCGGTGGAGAATCAGCTCGCCCTCGGTGAACTCGCCGGAAAGATGACCACGGCCAGCCTGCTGGGCACCGTGGGCGGCACCGTCATCGGCCTATTGGTCGGCGCGGTGATCGGACTCGGCTCCTGCTTGATCGTGGGACCGGGTTGTCTGGCCACCGCACCCGCAGCACTCGCGGCCTTCGCGGGCGCGGGCGGCCTGGCCGGGACGCTGCTCGCGGGCGGCGGCACCTTGGCCACCGGTTTGTGGAAATACCTCAGCACACTGCAGGCGGCCCCCGGTGAAAGCGCCTACGCCGAGCAGGGCGGCCTCCTGAACCCGGACGGCACGGGCGTACCGGATGCGAACCTCAGGCTGCCGAAAATCAGTATCCCGAGCGGTTCATCCAGTCTCTCCGCCGGACACTGACGAAACACCGAAAAGCGCCGGACCCATTGGGGTCCGGCGCTTTTCGGCTGCTGCTTCACGCCTCGAGAGCTTGATCGGTTTCGATGGACCGGTCGTCCGAGAACGCGGTAGCGGCCAGGAACGACTCGGTGTCCTGCGGGGTGAAGACGGCCATGACGGCGGCGATCACCGCGCCGACGACCAGGAAACCGAAAGCGGCCTGGAAGGAGAAGTGATCGGCGAGCACACCCATGGCGGCGGGCGAGACGATGCCCGCGAGCTGGCCGCCGAATCCGATGATGGAACTGCCCACCCCGACATAGGCGGGCGGCAGACTGCGCATCGGCACCGCGTAGATCGGCATATAGGCCAGCGTGGCGGCGAAGACGGCGATGGTCGAGCACACCGCGAATCCCACGAAGGACGAGGTCCGGGACAGCACCAGCAGTGCGATGGCGGCCACGGTCATCGCGGGCACGATCACCAGGCGATGATTGCCCGCCAATCGGTCCGAGAGCCTGCCGCCGAGCATGGTCGCCAGTGCCGCGCCCAACGCCGGGATCGCCATCAGCGGTCCGGCCGTGGTGAGCGGTAGGCCGCGCTCCTCGCTCAGATAGGTCGGCGCCCAGGTGCTGAGCCCCCAGGCGATCACGTTGTAGCCGAACATGATCGCCGCGAAACGCCACAGCACGCCCGACCGCAGCACCGCGCGCACCGGCACCCGCTGCTCCGGTGTCCGCTCGGGGTGCGAGGGCGCGGGCAACCAGCGTCGCACGGCCAGCGAGACCAGCAGGCCCACCGCCGCGGCGGACCAGAAGATCGACCGCCAGCCGAAGGCGACGATCATGATCGGAGCCAATGCCGGAGTCAGCACCGCCGCAATGGAATTCGAGCTCATGATGATGCCGTTGGCGCTCATCCGCTGTCGCAGGGTGGTGCGCTCCACCAGCACCTTGATCGACGCGGACGGGAACGCGCCCTCGGCCAGCCCGAACGCGAATCGCAACGCCAGCAGCGCCGCGAACGACCATGCGAAACCGGTGAGCGCGGTGAACAGTGACCAGGCGAGCAGCGCCCACAGCATGACCCGCGCCCCGCCGAATCGATCGGCGATCATGCCGCCCGGGATCTGGCACAGCGCGTACGCGAGGAAGAACGCGGAGACGACCAGACCCTGCTGCCCCCGGCTGAGATCGAACTCCACGCCGATGGCGGGTAGCGCCAGACTGATCACGAAGCGATCGACGTAGTCGACCAGCCAGGCGGAGAACAACAGCACGACCGTGGTTCGAACGATCCGGTCGGCGGACAGCGCGGACGCCGCGGGCGATGTCGGTGCCGGCATCGCACTCCTTTCGGGAACGCCTCCACCCGGTGTCGGGCGCGAGGTGCACATACGATGGTCGGCATGAACGAAGGTCTCGGATATTCGCCGGAAAGCGGCACAGATCACCCGGCACCGCCGGGTTCCGGCATCTCCGAACAGGATCTGGCCGTGATCGACGCATTGCAGGTCGCCCCGCGCGCACCGTGGTCCCGTATCGGACAGGCGCTGGACATCGATGCCACGACCGCGGCCCGGCGCTGGGAACGATTGCGCGCGGACGGTTCGGCCTGGCTCACCGCCTATGTCTCGGCGCGGGTGGCCACGGTCGGGTTCGTGGAGGTGCGCTGCCGTCCCAAGTTCATCGACCAGGTCAGCGCCGCGGCCGCCGCACTGCCCTGGGTGTTCAGTGTCGACGAGACCGCGGGCGATTTCGATCTGATGCTCTCGGTCGGAGCGTCCGACCTGTCCACGCTCGGGCGCTGGGTGCGCGACGGTATCGGCGGCCTGCGCGGAATCCGTTCCACCCGAATGCGATTGGGCATCACCCTGTACGGCGAGGGCAGCGATTGGCGGGTCCGCGCCATCGAACCCGCGCAGCGCGCCGAACTCGCCGAACCGCGGGTCCCCAGCCGAACCGCGTACGGCACACACGGCCTCAATCAGTTGTCGCTCGAGGATCAGGCCCTGGTGACCGCACTGCACGGCGATGCCCGCATGGGCTACACCGCGCTCGGCGCGGCCGCCGGAATCAGCGAGCACACCGCCCGCCGCCGCCTGCACCGCATGCTCCGCGACGGAGATGTACTGCTGCGCTGCGACTTCGCCTATCCGCAGGCCGGGCTCCCGACCATGGTCATCTATCGCATATCGGTACCGCAGGCGCAGCTGGTGACGACCGCCACCGAGCTGGCCCGCATGGAACAGGTGCGCATGTGCGCCTCGGTCAGCGGTCAGCACAACCTGCAGGTGCAGGTGCTGCTGCACGGGCTGGGCGGCGTCGATCCGTTCGAAGCGGTGCTCGCCGAACGGTTTCCGGACCTCGAGGTCAAGGACCGCGCGGTGGTGCTGCACACGCCCAAACGAATGGGCTGGCTGCTGGATCAGCAGGGTCGCGCGGTCGACCGGGTGCCGCTGGGTCCGTATCGGCCCTGATCGGACCGGCGGAATCCGATCACCACACCGGCCGCCGATCACCGCAGCGACTCGCCTGCTCGAAGGCGTATCCCACACGTAGAACCGACATTTCGCGGCGGTACGGACCGACCAGTTGAACTCCGATGGGCAGGCCGCCGGTGGTGAATCCGGCGGGCACATTCAGCGCCGGACATCCGGTGACGCTGATGTAATACGCCGAGCGCATCCACTCCAGATAGTCGTGCATGGGTTGACCCGCGACCGTCTCCGGGTACTCGATATCGACCGGGAACGGTGGCAACTGACTGGTGGGCAACAACAGAATGTCGTAGCGGCGGAAGAACTCTCGCATGCGGTGGAAGATCTCGGCGTGCAGGAATTCGGCGCGGCCCAGATCCGCGCCGGTGAGTCCGCGACCGTACTCGATGTTGGCGGCCAGCGTCGGCTTGATCCGGTCCGGCTGTTCGGCCAGCGCGGCGCTCAGCGACGTCGCCATCTGCCAGCCGCGCAGCACACGGAAGACCTCATCGGCCCCGCTGAAGTCGGGACAGTCCTGCGCGACAACGCAACCGAGATCGGCGAAGACCCGGGCGGCGGACGCTACGGTGGCGCACACTTCGGCCTCGACCGGGAGCGCACCACCGAAATCGGGCGACCACGCCACCTTCAGACCCCGCGGATCCGCCGCGAGCGGTCCGGCGAAAACGGCCGGGTCCTCGGCGATCGAAATCGGACACCGGGCATCCGGGCCCGCCATGACCGACAAAAGCAGTGCCACATCGCTCACCGTGCGCGCCATCGGCCCCTGCACCACCTGGGTGCCCCAGGCAGTCATATTGGGCCACAGCGGAACTCGCCCCGGCGATGGGCGCAGTCCCACCACATTGCAGAACGAGGCGGGATTGCGTATCGATCCGCCCATATCGCTCCCGTCGGCGATCGGGATCAATCCCGCCGCCAGCGCGGCCCCGGCGCCACCACTGCTGCCACCGGCCGAGCGGGTACGGTCGTACGGATTGCGAGTCGCACCGAACAGCGGATTGAAAGTATGTGAGCCCGCACCGAATTCGGGCACATTCGTTTTTCCGAGGGTGATGGCACCGGCCGCCCGCATCCGCTCGATACTGATGTCGTCATGCACCGGCACATACTCGGCGAGAATCGGCGACCCATGGGTGGTGCGAATCCCTGCGGTATTGTGAGTGTCCTTGTGCGCCACCGGAAGACCGTGCAGTGGACCGATTGCCTCCCCGTGCGCGAGCCGCTCGTCGGCCGCGGCCGCCTCCGACAGCGCCCGCTCCCCCACCGATGTGACAATGGCATTGATCCGGGGATCGAGCCGCTCGATCCGCTCCAGGTGCGCCGTCACCACCTCGCGCGCCGACAGTTCACCAGACCGAAGTCGACGCGCCAGCTCCGATGCCGAAGCGTCGCAGATTTCCGAGTGCACAGCGTCGTTCACGGATCTCCCATCGCAGCGGTGCGGCATCCTCATGATGTCGCCCATCATGGGAAGACTGGCCGGGGCGACGGATGGACGTACCCTTGCGCCGGATTTCGCTATCGGCTCCGACCGCGACGCCGGAATCCATCACCCGAACACGGTGGGCGGGGATCGCCATCGCAAGATCAAATTCCGCCCCGGGGGTGCGTCGCAGCCGGGATATGCCCGGGTGCGGCCTCTAGGATCCCGGCGGGGACACCGTATTGCGGGCGTGCCTGTGCAATTACCGCACCGGCACCGCCGACATAGACCTGCTGCTCGACGAAATCCTCACCGCCGCCGAGCATCTCGATACGGAACCACCCGGCGACCGCTAGTTCGCGGCGCGGCGAATCGCCCGACCGGATATCGGCCGGAGCGCGAGCGGTGGTCACTCGCGGTCCGGCCGATCGGCTGTCGAGCTGGATGCTCGTTCAGCGTGTCAGCGGCAGATCATTTCGCCGAACCGCTCGCGGAGCCCGAACTCGAACCCGAGCCCAGTGCGCCCTTGGGCAGCCGCAGGTTCGCGTCCGGAACACCGGTTCCATTGGGGTCGAGGATGCCGTCCTGATTGGCGTACCGGCTCTCGCCGGGTGCCGCCTGCAATGTGGTGACGTACTTCCACAGGCCGTCGGCCATGGCGGCCCCGCCGATGAGCAGCGTGCCGAGCAGGCCACCGCCACCGGCGAACGCACCGATCGCGGCGGGGGCGGTCGCCAGGCATGCCGGACCGACCACCAGGCAGGAGCCGAGACCGATGACGGCACCGACCAGCGCGCCGACAACGGCGCCGACGAGACCCCCGACCAAGGGACCGGTGCTCATATTGGTGGCGAGATCATTGAGCGCGAGTTGATCTTCCATTGGGGAGGCCACCGGGCGAATCCCGTTGTCGGGGGTCAGGATCAGCGTGCGACCGTCCCCGGTGATGCTGTGCTGAATCGTTCGGCGCTGCCCGTCGAGCAGGAAGGCCAGCGGCAATTCGAGCAGTTGCTGTCCGTCCGCGGCGTGCACGGCCACCGCTTGGCCGCCGGGTTCGAGGGCGAACGTCGCGTGGTCGAGGGTGGTGACCACCGAGTCGGCTACCACCGCGGCCTGATACCGCACGACCTCGGCAGGCTCGGCATCGGCCGCCGCCGCGGTGACCGTGACGGCGCATGCGCACAGAGCGGCCGCGAAAGCTGTTCTGGGACTGTTCATTACGACAGATCTCCGCTCTAGTTCGCCGGGGCGGCGGGAGCGGGGATACCGGGCTTACCTGCCAGATTCGGGGCGTACTTACTCTGCCCGGGGGCCGACTGCAACGTCGTCACGTACTGGTAGAGCGCGTACACGGCGGTCGGTCCGCCACCCAGCACCAGTCCGGCGAGACCGCCGACGCCACCGACCAGGGTGACGATCGGCAGCACCGCGACCACACAGCCGAGGCTGAGCACCACGCAGGAGGCCCCGGCCATGGCGAGGCCGACACCGATGCCGAGGGTCGCGCCGATCGCGGTGCCGATCAGGCTGCCGATCGAGGTGCCGATGCTGACCGCGTTGATGAGGTCGTTCATGGCCAGCTGGTCTTCCAGCGGTGAGGCCACCGGCTGCAATACGGTCCGATCCACCGCATCGATTCGGGGCGTGAGTCGCAGCGTGTGCCCGTCCTCGGAGATCTGCTGATCGATGGGCGTGCGCTGACCGTCGATGACGAAGGCCAGCGGCAGGGAGTCCAGCACCTGTCCGGCGGCATTACGGATGGCGATCGCGGCCGGGTCGGCGGTCGGGGCGAAGGTGCCGTTGTCGAGGGTGGTGATCACCGTTCCGTCGGTGAGCGTGGCGTGGTAGCCGACAGCCGGTGGTGCGGTTTCCGGGGCGGCCCCGGCGGTGGTGGCGCTGACGATGACACCCGTGGCGGCGATGGCCGCGGTGAGGGTGGCTCGACGAATGTTCATGTACTTCCTCATCTTCGCGATGCGCCGGGACTGGCGATGTGTCCGACGCCACGGAACATACCGTGCGATCGGTCAGCCAGCTAGAAAATGGGCGAAATTCGCGAAGAGAAGGGAGTTTTCGCAGTTCAGACGGTGACCGTCAGCCTCGCACGGCCACCAATCGACGCAGCTCGACCACGAATCGCTCGAACGATCCGACCATGTCGACCTCGGGGTCGAGCAGCCACTGATTCTCCAGCCCCTCCGCCATGGCGATGAGCCACTCGGTGATGCCACGGCCGTCGACGTCGGCGCGCACCGTTCCGGCGTCGATACTGCGGCCCAGCGCATCGCCGATCAGCGATCGCAGGAACCGGAATCGGCCCACCACCCATTCGTACGCGGGATGGTCGGGCCCCGACGCCTCGGCCGCGACCAGATGCGCCAGCCGGACCAGGTCGGGGCTGTCGACATTGTTTCGCACCACGCGGACGAGGAAGTCGAGCAGTGCGTCGAAATCCATCTCGGCGAAATCCTCGAGACTGGTACCGGTTGCCACCAGGTCCTGAATATCGCGCGCACCCAGCACCGCTTGCAGCAGAGCCGCCTTACTGCCGAAGTGGTGCAGCAGGCCGGATTGCGAGATACCCGCTTCGGTGGCGATGCGCGCCAGCGATCCGCCCCGGAATCCGTGCTGCCCGAAGTGCTGCAGGGCAATGCCGATGATCTTGGTGCGGGCCTGTTCGCCCGAGCGCTGCGCGGATTCGGTGGTCGCCATGAGGTTGAAGCTTATGGCAAAAATCGCTCCGCGAGCTGGCTGACCGATCGGTCTGTCAGTTATGGTCTTGGCCGAACCACCCGGATCGATCCGGAAACTCGAATCACGAGGAGAACTGATGCGCCGACGGACCGCCCTGGCAGCGGCTGCCGCGGGACTCGCCCTGATGGCCATGCCGCCGGCCGCGGCGTCGCCAGACCCGGTAATCGCCCCGCGAGTCGCACCCCTGCCCGCGGACTTCCTGTGGGGCGTCTCGTCCTCCGGCTTCCAGATCGAAGGCGACTCCCCCGACAGCAACTGGACACGACTGGGGGCCACGGGACAGCTCACCGACCAGGTCGGCACGTCGGCCGACTTCCTGCACCGCTACCGCGAGGACATCGCGAACGCGAAGGCGCTGGGCGTGCGGGTATTCCGCCTCAGCGTCGAGTGGGCGCGGCTGGAACCCCAACCGGGACAGTACGATCCGGCCGCTTGGGGGTTCTACGACAGCGTGCTCGACGCGATTCACGCCGCGGGCATGCGGCCGATGATCACCCTCGATCATTGGGTGTACCCCGGCTGGGCCTTCGACCGTGGCGGCTGGAACAGCACCGAGATGTCCGGGGCCTGGATTGCCAACGCGCGCAAGGTGGTTGACCGCTACTCCGGGCTCAACCCGCTCTGGATCACCTTCAACGAACCCTCGGCCTATGTATTCCAGGAAGTCCGCACCGGCGGGATCAGCGCCGCGAACATTCCCACCGCGCTCGACCAGTGGGTGCGATTGCATCGGGATATCTACGACTACATCCACGCCGTACAACCCGGCGCGCAGGTCTCCTCCAATATCGCGTACTTCCCCGCCGCGGAGGCGGCCGTGGACACCACGTTCTTCGATCGCGTGGTCGACAAACTCGACTTCATCGGCCTGGATTACTACTACTCGATGTCGCCGACGGACCTGAGCTACAGCAACACCTTCTCCGAACCCTGGAAGTCCAGCATCGCCGCGGACGGGATCTACTACGCACTTCGCCACTACGCCAAGGCTTTTCCGGATCTGCCGCTCTACGTCGTGGAGAACGGTATGCCGACCGAGAACGGCGCACTCCGGCCCGACGGTTACGACCGTGCGGATCATCTCCGGGACATCGTCTACTGGGTGCAGCGCGCGGTGGCCGACGGTGCGAAGGTGATCGGCTACAACTATTGGAGCATCACCGACAACTACGAATGGGGAACCTACACTTCGCGATTCGGCCTCTACACCGTCGATGTGAAGAATGACCCGACCCTCACCCGCAGACCGACGACCGCCGTCGACGCGTACCGCGCCCTCACCGCGAACGGCGGGGTTCCCGGGGACTATCGCCCGTCTCGGCCGTCCACCACCTGCTCGGTGGTGGACGGACTCGACAGCTGCCTCGATCCGGCCGGATAGTCGAAAGACCTACAGCCCGTTGTTCTTCGCCACCTCGCCGAGCCATGCCAGGCTCGGTTTCGGGGTGCGCGCGAAGGTGGTCCGGTCCACCGCGATGAGACCGAACGTCGGGGCCCAATGACCCCATTCGAAATTGTCCAGGGCGCTCCAATGCAGGTAGCCGCGCACATCGACACCATCGTCCACCGCCGCCTCGAGATGCGTCAAAGCCGCCGTGGTGTAAGCGATTCGGCGCGCATCGTCATTCGTCGCGATGCCGTTCTCGGTCACCAGTAGGGGTATCCCACCGCTGGTGTCCCACGCCCGGCGCAGCGCGATGCCCAGCGCGTCGGGGCGATAGGCCCAGCCGGTGAGGGTGTTGTCCGGATGCGGCGGATGCGGAATCGGGCCGTCCGCACCGACGGGCTGGCTGGTATACGACTGGACACCGAGGAAGTCATCACCCTGAGCGCCTTCGGTATATCTGTCCTCCCACGTGTGGTTGGCACGGGCGAACGCGTCCGCATTGCCGGGCGTCGCCTCGAATGCCTGCTGCGCCACCGTCCATCCGACTTTCGCCGAGGTCTCCGCGCGCAGGATCCGTACGGCGCGACGATGCGCGAGCACCAGCAGGTCACCGATTTCATCGTCGGGTACCAGTCGACCCGCCGCGATTCCGGCTGCCGCTCCCCCGGGTTCGGCCGCCAATTGAAAATAGCGGTGGCCGAGGGCCGCGATATTGGGTTCATTGATGGTGCACACCCATTCGATATCGCCCAGGATCGCGCTGACCCGCCGCACATAGCCGGAAAACCAGTCGATCGCCTCCGGATGTCGCCAGCCACCGGCCCGGCTGAACCAGCGCGGCGACGTGAAATGATGAAGCGTCACAACGGGTTCGAGCTGGAACAGCCGCGCGGTCTCGATCATCCGCCGGTAGTGCGCGAGCGCCGACGCCGAGAAGTGCCCCCGCTCGGGCTCGATGCGCGCCCATTCGATACCGAAGCGGTAGGCATTGAGACCGGCGTCGGCGAGCAACTCCATATCCTCGATGTACCGGTGGTAGCTGTCCGCCGCGTCGCCGCTGCGTTCGGGAACGATGCCCCGCTGCTCGTAGCCCCACCAATCGGCAGCGGTGTTGTTGCCTTCGGTCTGGTGCGCGGAAGTGGCCGCGCCCCAGAGGAAGTCGTCTCTCAGTGGCATTGGATTCCTCTTCGTTGGTGCCGCGCTACCGCACAGCGGTGACGCGATAGACCGAGACGGCACCGGCCAGACAGGCCACAGCGCCGAGCAGATACCAGGCCGGGTAGCCACCCAGGGCGGTCGCGCTACCCACCGCGATGACCGCGGGTGCGATCACCGGACCGATCGATTGCGGGAGACTCCCGGCCAGGGCCAGCAGGCCCAGATCCTTCGCGGTGTCATCCGGATTCGGCAGCACCTGGGTGGACAGCGCCTGGTCCACCGCAGTGAACGCGCCCAGACCCATTCCGATCACGCCCTGGGCGGCGATGACCGCACCGAGCGTGGGCGCGAAGGCCAACAGCGCCAAGCCCGCCGCCATGATCAGGCCCGATACCGCCACGAACGGTCGCCGCCGCCCGATCCGGTCGGAGAGGAATCCGCCGATGGGCGCGGACAGCGACAGGCTCGCGACGGTGGCCACATTCACCAGCAGCACCGTGCGGGTGACCTCGTCCTCGGCGAGAGAGAACTTCTCGGCCAGAAAGAACGGGAAGAACGCGCCGATCCCGGCGTAACCGAACATCACCAGGAACCGGGATGCCATCACCCACGAGAAGCTGGGATGCTTACGCGGATCGAAGGCGAATGAACTCGAGAATTGTCGCAGTCCATAGGGTTCGGTGATGCCCTCGAAGCGTCGGTCGTCCAGCCGCACGAGCAGCGGAAGCACCAGCATCAGCGCGATCAGCCCCGGGACCAGAAATCGCACCATATCCCCGGCGAGCACCGTGATGAGCAGGCTCCCGGCCAGGATGCTCAGCGGAGTGGTGACCCCGGCGAGACCGGATATGCGGCCCAGCCGATCCCGGGGAACCTGATCGGCGACCGCCGCCTGTACCGCGGTCATCGCCGCGTTGAGCCCCGCCTGCGCGAGGCACCAACTAATAAGTGCCAGCGGCACATTCGGCGCGAGACCGACGCAGCCGAGCCCGATCACCCCGGTGACGGTGCCGCCGAGAATCCACGGCCTGCGACGGCCGAACCTCGATCGCGTGCGATCGGACAGGCGGCCCGCGACCGGATGCACGATCATGCCCACGATCGCACCGCTACCCGCGACCAGCCCCAGTGCGGCCGTCGCGCGCTGCGAGGAGTCGGTGATGTGCTCCAGTTTGAAGGCCATCGAGACCATCACCGGGGTCAGGACCGCTAGGTAGAGACCGAAGTAGGAGAGCAACAGTCCGGAGAGGAAGCCGCGTGGCAACTCCGGCGGGAGCTCGCGCTCCGGTGCGGTCGCGCAGTGGCCGGACACGTCGCTACGCACGGTCGGCGAGGGCATTGTCGGCCAGCCGCCACATCTCCTCGACCTGCGCCCGGAACATGTCGTACCCGTGCTCGGGCAGTGCGAAAACCATTGGCGCATCCCGCAGTACGGCCTCCACGGCCAGGCGCGCGACCTCCTCCGGTGCGATCGCCATCGGAATGATGCCGGTGCCGAAGGGTTCGGGCGCTTTGCGGCCGAACGCGGCCGGGCGGTTGCGCTGCGAATCCATGATGCGGGTGGCGGCCTGTCCGGGGCACAGCACGGTGACACCGATATCGTCGGCCGCCAGTTCGGACCGCAATCCGAGGGTCATTCCCAGGATCGCGTGCTTGGTCGCGGAGTAGAGCGAGGTGTGGCCGGGGTCGGCGAGGAAGGCGTGCGTCGAGGCCGTGTTCATCACGTGCCGCCAGCCGGTGCGCTCGCGCATATCGGGCAGGAAGGCGTGCAGGCAATTGAGCATGCCCTCGATATTCACCGCCGAGAGCCAGCGCCAGTCGCCGATCGAAGAGTCCGCGATATCGCCGAACAGCAGCACACCGGCGTTGTTGCAGAGCAATTCGACCGAGCCGAATTCCTGGTAGGCGGCCTGTCTGAGGGCCTGCACCGATTCCCGATCGGTCACGTCGACCCGCACGCCCAGCGCGCGCACGCCGTCCAGGGTCAGCTTGTCCGCGACGAATTTCGCGCCTTCACCATCGATATCGGCCACCACGACCGACATCCCACGGGCTCCGAGTTCGGCGGCCAGCGCGGCACCGATACCACCGGCGGCACCGGTGACCACGGCGGTCCGGCCCTGAATTGTCTTGTCCATCTCGGACATTCGCGTCCTTCCTCGAGCCACGCCTACCTCAGCGAGCTCACCAACCAATCAGTCAGTCTGTTAGATCGATCGCGAGCATACCGTGTACACGGTCGGTGTGCTCACGACTGGCATCTACTCCCGGCGAACCGGTCGATGTCGATGGCCTCCGCCATGACGCGGTAGCCCTCCGGATTCGGATGCAGATTGTCGGCACCGACATAGCGCGAGTCCACAACGCCGGGATTCCCGGGGTCGCGGAGTGCGGCATCGAAATCTATGACGCTGTCCGCGAGCGCCTGGGAGCGGATCCAGGCATTGATTCTCATTCTGACCGGATCGGCGGGCGGAATGCTGATGTACCCGTGCAGCAACGCATTCGACGCCGGAAGAATTGTCCCGAGGTGGACAGCGAGCCCCGCCCGATGGAATTGATCGATCATCGTGGTGTACCCATCGATCATTTCCTCATAGCCCACGCCGATCGGAGTGCCGAGGTCATTGATCCCGATCAGCACGATGACATCGCTGACACCGGATTGCGCGATCACATCCGCTTGCAGACGCGACAGACCTGACGGACCGAAGCGCGGCATGACCGGAATCGCGTCGCGGGTGAGCCGGTCACCGCCGATCCCGGCATTGGTCACCACCAGCTTGCGACCGGCCGCATCCAGTCGGCGCTGTAGAAAGTCCGGGTACCGGACATTTTGATCAACGACCCCATCCAGCCGCGGGTTGCCGAGGAAGTCGGCACCGACGAATCCTTCGGTGATCGAATCCCCGAAGGCCACAACGGTTGCCGTATCGGGTGCGGCCAGCACGTCGATCTGCGAGAGGAAGGGCACGCGGGTCGTGGCGTTGACGAACGCCTCGCCCACCGCATCCGAGGCATGGTCACCGGAACCCGCACCGGTGTAATAACTGGTCGCGTTCCCATCGTCGTGGCCGGGAACCGTGGAGGGTGCGGAGTCCATATAGATGCTGACGGCCAATGGCGCGAAGTTCGCGAACGCGATGGATACCGGATCGCTGACGATATCGCCGCCGGGCGCGACCGTGATCGATTCCCGGCCACCGAACAATGCGGAATTCACCGAATCCGGCTGGACCGCAGCGCCGATCCCCTGTCTCGCCACGGTGACACGGGTGAACGTCACCGGCTCCTTGCCGAATCGATTGGTGAGATGAATTCGCACGCTATCGCCGCCCAGATGCGGCGTGGCGATCACGCGATACGTCTGAGGCCGCGCGGGTGTGACACCGATTTCGGTGGCCGGGCGCGCGTCGCTCGGACTCGCGGACCAATTGCTCACCCAATGAGCGCTGTCACAGCCGTCCGGCCCGGCATTCGCCGGCGGTGGCGCGATCAGCAGTGTCGCGGCTGCCGCGACTGCCATCGCCGGTACGACTCCGCGCCCGGTACACCTGATCACTTGGGCCCTCTCGTTGCTCTCGACCGATTGGGTTGCCACCCATCGCGGACCGAAGACTAACCGACCGACCACTCCGTCAGCTAGTCTGTGTCGATCACCCCATCGGCCGAGTTTCCGGCGGCTACGGAAAGGCAGAAAATGTTCTCGCGTCTTGCGGCGACGACCGCACTCCTGGTCCTCGGGTCGGCGGTCGCTGTCCCCGCGTACGCGCAGGAGGAGCCCACCCGCGCCACCGTGGTTGTGCCGGATCAGGATCCGTTCTACGCGACACCACCCGATATCGACTCGTACGCCGATGGCGCGATCGTCTCCAGTCGCGAAGTCGGTATCGCGACCACCACCCCGGCCCGGGCATGGCAATTGGCGTACCGCACCAACGACTCTCATGACATGCCGGAACTCGCGGTCACCACCGTGTTCGTCCCCGTCACGCCGTGGATCGGGGCCGGAACTCGCCCGGCGGTATCGATTCAGTCGGCCGAGGATTCCACCGGGACACGGTGCGCGCCTTCGTACACGAGCCGCATGGGCATATTCCAGGACAAGAATCGGGTCGAGGCCATGCTCGCGAAGAACTGGGCGGTGGTGACACCGGACTTCGAGGGCCCGAAATCGGCGTTTCTGACCGGCCCGCAGTCCGGACACGCGGTACTCGACGGCATCCGCGCGGCCGGGCAATTCGCACCGGCGGGCATAGGCACGGACGCCCACTGGGGGCTGGACGGATTCTCCGGTGGCGCAGCGGCTTCCGGGTGGGCCGCACAATTGCAGCCGACCTACGCACCCGAACTCGACTTCATCGGAGCCGCGCTCGGTGGTCTCCCGGCGGATCTGTCGGCGGTCATGGCGAATGTCGACGGCACGATGTGGTCGGGTTTCATTTTCGGCGCGCTGGTCTCGTACACCCGTGAGTTCCCCGAAGCGGGTATCGACCGGATGCTCAATGACACCGGCCGCGCGGATCTGGCCCGCGGCGCGGACAAGTGCGTGGTGGATTTGTTGCTGGCCTTCCCCTTTCGGCGGCTGACCTCCATCACCTCCACGGCCGAACCGCTGCGCGACCCGCGTTTGGCCGATGCGCTGCAACGCAATTCGCTCGGCGCGACCGCGCCGACCATGCCCGTGTTCAACTATCAGGCCGACACCGACGATGTCGTCCCCGTCGGTCAGGCGGACGCGCTGGTGCGAAGCTGGCGTGCCGGGGGCACGAGTGTGGAGACCACTCGCAAGCCGCAGGGCACCCACGTGAGTGAGGCCGGTGGCGGGCAGATCCCGGCTCTGGAGTTCCTCGAAACCCGGTTCACCGTCGACGGTCCGCCACCGGTGAATATCGACCGGGATCGGCAGGTTGGCCCGGTGCACTGAAACGCGGGCACACCGTGCGCTCGGTCGGCAAGCTTGGCGACCCCTCGAACGGCGGCTAGGCTGCCGAAAACGACGTAATCGACGATCAGGAGAACACATCCGATGGCGCGGACCCGCGATGCCGAGCTGACAGGGCCGGTCCGCCGCGCTGAAATCATCAGTGCGGCAATCACCCTGTTCGCCGCGCATGGCTATCGCGGGACGTCCCTGGCCGCCGTCGCCCAAGCGGCCGGGATATCGCAGTCCGGGCTGCTGCACCACTTCCGCAGCAAGGAAGTGCTGCTGACCGAGGTACTCGCCGAACTGGACCAGCAGACCCTGGAATCCGCCGAGGTCGACCACGAATACGAGGGCCCGGCCCTGGCGCGCGCGTTCGATATCGTCGATGCGATCGTCGCCCGCAATCAGCGCAATCGCGAACTCACCAAACTCGCGCACGTCGGCATCTTCAATTTCGACAGTGCGCCCGTAGCGGCGCGCGAGTGGGCGCGCACGCGCACGCGGACCTTCCGCACCAACCTGACCCGGCTGATCGAAGAGGGCATCAGCGCGGGTGAGGTGCGGGCCGATATCGATGCCGCCGCACTGGCTTCGGTCATTATCGCGGCGATCTCGGGGCTCGAGGAGCAGTGGCTCCAGGACGAATCCTTCGATATGGTCGCCGCGATGCACGCCCTGACCACCGTGCTGCGCCGCGATCTGATCACGGTCGGCGAATAGCGGGCTGGCGGAGCAACTCTCAGACCGAAACCGGAGCTGTTGCCGCTGTGATGATCTCCTGGATCGCCGCGATATCGCATTCGACTCCGGTGCGGCCCAGGCGATCGAGCGGAATGCTCTGCAGCATCCGGTAGCGACCGGGATTGACCTCGGGATTGTCCAGCAGCAACCCGACCAAGCCGCCGGCGGCCCGGGACAGCACAGCGCGCAGCGCGGGCCCGTACTCCGGATCGGCGAGCCAGGCTCCGGCCGTTGCACCGGGGGTGAGCCTTCGGCGCAGTGTGTCACCGTCGAGCCGGATCGTCTGTGCCAGCCGGATATCGGCGCTGGACGCGCCCACCTGGACGATGAACTCACCCGCCTCGACATGCCAATCTCCCTTGACCGGATGCCAGTACGCGAAGGCGCGACGATCGAGTTCGATACTCAGGCGGCGCGATTCACCGGGGGCGAGGTGGGCGCGGGTGAAACCCTTCAATTCATGGATCGGCCGGGCGAGCTCCGACTCGGGATCGGCGATATAGATCTGAGCGATCTCGTCGGCCGCGACGTCGCCGGTGTTGGTGATGGTGAATCGTGCGGTGGCGGTATCGCCTTCGACGGTCACCTCGAGATCCGAGTACTCGAAGGTGGTGTAGGTCAGACCGTGCCCGAACGGGAAAGTTATCGGGAGCCCGCGTGTTTCGTACCAGCGGTAGCCGATGAAGATACCCTCGCGGTAATCGACCGTATTCCCGTCACCCGGGAAGGCGGTGTGCGCGGGAGTGTGTCGCAGATCCACCGGGAGCGTCTCGGCCAGCTTGCCCGTGGGTGAGTGCGCACCGGACAGCAGGTCGGCGATCGCCGAACCACCGGCTTGTCCGCCGAGCCAGGCGAACAGGATCGCATCGACGTGCTCGGCGAACGGCAGGGTGACCGCGGAACCGGTCTGGACGACAACGGTCAGTCTGCCGAGGCGGCGCCGCAGTCGCGCGAGGAAGTCCGTCTGCTCGGCGGGCAGATCGATAATCGTGCGGTCGAAGCCTTCCGATTCGGCCTCATCGGGCAGTCCGGCGAAGACGATGACCTCGGCCGCTTCGGCGGCGGCGGCAACCGCCGCCAAATTGTAGTCCGGGTAGTAGTCGATGCGCCGGTCGGGCAATGCCGCACGCAATGCGTCGAGCGCATTGTCCAGGCGAGTCGGCACCACTCTCGAACTGCCCGCGCCCTGATAGCGGGGGGTCGCGGCGAACGGGCCGACGACCACGATCGGAGCACCGGTCGCCGCCAGCGGGAGCGCGCCGTCATTGCGGAGCAGCACGGCGGACCGTCGGGCAGCCTCGCGGGCCAGTTCGTGGTGGTCGTCGGCCTCGACGACCGCGGGGCCGTGGGAAGCGCGCGCCCGGTCGATCAGTGTCAACACCCGCGAAGCGGCGCGATCAAGATCGGCGCGCTCGAGTTCACCCGATTCCAGCGCGGCCAGCACTCGCGCGGGTCCGTCCGGGCTGGTGGGCATTTCGAGGTCGAGCCCCGCGGCGATACCGGCCGCACGGTCATTGACGGCCAGCCAGTCGGACACCACCAGGCCCTCGAAACCCCACTCCTCGCGCAGTACCTCGGTGAGCAGCCACCGATGTTCCGAGGTGTAGGTGCCGTTGAGCCGGTTGTAGGAGCACATGATCGTCCACGGTCGCGCCTTGCGGACAATGGTTTCGAACGCGGGGAGATAGATCTCGCGCAAGGTCCGTTCGTCGACCTCGGCGGACACTGTGATTCGATGATCCTCCTGGTTGTTGGCCGCGAAATGCTTCACCGACGCGCCGATCCCATTGTCCTGCAAGCCATTCACCATGGCCGCGCCGAGCTCGCCGGTCAGATACGGGTCTTCGGAGAAGTATTCGAAGTTGCGGCCGCACAGTGGAGTCCGCTTCATATTCACCCCTGGCCCCAGCAGTACACCGACCCCGACAGCCCGCGCCTCGACAGCCAGTGCGGCTCCGATCCGCGCGAGCAGCTCCGGATCGAAACTGCTCGCCAGTCCGGACGCGGTCGGAAAGCAGGTCGCCGGAAGGGAATCGGCGGCACCGAGATGGTCTGCTTCACCCTCCTGTCTGCGCAGCCCGTGCGGGCCGTCGGCGACGCTGATGCCCTCGACTCCCAGTCGGGGCACGCCATTGAGATCCCAGAAACTCGCCCCCGTACAGAGCGCGGCCTTCTCGGCGTCGGTCAATTGGCTGATGAGCGGATGTAGTGGCATGACTGTTCCTTGGGTAGATGAGAGGCGGACGAATCGCCGATCAGGGGGCCGACGCCAAAGCTGCTCGCACCGTGGCGGATTCGCGGAGGAAGGGCCGGTACATGGCGGACATATACAGGCCGTTGACAATGGTGAGCAGTACGACCAGGTAGAGGAAGGCTCCCTGCAACCCGATCCGGTCGCCCACATAACCGATGATCAGGGTGAGCACGGCCCAGCCCGCGGATTCGGCCCCGATCATCAGGGCGAAGGCGCCGCTGCGCAGTTCGGGCCGGGTGACCGACATCAGCACCGGACGGTTACAGCCCGGGATGAAGCCCTGCAGGAGTCCCAATATCGCGAACCAGATCGCGTAGATCCAGATGGACGGCCAGGCGACCTGCGTGCACAATGCGGCGGCCAAGCCCCAGCCGAGTGTCGATGCCTGCCATACCGCCAGCCGCCCGACCCCGGGGAAGCGCTGTTGCACCCGGTCCACCACGAACCCGCCGAGCACGGTGCCCAGCACGTACGACACCATCGCGAAGGGCAGAATCGTCGTGGCCGCCGCATTGCTGAAACCACGGGCGTCGACCAGGAAGACCACCCCGAAGCTGGTCAGCGCGAGCTGGGAGGCCATCAGCCGCTGTCCGATAATCAGCTGTAACGTCTTGCTCCCCAACAGTTCTCGAATCTGCGACCAACGTAGACCGCCCGAGTCGGTGGAGGTTCGCGCACCATCCGCCGCGCCGACGCGGGGATCTTCGAAGTACCGCCAGACCAGCAGACCGAACACAACGGTGAGCCCGCCCGAAGCGAAGAAGCCGTAGCGCCAGCCGTCCGGGATCTGGGACAGCTGGCCCAGCAGCGGTCCGATGACCGCCGACAGTACGGCGAACCCGCCGTACAGCAGCCCTGCCGCGCGGCCTCGGCTGTTGTCGTCGAACAGGTCCGCGAGGATACCGTTGATCAGTGGACCGCCCGCGGCGAAGCCCAGCGCGGCGATCCCGTAGAGCACCAGCAACTGGACGAAGTTCTGCGACAACCCCGCCGCGGCCGTCCACACACCCCAGAGCCCGCAGAACACCACCAGCACGCGCTTGCGCCCGATCCGCGCGGCCACCAGCACCCACACCGGCCCGAAGATCATCTGGATGATCTTGTGGACCGCGACCATCAGACCCAGCGCCGATAATGGCAGCCCCAGTGCCACACGCACTACCGGGAACAGCGTCGAGGCCACCGCGCCCTCGCTGTTATCCATGCTGATCAGCCCGCTCAGCAATGCCAGCTGCCGCCACCGATTGGTAACCGGTCCGGGCCCAGTGGAATTCATGGCATCGGGGACGGAGGTTGCGGTGGGATCGATCGCTTCGACCAATACCGGCTCCAGCGGCGGCGTGGACTGGGACATGGTGGCGACTTCCTTTGTCGGAGAGATCAGGGCGCACGGGGACCGCCCGGTAGCGGTGGTGAGCATTTCTGCGGTTGTGGCCGCGAGATCGGCCTGCCATTTCAGCGTTGCCCTGGCCGGTATCGTTCGAAATCCGGTGGGGTGCAGTCGGTGTGGATCCCGGCCAGAAGCGCGCCGGGATGACGAGGCGAATGCCCAGGGCGCGTGCGTCCCGCGATTGCGGGGCAAGTACATCCGAGAGGACGGGCCCACACATCCCGAGCCGATGGGTCGGTGCGCCCCGGAATGGCGAAGTGGGATCGGCTGCGGGACTTGGTTATCGAGTGGCCGGGGCGGGCTCGGAGAGTATCTGCACCCAGCGGTTGCGCAGTGCTTCGACGCGTGGGCGGTCGGGGGCGTGCCAGGAGACCGGGATCGTGAGGGAATGGAGCCGCTCTTCCAGGTCTTTCGCCAGGTGGGCGCGGCCGGTATCGCGCAGGTGCTGGGCGTATCGAACCGGGTCGTTGTAGTAGGTGGGGCCGGTTTGCAGGGTCGTCTGCATCGGATCCGGCAGTGCGCCGGGGTGTCCGGCGTAGGTGTTCCACCATTGGGCAAGGCGGGCGCGCATCGCGTCGGCGAGTTCGGGTTCGTCCGCGAGCAGGTCGCGGGTCAGGTGAGGGTCGGCGGTGACGTCGAATAGTTGCTCCCATTCGGCCCGGAAGCAGCCGGGGTGATAGGTGCGGATGTAGAGGTGGTCTCGGGTGCGGACCGCGCGTTGGTAGGTGTGCGCACCGTGGCCGAAGACCAGGTAGTCGCGCGAGTCGATGGTGTTGCCGCGCAGGGCTTCCGCGAAGGACTCCCCCTGCCAGCCCGCCGGGATGCGCAGGCCCAGCAGATCGCACAGGGTGGGTGCGAGGTCGATGTTGTAGAGCAGGGCGTCATTGCGGCGCTGCTCTGCGCTCAGGTCATCGGTGAGGCCCGGCCAGTAGACGACCAGCGGTAGTCGATGGGTCGGTTCGTTGGCCAGGCCGTGTTCGGCGTAGGAACCGTTCTCGCCGAAGGATTCTCCGTGATCGGCGCTGACGATGACCGCCGTGTCCTCGGCGATGCCGAGCTCCTGCAGCGCCGCCATGAGTTGGCCGAAATGGTTGTCCCAGTATGCGATCGAGCCGTCGAACCCGTTGATCAGGTGCTCGAAGTCCGCGCGTGAGGTGATCGCGTCGGGCATATTGTGCGGGACCGGAGAACCGCCGTCCCCGCCCAGGGAGTAATTGAGGTCCAGGGCACTGCGTGGCCCGTAGATTTCCGCGTGCGCCGCAATGGTTTCCGCGTCGGGCCAGGCTTGTACCGGCCCGGAGTCGGCCATCTTCTCGGTCCACTCGACCGGCTGGGTGTAATTGGTGTGCGGCTCCCAGTAGGTCAAGTGCAGATACCAGTTGTCTTCGTCGGCATGGCGGCGAATCCAGTCGATCGCCGCGCGATTGACGTCGGCGGCGTCCTCATCGCCCCAATTGCTGGTCGCGCGAATGGATTCGCGGAAATTGGCGTGAAAGTAGTAGGCGCGATGGCGTTCGGCGAAGACCGAAACCTGCGCGGTGTAGTAGCCGCCGAACTGGAGCGCCTGGCCCAGCATCGGGCGATCGGGTTCGGGGGCGTGCCCCGCGTCCAGGCGGAACTGGGCCGCCTGGCCGAAATGGCCGATGACACCGTTGGTGATACCGAACTGCCCGCTGGTCAGCGCCGTCCGCGAGGGCATACATGGCGAATCGGAGCAGTAGTAGCGGTCGAAGACCACCGACTTGTCCGCCAGGCGTTGCAGATTCGGCGTTGTCGGCCGGTGGTAGCCGTACGGGGTGGTGTGATCGGCGCGAAGGGTGTCGACGTCGACATAGATAATGCGCATGGCAAAACTCCCGAGGGTGCGGTGAGGTTGATATGGAGCGCCCGCGGGTCGGGGGCGGTTCAAAGGGTGGTGCGCGCTTCGAGCCGCTGCGGTAGAGCGCGGCGGATCAGTGCGCGCCGCCCCTTTCCAAGCGAGCGAGGGTGAGCTGTAGCCAGGCGATGTAGGCGGCGGTGGAGGCGTAGCCGTGCTCATGGCCCATGATGTGAATTTGACGCGCCCACTCCGGATCCAGGTCCGGAATCTGCGCTTCGTACCCGGTCGGACTCGGCGCCTCGGCGGTGAGATTGTCGTGCTTCAGGCGGTATTCGAGTTCGGTGCGGACGATATCGATCGCGATCTCGCGATCCAATTGCCCGGCGAAGTAGAAGCGCAGCTTGAAATCCGGATCCATCGGCCGGGGTGACGGCTCGAAGGGCGAGCGCGCCCACTCCAGCAGCGCGGCGCGCCCGGCCTCGGTCAGCGAGTAGACCTTCGCGTCGGGACGACCCTCGCGCGGATCGACCTCGAACTCGACCAGTCCGCGGTCCACGAGCACGCCGAGGCGGCGGTAGATCTGCGGCAGCTGAACGCCGTAGCCGATATAGCGGCCCGAGCCCTCCATCCAGCGGCGCAGGTCGTAGCCGGAGTAGCGGCCCAGCGCGAGCGCGCCGAGGATCACGTAGTCGAGCTGCATTGGTCTCCTATGTTCCTAGGAACTTAATAACGAGAATCGCATCGGCGGTTCCGCGTGTCAAGGGTCAAGACGGTTCCGCAGCCGAAACCGCGCATCGGAAACCGGTGTGCGCACTCGAACTGTCGGGGGTATTGGCCGAACGAGCCGATACCCGGTAGCGGAAACAGTACGAGTCGTGGCACATATGCGAACCGCCGCGGATCAGCTTGGCCTCCCCCGCGGGCGGGCCCGCGGGGTTGATCGCCAGGTCCGCACCGTGACCGGTCCCCCACCAGTCCGCACACCACTCCCACACATTGCCGGTCATGTTGTACAGGCCGAATCCATTGGGCGCGAAGGCATCCACCGGGGCGGTGCCCCGGTATCCGTCGGCGGCGGTGTTCTTGGAGGGAAAACTGCCACGCCAGATATTGCACCGGTACGCACCGCCCGGGTCGAGCTCATCGCCCCAGGGGTAGCGCGCCCCGGCCAGGCCACCGCGCGCCGCGTACTCCCACTCCGCTTCCGTCGGAAGCCTTTTGCCCGCCCACGCACAGTAGGCGTGGGCGTCGTTCCAGGACACGTGCACGACCGGATGATCGGCACGCCCGTCCAATGCGCTGCCCGGCCCCTCCGGGTGATCCCAGACCGCACCCTCGACCGCACACCACCACGGGGTGCGTTCGGGCCGCTGCGAGCGGCGGCGGACATCGGCGGGCAGGAAACCCGCGAAAACGTATGACCAGCCCAGACGCTCGGCCTCGGTGCGGTATCCGGTGGCCGCGACGAAGGCCGCGAACCGCCGATTGTCGACCGCGCGGGCATCGAGGTGGAACGGATCCAGCCGGACGGGGCGGACCGGCCCCTCACCATCGGATCGATACCCGTCATCGTGTGCGTTGCCCATCAGGAATTCACCGCCCGACAGGGCGACCATGCCGTCGAGATCGGCGACCGCGGCACCGGGCGTCGATGGCGCGACAGGCAGGAGCATGTCCGCTGCCGGTGTATCGGCTGCCGCGCGCCGGGGCGCACAGCAGCTCGGCGACTGCACTGGGTCCACTGTTACCGCCGTTCCCTTTCGATCGTGCTGTTATATTCTAATGTACATAGGTGGCGCGTACGAACCGCTCGGACGCGGCTGCCGGAGCCCGATCTGAAGGTAACCCTGGTGGTATCGCACAATCCCAATCCGAGCCCGACCGCGCCGGAACCGATCGACTACCGATTCACCCTCGCCAACGAACGCACCTTCCTCGCCTGGATCCGAACCTCGCTCGGATTGCTCGCGGGCGCGGTCGCGGTGCACTCGCTCATCGAGCCGATCGGCGGCGGGCCCATGCTGCGGCTCGCGGTCCTGGTGTGCGTCGCACTCGCCTTGACGCTCTCGCTCGGCGCGTACCGGCGGTGGCGCATGGTCGAGCGGGCGATGCGCGCCGGACGGGAACTGCCCGGCCCCGGGTCGGTACCCGTACTCGCGGCCGGAACCGCCGTCATCGCCGCCCTGTCGGCGGCCGCCGTCGTGCTGTGGTGAATTCCCTTGGACCGAGCCGGATTCGATGCGCGGCGCGAGTCGATGCCGCGCGCGATCCACTGACGGGCGGGCATCGATGATCATGGAATCGCCCACGGCGACGCGGGACAGCGGACTCGCCACCGAACGCACCGCCCTGGCATGGCGACGCACCATCGCTTCGCTGTGCACCGCGACGCTCCTGCTCGCCCACCAAGCCGTCGTGACGCACTCACTGGGAAACACCGCAGCCGTATCGGCCGCGATGGTCGCCCTCCTCGTGGTCTGGGTCATCGGCCATAAGCGCAATCGGCACTTGCGGGCCGGGCACACCGCGCCCCCCGCGACCGCGATCGTGGCCACCGTTTGCGCGGTGGCCACGGTCGCGACGGTCATTGCCGTGACGCTGTCGATGTCGTTACTTCGCTGGTGAGAGCGGCCAATTCGTCCGCGATCGCATGCAGTTTCGCCACCGGGACGGCCCCGCGCGCCACCGCCGCGATATCGAGCAGACCGGCCTGACCGATCATCTGCAGTACCTCGGTATCGCCCAGAATCGGCAGATGCCGGTGCAGTACCGCGCCGATCACCGGATCGGCGAGCAGTGCGCGCACCGGACTCAGCAGCGCCGCGCCACCGCCCGCGAAGTCCTCGGGCTTGGGTAGCGGCTCGATATTCTGCAGCGACATCGCGCGCTGCGCACCCACCAGCAGGTGCGCTGCGGTGACCGGTCCGTCCACGGGTAGTCCGAGGCGCTCGAATTGGCTTGCGGGCGCGTCGTTCTCGCGCATGAGGTCGACCATCAGCCCGGCCATGCGCAGCTCGACCGCATCGTCCTGGATCGGGTCCAGTTGTTCGGGATCGACCGAGAGATCGAACAGCAGGCTGCCGAACTGATAGGAGTTCAACAGCGTACGACCGGAGATACGCAGTGTCCGAACACCTTTGGTGAAGCTGAACGGCTCCGCCAGCGTCAGATCGGCGAGTTCGTCGACGCCGAAGCGAGTACGCATATGGGTCGGCATGAGGGTGAATTCCTCGAGCGGCTGATTCTCCGCCGAAACCGGTGCGCGCATATAGACATAGCGGCCGTCTGTGATATTGACGTGCCCACCGTGGATCCCGAACAGCCCGGCCTCCCGGGCGTGGGTGTCCGCGGCGACCGGCAGCGGCTCGCCTCGCATATCGCCGGTGCGCTCGACCCCGAAGAATTCCAGCAGTGTCGGCGCCAGATCGATTGTCTGCACCAATGATTCGCGACGCTGCCCGGCCGCATCGGCGGCCCGGGGATCCCACACGAACAGCGGCAGGTGAACCAGTTCGTTGTACCAGGGCATCACCGATTTGCCCCACCAACTCTTCTCACCCAACAGCAACCCGTGATCGGTGTTCACGATCAGCATGGTGTCCTGCCACATATCGTGCTCATCCATGAGGTCCAGGACGCGGCCCAGCGAGTGATCGCACATCGACAACAGCGCGGCGTATTCGAAGCGCGCGTGCTGGGTCTGCTCCGGCGTTTCGGTCACCCGCTTGTAGTCCGGCCAGTCGAAATGCGGGCCGTCGTAGTCGTGCGGATACAGGTCCTTGTACTGCTTGTGGCTGTAGAACGGTTCGTGCGGATCGAAGGTCTCGATCTGTACGAACCAGCGGTCCTGGCCCGAATTCGTTTGCAGGAACTCGATTCCCGCGTCGAAGGTCAGGGTCTGCGGATGCCTGGCCTCGGTGTCCATGTACTGCCGGTTCACCCAGTCCTGCCGATAGCTGGTGTGCCGCATCCGCTTGAGATCCTCCGGAATCTCCGGATCGGCGACCTGCCCCTTCCACGGATCACCCTCCTGACCGCGGAAGAACTCCCAACTGTTGTAGCGGCCGTGATAGGTCGCGCCGCCGTCCTCCCAGTAGTGCGGGTGATCGCTGGCCAGATGGGTATAGACGCCCGCCTGCTTCAACATCTCGGGCATGGAGTCGTCGAAGGGTTCCAGCGGCCCCCAGCTGCGATGCAGGAAATTGTGCCTGCCGGTGTGGATTTCGCGGCGCGCGGGCATACACGGCATCGATCCGGCCCAGCAGTTGTCGAAGGTGGCGGTGCGTTCGGCGAGCCGTGCGAAGTTCGGAGCGTGCGTCCAGTCACCGCCGTAGGGCGGCAGCAGATGCCTGTTCAAGCTGTCGAACATCACCATGATCGCTCGCATGGACTATCCCTTCGGGTCGAGCACTGCGCACCGGCAGGCCGCAAGTATCTTCTTGTGCATATATGTGAGTGTGCAGCGACTTCAATTCAGCTGCGGACAGACCTTTTTAACACGACTTGGCATCAGCGGAAACCGGTTCACCTAAGTTCTTAAGAACTTATGATTTATCCGCCGACCAGGTCTCGGGAGCCACCATCGGAACCACCCCGACGGCACGGCCGTGCTCATCGAGGAGTCTGCCCATGCGTTTGACGTGCCGCAGGGACAGTGCCACATCCAGTATTTCCAGATCGTGGACCTGATCGGCGAGCGAAGCCTCGAGGCGGTGGATATCCGCCGCCGACCGCAGCCACACCGACAGCAGCAGATTCGCCCGGCCGCCGGTCACCGAGGAACACGAACGAGTCTCGGGCAGTCGGGCCACCTGCGTGGCGACCCGATCCAGATCCGCGGGGCGCACCCGGCACCACAGTGATGCGCTGATCGGCCACCCCGATACCGGCTGCGCCACCTCGCAGCGGGTGACGATGCGCCCACCGGCGAGCATGGCGTTCACCCGCCGGCGCGCGGTCGAGGTGCTGACACCGGCCGCGGCGCCCAGTTCGGTGAAACCGGCGCGAGCATCGAGTTCCAGTGCCGCGTAGAGCCTTTGGTCGACCTCACTGAGCGGGCCACCGCTTTTCGGCTCGGTCGCCGGTCGCGAGGCGAGAATACGATCACGCTGCCCGGCGTCCAAGGTCCGCAATCGCCACCGACTGCCCTCGGTGTAGACCGCCGTCAGCACATGGGTCCGGCAATCACGAACGCCACGGATGGAACCCAGCGAGGTGAGCACATAGGACGACAATTCCGCCAGGTTCGGCGTGAAGACGGTGAGCGACAGATCGCCCTCGCCGGTGATGTGCTCGATGGTGGCCACCCGATGGTCCGCGCGCAGCGCCTCGGCCACCGCGCCCGCCTTGCCCGCCGCGCAGCGCACATAGATATTCGCGCCGACCAGATCCCACTCCCACGGGGTGCCCGGATAGACCGAGGTCCACACCAGGCCGAGCGCGGTGAGCCGCTCCCATCGACGGGCCGCGGTGACCGGATCGACGCCGAGCACGCCGCCGATCAGATTCCATGACGCGCGGGGGTTGAGCTGGATCGCATTGACCAATTGCAGCTCCAGCTCATCGAGAGTGAACGATTCCTGCATCAGTACTCCTGATATCGCCAATTTCATGTGCATCAAGCAGAACATTCGAAACTGAACGATAGCCTCCTCGCACCGTTGCGGCGGCCGGAACCACGGCCGCCAGCGGGCCGGAAGGAACCGAGGCAGATGAGCGAACCAACCAGCACCGCAGCGCCCGCGCCGGGCGCTCGCCCCGAGCCGCGGGGCGGATTGCCGCGCCGCGAACTGGCCGCGGCCACCGTCGGCGGCATTGTCGAGTCGTTCGACTGGACCGTCTATGTGGTCTTCGCATCGTTCTTCACCGCCGATCTCTTCGGCTCCGATTCGCTCGGTGCGAGCATCGTCGCCTATGGCGGTTTCGCGGTCGGCTTCGTGGCCCGCCCGATCGGCAGTGTGTGCTTCGGCCGCGTAAGCGATTCCCGCGGAAGGCGTTTCAACCTGCTGCTGTGCATGTCGATCATCTCGGTGGCGAGTATCGCCATCGCACTGCTGCCCACGGCGGCGACGATCGGCGTCTGGTCGGCGGTGGCGCTGGTCGCACTGCGCATCGTGCAGGGCCTGGCCTACGGCGGTGAGGGTCCGACCGTCGCCGCGTACGTCGCCGAGACCGCACCGCGCCGGCATCGATTCCTGTTCAGCGCGATCTCCTACGGCGGCATCATGATCGGCTCGATGCTGGTCTTCCTCACCGTCGCGATCTTGAACGCGACGATCGGCGAGCAGGCGCTGCGGGCGGGCGGCTGGCGGTGGGGTTTCGTCGCCGGTGGGCTGCTCGGCGTGCTGGCCCTGTGGATTCGGGCCTACGCACCGGAGAGCGGCGAGTTCGAGGGCGACCGCGCGAGCGATGCGACACGCTCACCGGCGATCGCCACGGTGTTCCGCGAGCATCGCCGAGCGCTGCTGACGATCTTCCTGTTCACCCTCGGCGGCACCGTGACCTATTACTTCGCACTGGTCTATCTGCCGAAGTTCGCCGCGGCGGCGGGTGTGGCCGATACCGCGTCGGCGACCTCGTTCATGACCGTCGTACTCGTGGTCGTACTGGTCGCCATGCTGATCATCGGAGCGCTCGCGGACCGCTTCGGTGTGCTGCCGATCATGCGAATCACCTTCGCGTTCAACGTGATCTGCGTACTGCCGGTCACGCTGGCGATGGTCCGGGGCGTACTCCCGTTCGAGCTCGCGGCGATCGCGCTCGGGCTCGGCGCGGCCGGTTTCTCCGCGGTCGGCAGTGTGCTGTGCGCACTGCTGCTGCCCGCGCAGGTGCGTGCGGTCGGCGCGGGTCTGGTGTCCACGGTGACGGTGGCCGTCTTCGGCGGCACGTTCCCGATGGTCGCCGAAGCGCTCGGGGCCGCACAGCTGCGCTGGGTGGTGCCCGTTTATGTCTTCGCGGCGGCGCTGGCGCTGCTGGCCGGAACCCGCACCGTCACCGAGGTCCGACTCTTCACCGAGAACTTCCAGAAGGAGCCCAACCATGTCCATTCGTGAGGATGCCACCGCCCTGCAGGGCGATCTCGTACAGCTGCGGCGCGCCCTGCACCGCGAACCCGAACTCGGTCTGGAGCTGCCGCGTACCCAGGAGAAGGTGCTGACCGCCCTGGACGGCCTCGGCCTCGAGATCGGCACCGGGCAGTCGCTGTCCTCGGTGACCGCGGTGCTGCGCGGCGCGCGTCCCGGGCCGACGGTGTTGCTGCGCGGCGATATGGACGCGCTACCCGTAATCGAAAGGACCGGACTGGATTTCGCCGCGCAAGCCGACCGCATGCACGCGTGCGGACACGACCTGCACACCGCCATGCTGGCCGGTGCGGCACAGCTGTTGAGCGCCCGCGCCGATCAGCTCGCCGGGAATGTGGTCTTCATGTTCCAGCCCGGTGAAGAGGGCTATGACGGAGCCGGGACGATGCTCGCCGAAGGCGTGCTGGACGCCTCCGGAACCCGTCCCGTCGCCGCCTACGCATTGCATGTGATCAGCCAGCAGCTGCCCGCCGGCGTTTTCGCCGCGCGGCGCGGACCGTTCCTGTCCGCGGCGGATACGGTCCGGGTGACCGTGCACGGGGTCGGCGGCCACGGATCGATGCCGCATCAGGCCGGAGACCCGATCCCCGCGGCCTGCGAAATGGTGCTCGCACTGCAAACGATGGTGACCCGGCGCATCGATATCCATGATCCGGTGGTCATCACCGTCGGTGCGCTGCACGCCGGAACCCAGGACAACATCATTCCCGAGCAGGCGTACTTCGAAGCGACGGTGCGCTCGTACTCTCCCGAATCACACGCTCGCGTGAAGGATGGCTTCCTCCGCACGGTGCGCGGTGTCGCCGCGGCCCACGGCCTGACCGTCGAAATCGACTATGCCGAACTGTATCCGGTGACCGTCAACGACGATCGGGAGACCGAATTCGCCGCCGACACCGTGGCCGAGATCTGCGGTCCGCGCCGCTGGGCCTGGCAGGACCGCCCCGGGTCGGGTTCGGAGGACTTCTCCCGTGTCATCGCGGAAATCCCCGGCGCGATGATCGCCCTCGGGGCGACCCCGCCGGGCATCGACGCCGACAAAGCTCCGATGAACCACTCCCCGCTGGCCGTATTCGACGAATCGGTGCTCGCCGACGGTGCCGCACTATACGCCGAACTCGCCGTCCGCCGTTTGGCTCTACCAGCCCCCCAGCTATGTCCCTAGGTACATAGAGATGACACATTCCGGTCGACCACGCTACAGGCCCGATGGTGCATTACGGGGCAGTTTCCGCGCGATTTATCTAATTTTCCGGTTCGCAAAACTTGACTCTTGACACTCCACCGCTTCCCCGCGATTGTTCTCATAAGTTCTTACGAACATAGAGACCCACGGTTCCCGCCTTCGCGGTCGCGAACCGGCCGCACCCGCAACAGCAATCGAAGGACTCCCGTGCCGCGACGACCGAACTTCGTGTTCTTCATTCCCGATCAGCTCCGGGCCGACGCCGTGGGCGCGTTCGGCAACGACGTGATCAATACCCCGCACATCGACGCGCTCGCCGCCACGGGTACCCGCTTCACCAATGCCTTCGTGCAGCATCCGGTGTGCTCGCCGAGCCGGGCCTCATTGTTGACGGGCTGGTATCCGCATACCGCCGGGCATCGCACGCTCACCCACCTGATCCAGCCCGATGAACCGAATCTGCTTCGGATTTTGAAGGATTCGGGCTACCACGTCGCCTGGCCAGGTATGCGCGGAGACACCTTCGCCCCGGGCGTGACGGAGCTGAGCGCGCACGAGTACGGCTTCTCCGTCGCGCCGAACACCGGCTACAGCGGCGACTACCCCGAAGGCGTCTGGTCGCGACTGTTCTACCGCGGCAAGATATCCGGCGACGACCTCATCGATCCCGACGAAGCCCTCATCCGCACCGCCGAACAATGGCTCGAGAATCCGCCCGACCAGCCGTGGGTGCTGTTCCTGCCGCTGATCGCACCGCACTGCCCGTTCCAGGCCGAGGAGCCTTGGTTCTCCCGGCACGACCGCGCCGCCATGGCCGATCCGGTGCCCGCAGGCGATCCGGCCGGTGAACCTCGTTTCATGCGGGCCATCCGCGAATCCTACGAGATCGGCGAGGTGACCTCGGCACAGTGGCGTGAGGTCGTGGCCACCTACTACGGGATGATCGAACGTCTGGACAGCCAACTGGGCCGGATCACCGCCGCGGTCGAGCGGGCGGGTGCGGCGCAGGACACCATCACACTGTTCTTCGCCGACCACGGCGAGTATCTCGGTGATTACGGGCTCATCGAGAAATGGCCGTCCGCCATGCACGACTGCATCACCCGCGACCCGCTCATCATCGGCGGCGGTGGCCTCCCCGGTGGGGGAACCTGTTCCGCCATGGTCGAACTCATCGATGTGCTGCCGACCGTGCTGGAACTCGCGGATACCACCGCACCGCACCGGCACTTCGGCCGCAGTCTGCTGCCGCAGCTGCGTGATCCCGCGCTGCCGCATCGCGAATTCGCCTTCACCGAAGGCGGTTTCACCATCGAGGAAGAACAGCAGCTGGAGCGGCCCGCGTTTCCCTACGATCGCAAAGGCGAACTCCAGCACGCGGATCCGACACTCGTCGGCCGGGCCGTCGCGGTGCGGGACCAGGACTGGACGTATGTGTGGCGGCTCTATGAGCAGCCGGAGCTGTACGACCGCCGCACGGACGCAGACGAACTGATCAACCTGGCCGGGCAACCGGAGTACGCCGATATCCGGCAGCGCATGCACGAGGCGATGCTGCGCTGGATGGTCGAGACCTCCGATGTCATCCCGTTCGCAGTGGACCCCCGCTTCCCGCGGGTGGATCTGCCGATTCCGGGTGACATGCGGCCGCCACGCCCGGATCGAACGAATTCGAGGAGGACGTGACGACACACCTGTGATGCACGGCGGAACCCATCCGCCATACGGACGAACACATTTCATTACCAGCGACGTCCTGCCAGACGCCTGGTTTTCACAGTAGCGCCGGAACAGCGCTACTGAAAACGAAAGACCGAATAGATGAGAAGGATCACCTCCACGGCCATCCTGTTGGCCGCGGCGATCAGCGTCGCCTCCGGAACCTCCAGTGCCACACCGGATTCGGGCTCGACTGCGGTCAACTACACCGCTACGCCCGGCGAGCGGTCCACCGTCATCACCACCGATGGCGGCGCGCTCGCGGTGCGGGACGGCGTCTTCACGATCACCGCCGCCGACGGCACCGTCCTGGCGGGCACCGAATTGTCCTTTCGGGTCGACGATTTCGTCTTCCCGATCCAGGCCGAGATCAAGGACCACACCGCCACCCTCACCCCGCAGTTCGACACCGAGCACGCCGTCTACAAGCCGGTGGCGCTGCCCTATGAGAATCAGGCTCCCTGGCGCACGGAATACGACCGTGAGCAGGCCGCTTGGGCGCGCATGGGCTCCACCATCCAAATGGGTGCCGGTATCGGCACTCTCGTCGGCAGCCTCGGCGGCGCCGCCGTCGGCTGTCTGCTCGGTGGTATCGCGGGCGCCACGGTCGCGGCCGCGGCCATCATCGGCCTGTTCGGCGCCTTCCTACCCGCGGCCGCCATCGGCTGCATCGGCGGGGTCATGGCGCTGGGCGCTCTCGGCACTCTCGCGGGCACCCTGCTGATCGCGGCCCCGGTCGCGATCATGGCCGCGGTGCAGTACTTCACCACCATCAACCAGCCCGCCCCGAAGCCGCAACCGGCCAAGTAACGAGCACGACAGTTCCGTTCCACCGTGGCAATCCATGGATTCCACCGAATCGATGGATTGCCACGGCCTGGAACCCAGCGACCGAATGCGAGATCGAGATGAATCCCGCAGCACCCAATATCATCTGGCTCTACTGCGATGAGCTCCGCGCCGACGCCTTGGGCCCCTACGCGGACTCGGCAGCGGGGCCGGGGTTTTCACCGCGCACCCCGGCAATCGACGCGCTGGCCGAGAACGCGGTCGTCTTCCGCGAATGCTTCACCAACTCCCCCGTCTGCGTCCCGGCGCGCACCGCCATTCTCACCGGGCAACCACCGGAACGAACCGGCGTTTACCACAACGAGGCCTATGCCGACGGATTCCCGATGCCCGCCGGACTGACGACCTTCCCCGAGGTGTTCGCCGGGCACGGCTATCGCACCGCCAGCTTCGGCAAACACCACGCCCCGGCGGCGCTGACACCGTGGCAGCACACCGATTCCACCGGTGGTGGCATGCGTGACCCGTTCAGTGCACACGATCCGGCGGAGCTGGACATCCTCACCACGCCGGGCACCGGATTCATAGTGGCGGGCACGGTGCCGGAAGGTGGCCGGTATCTACCCGAGCGGGTTACCGATCACACCGTCGACTGGATCGCCGAGCACGCCGACACGCCCTTCCTGGTCCGCGCCTCGTATCTGCAACCGCATACGCCCGTGATCGTGCCGCACGAGTTCAGTGCCATGCGCGATCGGGACGACGGGCCCGGCGGCGCACCCGCACAAGAGGTTTCGAGTCCGTTCGAAGCGGCGTTCGCCGATGTCAGTGGCGGACAGGGGTTGTCGGCCGCGCAGCAGCGGCGAGCCCGCTCGGCATATCACAACCTGGTGAGCTGGATCGACAGCCAGGTCGCACGGATCGTGGCCGCATTGCAACGCGCGGGCGTCGCCGACCGCACCGTCATCGTGCTGACCTCCGATCACGGCGCGCATCTGGGTGAGACCGGCGCGTTCGGCAAACACACCTTCGCTCCGCAGGCGCATCGAGTACCGCTGATCATCGCCGCCCCCGGTTTGGCACCCGGCCACCGCGAGGACCTCGCCCAGTCCATCGATCTGGCCCGAACCCTGTTCGGGCTCTGCGGAATCGACGCTCCGGACAGTTTCGGTGGCCGCGATCTGTTCGTCGATCCCGCACCGCGGGCCATCTTCGCCACCATCGGCTTCGGGGCGGTGTGGAGTACCGCGTTCCCGAACAAGATGTATGGCAGGTATCCGGGCGGGCACGCCTGGCCGAGGCGGTCCTGCGTACGCACGGACCGCTTCCGTTTCGATATGACAACCCGCGTCGATGGTCGCGCGCCCACGCCCGAAGAGGAGGAGCCTTTCCTCGCCGACCGTGCGGCCGACGCCGCCGAGCGCACGAATCTGGCCGAGCACCCGCGATACCGGTCCATGGTCACCCGGCTGCGCGACATGGTTCGCGGAAATGCCCGGGGCGCTGTGGAAATAGAGGACGCCGTGCTGCTCGACCTGTGCACCGCAGCCCTACGCCTACATCGACCTTCATAGATTCTGAGGAATCTATGAAGTTGGTAAAAATGTTCGATAATCCACACATATTAAGCTTCGTATGTACATACTCCATCGGAAGGCAGGACAGGCCGGAGAGCCGCCCTCCGAGCAGACCTACCGATTGATCGGCCTGCTGGTCCGAACAAGCCTAGAACATGACCTCCAGGAGAGTCCCCCGTTGCGCAAATCCCGAATCTTCACCGTCGCGACCGCGGTAGCGATGGCCGTCACCGCACTGGCCGGCTGCGGCCAATCCACCCAGGGCGGCGTCCCGGACGACACCCTGACCCTCGCGACCGCGTCACCGCTCGGAAGTTTCGATCCGGTCAAATTCGACGTCGGACCCGGAAAGCCCTACTGGCAGGCCGTGTATGACACCCTGCTCCGCCAGGACGCCAACCGGAACGTCATCCCCGGAATGGCGTCGGCATTCAGCTACGATCCGGCGCACACCACCTTGACCCTCGATCTCCGCAAGGACATCCGGTTCAGCGATGGCGCGGCCTTCGACGCGAATGCCGCGAAGGCCAACCTCGCACGCTTCACCTCGACGCCGGGGCCGAACAGCGCCACGGGCGAGGCCATCACCGGAATCGACGCGGTTCGCCCGGATCAGCTCGTGCTGCACCTGTCGGCTCCCGACCCCGCACTACTGCCCAACCTCGCCTCGGCACTCGGCACCATGGTCTCCCCGGATGCGTTGTCCAAGGGCGGATTCGACCAGGTCCCGGTCGGTTCCGGCCCCTACCTGTACGACTCCGCCGGCTCACAGCCGGGCACCACGGTCTTCCGTCGCAACAGCGCCTACCCCGACGGTGCGCAGTACCCGTTCGATCGCCTCGAACTCGTCGCGATCAGCGATCCCAATACGATCCGCAACGGTCTCACCACCGGGCGGCTGGACGCGGGGTCGTTCGTCGCGACCGACGCGTCGAAGCTGCAGGCGGCCGGATTGTCGACCGTCCAGGTCGCCAACGCGTGGAACGGCCTGATCCTGGCCGATCGCGCCGGCACCATTCAGCCCGCACTGGGTAAACCCGAGGTTCGCCAGGCGATCAATATGGTCGTCGATCGGGACCTGTTCCGTACGCTCGCGCCCGGGAATCCGCCTGCCACGACCCAGATCTTCGCGCCCGGCTCCGGCGCGTACGACGAACAGCTCAACGCGGCCTACCCGCACGACGTGACCAAGGCCAAGGAGTTGATGGCCCGCGCCGGTTACCCCGGCGGTTTCGCGGTCACCATGCCGGATATGTCCTCCTTCACCGGGAGCCCCGCCCTCAATACGGCGCTCGATATGCAACTGGGCGCCATCGGGATCACCGTCACCTGGGAAAAGGTCCCGCCCACACAGCTTTTGACCTCGATGACCTCGGGCCGCTTCCCGATGTTCTTCATGTCGCTCGGCATGAAATCGCCCTGGGAGGATCTGCAACTGTCGGTGCTGCCCGCGGCGGCCTGGAATCCCTTCCACGTATCCGAGCCCGAACTCGCCGCACTGATCTCCGCCGCTCAACATGCCGAACCGGGCACGGCCCAGGATGCCGCCTTCCGGGCAGTCAACCGCCAATTGGTGCAAAGCGCTTGGTTCGCACCGATTTTCGGCGCGGAGACGGTGTGGGCGTCGGTCGCCGGAGTCAAGATCGAACGGCAGGAGCGCGGCTATCCCGATCTGGTCCGGTTCCAGCGCGCGGGGAGCTGATCACGTGGCTGTACTGCTGTGCAAGCGTGCGGTGTCCGCGCTGTTACTCCTCATCGCGGTCACCACCCTCGCGTTCTTCCTGACAAGTCTGGGCGGCACCGATCCGGGTCGCAATATCCTCGGTCCGGGGGCCTCCTCGGAGGCGGTGGCCGCCACGAATCACTCACTCGGAGTAGACCGTTCGCTGCTCGTCCAGTACGCCGACTGGGCGGGCGGGGTGTTCCGGGGTGATCTCGGGCGGTCGTATATGAGCAATCAGCCTGTCAGCCGCGAGCTTTCGACCCATCTGCCGGTGAGCATGAGCCTGATGGGATTGAGCCTGACCGTGGTCGGAGTAGCAAGCCTGCTGCTCGCTGTGCTGGCGGCCACCGGCCGCGGCCGGGCGGACCGGCTCGTCCAGCTGATCGCACTGGCCGGGCACGCCGTACCGGGCTATCTGCTGGCACTGCTCCTGCTCACCGCGTTCGCGGTGCACTGGCAGATCTTTCCGGTGCTCGGCTATGTGCCCCTGAGCATTTCGCCCGGACGATGGCTCTCGGGCATGGTGTTGCCCGTCCTCGCGGTCTCGCTCTCGGGGATCTCCGGGGCGCTGCTGCAAGGTCGTGGCGCGCTGCTCGATGTGCTGGACGCGGACTACATGCGCACCCTGCGCTCGCGCGGAATCTCGACGCGAGCGCTGTTGTGGCGCCATGCGCTGCGCAATGCCGCTCCCCCATGGTTGACCGCGATGTCGCTGGGCGCGGTCGCCATGCTCGGCGGTTCCTTCATGGTGGAGAAGGTGTTCGCCATGCCGGGGCTCGGCACGCTCGCGGTGAACTCCACGCTCGCCGGCGACCGCCCGGTGCTCATGGGCCTGGTGGTCCTGACCGCGGCGATGGTCGTACTCGTCAATCTCCTGACCGATCTGGCCCAGCTCTGGCTGACTCCGAAGGCACGCACGATATGAGTGAAAACAACACGCCCGGACGGACTCTCCGCGCCACCCGGCTGCGCGCGGTACTCACCAACCCGCTCGCCGCGACGGGTCTGTTCCTGCTCGCGGTGGTGCTGGTCGCATTCATCGCCGCCCTTGTCATCGGATGGGTCGATCCACACAGTCCCCTCGACGCGAACCTGCGCAATCTCAACGCACCGCCGGGGAGCCCCGGACATCTGCTCGGCACCGACAATGGTGGACGCGATGTCTTCGTGCGGTTGGTGTTCGGGACCAAATCGACCCTGTTGAGCGCGGCGATAGCGCTCGGCGTCGCGATTGCGCTCGGCGTGCCGTCCGGTCTGATCGCGGGGTACTACGGTGGCCGGATCGACCTGGCGCTGGACTGGTTGTCCAGCGTGATCCTGGCACTGCCCGCACTGCTGGTATTGATGGCGATCATTGCCGGACTGGGCAATTCGACCTGGATCACCATGAGCGCGCTGGGCACGATGATGACGCCCGCGGTATTCCGGGTGATTCGCGCGCAGGTCAACGCCATCCGGTCGGAGCTCTACATCGACGCCGCGAAGGTCGCCGGGCTGCGCGATGCGCGCATCATCGCCCGGCATGTGCTCGGCGTGGTGCGCGGGCCACTGTTGCTGATGCTGACCGTACTGTCCGCGATCGCGATCACGGTCCAGACCGGGCTCGACTTCATCGGTCTCGGGAACGCCTCGATCATCACCTGGGGTGGCATGTTGAGCGAGGGCTTCAACGCGCTCTATCAGAATCGGCTGCTTTTCCTCTGGCCCGGGCTGGCGGTGTCCACGACCGTGACGGCACTGTTCCTTTTGGGCAACGGGCTTCGGGATGTGTTGCAGCACAGCGATACCCGGTCCGCGGCCACGCGCGGTGCGGGGCGGCGGCCACGCGTGGCCCTACCGGTCGCGCCCGCGGATCCACCCGCTCCCGAGGAGGTGCTGTCCGTTCGAGAACTTCGAATCGGTTATCCCGCCGCCGATTCCGAGCCGGTCGAGGTGGTTCGCGGTGCGTCGCTGACGCTGCGGCAGGGCCGAATCATGGGTCTGGTCGGCGAATCGGGTTCGGGCAAGACCCAAACCGCCTTCGGGGTGCTCGGCCTGCTGCCACGTCAGGCCCGGCTGCTGTCCGGGCAGATCTGGTTGAACGGAGTGGATCTCGAAACACTCCCGCCGGGCCGGCGTGAGCGTGCGGTACGCGAGTCCGTCGCCTATGTGCCGCAGGAGCCGATGTCCAATCTCGATCCCGCCTTCACCATCGGTTACCAGTTGACCGAACCGCTGCGCGCCCGCGGGACAGGCCGTCACGCGGCCCGCGAGCGTGCGGCGGATCTGCTGTCCCGCACGGGGATAGCAGATCCGGATCGAGTGATGCGGTGCTATCCGCATCAGATCTCCGGTGGTATGGCCCAGCGGGTATTGATCGCCGGAGCGATCTCGACCGAACCGCGCATCCTGATCGCCGACGAACCCACGACGGCGCTCGATGTCACGGTGCAGAGCGAGATCCTCGATCTGCTGCGTGAATTGCGCGCGGAACTGTCCATGTCGATCCTGCTGGTGACGCATGACCTCGGTGTCGTCGCCGACCTCTGCGACGACGTGGCCGTCATGCGCTTCGGAGAGATCGTCGAAACCGGTTCGGTGACTGCGTTTTTCGAGAATTCGGCCCATCCGTACTCGCGCGAGCTGCTGGCCGCCGTCCCGGATGAAGACCATATCCGCGCCGAGTACACCGACGTGACGAGCGAGAAGGCCGGTGCCGAACGATGAGTCTGCTCGAGATCGAAGACCTGACCGTCCGGTTCCCCGGGCGTGGTTGGCGCGCGGCGCCGTTCACCGCGGTCGACGGGGTGAACCTGGATATCCGCCGAGGTGAGACCGTGGGCCTCGTCGGCGAATCCGGTTCGGGCAAGACCACCGTCGGCAGGGCCGTGCTGGGCTTGACGCCGGTCGCGGGCGGGACAATTCGATTCGACGGCGCCGAGATCCAGCAACTGAGCCGAGAACAGCGGCGACCGCTCGCGGCCCGCATCCAAGTGGTGTTCCAGGATCCGTACAGCTCACTCAACCCGACGATGAGCGTGTCCGACATCCTCACCGAGCCGCTGCGGGCAGCGGGCATACCACGTGTCCAGGCACGCGCTCGCGTCACCGCACTGCTCGACCAGGTCGGGCTACCCGATGATGCGGCGGACCGCTATGCGCGCGAGTTCTCCGGCGGGCAGCGTCAGCGGGTCGCCATCGCGCGAGCACTGGCCCTGGACCCGGAGTTGGTGATCTGCGATGAAGCGGTATCCGCGCTGGACCTCTCGACCCGGGATCGAATTCTGGCCCTGCTCATAGAGATTCAAGAGCGCACCGGCGTCGCCTACCTCTTCGTCGCACACGACATCGCGGTGGTACGCCACATCAGTCACCGGGTCGCGGTGATGCAGCAGGGCCGGGTGCTGGAGTTCGGCTCCTGCGCGCAGGTGACATCGGAGCCCGCGCACCGTTTCACCGGCGAACTGCTGCGGTCCTCTCTCGTCGCGGACCCCGAACGCCAACGCGAGCGCCGCGCCCGCCGGTGATCAGTGGTTGCGGGCGGCCCGCTCGATCAGCCCGGCGATCTCGGCGGGCTTGCTGAGCATGGAGGCGTGACCGGTCGGCAGGGTGATGATCCGCTCGTGGTCGGTGATCTGGGCGGCCATCTGACGTTCCAGGTCGGGGTGGATCATCGCATCGTCGGCCGAGACCTGGTACCAGGTGTTGGCGCGCAAGGTCTCCCATGCCGGGACCTGATCGCCGGCACCGGCCAGGGACAGCACCGAGGTCGGCTTCTGGACCGCGGCCAGCACCGCCGCCTCCTCTGCGGTCAGATCGGCGCAGAAGTCCTGGTGGAAGCGGGAGCGGTCGACGATGAAATCGGGGGCCTCGGCCGAACCGATGTTCACCAGGTCCGCGCCGCTGGGCAACTCGACCCCGAATTCCTGATTGATCGCGAACGCGGACTGCCCGCTCTTGGGCGCGTACGCGGCCACGAATACCAGCCCGGCCACCTGCGGGCGACCGGCACCGGCCTGGCTGATCACCGCACCGCCGTAGGAGTGCCCGACCAGAATCGTCGGACCGTCCAACAGCTCGAGATCCCGGACAACGGTGGCCACATCGTCGGCGAAACTCCGCAGCCCCAGCTGGCTGGCGACCACACTGCCGAATCCACCGGCCCGCAGGATCTCGATCACCTTGCTCCAACTCGAGCCATCGGCCCACGCGCCGTGCACGAGAAGGACATTCGGCAGTTCATGAGCATTGGTCATCGTGTTCTCTCCTTGAGGTCCAGATTCCGGCTACCGCCACAATTCCGCCCGACCGGTCTCAACGTTCACTGAACGTTTGCCAAACGCGCAGCTCAGTGCGGCGCGCGTACATCCGTTCGGCCGCACACCGATGCCGCACGCGCACTGCCTATGCTGATGCGTTGAGAGACTAGAGATTCCATTTGCTCAACGACGGGATTCCGGGATGACCATCGACGATTCGAATTCTGGGGGCCTGGCCACCTATTCGACCATCACCTACACCGTCGCCGAGGCGATCGCGACCATCACCTTGAATCGGGCGCACGCCCGGAACGGATTCACCCTCACCATGGCCGATGAGCTCGGCGCCGCGCTGACGGCCGCCGATCGCGACGACGAGGTGCGGGTCATCCTGCTCACGGCGGCGGGCGACTACTTCTGTGTCGGAATGGATTTCGCCGAACCCTCGATCGGCGATATCACCGATCCGGAGTGGGATGAGCCCTCGACCCGGGTAGTCCGGCCGATCACGAACTCCGATAAGCCGGTGATCGTGGCCTTCCAGGGACCGGCCGTCGGTGTCGGCGTCTCCATGACACTGGCCGCGGATTTCCGATTGGCCAGTGACCGAGCTCGATTCGGGTTCGTCTTCGCGCGGCGCGGCCTGTTTCCCGAGGGCGGGTCCACCTGGTTCCTGCCGCAATTGGTCGGGCTGGCCAAAGCCAAGGAGTGGATGCTCACCGGTCGCCTCATCGCTGTCGAGGAGGCGCTCAGCGCCGGTCTGATCACGAGCGTGCACTCCCCCGACGAACTACTCCCCGCGGCATACGCTCTGGCCCGGGACCTGGCCGTCAATATCGCCCCGACCTCGGCCGCGCTCATCCGCCGCGCCCTGGTGGCCATGACCGCTCACGGCGACCCCGAGGCCGCCTTCGCCCTGGACCGGAAGTCCATTCCACACGCCTCCACCAGTCCCGATCTGGCCGAGGGTATTTCGTCGTTCCTGGAGAAGCGCCCGCCCCGATTCACCGGCGTCGCGCGCACCGACCTGCCGGAGTTGGCCGAGTGGCTGCGGTCCTGAGGGTCAAGGCTTGCGGGCCGCGATGAACAGGTCGTGTTCGGTTATCGCGTCCGGGTGATCGGGCAGGAATTCGACCACTCGCTGACGCACGACCTCCAGACCCAGCTCGGTCAGGCGGCGCTGGAACTCCTGGGGCGGATAGCTGCTGACCGTGACGGGCTTGCCCATGAATTCGATATCGAGGTTCTCGATATCGGCGGGCACCGTGGCGAGCAGGAAGATGCCGCCCGGTGCCAGCCATTCGGCGAATTTGCCCAGTGCGTCATCGATTTCGGCCCTGGTGAGCTGGAGCAGCGGAAAGAAGGCCGTCACCGCGTTCCAGCTGCCGACCGGGTAGGACAGCGTGCGCAGATCCGCCACCTCGAAGCTGGCAGCGGGCACCTGCGCGCGGGCGATCTCGATCATCCCGGGCGACACATCGCATCCGGTGACCCGGTGACCGGCGGCCACCAGCACCTCGGCGGTGGGTCGCCCGGTACCGCAGCCGATATCGAGAACCTTCGCTCCGCTGGGCAATTGGGTGAGCAGCCAGTCGAGTTCCTCGCGGTGCGCGGTCAATCCGGCGAACGCGTCCTCGTAGTCCCTACCCAGCGCATCGAAGACCTCGGCGGCAGAAAGTCCCATGGAGCCAAGGTAATCCAGGGCCGAGCTCGAGGTCTAGGCTCGACCGGCGGTCATTCCGCCGTCCACCACGAATTCCGCGCCATTGCAGTAGCTGGACTCCTCGCTGGCCAGGAAGACCACCAGCGGGGTCACCTCCTCGGGCAATCCGAGGCGGGCCAGGGTGTTCGCGCCGCGATCGAGCGTGCTGTCCGCGGGCGCGCCGAGCATCGGGGTGAGGATGCCACCCGGATGCACCGAGTTGACCCGCACTCCGTGCGGAGCCAGTTCCAGGGCAGCCGATTTCGTCAATCCACGCAACCCGAATTTGGAGGCGGTGTACGCGTGCACACCCGGGACGCCCTGGATTCCGGCGGCCGAGGAGATGTTCACCACCGAGGCCGGGCGCGCGGCCACCAGCGCGTCACGGGCCGCGGTCAGGCCCAGGAACGGTCCGGTGAGATTGATGGAAATCACTGTCTGCCACTGCTTCTCGGTGTACTCACCGATAGGGCCGCCGTCCAGGATGCCCGCGTTGTTGACCAGGACGTCGAGTTTGCCGAAGCGCCGGACCGTTTCGGCCACGGCGGCCTCCCAGTCCTGCGAGCGGGTGACATCGAGGTGGATGTAGCCGGCGCGCTCACCGAGTTCCTCGGCCAGCCGGGTGCCCGCCTCGTCGGCGATATCGCCGATCATGACGGCCGCACCCTCGGCGATGAAGGCCCGGGCGTGCGAGGCGCCCATACCCGAGGCCGCGCCGCTGATCAGGGCGACGCGACCGGTCAAGCGATTACTCATGGTTCTTCCTCGATCGGTGCGGGTCAGCGAAGTGTCAGCGTGATCGGCTGACGCGGCTGGTCGGGCCGGTACACACAGCGGGTACCGGTGTAGATGGTGGGCATGCACTCGTTGCAGTGCACGCACATCGATCGGGTTGCGGCGTCGGATTGGATGCGGTGCAGCAGATTCGGCTCACGCAGCAGTGCCCGGCCCATGGCGACGAAGTCGAAGCCCTCGGCCATGGCCAGGTCCATGGTGTCCTGATTGGTGATGCCGCCCAACAGGATCAGCGGCATGGCGAGTTCGCGACGGAATTGACGCGCCCGCTCCAGCAGGTACGCCTCCTGATACGGATACTCCTTCAGGAAGGCCCGCCCCATCAACCGGAAGCCCCAGCGCGCCGGTCCCGGAAGGACTTTCGCGAAGGCGCGGCGTGGTGCGTCGCCGTGGAAGAGCAGCATCGGATTGAGCAGTGAACTACCGGCGGTCAATTCGAGTGCGTCCAGGGCTCCGTCGGCCTCCAGCCAGGCGGCCACCTGTAGTGATTCCGGGACGGTCAGGCCGCCGCGGATACCGTCCTCCATATTCAGTTTCGCCGTCACCGCAATCCGGTCGCCGACGGCTTCCTTTACCGCACAGGCGATTTCGCGGGCCAGCCGGGCTCTGTTGGCCGGTGATCCGCCGTAGCCGTCCTTGCGGCGGTTCAGCAGCGGGCTCAGGAACGAGCTGACCAGATAGTTGTGCCCGAAATGGATCTCCACCGCGTCGAATCCGGCCTGCTCGGCCAGCAGGGCGGCGTTCGCGTGCGCGGCCACCAGATCCCGGATCTCGCTCGCGCCGGGAACCTTGGTGGCGCGCATACCGAGCGGGTTGAACATCGGACTGGGTGAGAGCGCGGGCAGCCGATTGGACGCGGCATTGGCGACCGGTCCGGCATGGCCGATCTGAGCGCTGACCGCCGCACCCTCGGCGTGCACGGCGTCGGTCAATTTACGCAGTCCCGCAACGGCTTCCGGGCGCATCCAGATCTGGTGCCGATCGGTTCGCCCGCCCGGCGCGACCGCGCAGTAGGCCACGGTCGTCATGCCGACGCCACCGGCGGCCACCTCCCGATGGAAGGCGATCAGCTCCTCGGTGACCAGCGCGTCGGGGGTGCGGCCTTCGAAGGTCGCGGCCTTGATCACCCTGTTGCGCAAGGTGATCGGGCCGAGTTGGACCGGGGCGAATATCTCGTTCACTAGTGTGTTCCCTTCGGTGTGGTCAGTCCGGCGACCACGAAATCCCGTAGCGTCGCCAACTCGGGAGCCGACATCCCGTGCTCCTCGATCTCGGGACTGCCGAAACGCATGATGATCAGGTCGAAGGCGAGCATCCACCGCCGTGTGCCCTCACCGGTGCTCAATTCCGGCAGCAGCGCGGTCCAGGACTCCATCTGAAACCACTGCCCCCGCCAGGTGGTGAGGTGCCGGCCGATGACGAACCGGGCCAGCAGCCGAAGATGCAAGCGGCCCAACGGATCCGCGGCCAGCTCGACGAAGGGCGCGAGGATGGTGTCGACCACCGCGGGCACCGAATCCCGTCCCGCGGTCGCCCCGGCCAGCCCGGCGGCCCACAGCGGACCCAGCCGATCCTCGATCAGCGCACCGACCAGGGCCTCCTTCGACCCGAAGTGATAGTGCACCGCGGCCGGATTGACCTTCGCCGCCGCGCAGATCCCGCGCACCGACACCTCGTCATAGGGCTCGACCAGCAGTAACCGCTCCGCGGTGGTCAGCAGCAACTCCCGGGTACCCGCGGCGACCTTCTCGACCATGCCAAGCAGTGAAACACAATTCAAACAGCGATTCAATCACTGATTGAAACTGCCCCGGCTCAGGCGTCGATCTGGGCGATCAGGGAACGGGTGGGCTGTACCTCGGTGATGGTGTAGTCGGCCAGGCGCTCGCGGTGGAACGGGTCCTCGGTGATGAGGCGTTCGATCGCGGCGCGGTCAGTACCGCGCGCCAGGATCACTCCGCCGGTTCTGGGGACCTTGCGGCCGGTCATCAGAAAGGTGCCCGCGGCCAGCTGCCGATCGATGTATTCGTAGTGTTCGGGCAGCCAGGCGTCGAGCCGCTCGAGCGCGCCGTCGCGGTAGGTCAGATCGAGGATGAACATGATGGAAAGCAAACGCGGGCAACCGTTCCCGCGTCCAAGAGGCAGCGCCTCACGAGTGTTACCGAACGCCTAAAGGTTCAGGTCCGTCGCGATCTGGGCGAGCGCCAGGTGACGGGTATCACTCGGAAAGGCCAGTGCCAGGCGGAGTCTCGGTGCGTCCGAGGCCAGGGGCCGCCACATGAGCGAACGGGTCGGATCGGCGTCGCGTTCGGGGCGCAATGCCACGCAGGGCTCCGAACCGGAGAGTTCGGCCAGGGTCACCGAACGCCGCGCGGTCGACACCCGCACCGCGGGCTGCCAGCCGTGCTCGTGGCAGACCCGCAGCACCTCGTCGTGGTATCCGGGTGCGAGATCGCGACGGAACCACAGCAACCGCTCGCCCACCAGATCCGCCCACTCGATCGACGCGTTCGCGGCGAGCCGATGTCGGACCGAAAGCAACACCCCCAGCGGCTCATCGGAGACCACGGCGACCGTCAGATCCGCACCCTCGATCGGCAGTGACACCACTCCAGCGTCCAGCACACCCCGCCGCAGCAGCGGCAGCTGCGCCGCGGACGACAGATCACGGAACTCCACCACCGCACCGGCATGCCGGGCCGCGCCGACGATACGGGTCGGCAGATCCTCGGCCGCGCCCGGCGCGATACCCACCGACAGCAGCGGTTCCGCCGCCGCGGCCGCGACCGCGCGCACTCCCCGCTCGGCCGCGGCCAAGGCCACCCGCGCCTCGGGCAACAGCGCCCGCCCCGCGGCGGTCAAAGCCATTCCGGCGGCCGACCGATCGAACAGCTCCGCACGCAACTCCTGCTCCAGCGCGCGAATCTGCTGACTCAACGAGGGCGAACGCAGCCCGAGCCCCTGCGCGGCACGCGTCAGATTCCCCTCGTCGGCCACCGCACAGAAGTATCGAAGCTGCCGTAATTCCACCCCGACAGTGAACCAGAATCCGGGCGGATATCCGGGTTGCCGACGAGCACGGTTACCCTTTCGCGACGGCCATCACGGGTGCACCGTCGCTACCGATCGGAGAATGCCTCGGCCCTGGCGCGGTCGCGGGCCAGGGCTCGATCGCGTTGCTCCTCGAAGCGGGGGATCTGTGCGGTCTCCAGGTTGTACAGGAAGGCCGCGAGGCTGTCCCGGGCCGATTCACCGCGCGGGCCGAAATCGTTGCGGTCGAACAGGTTCCAAGCGCGGACGACGGGGTTGACGACCTCTTCGAGGTGCTGGCGCAGGTCGTAGATGCCATGTTTGGCCATCAGCACCCCGTGGCGGCGGAAGTTGGGCATCGAGTGGCCGGGCATCCGGAAGTTCTCGATCACCCGGACGATCGCCTCGATGGCCTGGTCGGGGGCGAGGTCGAGGGCGGCGGCGCACATATTGCGATAGAAGATCATGTGCAGGTTCTCGTCCGCGGCGACCCGCGCCAGCATGCGCTCGGCGATGGGATCATCGCAGACCTTGCCGGTATTGCGGTGGCTGACGCGAGTGGCCAGCTCCTGGAACGACACATACGCCACCGAATGCAGGAATCCCGCGCCGTCGTGTTCGTGAAGTTCGCTGGGCGCGGCGAAGCCGGTGCCCATATGGGTCATGCGGTCGTTCTCCAGCGCGACCGGATCCACGCCGCGGGTGACCACGAGATAGTCGCGCATGACCACGCTGTGCCGGTTCTCCTCGGCGGTCCAGCGCCCGACCCAGGTACCCCACGCGCCGTCCAGCGAGAAGTTCGTGGCGATCTCGCGATGGTACGAGGGTAGGTTGTCCTCGGTCAGCAGGTTGGTGATCATCGCGGCCCTGGCGACCTCGGAGAGTTCGGATTGTTCCGGCTCCCAGTCGATTCCGCCCAGCATGGCGAAATTGCCGCCCACATCCCACGGTACATAGTCATGCGGATGCCAGTCCTTGGCCATGGCCAGATGCCGGTTGACCTCCTTCTCGGCGATCGGCTCCAATTCGGTCAGCAATTGCGTCTGGGTCAGATCGCGAACCACAGATCGTTCACCTTGCCCTTCGGATGAGGAATGGATGCTGCCTTGCGAAAGTGAGGATGCCTATCGGAAAATCGGCGATGTAGGGTCCAAAGTCCTGAGAGATGCGGAGTTTCGGCACCGCACGCCCGCGATCATTCGACCGGTGGCCGAGCCGGGCAGCGCCCGACTCGGCCGTCCGAATCGCAGGTGTCAGGACAGGGTTTGGACGGTCCCCGCCGTGATGAGACTCTGGTAGTAGCCGCCGCCCGGGTAGAGGTCGGCGGTTGTCGAGCCGGAGATGAAGTCACCCGCCCAGCCGATCGAAAGGCGCTGTAGCGCTTCGATATTCTTCGCCTGCGGGGTGCCGCAGGCCACTTTGTCGGGTGCCGGGGCACTGCTGCCCTCGACATCGATGTGCGCGCCGGAGGTCAGCCGCACACCCAGGAAAGGGCGCGAAAGCTGATCGAGCAGCACCTGAGTGCCCGCACCGTTCCTGTTGCAGGTGTAGGGCGGAGCGGTGACCGCCAGGATCGGCAGCGTGGTGTTGGCCAGGTGGTTGAGCGAGCTGCTGAGGTTGTTGCCGATGAAGCTCTTCACCGGGTCATAGAGCACCATGCCGCGCAGCTTCGCGAAGGCGTCCGGATAGTCCTGGCGCAGTTGCTGTGCCACGTACGGCACCGCCTCGCCGCCCGCGGAGTGCCCGGCGAAGACCCATGAGGTGGGCAGCGGCAGCGTGCTGCGCCCGGCCTTGGTGCGAGCCTCGGTGAAGCTGCGGCCGAGCTTGTCACCGAGATCGGCGGATTTGCCGAACAGGTCGGCGACATTGTGCAGGAAATCGGTGTTGTTGCCGAGGTTTTCGAGTGTGCAGCCCAGGACGTTCGCGGTGGGCAGGGTGGGGGCGAAGACCAGGAAACCCTGGGCGGTGAACTTGCGCGCGGTGTCGTCGACCGAGTCGTTGGCGCTGGCGAAGCCGTGCTGGAGCCAGACCAGACCCTTGGGATCACCGCCGGGGAAGTACCAGGCGCTGCTCTGATGCAGTGTGGTGAAGGCGCATCGAATATCGACCTTGTTCTCCACCTTGGTGACCGTGGTCTCGGCCGCGGCATCCGGTGTGGACACGGTGGTGAACAGGGTTGCGGTGCATGCGATTACCGCGGCGAGAAGCCGTCCGATTCGCAATGGAACTCCTAATGTTTCTCACATCGAAACGATGTTTCGCTTCTAGCGGTCCATTAGGGGGCCACGGGATGAACGGCGTCAATAGTCTGAAACGAGATTGCTTAACAATAGCCATCAGGCGGCACCGCGCCCGGACACGACCAATCGACCGGGCCGGTACCGGCTCGGTCGATCAGGCGATATGCGCGATGTCAGAATTCGGTTCGGGGCACCTCGCTCAGGCCACGCACAGCGGGGCGATCCGGTCGAGACCGCCGGTGGCGGGGGTTGTCAGATACCAGCAGGGGTCCTCACCCGCCGCCGTGACGGCGGCGCGGATATCGCGCCATTGTGCCGCGTCCAGGGCCGGGGTCCGTGACAGTACGAAGCCGGACAACCGGTTCGGATCGGTGACCAGCGCCCAGGCGTAGTCGTCGCCGAGTGCGGTGACGATGTAGTTGGTCGGGCCGTAACGCATGTCCTGGGTCGGTACGCCCGGAAAGCTGACATGCAATTGCGCACGGGTCACGGGATCGGTGACGGTGGCGGTGCCGCGGATATCGTTCGGTCCGCCGGACCAGGTCGTGCACGAATTGTGCACCGCCACATCGCCTTGCTGATCCAGCGTGTACTCCGCGCGCGTATCCCTCGCGCAGACCAGATTGAAATACTGTGGCACCGCGGCCAATTGGTACCAGGTGCCCAGATATCGGGTCAGGTCGAGGTCGGCGATCGGCGCGGGCGGGTCGGCCTGGGCGGTCGCCGGGGCTCCGATTCCCGCGACCGGAGCCCAACTCGCCGCGGCCACGGCGAGAGCAGCCAGGGCCGTACGCATTCGATTTCGATTCACGGTGTTCTCCTTTCGATATGACGGCGACCGGGCCACCAGATCCGGTCACCGAGAATGGCGAACAAGGCTGGGACAGCGACGGTTCGGACGACGAACGTATCGAGCAGAATGCCGATGCCGACCACGATGCCCAGCTGGGTGAGGGTGATCAGCGGCAGCACTCCCAGCACGCAGAAGACCGCCGCCAGCACCACGCCGGCGCTGGTGATCACCGCGCCGGTGGAGGCGACCGCGCGCACCATTCCGTCGACGGTGCCGTGCCGCTCGGCCTCCTCCCGCGCCCGGACCACGAGGAAGATCGTGTAATCCACGCCGAGCGCGACCAGGAACAGGAAGCCGAACAGCGGGACATTGGTGTCCAGCGCGGGGAATCCGAAGAGATGGTCACTGGCCAGACTGCCCAGCCCCAAGGCCGCCAGCGCACTGATCACGGTGACGGCGACCAGGATCAGCGCGGCCGGGATGGCCCGCAGCAGCACCAGTAGCACCGCCAGGATGACCGCGAGGATGAGCGGAATGACCAGCGCCTGATCGCGCCGGGCCGCGTCTCGGGTGTCGAGGGCCTGCGCATCCGAACCGCCCACCAGGGCTTGCGATCCGGGGATCGCCGAAAGCTCCCCGCGCAGCCGTTCGATGGTTGCGAAGGCCCCCGCGGAGGCGGGCGGTGCGTCCAGCACGACCGCCCATCGCGTCAGACCGGCGTCGGACTCTCCCCCGGCGCTCGCACGGGACACGCCTCCGGCGTGGTCGAGCGCCCGCTGCACCTCGGCGGCCGCGGCGGTCTTCGCCAGCACGATCGCGGGATCCGATGTGCCCGAAGGGAAGTGGGCGGCCAGGCTGCCCAGTCCGTCCACCGACTCCGCACGCACTCGGAATTGCTCGGTCTGGGCGAGTCCGACCTTGGTCACCAACAGTCCACTCGCACACAGCAGTAGCACCGCGAGCACCGGCACCAGCACGCGGACCGGCCGCCGCACCACCCGCGCGGCGATCGCGTACCACACCCCGGACCGTGTCTCGTCCCGCTCATCCACGCGGGGAACGAAGGGCCAGAACACCTTTCGACCGCACAGCGCCAGCGCGGGCGGGAGCGCGAACAGGACGAACACCAGCGCCACCACCAGCCCGGCGGCCGCGAACGCGCCCAGGCTGCGGGTATTGGGCAGCACCGCGAGCAGCAGCGTCAGCAGCGCGATGACCACGGTGGCATTGCTGGCCAGAATGGCAGGGGCGGCACGGCGCACCGCGGCGCGCAACGCTTCTCGATGAGATTCGCGGTGGTGGAGTTCGTCGCGATACCGCGAGACCAGCAGCAGAGCGTAGTTGGTGCCCGCACCGAAGACGAGCACGCTGGTGATCCCGCTGGTGGATCCGTCGAAGGCGAGCCCGGTCACATGGGAGAGCAGGGTGCCGACCGAGGTGGCCACCCGGTCCGCCAGAGCCACCACGGTCAGCGGCAGCAACCACAGCACCGGCGACCGGTAGGTCGCTATGAGCAGCACCATCACCACCAGTGCGGTGACCGCCAGCAGCAATACGTTCGCCCCGGAGAACGATTCGGCGATATCGGCACCGAAGGCCGGGCCGCCGGTCACCTGGAAGACCAACTGCGGTGGCATATCCCGGTCGGCCGCCGCGCGCAGCCCCTGCACGCGATCGGAGAGCGCGAACCCGTCGAGCGAGGCGGGCACCGGAACAGCGAGCAAGGCCGCCCGGCGATCCGGCGCGATCACGGCGGGTGCGCGGTCACCGGTACCGGCTCGCATGCGCTCCCCCGCGGATTCCACGGCAGCGACATCCTGTGCGGTGAGCTCACCGCCATCGGCGCGGGTGGCGACCAGTACCGCGGCGGCGGTATCGCCGCCCGGGAACCGCTTCACCATGGCCGCGACACGCGCGGACTCGGCCGAATCCGGCAAGGACTTGGGCCCCTGCCCCGAACTGTCGTCGGTTCCGGCCGCACCCATGATCAACACGCCCGCCGCGATAACCGCGAGAAGAACTGCCCATGCCCTGCGCCCGGTGACCAGGGCCGCGTAGCGATCCCATACGCTCATGGAGCCAACTATTTCAGATTCTTAAATATCACGCAAAGGGCATCCGCTCCGCTGGCACTAGGCTGAACCTCTGACCACGAAGGAGGGAGCAGTGGCCGACCACCCGGCGAATCCACCCGAGCTCGCGACCGAACGCCCAGGGCTCGAAACCGAGATCGCCCGCGATGTCCGCGCCCTCGCCGCGGTCTCCGAGCAGATCGGGCACAGCTTCGCCCGCTCACATGAACTGCGCCCCAACGATTTCCGCGCCCTGGTCCATGTGGCCACCGCGGAGGCCGAGGGCACCCCGCTCACCGCGGGCGGGCTGGGAACCCTCACCGGCGTCTCCCCCGCCGCCATCACCTATCTCGTCGAGCGCATGATCGACTCCGGTCACCTCGAGCGGGCGGTCGACGCCACGGATCGCCGCCGCGTCAAACTCCACTACACGGATCAAGGCATGGCGGTCGCCGCGGCCTTCTTCATGCCCTTGGCCACCCGAATGCGCGCCGCGCTGTCACCCCTGTCCGACAGCGAACTCGAAACGACCCATCGCACGCTGGTCCGCATCATCGCCGCGTTGCGCGAGTTCGCCACCGAACTCGACGATCCCGGTGCCGCGCCACCCGCCCCGCCGATGCCGGGCCCGAAGAATATCGGGTAACCCGATCCGATCACGGAGTCCGAAGTGCCCTTCGGCAGGGTTCGAGTTGGCCATGGACCCTAGGGCATCGGGGCGCGAATCGATAGCGTCGAGGGATCGGGCGTTGAATCGTCCAGTGATTCAGCGATTCCGGTGACCGCACCGCACTCGAAGGCAGCTGGCGATGAACTCGCGCGAATCACATATGTCCCAGTCGGATCTGTTCACGTGGAGCATGGAGCAGGATCCGGCGCTCCGATCGACGATCGTTTCGGTCATGATCCTGGATCGCGCACCGGAGTGGGATCGCCTGGTGCGCATGATCGAACGCGGGACGCACGCGGTGGGGCGGTTCCGGCATCGACTGGTCGCCGTTCCGTTCGGTCTCGCGCCACCACGGTGGCGGACCGACCCGAATTTCGATGTGGCGATGCATGTGCGGCGAGCCGTCCTGCCGGCGCCCGGAAACCTCTCGGCGGTCCTGGAATTCGCGCGATCCGAGGCGATGACCGCATTCGATCCGGTGCGTCCGCTATGGCAGTTCACCGTGCTGGATGGGCTGGAGGATGGCCGCAGCGCGCTGGTCTTCAAAGTGCACCACAGCCTGACCGACGGCATCGGCGGCATCCAAATCGCCGGTGAGATGGTCGATTTCGCACGCGGAGGCACCCAACGCGACGAACTCCCCGACGCCGGATACTCCGAGATCGGTGTACTCGGCGACATCCTGGCGTGGAACTGGTCCGTCGGCCGCGAGTTGATGCGCGGCGGCGTCTCGATACTGCTGCCCGCGGTTCGACGGGTCGCCACCGACCCGATCGGCGCGGTGCGCGCCGGAACCGCGCTGGCCACATCGCTACTGCGCCTGGCGCGGCCCATCACCCGCACCCTGTCCCCGCTGATGACCGAGCGCGGCCTCGCACGACAGGTGGCGGTGCTCGATGTACCGTTCCAGGACCTGCACGCCAGCGCGCACCGCGCCGGATGCACGGTGAACGACGCCTTCCTGACCGCATTGCTGATCGGTATGCGCGACTACCACGCCAAACACGGATCGAAGGTCGAGCATCTGCGCGTGGCCATGCCGATCAGCCTGCGCAAGGACGGCGATCCCATCGGAGGCAATCGCATCACGCTGGCTCGATTCGCGGTGCCGGTGGATGTCCCGGGCACCGCCGATCTCATGCACGCCCTGGACGAGGTGGTGGAGGGTTGGCGGCACGAACCGGCGATACCGCTGTCCAATGCCGTTGCGGGGACCTTCAATCGGCTGCCGGTCGGTCTGATCGCGGGCATGTTCAAACACGTCGACTTCATCGCCTCCGATGTCCCCGGCTCACCGGTACCGCTCTACGTCGCGGGCGCGGAGATCGAACGAATCTACGCCTTCGGCCCCACCACCGGCACCGCGTTCAATGCCACCCTGGTCACCCATGCCGGAACCTGCTGTGTGGGAATGAATATGGACACCGCGGCCATCCCGGATCCCGACCTGCTCGTCGACTGTGTCACGGCGGGATTCCGTACGGTGCTGGACTTCGCCCACTGGTGATCACGCGAAAAGTGGGCCCGCTCCCCCGAATTCGGGGGAACAGGTCCGTCGTGCTGCCATCAGTTGAGGCCGGTGATGCCCTGTGCGATCGCGGCGAGTCGGTTCTGGGCGGCCGAGACCACACCGCGCCGGTTGTTGTTCGCCTCCTCGTACGCGAGGACCGCGCGGATGGCGGCGGGCTCGGTTAGTTCCTTGATCGCGGCTACGGCCTGCGCGACATTGAGGTCGGCGTAGTCGCGAATGGGCAACTCATGGGGTTCGAGGACGCCGGTGGCGGCGCGGAAGGAATGCAACGCGTCGGCGGTACCGTCAGCACCTTCGCGGCGGGTGACTTGCTCGGCGGTTTCGAGGGCGGCGTCGCGGGAGGCGGCCAGGGTCTTGACCGCCACATCGCCCGCGTGCGCGCCCCGGGCCAGCAGCTCGCCCAATGCCGGTGGAGCGGTGCGGAATACGTCCAGCGCCCGGTCCAGGCCGTGGGCGGACCAGGTGACCGGGATGACGACGAGTTTGACCACGGTTCCGGTAGCGGCCTGGAATGGCGTGCGGCGCAGAGCGGCCGGACCGCCGAGGGCGTCCTCGGCCAGGACCGTGGTCAGCCAGTTCACGTTCGCGGTGTGCGCGGTGATCAACCGATCCGCCAAAGTCACCACCTCGGCGTGCCGGGCCTCGGTCGCCAGCGCCTTGATGTAGCGGGAGCGGTCGAGCAGTTGATGTTCCAGGGCGAGGTCGCCGAGCAGCGCCTCGTCGAAGGGCTGTGCCTGTTCGCCGACCGCCTTGACCGCGGCCATCGCCCGTCCGACGAAGGGGCCGATCAGTTCGGGGGTGCCACCCAGTTCTCGAATGGCGGACTGAATCGCTTCGGCGCGGGAGCGGGCCTGGTCGGCATTCTTGGACAACTCCTCGTGCACCGCGTCGGTGCGGGCCTGCGCGATCCGCGTTTCGGCGACCTGGATTTCGGTGGTGGTCAGATCACGGACTGCGCGTAACTGCGCCAGCAGAGTGGCGGTATCGCGGGTGCTCATGTGAATCTCTCTCCTCTGTGTCGAGATCAGGTCGGCGCGAGTGCACCTCTAACCCCGACTACCCAGCAGAGGCATCCGAAACATTGGGACGCAATCGAAGTCGACCGGACGCGGAGATTGTCCGGCCGCATCCGGATACCCGGATATCGTGCGCATGGTCTCACTCGGCCGCGTCGGAGAACTCTCCGGTCACGGCCCAATTCAGGCAACGGCGCAGGATGGCGCGGTACTCGGTCACCTCCCAGCTGCCCCGGTCGGTGACGCCGAGATCGGCCACGCCGAGGTCCTGGAGATCGAAGCGGCCACGGCAGTGTCCCAGTGTGAGGTAGCAGACCGTTCCGGCTCCGAGCTCCTTGAGATAGAGCACCGGGCGCGGTTCGTCGGTGCTGGTATGGCCCTCCTCGAAACCCGGTGCGTCCCCGACGTACCGGGTGTGCGCGAGGACGCGCAGCGGTGGATGCAGCTCACTGATATAGAGCTCGTCGGTGACTTCGAAGGGGGTCAGGCCACGTACCAGCGGATGGCCGGGCTCGGTGAGTTCGACCCGGTAGGGTCCGACCGGCGGATGGCCGAGGAACTGACTGCCCAGCACAGCGGCCAGTTCCCCGAGGGAGCGTGGGGTGGCGAATCGTTGCGGGCCCAGGGGTTCGATGGCCGAGTTGGTGCCGTGCAGCGCGAGCCAGCGCCCACCCCCGGCGACGAATGCGGTCAGGGCCGCGCGTTGTTCGGCCGAGGGCACGCGGTTGCAGGTGTACGTGATGAGCAGATCGGCTTCGGCCAGGTCCGCGAGGCAGTCGTAGTCCTGGTAGACGCGGGTGCGGACCCGATCGTGAGCGCCGAGTTCGGTGAGCAGGCACAGTCTGGCGTAATCGAAATCGTGCCAGCTGCCACCGCAGACCAGGACGGCCTCGATCCGGCCGGTCAAAAGTCGAAGCGGTTGGTGAAGCCGCCGTCCACCACCAGGTTGACGCCGGTAATGTGGCCCGCGACAGGGGAAACCAGGAAGGTCGCCGCATTGGCGATATCGTCGGCGCCGGCCAATTTGCCCAGCGCGGAGGCGGCCACCGCACCTTCGAAGAGTGCGGGGACCCCCGCGCGGATGTGGTCCCACACCCCACCCTCGAAGAACACCGGACCGGGCGAGATCGCGTTGACCCGCACGCCCTTCGGCCCCAGCGCGCGGGCCTGCGCCGAAACATGCTGCAGCATCGCGGCTTTGAGCGCACCGAAGCTGTTCGCTGTCGGGAGAACGCCCGCCTCCAGCGCCGAGGTGCTGGCAATGGCCAGGACCGCCGCGGCCGCACTGCGCTCGAGGTGCGGTGCGGCCGCCTCGAGCAGGGTGACCAGGCTCATCAGATCGGCGCGAAAGTTGTCGAGCCACGGGTCGGGCCCCTCGCTGACCGAGGCCGAGGCATTGGCGATGACAATGTCCAGTCCGCCCAGCGCCGTCGCGGTCGCCCCGACGAATTCGGTAAGCGCGGCCGGGTCCGCCACGTCCACGACGCGGTGAAATACCGTGCCGCCCTGCGAACTCAGCTCCGCGGCCGCCTTCGACAACCCTTCTTCGCCACGGGCGCAGATACCCACGGCGGCGCCCTCCGCCAGCAGTGTGCGGGCGATGGCGAGACCGATACCGCGACTGCCACCGGTGACGAGGGCGCGCTTGCCCTCGAGATCGAGATTCATTGGTTTCTCCTGGATTCTTGCGGACGTTGTTGCAGGACAGCGTGTTGCGGCGCCGACGGCTATTCGAGCTCACCCAGTACCGCGCCGACCGGATAGTCGATGTCCGTCTCGGCCGCCCCATGGCGCAGCACCCCGCCGATCGGTGCGGGGATCTCGGTTTCGACCTTGTCGGTGGCCACGGCATAGAGGCCCTCCCCCTCGGTCACCGTGGTCCCATCGGGGACGAGCCACCCCAGGAAGGTCCCCACGGTCATGGAGACATCGAGCTTGGGCATTCGGATTTCCAATGAATACTCCTTGTTCACACTGGGTTTCGCCGTCGAACGGCTCAGGGTGCGAGGCGCAGCGCCCGGCTCGGGCAGGAGTCCACGGCGGTCCGCGCCGCGTCGGCGACCTCCGCCGGTACGTCGGAGTTCGGGATTCGCACGGTGCCGTCGTGGCCGACCTCGAACAGGGTCGGCGCTATCGACTCGCACAGTCCGTTACCCACGCAGAGTTCGCGATCAACAGTCACTTTCACGACGGGCCTCTCGAATCATCGGGTCAGCACGGTGCAGCCACTCAGCCCGGGCGCGCCGTAGACGTGGGAGAACGCCACTCGCGGCGGCCCCGGGACCTGACGGTCACCGGCCGCGCCCCGCAATTGCAGGACGTTCTCGTGGATCTGACGCAGTCCCGACGCGCCGATCGGTTCCCCGTTGGCGAGGCAGCCGCCGTCGGTGTTGATCGGCAGCGCCCCCACGATTTCGGTTGCGCCGCTGTCGATCAGCTCCCTCTGCGCACCGTGCGCGCAGAGCCCGGTCTCGGCCATGTGGATGAGTTCGGCGCCGGCGTCGGTGTCCTGTAGTTGGGCCAGATCCACGTCGCCGGGAGCGATGCCCGCGAGTGCGAAGACCGCGCGCGCCGCGTCGACCGTCGGGCTCTGGCCGCGATGGATGGACAGGGAGGGGCTCAGCACCTCGAACGATCCGGGTCTACGGGTGCGCACCGTGGTGCCGGCGATATACACCGGATCGGAACGGTAGTGCCGCGCCCGGTCCGCATCGCACAGCACCAGCGCACAGGCCCCGTCGCCGGGCGAGCACAGCATGTACTGCCGCAGCGGATCGCTCAGTAGCATGGAGGCGTCGATTTCGGCTTCGGTCAGCGCTTTTCGCCGCCAGGCGTTGGGATTGCGCGCCCCATTGCGAAATGCCTTCGCGGCCACGGCGGTCAGCAGGCGGGTGGGCAGGGCATGCTCGTACAGGTAGCGCTGGATCTTGAGGGCGAAGAACTGCGAGGTCAGCGCCATACCAGTACTGCCGTACCACTGTCCCAATCCCAGCTGTTCCGGCCGGATTGCGAAGGCCCCGCGCGGATGCGAGTCGAACCCTACCACCAGCGCCAGATCCGTTGTGCCAGAGGTGATCGCGTGCACCGCGGTCGCGAGCGAACTGCTGCCGGTGGCACAGCCGTTGAAGACATTCAGGAACGGCACCCCGGTAAGGCCGAGGTCCGAGACCAGGGTGTCGGCCGATCCGGAGGACATACTGCCGCCCACCGCATAGCCGATATCGCTCCAGTTCACCCCGGCATCGGCGAGTGCGAGGTGGATCGAGCGCACCGCCTCCCGGCGCACGGAGGTGTCCTGGTACCGGCCGAACGGCGTGCACCCGATACCGATGATCGCCGCCCCGCTCATCGCCCCGCTCCGTCGTCCACGGGCGTGAAAGCGAAGGTCGTCGCCTGCTCGCCGCAGTGCGCGGGCACATCGAAGGCGATGAGCCGCATCGGCATTCCGATCCACAACCGCCCGGCGCCGGATTCGGTGAGCAGGGTTTCGATGATCACCTCGCCCGGCAACTCCACATAGCCGACGCCGAATGGTTCGAATTCGCGGCCGCGCGGCACATACGGCGGACTGGGCGGCGGGAATCGCTGGACGGTCCAACTCCACAGCACCCCGCGATCGCCGAGGCGCGCGATAGTCGTATCCGTTGCGCCGCAACGGCGGCAGGACCGCTGGGCCGGGAAGTCGATTTCGGCGCAGGCGCCGCAGCGGGATCCGAGCAACCGGAGTCCGTCGGCGTCGATTTCCATCAGTGCCGGGTCGATCGGCCTGCCGGTCATATCCGGTCACCTCCTTCGGTGTGCGCGCGCGGAGCGTGATCTTCCGCGGCAGTGGGACGGTGGATGGGGCGGACGCCGCGCTTGTGCACCACCACATCGCCGTGCACCGCGGCCTGGCAGGCCAACCGGACCGGGCCGAGCCGCCGCCCGAGGGTCCCGGCGAGTTCCCGAATGGCCTGTGCCTCAGCGGGTTCGGGTACCGAGAGGCGTTCGTGATGTTCGAGGACCTCGACGAAGCACACCCGGCAGTCGCCCTTGCCGCCGCAGACGGTGGGCCAGCGCAATCCCGCCGCCATACCCGCCGCCATCATCGGTTGTCCCGGCAACGCGGGGAAACGGGCACCCGAGGGCCGGACCGTCACCATCGGGCATCGTTCAGCCATGGCGCAGCTCCCGCCACGGGCGGCCGCGATCGGGATCCGGTTCGCGGTCGAGGCCGAGGACGCGTTCGCCGATAATGTTGCGTTGGATCTCCGAGGTGCCCCCGGCAATGGTGAGCCGCCGACTGTCCAGCAGGGCGTGCGCGTGCGGGCTCATGGGCGCGGCGTCCTCGGCCGGTGCGACCGCGTCTTGGCCCCAGTAGGCCGCGCCCGGTCCCGCCAGCTCGAAACCGATTTCGGCGATGCGCTGCGCGAGTTCGGATTGCACCAGTTTGGTGATGGATCCCTTGGCATCGGGGCCCGATTGCCTGGCCTGCGCCCGCAATCGGAGATTGGTCAGTTCGAGTGCGCGCTCGGTGGTGTACAGGCCCGCGAGCCGGTCGCGGATCGATTCCTCGCGCCAGCGTTGCGAAGAGCGCGCGAGTTCCAGCACCGGTGCGAGCGCGACCCCGCTGACCTCCGAACCCCCGGAGAGACCGGATCGTTCGGCATTGAGCGTCGACAGGGCTACCCGCCACCCCTCGTGCACCGGTCCGAGGCGCGCGTCATCGGGAATGACGACGCCGTCGAGGAACACCTCGCAGAAGTGCGAGCCGCCGGTGAGCTGGCGCAGTGGGCGCGTGGTGACTCCCGGCGACCGCATATCCACCAGGAAGCAGGTGATACCGGCATTCTTCGGCCGGTCCGGATCGGTGCGGGCCAGCAGCAGGCCATAGCGTGAGCGGTCCGCGAACGAACTCCAGACCTTCTGGCCGTGGACAATCCACTGCCCGTCACCGGTTGGTTCGGCGCGGGTGGACAGTCCCGCCAGATCCGAGCCCGCACCCGGCTCGCTGAACAGCTGACACCACATATCCGCGCCGGACGCGATACCCGGCAGATACCGTGCCCGCTGTTCGTCGCTGCCCCAGTTCATGATGCCCGGACCCACGAGGGTGACCGGCACGAAATACTGTCCGGGCAGCTCCGCCCGATAGCGCGTGAGCACCGCCCGCACCACCGCGGTGTGGTCGTGATCCAGACCCGCGCCGCCGTACTCGCGCGGCCAGTACGGCACCGTCCAGCCGCGTGCGGCGAGCGCGCCGAACCACTCTCGAACGGCCGGATCGTCCGGCTCGGGTTGGTAGCCGTCATCCCCGGATTCGATGGCCGCCAACCACTTCGGTGGCAGCTGGGCTCGCACCCACCGTTCGGCTCGATCGTGGAAGCCCGCGAAGTCGCTATCGATCATGGCCGCCCTCCCGCGAATCCAGTAGCTCGGCCAACTGACGCCGGTATCGACCCGCCCCGCCGGTCAGGGCCGCCACCGTGTGCGCGCGACGCAGTGCGCGATGCGCCCAGTGCTCCCAGGTGATGGCGATTCCGCCGTGCAGTTGCACCGCCGCCTCGGCGGCGGTGACGGAGGTCTCGGCCGCCAGCGCGGCGGCCACGGCGAGATCGATCGCGGTAGCGGGCTCCTCGGGTGCGGTGGTGAGCGCCCAGGCGGCCCCGTACACCGCCGACCGGGTCAGCTCCACCTGCGAAACGAGGTCCGCCAGCCGATGTTTGACCGCCTGGAAAGAGCCGATCGTCCGCCCGAATTGCACACGACCCCGGGCATATCCGACGGTGCGGTCCAGCGCCCGCTGCGCCAGCCCGAGCGACTCGGCAGCCAGCACCAGTTCACCCCGTGTCCGCATGGCGGTCAGTGCGTGCTGCGCGAATTCACCGGTGAGCAGCAGTTCGGCCGCCACCGCGGCGCAGTCGGCCCTACCCACCGCTCGGGACAGATCGAGTCCGTCCAGCACCGACGCCGTGATTCCAGGTGCGCCGGTGGACAATACCGCCACGACCCGCTCGCCTGACGCCGGGTCGTGCGCGGGGCACACCAGCACCGCCGCCTCGCACGCGTCCCAGATCGGTTCCACCCGACCCGAAAGACGTTGGTCCGCACCGTATATCAGTGCGTCCCCCGCATGCATGGCCAACTGGGCCGTCGGGGTGGGCGTCAACACCGCGCGCGCGGGCCCCGGATACTCACCTCGCCAGGCCGCATCCGCCCCCGATTTCAACTTCGACGCCGCCTGGCCGTCCGTCACCGCGGGCTCCGTCAGCACGCCCGCCGCGACGGACGGCCTCACGGTGCCGTCCCGCAGCCGCGAAGCCAGTTCGTACAGCCTCGCGACTGGGACGGGCGGGGTGACGGCACGCTCCCGCGCGACGGAATCGGGGCTCGGGTACGCCGAGGTCCGCGTCCGGGCGGATCGCTCGGGTGCGGCGGGGCACCCCTCGTGCCCCGCCTCGAGCAACGCCGCGATCATGGCGGCGGAGAGCAGCGGGCCGCCGTACAGGGCCGCACCGGATTCCTCCGCGAGAATGGCGATATCTATTGCGGTGCCGGATGATTCGCGTGCGGGGCCGAGTGATTGGTCCGTGCCGAAGAGTAGTTCGCCGATGCCCGCATCGTGGACCACGCGCCGCCAGCCGGATGATCGAATACTCGCCGCACGGGAGCCCGGGGCGCTCCCGGTCGGACCGCCGGACCCGCTCCCGCAATAGCGCTCGTCCGCCTCGGCGACCACCCGGTCGAATAGGCGGCGCAGCATAGCGCGGAGTTCGCCGTGTTCGGCGGTGAACTCGAAGAGTGCTGGCGCGCCGGTCTCGATGCTGCTCACGGTGTTCCTTCCCGCAGGGAGGCGCCCTCCTGGTGCGTGGTCAGATAGCCGGCGCGCAACCGGCGCTTGTCGATCTTGCCCATACCGGTGCGCAGGTCGGTCTCGACGAACTCCACGCGGGCCGGACATTTGTAGTGCGCCAGTCGATTCCGGCAGTAGTCGACGAGTTCGGTTGCCTCGGCGGCCTTTTCGCTCGACACGACGAGAGCGAGCAATTGCTCGCCGAGGTCCGCGTGCGGTATTCCGATGACCGCGACGTCGGCCACGCCCGGGTGGGTGCGCAGCACCGCTTCGGATTCGGCCGGATAGATGTTGACACCCCCGCTGACCACCATGTCCGAGGCCCGGTCCGTCAGAAACAGATACCCGCCGGGGTCGAGGTAGCCGATCTCGCCGATCATGAAGACGCCCTCGGCGATATAGCTGTGCCGGGTCTTGTCCGGATCATTGTGATAGCTGGGCCGTGCGCCGATGGTGGAGCGCACGCACACCAGGCCCCGCTCCCCCGCCGGTAGCACCGTGCCATCCGCGGCGCGGACGGTCACCTCATAGCCCGGTAGCGCCCGGCCGACCGATCCCGGATGCGCCAGCCACTCCCGCGAGTCGATGAAGGTCACGGTCCCGACCTCGGTGGAGCCGTACGCTTCTCGCAGTACCGGTCCGAACCAGCCGATCATGGCCCGCTTGATATGCACCGGGCACGCGGCCCCGGTATGCACGATCGAGGTCACACTGCCGATGTCATAGCGGGCCCGGGTGGCGGCGGGCAGCGCGAGCAGACGTGCGAAATGGGTCGGCACCATCATGGTGCTCTCGATCCGATGCCGGTCGATGAGCCGCAGTACCTCCTCGGCGTCGAATTTGCGCAGGATCACCAGCGGGGTGCCCACGCACAGCCCGCGCACCCCGCCGATCGGGCCGGTGTGATGCATCGGCCCGACGATCAGATGCCGCCCGGCCGACCGAACCGGCGATTCCGCGATGCGCCGGACATGTTCGACCATCGAATCCCCGCCCGGGAACATCTGTTCCGGCAGCCGTACTCCCTTGGGCACCCCGGTGGTGCCGGAGGTGTAGTACAGCGGTGCCGCGGGCGCGATCAGCTCGGATACTTCGCTCTCGGGCTGGGACTCCAGGATCTTATCCAGTGCCTCGATCCCGTCGAGTTCGGCTGCGCCCCAGCCGATCACCCGCACCGAATCGGACGCCGCGCGCGCGATCGGCGCGGTACGCGCACTGCACAGCACCGTACGCACCGCGCCGTCCACGAGAATGTGCCGTACTTCCTCGGCCGTGAGCGCGAAGTTCACCGGGACGACGGAGGCGCCCGCGAAGGTGGCGGCCAGATGTGCCAGCGCGGTGTACGCACTGTTCTCCGCCATTACCGCCACCCGCCGCCCGTCGCCGATGCCCTCGGCCAGCAGCAGCCCGGCCAGCCGATCGACCATCGAATTCAGTTGCGGCCAGGTCCATTCGGTGTCACCGTCGGTAACCGCGATTTCGGACGGGCGCTGTCGCGCCACCGCCGCCAGACCGTATGCCACGGCCGACTCCTCAACCGGCCACGCGCGCACGCGAACGTGCCAGCGTGGCGCGCACCGCGGTCAGTACCGCGTCGAGGCTGGGCAGAAAGGCGTCCTCGAGATGTTTGGCGTACGGGATCGGCGTATCGGCCCCCGCCACCCGGGCCACCGGCGCGCCCAGTTCGTCGAAGAGGTGCTCGCTGATCATGGCGGCCAATTCGGCGCCGAAACCGTTGCGGCGCACGGCTTCATGAATGATCACCGCGTGCCGGGTGCGGGCGACGGATTCCAGCACCGCCCGCTCATCGAGGGGCACCAGCGACCGCAGATCGATGACCTCGGCCTCGATGTCCTCTTCCGCCAGCAGCTGAGCGGCAGCCAACGCATCGTGCACCTGCCGCCCGTAGGAGATGAGCGTGATATCGCGCCCGGGGCGCGCGGTCGCGGCCACGCCCAGCGGCACGATATGGCGCCCGACCGGAACCGGTTGTGGCGGCAGGAAATACAGCAGACTCTGCTCCACGATCACGCACGGATCGGGATCGAGTATGCAGGCGGTGAGCAGCCCCTTGGCATCGGCCGGATTGCTCGGCACCACCACCTTGAGCCCGGGAACGTGGGTGAGCCAGGCTTCCAGCATCTCCGAATGCTGTGCGCCGAACTGCATTCCGGCTCCGGCCGCACAGCGCACGGTGAGTGGCACGCCGGTCTGCCCGCCGGACATGTACCGCAGTTTGGCGGCGTGATTGGCGAGTTGGTCGAGGCACACAGCGAGGAAGTCCATCAGCATGATCTCGGCGACCGGTCGCATACCCGCCACCGCGGCGCCGATGGCCGCTCCCATGATCGCCTGCTCACTGATGGGTGTGGCTCGAACCCGATGCGCGCCATACTTGGTCGACAATCCCGCGGTCACCTTGAACACCCCGCCGCCGGGATCGGCGATATCCTCGCCCAGCAGGAATACCGACGGATCGCGGCCGAGCGCGTCATCGAGCGCGCTGCCCAGGGCCTGAAATCCCAGCATGGGCTGGGTCAGCAGCTCTTGTTCGGTTACGCCGCTCATGCCATCGCCTCCTGGTAGACATCGGTGAGCAGCTCGGAGAGGTCGGCCGCCGGACTCTCCAGCGCGAAGCGGTACGCGTCCTCGACGGCGGCCTTGACCTCGGCTTCGATCCGGTCGAGCTGCGCGGTGGTGGCAATCCCCTTGGCGGTCAGCCATTCCCGCAGCCGTGGCACCGGATCATCGGCCCGGGCGGCGGCCAGCTCACCGGGCTTCATGTACTCGTTCTGATCCGACATCTGATGCCCGTAGAACCGGAAGGTCATGGCCTCGATCAGGGTCGGCCCCGCCCCGGCCCGCGCGCGCTCGATGGCCGCCTTCGCGGCGCGATGCATTTCGATCGGGTCATTGCCGTTCACCCGCACACCGGGGAAGTCGTAGGCCGCGGCGCGATCGGCGATGCGGCCGACGCTGGTGCCGTCCGCGTAGGAGGTGTGCTCGGCGTAGCGATTGTTGTGGCAGCAGAACACCACCGGCAATTTCCACAGCCCGGCGAGATTGCACGCCTCGTGGAACGCGCCGATATTGCTTGCGCCATCGCCGAAGTTCACCACGGTCACCTGATCGGTGCCGCGCAGCTGTGCGGCCAGGGCGAGCCCCGCCGCGATCGGCAGGCCGCCGCCGACAATGCCGGTGGTGACCATCAGCCCGGAGTCGGGGTGGGTGATGTGCATCGGCCCGCCCTTGCCCTTGCACACTCCGGTGGCCTTACCGAAGAACTCGGCCCAGAGTTCGCGCAGCGGAACACCTTTGGCGAGTTGATCATGCAGCCCGCGATAGGTGGTCACCACATAGTCGTCGGGGCGCAGCAGCACGCCGACCGATGCCGAGACGATCTCCTGCCCCCGGGGCGAGTAGTACTGCGCGCTGACCTGTCCGGCCAGGACCAAGGCGCGAAACTTCTCATCGCACAGCTTGATTCGAGTGGCGACGGTGAATACCTCGAGGAGGGTTTCCGGGCCGATATCGGCCGGAACGGTGGTGTCGTCCACGGCAATCCTCACTATTAGTTAGTCCATCAATTAATTAGTAACATGCGTCACCATTGCCGTCAACGCATGCGAGGACGTGAAAGTGGCGGCACCGCAGGCTATCCGGTGCGACGTTTCGCGGTGCGCGCCCCGCCACTGTCGGCTGCATCGAGCAGCAGCTTTTCGAAGAGTGCGTCCAGGGTGTCCATGGCGATCGGATCACTGGCCGCCGCCGCGTGCGCGAATCCGTCGACCACGGCCAGGATCAACCGGGCGATCTGCACCGGATCCAATTCGGCGGGGATCTGTTCCGCCTGCTGCCCTCGCTCCACCGCCTCGGCCAGCCCCGTGATCATGGTGGTATTCACCGTCGCGAACGCCTCGGACAGCTCCTTGTGCCGGCGCGCGTCGATCGGCGCGGTGACGACGAAACCGGCCAGCTCGGGATGTTCGTGATTGAGCCGCATGGATACGCTCAGCAGCGCCCGCAGCAACTCCCGCACCGAGAGTGCGCCCGCGATGGCCACCGCGGAACGCTCCACGATCCGTCCGTACACCTCCGCACATACAGCCTCGAACAACCTGCTCTTGGTGCCGAAGTGGTAGAAGACCGAACCCGCTGTGACACCGGCGATCTCGGCGATCACACTATTGGTGGCGGGGCCGTAGCCGTATTGCGCGAAACACTTGATGGCCGCCTCGAGTACGCGCTGGCGCGTATCGACGCTATCGCTCCCGGCCGGGCGACCGGGACCGGACTTACCTGGTTTGCGCTCCGTCATGCCGGAATTATCGCGCGGTCCGCCGTTTTCGATCGCACCGGCACTCCACGGCATCGCCCCCGCCCGGGTCAGGAGTCGAGTTGCGCGTCGAGATCGCGGTGGAATTGCCGGATCCGAATCTCCTGATAGTTGGCCAGGGTCACCCCCGGTTTGGTCATGGCCTTGAGACCGCGCTGCACCCTGGGCAGATTCGACAGGTCCTGGTTGTAGACCGCCACCAGCGCACCCAATTCCGGTGCGGCGGTGTAATCCTGGTCCGCGCCCAGCCAGTGGATCGGCGCACCCTTGGGCTTGGGGGCGCCGGGGGGTAGCGGATACAGCATCATGATGTCGAAGACACAGCGATCGGGATCGTTCCCGTACGGCCGGAAGCGATAGGTCAGCGGCGCGCCCACCCCCGCCCACGGGGCGAAATTGGGGAACATGAAGTATTCGATGGCATCCACGATCTCGGAATCGCTGGTGCCGCTCAGATCCGCACCGGTGAGCTTGCCGAGCCGATCCCGTAGCGCCCCGGCGACCACGGTCCGCGCCGAACCGCCCTCGGGCACTTCGAAATTGCCGACGCCCTCGGGGTAGAAGTCACGGAACATCGCTTCCAGGACATCCTGCGGTTCGAGTTGCTCGCCGAGCAGGGGACTACTGGTGGCCTGCGGGGTGATCATGCGGTTGAAGCCGGGGCCGCCCTCGGTTCCCGGATAGATGTCGTACTGGGTGTTCGCATCGCCGAGATAGTCCAGCAGTTGCGGATGAGTGGCGATGACGTGATAGGACTCGATGAACGCCTCCAGCGCGACCTTCCAATTGCAGTCGATCACCTTGGCCACATGCACGCCCTTGAACCGCTCACCGAGGTTGTAGGGCGAGAGATGTTTGTCGAGATTGCCGAGAAACTCGAGCAGTGGCCGGGCCGCCGGATCGGGGTTGACGAAGACGTATCCCGCCCACACCCCGGTCGCGGCCTCGGGCAGCGCGAACTTCGCATCCTCGATATGGGGGAAGTCCCAGCGGCTCGGCACATCGGTGAGCGCACCGTTCAGGTTCCAGGTGAAACCGTGGAAGGGGCAACGCAATTGGGCGGCATGCCCGGTGTCGTCGCACAATCGCGTACCACGGTGCAGGCAGGCATTGTGATAGGCCCGAATCTCCCCGGCCTCGGTGCGCAGCACGATCAGTGACAGATCGGCGATGTCGTAGACGATGTAGTCGCCGGGTTCGGGGATGTCCTCCTCCCGGCAGGCCATCTGCCATACCTTCTTCCAGAGCTTGTCCACCTCGCGGCGGTGGAATTCCGGGCTCAGGTAGCGGTCCTTGCCGATGTCCTGCGACCCGAGGAATTCGTAGGACTCCTCCAGCAGCGGTGCGGGCACGGCGCGGGTATCGGTGGCGAGCAGGCTCTGGACGGAGGGTCCGCCCGAGCGCGCCTGCCCGGGGGCGGCGTCACGGGGGGTTTCGATATCGGTCATGAGGGTTCTCCGAGATCTGTGAATAGTGCTGCGCCGGAGGCGATTACGAATTCGCGGCAAGCTGGGCCAGAAAGCCCTGGACGGCAGTGGCGATGAAGGCCGAACCATTGACGGTCCAGCCGCCGTCGACGAAGAGCGTCTGCCCGGTGACGTAACCGGCCGCCGGTGCGGCGAAGAAGCTCACCACGGCGGCGATATCGTCGGGCCGGCCGAGTCGGCCCAGCGGCAGGGCGTCCCCGATCGCCTGCTGTACGCCCGGATGACCGAATTCGGCCGAGGTGCCCTCGGTGACGATCAAACCCGGGCCGACGGCATTGACACGAATGCCCAGCGGCGCGTACTCCGAGGCCATTTGCCTGGTCAGGGCGATGATTCCGGCTTTTGAGGCGGAGTAGGCCCCGCGCCCCTCGGCCCCGGTAATGGCGACCACCGAGGCCAGATTCACGATCGCGCCGCCCGCGCGGCCGAATTTCGGCACCAGCGCTCGAGTGACCAGCCAACTACCGAGCACATTGGTGCGCAGCACCTGTTCCATCTCGGCCAGGGTGGATTCGGCCAGGGTGTGCGAGCGCCAGATCCCGGCATTGTTCACCAGAATATCCAGGGCGCCGACACTTTCGGCCATGCTCGCCACCGCGGCCTCATCGGAGATATCGCAGCACACCGCGCGCCCGCCGACGGATTTCGCGGTCGCCGCGGCCGCCTCCCCATCGAGGTCGACGGCGACGACCTCGGCGCCGTCCGCCGCGAGCCGGTGCGCGATCGCGCGGCCGATGCCATTGCCGGCGCCTGTCACCAGAGCTTTCACGCGAATCCTCCGATCCCCCGGGCACTTTCACCCGCTTGCTTATGACCCGGATCACTATTATATTAGTCGACTAATTAGTCAAGTACGAGCCGATCGGCTCGGCCGCCACGAAATCTCGTGGACGACAACCTTTTTGGAGGCCGCCTTGACCGCGACCCCGGCCCACTCCGTCGACGCCTTCGACCCGCTGGACCCTCAGACCCTGCAATGCCCCCATCCCTGGCATAGAGCGCTACGCACATACGCCCCCGTGCATTTCGTCGCCGGGCGGGGCATGTGGTTCGTCACCTCGCGGGAATTGGTCGCCAAGGCCCTCGCGGATCACACCACCTTCTCCTCCGCTTTCGGCCTACCGCAGCTGCCGATCCCCGATCACATCAAAGCCGAGGTCGAGGCCATTCAGGCGCAGGGCTGGCCGCCGGTGCCGACCCTGCTCACCGCCGATCCACCCGAGCATCACTACTACCGGCGCATGCTGGCCAAGGCGTTCACGCCCCGCTTCATCGCCCAGCTCGAACCCGAGATCCGTTCGATCGCAAAGGAATTGGTGGCCGCGCTGCCCAATGGCGAGCCGGTCGAGGCGGTCGGCGCGTTCGCCGCACCGATGCCGCTGCGAGTGATCGCCAAGGTGCTCAATGTGCCCGATGATCGCATCGACGATTTCAAACGCTGGTCGGATCAGTTCACCGCGACGGTCGGCGGACAGCTCGACGACGCCGGCCTGTTGGAACAGGCGCGCAATATGGTGGAGTTCCAGCGTTACTTCGCCGCGCAGCTCGACGAGCGCCGCGCCGATCCGCGCGATGATCTGCTCAGCGGCCTGGTCACCGCGCACAGCATGGGCGACGCGGACGAACCACTCGGTACCGGCGCGATTCTCAATATCATTGTGCAGCTGCTCATCGCCGGGAATGAGACCTCCACCAAACTGCTCGGCGGCGTACTGCACGAGCTGGGCCGCACGCCCGAGCTCTGGAGCGAACTGCGCGAGCGCCCCGCCGAACGGGCCGCGGACATCATCGAAGAGGGACTGCGGTTCCTGAGTCCGGTGCAGTCGATGTTCCGTATCACCACCTCGGAGGCGAAACTCGGCGACTACACCATCCCCGCAGGGCAGTTGGTCGTCCTGGTCTTCGGTTCCGCCAATCGGGACGAGGAATCCTTCGACCACCCGGATGAATTCGATCCGGACCGCTCGAATGCCAAGGCGCACTTGGCTTTCGGATCCGGTATTCACGCCTGCCTGGGTGCGCCACTGGCCAGGCTGGAGTCCCGCATCGCGCTGGAGGAGCTCGCGGCCCGCTTCGAAACCCTGCGCCTGGGCCGGGACAATGACTTCGCCTACGAACCCAGCTTCATGCTGCGCGGATTCCAGCGTCTATCCGTGGTGTGCACGGAAGGCGATCGGCGGTGACGCCCGCCTACACCCCCTCCCCGATGCCGAGTACCGCCGCGGCAGAGGTCATTCGGTGGTCGCGCGGCTATGCCGATCGGCATCCACTCGCGGCCCTGCGCACCGTGGGCGGACAGGTGGTGCTCGGGCTGCGCGCCTTCCGATACCTGGGCGCCGATATCGTGCGGCGGCGCTTCCCGTTCGGCGAGTTCGTCGAGCAGGCCACCTTCATGGCACGGACCGCCGTGGTGCCGACCCTGTTCGTCACGGTGCCCATCAGTGTCACGCTCTCCATTCAATTCGGTTTGCTCGCGGGTCAATTGGGTGCCACCTCGATGGCGGGCGCGGCCAATGGGCTGGCCACCATCCGGCAGGGCGCGCCCCTGGTCGCGGCGATTCTGATGGCGGCGGCCGTGGGTTCGGCCATCAGCGCCGATCTCGGCTCGCGCACCATTCGCGAGGAGACCGATGCCATGGAGGTCATGGGCGTCTCGGTGATCCGGCGACTGGTGGTCCCCCGGCTGGCGGCCTCCATCGTGGTGGCGGTCGCCTTGACCGGATTCACCTGCTTCATCGGATTTCTCGCCGGATACGCCTTCACGGTGGTGCTGCAGGGCGGCACGCCGGGCAGTTACACGGCCACCTTCTCCTCTTTCGCCACCGTCGCTGATCTGGTGCTCACGCTGATCAAAGCGGTGGTGTTCGGGGTGATCGTGGCCATCGTCGCCTGTTACAAGGGTCTCGACACCCGGCACGGCGCGGCCGGAGTGGCGAATTCGGTGAATGCCGCTGTGGTGCAGTCGATTCTGCTGCTCATGGTGGTCAATGTGCTGTTCACCCAGATGTATTTGATCCTCTTTCCCAAGGCGAGCTTCTGAGATGGCGGCCACCTACTCCCCCGTCGCATTGCGCCCGATCACCGCGATCGCGCGCCCGGTGTCCTATCAGCTCTCGCGGGTGGGGCATATGGTGGCCTTCTTCTTCCGCGCCCTGGCCGGGGCTCCCTTGGCGCTGACCCGCTACCGGCGCGAATTCCTGCAATTGTTCTCCGATGTCACCTGGGGCAATGGTTCGGTCGTCGTCGGCGGCGGCACCGCGGGCGTGGTGCTCATCGTCGGCGCGGCGGGCGGGGCCGTGGTCGGGCTGGAGGGTTATAACGCGCTCAGCCTGCTCGGCCTCGGGCCCGCGACCGGACTCATTACCGCGCTCGCCGCGGTGCGCGAACTCGCGCCGTTGATGGCGGCACTGGCCTTCGGCATCCAGGCCGGGTGCCGGTTCACCGCACAACTGGGCGCGATGCGCATCGGCGAGGAGATCGACGCCCTGGAATCGGTTGCCATCAGGCCGATCCCGTACCTGGTGACCACGCGGGTATTGGCCTCCGCGCTGGCGGTGGTCCCGCTGTTCATCGCCTGCCTGGCACTGAATTTCCTGGTCTGCCAAGCGGTTGTCGGTTTCTCCAGCGGTCAGCCGTCCGGTAGCTACCTGCACTATTTCACGCTCATGTTGAGTGGGCGGGACATGATCTTCGCGGTGATCAAGGTGGCCATCTTCGTGGCCATCATGGCCACCGTCCAGTGCTACTACGGCTTCTATGCCACCGGTGGCCCGCGCGGTGTCGGCATTGCCGCCGGACGGGCCATGCGCGCCAGCATCACCCTCATGACGATTCTCAACATGCTGCTGACCATGGCGTTCTGGGGTATCGACGCCGGTGGCAGGCTCGGGGGCTGAACGGTGGGCAATACCTTCGAACTCGACGGCCGGGGTCCCTCCACCGCGGCGCTGCTGCTGACCGGCACCGCGTTCACCCTGGTGTGCGCGCTCTGCGCCTGGCTGCTGATCGCCAAATCCAATGGCAGCCTGGACGAACGGGTCCGGGTCACGGCCGAGCTCAGCTCGGTCGGTGACGGGCTGCCCAAGAAATCGGATGTGAAGTTCCGCGGGGTACTGGTCGGCATGGTGCGACTGGTCACCCCGGCGCGGGACGGCACACCGAATATCGTGCACATCGACCTGAAAGCCGAATACGCGCGGGACATTCCGAACACGGTGACCGCTCGCATCGTGCCCGCCAACGCCTTCGCGGTCTCCTCGGTGCAGCTGGTCGACAATGGCGACGCGCCCGCGCTGCGGGACGGTTCCCGGATCGCCGAGGATCGCACCCTGCCCACCCAGCTGTTCCAGGGCACCCTGGCCAAGGTGCATGAGCTGCTCGCCGCGGTGGCGCGGCCGGGCGCGGCACAGACCCTCGGGCTCATTCGGACGCTCTCCGACGCCACCGTGGGCCAGGGACCCGAGCTGACCGCCGCCGTCGACGGGCTCAATCGCGTGACGGCGGAGATGAATTCGCTCAGTGCGGGCGATACCGGTCCGAGCACGCTGCGGACCTGGGAGACCGCCATCGCCACGCTGCGCGGCAGCGCACCCGAACTCGTCGACGCGCTACACGATGCGGTCGCCCCGATGCGCACGGTCGCCGAACAGCAGGCCCAGCTGGTGCGGTTGCTGGCCGGGGCGCACACCACGCTCGGCACCGTGAACACCGCGATCGACAATCACATCGATCAGCTGGTCGACATCACCACCGACATCACCCCCGTCATCGGCGTGCTGGCCGACAATCACGCCAAGTATCCGGCGGTCATGGTGCGGCTCAATGACACGGTCGACAAATTCTTCGACGAGCTGTGGACGCGCAGCGGCAGCAAACTCGCCTTCACCTTCCGGCTGGTCGTCTCGCTGACCCCGCTGCGGCTGTATGTGCGCGCCGACTGTCCGGTGTACGGCGAACTACGCGGTCCCAGTTGCGATTCCGCGCCGGAGACGACCCCGATCCCGGAGACCACCGGCATCCCCGATATGCGTAACTATGTACCGCCACCGGGCACAGTCGCGCTGCCCGCGCTGCCGCCCGCCGCGAATCCGGCGGATCGAATACTGCTCGGCCCCCTCGGAATGCCCGCGCTGCCACCCAGTTTCGCGCCATCGGACGGTGGTCGATGATTACCGCCCACCGCCGCCGGGTGGTCTGGCTCGCCGCGTTCCTGACCGTCTGCCTCTCGCTCACCTGGATGATTCTGGTGACGCTGCGCCGCGATGTCCCCGGTCCCACCAACGGCTATTCGGCCGTCTTCACCGATGCTTCGGGCCTGAAGGCCGGTTCCGATGTGCGGGTGGCCGGGGTGCGGGTGGGCCGCGTCGATTCGGTCGATCTGGACGGCACGCGGGCGCGGGTGCGTTTCCGCATCCAACGCGACCAGCCGATCTACGGCAATACCAAAGCCGCCGTGGTGTACCAGAACCTGGTAGGACAGCGGTATCTCGGACTTTCCCCGGCCGACTACGGGCACCCCGAACGGCTACCCGCCGGGGCCGTCATTCCGATCGAGCACACCGAGCCCTCGTTCGATGTGACCGCGCTGCTCAATGGCTTCGAGCCGCTGTTCACCATGCTGGATCCCGGTAACCGCGGCAATATGTCCAATGCGCTGATCAAGTCCCTGCAGGGCGATACCACCGCGCTGGCCGTGCTGATCACCGAAACCTCGCGGCTGGCAGAGACTCTGGCCGGCCCCGATCAGATCCTGGGGCGGGTGATCACCAGCCTCGACGCTGTCACCCAGACCCTGGCCGGGCAGGGATCGGCACTCGAAACCACCCTCACCCAGGTACGCGCCGTCATCACCGGGCTCAATGACCGCCGCGACGAATTGATTTCGTCGATGGGATCGATCTCCACGGTGGTGGGCAGGCTCTCGGCGATCATGACCGGTGTCGGTCCGGATCTCCATGCCCTGCTGGGACGCCAGCCCGGATTCCTCTCCGCCATCGTGTCCAATCCCGACGGGATGGCCGCCCTCGGCGCGAATATTCCGGCGGTATTCAAGGGACTCGCGCGAGTCACCGGCGACAGCACGGCGATGAGCGCGCAGGCCTGCGATTTCAATATCACCCTCGCCGACTTCCTCAGCCCAGTCATCCCGGCCATCGTCGATGCGGCAACGCCCGGCGGCCACCGCGAATACTCGCCGATGTGCAGGTGAAATACTATGCGCCACAGATTCTTCCGCCCCGGACGTGCACTCGAGACCCGCAGTAGGGCGTGGATCGGCGCGATCTCGATCGCCGTCATCGCCGTGGTGGTCGCCACCACCACCGCCATTACCCAGCTGCATTGGGGCGAAATCACCTATTCGGCCGAATTCGGCCAGGCGGCGGGTATCCGCACGGGTGATCAGGTAACCGTGGCGGGGGTACCGGTGGGCACCGTGGACGGCACCGAACTGGCCGGTGACCGCGTACTCGTCACCATGAAGATCCATAAGGATGTCCCGGTCGGAGCGGACTCCACCGCAGCCATCAAGCTCACCACCGTACTCGGCGCGCGCGAACTGGTACTGAGACCGGCGGGCGCGGGCATACCGCCGCATCGGCGAATACCCCTGGCGCACACCACTGTTCCGTACGATCTGCAAAAGCTACTACAGGATTCCACCGGCACCTTCGAACAGGTCGATGCCGATCAGTTCGCGCGATCCATGCAGGCGCTCGCGGCGCAGCTGCGCGATACCCCGGCCGTGCTGCCCGACGCCCTCGCCAATGTCCAGAACCTTTCCAAGGTCATCGCCGACCGCCGGGGTGAGATCGGATCACTACTGCGCAATACCGCACAGCTGGCCACCATTCTCGGGAACCAGCAATCCGATATGGGCGTGCTCGTCACCCAGGGCGGCAGTCTGGTGCGCGAGATCGTTTCGCGGCGGGCCGCGGTCGTGCGCCTGCTCGATGCCGCCACCAACCTGGTGCACACCGCCGACGGCCTGCTGAAGGTGAATCACACCGATATCGACGGCATGCTCACCGATATCCGCCAGCTCACCGCCCTACTCGGCGACCATGATGCGTTGCTGCGCAATATGTTCCAGGTCATGCCGGTGGCCCTGCGCAATATCGCCAATGCCACCGGGTCCGGTCCCTTCCTGGATTTCCTGCTGCCCGGCGGCCTGATGATGGATTCCTGGATGTGCGCCATCGCCGCGCAGGCCGGTATCCACGACATCCCGGCGGCCCTCCAGTCGTTCAAGGATTGCCAGTGAAGAAACTCCGCCCGCGCACCGCGCTGCGCGCCATCCTCGTACTGGCCGTGTTGATCACCGCCGCGACCCTCGGCACGCACCTGCTGTTCTCCGGAACCGACCGGACCCTGCGGATTACCGCGCAGTTCGATAATGCGATCGGCCTCTACCGCGGCAATACCGTTGCGGTACTGGGCATGCCGGTCGGCAAGGTCGAGCAGATCACCGCGCGCGGCGGTTATGTGGAGGCCGTACTCACGGTGGACGCCACGGTGCGGATCCCGGCGAATGTGCAGGCGGTCACCGTGGGCACCTCGATTCTCACCGACCGGCACGTCGAACTCACCCCCGCCTATACCGGTGGGCCGACCCTCGACTCCGGCGCGGTGCTCGGACTCGATCGCACCCGCACCCCGATCGAATTCGATCGCGTTATCGCCATGGTCGACAAGCTCGGTGGCTCGCTGCGCGGCAACGGCACCGGAGACGGGCCGATGGCCGATATCCTCGACGCCACCTCCGAGGTCGCGCACACCAGTGGGCCGCAATTGAAGTCGGCGCTCGCGGCACTCTCCGATGCCATGCGCACCGGTTCCGGCAATGGCGAGGCCACCCGGCAGGACATCAGCACAATCGTCACCAACCTCTCCGCCCTGGTCGACGCCGCGAATCGAAATCAGCAGGCCATCAACGGATTCGGCGCCGATATCGGGCAGCTGGCGCAACTGCTGGAATCCGAACAACTGGGGCGGGGCGATACCGGCGGGCGGCTCGATTCGGTACTCGAACAGTTGAACACCCTGCTGGCCGACCAGGGTGGCAATCTCGCCGCCACCGTCGCGAGCAGCACCTCCTTCACCCGGGCGCTGGTCGACTACCGGAGGGAGCTGGCCGAGGTATTCGATCTCGCACCGCTGGCCGTGGACAATGTGTACGACGCCATTGATCAGAAGAATGGAAACCTCCGCGTCGGAGCGCATTTCGACAATGTGTTCTTCGACAGCTCGATGACCAAACAGGTCTGCAATATTCTCGGTCTGCGCCAACTCGGCTGCAATACCGGCAATCTCAGCGATATGGGCCCGGACTTCGGCCTCACCTCCGTGCTCGAGGCCATGACCAGGATGGGCAAATGAGCCGCCGGCGCCGGATTCCGGTACTGCTGTGCGCGATAGCGCTGCCACTGGCAGGCTGCTCGGCCACGTTGGAGGACCTGCCGCTGCCCGCGCCGGGCGTGAGCGGGCCCAGCTATCACCTGAACGCGGTCTTCTCCAATGCGCTGAACCTGCCCAACCGCGCGAAGGTGCGGGTCGGCGGTGCGGATGTGGGCGAGGTCGAGTCCATGACCGCGCGCGACTACACCGCCGTGGTGTCCATGCGGATAATCGACAGCGTCGCACTGCCGAGGGGCACCACCGCCGAATTACGGTCCGCCACACCGCTGGGCGATGTCTTCATCGCACTTCGGCCCCCGGCCGGGGGCGGCGCGACCGACGCGCGCCTGCGTGACGGCGACACCATCGCGTTGCCGGACACCCTGCCTGGCGCGACGGTCGAAGAGGTGCTCGCCTCCACCGCGCTGCTCGTCAACGGCGGTGTCTTCCACAATCTCACCCAGGTGTTGAACGGTATGGGCACCGCCATGGGCGATGACGGGAATCGGCTCACCAGACTGATCCGGCAATCCCGGGAGCTGCTGGGCACGCTCTCCGACCGATCCGGGGAGCTGCACCGGGTGCTCACCGAAACTGCTTCGCTGGCAGATGATTTGAATGCCCGCCGGAACTCGATGAACGAGATCCTGACCGCCACCGCGCCGGCGCTGGCAGTGATCGCGGACAACACCGCGCAGATCACCGGTCTCGCCGATCAGGTCGCCGCGCTCACCGCGCAGCTCGGCAAATTCCCGTCGATACAGGGCACCGATACCCGCAGCCTGATCAAGGACCTCAACGACCTCGCCGCCGCGTTCAACGAGTCCGCGACCGACCCGCACGTCACCATGGCGAATCTGCAACGCATCCTGCCGCCGACCCTGAAGTTCTTCAGCTCCAATGCCGCGCACGCCGATGTGGAGTTGCGCCAGGTGGTACTCGGGCCGGTGGACGATCCAGGCCACTACGCCGATCCGGCGTTCGCGCTCCCCGATCAAGCGGATTGGGCGAACTTCGTGGGTTCACTGGCCTTCGTCCTCACCCAATTGGGTGAGCGGGTGCGGGGGCCGGGCAGATGAATCCGCTCGAATGGCCCGCGCGGGTGCTGGTTCGCGCTGCGCGCCTGGGTATTTCACACAAATTGCTGGTGTCCACGCTGGCCCAGGTCATCCTGGTGGCGGTCGGTGCGGCTTACCTGATCTTCGGGGCGCTGCGCTCGGACCCATTCGCGGCGCAGCTGCGAATTCGGGTGGAGCTCGCCGAATCCGGTGGGCTGCTGGCCAATCAGGATGTGACGCTGCGCGGAGTCTCCATCGGACGGGTGCAGTCGGTGCGGTTGCGCGAGCACGGCGCGGAGGCCGTCGTCCTGATCGACGCCCGCGCTCGCATCCCCCGGGACACCCTGGTCCGTGTCTCCGCGCTGTCACCCGCGGGCGAACAGTATCTCGACTTCCAGCCCACCGGCAGTGACGGCGCGTTGCTCACCGACGGCAGCGTGATCGACCAGAGCCGCACCACCACCCCCATTCCGCTGTGGCAGGTACTCGGCAACGCCGATGGTGTACTGGCGCAGGCGAATCCGGATCAGCTCAAAAGTATCGTCGATGAGCTCGGCGTCAGTGCGCAGGGGCCGGAGAAGCTGCGCGAGCTGCTCTCCGGCATGCAGCTCATGTTCTCCACCCTGGACGGGGTGCTACCGCAGACCACTGCGCTACTGCGGGCGAGTCGGCCGGTCTTCCAACTCGTGACCGATAAGGCCGACGGATTGCGTACCGCCACCGGTGCACTCGCGGACACCCTCGCGGGGGTCGGCGCCAAGGATCAGGGCCTGCGCACGCTCATCGAGACCACCCCGGGGGTGCTGGCGAATATGGACAGGATCATCGCCGACAACTCCCCCACCATGGTGCAACTGCTCGGGAATCTGACCACCGTCGCCCAACTGTCCTATATCCGGGTTCCGGCGCTGGCGCAGCTGTTCCGCGACGATCGCGGATCGCTGCTGGAAGCGGTGCAGTCGATCATGCACGACGGTGGGGTGTGGGCGGTGGCGAGCCTGTACTTCCGGCATTTCTGCGATTATCCGCACCCCCGGGATGTGCCGTTCGATCCCAGTTATCCCGAGCCGTTCGTCAATACCTACTGCACCAGTGATGATCCCGCACTGCTGGTCCGGGGTGCGCGCAACGCACCGCGACCTCCGGGTGACGACACCGCCGGTCCCCCACCGGGCTGGGATCCCAACCAGCGCACCGATCCGACACCCCCGGGACCGCACACCATTCCACTGCCTTACGGCGGCCCGGCCATGCCACCGGATTCCGAACCGCGGCGGCACGGCAACTAGACCCATCAGGAGGGGACGATGACAGAACAGCAGGTCCAGGAGCGCGAAGAGACCGACACAACCGATGAGCCCGCCGAACCCGAACTCGGCGCACGCATCACCCGAACCCGAGCGGCACTGAACCGGGCACGCCGTGTCCTGCCCTATCTGAGCGCGGTTCTGATCGTCGCGCTGGCGGTGTGCGCCGGCGTGCTGGGCTGGAAATACCAGCACACCCGCGATATCGATGCGGCGGGTCAGGCCGCGCTCCGCGCCGCCACGGACTACGCGGTCACCCTCACCTCGGTGGACACCGGCAACCTGGATGCCAATTTCAAGGCGGTGCTGGACGGTTCCACCGGCGAATTCCGCGATACCTACACCAAATCCAGTGCCGGTCTGCGCCAACTGCTCATCGACCACAAGGCCACCGGTCACGGTGTCGTACTCCGGAGCGCCGTCAAATCCGCGTCCGCCGATGAGGTGGTGGTGCTGCTGTTCGTGGATCAGACCGTCTCCAATACCGAGATGCCCGATGCCCGGATCGATCACAGCCGCATCGTCATGACCATGCAGAAGATCGACGGCCGCTGGCTGGCCGCGAAGGTCGAGATCCCGTGACGTCGGTCACGGGGAGAGAAGGTGACAATGACTACCCTGCAACGGAATTCACGCCCACGCGCCGGTGCGCTCGGAGCCCTGCGTGACGATCTGATCATGCGGTCCATGCTCGGCAAGGTCGGCGATATTCCCGAGGAAGTGCTCCTGCCGGTGCTGCGCATGGTCAGCGACGATCGATCCGGCGTCGATGCGGGCTGGTCGGCACTGACCGTGCATCGTGCCCGCGGCGCGGCTCTGGAATCACCGCGTCGCTCCTGGCAACGCCGATACGGGCAGTTCATCAGCGAACTGGAGTGGACCGCGAGCGAATTGGCCCGTCATCTGCCCGAAGCGGATGTGACCGAACTCGTCTCCGGCGCGGTCGCGTCGCGGCTGCGCCGGTGGCTGCGAATGGTGTTACCCGCCTTCGGCACCGTCGGCTTCGTGCCGACGCGGTTCTATCCGGAGGTCATGGATGCCGGGGTCTCATTCGCCACCTTCCTGGTCGGTCCCGTCCATCGCACCGGAGTCGAGGCCGATGGAACGCTGGTGTACGAGATCCCCGAATGCGCCATGCACACCGCCACCGGAACAGGTACCGCCCAGCGGAATTCGTGTCTCATGGGCTGTAAGGCCGCCTGCGAGAGCGTATTCGACGCGAACTCCCCCATACCCCTCGAATTCGAACCCCATCTGCCGGGACTGTCCTGCACGCTGCGCGTGCGTCCGGCAGGTTCACCCAACGATTCCCAGGAGGGGCCGTGAATAGCCCTGTCATCGCGGACGACTACCGCGACTATCTGCCGCTGTACGACGAATACGACTACGACATAACTGAATTCGAGGGCGCGCCGCCCGAGGAGTTGCAGGGCACGCTGTATCGCAACGGTCCCGGAAAACTCGATGCCGGGGGCCAGCAGCTCGGCCATCTCTTCGACGGCGACGGCATGATCTCGAAATTCGCGATCGCCGACGGAAAGGTCCACTTCCGCAACCGATTCGTCCGCACCAAGCACTACCACAAATCACTGACCTCGACCGGAGGCGCACCCTATCGCGCGCTGGGCACCCTGCGACCCGGCGGAATTCTCACCAACGCAATGCAATTCCCGGCCAATGTCGCCAATACCGGTGTGGTCATGCATGCCGGGAAGCTACTGGCACTGTGGGAGGGCGGACCGCCCACCGAAATCGATCCGGACACCCTCGGAACTCTCGGCGTGCACCGCTTCGACGGTGCGCTCAAATGGCTCGGCGCGTTCTCCGCACATCCCAAGTGGGACACCGTGACCGGCGACATGTACAACTTCGGGTTGGCCATGGTCCCGAATCCCGGCCTGGTCTGCTATCGCGTGAACCGCGCCGGAGTACTGACCAAAGTGGGGCGGGTACCGCTGCCGCGCCCCATGTTCAATCACGATTTCGGACTCACCCCCAAACATATGGTCTTCGTGACCGCGCCCCTGGTCTTCCCGATCGGCAAGATGATGGCCGCGGGCCTGGGCATGCGCAACTACATCGAAGCCATCGACTACGAGGCCGCGCGCGGCACCATGATCTCGCTACTCCCCCGCTACGGCGGCAGGCCCCGCATCCTGCACACCGATCCGCTCATGCACCTGCATCTGGCGAATACCTACGAGGACGGGTCCGATACCGTCGTCGAATTGGTCAACTATCACGCCTCCTGGGAACAGCTCAACGGCCAACTCTCGGGCGCACAGGACGGACTCGCCGAGGCGGGCATGCCGTACGGCGGGACACTGCTGCGATTGCGAATCACCAAGACCGACCGGGTGATACACGAACATCTGTCGGACCTACAGGGCGATTTCCCCACCTTCAATCTCGGCTACACCAGTCGGCGGAACCGCTACACCTATTTGGCGGTGGGTGCGGACGGACACCATTACCCCAACGCGATCGCCAAGGTGGACAACATCTCCGGGGCACAGCGGTTGCATCGGCTGCCCGTCTACCACTTCGCGCACGAGGCCATCTTCACCCCGCGTCCGGGCGCGAGCGCCGAGGATGACGGTTGGCTACTGGTCGCCACCCAGGATCGGCCGAATTCACTGGCGCATTTGCGAATTCTCGATGCCGCGAATATCGAGGCCGATCCGGTCTACGTGGGGACCCTACGCCATCATCTGCCGCTGACCTTCCACGGCAATTTCACGCCCCGCGCCTGAGTGCCCGAGGGGCGATGCCGTTCGCGGCATCGCCCCTCGATCGGCTCAGGATCGGTTGCGGCGCAAGCGCTCCGGCAGTTTGCGTACGCCGCGCGCGTCGACCGCCCGCATCAGACCCGTCACCAGCGCCGACCGCCACCGCGATGCCGGATACCACAGTGGTTCACGCCGCAGTTCCTGACGCGGCACCGTAATCGCCTGCTGGCGACAGTATTTCCGGATTCCGGCGGCGCCGCCCCAGCGCGCGCCGATACCGGAATCCTTCCAACCACCCATCGGCAGCGCGAAATTCACCAGATTCGCGAACGCGTCATTGATATTGACCGCGCCCACCTCGAGTCGGCGCGCGATACGCTCCCCACGCGCGCGGTCCCCAGTCCACACGGTCGCGGACAATCCGTACACCGAATCATTGGCCAGCCGGACCGCCTCATCCTCATCGGCCACCCGCACCACCGGAAGGATCGGCCCGAACGTCTCCTCGGTCATACAGGCCATGGAGTGATCCACATCCACCAGTACGGTGGGCTCGAAGAACAACCCGGACCCGATCGCCTTGCCACCGGTCAGGATTCGGGCACCCGCCGCCACCGCCTCCTCGACGTGACGCCGCACGATATCGCGCTGCGCGGCGGTCGCCATCGCGCCGATGTCGTACCGGAAACCGCGATCGTCTCCGCCCAGACGCAGCGCCTCGACCTGTGCGGTCAGCGCGGCCACGAAACGGTCGTACACCGGCGCCTCGACATACACCCGCTCCACCGAGATACACACCTGGCCCGCGTTGAACAGCCCGCCGTAGACGATGCCCGCGGCCGCCCGGTCCACATCCGCGTCGGCCAGCACAATGGCCGGGTCCTTACCGCCCAGTTCGAGGCTGTACGGGGTCAGGGACTGCCCGCACGCGGTAGCGATGGCGCGCCCCGTCCCGGTCGACCCCGTGAACTGTACGTAGTCAACGGCATCCACCACCGCGCGACCGGTCGCACCGGCCCCGGTCAGCACCGCGAACACCGGCGGCGCACCGATCTCGGCCCACCCGCGTGCCAACTCGACCGCGCTCAGCGGGGTGACCTCCGACGGTTTCAGCAGCACGGCCGCGCCCGCCATCAACGCGGCGAAAGCGTCGAAGCACGGATTCATCAGCGGCAGATTCCACGGGGTGATGATTCCGACCACCGGATACGGTCGAAATGTGGTGACCAGGCGCTTCGTCCGGCCGATCGGACTGTGCGGAGCCGGACGCTCATCGGCGAGAAACCTCGCGGCGTGACCGGCCCAGTATTTGGCCAGATCGATCGCGCAGGGCACCTCGATCGCGGCATCGAACCGCGTCTTTCCGGTCTCGGACTGCACCACATCGGTGAGCCGGGCGGTATGGTCGACCAGCCAATCCTGGAGTCGCAGCAGCCATTCCGCGCGCCCGCGCGCCCCGAGCGCCGCCCAGGCGGGTTGGGCCGCGCGCAGACCGCGCACCGCTTCGGCGACCTCTTCGACCGCATGATCGCGCACCCGCCCCACCATCCGCCCGTCAGCCGGATTACGGATTTCGATCTCGGCCGTTTCCTGCATCGTCTTCATGGCGTGACGCTCCTGAGTTTCGCGCTGTGGAAGGGCCCCGCGTACGCGCGGGCCGTCGCACCGGGACGCCGCTATCGCATCGCCTGGCGATAGAGCGGACTGTCGATGCTGTAGTAGTTGCAATGGAATCCGCTCGGAATCGCGAATGGGATCAGCACCCGCGCCAGCGGTCCGGCGGCCAGATCGCCCGCGTCGAACACCACCAATTCGGTTTCGGCCGCGCCGGCGCGATGCATGAGCGTCAGGGCGTACCCGTCGAGCTCACCGGCACCGCCGACGCGCGGGGCGAAGATCAGTTCACCGGCCGCCGCTCCGGGTCCGAAGTGGTAGAGATCCTCGGCGCCGGTGCGCGTGTCGACCCGCAGTACCGCGTCCATACCGTCCGCGCGGCCGTCCACCGAACGCAGATTGCTATTGGCGAAGGCGTGGTCGGTGCGCCGGGTCATGAGCCGATCGTCCGGACGCGGGAACTGGATATCACGATCATTGATGATCTGCTCGCGCACCACATCGGTGGTCGCGGCCGGATCGATGGTCCAGCGGCGCAGGCTCTGCCTGGTCTCACAGTGAGATCGTTTGCGGCCGTGAGTATCCGGGAACAGCGCGGTGCCATCCGCCGCCGCCACATCGGCGATCAGGCGGCCGTCCTGCTCCCATACATTCGCCTCGTGCATCATCTGCCGTGGCGCGGCCTCGAACCAGCGCACCTGCGCAGCCGTTCCGCGGCGCGGCATTACGCCCAATTTCGTCGGCCGGTCCGGATCCCACGCGACCATCGGACCGCCCGCGATGGCCCGCCGAATACTCACATCCAATGGCGTCACCGGAAAGACCACATAGTTCTCGGTGACGAAGAAGGTGTGCATCATGCTCTGATGCGGTACCGGAATGGTCTCGGTCTTGATCGGCACGCCCTCGAAATCGAGGATGTCGTAACGAATTTCGGGCGCGGTGCCGCCCCGGCGGGCGACGGATCCGATATTGATCAGCTCACCGTTGGCGTGGTCGAGCTTGGGATGCGCGGAGAAGGTGGTGGTCACCACGCCGCCGTAATGCTCTTCGCCGATCGTCTCGAGGGTGCGCGGATCCAGTTCGACCGGCGGTGCGCCCTCCATCAGCGCCAGCAACTTACCGCCGTGGATGATGATATTGGTGTTGGCGGTGTTGTACCGGGTTCGCGCCGCCAGCGGGTCGGTGGTCGCAGGATTGCCATGCACCCCGAAAAGCCTTCTCCGATACTTGCTTTCGAGTAAGAACTTATCCGTGCGCACCCACCGATTGCGCATCGATACCCGGCCGTCCTCGAGGAAGAACGCGTACACCATGCCGTCCCCGTCGAACCAGTGATAGTCCTCGGCGGTCGGCGGATACAGGGGCTCGGCCCCATTGCGATAGAACACCCCGGCCAGATCCTCGGGCAGTTCGCCCGAGACGAACAGATCCGGAGCGTCCACCTCCATCCGATTGGGCCGGTGATGCCCGCTCAGGAAGGGACTGGGGCGAAAGTCCGTACCGGCCATACGATCTCCTCGTACTGCGCTCGCCGCGGCGCGATATCCCGAACCAATTTAGCTGGTCCACTAATTAATTAGTAGCAGTCGTCACCGACCCTGTCAATGCACCGGCCTGCGCGCCGGAGCCGTTCGACGGCCCGGTCAGCGCCGACATCAACCCCGGGTTTTCGTCATCACAGCCGGTTCCGGCCGAGTCGCCAGCTGTGGATCGCACGCCCGATTTCGGTGGCCGTGGGCTCGTCGTAGAGCCACTCGCGGGCGATGCGGTGCCAATTGTCGGTGGTGCGCAATTGGCCGAGGGCGGCGAAGGTGAACAGGTCCGTGCGACAGGAGAAGACGTGTTCGGGTGGGAGGAGTTGTTCACGCATACCGCGGAATTCGAGGGATCGGAGGTCACCAAATCGTCCGGCGCGATTCATGAAGCGCACTATCCGTCGTTGAAGGTCCGGGCGATCAATGCCGAATGCAGCTGCCACAGTCCGGAGTTCGCCGCCGGATCGAAGCCGGTGAGTTGGCGGACGCGTCTGATCCGGTAGTCGACGGTATTGGCGTGAATATGCATCAGATGCGCGGTGCGCTGCCGATTGAGATTGTTGCTGATATGGCATTGCAGGGTCTGCATCAGCTCGGGGTGGTCGTCGAGCGGATCCAGCAGCACCCCAAGGGTTTCCCGCCCCGGCCCCGGGCGGGTGAGCTGATGCTCCAGGGCCATATCGGTGAACCGGTAGAGACCGGGAACGCAGCTCAGTCGCTGCACCATATCGAGTAGTTCGTGCGCGCGGTCGGCGGCCGAGGGCACCTCATCCGGTGCGGTGACCACCAGCGTCGCGGTGACCCGAACATGCGCCGCGGCCGAGAGCCGGGCAACCATCGCATCGAGGTCGGTGTCCGCCAGCGTCGTGGTGGGAATCAGAATCGTGCCACCGTCCACACCCAACAGCGCGAGTACCGTTCCACCGCAAGTCGCACCGAGTTCGGCCTGCACCCGGCGCAGTTTGCGGCGCGCGACCACCTCACCGTCGAGCATCGGATGCAGTTCGTCCGGATGCCTCGGAATATCGAGTGCCAGCGCGGAGTACTCGGCGGCGATATCTATGGCGCATTGTGATGCTCGCTTACCACCGCTTTATGTTCGCGCACATAGGCATTGGCCACGGTGACACTGATGGCGTCCAGCATCTCCACCACCCGCTTCGCACCGACCATCAGATTGCCGTGGTCCCGCGCCGTCGAATTCTCCGAGATGAGGTCCATGCCGAATTTGAAGCCCCCGTGAATCGAGTGCAGGATCGTACCGATCGGCGCACCCTCGCGCGCCCATCCCGCCGCGGCCTCGGCCAATCGCTCGACCTTGGCCGGGGTGTCCTGACCGTCGAGCATGTCCACGGCCAATTCCAGGCAGACCCGCGTCACCGCGGTGACATCCCCGGAGACGACATCACCCGGCAAGGTGCCGTACGGAATCACCTTGTCTACGAAGTGACCGACCAGTTGCTGGGCCAACGTCCGAGCATCCTGCAGTGGCCCGGGCATCGGTTTCCCGGAGACACCCGGGCATCTCGAACACTCGCAATGACGACTTGTCGACACTGCCACTCACCTCTTGATACAGCCGGAATGCCGTCTACCCCGCAGGCTGGCCGGGATCGAGATCGGCGACGGCCGCGAAGCGAAGACTTGTCGTCGATGGCGCGGGTGCGCTGGCCGCCGTCGGGGCCAGGACGAATCCAACATGATCACCCAATTCGACCCGCTGCACGACCGCACCGGTGAACCACGCGGCGGCGCCACCGAGTATGGGCAGGCCGTGTGGACCCGTATGCCATTCGCAATGCTCAAATTTGTCCAGCTCCACACCGGTTTCGGCACCGAACAGCTGTGCCAGTGCCACGCTGTTCGCATCGAGCAGATGAACCGCGAGATGTCGGGTGCCCTCGGCGATCTCGAAAGTGTGGTTCGCGGTGGAGAGTCCAACCAGGAATCGGCGCGGCTCAATACTGACCTGCGCCGCGAAACCGACCAGACAACCCGCCCGCCGTCGTTCGGACCGGGCCGTCACGATCCACACCGGCGCATCGGCACCCGCCACCATCGCGTCGAAGGACCGAAGCACATCGTCGGCTACCCGGCTCACCCTGCCTCCCTATCGGTTGGACGAATCGATATCCGCTGGCCACCCCCACTGTAACGGCGCTCGCCACCTTGAATCGATCACGCCGTAAACCAAGAATCACCCCATGAATACGGGGGTCATACGATTAGGCAATTCGCAATTGCCGAGATTCTGCTTGTGCTGATATCTGTCCGTCTGCTGTATCCGAGGTGAACTCCCGCGTGAATACCGGTCGCAAGCTTGTCATCGCCGCTGTCGGCTCCGTTTCCGTCGCCACCGTCGTGGTGTGCGCGGGTACCGCCCCCGCCGCGCCCGCACCGGGCACCCTGCACCTGCTCGGCCAGACCGGTATGACGCCCGTACCTCACCACTCCCGCCGCCTTAGACCGTGTCTCATGTCGCGGGTTTCGCCTTCGCGAGTTTCTTGTAGCAGCTGAGCGCGGCAGCGAGTGTCAGGAAGGCGCAGAAGTGGCTGGCCTTGCGTTCGAACCGCAGGTTGAGGCGGTGATATCCGGTCAGCCAGGACATGGTTCGTTCGATGACCCAGCGGTGCCGGCCCAGGTGCTGACTGGATTCGATGCCCTTGCGGGCAATGCGGACAGCGATGCCTCGATCGCGGACCCACCGACGCAACTCGGCGATGTCGTAAGCCTTGTCCGCGTGCAACTTCGACGGTTTGCGCCGCCTCGGACCGCGGTGCGAGCGCACCGGCGGAATCGCCTTCACCAACGGCCGCAGAGCTTCGGCGTCGTTGGTGTTTGCCGCTGAAACACCAACGGCCAGAGGGATTCCGGCACGGTCGGAGAGCACATGGATCTTCGAGCCGGATTTGCCGCGATCGACCGGATTCGGTCCGGTCAGATCGCCCCCTTTTTCGCTCGTACCGATGCCGCGTCGATCACCGCTCGCGACCAGTCGACCAATCCTTGGCTGCCCAGCTCATCGAGCACGGCCCGGTGTAGACGGCGCCACAGGCCGGCCTTGGTCCACACCGTGAACCGCCGGTGCGCGGTCGGCACGGTGACTCCGAACGACGGCGGCAGCATCCGCCACGCACAGCCGCTGGTCAGCACGTACACCACGGCGGTGAACACTGCCCGTTGGTCGGTCGGCGCGGAGCCGCCGCCCTGCTTGCGCGGGGCGAACTTCGGCAGCAGCGGCTCGGCCAGCTCCCACAACTCGTCCGGCACCAACCGGCGCGATAACTCATCGACCACGGCCAGACATCATGCCGCGCAATCGAATCCGACACGCGGTAAAACGAATCACGACGACATGAGACACGGTCTTAGGACGGTGGGTCAGCGGCGGCTCGCGCGCGGTTCGGCGGAAAGGTGGCAATCGGGGCTACGGAGCCGGGTCGAGCGGCTTCGTGACGACCCACTGGGTGACCGGCAATTGCGGTCGCCACGCGGTGAAGCCGCCGAGGGGTTCGACCCGGTGGATCTGGAATCGACGCAGGTCGCCGCCGTATCGGGCGCGCAAGGTGGTCAGCAGGGCTTCGGATTCGGCTGTCACCGCGTTGGCGACCAGGCGACCGCCGGCGGGCAGATGTTGCCAGCAGGCGTCGAAGAGGCCGGGATGGGTCAAGCCACCGCCGATGAAGATCGCGCTCGGGAACGGCAGTCCGGCAAAGGATTCGGGTGCGGGCCCGTGTAATTCGATGCCCGGAACGCCCAGGGCCGTGGCATTTTCGGTGATTTGTTTGCGGCGCGTCTCGACTTTTTCGAAGGTGACCGCGCGGCAGGTCGAATGGGTGCGGCACCATTCGATGGCAATGGTTCCGGAGCCGCCGCCGACATCCCAGAGCAATTCGCCGGGAGCGGGGGCCAGAGCGGCGATCGTCAGGGTGCGAATTTCATATTTGGTGAGTTGTCCGTCGCCGGTATACACGGCATCCGGGAGACCGGGTACCCGGGTCAGGCGGGGGAATTCCGGAGACGCGACGCAGTCGACGGCGACAATGTTCAACGGATCACCCGGCGGCCGCTGCCAATTCGCGGCGGTGCCGGAGACGAGGTGTTCGCCCGGGCCGCCGAGTTGCTCCAGAACGGTCAGAGCGGATGCGCCGAATCCATTGCGCGACAGCAGTTCCGCGAGCTGCGCCGGGGTGCGCTCATCCGAGCTCAGCACGAGAATGCGGCGGCCTTCGGACAATTCGGGCAGGACCGTCTCCAGCGGGCGTCCGACGGCGCTCACGACGGGGGTCTCGGCCAGGCCCCAGCCGAGGCGGGCACAGGCCAGGGAGGCGGAGGAGGGTTGCGGCAGCACGCGCAGGGCCGCCGCGCCGACCAGGCGAGTCAGGGTCACACCGATACCGAAGAACATCGGATCGCCACTTGCCAGTACGCAAACCTTGTGGCCGACATACTGATTCAGCAGACCCGGCAGCGCGGGCACCAGCGGTGAGGGCCACGGCACCCGCGTGGCGGCGCTCTCGGTCGCCGGGATCAAAGCCAGCTGGCGGGGTGAACCCAGCAGCACCTCGGCGGCGGCGATGGCGCGGCGGGCCGGACCACCCAGTCCGTCCCAACCGTCCGCGCCCAGACCGGCGACCACGATCGGATCGGTCACCGGCCACGCCACCGCGGGTGTACCCGTCATCGCGGCATCCGCCGCCAGATCGATTGCGGCACATAGTGCATGGCAATGAACATGAGCTTGATGGTGCGCGGCACATTCACCACGCGCGAGCGCCGGTACAGGGCCGACACCACCGCATCGGCGACCTGATCGGGAGTGCTCGACAGCGGAGCCGGATCCATCCCCGCGGTCATGCGCCCGATGACGAAGCCCGAACGCACCAGCAACAGGTGAATTCCGGTGCCGTGCAACGCGTCCTGCAAACCATTGACGAAACCGTCCAGGCCCGCCTTGGCCGAACCGTAGACATAGTTGGACCTCCGCACCCGAACGCCCGCGATCGAGCTGAACGCCACGATCTGCCCACTTCCCTGGGCGCGCAACAGATTCGCCAGACCGGTGAGCACACTCACCTGCGCCACATAGTCGGTCTGCACCACCGCGACCGCATGCGCCGGATCCCGTTCCGCCCGCGCCTGATCACCCAGTACACCGAAGGCCAGTATCGTCACCCCGAGCGGACCGTGCTCACCGGTCACCTTCTCCAACAGCGGCTGATGGCTCGCGAAATCATCGGCATCGAACTCCACACAGTGCACCTGCGCCGCCCCCGCCGCACTCAATTCGGCTCGCTGCGGGCCGAGATCATCGGCGCGGCGCGCCGCCAGCACCACCACGCGCCCCGGCGCGAGTCGCCGCGCCACCTCGAGCCCGATCTCACTCCGTCCACCCAGCAGCAATACGACGCCCGCATCGGCGTCCCGCGAACCCAATCCCATGGCAAACAGTCTGCCATTCGCCCTGCCCAGCCCGGCGCGCCCAGGTGTCCGAACCGCTGCGCGCGATACCCGCCGCCGCGCCGCACGGCCCGCGGCGAATGCGATGTCCCGCCCGATTGCTAGCGTCGTCGGCATGCCCACCACCTCGACGCGCCCCGAGCTCTCCGCCGCCGCCACCGAATTCGTCACCGAGCGGCATCTCGCCACCCTCACCACCCTGCGCGCCGACGGCACCCCACACGTGGTCGCGGTGGGCTTCACCTGGGATCCCGAGGCCGGGATCGCGCGCATCATCACCAATGACGGCTCGGTGAAGGTCCGCAATGTGCGCCGCGGCGGCTATGCGGCGGTCAGTCAGGTCGACGGTCCGCGCTGGCTCACCCTGGAGGGGCCCGCGACCGTGCTCGACGATCCGGAGTCGGTCGCCGATGCCGTGCAGCGGTACGCGGGCCGCTACCGCCAGCCCCGTGCGAACCCGACCCGCGCGGTCATCGCCATCACCGTGCGGCGGGTGCTGTCCAGCAGCGTCTTCAAGCCGGGCGCTCCCGCCGAGCGCTGAACCGGCTCCCGACACTCGACGGGCTCCGGGAATCAACCCGGAGCCCGTCGAAATATCTTGACGTACAGCCCTTTACAGCTGCGTGAGCCCGTGCGGCCGCTTGTTCATCGACTCGCAGCCGTCCGCGGTCACCACCACGATGTCCTCGATGCGCGCACCCCACTCGCCGACGAAATAGATGCCGGGCTCGATGCTGAACGCCATCCCCTCCCCGAGCACCAGGTCATTGCCCGCGACGATGTAGGGCTCCTCGTGCACCGACAGACCGATGCCGTGCCCGGTGCGGTGTACGAAGTAGTCACCCAGCCCGGCCGCGACGAGCACCTCGCGCGCGGCGGCGTCGACGGACTGCGCGGTGACCCCCGGGCGCACCGCGGCGACCGATGCGGCCTGCGCGCGCTCGAGCACCGCGACCCGCTCGGCCACCTCCTCGGACGGCTCACCCATCACATAGGTGCGGGTCGAGTCGGAGAAGTAGCCGGGTTCCACCGGACCACCGATATCGATGACCACCACATCGCCGTCCTCGATCACCCGGTCCGAGTCGTGGTGATGCGGGTCCGCGCCGTGCGGGCCACTGCCCACGATCACGAACGCGGCGCTCGTATGGCCCTCGGCGATGATGGCGGCGGTGATATCGGCGGATACCTCGGCCTCGGTGCGCCCGACGCGCAGGAACTCACCCATGCGGGCGTGCACCCGGTCGATGGCCGCACCCGCGCGCCGCAGCGCGTCGATCTCGCTGGGGTCCTTGGACATTCGCAATTCGCGCAGCACCGGTGTGGCCGATACCGGCAGTGTGCCGAACCGTTCGGCAATGGGCAGCAGATGCAGCGCGGGCATGGCGTCATCGACCGCGGTGCGGGCGCCGGCATTGAGAATCGACTTCACCAGGGTGTACGGATCGACGCCGTCGACCCAATCCACCACCTGCAAACCCAGCTCCGCGACCGCGGACGCGCCGAGCGACGCGAGTTCCATCTTCGGGATCACCACCGACGGCGTCGCACCGGACGCCGGGACCACCAGGCAGGTCAGCCGCTCGAACGACTGCGCCCGGGAACCGATCAAATACTGCAGATCCGGTCCGGGGGTGATGAGCAGCGCGTCCAGATGGGCGGCCCGGGTCAACTCGGCCGCCCGCTCCAATCGCGCCCCGTAGACGTCCGCTGTGAACCGTGACTCGTCATGAGAGCTCATAGCCCTCGACGTTACCCGCCGCACCCCGCCACCCCGAACCGATCACCCCAACGTGTTCGCACGGCCTGCCCTGGAACACCGGATCACCAAGGAGCGGCATGGATTTCGGCACGCAGTGATCCGAGGCACCGCGCCCGCTGCCCACCTCGATCGCGCCGGCGCCGGGCACCTGCGGTCCATCCGATCCCGCGGCTCGCTTTCCAGGGCGGTGGCACCGTGCCCCCGGTCATAGCCGCCAGCGCGCGTGACGGTTGGCTGCGGGTGGTGAACCACAGCCGAATTGATTCGCGCGCCCGAACGCCGCGACCGCGGTTGGACAGTCGCTCCGGCGAGGCACGCCGTGGATGTCGCGGCACCATGTCACCCGGGCGCGGTAGCGTCTGGCGCATGAGCGAACCCGCCACCGGCCCCCTGCTGCTGCTCGACGGCGCCAGCCTCTGGTTCCGCGCCTTCTACGCGATTCCCGAGAAGATCACCACACCGGACGGCAGGCCGGTCAACGCGGTGCGCGGGTTCACCGATATGGTCGCGGCGCTCACCAAGCAGCACTCCCCGAGCCGTCTGGTGGTGTGCCTGGACCTGGATTGGCGGCCCAAGTTCCGGGTGGATCTGATCCCGTCGTACAAGGCGCACCGGGTTGCCGAGGAGCAGCCCGCCGATGCCATAAACGCTGTGGCGGAAGAGGTTCCCGATACGCTGACCCCGCAGGTGGACATGATCATGGAGGTCCTGGAGGCCGCGGGTATCGCCACGGCGGGCGCGGAAGGGCTCGAAGCCGACGATGTCATCGGCACCCTCGCCACTCGCGAACTCGACAGCGAGGTGATCGTGGTCAGCGGCGACCGCGACCTGCTGCAATTGGTACGCGACACTCCCACCCCGCCCGTGCGGGTGTTCTACGTCGGCCGTGGCCTGGCCAAGGCCGAACTCTGGGGCCCGGCCGAGGTATCCGCGAAATACGGTGTGCCACTGGAGAACGCGGGCCCCGCCTATGCCGATATGGCGGCCCTGCGCGGTGACGCCTCCGACGGTCTGCCCGGGGTGGCGGGCATCGGCGACAAATCCGCGGCCCAGCTCATCACCAAATTCGGATCCCTGGACGCATTGCGGGCCGCCGCCACCGATCCGGCCGCGGATCTGGCCAAGGGCGTACGCGCCAAACTCATTGCCGCGGAAGACTATTTGAAGGTCGCCGGTCCCGTGGTACGGGTCGTGCAAGATGCCACGGTCGAATTCTCGCGGCCCGACGCACTGCCGCGCGAACCCGAGGATTCGGACCGGCTCGCGGAGCTGGCCGTGGCCTACAACGCCGAGAGCCCGGTCAAGCGACTGCTCACCGCCATGGCCAAGCGCTGATCAGAGCGGCCAGGTCTCCGGCTGACCATTCAGGTCGGAGATCAGGGCCTGCCGGAATCGATTGCCCTCGATATCGCGGAGGGTGATGTGCGTCGGCGCGGTGCGCACCCCACCGGCGGCGCAATTGGGTAAACAGACCCGGCGTGATTGGGTGCCGTCGCCCTCGGCGGTATTCGGACCCCAACTGGTCCAGGTGATGTCCTTGACCCAGAGACCGCCGTCGCCACAGGCCAGCAGGATATTCGACGGGCGTTGCACGGCCTGGTCGGCGGTTCGGGTGCAGTCGTAGACGACCGGATCGGGTCCCGCGGCGTGCACCACGACCGCGGGGGCGAAGGCCGCGGCCACCGCGGCGGCGGCGGTGACGCTCCAACCAGCTTTTCGCACAGTCATATTCATCGGCACCCCCCAACTCCTATCTGCTTCAAGATCTTCGGGCCACTGTACTCCGGCAAACTCACGGCATCACCCCGGAGATGACGAAGCCCGGGACGAGTACTTGATCGCCCCGGGCTCGCACAATGTTTCAGAAGATCAACTTTTCAGCCGCTCAGCTGGGACGACCGACCTCGTAGGTGCCGTCATCCTTGGTGACCTTGATGGTGACCTTCTTGGCCTCACCGCCCACCTTCAGCGTGCAGTCGAAGGTCTTGTCCACCTCGACCTTCTGGCCGGACGGGCAGTTCACATCCTGGACATCCTCGATGCCGTAGGAATCCTTGAGCACCTTCTGCACACCGGTGGCCACGGCCTTGTTGTCCAGCTGGTCCTTGGCGGTCAGCACCACGACACCGGCGACGATCGCGCCCAGCACCACCACGACGGCGGCGACAATGCCGATGATCAGACCGGTCTTCTTTTTCGGCGTCTGCGGCTGCGGCCACTGCTGACCGCCGGGCTGCTGCTGATCCCAGCCGGGCTGACCCGGCTGACCCTGCTGCGGCCACTGCGGCTGACTCCCCGCCCACTGCTGACCGGGCTGCGGCTGCTGACCCCACTCCTGCCCGCCGGTGGCGGGCTGACCCTGCTGCGGCCACTGCGGCTGACTCTGCCCCCACTGCTGACCGGGCTGCGGCTGCTGCGGCTGACTCTGCGCCCACGGCTGCTGCTGGTCACCCCAATTCGCGGTCGGCTGCGCCGGCTGCTGGCCACCCCAGTTCGGTCCGGCGCTACCGGGCTGCGGCTGACCGCCGCCCCACTGCTGCGTCGGATCGTTGCGTCCCTCCCCAGTGCCTGGGGCGTCGTTCGGTCCGTACGGGCCGCTCATTTGCTTGCCTCCACTCGCAATCCGATGTACACACGCTAGCCCCCCGAGCGGGAACACGCTCGTGAGCCCACCGCGGTCGGTACGTCTCCAAGAATCAAAGCACAGACCGATTCGCTACGCGGCGTCCACCGCGACGACACCCCGCCGAATAGCCTTGACCGCCTTGGCCGCCGTGGCCGCGACCTCCACATCGTCGGCGGTGTTGTGGATCTGGTCCAGCATGTCGATGACCTGACGGCACCAGCGCACGAAATCGCCCGCCGAGAGCGGATTTCCGCGATCCCCACTGGCGAGCAGGGCGTCGGCGAGATCATCACCGCGCGCCCAGGAGTGCATACCGGTGACGAAACCCAGATCGGGTTCACGGGTGGGCGAGAGCCGATGTTTGGCCTCGTCCGCGCGCAGCTGCGACCACACCGCGATGGTCGAGTCCACCGCCCGGCGAATCGGCGCGGTCGGCCCCGAAGCACCGAGATATCCACCCTCCTGGCGTGATTCGAAGACCAGGATCGACACCACCGCGGCCAATTCGGCCGGTCCGAGGCCACGCCACAGACCCTGCCGCAAGCATTCGGCGACCACCAGATCGGCCTCGGCGTAGATGCGGGCCAGGCGACGACCATCGGCGGTGACCTCACCGTCCTGGACGTATCCGCGCTCGGCGAGCAGCGCCAGAATCCGGTCGAAGGTACGTGCGAGCGAATTCGTGGTGGCCGCCACTTGCTGGCGCATGGACTCGGCCTCGCGCGCGATGCGGTTGTAGCGTTCGCCTATGCGCGCCAACTGTTCCCGATCCGGGCGGGCATGCGCCGGATGGTTCCGCAGCGCGCGCCGCAGCGACTGCAATTCGTGATCGTCCGCGGCCCGGGACTTCTTACCGGTGCGTCCCCGACCGGGCACCACGATGCCGGTGCCGCGCAGCGCCGAGGCCAGATCGCGGCGCACCCGCGCGGTGCGATGATCCACATGCCGGGGCAGGCGCAGGTGGCCCAATGATTGCGCGGGGGTGGGGAAATCGGCCGCCGAGATCCGACCGGCCCATTTGTCCTCGGTGAGCACCAGCGGGCGCGGATCACCCGGTGTGGCATCGGGTTCCAGAACCACCGCCAGCCCCTGGCGACGCCCGGCGGGAATCGCCACCACATCACCGCGGCGCAGCGCGGCCAGCGCCGACACCGCGGCCGAGCGCCGATCGGTGCGGCCCTGACTCTCGATCTGGCGCTCGCGGGACCGAATACGTTCGCGCAATTGGATGTACTCGAGGAAATCGTCATCGCCGAGCTGTGAGCGCAGTTTGCGCATCTGCGATTCACTCTTGTCGATACCGCGCACCAACCCCACGACCGACCGGTCCGCCTGGAACTGTGCGAAGGACCGCTCCAGCAGGGTCCGCGAATTCTCCGCGCCCATCCGATCCACCAGATTGATGGACATGTTGTACCCGGGCCGGAACGAACTCTTGAGCGGATAGGTACGCGTGGAGGCCAATCCGGCCACCGCGCTGGTGTCCACATCCGGATGCCACATGACCACCGCATGGCCCTCGACATCGATGCCGCGCCGCCCCGCACGCCCGGTGAGCTGGGTGTACTCCCCCGGCGTCAACTCCGCGTGCGTCTCGCCATTGAACTTCACCAGCCGTTCGAGCACCACGGTGCGCGCGGGCATATTGATACCCAGAGCCAGTGTCTCCGTGGCGAATACGGCCCGCACCAGACCGCGCACGAACAGCTCTTCGACGGTGTGCCGGAAGGCGGGCAGCATACCCGCGTGATGCGCCGCGAAGCCACGATGCAGCCCCTCGCGCCACTCCCAGTAACCGAGCACCTCGAGATCGCCACGCGGCAGATCACCGGTGTGCTTCTCGATGATCGCGTCGACCTCCGCGCGATCCTCCGCACGCGCCAGATCGAGCCGCGAGCGCACGCACTGGGCAAGCGCCCCATCGCATCCCGCGCGGCTGAAGATGAAGGTGATGGCCGGGAGCAAACCCTCGTCATCGAGTTTGGCGATCACCTCGGGCCGCGGCACCGGCCGGAAGAATCGGCGCGGCCCACCGCGCCCGCGCCCGCCGGGCATACCGAAATTGTCCATCCGGTCGGCGGCTTCGCGCTGTTTGATGAAGCGCACCAGATCCTCGTCGACCAGCACCTTCTGATCACTGGACTTGGTGTCGAAGAGGTCGAACATGCGCCGCCCGACCATGACGTGCTGCCACAGCGGCACCGGCCGGGTCTCGTCCACGATGACGGCGGTATCGCCGCGCACGGTCTCCATCCACGCGCCGAACTCCTCGGCGTTGCTGACCGTGGCGGACAGACACGCCAACCGCACCTCGGGCGACAGGTGCAGGATGACCTCTTCCCACACCGCACCGCGGAACCGGTCGGCCAGGTAGTGCACCTCGTCCATCACCACATACGAGAGTCCTTGCAGCGCATCGGAGCTCGCGTACAACATATTGCGCAGCACCTCGGTGGTCATGACCACGACGGGTGCGTGCGGATTGATGGACTGGTCACCGGTGAGCAGACCCACCGATTCCCGGCCGTAGCGCGCGGTGAGGTCGGCGAACTTCTGATTCGACAGCGCCTTGATGGGTGTCGTGTAGAAGCATTTGCCGCCCGAGGCCAGGGCCAGATGGACCGCGAACTCGCCGACCACCGTCTTACCCGCACCGGTGGGCGCGCAGACGAGCACACTGTGCCCGCCCTGCAACGCCTCACACGACGTGCGCTGGAAGGGGTCCAGCTCGAATTTCAGCTCTTCGGCGAATGCCGCCAGTTCGCCAGTAAGCGACCTTGATGTCACCGTCAGAGGGTATCGGAGTAATCCGACACGCTTCGCGTTGTTTTCTCCGGCGCGGCCGAGGCAACCGGTTCGGGGGTCTCGACGGGGGTGGCATGGCCGATGCCTTCGCCGCTGTCGGAGAGCGGTGAGGCCTCGTCATCGGCGAGGTTGTCCCAGTTCTCGGCATTGCGCGCCTTGCGCCGGTCGTTGATGCGCGCGATCTGCACCGCGATCTCGAACAGCACGGTCAACGCGAGTGCCAGCGCCAGCATGGAGAACGGGTCCTGCGGTGTCACGATGGCGGCGAAGACGAACAGGCCGAAGATCAGCCCGCGCCGCCACTTGGTGAGCCGCTCGTAGGTGAGCACACCCAGGAAGTTCAATCCCACGATCAGCAACGGTGTTTCGAAGCTGACGCCGAAGATGATCAGCAGTTTGATGATGAACCCGAAGTACAGCGAACCGCTCAGCGCCGTGATCTGGGTGTTGTTACCGATGGTGAGCAGAAAGCTCAGCGCGTGCGCGACGATCCAGTACGCCAGCACCGCGCCCGCGACGAACAGGCTCGCACCCGCGGTGACGAAGGAGATCGCGTACTTGCGCTCCTTGGCGTACAAGCCCGGCGTGACGAAGGCCCACAGCTGATACAGCCAGATCGGGCTGGCCATCACCACACCCGCGGTGGCACCCACCTGCAGGCGCAGCATGAACTGTTCGAACGGCGCGGTCGCCAGCAATCGGCACGCACCGTCCGGGCTCAGATTCGCGCGCGAGGAGGCGGGCAGTTCACAGTACGGTCCGGTCAGGACATCGCCGAGGCTCTCGATACCCAGGAACGAATGCGAGTACCAGAAGAACCCGAGCAGCGTGGTGACCGAGATGGCCGCCAGCGCGACGAGCAGCCGATAGCGGAGCTCGGCCAGATGCTCGACGAGGGACATGGTGCCCTCGGGATTGGTCCGGCGCTTACTGCGGCGCGGATCGAACGGAATGCGCATGTGTGTGTGACTGCCTCGCTGCGAGTGAACGCCCCGGACCTGGACAACGCTTGACCGGGGGTGAGCGTCTACTCAACCCCGGTAATCGGGTGCGGTCAGACCTGGGGCTTCTCGACGTTCACGGGCTGCGCGGCGGCAGGCTGCTGCACAACCGGCTGTGCGGCGGGGAGCTGCTGCGGTGCGACCGCCTCGGGGGCGGTCTCGGCCGGCTTGCTGGCCTCGTTCTGCATCTGGCTGACTTCGCTCTTGAAGATCCGCATGGAGCGGCCCAGGCTGCGGGCCGCGTCGGGCATCCGCTTCGAACCGAAGAACAGCAGGAAGACCAGTGCGACGATCAGCAAGTGCCACGGGCTGATGCTGCCCATAATTCCAACCTCCAAAGACTGTGGTGTTTCAGATGCTACCGGACATGCATATGCCCGGCTTTTTCGTCAAGAGTCCGAGTGCGCCACCGCGGCCAGTTCGGCCAGCAACTCCGGCCCGGACCAGGTGCGACGGTCACCGTTCTCCGCGGCCGTTATCAACTCGACAAGGCGCGCGTTGACCGGCGTGGGCAATCCGACCATGGCTCCGAGGTTCACGATTTCACCACAGAGCCAAGCGATTTCGGTTTTGCGACCCGCCGCCAGGTCATCGGCCATGGACGAGCGCGCCATGGGATCGATGGCGAGCACGCGCCCGGCAACCCGGCGGAAGACCCCGTCCGGGACGGTCAGCAGGCGCGCCATGGCCTCGGGCGGCAGCGGGGTGAGCCGGGCCGGGCGAATCCGCGCGCGGGTCATGGCCGCGAGGGCTTCGCGCTGGGTCAGGGCCAGACAGCGGCGGTAATCCCGGGTGCCCAGCTCCTCCCGCAGGGGACGTCCGGACAGCGCGTTGATGGGATTGTTCAGATTCAGCAGGAGTTTGGCCCACTGCACGGGCAGCAGGTCGGCATGGCGCTTCACCCCGAGGCCCGATTTCCGCAGCACCGGCGCGAAACGGTTCAGCGCCGGATCATCGGCGAGGGCCACCCCGCCCGTGGTACCGCGATGGAAGCGGCCGTTCTCGCGGTGCACGACATTGAACATGACCATGCCCGCCAGCACCACGCAGCCGGGCAGCACATCGCGGATGACCGCGTCATTGCCGATGCCGTTCTGCAGGCTGATCACCACGGTGCCGGGCTTGACCAGGCCGGAGAGCTCGCGGGCAGCCGACTCGGTGGCGGCGGACTTCACCGTGATGAGCACCAGATCGGCGTCCGCGGCCGCGGCCGGATCGGTGGCGGTGCGGAACAGCTTCGAATCCACGCGCTGGTCGGCACCGTCCAGATCCGTGAGCCGGATCCCATCGGCCGCGATCTCGTCGAGCAGGCGTGGGCGACCGACGAAGGTGACATCCGCGCCCGCGGCGGCGAGCTTGCCGCCGACATAGCTGCCGATACTGCCCGCGCCCAGCACCATCACACGCGGGGAGGCGGTTTTCGGGACGGTCAAGCGGGACCGACCTCCTCGAACCCCGTCAAGTGGAGTTCGGTCGAATCGTCCTGAGTCAGGGCCGAATACGCGACCAGCGCGGTGCCGGAGCGCTCGCGCACCGCCGTCACCAGCTCGGGCGGGCCCAGCACGGTGACGCCCGAACCGAAGCCGAGCAGCAGGCGGGCCATCCAGTCCAGCGTGGCGAAGCGCATGGTGGCCTCGACATTGCCGTCCGGATGTACGGCGACCCGGTGCATGGGGTACTGGTCCAGGACCCAGGAGTAGTCGGCGTGAATAAGCAGGCGCGCCAGCGGAACCGCGGGATCGTCGACGAAAAGGTCCAGCGCCGAGGTCTCGTCGAGGGTGGCATCGGCGGGCGGACGGGCCGGTTCGTCGAGTTCGGTGGCCTCCTCGATGCGGTCGAGGCGGAACAGGCGGACACCCTCGGCCTCCCGGCACCAGGCCTGCAGATAGCTGTTGTTGTCCACCAAGACAATACGAAGCGGGTCGACGGTTCGTTCAGAGACCACATCACGGCTGGCCGAGTAGTAGACCATGCGCAGGGCGTGAGCGTTGGCGAGCGCGGAGCGGACCGTGGCCACCGACGGGGCCTCGGCGGGCGCGGGCAGCGCCTCGAATTCCCGCCCGGAGATGGCGGATTCGATCTTCGCGATGGCCGAGTGCGCGGCGCTGGGATCGACCATGCCGGGCAGATCCGCGATCGAGCGCAGCGCCACCAGCAGTGCGGTCGCCTCCAGCGAGGTCAGGCGCAGCGGCCGGTCGATACCGGCGGAGAAGGTGACCTCGATGCTCTCCTCGGAGAACGACAGATCGATGAGATCACCCGGACCGTAACCCGGGAGTCCGCACATCCACAGCTGATTCAAATCGCTCATCAGCTGTTTGGTGGTGACGCCGAGCTCCCCCGCGGCCTCGGCGGCGCTGATGCCCGGGTTGGCCTGGAAGTACGGGACCATGTTCAGCAGACGCGACAGGCGCACCGAAAGTCGGCTGCTGGCAGCGGCATTGGCCCGGCGGTCGCGGGCTCCGGCGGAGGCGCGGGCGCCGTCATTGGCGGTCGATGCAATTTTGCGGGCATTGCCCGATTCGTCGCTCATGCGGAGACCTCCGTCCGTTCCAGCACCGACTTGAGCCGGGCGATCACGTTCTCACGCAGCTCCTCCGGGGCGAGCACCAGGGCATCCGCGCCGAGACCGGTGATGAGCCGGGCCAGCCAGTCACGAGAACGAATGGGCACCTCCACAATCGAGCCGTTGCGACCGCCGAGCTCACGCTCCTCCATGGTCGCGCCGAGGCGGCGGATCTCCTGACCGCGGCCGTCTGCCACCCACACCGTGGCCGAACCCGCGATCGGGGCCTGGCCGGTGACCTCGGCGACGAGGGCGCGCAGGTCCACGTCTTCGGGCTTGTGCACCGTATTGGCGGGACCGTATTCGGTGACCGCCTCACCGATCCGCGAGACGCGGAAGGTGCGTTGCGCATTGCGCACATTGTCGTAGCCGACGAGATACCAGCGGCCGTGATGGGTGACCACACCCCACGGCTGCACATCGCGTTCGATCGGGTCGCCGTGCGATTGCCGATGCATGAACTTCACCGAGCGGCCCGCGTCGATGGCGGCCAACAGCTTTCCGAGCACCGGTTCCGAACCACGGGTGCGGGCCGGAACGGCAGGGACCGAGGCCACACCGGCATCGGGCTCCACATGAATGCCCGCCGCACGGAGCTTGAGCAGTCCACCCTCGGCCGCGGCGGCCAGTTCGGGTGACTCCCACAGCTGTACGGCCACCGCGACAGCGGCGCTTTCCGCACTGGTCAGATCGATATCGGGTAGCTCATAGGCATCCCGATTGATGCGGTAGCCCTCGGCGCCGGAGTACCGGCTGATGGGCCCGATTTCGAGCGGAATGCCCAGATCGCGCAGCTCGTTCTTGTCGCGTTCGAACATTCGGCTGAAAGCCTCGTCGCTCGCCGACTCCTCGTAACCCGCCACCGAGTCCCGAATCCGCTCGGCGGTCAGGAATTGGCGGGTGGACAGCAGCGCGATAACCAGATTCATCAACCGCTCGACCTTGGATATCGCCACCCGTTAGAGAGTAGTGTGCCCGCCCACGCCGTGTGGAACGACCCGGCCTTGCGAGTCCCGGGGACCACGGCGAAACGGGCCGCGGACCACGAAGGTCTACGGCCCGTCCCTTTACCGCGGGTCTACATCGAGGCGATCAGTCGATCCACGCGCTCGTCGACCGAGCGGAACGGATCTTTGCAGAGGACCGTGCGCTGGGCCTGATCGTTCAACTTCAGGTGCACCCAGTCGACCGTGAAATCACGACCGGCCTCCTGCGCGGCGGTGATGAAATCGCCGCGCAGCTTGGCACGGGTGGTCTGCGGCGGCGTGGTGACCGCGGCGTCGACCGCCTCGTCCTCGGTGATGCGCTTGGCCAAACCCTTGCGCTGCAGCAGATCGAAGACGCCGCGGCCGCGCTTGATGTCGTGATAGGCCAGATCCAGCTGGGCGATCTTGGGATCGGACAGCTCCATGCTGTAGCGATCCTGATAGCGCTGGAACAGCTTTCGCTTGATGACCCAGTCGATCTCGGTATCCACCTTGGCGAAATCCTGCGCCTCGACCGCGTCGAGAGTGCGACCCCACAGATCCACCACCGCGTCGACCTGCGGATCGCGATCGCGATTGCGCAGGTGTTCGACGGCGCGGGCGTAGTACTCGCGCTGGATCTCCAGGGCGCTGGCCTGACGACCGCCCGCCAACCGCACCGGACGCTTACCGGTGAGATCGTGCGACACCTCGCGGATGGCCCGAATCGGGTTGTCCAGGGCGAAGTCTCGGAAGGCGACGCCCGCCTCGATCATCTCCAGGACCAGCGAGGCGGTACCCACCTTGAGCATGGTGGACGGCTCGGCCATATTGGAGTCGCCGACGATCACATGCAGGCGGCGGTACTTCTCGGCATCGGCGTGCGGCTCATCACGGGTATTGATGATCGGCCGCGACCGCGTGGTCGCCGAGGAGACGCCCTCCCAGATGTGCTCGGCGCGCTGCGACAGACAGAAGGTGGCGGCCTTCGGGGTCTGCAGCACTTTGCCGGCGCCGCAGATCAACTGGCGGGTCACCAGGAACGGCAGCAGGACATCCGAGATACGGGAGAACTCACCGGCGCGCACCACGAGGAAGTTCTCATGGCAGCCGTAGGAGTTGCCCGCGGAGTCGGTGTTGTTCTTGAACAGGTAGATGTCGCCGCCGATACCTTCTTCGGCGAGACGCTGCTCGGCGTCGATGAGCAGATCCTCCAGGACCCGTTCACCGGCGCGGTCATGAGTGACCAGCTGCACCAGGCTGTCGCACTCGGCCGTCGCGTACTCCGGATGGGAACCGACATCGAGGTAGAGCCGGGCGCCATTACGGAGGAACACGTTGGAACTACGGCCCCAGGAAACCACCCGGCGGAAGAGATACCGGGCCACCTCGTCAGGACTCAACCGACGGTGACCGTGAAAGGTGCACGTCACCCCGAATTCGGTTTCGATCCCCATGATTCGTCGCTGCACCCTATCGACATTACAGCGATGTAGTGCCCGATAAGGGCGGTGTGGCAGACCCGATGCAAACGTATTCACAACGATTTAGCACGGGATGCTGTGTTGCACTGCCTCGCTCCGCTCGGCTGTTCGCGGCCCCGGAAGTCCCGCTTCTTCCCTCCTCCACTCCTCCGCTTCGCTCCCCCGCTACGTCAGTCCAGAAGCGGGACGGGCCGCGAACCTGGGGATTTACGGTTGAACGCGGATGCGCGACAAACGATTTCGGGCCACGAACTCGAAAGTCCGTGGCCCGACTCGAAATTGCCGGAAACAGCACAAATCCCCGACCGTCCAGAATGAATCGGCCGGGAATTGTGTGAATTTTTATGCCTGGGACGGATCTCCGGACGAGGGCTTATCGGCCTCGGCCGCCGCCGCGGCGCTCTGCGCCTTGCCGGTGATCAGTTGCTGTAGCGCGGACCCGGTGATGCGGCGGAAAGCCCGTCGCGGCCGGGACTGTTCGAGGGTGGCGACCTCGAGCGAGGCCGACCCCGCGGTCTTCTTGTCCTTGTCCGCCCCCTCGGGCGCGGCCTTGGCGAACGCCTGCATGGCGACGGTGACCGCGCCGTGCAGATCCAGACCGGGCTGATAGGAGGCCTTGAGTGCGGTGACGATGGGCTCGGTATTGCCGCCCATGACCACGAACTCGCGCTCGTCGACGATCGATCCGTCGAAGTTGATGCGGTACAGCACCGAACTCGGCTCGGCGTCCGGGTAGCCGACCTCGGCCACACAGATCTCCACCTCGAACGGTTTGAGCTGGTCGGTGAAGATGGTGCCCAGGCTCTGCGCGTACAGGTTGGCCAGGAACCGACCGGTGACATCGCGCCGGTCGAACTGGTAACCACGCAGATCGGCCTGCAGAATGCCACCGCGGCGCAGGCTTTCGAACTCGTTGTACTTGCCGACCGCGGCGAAGCCGACGCGGTCGTACAACTCGCTCACCTTGTGCAGTGTGGCCGAGGGGTTCTCGGCCACGAACACCACACCTTTGTCGTACACCAGCACGATGACGCTTCGCCCGCGTGCGATGCCCTTGCGCGCGAGTTCGGTCTTATCGCGCATGATCTGTTCGGCGGACGCGTAATACGGCAGCGTCATGCTCGGGCACTCCCCTCTTCGTCCACGCGCTCGGCCAGGATCTCGCGAGTGATCTCGGCCAGTCGACCCTCCGACACCTCAACGGAGCCTTCGGAATCGATGACGATCGCCGTCGGATAGATGCCCCGCAGGGTATCGGGGCCGCCGGTGGCGGTGTCGTCGTCCGCGGCGTCGAACAGGGACTCGACGGCGATGCCGAGCGCCTTGTCCTGATCGATGCCGCGCTTGTATGTCTTCTTCAGCGACGATTTGGCGAACAGCGAACCGGAACCGACCGCGGTGTAACCGAATCGCTCCTCGCTGCGGCCGCCGACCACGTCATAGGAGATGATGCGACCGGACTTGTCCGGGTCCTGCTGGTCCGGGTCGAAACCCACCAGCAGCGGCACCACCGCGAGACCCTGCAGGGCCGCGGGGAGGTTGTCGCGCACCATCTTCGAGAGTTTGTTGGCTTTACCGTCGAAGGTGAGGGGGACGCCCTCGATCTTCTCGTAGTACTCGAGCTCCACCGCGAACAGCCGGATCATCTCGATGGCCATACCCGCGGTACCCGCGATACCGGCCGCCGAGAAGGTGTCGGTGATATACACCTTCTCGATGTCACGGCTGGCCAGCAGGTTGCCCTGGGTGGCCCGGCGGTCACCCGCGATCAGCACACCGCCGCGGTAACTGACCGCGACGATGGTGGTGCCGTGCGGTGCGATATCGGCCGGCGCGCCCCCTTGGGGATAACCGTCACCGCGGAAGTTGTTGCCGGGCAACAGTTCCGGAGCGTGCAATCGCAGGTATTCGGAGAAGGACGAGAGGGCGTTCCCCATCTGGAGACGCAGTGGGTCGCCTTGGGTCACTGGCCGCCCTTCTGAACGTACGCACGCACGAAGTCCTCGGCATTCTCCTCGAGAACATCGTCGATCTCGTCGAGCAGGTCGTCGGTCTCCTCAGCCAGTTTCTCCCGGCGCTCCTGCCCTGCAGCACCGTCCCCGACGGGCCCCTCGTCCTCGTCGCCACCACCGGCGCGCTTGGTCTGCTCTTGTGCCATAGCAGCCGACCTCCTCTGTGATCATCGGCGAGCACCGGAGAAAATCCGATGCCCGTACGGTCAACACTACCCAGCCCCGGCGACAACGCGCCGGATTAACCGCATTGACGTCGCTTCGCGATCTTCCGGAAGCCTGCGCCGGGCGCGTCGAAAACGCTTCAGTGGGTGAGTTGCTGGACCAGTTCGGCGGCGGTGGCGACACCGTCCAGCAACTTGCCCACGTGGGCTTTGGTGCCGCGGCGGGGTTCGAGGGTGGGGATGCGGACCAGGGAGTCGCCGCCGAGGTCGAAGATGACCGAGTCCCAGCTGGCGGCGGCGATATCGGCGCCGAAGCGGCGCAGGCACTCACCGCGGAAGTAGGCGCGAGTGTCGGTGGGCGGGTTGGTCATTGCGTCGAGGATCTGCTGTTCGGTGACCAGGCGCTGCATGGAACCGCGCGCCACCAGGCGGTTGTAGAGACCCTTGTCGAGGCGCACGTCCGAGTATTGGAGGTCGACCAGGTGCAGCTTCGGGGCGGCCCAGTTGAGGCCCTCGCGGGTGCGCATACCTTCCAGCAGACGGAGTTTGGCGGTCCAGTCCAGCAGGTCCGCGGTCTCCATGGGGTCGCGCTCGAGCAGATCGAGCACGTGCGCCCATTTGGTGAGCAGATCCTGGATACGGGCGTCGTCGATGCCCTGGCGGTAGACGAACTTCTCCACCCGATCGAGGTAGATGCGTTGCAGCGCAAGGCCGGTCAGTTCGCGGCCGTCGGCGAGGGCGACGGTGGCGCGCAGGGTCGGGTCGTGGCTGATGGTGTGCACGGCGGTGACCGGGCGGGCCAGTTGCAGATCCGAGAGGTCCTCGCCCGCTTCGATCATGTCGAGCACCAGGGCGCTGGTGCCGACCTTGAGGTAGGTGGCCCACTCGGACAGGTTGGCGTCGCCGATGATGACGTGCAGGCGGCGATACTTGTCGGCATCGGCGTGCGGTTCGTCACGGGTGTTGATGATGCCGCGCTTGAGTGTGGTCTCCAGGCCGACCTCGACCTCGATGTAATCCGCGCGCTGGGACAGCTGGAAACCGGGCGTATCGCCGTTCTGGCCGATGCCCACGCGACCGGATCCGCAGATCACCTGGCGTGAGACGAAGAACGGCGTCAAACCCACGATGATCTGGTTGAACGGCGTATCGCGGCTCATGAGGTAGTTCTCATGTGTGCCGTAGGAGGCGCCCTTGCCGTCGGTGTTGTTCTTGTACAGCTGCATACGCGGCGCACCGGGCACGCTGGAGGCGAAGCGGGCGGCGGCTTCCATGACGCGCTCACCGGCTTTGTCCCAGATGACCGCATCGAGGGGGTCGGTGACCTCCGGGGCGGAGTACTCCGGGTGCGCGTGGTCGACGTAGAGCCGCGCGCCGTTGGTGAGGATCATATTCGCCGCGCCGACCTCGTCGGCGTCGATGACGGGTGCCGGGCCGTTGAGCCGACCGAGGTCGAAGCCGCGCGCATCGCGCAGCGGTGACTCCACCTCGTAATCCCAGCGGGTGCGTTTGGCGCGCGGCACGCCTTCGGCTGCGGCATAGGCGAGGACCGCCTGGGTCGACGTGAGAATCGGGTTGGCCGACGGCTCCGAAGGCGTCGAAATGCCGTACTCGACCTCGATTCCGATGATGCGCTGCATACGGTCGAGCCTAGGCGACGCGACGGCGGATCGGGCGCGACCGGGTGCGGGCCGATTCCCGGGTCGGGTCATTCGTGAGTCGTACCCCGGGTCGTTCTCCCGGGCGATCCGCGCTGACCTGCCCGGATCGCAGAATGACAGGTATGGTCGAACCGGTCACACCCGCGCAGTCGATACCCCTGGCGATCACCGGATTCGAGTCGAATCCCGTTATGGCAGAGCCAAATCCCACTCCGGCACAATCGCGAGCGGTGGCGGCGCGCACCGGTTCGACCCGATTGCCCGCGCTGGATGTGCTGCGCGGCATCGCGATTCTGGGCACGCTGGGCACCAATATCTGGATCTTCACCAACTCGGCCGGACTGGTCGGTTATGTCGCGCGGCTGGACGAGCCGAGCGGGATATGGGTCTGGACCGAGCGGTTCCTGCAGCAACTGGCGCAGGGCAAATTCCTGGGCCTGCTCACCATCATGTTCGGAATCGGGCTGGCGATTCAGCGGGGTTCGGCGACGCGCGGCGGGCGGGCATGGCCGGGCCGGTATCCGATACGAGCCGGACTGCTGTTCCTGGACGGTCTGTTCAACTTCCTGTTCGTCGCCGAATTCGATGTGCTCATGGGGTACGCGGTGACCGGGCTGGTGGTGGCGTTCGTCCTCGCCACGAGCGAGCGTGCGCAGCGCCGCTGGCTGTACATCACCGCCGCGATCCATACGGCCATGCTCACCGTGATCGTGGTCGGCATCACTCTCGCTGCCGCACAGGGCGATTCGAGCACCCCGCAGCCCCCGGACCCGAATCCCTATACGGACGGCTCATTCTGGGAGCTGGTGGTCTTCCGCGTCGAGCACGCCCTGGCGTTCCGCCTGGAGCCGATCTTCATCTTCCCGATGTCGATCGCCCTGTTCCTGCTGGGCGCACGCCTGTTCCGCGCCGGAGTCTTCGAGCCCGAGGGTGCGCGAATCCGCAAGCGGCTCATGATCATCGGCTTCGCGATCGCCGCACCGCTGGACCTGGCCATCGGCATGCTCGGCGGCGATCTGATCCTGCTCACCCGCTACGGCCTGGCGCCGTTCGTGGCCCTCGGCATCCTCGGCCTGGTGGCGCAGGTCTATACCCGCCGTACCGCACCGGGATTCGTCGGCCGCCGCTTCGCCGAGGTCGGCCGCATGGCATTGAGCTGCTACATCCTGCAGAACCTGATCGCCGGATTCCTCTGCTACGGCTGGGGCCTGGGCCTGACCCAGCTGGTCTCCCCCGATTCCCGCGTCCCGTTCACTCTCGCCGTCTACCTGATCGTGGCGGCGGTCATGCTGGTCTTCGCGCACGCCTGGCTGCGCCGTTTCGAGCGCGGTCCGGTGGAGTGGCTGTGGAATGCGACCTACCGCGCGCTGGCCGAACGCGGTAGTCGCACAGGTCAACCCGCGCAGGTCCGCTGAGAGGCCCGGTGGACGACGGCCACTACACCGGCACCGGCACCGGGCCGAACCAGCGCCCCAGAGCCGCGCGCAGCGCCCGCAGTTCGGCGGCGTTCGGTCGGGCCGAGTCGCAAGCCCATACGACGTAGGAGTCGGGGCGCAGCAGAAGCGCGGTCGCGGGCGGCTCATCCGGCCGCGCCGCGACGATGTCCACCCGGTCGCTCCACGGCGCCAGTGCCGTGGTGAGCGCTCCCTCCGCGGTGAAGTCGAGCAGTAAAGGCCGTGCGGCTCTGGTCAATTCGGCCAGCCGGGTCGGACCGGAGTCGAGCGGGAGATCGAGGTCGGGCGCGGGCCGGCCGACGAGCGGGTGCGGATCGGGCTCTCCCATGTCGTAGCGAATATCCGCGCCCGAGATCAGCTCGGCGAGCCGCCGCACCGTCGATCGATCGGTGAGCAGTTCGGCGAAGACCTCGCGCATGGCGGTGACATCCGCGCCCGGGGCGAGCAGCGCGGCTTGGGTCTGCGATTGCATGACCGCGCGATCGGCGGCAAGTCGGCGTTCGGTGTCATAGGTGTCCAGGAGCCCTTCGGGCGCTCGGCCTTCGAGCTCGGCGGCAAGCTTCCAGCCGAGGTTCATCGCGTCCTGCAGACCGAGGTTCAAACCCGGGCCGCCACCGAAGACCAGCACATGGGCGGCGTCTCCGGCGAGGAAGACCCGACCGTCCCGGAATCGCGCCGCGACCCTGGTGTTTCCGCCGAGCTGACGGCGCAGCGCATGCGGTCCGGGTCCGGTCGCGGGACCGAGCTCGAGCTCGCCGCCGAGCACGTACTCGATACTGGCCCGCATCTCCCGCAGGGTCATCGGCCCGTCCGGCGCCGGCCGATCCCACTCCGTGGTGCTGAACAGGGGCGTTCGGCCGGGGAATGGCGCATAGGCCAAGCCACCACGGTCGGTGCGGATGGGCAGGAAGGGGCGGATCTCGCCGTAGCCGGGTACCCGTAGCACCCCGGTCGCCGGGTCCACCCGATCGGCGGGGATGGTGGCGTGTGCGGTGCGGGTGGTGGTGCGGTCGTAACTGACTCCGGGAAAATCGATTCCGGCCTGTTTCCGCACCAGGCTGTGCCCGCCGTCGGCGCCGATCAGATATCGGGTGCGCAGCGTCAAGGTCCGCTCCGCCGCCGAAACCTCCACGGTGACACCGTCATCGTCCTGTGCGATGCCGGTAATCTCGGCGCCCCAGCGTATTTCGGCTCCCAGTTCGAGCGCCCGGTCCCGCAGCGCGGCGACAATCTCCGGTTGTGGTATCGCGAGGTTGTAGACGGGACTCTGCTCGAGCAGGCTCAAATCCAAAGGGAGAGCGGCGAACATGAAGTAGTTGGAGTTGGGTTGCGGCCGCCCCGGCGGCCCGCCCAGGCGCTGGTACAGGCCGCGCCGATCCAGCATCGGCACCACCTGGCCGACCAGACCGTTGGCTTTGGCCTCATCGCTCGGTTCGGCGAGCCGTTCGAGCACCAGCGGGCGGACACCCGCCAGGCCGAGTTCGCTCGCCAGCATCAGGCCGACGGGCCCCGCTCCGGCGATGATCACGTCGTGGGTCATGACTTCTCCTGAGAGACAGCGATTTTCGGCTAGGGCACCGGCAGGCCCGTGGCCAGCCGGTCGAGCGCTTCGCGCAACAGCCCCATGAGCGGCTGTGCCGGATCGGCGCGTTGACTGTGATCGATGGCGGCGCTGATGGCGGCCGAGACCGCCGCGGCCACCAGATTCGGATACAGATCCCGGCTGGCGTCGGTGCCGGTGCGAGCGGCCACCGCGGCCGTAAGTGTCTGCTGCGCGGTCGCGTTGGCTTCGAGAATCGCGACCTGCACCGCGGGTGCGCCGAGCATGATGCGGATGCCGTCGACCCAGTGCCGGTCGGCAGTGGTCTCCGCGGTGACGGTCTCACCGAGCGCGAACCGGTCCAGAACCGCGGCGGTCATCGCCTCCCACAGGGTTTCACCGTCCGGTCGGGCGGCGAACTCTTCGGCGACCTGTTCCATGCGCTCCAGATGCCGGGACGCGACCGCCTCGGCCTTACTGGAGAAATAGTTGCGGAAGGTGCGTACCGAGACATTGGCGGCGGCGGCGATATCGTCCACCGTCACGTTGTCCCAGCCGCGTTCCACCGCCAGCTGGATGGCGGCCATGCTCAGCGCGAGCCGGGTTTCCCGCTTCTTGCGCGCACGCAGTCCATCGCTCACTCGACTCAGCGTACAGATTCTTGCCGGGATGGCAATATTTCCTCGGCGGCAAAATTATCCGGTATGCGCGGCGGCCGAGCGCGCCACCAGATCAGCGACGACGGTATCGCGGGTCATCGGCACCTCCAGGCTGCGCGCATTGCCCTCCAGCAGCGCCAGCACCGATTCGGCGAGAATGCCCTCGACCTGCTCGGAGGTGAGCACGCCATCCGCGCGCCAGCTGTTGACCACACCGTCGACGAAGCCCACCATCCCGAATGCGGTGGGGCGGGCGCGATTCGGATCCAGGCCGAAACCGCCGAGAATATCGGCGAACAGATCCGCCAACTGCGCGCCGATGCGATCGCGAGCCCCCGCGAGCGCGCTCCCACTGCCCCCGTGCGGATCCCCGGCGGCCAGGAAGCGATGCAGATTCGGGTGCCGCTCAACCCATCCCACGTAGGTGCCGACCGCACCGCGCACCGCATCGCGCACGGTGCCGTCCGGCCGCAAGCGCGGAAGTAGTTCGGCCAGCAGGGAATCCAGAATATGACGGCGGATTTGCTCGTCGAGATCGGCGCGGCCGTCGAAGTGCCGGTAGACCACCGGCCGCGGCACCTTCAGGCGATCGGCGATCTGCTGGACGGAGATCTCGGTGCCATTGGCCTCGATGACGGTCAGTGCGGCGTCGAGCATATCTGCGCGTCGGCGGGCTTTATGTCCGTTCCAGCGGGTACTGCGGCCATCGGTGGCCGTCGAGGTCGAGTGCGTGCTGGTTCCGGTCACCCGCTTCACGATACCCACCCGCTTATTGACCGATACACCATGTACCACTAATCTGAGTGTAACAGCGTGTACCAGTAATTCGAGTCAGGATGCTGCCATGAGCAACGACGCCAGCGCCGCCGCCGAGAACACACTGCTCCCCCGCGATTCCTTCGCCCAGCGTTTGCTCACCGGGCATGTGAAGAAGTTCTACGACCCGGTCGTCGATATCGACTGGGACGCTCCCCTGGACCCGCACAAGCTCTTCCTGCCCGCCGAGGTCGTCTCCCTGTACGGCACGCCGTTGTGGGAGGCCATGGATCACGAACAGCGCCGCGAACTCTCCCGCCAGGAGCTGGCGAATGTGCTCTCGGTCGGCATCTGGTTCGAGAACCTGCTGAATCGGCTGCTGTTGCGCGAGCTCATGAATGGCGATCCGACCACCCGGCACTCGCACTACACGCTCACCGAGATGGGCGATGAATGCCGGCACATGATGATGTTCGGCAAGCTCATCGACAAGGTCGAGGCGCGACCGTACTGGCCCAATCGCTATGAGCGACTGACCATCAGCGCCCTGCAACTGTTCCTGCGGGGTTCGATGGTCTGGGTCGGCGCGCTGGTGGGCGAGGAGATCTTCGACGCCATCCAGCGTCAGACCCTGGACGATCCGCAGTTGCAGCCGGTAGTGGCGCGGGCCATGCGGATTCACGTGACCGAGGAGGCGCGGCATATCGGATTCGCGCGAGATGCCTTGGCGCGCAGGGTTCCCGAGATGTCCGCCGCGGAGCGCGCGTACACCAGACTGTGCGTGGCGATCGCCGCGCCGCTGTTCGTACACCTGATGACGAACTGGCATATGTACGCCCGAGCCGGAGTCGAGGACGGCCGCGCGGCCCGGCGGATGGCGCGCGCCAATCCGCAGGCCCGGCGGGCGCTCGGTATCGGGGCCGCGAATCTCGGTGCGTTCCTGGACAAACAGGGCTTGATCGGGCCGATCGGTAAGCGCATCTGGCAGCGCAGGGGGCTGCTGTGAGGCGCTCGCGGCGGGCGGTGACCGAGGAGGCGGACTACCCGAATCCCGTACCCGCACCGGAGTATTCGGGCCCGGCGCTATTGGACGCGCCGGGCACCGAACTCGCGGTGACGGTGAGCCTGAACGGCCACGTGGACCCGATAGACGGCAATTTTCACTGGTATGGCCGGGTTTCCGCGCCGGAGGGCAGCGATTTGCCCGATCCCGGGCGCGGGCAGGTCTTCCTCACCCTGCCCGGTGGCACACCCGCGCGCGGGGTGCTCCAGGAGCGTGATCCGTGGGGCAACCTGCGGATAGTAGGAATCGGCACGCCGCCATTCCCGTTGGAGCAGGCCGAGATTCACCCCGGCACCCGCTGACTGCCGGGCGAATCAGCCGGGCAGGCCGATGAGGTCTGCCATTACCTCCACGGCGTATTCGAAGAACGGCCCGGCCGGATCCATACTGCCGACCAACTGGCCGGTCAATTCGAAGGTCACCGCACCGTACAGCTGCGTCCATGCCACGACGGTGCGCGCGACGTACTCCGGCGGCAGTCCGGGCGCGATCTGCGTGGCGATCTCGGTCGACTGCGCGGTCAGTTCATCGGACATACCACCCGCACCGGCGGCGAGTTCCCCACTCTCCCACGCCTTCACGACGATTCCGAGCGCCGCGATCGGTACCCGCGACGCGGGCCCGATCGTGTCCTGCGGTGCCTGATATCCCGGCACCGGCGACCCATAGAGCAGCGTGTACTCGTGCGGATGCCCGATCGCCCAGTGCCGCACCGCCGCTGCCGCCGCCCGCCAGCGCGCCCGCGGGGTATCACCGGTGGCCACCGCCTCCTCGACCGCCTCGCCGATCGCGTTGTACGCCTCGATGATCAGCGCGGTGAGCAGGTCGTCGCGGCTCGGAAAGTACCGGTACAGCGCCGAGGAGACCATACCGAGCTCGCGTGCGATGGCGCGCAGTGAGAGTGCCGCGGCGCCGGATTCGGCGAGCTGACGACGTGCGGCGTCGGTGATCTCGCGGGTGATCTCGGCGCGGGCCCGTTCACGGGCAGTGCGAGGAACGCTCATGCGAACAGTGTGCCACGGTTCGGAGCACACGAATCAAATGAGAGCACCGCTCTTGACAAGTCCGTCACCGTGCGCGCACACTGATCACATCAGAGAGCGCCGCTCTCGAAACGAGAAGGGGAGCTCACGATGAACGACCTCGCCACCCGGTACATCGGCCCCAGCGGCCTGGATCCGATCATGAACCGCATCTTCAACACCCTGCCCAAACTCGGCATCAGCGTCGCCGGATCGCGCCTGCTCGCCGTGCGGGGCCGCAAGAGCGGGGAATGGCGCACCACCATGGTCAACCTGCTGACCGTCGAGGGAACCCGCTACCTGGTGGCCCCGCGCGGACACACCCAGTGGGTCAAGAATCTGCGGGTCACCCCCGTCGGCGAGCTGCGCCTGGGCCGCAAGGCCGAACTCTTCACCGCCCGCGAACTGCCCGACGCCGACAAACTCCCGATCCTGCGCGCCTACCTCGACCGCTGGGGCTGGGAAGTGGGCCGCTTCTTCGAAGGCCTCGACAAGAACTCCACCGACGCCGAATTGGTCGCCATCGCACCGGGATTCCCGGTCTTCGAACTCTCCTGACGCCCGAACGAACAACCCCACCTAGAACTCGGGTCGGGGTGGGGTTTGTTCAGCGCAGCGCTTCGAGGGTGTCGTCGTCGCGGGCGACGAACGCACGGCCGTCATCGGTGAGGACGATGGGACGCTGGATCAAGCGCGGATGCGTTGCGAGGGCGTCGATCCAGCGATCGCGGTCGGCAGTGGTTCGGCCCCACGCCGAGACCCCCAGCTCCTTGGCTTCGGGCTCGGCCGTACGGGTGATATCCCACGGCTCCATACCGAGTTTGCCGAGTACCGTGCGGATTTCGGCGGCGGTCGGCGGGTTGTCGAGATAGCGGCGCTCGACGTATTCGACACCGGCTTCGTCGAGCGTCGCCTTCGCGGTACGGCTCTTCGAGCACTTCGGGTTGTGCCAGATCTCGGTTGCCATACCGGCAGCCTAGCGATCGGCACTCCCGCGAATCACAGCCAGTCGACGACCCAGGGGTAGGGGCGCATCCAGTAGAGGCCGGACTCGGGCAGTGGTCCGCCCCAGCGCTGTTCGGCCTGGCCGAGTTCCCAGCGGTACTCGGGGGCGGGTTCGCCCTCGTGGATTTCGTAGAGGTGCCGGCGCCAGGTGTTGAGCATGGCGGGCACGACCTGCGGGTCGGTGCCGAAGGCCCAGTTCACGCAGCGGCCCATGAGGGTGTCGACGGCGTGGTTGGCGGCATTGGGGTCACCGGTGCTGAGCGAGTGCAGGAATGCGGCGACCAGGTTGTAGGCCATGGCGTCGTGTACGGAGGTCTGACCGTTCTCCAGCGCCCAGACGCCGAGGTAGGTCGGGCCCTGCTCGTCGATCCACACCGCGTGCGCCTCGCCGACCCGATTGTCGAAGATCAGTGCCATGAGCATGCCGAGTACGGCCTTGCCCACGATCAGCGGATCCGGATTGCCGGTGGCGAGGGCATCGTCGATCAGCGCGCGGTACGCGGCGGCGGCGATGCCCGGCCGCTGCGCCTCGAGGAGCGCGTCGGCGGTCTCACCACCCGCGAGTTGGTCCGCCGGTGGCTGTTTCGGGCCGGTGATCGATTCGATGCCGTTCCCGGAGACGCTCAGCAATTCGGTCTGCGCCACCTCACCGAGGGGCGGGCCGAGCGGCGGCAGATCGATCAGCACCGGCTCGGGCAGCGGCGGAGCGAACGTGTCGGGCCCCAGCGGATCGCCACCGAAGGGGGCCTGCGGCAAGGAGTTTCCGTTGACCGGAGGCGGCAGATCGATCGGTCCCTGACCAGGCAGCGGCGGAGCGAACGCATCGGGCCCCAGCGGAGGTTGCGCGAAGGGGTCCTGACCCACGGGCGGCGCGCCGAACGGATCCTGGCCCGAAGGCGGCAAGGCGTCCGAGCCGATCGGGGCAAAGCCGGGGGGCGGTGGGAAGGCGTCCACACCCATCTGGGGGAGGCCGGACGGCGGGGCACCGTTGGCGACAGCGGGTGAGCTGTCGAGGTACTGCAGCGCCTCGCGGGCGAATTCGTTGTCGTGCGACCGCAACCAGTCACGGCCCGCGCGCAGGGTGTCGATGAGGTGTCCGCCGACGCCGTGTTCGATGGCGGCGCATACGGCGTAGTAGCCGTAGGCACGGTGTTCGCCGTCGCCCTCGGCGATGAGCAGCTGCGCGTAGCGGCTTGCCAGGTCATGTCTTTCGATATCGCCGAGCAGGGTGCAGGCGGTCATGGCGGCCATCAGGACTTCGCCGTGGTCACCGTGGCTGCGGCGGATGTCGATGCAGCGGTCCGCCATGGTGACGGCGCTCTCGGGGCGGCCGAGTTGGGTGGCTGCCTCCACGGCCATGGAGTACATGGTGGCGAGGGTGGCGGGCGGGATATCGGCCGGGAAGCGGGCCGGACCGCTCTCGGCGATGCGCAGCGCCTGCTCGAATTCGCCCGCGGCGAACGCGGATCGGAAGGTGTAGGACACGACCCAGCCGTAGTCCTTGGGGTCCGGTGGGCTCAGCAGCGCGTCGTCGAACGCCGTCAGTCTGGCGAGCGCTTCGGTCGCACGTCCGGACTCCAGCATGCCGCTCGCCTCGTTCATCACTTCGACGAACGCATTTCGATCCATGGCCTCTTCGCCTTCCCGCCTTCTTCAGGCCCGGATCGTATGGCGCGCCACCGGACTCGCGCGGGCAGTGAGGGAAACGTCATAGTTTGGCGGGGGCGGGCATGACCGGCCACCCGGCGACCTTCATCGGTCGCCGGGACTGCTCCTCCCCCACCGCTCAACTACGTTCCCCCACAACAGCTTCCGCCGCGCTTACGCCGACGGCACCACCCCCTGATCGGGCTCACAACCGAATATCCGGTGGTGCGGCCACGATTCGCGCCCGCACCACCGCATACTCAACACTCAGCCGGGCACCTTGTCCAGGAATCCGTGCACGCGCTGGATCTTTCCGTCGGCGATGGTGATCACATCGAATCCGACGACGATCGGCTCGTCGGCGCCGGGCGCGTTCAGCGTCCAGGTGAATCGGGCGATATCGTGGTGTCCGTCGACGGGGCCGAGGCCGAATTCCAGTCCGGCGAACTGTTCCTGGGCGCCGGCGACCATCTCGGCGACGGCGTCGGTGCCGTTGAGTTCGACCAGCGGGTCGGTGAAGATCACGTCGGGGGCGTAGAGATCCTCGATGAGGGCCCGGCGCTTACCGGCCTCCTTCTCGTTCCAGCTGTCGATGTACCGCTGTGCGATGTTCTCGTATTCGCTCATGCATCAAGCTTCTTCGCTGCGGCGCGCGGAAGCGATTACGCGTCAGGTAAAGCCGTGCGGGGCCGCAACCGCTGCGCGCCCTTCTCACACGTCGAAGTAGAGGTCGAATTCGTACGGGTGCGGGCGGACGTTTATCTCGGCGATCTCATTGTCGCGTTTGATGCGGATCCAGGTTTCGATGAGGTCTTCGGTGAATACGCCGCCGTGCGTGAGGTATTCGTGGTCGGCTTCGAGACGGTCGATCACCGCGGCGAGGCTGGCGGGGGTCTGGGTTACCTCGGCGGACTCCTCGGGTGTCAACTCGTAGAGATCCTTGTCGATGGGGAGGGCGGGTTCGATTTTGTTCATGATGCCGTCCAGGCCCGCCATCATCATGGCCGCGAAGGACAGGTACGGGTTGCCGGAGGAGTCCGGGCAACGGAATTCCAGGCGTTTGGCGGGTGCGCTCGCGCCGGTGACCGGAATGCGCACGGCCGCTGAGCGATTGCGCTGGCTGTAGACCAGATTCACGGGTGCCTCATAGCCCGGAACCAGGCGTTTGTACGAGTTCACGGTGGGGTTTGTCCAGGCCAGCAGCGAGGGCGCGTGGTGCAGCAGACCGCCGATGTAATGGCGAGCCAGATCGGAGAGACCCGCATAACCCGACTCGTCGTAGAACAGCGGTGTGCCCTCCTTCCACAGGGATTGGTGCACATGCATGCCCGAGCCGTTGTCACCGAAGAGCGGTTTGGGCATGAAGGTGACGGTTTTTCCGTTCTCCCAGGCGGTGTTCTTGATGATGTACTTGTACAGCTGTAGATCGTCGGCGGCGGCCAGCAACGTATTGAAGCGATAGTTGATCTCCGCCTGTCCGGCGGTGCCGACCTCATGATGCCCCTTCTCCAGATCGAATCCGGCGTGCATCAGGTTGGTGCACATACGATCTCGCAGGTCGACGTCGGCATCATAGGGTGCGACGGGGAAGTAACCGCCCTTGGGGCGCACCTTGTAACCGCGGTTCAGACTGCCGTCCGGATTGACCTTCGCCCCGGTATTCCAGCTCGCCGAGACCGAATCCACCTCGTAGAACGCGCCATTCATGGTGGTGGCGTAGCGCACCGAATCGAAGATGTAGAACTCGGCCTCGGGCCCGAAGTACGCGGTATCGGCGATGCCGGTGCTGCGCAGATAATCCTCGGCCTTGCGCGCCACATTCCGGGGATCGCGGCTGTACGCCTGCCGCGTATGCGGATCATGGACGAAACAATTGATATTGAGCGTCTTGGCTCGGCGGAACGAATCCAGTTGCGCGGTACGCAGATCCGGTAGCAAGAGCATGTCGGATTCGTGGATGGCCTGGAAGCCGCGCACCGATGAGCCGTCGAAGGCGACGCCCTCATCGACCAGTTCGGCCCCGAACATACTGGCGGGAATGGAGAAATGCTGTTGTACACCGGGAACATCGCAGAAGCGGATGTCGATGTACTCGACTTCCTCGGCGCTGATGTAGTCCTGTACTCCGTTGACGGTAGGGGTGATCACTGCGGGCTCCTCGTACAGCCGCACCGCTACCCGATCGGACGGCCCGGTCGGGGTCCGGCGGTCCTGTTGGCTAGTTCCAAACGGTACCGCCTCCCCGAGACTTTGGCGCCCAACTTGGGAGCCGTACTCCGTCTCGTACGCGTAGTAACGTTCCCATGTCACCCGATTCCGGGAGTGCCCCAGGAGTTACCCCACCTCACTAAATCAGTTGTCACGACCGGCATTTGTGAGTTTGCACAAACCGGTCATCGCATATCTGCTTGATTGCCACTGGTATGGACCCGGCTTTGTGCGGTGTGCTGGATGCCACCTGGGGGGCGGTAGCGCTCTCGACAATGCGAGTCAGAGGTAGGTCGTGAGTTCATCAAAGGTGTCGGCGGTGCAGCCGCGCACGCTGTGTGAGGCGTTCCAGGCCAATGTCGCGGCCTATCCCGATTGGGTCGCGCTGCGCACCCTCGGCGGTGCGCAGAGCATCACCTGGCGCGAATACGGTGAGCGGGTGCGGTCCATTGCCGCGGGCCTGGCCAAGCTGGGGATCGGGCACGGGGACACGGTGGCGATCATGCTCACCAATCGCCCGGAGTTCCACCTCTGCGATACCGCGATCCTGCACACCGGCGCGACGCCGTTCTCGGTGTACAACACCAATCCGGTGGATCTGCTGGTCTACCAGTTCGGCAATGCGGGCAACAAGGCCGTGATCTGTGAACGCCAGTTCGCACCGCAGATCCTGGCGGCGGTGGAGAAGGCCGCGGCACAGGGCATTACGGTCGAGCAGGTGATCTGCGTGGATGACGCGCCGGCTGGCACTCTGGCGCTGACCGCGGTGGAGGGCGACCCGGATCCGGAGTTCGATTTCGAGAAGTCCTGGCGCGCGGTGGATCCCGAGGATCTGCTCACCATCGTGTACACCTCCGGCACCACAGGACCGCCCAAGGGTGTCGAACTCACCCATACCAATTTCATCGAAAACGCTCGCGTGGTCGATGAATTCGGCGGCGGCGGGCCCGAGGACAAGGTTGTCTCGTACCTGCCGGACGCGCACGCGGCCAATCGCTGGTTCGCGCACTATCTCTCGATGACCAGGGGTGCGCAGATCACCACCTGCCCGGATCTCAAGCAGGTCGCCGAGGCGCTGGCGGAGGTGCATCCGTCGGTGTTCCTGGGTGTTCCCCGGGTGTGGGTGAAAGTCAAAGCGGCCCTGGAGGATCGCTTCGCCGCCGAGCCGAGTCCGGTGCGCCGCGCACTGGTGGACTGGGCGATTCGCACCGGCCGGGCGCGCGCCCGCGCGGTATCGGACGGCCGCGCGCAGGGCCTGTTCGACACCGTCCAGTATCGCCTGGCCGATCGCCTGGTACTGGCCACGGTGCGAGAACGCCTGGGGCTGGACAAGGTTCGTGTCGCCGTCACCGGCTCCGCGCCCATTCCGCCGGATACGCATGAGTTCTTCCTGGGTCTCGGTCTGCCGTTGTGCGAGGGGTACGGCATGACCGAATGCACCGCGGGCGCGACCGTGGGGCGTCCCCAGCGCATCAAGATCGGCACCGTCGGCACCGCACTACCCGGTGCGGAGGTGAAGATCGCGCAGGACGGTGAGGTGCTGGTACGCGGCCGCATGGTCATGCGCGGCTATCGCAACGCTCCGGACAAGACCGCCGAGACCGTCGACGCGGACGGCTGGCTGCACACCGGCGATATCGGCGAACTCGACGCCGAGGGCTTCCTGAAGATCGTCGACCGCAAGAAGGAACTCATCATCAACGCGGCGGGCAAGAATATGTCGCCGACCAATATCGAGAACACCATCACCGAGAACACCCCGCTCGCGGGCGCGGTCGCGGTGATCGGCGAGGCCCGCGCCTACAACACCGCGCTCATCTGCCTGGATCCGGAACTGGCGGCCGCCTTCGCCGAACGGCATCAGCTATCGGATCGAAGCATTGCCGGTCTGGCCCGGGACCCGGTCGTGCTGAAGTCGTTGCGGGAGGGCGTCGACGCGGCGAACGCCAAGCTCTCCCGGGTGGAGCAGATCAAGAAGTTCGCGGTGCTGCCCGATGTGTGGTTGCCGGGCAGCGATTGCCTCACCGCGACCGGAAAATTGAGGCGCAAACCGATAGCTATCGCATACGCGGCTACTATCGACTCGCTGTACGGGTAATAGGGGAGTTATGCGAGCGTTGAACAGGGACCGGGCGCTGGAACAGCTGTACCGGCGCGCGGTCGCGGTGCGGGAGGAATTCCCCGCCGCGATACCGCCGTATCGAACACTGCCGCACCCCTTGGTAGCCAGCGGGTTCGAGCGCGGTAGCAAACTCAATGTGGACCTGTTCTTCGAATTCCTGCGCACCGGAATCACCCCGGGCGAGGAGGAGACCCGCGAGGTGGTGGAGATCGCCCTGGGCCGGGTCCGGGACGGCGAACCCCTGGAAGAGGTGCTGGGGCGCTATCGCATCGCCGCGGAGTTCATCTGGTCGCATATTCGTGCCACCGCCGATGAGTCCGAACGCGAACTCCTCGCCGACGCCACACTCCCGCTCCTGCACTACATCACCGTATTGACCGCCCGCATCGCCACCGCGTGCGTGCATCGCGCGCACGACCCGCGCTGGGAACTCCTCGAACGCCGACGCGCGATCGCCGACGCCTTGCTCACCGGGCGTGATCCGATCGAATGGGCCGACGAACCCGCGATCGCGGTCCCGGATGCCTTCGTCATCGCGGTCTTCCGCCTGAGTTCGGCGCGTATCGCCGACACCGGCGATCTGCGCCACCGGATCGAGGCCATCCCCGGGGTGTTCCTCCGCCTGGACAGTGGCGGCTGGACCGCGCTACTACCCCTGCACCCTGGCGATGACGGCACCGCCACCACCGCGGCCCTCACCGCCCGCCTGCAACCGGCCCATGCCGACCAGCGCGAAACCCGGCAACCCGGCACCGTGACCGCTCGATCCGCCTCGGACACCAATCAGGCCGCCCCGCACTCCGATTCGCCCGCATGCGCAAACAAACCAGCGCCGTTCTGGGTCGGCGTCGCGGTCGCCTCCGCGCGCGCCGAAGTCCCCGCGCTCTTCGCCGAGGCCCGCATGCTCGCCGAATTGGGCCGCTGCCTGGAGCGCCCGCAAATGCTCTGCCGCCGCGCCGATCTCATGTTCGAGTACACCGTCGCGGCGGGCGGTTCCGCCCGCGCGGGCCTGGCCGCGGTACTGCTCCCACTCGACCCGCAGCCGCTACTGGCGGAGACCTTGGCGGTCTTCGTGGACAGCGGCTTCAACCAGTTGGCGACGGCCCGCCTGTTGAACATCCACCGCAATACGGTCACCTACCGCCTGGCCCGCATCCACGAACTCACCGGTCTGGACCCGCACCGACCCATCGATGCCATGACGCTGTCCGCGGCCCGCATTGCCCGCCGCCTCGAATCCGCCGCCTTCGCCCCGTAACTCGACCTTGGTCGAGTGCACAAGGAGCCGGGCCGGAGTCTTGGGGATTGGCGGTGGTCGCGGGTGGGGCTTGTGCGGTGTGCTGAAGTCCGACGACGAGGTCGCGGGGCGAGATGCCCGACGGCCTTTTGACCATCCGCAGAAGGTAGATCGTTGAGCAGCAAGTCACGGCCGCCCCGCCGGTGCCGTCTGGCCCCCCTCGCGGTCGCGGGATTCTCCGCGCTCGCCATGACCGTATCCAGCTCCACCTTCGCGGGGGCGGTGCCCACCACCGGGCCGGTGCCGACCGCGCCGGTGAACTTCGGGCTGCCCGCCGACTACGCGGCGACGCCCGCTCCGTACGGCGTGAGTTATGAACTCGGACACGTGGTTCCGCTCTCCGATGGCACCCAATTGCAGGCCGAGGTGCGGTACCCGACCGATCCGGCGACCGGACAGCGCGCGACCGGACCCTTCCCGGTGGTGGTCAACTTCACCACCTACGGCGCGGTCACCAGTGCCCTCACCGCGGTGCTGACCAGTGTCATCGACGAACTGCACCTCCAGTTGCCGGATCAGATCAAAGACGTTCGGCGCGTGATCAATCAGGCCACCAGTGCGCAGGACATGCTGGTGCGGCACGGCTATATCGAGGTGATCGCGGATGTGCGCGGCACCGGCGGCTCCACGGGGGCGTGGAATCCCGCGTCCCGCCAGGACGGGATCGACGGTGTGCAGCTGGTGGATTGGGCGGCCGGGCTACCGGGCTCCAATGGCAAGGTCGGCATGTACGGGTATTCGTTCCCGGCCCTGAGCGCACTGCGCACGGCCGAGGCGGTCGGCCCCGATTCGCCGTTGAAAGCCATTGTGCCCATGGCGATGCCGAACAATATCTTCAATGAGGTACTCGGCCACGACGGTATGATGAGCCCGATCCTGCTCACCGCGATCTCGCTCATGGTGCCGTATCTGAGCCTGATGGGCCCGTTCATGACCGCGGTGGTGTCACCGCAGACCTTCGTGAAATCGCTGGTGGATCATATTCAGGCGCTGGTGTCCTCGGACTCCACCATCAAACTGCTGTTGGAGGCGTACGCGGGCGGGCCTTTGGCCTATGACACCTCGTGGTGGCAGGAGCGCCGCTTCGAGACCGACCTGCACAATCTCGTCGACAACGGCATCGCCATGTACCAGGTGGGCGGGCTGTGGGACCTGTATCAGGAGGGTCCGTTCCGCAATTACGCTCAGCTGCAGAATCTTTCGGCCGGACGCGATCAGTTCGCGCCGATGGCGGGCGATCAGAGGTCCGACGGGCGTTACCAATTGCTCATGGGCCCTTGGTATCACGTGGGATTGGGCGTCGGCCCGGGTTCGCGACTGGACACCGATATGATCACCCTGGCCTGGTTCGACCGCTGGCTCAAGGATATTCCGAACGGCGTCGAGAATACCGATAAGCCGCTGCACGTCATCGATCCGGGCAATAATGCCGCCGATGCCGCGCGGTATCCGTTCGAGCAGACCACCGTGGTACAGCGCTTCTTCGATGGCAATCGACTCACCGCGCAGCCCCCGACGGTGACCGATGCCGCCGATCGGCTGGACTACTCCGGTATCGACAATCTGTGCAACAGGCAGAGTTTGGGCCAGTACACCGCGGGTCTGCTCGACTTCGTCTTCCGCGTCTTCACCGCCTACAACCCCTGCACGGAGCAGGCGCTGGAGCCGACGGCGGGCCTGAGGTACACCGGCGATCCGGTGACCGAGCCGACCGTGCTGGCCGGACCGTCGAGTGTGGGCCTGTACGCCTCCTCCACCGGCACCGATGCGGCCTTCCAGGTGTGGCTGGACGATGTGGCGCCGGACGGCTCGGCCGTGAATATCACCGGCGGTTCGCAATTGGCGAGTCAGCGCACGCTGAGCGAGGACAAGACCTGGCGCACTCCGGACGGCACCGTGTACGCCCCCGAGCACGCCCTGCTCCAGGAGAATCAGCGGTTGCTCACGCCCGGTGAGGTGGTGAAGGTGGATATCAAGCTGCGCCCCACCTTCTACCGGCTGGAGCCGGGTCACGCCCTGCGCCTGCGCATTTCGACCGGCACCTTCCCCTCGACCATGCCGATTCCGACGGATCTGCCGCGCCTGCTGGGCACTTCGCAGCAGTTGCAGCGCAATTCGGTGTGGCCGTCCAGCCTGGTGCTGCCGCTCGCACCGGCGGGTGCGCTCACGCACTGAGCGCGCATCCATGAACCCGGGGGGACCGGGGATGGGTGGTACGGCCGGTCGCCGCCGCCGTACCACCCTTCGCGTACCGGGCGCGATCCATTGACACCCGCCTTTTCGAGCGCCAAGTCGGACGGCGATTAACCTGCCTGAGACAGAAGAGGCAGCAGTGGCGCTGATCGCCGAATTCGACGGCACCGCATACCCTTACGCCCTCGATGTATCGGATGAGGCCGCCGTGCGGGCGCACGCCGATCAGGTGGCCGCGCTACACGGCGTCCCCGACGTACTGGTCAACAACGCGGGCGCCGCCCAGGCTGCGCCGTTCCCGCGCACCCCCGGCGAGAGCTTCAAACGGGTGCTGGATATCAACCTGTTCGGCGTCGTCCACGACTCCCGCGCCTTCGGCACACTCATGGCCGAGCGCGGCCTGGCTCAGACAATTATCTACTTCGCCGCTGCGACTACTGAAAACGGCTGCCGGAATCGCCATTCCGGGCAGCTGTCGATCAAATCCCATGCCCGGTATGCCTACCCGTGGCGATCGGCCGCATGACACACTGAGACACCCGATCTTGGGAGGTCCTCGATGCTCGAACCGCGCCAGGGCGGTCTCCGCCGACTGCGCCGCCGCAGCGATCCGGAGGCGACCGGACAACCGCCGACGCGTGCGGCGGTGCGCAATGCCAAGATCGTCACACTGCCGGTGGCGTATGCGGCACGTCGTGCGGGCGGACTCGGCCGCCGCGCCATGGGACAGCCCAGACACGGGGTGGAGATCGATATCCAGGCCCGCACCGCGCAGCATATGTTCGAGGTGCTGGGTGAGCTCAAGGGCTGCGCGACCAAATTCGGTCAGCTGCTCGCACTCTACGAACTCGCACTGCCGCCGGAGTTGAGCGAGCCCTATCAGGAGGCGTTGAGCCGTCTACAGGACTCCGCCCCTGCCATGCTCCCCGGCGCGGTATCGGCCGCCATGGCCGCGAACATGGGGCCGGAGTGGCGGGATCGCTTCTGCGACTTCGCTCTTCGCTCCAGCGCGGCCGCCTCGGTGGGCCAGGTGCATCGCGCGGTTTGGGAGGACGGGCGGGCGGTGGCGGTCAAGCTCATGTACCCCGGTGCACGCGAATCGGTGCACTCCGATCTCGAGCAGATTCGCCGGCTCGCGCCGCTGGCCACCGTCTTCGCGCCCGGCGCGGATACCCGTGCGCTCGCCGACGCCTTCGCCGACTGCATCAGCGATGAGCTCGACTACGCGAAAGAGGCCGAGACACAGCGCGTCTTCGCGGACGCCTACGCCGACGATCCGGATTTCGTGGTACCCGGCATCGTGCATCAGGAGGGTGATGTCCTGGTCAGCGAGTGGCTCGACGGGATCCCACTCTCCCGCGTCATCGCCACCGGCGCACAGCAGGAGAAGGATCGAATCGGGCTGCTGGTCCTGCGATTCGTGATGTCCAGCTCGGTGCGCACCGGAATGCTCTACTCCGATCCACATCCGGGGAACTTCCGGGTGCTGCGGGACGGCCGCCTGGGTGTGGTGGATTTCGGCGCCTGCCCGGTCTTTCCGATCGGGTTTCCCGAGGTCGTCGGTGATCTCGCCGATGCCGCCTTCAACGGCGTGGACGCCGATGTCGAGGCGGCGATGCGCAGGCACGGGTTCATTGCCGACGGCCAGGACTTCGATATCGTGGCGCTGCGCGCCGTGGCCGAACCCATTCGGGAAATGTTCTTCCCGCACACCATTCGGCTGACCAAACCCTGGCTGCGTGAGCAGGTCCGCCGGTCCATCGAACCCAGTCTGTCGAATGTGGGCAGGCAGCTCACCTCACCACCGGAGTACACGCCGATCGGGCGCGCCATTCTGGCGACCGTCGGCGTATTGGCGCAGCTGGGTACCGAGGGGCCGCTGCGGGACGAATTATCCACGGCCCTACCGGGATTCGCGCAGGCGCTGGAGCGTTTCCATCTCGGGGAGGGTATGCGGCGGCCGGTTACAGATGCATCAGATTCGGCCACACCTGTGACCATGAATTCTTGAGCCCGCCGCATTTCCAGATCGTCACATCCTGGGTATTGCCGGAGAATCCGATCCGGGTATTCACCTTTCCGACCGGCTCCACATGCTCGAACTGATAGTGCATGAACGCTTCGTAGCCGCCGACGGCGATGACCGCGGTGGCATCGTCCGGTGGGGCGCCGAAGTAACCGAAGCCACGGCTCGGGCTGTAGATGGGCGGGAGCTGATCGCGGCCGAGTTCATCCAATGCGCTTGCCTGCCAGTAGGTGTCGGCGAGGATGACGGCCTTGGATCGCTCCTGCGGGGTGAGCCCGTTGTAGACGCGCTCCACCTCATCGGTGAGTTCATGCCAGCCGAATGAGCCGTAGACGCCGATATTGATGGCGGCCTCGGCGTCATCGGCGGGTGGACGCACCTGATCGGCGGATCGCCACGGGGTCGAATACAGCACGAAAGCCGTTGCGCCCAAAGATAATACCGTGATGACGGCAATGAGCGCCCGCCGCAGATCGGTGCGCATGCGCTCGGCGGTGGCGACCACGCCGACCGCGCCCGCCGCGATCAGCACGCCGTACATTCCGGCCGCGTAGTAGATGCGCCCGCCGGTGATCAGGAAGGCCAGATACAGCAGGATGAGGGTCGCGCCGAGAAAACGGTAGGGCCGCAACGACTCCCATGCAAGCAGCACCCAGACACCCCACAGCAGCAGGAGTGCGCCCAGGAATCCGGCCAGGCTCACCGACATGGGCACGAACATGAGCCGCCCGCCCAGAATCCCCTGCTCGGCGCCGATGACGCGGCCCATCTCGAGCTGCGGCCAGTCGTGATGGGCCTGCCACAGCAACTCCGGCACCGTCGTGATCACCACGATCGCGCCGCCGAGCCACAGCAGCGGGCGGCGCACCAGTTCGCGCGGTCCGAAGACCAGACTGCTCGCGGCGGCCGCCAGCCAGAAGAAGGGGATCAGCCATTTGACCTGCATATCGACCGCGGTGACCAGTGCGGCGGCCAGCAGCAGCCAGTCATTGCGGGTGCGCACCCAGCGCACCACCAGCCAGGTGATGATCACCCACAGCGCGGTATCGACCGCGTTCGTGGTGAGCATGGTGCCCTGGAGCAGCAGGAACGGGGAGGTGGCGTAGCCGAGGGCGGCGAGCACCTGCGCCCAGGCGTCACCACCGAATTCGCGGGCGAGCAAGGCGCACAGGATGATCGCGGTGACGGTCAATGCCACCGCGGGCAATCGCAGCACGAAGTACGAGCCGGGCGCGATGGTGTCCATCAGCCGCGCCAGCAGCGGCAATACCGGCCCCTGATCCGCGTACCCGAATGAGGGCCGTCGCCCCGCCGCCAGGAAGTACAGCTCGTCGCCGAAGTAGCCGTACCGGGTCGCGGAGAGCAGCAACACCACAGCAGCCGAGAGGGCGACCGCCGCGACGGCCTTCCACGCCACCGCCGGGCGATCCGGTTCCGCCCGGTGCCGCCCGGGAGAACTCGACTGGGCCGAACCATCCACCACATCGGTCAACAGCGTGCTCCTGCCCGGCGAGGTACTGCGCGGCCTGATCAATACGGTCGCCAGCAAATCTACAGCTTCGCCGTCGGCCCGTCCGCACACGAAACACCGAGCGCCCGCCGATCACCCCCGCGGCCCGCGCTGAGCCGCTCCCCTACGCGCGACGGGCCTGCACGTAATACTCCGCGGACAGTGCCGTCAGCACCTGCCGGACCCCCGGTGGCGCCCACCCCGCCGAAGCGTCATGCCCCACCGTCGGATCGGTGAGCGTGACGGTGCGCCCCCGGGTCTCGAACTCGAACCGCCCCGCGGCCCGAATATTTTTGAGCCAGTCCACATTTCGCCCATAGGTGAGCGCGATCCGGTACCCGCCATCGCGCTGGAACACCATGACCGGTGATCGATACACCCGCCCCGATTTACGCCCCGTATGAATCACGATCCCGAATCCCGGTGCGATCCTGGCCATTACACCGAGCACTGGATTGCTGACCCGGCGATTGATTCGCGCGAGTGTCTGCGGCAGCGGCATGGTCTCGTCCTCTCTGACGAAAACGTTTGCGCCCCAGAGGCTACGCCCCCGTCACCGAATCCGTCCGAATGTGGATACCGCCCGCTCGCTAATCTGCACCACAGGCCCGCCGGATCCCGCGGCGGCATCGAAGGGAGCGCCATGTCCGAGATGATCGCGGTGTACGACGCCGCCGGCAAGGAGATCGGCGCGGAGGAACGCGCCATCGTCTACGCCGAGGGCCTCTGGCATGCCAGCGCGGGCGTCCTGGTCCGCTCCCTGGACGGCACCCGCGTCTACGTCCACCGCCGCACCGATACCAAAGCGGTCTTCGCGGGCATGCACGACTGCCTGGCGGGCGGCGTCCTCGATCCGGGCGAGGATCCCGCCGAAGCCGCGATCCGCGAACTGGGCGAGGAGTTGGGCATCGCCATCGGCCCCACCGACCCGCACCCCACCCACCTGATCACCACCTCCTGGGATGGCGAATGGGCCGGAAAACCCATGCGCTGCCACCTCTTCGCCTACGAAGTCCGCTCCGACGGCCCCTTCCGCCACCAACCCGAAGAGGTGGCCGACGCCTGGTGGTGGACCGACGCCGAACTCCGCGCCCACCTGTCCGACCCGAACTGGCCCTTCGTCCCCGACACCCGCACCCTCATCCCCCACCTGCTGCGCTGAGATTCGATTCCGAAGCAAGCGATTACCCTGGAACCGACACCGGCCGAGAGGACATTCGCATGACAGCGTCACCCCGCGAAGAGCCGATCCCGGAGTGGTTCCGGCCGCCGCGAGGTGGATGGCGAGCCGAGGATCTCGATCGCCTGCCTCCCGAAGCACCCCGACACCTCGAGCTGCTGCACGGAGACCTGATCGTGAACGCTGCCCAGCGGTCCTTCCACGCCCACGCTGTTCGCACCCTCCACTCGGCGTTGGAGTCGCAGCTCCCACCGGGCTGCCATGCCGACAGCGAGATGAGCGTGCGCATCGACACCAGAAACCGACCCGAACCAGACATCCTGCTCGTGACATCCCCGCCCGACCCCGACCGGACCTACTACGACCCGTGGGAAGTAGTCCTCGTGGGTGAGGTGATCTCGGAGGAGTCCGAGGAGCGCGACCGCGAGATCAAGCCCCTGAAGTACGCCCAGGCGGGCATCCGGCACTTCTGGATCATCGACCAGGACAAGGGTTTTCGGCCGACGGTCACCACCTTCGCCCTCGATCGAGCGACCGGCTCGTACGTCAGGACCGGCGAGTACCGCGACCGGCTCACAGTCAGCGAGCCCTACCCGCTCGACATCGACTTCGCCGCCTTCGACCGCTGAGTCGAGCTGCCCCGGAAACGAGGACGGCCCATTTCGATCCCGCGCGATCGAAATGGGCCGTTTGCGTTTCCGCGTCTTGCAGTTACTGGCCGGTGCTACCGGTGAACAGGCCCTGGAGGGTCTTGATCAGTACCTGAGACAGGAAATCCGAGGCGGATCCGGACACGCGCTACTCCTCATCTATGAAATGACATGTCGACTTGTGAATCATGCACGATTCACTTTATTGGGGAGGGATTTTCGGGGGGAAAATCCCAGCCCGTCGACGGGCGGAACTAGTAGAACTTGTTCCAACTGCGGTTATGCGAGATCGACAGAAAAGTGATGTACGTCATAACGTCTAGCCGGAGGAGGCTGACGAACCGGCCCAGGCGGCGAAGGCGCCCGGATTGCGGGTTTGGAGCAGGACGCGGCCGGGGCCGACGAAGTCGAAGACGAAGCCTTCGCCGGATTTGAGCGATTGCAGGGAACGGCCGGAGACGGCGCGGCGGATGGTGAAGTTCATCGCCAGGTCGTAGGCGACGACGTGGCCGGTGTCGATGGTGACCGGTTCGCCGGGGGCCAGGTCGATGACGTCGATGGCCCCGAAGACGCCGAGCACCACCTCACCGTCACCGTGGGCGCGCAGGCCGAAACCACCCTCACCGCCGAAGAGATTCGCCAGGCCACCCCATTTGGCCTCGACGGTCACCCCGTGCGAGTTCGCGATCCAGCCGCCGCGGCTGATGAAGTACGGCCGATCCTGGGTAATGGTCAGCGCCAACATATCTCCGGGCAGCGCGGGTGCCACATCGACCCAGCCGCCGGCGGGCGGCGCGGTGAAGGTGGAGACGAAGAAGGATTCGCCCGCGAGCACCGAACGCTTGAGCCCGGCGATGATGCCGCCCTCGGCCTTGGCTGCCAAGGTGACTCCGGCGGAGTGCGCCACCATGGCACCACTCTCGACCCGCATGGGCTCACCGCCCGCGAGGAAGCAGCGCGCAATGGTCGACGACGGTTGATGCCGCAGTTGAACCTTCATGGGCGCGAACGTTAGCAGCGAGAACCCGGCGAATGGGAGTGATATCGGCGCGTCCGCTCGGCCCGGTCCGGTCAACCCGCTCCGCGCGCGGTCGAGAGATGGAATGATGCCGACCGCATAGTTTGATCAATATGCGATCCAGAGCGCAATCCTCGAATGAAGGAGACCCCCGCCGGTGAATATCGAACCGCACGCGCACACCATCGATGGCGATACCGCCCGGCCGCGCCGAATCCGCCTCGACCGCAAGGCGCTACGGCGGATCGGCATGCTCGGCGTGACCGTCGCGGTCGCCGTGCTGGTCACCGGTCGCGCCCAGGCCACCCCGGCCCCGCGGCTCGAGACCGCGCCGGGCTGCGCCAACTCCTCGACCGCCCAGCCCAATGGTCTGCAGTGGCAGGGCGAACCGGCGATGACCATCGATACCAATGCCGCGTACACCGCAACTCTGGAGAGCAATTGCGGCGACATCACCATCGCTCTCGATGCCGCGCGCGCACCGCACACGGTGAACTCGTTCGTATTCCTGTCCGGGCAGCAGTATTTCGACAACACCAAATGCCACCGGCTGACCACGCAGGGCATCTTCGTACTGCAGTGCGGTGATCCGACCGCGAAGGGCACCGGCGGTCCGGGCTACAAGTTCGGCGATGAGAACCTCGCGGGCGCGGCGTATCCCGCGGGCACCGTGGCCATGGCCAATGCCGGGCCGAACACCAATGGCAGCCAGTTCTTCCTGGTGTACAAGGACTCCCAGCTGCCCCCGAACTACACCCCGTTCGGCAGGATCACCGGCGGCCTCGACGTGTTGCAGAACATTGCCGCCGCCGGAGTCCAGGACGGTTCCGGCGACGGCACCCCGGCCGCGGACGTCAGCCTGAACATGGTGACCACGTCACAGGGCTGAGCGGGATCGAGTTCACCCCAGGCGCAACATATTCGGCCACTCGCGCGACCACGGTGCGCGCGGGTGGTCACAGCGCCACAGCGTGATATCCCGGGTGACACCCGGAATGCCCAGTCGCGCATCGGCTCTACCCACGGCGGTGACCTCGGCGCAGTGCTCGCGGGGTTCGCTGCCGTCACCACCGACCCAGATCACGGTGGTGGCGGCATCCGGCGGCGTGCCGAAGTAGCCGAAGCCACGGTTGGGGCTGTAGATCGGCGGCAGGCCGTGTTCGGCGCGATCGAGATCCAATGCGCTTGCCTGCCAATAGGAGTCGGTGATCACCACGGCGTTCGCACGCTCGGCGGCGGGCAGCGCCAGATACGCCTGCTCGGTGGCCTGCGCCAGATCTTCCCACCCGAACCGCCCGTACACGCTGAGCTGCTGCCACGCGGCGCTCTCCGATGCGGCGGGTCGCACCTCGGACTCCGGCTGCAACGGCAGCGCCGCGGCCACCAATACCACCGAGACCAGTACGAGCACACCGCCCACCCAGCGCCGCCACCCCTGCGCCTTGCGGGTGGCGAATACCGCACCGGCCGCCATCACCGCGCCGTAGCAGCCGACCACGTAATACGCTCGGCCATCGGTGATTACGAACGCGATGGTCAGCAGGACCGGAACCAATCCGAGGAACCGGTAGGGCCGAAGCTGCGGCATACGCAGCAACGCCCAGACACCACCCAGCAGCAGGATCGTGCCGATCACCCCGGCCGAGGCCAGCGCCATCGGCACGAACATGAGCCGTCCGCCGATGCTGTCCTGTTCGGCCGCCACCTGAGCGCCCATCCCGAGCTGCGGCCAGCCGTGCCGGGCCTGCCAGATCAGGGTGGGCAGCATGGTGACGAAAACCCCTGCGGCACCGGCCCATAGCGCGGGACGGCGCAGCATTTCACGCGGACCGTAACAGAGCACGCCGATGGCGATGGCCGCCCACAGGAACGGCACCAGCCACTTCACCTGCAGATCGAGCGCGGTCACCGCGGCCGCCCACAGCAGCAGCGCGTCCCGCCGCGTGCGCACCCACCGAATGACCAGCCAGCTGATCAGCACCCACAGCGCGGTGTCGATCGAGTTCGTGGACAACTGTATTCCCTGCACCAGCAGGAACGGCGAGGTCGCGTAGGCGATCGCGGTGAGTACCTGCGCGGCGCGCGAACCGCCGAACTCCCGGGCGATGAGCGCGCTGAGCACCATGGCGGCCACGGTCACCAGCACCGACGGAAGTCGCAGCGCCACCATCGATCCCGGTGCGAGCAGATCCATGAACCAGGCGATGGCGGGGACCAGCGGCCCCTGATCGGCGTAGCCGACCGAGAGCCGGTGCCCCGCCGAGACGAAGTACAGTTCGTCGCCGAAGAATCCGTACTGGCCGAGCGTGGCCAGTAACGCGATCGCACCGACCGCCGCGATGCCCAGCACCCAGCCGAGCGCGAACGGCGGTAGCTCACGCGGTGTTTCCTGCCGCACGGCCGCGGTATCGAACGTTCGTGTCACTTCTCCCCCTGTTTACCCGTTGCCAAATCGAAGATGCGGCAGACATGTGCCGCGTAGACGCGCACGTCGAAATCCGGTTCACTGATGGCCCTTCCGGCGATACCGTCGATGGCGTCGCGAATGGACTTGGCCATGAGCACGGCATCGAACTCTCCGAAGACGCCCTCGCGCTGACCTTCTCGCAGCATGTCGGCGAGCGGGATGAGAATCTCGTCCGCACCCTCGGGGGTGGCGAAGACCGATTTGCCCTCGGCGTCACGCAGATTGAGCACCACATCGGTCATGGCGGTCACATAGCGTTTATTGGCGTCGATGAAGTCCAGATTGGATTCGATATAGGCCAGCACCTTGCCGCGCCAGCCCTCGACCGCGGTGATGACCGGGGTCATGTACTCCGCCCCGGAGACGTACAGCTGGATGACCAGCTGTCGCATCAGGTCGTCCTTGCCGTCGAAGTGGTAGGAGATGACACCCTTCGAGATTCCGGCGTGCGCGGCGATCCGCGCCAGTGAGGCATTGCCGTAACCGATCTCGGAGATCACCTCGACGGCCGCGGCGATGATCTGCCGCCGTCGCGCCTCCTCGATGAACGATCTCGGCTGATCGCCTGGCTCATTTTCTGACCGCACGGCCAAATTTTATGCCATGCGGACAGGAAAGAGGAAGCCCCGAAAACAGGGGTGCCCGCTACGCGAGGCGTAGCGGGCACGGTTACTGCTGGTGAGCGGGTTATTTTCCGCCCTCGGCGAGGGCCACGGGCTGGGCGGTATAGCCACCGCCGGTCACATCCACACCCTGCGATTCGAGCAGATCCAGCGCCTTGGTGGCGTATTCGGTGGTGTACGCGTCCTTGTCGGGATCCTTGGTGAGTACGGTCGCGCCCTCTTGATTCTTGGTGGACTTGGCGATGGTGACGGTGCGATCCCAGGCGGCCTTGTCCATCATCCCGACGCCATTGGGCGAGGGCCAGATGAGCTTGTTGATCTCGGTGATCTGCCACTGCTGATGACTCGCGCCCAGGGTCGATCCCGCCGCCACGGTGATATCGCGGCACTTGTCGACATTGTCACGGCAGAACGCCCAGCCCTTGAGCGAGGCGGCGATGAACTTCACCGTCTGATCGGCGTACTTGCTGTCCGTCAACTTCTCGGTATTGGCCCAGATGGCGTCCTGGAGCATGGCCACGCCCTGGTCGTTCCAGTCGATGGTGGCGAAATCGTCAGCGGTGTACAGCTTTCCGGTCGCCGGATTCTTCACCTCGAGCAGCTGCGCGTACTCGTTGTACGACATCGCCTGCGCGGCATCGATATCGTGTGCGAGGAAGGCGTTCATATCGAACTGCTGCTGCACCAGTTTGACGTCCTTGGCCGGGTCGATACCCGACTTGGTCATCCCGGCGAAGAGCTCGAATTCATTGCCGTAGCCCCAGTTTCCGACCTTCTTACCGCGCAGATCGCCCGGGCCGTTGATGCCCGCGGTCTTGAACGAGACCTGTTTGGTGCCCGAGCGCTGGAAGATCTGCGCCACATCGGTGATACCCGCCCCGGCCTCACGCGAGGCGAGTGCCTTGGGCACCCAGGCGATGGCGTAATCGGCCTGCCCCTGTGCCAGCACGGTCTGCGGCACGATATCGGTTCCGCCGTCCAGGATTTCGACGTCCAGGCCCTGCTCCTTGTAGAAGCCCTGGTCGACGGCGGCGAGATACCCGGCGAACTGGCCCTGTTTGAACCACTGCAACTGCAACTTCACCTTGGTCAGGCCGTCGGAGGTGGTGGTGCTGTCGGTGGTGCTGCATGCCGTCAGCGCCGCCAGGCCCAGCGCCGCGACGGCCAGACAGGCCCGAAGGCGGTATTTGTGTGTGGTGCTTCTCATGTGGATCTCCAGAGGGTGGTGCGGGGTCGGCGGGTGAGCTGTTCCAGCAGCAGAACGGCGGCCAGGAAGATCAGGCCCAGGATCATGGCGGCGACGACATAGGCCCAGGCGCGTGGATAGGCGGTATTGGCCGCGGCGGAGGTGATGCGGCTACCGAGGCCGTGCTGTAGACCGCCGAAGTACTCGGCGATGATGGCGGCGATCACCGCGCCCGGTGCGGCGATGCGCAGGCCGGTGAACAGGTGCGGGAGCGCCGCGGGCAGCCGCACGGTGCGGGTGATCTGCCAGCCGGTGGCGGCGTACGCGGTCATCAGGTCGTGCTGCACGCGCGGGACCTGACGCAATCCCTTCGCGGTGCTGACGAATACGGGGAAGAAGACCACGATCGCGGCGACCAGGCGGCGGGGCAGGTCGGTCGTGGTGGAGTACATGGAGTTCAGCAGCGGCGCCAGGGCCACGATGGGGATGGCGGCCGCACCGGCGGACAGTGCGCCGAGTAGCCCGCCGACCACTTCGAACCGCACGGCCACCATGGCCGCGGCGATGCCGAGCAAGGCGCCCACGAAAAGCCCTATGAGCGCATTGGTTCCGGTGGCCAGGGCCGCCTTGGTGATGGCATCGAGATTGCCGGTGAACGCATCGGCGATCGCCGTCGGTGCGGGCAGCAGGAAGGAGGGCACGCCCGCCGCGACGGTGAGCACCTGCCAGAGCACCAGCATACCCACGCCGAAGAGCACCGGCGGCAGGCCGGTCGAGATCAGTCGCTTCACCGGATATCCCGTCCCGCGGTCTCATTCGGGTCGGTGCCATGCCCCTGATGCAGAGCGGCGCGCACCGCGGCGACCGAGGCGAAGAAGGCGTCACTGGAGCGCACATCGGTCTCGGCGGTGCGATCCCAGCCGCCGGTGTCCAGCACCGCGGTGATGCGGCCCGGGCGCGGTGTCATGACCACGACCCGGTCGGAGAGGAAGACGGCTTCGGGGATCGAGTGCGTCACGAAAATGACCGCGGCCCCGGTCTCTTCGGCGATGCGCAGGAGTTCGCCCTGCATGCGCTCGCGGGTCATCTCATCGAGTGCGCCGAAGGGTTCGTCCATCAGCAGCAGCGGTGGTTTCCGGGCCAGCGCGCGGGCGATGGCCACGCGCTGCTGCATACCGCCGGAGAGTTCGCCCGGATAGCGGCGGGCGAAGTCGGTGAGGCCGGTGATCTCCAGGAGTTCGGCGCTGCGGGCGCGGCGTTCGCGTTTTCCGATGCCGTGCAATTGGAGTGGGAGTTCGACGTTCTCCTGCACGGTCCGCCAGTCCAGGAGCCCGGCCTGCTGGAAGGCGATGCCGTAGTCCTGGTCGAGACGGGCCTTGTGCGCGGTCTTGCCGTGCACCACAACGGTTCCCGAACTCGGTTGTTCCAGATCGGCGACTATGCGCAGCAGGGTGGATTTACCGCATCCGGAAGGTCCGATGAGGGAGACGAATTCGCCTGCGGCGACGGTCAGGCTCACCTCCTCGAGCGCGGTGACCGATCCGGCGGTGAAGATCTTCCCCACCGTGCTCAATTCGACGGCGGGCACGGATTCCGCTGTGGCCGAGGGTTCTTCGGACAGGGATGTCTCGACGGTCAACGGGTACCTCCTGACGAATGGCCGGGTCTGCTGTAACGGCGCAGGGCGAACTCGGCCAGCCCCACCAGCGCGGTGAGCACCACCCCGAGCAGCGCCGCCGCGAATACCGCCGCATACAGCCGGGCCGCATTACCGGTGGACTGCTGGGAGAAGACGATGATCTGGCGGCCGATCCCGCCCGCCGTGCCGGTGGAGATCTCGGCGACCACCGCGCCGATCACCGAGGCGGCCGCGCCCAGCCGCAGCGCGGGCAGCAGATGCGGGACCGCGGCGGGCAGTCGCAGATGCAGCAGGGTGCCCCACCATCCGGCCGCACAACTGTGCAGCAGTTCCACGGAAGCCTTTGCGGGCGACTGCAATCCGCGCAGCATGCCGATGGCGACCGGGAAGAACACCAGGTACGCGGCGATCACCACGATGCTCATCCACGGCTTCCAGGGCTGTCCGCCGATGTGGATGCGCCCACCCCAACCCGCCACCAGCGGCGCCAGCGCGATCAACGGCACCGTCTGGGAGACGATCACATACGGCAGTAGCCCGCGCTCCACGAAGGAGAACCGCTGCATGAGCACCGCGAGGGCCACCCCGACGATGGTGCCGAGCACGAGCGCCGAGAGTGCCAGCCCGAGTGTGAATCCGGCGGTATGCAGCAGTGTCGCGCCGACGGTGCGCTTGCCGTCCTTCTCCCCCAGCACGGTAACCACCGCCCACACGTGCGGCAGCGCGCCATCGGTGGTGCGCGGCAGAATGCGTTGATCTCCGATGCTGATGCCGTTGGCGGGCACCAGCACCTTGACCAATTCCCATACCGCGAGCAGCAATCCGAAGGCGGCGATCGGATAGCCGAGCCCGCGCACCATCGATCCGCGCCCGGACGGGGACTTCACGCGCGGCGGCCGCAGCACCGCCGCGGGTTCGGGCACGAGCCCGGTAGCCGCCACTGTCGTCGAGTCCGTCATAGTCGATCTCTCGCTTCGAACAACCGCCCGCGCGACTCCCGGGTCCGCGAGGTCGGCGAATCTCGTGCCGCCACATCGGTTTTCATATCGCGCTCGCCGTCGCGGTGACCGGGTGCGCCAACCGCGGCAGCACCGATTCGCCGTAGGCCTCGAGGGTGGAGGTCTTGGCGTCGTGCTGCAGGTAGACCGCGAACTGATCCACGCCGAGCGCTTCGAGTTCCCGCAGCCGCACCAGGTGCTCATCGGGCGTGCCCAGAATGCAGAACCGATCGACGATGGCGTCGGGGACGAAGTCCGCGTGCGTGTTTCCGGCCCGGCCGTGCTGGTTGTAGTCGTAACCCTGTCGGCCCGCGATGTATTCGGTGAGCGCGGCCGGAACCTCGCTGTCGGCACCGTATTTGGCGACGATATCGGCGACGTGGTTACCGACCATGCCGCCGAACCAACGGCATTGTTCGCGTGCGTGTTTCAGTCCCGCCTCGCTGCCATCGGTGATGTACGCGGGTGCGGCGACACAGATGGTCACATCCTTCGGGTCACGTCCGGCGCGCTCGGCGGCAGCACGCACCCGGGCAATGGTCCACGCGGTGATATCGGGGTCGGCGAGCTGGAGAATGAAGCCATCCGCCACCTCACCGGTGAGATCCAAGGCGCGCGGACCGTATCCGGCCACCCATACCGGCAGTCGCGAATCGCCCGCCCACGGCAATCGCACCGCCGTATCCCCGATGGTGACCGCCCGGCCATTGCCGAGTTCCCGGATGACACCGATGGATTCGCGCAGTGTCGCCAGATTGGCGGGCCGCCCGCCGAGGGTCCGCACGGCCGAATCGCCGCGTCCGATACCGCAGATGGTGCGATTGCCGTACATCTCGTTGAGCGTGGCGAAGGTCGAGGCGGTGACCGTCCAATCCCGGGTGGCCGGATTGGTCACCATGGGTCCGACCACGACTTTCCGGGTGACGGCCAGGATTTGGCTGTAGATGACGTACGGCTCCTGCCACAGCAGATGTGAGTCGAACGTCCACACGTGCGAGAAGCCGTGTGTCTCGGCCACTCTCGCCAATTCCACGACCCGGGAGGCGGGCGGCGTGCATTGCAGGACCACACCGATATCCATGCGGAGCTCTCCGTTCGACTCAGATGAGGTTCTGTGACAGTGCGCGTTTCACGAATCGGCCGTGCCCGGTACTGCCCCGGTACTCCCCGCCGTCGATGATCACCCGGCCGCGCGAGAGCACGGTGTCCACGTGCCCGTCGATCTCGAAGCCCTCGTAGGCGGAGTAATCCATATTCATGTGATGGGTTTTGCCGAGCCCGATGCTGGTGTGCCCGTTCGGGTCGTAGATGACCACATCCGCGTCCGCGCCGGGGCTGATGATGCCCTTGCGCGGGTACATACCGAACATGCGCGCGGGGGTGGTGCAGCAGATCTCCACCCACTTCTCCAGGGAGATGCGGCCATCCTTGACGCCCTGGAACATCAGATCCATGCGGTGTTCGACGCCGCCGATGCCATTGGGGATCTTGCTGAAATCGCCCAGCCCCAGCTCTTTCTGGCCCTTCATACAGAAGGGGCAGTGGTCGGTGGCGACATTGGCGACATCACCGGTGCGGATGTACCGCCACAGCTCGTCCTGATGCCCTTCCTCGCGCGAGCGCAGCGGGGTCGAGCACACCCATTTCGCGCCCTCGAAACCCGGTGCGCCCAACTGTTCTTCGAGGGAGAGGTACAGGTACTGCGGGCAGGTCTCACCGAAGACGTTCTGGCCCCTACCGCGTGCGGTCGCGATCTGCTCCAGGGCCTGCTTCGCCGAGACATGCACGACGTACAGCGGAGCGCCCGTCACGTTCGCCAGCATGATGGCGCGGTGGGTGGCTTCCTCCTCGAGCTGCCAGGGCCTGCTCGTCCCATGGAAATACGGTGCGGTGTCGCCGCGCTGGACCGCCTGCTCGACGAGTACGTCGATGGCGATTCCGTTCTCCGCGTGCATCATCAGCACCGCGCCCAGATCACCGGCGGTCTGCATGGCGCGCAGGATCTGCCCGTCATCGGAGTAGAAGACGCCCGGATACGCCATGAAGAGTTTGAAGCTGGTGACGCCCTCGGAGACCAATTCGGCCATGCCCTTGAGAGATTCGGCATTGACCTCACCGACGATCTGATGGAATCCGTAGTCGATGGCGCATTTCCCGGCGGCCTTCTGATGCCACAGCGCCAGCGAATCCTGTACGCGCTCACCGGGTTTCTGAATGGCGAAGTCGACGATCGTGGTGGTGCCACCCCAGGCCGCCGCCCGGGTTCCGGTCTCGAAGGTGTCCGAGGCTTCGGTGCCGCCGAACGGCATCTGCATATGGGTGTGCGAGTCCACGCCGCCGGGAATCACGTACTTACCGGTGGCGTCGATTACCGTATCGGCGGCCGCGGCCAGGTCCGCACCGAGTGCGGTGCTACCCGGTTGCACCACCGCCGCAATGGTTTCCCCGTCGATGAGGACGTCGAGCAGCTGGGATCCGGTGGGCGACACCACCGTTCCGCCGTGAATGAAGGTGCGCATCAGGGGTTCACCAGCGGTCCGTAGGCGTCCGGGCGGCGATCGCGATAGAACGCCCAGCGATCGCGCACCGTCTTGATCAGATCCATATCGAGATCGCGCACCACCAGCTCCGGGCTGGTGTCCGAGGCGACCTCCCCGACGAATTTGCCCTCGGGATCGACGAAGTAGCTGGTCCCGTAGAAATCGTCATCGCCGAGCTCCTCGATGCCGACCCGGTTGATCGCGCCGATGTAATACTCGTTGGCGACCGCGGAGGCGGGCTGCTCCAGCTTCCACAGGTAACTCGAGAGACCACGCGAGGTCGCCGAGGGATTGAAGACGATCTCCGCGCCCGCCAGGCCCAGTGCGCGCCAGCCCTCGGGGAAGTGCCGGTCATAACAGATGTAGACGCCGACCTTGCCGACGGCGGTGTCGAAGACCGGCCAGCCGGAGTTTCCGGGCCGGAAGTAGAACTTCTCCCAGAAGCCCTTGACCTGCGGAATGTGATGCTTGCGGTATTTGCCGAGGTAACTACCGTCCGCGTCGATCACCGCGGCGGTGTTGTACAGCAGTCCGGACTGCTCCTGCTCGTACACCGGCAGCACCATCACCATGCCCAGTTCGCGCGCCAGCGCGGCGAACCGGTCCACCGTGGGTCCGGGTACGGATTCGGCGTATTCGTAGTATTCGGCGTCCTGGACCTGGCAGAAATACGGCCCGTAGAACAGCTCCTGGAAGCAGATCACCTTCGCCCCGGCCGCAGCGGCCTGCCGCGCATAGTCCTCATGCGCTTTGATCATGGACTCTTTGTCGCCGGTCCAGTTCGTCTGGACCAGCGCAGCTCGAACGATTGCCATACTTTGTGATACTGCACCTGAAACGAATTTCGTTGTGTTACAAGTTGACGGAAACAGTTTCGTGACCGTAAATCCTGGGGACGACACCGTTCCCGACGCATGCGCCATCGCAGAATGAAAGCGTGACAACGGAACTCGGCCCGGTCGTCCCCGATAGCGCTCCCAGCGCCACGGCGATCCCGGCCGGTCCCGACGCCGCCGACCTGCTGTCAGGGGTGCACGACCGTACCGCCGCGGGCATAGCCGCCGCCGTCAGCCGCCGTATCCGCTCCGGCGCCCTGCCGCCGGGCACCCGCCTGCCGACGGTCCGCGAGGTCTCCCGCGTCCTGAAGGTCTCCCCCGCCACGGTCAACCAAGCCTGGCGCGCCCTGGCCGCCGCCGGGGCGATAGTCGCCCGCGGCCGCGCCGGAACCTTCGTCGGCACACCCCCGCAACCACCCCCCATCACCGCCGCGGGCCGCTACCAGCGCCTGCACTCCCAGTCCGACAACAACTTCCGCATCGACCTCTCCCGCGGCGTCCCCGACCCCGCCCTGCTCCCCGATCTCACCTCGGCCCTGCGCGCCCTGGGCGGGGAGAACGCCATCGACGACCTCTCCGCCACCTACCTCGGCGAACCCGTGCTGCCCGAACTCGAGGCCACCGTCCGAGCAGACTGGCCCATGCGCGCCGAACGCTTCACCGTCCTGGACGGCGCCCTGGACGCGGTAGACCGCCTCCTCTCCGCCCACGTCCGCCTGGGTGACGCCGTACTCGTCGAAAACCCCTGCTTCCCACCCTTCCTGGACCTCCTGTCACGCATCGGCGCCCGCCCCGTCCCGGTGGCCATGGACGAATCCGGTCTGCTCCCCACCGAACTGACCCACGCCCTCACCACTCACTCTCCTACAGCACTGCTACTCCAGCCCCGCGCCCAAAACCCCACCGGCGCTTCACTTTCCACCAGGCGCGTGCGCGCACTCACCGACGCCATCACGGACCCCACACTCCTGATCATCGAAGACGACCACTCGGACGGCATAGCCCACACACCCCTGCGTTCCTTGGGCAGCCGCCTCCCGCGCCAGACAGTCCACATCCGCTCCTACTCCAAATCCCACGGTGCCGACCTCCGCCTGGCAGTAGTGGGCGGGCCCGCTACCTTCCTCGACCCGGTCATCGAACGCCGAATGCTGGGCCCCGGTTGGACCAGCCGCCTCCTCCAACGCGTCCTGCTCCACATGCTCGCCGACGAAACCGCCCGCCACACCGTCGCCACCGCCCGCCACACCTACCGAACCCGCGCAACCACCCTCCGGAAGTCTCTGACCCACCACGGCATAACCATTCCCCCAGGCGACGGCATCAACCTGTGGCTCCCGGTGGCCGACGAACACGCTGCCATGATCTCCCTGGCCGCCGTCGGCATCAAGGCTGCCCCGAGCGCGCCGTTCGAGGTAACCGAACACCCTTACACCGACCATCTTCGTCTGACCATCGCCGCCGTCCAACCTTCCGATATCCCTGAAATAGCAACCCATCTCGCCACCGCGGCCACCGCAGCGCCCACCTACCGCCGCATACGCCGTCCCTGATCGGCAGCGGAAAACGGGCTGCGCCATCCAGGAGGTTCGATACGATGGCCAGGCGTAGATGTCGGGGCGGGAATCACATTGGCGCACTGGCATTTTCATTCTCATGAAAGCAGGGTGGGCATGAATTTCAAGATGAAGATTGCGGCGGGAGTCATCGCGGGAACCGCTGCGGCCGTCCTCGGGGCCGGTGCCGCTCAGGCCGATCCAAATCCACCGGTCGATCCGTGCGTCGTTCAGCCCTCGCTGTGCAGGATCGGCGGTGCCGTACAGAACGGCTCGACCAACCAACGGCAGATGGACGAGCAAGCCGGGCAATGGAATAGATAAGGCACTGCGGCGCGGGATGGTGGCCGCCAAGCGGCGGCCACCATCCCGCGTGACCCACACAACACGATCGAGTCGGTAGGTCATAACTCACGTAACAGCGCCATGATCGGGAATCGATGATCTCTGCGACGCTGTATGACACACGACGTTCGATGGAGGGGTTATGAAGACAGTTGCTCGGAGTATTACCCGCCTCGCCGCCACGGCCGCCATCACCGGTACCGCCTTCGCGGTCGCGACCGGGGTGGCCGCTGCCGATGAGTGGCCGGAGCAGCAGCCGAACAGTCCGATCTATGTGACCGAGACCAAGAACTTTCTGACGCCCACCGATCTCGGGTACTGGAATCCGCTCGACACCAGCCCGCGGCTGACCTCGCCGTATGGGACCGGTACTCGCATTGTGTGCACCGGGTTCCATGGCGTGTCGACCGGGTGCTGGCAGGCCGACGCGGAGGGGAATCCGCATAAGTTGGTCGCGTTGCCGTTCAACTTCCCGTCGTTCACCGGATCCGCCGCACCGGGCGGCGGGGCCAGCCATTACGTGTTCCCGGGGTTCATTCCGGGCATCGGGTAGTTCGCACGGACGACGAGGGCGCGCTCCGATTTCGGAGCGCGCCCTTTTCTGTGCCGGTCATGCCACGGCGAGGACCTCGTCGCGGGCGAGCAGGTCGGCGTAGAAGCCGTTGCGGGACAGCAGTTCCGCATGGGTGCCGCGTTCGACCACGCGGCCGCGGTCCAGCACCACGATCTGATCGGCGTTGCGGATGGTCGAGAGGCGGTGGGCGATGGTGATGGTGGTGCGGCCTTGCGACAGGGCGTCGATGGCGGCTTGGACCTCGCGTTCGGTGCGGGTGTCGAGTGCACTGGTGGCCTCGTCCAGTACCAGGATCGGCGGGTTGCGCAGGATGGCCCGGGCCACGGCCAGGCGCTGTTTCTCGCCGCCGGAGAAGCGGTAGCCGCGTTCGCCGACCTTGGTGTCGTAGCCGTCGGGGAGTCCGGCGATATGCTCGTGGATCTGGGCGGCGCGGGCGGCGGCGTTCAGTTCCTCGTCCGTCGCATCGGGTTTGGCGAAGCGCAGGTTCTCGGCCACCGAGGCGTGGAACAGATACGTCTCCTGCGAGACGACCCCGACCGTGGCGGACAGGTCCGCGAAGCTCAAGTCGCGCACGTCGATTCCGTCGACGGTGATGCTGCCCGAGCTCGCGTCGTACAACCGCGCGGCGAGGTAGCCGAGAGTCGTTTTACCCGAACCGGTTTCACCGACGATCGCCAGGCTGGTGCCCGCGGGGACGCTGATATCGATGTCGTGCAGCACATTCCGGCCGGCGGGGTCGTAGGCGAAGCCGACATGGTCGAAGCGCACCGCACCGGTGACACCCTCGGCGGGCAGTGGCACGGGATGTTCGGGTTCGGCGATATCGGGTCGCAGATCCAGGTATTCGAAGATCCGGCCGAACAGCGCCATCGAGCTCTGCACCTCGACACCGGTCGAGAGCAGCATGACCGCGGGACGCAACAGCCCGGCCTGCAAGGTCGTGAAGGCGACCAGGGTGCCGATGGAGACCAGCGGATGTCCTGCGGCGACGGTCGATCCGGCCGCCCAGTAGACGACCGCGGGCATGGCCGCCATGACGATGGCGATGGTCGACTGCCGCCAGCGCCCGGCCATATTGGAGCGAATCTCCAAGTCCACCAGGCCACGTGACTCCTTCGAGAAATCGTCGACCAGCGCCGGAGACCGGCCCATGGTGCGGCCCAACAGGATTCCGCTCACCGAGAGCGACTCCTCGACGATCGCGGACATTCCGGCGAGCTGCTTCTGGCGCTGCCCGGTGATGCGGCGGCGCTCGGAACCGACCCGGCGCGAGATCCAGACGAAGAACGGCAGCATGAGCAGCGAGACCAGGGTCAGTCGCCAGTCGAGGGCGAACATGGCGATCACGGCCGCGAGCACCGAGGTGAAGTTGGAGATCAGCGAGGTCGCGGTCGAGGTGACCGTGGACTGCATACCGCCGATGTCATTGGCGATCCGCGACTGCACCTCACCGGTGCGGGTCGCGGTGAAGAACGAGAGCGGCATGGATTGCAGCCGCGCGTAGACCGCGGTGCGCAGATCATGCATGACCTCCTGGCCGACCGCGGTCGACAGGTAGGTCTGGAAGACGCCGAAGACGGCGGTGAGCGTGGCGACCGCGATCATGCCGAGCGCCAGCAGCGTCAACAGTCCGGTCCGTCCGTGCGGCAGGGCGTCGTCGATGACGCCGCGCACCATGAAGGGTGAGGCCAGTCCCACGATCGAGGACAGGGCGACCAGCGCACCCACCAGGGCGAGCCGGGAACGATACGGGTGGAACAGCCGGAGTATCCGGCGAAGTTCGGATCGGGCGGCCATAGGCGCCTCCTTCCACAGACAATCGCTCCCAATAACTGAGCTAGACTCACAATTATTCCATACAACAGTGAGCTATGCTCAGCGATATGGAGAAGGCGACCGACGGCGACCTGCCCGACCTGTATCTACGCACCGCCAAGCGCATCCGGCACGCCCAGATGGCCAACCTCGAACCGCTCGGCCTGACACCCGCGCGCGCCCGCGCGCTGCGGACCCTGGCCCGCGCGGGCGAACCGCTGCGCATGTCCGATCTCGCCGAACGCCTGGGCATCGTGCCGCGCTCGGCCACCACCGTCGTGGACGCCCTGGAATCCGCGAGCCTGCTCACCCGCACCCCCGATCCGGCCAATCGGCGCGCGATTCTGGTCAGCCTCACCGAAGCGGGGCACGCGCTCCTGGCCCGTATGGCCGATGCGCGCGTTCAGGCCGCGCGGGACCTGTTCGCCAACCTCTCCCCCGAACGCCGCGAAACCCTGCGCGAGATCCTCGCCGAACTCGACGCGGCCGCACAGGGCTGAATCCACCGAGCAGGCCGGATCCCGGCCACAAGCATGCTGGGATGACGGGCAGTTCGGCGCACCGGGATGACGGATGCCGGGACACGAAAAGGCCGCGCTCCCAAGGGGAGCGCGGCCTTTCGTTTGCGAACCTACAGGTACTGGCCGGTATTCGACTCGGTGTCGATGGCCCGGCTGGCGGAGGCGTTCTTGCCCGTCACCAGCGTGCGGATGTACACGATCCGCTCGCCCTTCTTGCCCGAGATACGAGCCCAGTCATCCGGGTTCGTGGTGTTGGGCAGGTCCTCGTTCTCAGCGAACTCGTCCACGATGGAGTCGTAGAGATGCTGAATGCGCAGACCGGGATTGCCCGACTCGAGCACCGACTTGATGGCGTACTTCTTGGACCGGTCCACGATGTTCTGGATCATGGCGCCGGAGTTGAAGTCCTTGAAGTACAGGACTTCCTTGTCACCATTGGCGTAGGTGACCTCCAGGAAGCGGTTGTCCTCGCTCTCGGCGTACATGCGATCCACGACCCGCTCGATCATGGCCTTCACGCACTTGGCGCGCTCACCGTCGAATTCGGCGAGATCGTCCGCGTGCAGGGGCAGCGTCTCGGTGAGGTACTTCGAGAAGATGTCCTGTGCCGCTTCGGCATCGGGCCGCTCGATCTTGATCTTCACGTCCAGGCGGCCGGGCCGCAGGATGGCCGGGTCGATCATATCCTCGCGGTTGGAGGCGCCGATGACGATGACGTTCTCCAGGCCCTCGACGCCGTCGATCTCCGAGAGCAGCTGCGGCACAACGGTTGTCTCCACATCGGAGGAGACACCCGAACCACGGGTGCGGAAGATCGAATCCATCTCGTCGAAGAACACGATCACGGGAGTGCCCTCGGAGGCCTTCTCACGAGCCCGCTGGAAGATGATCCGAATATGACGCTCGGTCTCACCGACGAACTTGTTCAGCAGCTCCGGGCCCTTGATGTTCAGGAAGAACGACTTGGCTTCCTTGGCATCCTCACCGCGCGCCTCGGCGATCTTCTTGGCGAGCGAATTGGCAACGGCCTTGGCGATCAACGTCTTACCGCAACCGGGGGGACCGTAGAGCAGCACACCCTTGGGCGGCCGCAGCGCGTACTCGCGGAACAGATCCTTGTGCAGGAACGGCAGTTCCACCGCATCGCGGATCTGCTCGATCTGGCGCGAGAGGCCACCGATGTCGTGGTAGTCGACATCGGGGACTTCCTCGAGCACGAGGTCTTCGACCTCGGCCTTGGGAATCCGCTCGAAGGCGAAGCCGGCCTTGGTGTCGACCAGCAGCGAATCACCCGGGCGCAGTTTGCGAATGGGGCGATCCGGATCCTCCATATCGTCCACGTCGACGAGCGCGGAGAGCGGACCCGAGAGCCACACCACTCGCTCCTCGTCGGCATGGCCGACCACCAGAGCTCGACGTCCGTCGTCGAGAATTTCGCGCAGCGTGCCGATTTCACCGATTTGGTCGAAACGACCAGCCTCGACGACGGTCAGTGCCTCATTGAGACGCACGGTTTGACCGTAGATGAGGGTGGAGGTGTCGATATTCGGCGAGCACGTCAAGCGCATCTTGCGTCCTGAGGTGAAGACGTCGACCGTCTGATCGTCATATACACCAAGCAGAACGCCGTAACCGCTCGGTGGTTGACCGAGGCGGTCCACTTCCTCGCGTAGCGCGACAAGCTGCTGGCGCGCTTCCTTGAGAGTGTCCATGAGTTTGGTGTTGCGAATCGTCAGCGAATCTACGCGCGCTTCCAATTCCCGTGAGCGATCCGGCGAGTCGGCGAGTTGCCTCCGGAGTGCAGCCGCCTCGGCACGTACCGCCTCGAGTTCCCTCCAGGCTGCCGAATCCGAATGTTCGTTGGGGCTCATGATGCTGCTCCTCCCAGTCCCGGTCTATCAACGCTACCGGGCGATAACCGTTCTCGCTTTCCGACATGGTTTCGTCGTGATCACATCTAGGCTGCGGCCGACGGACCGGACGAACATGTTAGCCTGCCCTAACATATTTCCGGCGAGTTAATCGCCGGCCGATCCGAAAGGCTGCCGTTGATGCTCCTTCCCACCAGTCGAACTTCTGGTATGCGCAACGCCTCGCGGACGCTTCGTGTTTCCGTGGCTACCGTTGCGGCAGCCCTGGCCGTTACCGCCACTTTGGCTGGCTGCGGCTCGGATGACAAGAACTCGGCCGAGACGACCGCCAGCACTTCGGTCGGCGTGACCGCCGCGGCCGTCGCACCCGCGCCCACAGCCGAGCAGCTCCAGGGCATTTTGACCGCCTTCGCCGATCCGGCCGAACCCGCTGCGGACAAGGCGAAATTGGTGGTCGACGGGGATAAGCGGATCGCGCTCATCGACACCATGAATCAGGGGCTCGCGCATTACGCGGTGTCGTTCACCGTGGGCGAGATCAAGACGACCGGCGATAAGGCCGAGGCCAAGGTTTCGGTGGTCTCCCCGCACGGCACCATGCCCGATGTGCCGATGTCCTTCCAGTACGTGGACGGCACCTGGAAGCTCGCCGACTCCGGCGCCTGCACCATTCTCGGTATGGCGCGCGCCGCCTGCCAGCCGTAATAGCAGAACTCTCTGATCGCACGAAAGGCTTTTCCGCTCATGCTCGCTCACTCCGCCCGCATCACCCTGGCCGCCCTCGGCGCGACCATCGCGCTCACCTCCGGTGCGGGCCTGGCCCACGCCGACGCGCCCGCGCCCTCGCCGGAGGAGTTGCAGTCCACCCTCGACCGCTTCGTCGATCCCACCGTCGCCACGGTGGACAAGGAGCAGCTCATGGTGAGCGGTGAGCGGCGCGCGAGCAATATCGACACCATGACCTCGAAGCTGGGCAACTACGGCAAGATCGGCTTCGGTGTCTCGAACATCCAGGTCGACGGCGACAATGCCAATGCCTCGGTCGCCATCATCTCCCCGCACGGCACCATGCCGGGCGTGCCGATGTCGTGGCAGCACACCGCCGCGGGCTGGCAACTCTCGGAGAACACCGGCTGCACCATCCTGTCGATGGGCCGTGCCCCCTGCTGATATGCACGCGGTGCGATTTCGCACCTGATGAAACGGGCGCGCCCCCTGCCGAATTCGGCAGGGGGCGCGTTCTTGTCGGTGACTAGCCCTTGCCCGCGCGGCGCTGCGGCTTGGGGGCGACCACGCCGTCTGCCAGGCGGCGAGCGCTCACCAGGAAGGCCGTATGGCCCTGCATGCGATGCTCGGGGCGCACGGCCAGGCCGACCACATGCCAGCCGCGGACCATGGACTCCCAGGCGCGCGGTTCGGTCCAGCACTCCATGCGGCGCAGGTGCTCGACCACCTCGGACATCTGGGTGGTGGTGGCGACGTAGACCATGAGCACGCCACCGGGGACGAGCGCCTTGGCGACGGCCTCGAGGGTGTCCCACGGCTTGAGCATGTCCAGGATGACCCGGTCGACCTGTTCGCCCTCGTACTCGGCGAGATCGCCGAGGGTCAGTTCCCAGTTGTCGGGGCGTTCGCCGAAGAACCGCTCCACATTTCGTACGGCGTGTTCGGCATGATCCTCGCGGATCTCCCAGGAGAAGACCTTGCCCTCCGGGCCGACCGCGCGCAGCAGCGAGCAGGTGAGCGCACCCGAACCCGCACCGGCCTCCAGCACCTTGGCACCGGGGAAGATGTCACCCTCGTGCACGATCTGCGCGGCGTCCTTGGGGTAGATGACCGCCGCACCGCGCGGCATGGAGAGCACGTAGTCGGTCAGCAGCGGCCGCAGCGCCAGATAGGCGGTGTTCTTGGCGGAGGTGACGATGCTGCCCTCGTCCGCACCGATCAGATCGTCGTGCGCGATCTCGCCCGCGTGGGTGTGGAAGGTGCCGCCCTCCGCGAGGATGACCGTGAACTTGCGCCCTTTGGCGTCGGTCAGCTGAACCCGGTCGCCGATCTGGAAAGGCCCGGTCGGTCTGGCCGTCATGAATCTCCGTTCTGGTTCGACTTCGGCGCGGGCCGAAAGTCGCTGCGATTTTGCTGCGTGAATCAGGTTCGCACCTTGTCGGTGCCTGCGTTTAGCCTGCCAGGTATGTCGGTACCCGCGATCACTACCCCGGACTCCGCGGGCGCCAAGCCGCGCAGGCTCGCACTCTCGCCTTCGCGCGCAATGGATTTCAAACAGTGCCCGCTGAAGTATCGGCTACGTGCCATAGACAGGATTCCGGAGGCCCCCTCGCGCGTGGCGGTGCGCGGCACGCTCGTGCACGCGGTCCTGGAGGCGCTCTTCGGCCTACCCGCCCCCGAGCGCGATCTCGCGCACGCGGGCGATCTCATCGCCCCGGCGTGGACGCGCCTGCTGGAGTCCCGCCCCGAAACAGTCGACCTGATTGCCGAGGAGGAACTGGCGGGCTTCCTGGCCGAGGCGTACAGCCTCGTCGAGGTCTATTTCCGGCTGGAGGACCCCACCGCCTTCGAACCCCGATCCCTCGAGGCGTTCGTGGAGACCGAACTTCCCGATGGCACGCCGCTGCGCGGCTTCGTCGACCGCATCGACTCCTCGGCCGATGGATCCCTGCACGTCATCGACTATAAAACCGGCCGCTCCCCCAGCCCCGAACGTGAAACCAGAGCCCTCTTCCAGCTCAAGTTCTACGCCCTGGTCCTCATGCGCACCCTCGGGACAACCCCCGCCGAACTCCGCCTGATGTACCTGGCCGATGAACAGGTGCTGAGCTACGAACCGGATGCCGAAGAGTTGCTCCGCTTCGAACGCATAGTCTCCGCTCTCTGGCAGGCCATCGAATCCGCGTCCAAGACAGGCGATTTCCCACCCAGCCGCTCCTGGCTCTGCCAGTACTGCGACTTCAAACCGCTGTGCCCCGAATTCGGCGGCACCCCACCGCCTTTCCCGACCGCAGCCCCCATCGAGGACACCGTAACCGTTCTCACCGAGACCGCCGACTGACGCTCACTCGGCCCGGACGCACCCGCGCCCGCTGCGAAATCGCAGCGGGCGCGGGTATCGGAACTCGAACCGACTAGAAGGCGCGGCAGGAGCGAATGTCGGTGGCCAGGATGGCCTTGGCGCCGAGGTCGGCGAGCTTGTCCATCAGCTCGTTGCCGTTCTTACGCGGGACCAGGGCGCGCACGGCGACCCACTCCGGATCGGTCAGCGGGGAGACGGTCGGCGACTCCAGGCCGGGGGTGATCTCGACGGCGGCCTCGAGCAGCGACTTGGGGCAGTCGTAGTCGAGCATCAGGTACTGCTGGGCGAAGACGACACCCTGGATGCGGGCGACCAACTGGTTGCGGGCCTTGTTGTGCTGATCGGCGCCCTTGGCCTCGATGAGCACGCCCTCGGAGTCGACGAGCGATTCACCGAAGGCGACCAGATTGTGCTGGCGCAGGGTGCGGCCGGAGCCGACCACATCGGCGATGGCATCGGCGACACCGAGCTGAATGGAGATCTCGACCGCGCCGTCGAGGCGGATGACCTCGGCTTCGATGCCCCGGGCCTTCAGATCGGTCAGGACCAGGTTGGGGTACGAGGTGGCGATGCGCTTGTCGTAGAGGTCCTCGACCTTCCATTCGCGCCCCGCGGGGGCGGCATAGCGGAAGGTGGAGCCGCCGAAGCCCAGGGCCAGGCGTTCCTGAACGGGCGCACCGGAATCCAATGCGAGGTCGCGACCGGTGATGCCGAGGTCGAGCTCACCGGAGCCGACGTAGATGGCAATGTCCTTGGGGCGCAGGAAGAAGAACTCGACCTGGTTGACCGGATCCAGCACGGTCAGGTCGCGGGCATCCTTGCGACCGCGGTATCCGGCCTCGCCGAGGATGGCCACGGCCATCTCCGACAGCGAGCCCTTATTTGGGACGGCGACGCGAAGCATAGATGTTCCTTTCGGGACGGGTGGGGGGACGTGAGGACAGTGGACGCGGGGTCATCGGCCGCACGGGCTGTGCGGTGAAACGGCGCATCACAGATGTCGGTACACGTCTTCGAGCCGCAGACCGCGGCCCACCATCAGCACCTGAACCCAATAGAGCAGCTGGGAGATCTCCTCCGACAGCGACTCATCGCTCTCATGCTCCGCGGCCAGCCATACCTCGCCGGCCTCCTCCAACACCTTCTTGCCCTGCGCGTGTACACCGGCGTCCAAAGCGGCGACGGTTCCTGACCCATCGGGTCGGTTGACAGCACGATCCTGTAGCTCGGCGAACAGGGCTTCGAAAGACTTCACGGTGAGTCATTGTTCCAGACCCCGGCATCCGCCCTGCAAAGTCCCCGGTCCGGACGGTGCGCCCGCGCGTGCACGCGCGGGCGCGGGCCCCACTCCCTGGAACGAATCCCAGGTCAGGCCATGGCGAATCGGAGCAGCGCCTGCATATCGCCCTGCTTCACTTTGCCTTTGCGGTCCAGGACCTCGAGCTGCCAGGCCGGGCCGCTGCGGAAGGCCCGGGCGATGGCATTGGCATTGTCGGCACCGAGCAGGGACGGCCAGATATCGGCCACCTGCTGGGTGGTCCCGCCGGTGGCGTCGTAGATCTTGAACGAGACGTTGTTGGCCTTCTCGAAGCTGCTGCCCTTCTTGAAGGCGGCCGCGACGAAGATGATCGAGTCGATGGCGGGCGGCACCGTGGCGAAGGTGACGTGCACGGTCTCATCGTCGCCGGAGGCCGCACCGGTCTGTTCGTCGCCGGTGTGCTGCACCGAACCGTTGCCGAACGGGTCGAGGGAGTCCAGGCCGGCGAAGCGCACGGGTTCGCTGCCCTGCATGAGTACTGCGATCAGATCCAGATCGACGCCCTTCTTGCGGCGTGCGATACCGAGTAGTCCACCACTGCTTCCGGCTGACGGATCCCAGCTCACCCCGACACTCATCTTGGTGATGCCGCCGAGATCCGCTGCGCCGTCTTCTTTCTTGAGCGTAATCACGATTGTCACGTTACCGACAAATCAGACAGCAGTGGTGGACTCGAATCTCATCCGGCCAGCAAGTTCTCCAACTCCGCTGCGGCCGTTCGCAGTTGCGCCGCGAAATCGTGCATCTGCTGCGCAACGGATTTGGGGGTGGCCAGGTAGAGGTTCCAGCGATCGGGCAGCAGCACATAGGCGATGCCGATACAGGTCGGGCTGGTGGAGCCGAAACCGAAGTACTGGATATTCACCGAGGGCGCGGAGCTGGTGCTCAGGAAATCGTCGCGGGCGATCCGCCAGCCCGGACTGTCGTAGAACGCCATCGGCGCTGTGGCGCCGAGCTTGTCACCGCGCCGCCCCTGGATCATCTGCAACTCCCAGAGGTGTTGCTCGGGAGCCTCACCGCGCTGACACTCCTGCGCCCGCCGCACATGCGCGGTGGCGGCCGCCCGCACGGCCTCCCGCTTGCGGTCGTCATTGGCGGCCGGATTCTCCATGGCGGCAATGAATTCCAGAATCTCCGGGGTCACCACGCGCATGGCCTCGGTGCGGCCGTTACGGAACTGCCGGGTGGCGATGGATTCATAGGTGGCCCCGGTGAGCCCCTTGCTGCGCTTGTGCGCGAGCTGATAGCTCAACTGCGCGAACGCATCCGGGGAGATACCCAGGGTCTTGATATGCGAGGTGCCGAAGTCGAACGACACCGTACTCGTGGCATTGTCCAACTCGTACTGCGCGAAAGCCGCTGCCGCGGCGGCCGTTCGGGACTTCTGCGTGTCATCGAGGACGAATTCGATGGGCTCGGAGGCGGGCAGCCCCTGCGGCTGCGCACCCGATCGCGCGGCATGCTCAGCGACCGGGGTCTCCAGCAGCGCGTCGACGAAGGACAGGATGGTGGTGCCGTCCAGCCCGCAGTGCTCGATATTGATTCCGGCCTGGCCGTCGGCGAAGACGATGAACGACACCGCCTTGTCGAACCAGCGATTCCCGCTGTCCCCGTGCAGGAGTTGATCACACGCGTGCAGGGTGTCACGCGGGGTGAAATCCTCCAGGCAGAGACAGAACAGCGCGGTTTCGACGGTATCGAAGGCGGCGGCGTTGGTCGTGCGCAGTTGCTCGTACAGCGGAGCCCAGTCCTTACGGGCCAGGGTGGTCAGATGCCCGGCAGAGGCATTGACCGGTGCGCGCCGCGCCCCGGCCTTCATCACCGCTTCCAGTCCGGCGGCCAGATCCTCGGGCGAGTACGGCGCACCGTTCGGCCCGAGCACGTCCATCCGAAACATATTGCCGCGGTACAGGACAACGATATGCCGAGCATCCGAAGGCCCGGGCCATTCGTCGCTGTACGGCACCCGCACCGTGTCCTGCGGAGTCCCGGGAATCCGGGTCTCGGAGAACAGGAACTTGTTCTGCGCCATATTGAGTCGCTGCCCGCGCTGGGTGACCGGCGGGATCTCCTCGGCGTCGAGCAGCAGCTTGTAATCGACCGCCGCGCTGATCAGCGCCGCCGCCCGCGCGCTCTGTCCGGCGCCGGTGGACGATGCCAGCACCGTGTCATCGCGGAACAGGAAGAAGAAGTTGGCGTTCAACGCGATTCGGTCGCGGCGGCCCAGGTAGCGCGAGGGCCAGAATTCGTCCAGCCAGCTGCCCACACCCGGTTCCGCGTCGAACCGCCGCAGATCCGCGTGCAGGATGCGGGCCGGGCTGTCGGGGCGTAGCAGATCCTCGACGGTCGCCGCGGTGGCGGCGTACTCGTCGCCGGTGAGCAGCGGCGCGCACCAGTGCAGGAAGCGGGTGCAGCTCTCCTCCAAGGTGGGGAGCGGCACCCGCGGCAGCTGGTCGTCGTGGGCGAAGGTCCGTTCGCTCAATGCAGGTCCTCGTGGTCGATGGATAGGTTCGGGGACGGGCGGGACAGATAGAGCTGGGCATACAGCCAGCCTTCGGACTCGATGCCGTGCGTATCGATTCCATTGGCCGCCAACGTATTACACACCTGCGACTGCTCCTCCGGCGAGGCGAAGCGACGCTGCCGGAAGACACCGGGCGCCAGTTCGGTGCGGTAACCGAGTGCGGCCAGGTGGGTGGCGATCGGGTCGAACGAGAACATGCGCAGCACGAAATGCGCCATCCAGGGCAGCTTTCCACCGTGCGCGCGGGCCACCCGCAGCAGGGTGCGCTCGGTGACATAGCCGACGCAGCCGGTGGAGATGACCAGATCCGCGGTGGCCAGGGTGCGGCGCTGCGCCTCGGTGGGGTCGGCGGCCTCGAGGTCGGCGTGCACGGTGGCGTGCAGCAGGCCCGCGCTGCGCGCGTAATCCAGTGCGGGACCGGAGGCGTCCATCCCGATGAATCGGACACCCGGCAGGGTGTCCTCGGCGGCGAGCCGGGCGCGGTCGCGCGCCACCGGATCGGGCGCGGCGGGTTCGGCGTAGCTCTCCACCAGATCGGACATGGTGGTGTCCAGTCGCAGCAGGGCCGCGTTCACCCCGTAGGAGCAGCCGATATCCAGGACCGCCGGCGCGGTGATACCGGTCGCGGCGCGGTGATCGGCGAGCAGTTGCTGGAAATGCGGTTTGGCCAGTTCCGGTATCCGATAATCCAATTCGGACATGCGGGCGTAGTAGGCACGCGGGTCGGGTCTGTCATAGATGTCGTCGAAAGACGCTTTCCCGGTGCTGTGCAGCACGGTGCTTCGGAACGAGGCTGGCACGTGCAGGTCCTCTTCTCAGTCGAGCAGACGGTCGCCGCGGACAGCATCGGCCGCGAGGTGATCGGGCAGAACCCGCCCGAACAATTGCCGGGTCCGTTCGGCGGTGCCGATGACGCCCGGGGTATCGCTGTACGCGAAGATCGCCGAATGCCGCTGCACGGTGCCACCGACGGGCGCGACGCGATGCAGGGAGAAGCGACCCTGGAACAGCTGCAGATCACCGGGGCAGAGTTCGAGCCGCCGGATGAGATGTTCGCCGTGACCGGTGAGTACCGCGTGCACATCGTCGAGGTTCTCGGCGGTGCGGGAGCGAATATCGGGGCAGTACTCGAAGTTTCCGCCGGCTTCGGGCTCCTGGGTGAGCATGCTGACGGTGAACTCGTTGGTGTCGAAATGCCACGGATGCGACATGCCGGGAGCCACCACATTCAGGCACAGCCCGGCGAGCGGATCGGTGAACTCGTACAGCGCGGCCAGGCCGAAGCAATCGGCGATGAAACGCTGGAAGCGCGTATCGACGTAGAGCTGATGGATGACCATCTCGAGAGGGATCAGATCCCTTGCGACGAAAGCATTTCCGCGCCGCAACACAATCCGCCCGGGATGGTCGGACGGTAGGTCCGAGTCGAGCGGGATGTTGTAGGCGTTGACGTTCTCAACGGTGTAGTAGGCGTGCGGTGCGAGCGCCACGCCCTCCTCGCGCATGGTCTCGGCCTCGGCCGGACGGATGAATCCGCGCAGTACCGTGCAGCCGTCGGCGGCCAGTTCGGCGCGCGCGGCCGCCACCGCGTCCCGCCAGCCCACACTGCCGGGCGCGTCGGGTCAAGTCCAAATGCGTGGTGTAACTCGGTGGTCACCGCAGGATCCGAATTGTCGTGTCAGGCGGTGAGTTCGGTGGGTGCTGGTTCCTCCTGTTCGTCGGTGGGTGCCAGCCCGCGTGAGCGGGCGAGCACCTCGAGGCCGAGGTAGCGTTTGGCTTCGATCCATTCGTCGTGTTGCTCGGCCAGGACCGCCCCGACCAGGCGGATGATCGAGCCGCGGTCCGGGAAGATGCCGACCACGTCGGTGCGGCGGCGGATCTCCTTGTTCAACCGTTCTTGGGGATTGTTGGACCAGATCTGGCGCCAGATCTGTTTGGGAAACGCGGTGAACGACAGCAGATCCGCGCGGGCCCCATCGAGGTGATCGGCGACTTTCGGGAGCTTGCCGGCGAGCGCGTCGAGCATCCGATCATACTGGGCGGCAACCGATTCGGTGTCGGCCTGATCGAATACCGAGTGCAACAACGTGCGAACCCACGGCCACGACGATTTCGGGCAAACCGACATGAGATTGACCGTGTAGTGGGTGCGGCAACGCTGCCAGGACGCGCCGGGCAGGGTCGCCCCGATCGCGGCCACGAGGCCGGTATGGGCATCGGAGGTCACCAAGGCAACCCCGCTCAGCCCGCGCGCGACCAGGTCACGGAAGAACGCCAGCCAGCCGGCCTTGTTTTCCCCGGAAACCACCTGCAGCCCCAGGATTTCGCGGTGCCCGTCGGCATTGACGCCGGTCGCGACCAGGGCGTGAACGTTGACCACCCGCCCGTTCTCACGCACTTTGAGTACCAGGGCGTCCGCGGCGACGAACGTGTAGGGACCGGCATCGAGGGGGCGGGTGCGGAATGCTTCGACCTGGGCGTCCAGATCACGGGCCATGATCGAGACCTGTGACTTGGAAAGTGTTGTGACCCCGAGGGATTCGACGAGCTTCTCCATCCGGCGCGTGGACACGCCGAGTAGGTAGCAGGTGGCGACCACGCTGGTGAGGGCACGCTCTGCGCGTTTGCGGCGCTCGAGGAGCCAGTCGGGAAAGTAGTTGCCCGAGCGCAGTTTCGGGATCGCGACATCGACGGTGCCCAGGCGGGTGTCGAAGTCGCGGTGGCGGTAGCCGTTGCGCTGGTTGACGCGCTCGTCGCTGCGTTGCCCGTAGTCGGCGCCGCAGAGCGCGTCGGCCTCGGCACTCATCAAGGACTGGATGAACGTGGACAACAACCCGCGCAGCAGGTCCGGTTGCTCGGACAGTACGGCGGTCGGGTCGATAGGCTGGATATCGGTCATCGCGTGAGTTCTCCTTCGAGAGACTGTGAGAGGTCCTTCGAGGATCACGCGGTGACCACCTTGCTGTCCGGGGATTACGCCAGACTCGGCGGCAGATCAGGCCGCCAGCTCGTACACCATTCTGCTGGACTCAACCGCGCGTCGAGCGGGTAGCGGTCGGTATCCACACCGGGCAGCGCGGTACCCGCCGGAGCGGTCCGCACCACCCCTGAACCGTCCGTATCGCACACGTCTGCCCTACCCCCTGTCGCAACCATGCCGACCATTCTGGATGGCAAATCGCCCGACACGCCCGGGATACGCAGGGATTGTGGAAATTCACTATTCCTGTGCACCAACAGATTTCATGCGTCACGCCGAATGCTCGGCGCACCGCAGGTCGCGCCGGGCCGCACTCCCCGAGACCATCTGAAATACCGAGTAGCCGAATGCTCGGCGATAGCTCAGGATGTCGGTATGTCCTTTGTCAATGGTTCGGTGTCGTATTGGTTCCGTGAGCTCGCCCCCGTCGACCCCGGAGCGCCGCTGCCCGGGCACACCCAGGCGGATGTGTGCATCATCGGAGCTGGATACACCGGGCTGTGGACGGCGTACTACCTCAAAAAGGCGCAACCGGACCTGCGAATCGTGATCCTGGAGAAGGAGTTCGCCGGATACGGAGCCTCCGGACGCAATGGCGGCTGGGTTGTCGGAGAAATAGCGGGATCGGCCGAGGTGTATGCGCGCACCCACGGCCGCGAGGCCGCGGTGCGCCTGCAGCGCACCATGTTCGACACGGTCGAGGAGATCGTGAACGTCACCGCGGCCGAGGGCATCGACGCCGATGTGGTCAAGAGCGGGCAGCTGACCGTGGCCCGCAACAGCGCACAGCAGACCCGGCTCGGCGACACCCTGGCGCACGCGCGCGAATGGGGCTGGGGCGAAGACGATCTCATGACCGTCGGCACCGACGAGCGAATCCGCATCGCCGACGCCACCGGAGCGCTCTGGACGCCGCATTGCGCACGCGTACAGCCCGCGAAACTCGCACGCGGACTTGCCGATACGGTGCGCGCCCGCGGAGTGCGGATCTACGAGGACACCACCGTGGAATCCGTACGCCCGCGCACCGAATCCAGTACCGCCGCGGCCGTCACCGCGCGCGGCACGGTCACCGCCGATTACGTGATTCGCGCGACCGAGGGCTTCACCGCCACCTTCGGTGCGACACATCGCGATTGGCTGCCCATGAACAGTTCGATGATCGTCACCGAACCGCTGGCCGAATCGGCGTGGGAGCAGATCGGCTGGCAGCAGGCCGAACTGCTCGGCGATATGGCGCACTACTACATGTACGCGCAGCGCACGGCCGATGGGCGCATCGCCTTCGGCGGGCGCGGTAAGCCGTATCGGTACGGCAGCCGCATCGACGACGGCGGGCACACCCAGCAGTGGACCGTCGACGTCCTGCGCTCGATGCTCACCGACTTCTTCCCGGCCGCGGCCGAGACGCCGCTCGCGCACGCCTGGTCCGGGGTGCTCGCGGTCCCGCGCGACTGGTGTTCCAGTGTGGCCCTGGACCATACGACGGGTCTCGGCTTCGCGGGCGGTTACACCGGCCACGGTGTCGCGACCACCAACCTCGCCGGCCGCACCCTCCGTGATCTGGTACTTCGCCAGGACACCGAACTCACCTCACTCCCCTGGGTGAACTGGCGGGTGCGCCGCTGGGAGCCGGAGCCGCTGCGCTGGATCGGCGTACAGCTGATGTACAGCCTCTACCGCGCCGCCGACCATCGCGAGACCCGCCTGGGTCACACCTCGCGAATCGCCAAGATGGCCAACCTCATCTCCGGTCGCTGATACTCCCCCTGCCCGTGATGAAGACATCGCGGGCAGGGCCGCTCCTCCTTGCCGGTACCGAAGGCATTCCGGACCGAGTCGCGCATCCCAACGGTTGCCGGCTTCAGGTCCAAAACGCCGCATCACATGTTTTGATGCGCATATTTCCATCTACATATTCGTGCAGCGTCCGACCGACTCCCGAAGTGCACATCTGCAAGCACGATTTAGCGTGCACTCCATCGGTTTTCGCGCCGTTTGACACTCCCCTCGATCCGGGTACACCGGTATAGAGAGGACTGCGTCATGGACACCAATCGATCCTGGGACACCATCACCTCCGCCCTGAACCGGGTCTCCGGACCGGGCAGGCGCGGCGGCGATTGGACCACCTACCTCTGCCCCGTCCACGAATCCGACGGCCGTCACCACCACCCGTCGCTCGGTGTGGTCTACAACCGTTCGCGCGGGCGCACCGTGGTGCGATGCTTCGCGGGCTGCTCCGATGCCGATGTGCTGAACCGTCTCGGCCTGCGCGTCCGCGATCTCTTCGACAATCCACAGACCCCGCACCCCGCCCGACGCCAATCCCGTTCTCCCGAACCGGCATTGGCCGATCGAGCACTACAGGTCGCGGGCCTGCCCCTAGAGGTTCACAGGCGCGACCTGGGCCCGCGCCTGGCCCGCCCGCAGCGCAGGGCCACCTATATATACCGGTGGCCGAATGGCCGCCCGGCCGGTTGCGTCATCCGCGTTCACACCGCCCACCTACACGGATACGCGAAATCCTTCCGGCAGCAGCGCCGCACCGAGAACCGTTGGGAACCAGGCGGTTTCGCCCACATCCCATTCCATCTCCCCGAACTGCTCGACGCCGTCCGCACCGGCCAGGACATCTTCGTCTGCGAGGGCGAAGCGGACGTATTGACCGCCACCCGCGCGGGCCTGACCGCCACCTGCAATGCCGGTGGCGCACAAGGCTGGCACCCCGATCACGCCGCATGGCTCGCCGGTGCCCACCGAGTCTGGATCATCGCCGACCGCGACGCCCCCGGCTACCGCCACGCCGCCAAAGTCGCCCGATCACTCACCAACCTCGTCGACGAACTCCGCATAGTCCAAGCCCGCGACGGCAAGGACCTCACCGACCACTGCAACGCGGGCCACCACATCCCCGACCTCGACCCGGTCCCCCTCCTGGACGCCCACTTCCGCACACTCCTATCCCCCGGTCGACAGACCGCCCTGTGACTACGGATGGGTGGTGGAATCCAGTTGGGCCACCAGGTTTTTGGGGGCGATCAGGCGGTAGGCGTCTTCCACTATCTCGGCGATTTCGGACCAGTCGACGGGGACGTCGAGGTAGACACCGAGCCAGCCGCGGTGACCCACATAGGGCGGGCGGAAGTAACGGACCGGGTAGGCGGTGACCAACTCCTCCTGGACGCCGGGCGGGGCCGCGCACCAGAAGCCGAGGCGGTCGTCATGGTGGTGGTCGGCGAACATGACGAAGGTCTTCTTACCGCGCACGAACCAGGTCGGTTCGCCGTGGCTGAGGCGTTCGGTGACCTCGGGCAGGGCGGTACACAGGGCACGCAGGGATTCGACGGGTTCACCCATGCCCGAAGGCTAATCGGTCAGCTCGGGCGCGGACTTGTACGAATGGGAAGCGTTATGAAACGGGGTCGCGGCTTGCCGCGGTGGGGTCGGCCAGGGCCCGCTGATATCGGCCGATCAAGGTAAGCAGGGCCGCGGCCAACTCCGGGGACTCGACGATCTCGAAGTCGGCGTCGAGCATGCCCAGGTAGCGGGCGAGTTGTTGCGGGTCGTCCGAACCGGGTTCGAAGGCGCAGCGGTTCTCCCCCAATGATTCGACATCGACCTGGATCGGAAGACGTTGCCGCACATGCGATGCCGGCGCGTGCACGATCACTCGGGCCCGGAATCGCCAAACAGACTCGCCCACAGCGCGTTCCACGCGGGTGGCGATATCCGCGTCGGGCGGCATGGCGCGCGGGGTGAAGCGCGAGCCGGCGGGGGTGCGCGGGTGGATCCGGTCGACTCGGAAGGTGCGCCAATCGTCGCGTCCCAGATCCCATGCCAACAGGTACCAGCGTTGCCGCAGGCTGACCAGGCGATACGGTTCGATTTCGCGGCGGGTAGCCGCACCACCGTTCGATTCGTAGTCCAAGCGCAGGCGTTCACGATCGCGGCAGGCGGTGGCGATGACGGTGAGGACGTCGGGATCGACCAGTGGGCCGCGCGCGGGCACGGGCAGTGTGTGCTGAAAGGCGCTGACTCGATGTCGTAGCCGTGACGGCAGGATCTGCTGCAATGGTGACACGCCACCGGGCGCGGGCCGGCCTCACCCGGTCCCGCGCCCGGATCTGCATTACGCTGTTTTCATCGCGCCCCGGCATTGCCGCCGCGGCCTTTTCGCACTCCCCGCCCCGCCACTCGGATGGATGCCCCGGAGGTTTGCCGATGATGAACCAGCTCGCCGATCCACCACCGGTCCTCCCGGTGCTTTCCGACCATCCCATGCTCCGCCCGCTGGCCCCCGTCCCTGATTCGGGCCACATCTTCGATTTTCCCGGCCGTCTGGGCACCGTCGATATGGATGAGAACGAGGGCCTGCGCGTCGACGGCATCGCCCGCCACATCCAAGAGGCGGGTGTCGATCACCTGGTGCACTGCGGAGCCCTGGAATCCCACCCGCACTGGATAGTCCGCCGCACCGTCATCGACGTGATCCGCCCCATCACCTGGCCCGCGAAGCTCCGCACCCGCCGCTGGTGCTCGGGCATCTCCCCCCGCTGGTGCACCATGCGCGTCCGCATCGACTCCGACTCCGGCGGCCGCATAGAAACCGAAGGCTTCTGGATCCACATGAACAAGGAGACGATGAGCCCGTCCAGAGTGGACGACAAGTTCTTCGAATTGATGTGCACCACAACCTCGGAACAACGCCTCCGCTGGCAACAATGGCTCACCGCACCCCTGCCCCCGGTAGCGCCCGCACTATTCCCCCTGCGCCGCACCGATATCGACCACTTCCAGCACGTAACCAATACCGCCTACTGGCACGCGGTACACGAATTCACCACGGAAGCCACCGATCTCACCGCCTCCCCGCACCGCTTCATCCTCGAGTACAACAAACCCATCCGCCACGGCGAACCCCTCACCATCCACACCCACCGCACCCCCGAAGCCCAAACCCTCTGGTTCACCATCGACGGTGACGTCCGCGCGGTAGCCCAACTCCGCTCCCTCCCGAACGTTCCCTGACCACGCGTGTCGGTGCGGTGGGCGAACGGCGCAGCGGTGGCGCCGATGCACCCGGTCAGCGCGTTCGCCGTGCGGAACCTAGGGTGTGGGCATGAGGATTCGACCCTGGCGGCGGGTGTATCTGGCGGCCGAGTACGGAGCGCTCTTCTTCGGTGGGACAACCGTTTACAACGCGTTTCTGCGTGGGAAGTCGCCGATTCCGGCGCTGCTCGCGCTGGGGGCGGGTGCAACCCTCTATCTGCGGCGGTCCGCCGATTTCGACCGGGCCGCACTGTGGCGCACGGAAGCGCTGCGCGGTCAGGGCCGGTCGATGGCGACCTTGGCCGGGGCCAGCGCGCTCGCGCTCACCGCGGCGGTCGCGGTGCGGCGGCGGGAGGATCTGTTCGATCTGCCGCGCCGCAACCCGGGGATCTGGTTGGCGGTGCTGGTGCTGTATCCGGCGCTCAGCGTATACCCGCAGGAGTTGATCTTCCGGTCATTCCTGTTCCACAGGTACGCACCGGTTTTCGGCACGGGGCCGGGCATTGTGGCCGCCAGTGCGGCGGCCTTCGGATACGTGCATATCGTCTTCGGCAGCTGGTTCTCGGTCGCCGCCAGCGGGGTGGGCGGGTGGATTTTCGCCACCCGCTACCTGCGGAGCCAGTCCCTGTTCACCGCGTCGGTCGAGCATTCGGTGTACGGAATCCTCATCTTCACGGTCGGATTGGGCCGCTACTTCTATCACGGGGCCGTACCCCCGGCACACGCTCAGCTCAACGGGCGAGGATGAGACCGAGCAATTCATCGTGGGTCAGACCGACCAGCGATTCCCGGAAGGTGCGGCCCGGAGCCTCGGGAACCGCTATCTCACAGGGGATTACCAGGACATTGCAGCCCGCCAGGGCGGCGGCCTCGGCACCGGTGGGCGAATCCTCGATGGCCACGGTATGTTCCGGCGCGACACCCAGCAGCTCGGCGGCGCGCAGGTAGACATCCGGTGCGGGCTTGCCCTGCGGCACTTCGTCGGCGCAGACGGTGGCACCGAAGTGGTGCCTACCCAGGGTGTCCAGTCCGTACTCGGTCAGCGACCGCTTGGTATTGGTGACCAGCGCCATCGGGATACCCGCCGTATGCAGGGTGGACAGCACATCCTGCGCGCCCGGCCGCCACGGCACCGGATCCTGGAACAGTTCGATGATGCGCCGCTCGATCCACTCCCCCGCGTCGTCCAATGCCGTGGGAGTGGGATCGATCCCGAGCCCGGTGAACATGATGTGCATGGCATTCGGCCCCGAGGCGCCGATGAGCGCATGCCGCATCGCATCGTCCATCTCATGCCCCAACTCGCCCGCGAGTTCGCGCACCGCGATATCCCAGAGCTTCTCCGAGTCGAGCAGGGTCCCGTCCATATCCCACAACACCGCGTCCAACCGCGTCACCGGAACCACCACTCCTGTCATCCACTCCCACTGGCGCTCGCGAAGGCGAGGCGCTGTTCAGGGTATCGGGCCGCCCCGAGGTGACTGCGAGGCGGCGCGATCGATTACAGCCCGGAGGCCGCGATCACCATTCGGCCGCTGGAGGAATCCACCTGAATCCACCGGCTCTCGCTGTTGACCTGCCCGTTCTTCATCCGGTACGTCAGATTCACCACGGCCCGGTTGTCACCGGTCGGGGTAACCCCGCCGACGCTGACCGAGGAGATACTCCCCCAGAACTGCGAGTACGAACCGAACCCGCCGGTCTGCGCCTGATAGCTCGGCGAGAGCATGCCCCACGCACCACTGACATTGCCCGGCAGCATCCCGTAGTAACCCTGGATGAACGAGGTCACCGAGGCCGCCGAGGGCGGACCCGCCGGCGTCGTGGTCGGCGGCGCCGTCGTGGTCGTACTCGGCTTGGCGGACGTGGTCGGCGCCGGGGTCGTGGTCGGCGCCGGAGTCGTGCTGGGCGGCTGTGTGACCGGCGCCGCGCTCTGACTCGGCGCGGTGGTATCGCCCGCACCGCTGTCGGCCGGTCCGACGGCCTGTGAGGTCGCCGGACCCGGCCCCGGATTCACCGGTGCCGCAACCGAAGTCGTCCCATTGGCGTTGGGAGTCTCGCTACCCGAATTCCGGCTCACCGCGTACGCCACCACCGCGGCGATCAACAGCGCGGCGACCACACCCACGGCCACCAGCCCGAGCTGCCGCCGATTCCCGTCCCCGCCACCGAGTTTGGCCGAGAATCCAGACCCCGGCGGTACCGGCGTCCCCGGAATGGTGTTGCGAGCCGAAGGCTCGGCCATATCGATATGCACGGTCTCATCGGCGGAGTTCCCCGTCGACTGCCCGGTCCGCGAGGTGGAGAGCACCGTGGTGGGCGCCGAACCGTCCACGGCAGCACCACTTTTCACCGCTGGCAATACCTTGGTCGCCTGAATCGGCGCGGTCACCCGGCCGTCCGCGACCTCCTGGAGTCGTTCGGCCGCCTGCTCCATGGTCGGGCGATCCTGCGCCTCGGCGGCCAGCAGCTCCATCAGCACCGGCCCGAGCGCGGCGGCATGCCGGGGCTCGGGCACCTGCGCCCGCGCCACCGAATGCAGTACGGCGAGCGGATTATCGCCCTCACCGAACGGCGGCATTCCCTCCACTGCCGCGTAAAGCGTTGAACCCAAAGCGAATACATCCGACGGCGGCTCCGGATTCTCCCCGCGCGCCACCTCCGGCGACAGATACGCGGGCGTCCCGGCGAGGAATCCGGTGGAGGTCACCGTCACATCACCGATGGCACGCGAGATGCCGAAGTCGGTGATCTTCACCGTCCCGTCATCGGCCACCAGGATATTGGCGGGCTTCACATCCCGGTGCACGATTCCGGCCTTGTGCGCGGCCGCCAGCGCCGCCGCCACCTTGGCCCCGATCCGCGCCACCTCGGTGGGTGCGAGATTGCCCTTCTCCCGCATGAGCGCCGCCAGCGAGACGGCGTCGACGTACTCCATGACCAGCCAGGGCTGGCCGTCCTCCTCCGCCACGTCGAAGACTGTGACCGCGTTGGGATGGTGCAGCCGTGCCGCGATACGACCCTCCCGCATCGCGCGCATCTTGGCCTCGATCGCCTGCGACCGGGTGAGCCCCGGTCCCAACAGCAACTGCTTGACCGCGACGGTGCGCCGCAGTCGAACATCGGTCGCGCGCCACACGACCCCCATCGCACCGGTGCCGATCGGATCCGTTAGTCGGTACCGCCCCGTAATCAGCCGGTCTGATGTCATGTGGTTGTGCCCCTCCTGCTGGCTTGTCGCACCGAGCCACCCTGCAACATTGCGCGACAAGCCCGACTGAACCCTTGTGCGAATCTTAGGCGTTGAAGTACTTCGCCTCCGGGTGCAGCAGTACGAACGCATCCGTCGACTGCTCCGGATGCAATTGCAACTCCTCCGACAGCTCTACTCCGATCCGGCCCGCGTCCAGCAGGTCAACGAGTTTCGCTCGGTCTTCCAGGTTGGGGCAGGCACCGTATCCGAACGAGTACCGAGCGCCACGGTAGCCGAGATTGAAGTACTCGAGCACATCGGTCGGGTCGTCATCGGCGACGGAATGTCCTTCCAGTACGAGCTCTTCCCGGATGCGGCGATGCCAGAACTCGGCGAGGGCCTCGGTGAGCTGGACGCCGATACCGTGAACTTCGAGGTAATCACGGTAATTGTCCTGGGCGAACAGCACATTCGCGAAGTCGGCGATGGGCTGGCCCATGGTGACCAGCTGGAACGGCAGCACATCGACCTGACCGGTCTGTACGGCCAACTCCCGTGAACGGATGAAGTCGGCGATGTTCAGGAACCGGTCCCGCTGCTGACGCGGGAAGGTGAACCGATACCGTTCGGGCGCATCGGGTTTCGGCTCGGTGAGAACAATCACATCATCGCCCTCGGAGACGGCCGGGAAGTACCCGTACACCACCGCGGCATGCTGGAGCACACCCTCGGCGATCAAACGATCGAGCCAATACCGCAGGCGCGGACGGCCTTCGGTCTCCACCAGCTCCTCATAGGAGGGTCCGTCGCCGCCGCGCTGACCGCGAAGCCCCCACTGCCCCAGGAACAGCGCGCGCTCGTCCAGCAGACCCGAGTACTCGCCGACGGACAGGCCCTTCACGATCCGGGTGCCCCAGAACGGCGGAGTCGGCACCGCCAGGTCCGCGGCGACGTCCGAGCGCGCGGGCACCTCGACCGGCACCTCGTTGGCCTTGCGCTCGGCGGCGATGCGCTTGGACCGTTCGTGCCGGGCTTTGCGTTCGGCGACCTTGGCCGCCTCCGCCAGGGCCTCGGGACTGTCGGGATCTGGTCCGCCGCCACGCTTGCGGGTCATGATCTGATCCATCAGGTTCAGACCTTCGAAGGCGTCGCGGGCGTAGTGCACATCGCCCTCGTAGACCTCGGTGAGATCGTTCTCGACATAGCCGCGGGTGAGCGCGGCACCGCCCAGGAGCACCGGGAACTGTTGCGCGACACCGCGCGCGTTCATCTCCGCGAGGTTCTCCTTCATGACCACCGTCGACTTGACCAGCAGCCCGGACATGCCGACCACATCGGCCTTCTTGTCCACCGCGGCATCCAGAATCGCCGAAATCGGCTGCTTGATACCGAGATTCACGACCTCGTAGCCGTTGTTGGACAGGATGATGTCGACCAGGTTCTTGCCGATATCGTGCACGTCGCCCTTGACGGTGGCCAGCACGATGCGACCCTTACCGGAGTCGTCGGTGGCCTCCATATGCGGTTCCAGGTGCGCCACAGCGGTTTTCATCACCTCGGCGGACTGCAGCACGAACGGCAGCTGCATCTGACCCGAACCGAACAGCTCACCGACGGTCTTCATCCCCGAGAGCAGCGTCTCGTTGATGATCGCAAGCGGCGGAACCTCTTTCATGGCCTCGTCGAGGTCCGCTTCCAGGCCGTTGCGCTCACCGTCGACGATGCGGCGGGCCAGGCGCTCGAACAGCGGCAGCTGCGCCAACTCCTCGGCGCGCGAGGCCTTGGACGAGGCCGTCGATACGCCCTCGAACATGGCCATCAGCTCTTGCAGCGGGTCGTAATCCTCGGTCCGGCGGTCGTACACCAGATCCAGGGCCACCTTGCGCTGGTCCTCGGGAATCCGCGCCATGGGCAGGATCTTGGAGGCGTGCACGATCGCCGAATCCAGTCCGGCCTCGACACATTCGTGCATGAACACCGAGTTCAGCACCTGGCGCGCGGCCGGGTTCAAACCGAAGGAGATATTCGAAAGACCCAGCGTGGTCTGCACATTCGGGTGCTTGGACTTCAAAAGCCGGATGGCCTCGATGGTTTCGACGCCGTCCTTGCGCGACTCCTCCTGGCCGGTGCCCAGGGTGAAGGTCAGCGTATCGATGATGATGTCGGACTCGGCCAGCCCCCAATTGGTGGTGATGTCCTCGATGAGGCGTTCGGCGATGGCGACCTTGGTCGCGGCGGTGCGCGCCTGGCCCTCCTCGTCGATGGTCAAAGCCACCACGGCCGCACCGTGTTCGGCGACCAGCGCCATGGTCTGCTGGAAGCGCGACTCGGGCCCGGCGCCGTCCTCATAGTTCACCGAGTTGATCGCGCAACGCCCGCCCAGCTGCTCCAAACCCGCACGCAGCACCGGCAATTCGGTGGAGTCGAGCATGATCGGCAGCGTCGAGGCCGTGGCCAGGCGCGAGGCCAACTCGGTCATATCGACCGCGCCGTCGCGACCCACGTAGTCCACGCACAAATCCAGCATGTGCGCGCCGTCGCGAATCTGATCCTTGGCGATATCGAGGCACTTCTGCCAATCCTGCGCCAGCATGGCATCACGGAATGCCTTGGAGCCGTTGGCATTGGTGCGCTCACCGATCATCAGCACCGAGGAGTCCTGTTCGAACGGCACCTGGCTGTAGATCGAGGACACCGAGGGTTCGTGCACGGGCTCACGCACCGCGGGCGTCGTGGTGCGCACCGCTTCGGCGACCTGTCGAATGTGCTCCGGTGTCGTACCGCAGCAGCCGCCGACCAGCGCCAGACCGAACTCGGAGACGAAGCCGCTCAACGCGATCGCGAGCTCTTCGGGCGTGAGCGGGTACTCCGCGCCATGCGCGCCGAGCACCGGCAGACCGGCGTTGGGCATGACCGAGACCGGCAGGTTGGCGTGCTTGGACAGATGGCGCAGATGCTCGCTCATCTCGTCCGGGCCGGTGGCGCAGTTCAATCCGATCATGTCGATGCCCAGGTTCTCCAGCGCGGTCAGCGCCGCACCGATCTCCGAACCCACCAGCATGGTGCCGGTGGTCTCCACCGTCACATGCGTGATGATCGGGATCTTGCGACCCACCCGGGCCATGGCGTGATGGCTGCCGACGATCGCCGACTTCACCTGCAGCAGGTCCTGGCAGGTCTCGACCAGGATCGCGTCCGCGCCACCCTCGAGCATGCCCATCGCGGCCTCGGCATAGGCATCGCGCAGCGAGGCATAGGGCGCATGGCCCAGGGTCGGCAGTTTGGTACCCGGCCCCATCGAGCCGAGCACATACCGAGGAGTCCCGTCCACGGACGGACCCATCTCATCGGCGACCTGCCGCGCGATCCGGGTGCCGCGCTCGGACAGATCACGAATGCGATCGGAGATGTCGTAGTCGGCGAGGTTGGGCAGATTGCAGCCGAAGGTATTGGTCTCCACCGCGTCCGCGCCCGCCTCGAAGTAGGCACGGTGAATGCTCGCGAGCACGTCAGGACGGGTTTCATTGAGGATCTCGTTACAGCCCTCGAGCCCACGGAAATCATCGAGCGTCAGATCAGCGGCCTGCAACATCGTGCCCATGGCACCGTCGCCGATGACGACACGCCGACTGAGCGTGTCGAGTAGGGTGGTGTCGAACTCGGCGCGTGGGGACACAGACATGTACTCAAGAGTAGTGGGAGCCGGGGACAATCCCGGCGTCGGACCGCTCCGAGACCCGCACGGCCCGCGCGCCGCACGGCGGGTCGGGCGTCACAGCAGTTCTCTCCGAACACTTTCGCACCAGCCAGGTGCGCCCCGCCGACCAGCACGGTTGCGCGTCGCTGGCGCGTCCGCGAGCCCAACCCCCTAAGCTGACCGGGTGAACGCCAGTGAACCCCCGGTGCCACCCGATTCGGACCTGCCTACGCTGCGGGATCCGATCCTTGTCGCCGCATTCGAAGGCTGGAACGACGCGGCGGATGCGGCGAGTGGAGCAGTCGAGCATCTGGAGTTGATCTGGGACGCGCAGCCGCTCGCCGAGCTGGACTCCGAGGATTACTACGACTACCAGGTGAACCGGCCGACCGTCCGCCAGGTCGACGGCGTGACCCGCGAAATTCACTGGCCGTCCACCATGCTCTCGGTCTGCTCGCCGCCCGGTAGCGACCGCGATGTGGTGCTGCTGCGCGGGGTCGAACCGAATATGCGCTGGCGCTCGTTCTGCAACGACCTGCTCGAATTCATCGAGCAGTTGGATGTTTCGACCGTGGTGATCCTCGGCGCTTTACTGGCCGATACCCCGCATACCCGGCCGGTTCCGGTCACCGGCACGGCCTATAACAAGGAAGCCGCCGAGCGCTTCAACCTGGAGCAGACCCGCTACGAGGGACCGACCGGAATTACCGGGGTCCTGCAGGACGCGTGCGTGCGCGCGGGTGTCCCGGCCATCTCCTTCTGGGCCGCGGTCCCGCACTATGTCTCCCAGCCGCCGAACCCCAAGGCGGTCATCGCCCTGCTGCATCGCGTCGAGGATGTCCTCGATGTCGAGGTTCCACTCGGTGGCCTGCCAGAACAGGCCGAGGAGTGGGAGGGCGCGGTCAATGAGATGACCACCGGTGATGAGGAGATCGCCGAGTACGTCCGCTCACTCGAGGAGCGCGGCGATGCCGAGGTGGATCTCAACGAGGCCATGGCCAAGATCGACGGTGATGCCATCGCCGCCGAGTTCGAGAAGTACCTGCGCAGGCGTGGCCGGGGCGGATTCGGCCTCTAGGCGTTAACTTTCGGTTCATTCGGGAGTGGCTGCAGGGAGGCAAGCCTAACCTGCCTAGAATCTCCCGAATGACTTCGCCACGGATTGCCGCGCATCTGAACGCATTCGGTGACCGATCCGCGGTCGTCGGTGGCGCGGATCACGAAGTCAGCTATGCCGAACTGGCCGCCCTGGTCTGTGAGTTCGCGAACAGACTCGGGGCGGAACAGGTTTCGGAGCGCCCGTCCGGCGAATGCCTGGCAACCGAACCCGCACCGGTGCGGCGACTCGTCGCGCTGGCCGCGCGCAATGACATCGGCTCGCTGGTGGCGTACCTCGGCGCGCTCGAAGCGGGATGCGCGGTACTGCTCACCGGTTCGGTCACCGACGAAATACTGCGCGTCTACGATCCGGATATCGTCATCGCGGCCGGTGCCGAGCCGATCCCCGAACCACGCTGGCGGCGAACCGGTTCCGCACATGAGCTGCATCCGGAGCTGGCGCTGCTGCTGAGCACCTCCGGCTCCACGGGCTCACCGAAGCTGGTTCGGCTCTCCTATCGGAACCTGCTCGCGAACGCGGAATCCATTGCGGAGTACCTGGATATCCAGGACACCGACCGCGCGGCCACCACACTCCCGTTCTTCTACTGTTACGGACTCTCGGTCGTGCACAGCTATCTGCTGCGCGGCGCGAGCCTGCTCATGACGAACCGGTCGGTGCTCGAACCGGAGTTCTGGGACGACTTCCGATCGCGGCGCGCGACATCTTTCGCGGCGGTGCCCTACACCTTCGATCTACTCGAACGCGTCGGCTTCGAGCGAATGTCCCTGCCGCACCTGCGCTATGTCACCCAGGCCGGGGGCAAGCTGGCCGCCGATCGAGTCCGGCATCATGCCCGCGCCGGGGAGCGAGCGGGCTGGCGCTTCTATGTGATGTACGGCCAGACCGAGGCCACCGCGCGCATGGCCTATCTGCCACCGCGGCTGGCGGCAGAGCATCCGGACTGCATCGGAATCCCGGTTCCCGGTGGATCTTTCCGCCTGGAGCCGGTCGAGGAGGGCGGTGACGAACTCGTCTATCACGGCCCGAATGTGATGATGGGCTATGCGCAGGCGCCGGCCGATCTCGCACTGGGACACCAGCTCACCGAGTTGCGCACCGGGGATCTGGCCTGCCGCACCGAGGATGGTCTGTACCGGGTGATCGGCCGCCGGTCCCGGTTCGCCAAGATCTTCGGTCTCCGAATCGATCTGCAGCGCATCGAATCCGGGCTGGCGGCGGCGGGTTATACGGTCTGCTGCACCGATGACGCCGAAACCCTGGTCGTGGCGGTCGCGGGAGCGGATTCGACCGCGAGCGAGGATTCGACCGCCGCGGCACAGCTCGCGGCGCAATTGTCCGGTCTGCCGGTCTCGGCGGTGCGCGTGTGCACGGTCGCGGAGATTCCGCGCCTGCCCTCCGGAAAACCGGACTATCCAGCCATCCGACACTTACCGGTCGCACCGACCGGACCGGCGGCCGATATCCGGACCCTCTTCGCCGAGGCGCTCGGACTCGCCACGGCCGCAATCACTCCCGAGCGCACCTTCGCCGATCTGGGCGGCGATTCGCTTACCTATGTGGCGCTGTCGGTGAAGCTGGATCGGGCACTGGGGCAACTGCCGACGAATTGGCAGACCATGACGGTGGCCGAATTGGAGTCGCTGCCGCGCCGAAAGCGCCGATTCGGCAGATCTCTCGATACCACCAGTCTGCTGCGCGCCATCGGCATGATCACCGTATTGGGTTCGCATATCGGACTTTTCGTACTGTGGGGTGGGGCGCACGTCATGCTGGCGGTCGCCGGATTCAACTTCGCCCGCTTCGGGGTGACACCGGCACCCGCGGCACAACGGTTGCGGAAAACGCTGCGGACCGTCGCGCTGATCGCCATACCGACCGCCCTGTGGGTAACGCTCACGTTGCCGTTCTCCAACTACTACACCTGGCAGAACGTATTGCTGCTCAATAAGATCCTCGGCCCGCAGGACAGTCCGACCGCCGGTCACCTGTGGTTCGTCGAGGTGGCGGTCTACTTCATGCTCGCGGGTGCGCTGCTGCTGCGTCTGCCCCTGGCCGATGCGCTCGAGCGCCGTGCGCCCTTCTGGTTCGCCATGGCCGTCCTCGCGGGAGCGCTCATCCTCCGCTACCGGTCATTCGATCTCTATGCCTCGCACGATATTCCGTTCTCACCCCTGGCCGTATGGTTCTTCGTCCTGGGCTGGGCGGCGGCCAAGGCCACGGCGGTACGACAGCGCGCGCTGCTCACCGCGATCGCATTGCTCACCGTGCCAGGCTATTTCGGCGAGACCAACCGCGAGCAACTGGTGCTGGCCGGACTACTGCTGCTGATCTGGGTGCCGTCGGTGCGCGTGCCCGCGCTCATCGCGGGCGCGACCGCGCTGTTGGCGGACGCGTCACTCTTCGCGTATCTCCTGCACTGGCAGGTATATCCGCTCTTCGGCACCCATCACCTGGTGGCGCTGGCGGCCTCGGTCGCGGCTGGAATCGCGGCCGCGCGAATGCTCACCCTGGCCCGCGGGATGGTGGCCCGCGGTACCCGTCCGTCAATATCATTGGAAGCCGACCGGTTCGTCGGAAAGGATCAGTGCTCTACGGCCCAGATCTGAGCGGCCGCCTCATGAGCCAGTTTCGCGATCAACAGATCGCGTGGAATTGTCTGGCCCGCAAGATGATCGAGTGACGGCACCACCACATGGTGTGCATCGGCACGCTTGAGTTCGGCGGTCAACTCCGCGAATGCGGTGCCGTCGCCGGGAGTCGATTCATGGAACGTTGCGGCGAAACAGAACCCGGCCGACTGCGCCAGGCTGGTCATAGCGTCCTCGAGCTCATCGCTACGGCCGTCTGCCAAATCGTCACGCACGTACCCATAGATCAACGCTTCCACCCGAACCTCCGTTGGATTGGGGATCGCTGTCCTGAAGTGTGCCCGAAACCAGCATGGCGTTCTCGCGGATGCAATTGCAGATGTCAACCCACTGACATTCACATGCCCTATCCGGGTCCACCAAACGTTAACCAGTGGGATACTACAGAGGTGTCCGCTGGTGACGATCGACCTGTCTGGGCTGTCCGAATGCGCGCCGAACGCGATGCTCGGGGGTGGTCACAAGCCGACGCCGTGCGCGCCATGCGGGGTAAGTCGAGCCACAATCTGCCAACCGACAGCACACTTCTGCGCAACTGGCGGCGGTGGGAATCCGGGGAGTCCCGGCCCGATGATTTCTACGCCCCCATAATCGCCGCGGCATTCGACACCGTCACTGCCGCATTCTTTCCCAAGGCTCGGCCCAATCGGGATGACGAGCTACTCTCCGCGACGGGGATGGACACCCTGGAGTTCATCGGGCGGCTTCGCATGTCCGATGTCTCCTCGGCGACCCTGGATGCCATTCGTATCACCGCGGATCGGCTGTGCTCGGAGTATCCCTGTGCGGATCCCCATGAGCTGCATACCGAGGGCACGGCCTGGCTGCGGCGAATCACCTCGCTACTGGACGGTCGACTTACGCTGGCGCAGCATCGCGAGGTGCTCGTACTCGCGGGATGGGTTGCGCTACTGGTCGGTTGCGTTGATTACGACCTGGGGTGGCGCACTGCCGCCGAGGCCACCCGGCGGGCCGCGCTCTCGCTCGGACAGGAGGCCGAACACGCCGAAATCATCGGCTGGGGCGCGGAAATGGCGAGCTGGTTCGCTCTCACCCAGGCGAACTATCGGGGGGCCATCGAGACGGCCGAGGCGGCGTATGCCGATACCGGACATCTCGGTGTCGGGGTGCAGCTGTGCGCGCAGCGCGCCAAGGCCTGGGCCCGGCTGGGCGATCGGAGTGAGGTGGAAGCCGCACTCGCCCAGGGGCGTTCGATACTGGACAGATTGGACCATCCAGCTAATTTGGACAATCACTTCGTGGTCGATCCGCAGAAGTTCGACTTCTACGCCATGGATTGCTGTCGCGTGGCCGGGGACGATCGGCTCGCGGAAAGCTATGCGCGGCAGGTGATCCTGTCCTCTACCCGACCGGACGGAACCATTCGCAAACCCATGCGGGTCTCCGAGGCGCATCTGACCCTCGCGGTCGTGGCGGTGCGCGATCGCAATCTGGAGCTCGCACTGGACGAGGGGATGCGCGCGTTCACCGGTAAACGGCGCTCACTCCCCTCGCTCATGTGGATCGCCGGTGAGACCGCGCGGGAAATGATCCAGCGTTTCCCGAGCGATCCGCGCACCCGCACCTATCTCGATCAACTGCGCGCGCTCGCGGCGGGCTGAGAACGCGGGCTGACGTAACTCGTCTCCGCGCGGCACGCTCAATCGGCATGGGAGCACGCTCAATCGGTAGGGAGTTCGCCGCACGGCCGGCGCACGGGCACGCGGTTCCCAAACGCACCTGGCCCAGACGCCCGGGGCTTCTCCGCACGGCTGAATACATGTGGCGTATGGTTCGCCGCGCACGGCTGGCGGGTGCGGCCGACGTTCACGGCGGGTGACGGACCTTCCGATTACGCTCGCGCCATGGATTTCAGTCTGTGGACCTGCGCTACCCGCGGGCACGAGACCTATGCGCCCGATGAACCCGAGCTGGCCGACCGGCTGCATGTGACAACGCCCGCCGGGGAGTCGTGGCGTTGCCTGCGGTGCGGTGACTTCGTACCGGGTGAACCGCGCGGGCGCGGCCCGGCCGATGACGCGCCCGAGGTGCCGCGCGGACATCTGCTGCGCGACCGCATCATTATGCGACTGCTCGCGGCCGAGCGTGTGATTCGCGCGCTGGTGCTGATCCTGGTGGGTGCGGGTGTTCTCAAACTCCGCGGCTCGCAGGAGCATTGGCGGGACAAATGGGGTGAGGAGCTACCGCTGATCCGCCAGCTCGCCGATCAGATCGGCTGGGATCCGGATCACTCCAAGGTGGTGCACTGGATCGACACCGCCTTCACGCTCTCCCCCACCGTGCTGATCTGGGTGGCGGTCGGCATATTCGCCTATGCCACAATCCAACTCGTCGAGGCGGTGGGCCTGTGGCTGGTCAAGCGCTGGGGCGAGTACTTCGCGGTCATCGCCACCAGCATCTTCCTGCCCGTGGAGATCTACGAGCTCACCGAGAAGGTGACGGTATTGCGCGCGGGCGCACTGCTGATCAACCTCGCCGCGGTCATCTGGCTGCTGTGGAGCAAGCGGCTCTTCGGACTCAATGGCGGCGCCCGGGCGTACTACGCCGAACACCACACGGAAAGCCTGCTGACCGTGGAGCGTTCGGCGGTAGCGGCGCAGACCGGCGCCTGAGTATCAGCCCTGACCTGTCACGCCGAGGGCTTGGACAGCCAGCCTGGTGGCATCGGCGATCATGGCGTTGTCACCCTCGGCGTGCTGGTCGGGCTTGGTGGTCTGCACGACAATGACAAGGGGTGCGTGGTTCGGGGGCCAGACGATGGCCGCGTCCAGCGCGGCGCCGTAGTCCCCGGTCCCGGTCTTGTCCGCGACGGTCCAGTCGGCGGGCACGCCCGCGCGGACGCGTTTACCGCCGGTGGTATTGGCCAGCAGCCACGACTTCAGTTGTGCGCGTTCAGGTTCGGCCAGCGCATCGCCCAGGACCAGGGTGCGGTAATCGGCGGCGAGGGCCGCCGGGGTGGTGGTGTCGCGTTCATCGCCGGGGATGGCGGTATTGAGTTCGGTCTCCCAGCGATCCAGCCGGGTGGTGGGGTCGCCGAGGGTGCGGATGGCCGCGGTGAGCCCCTCGGGGCCGCCGAGCAGTTTCAGGATCTGGTTGCCGGCGGTGTTGTCCGACAGCGTGATTGCCGCCTTGCACAGCTCGCCGACGGTCATACCGGAGTCGACATGCTTCTCGGTCTCGGGTGAATAGCTGACGAGATCGCTTGCGGGGTAGTGGATTACCTGATCGAAGAAACCGGAGGCCAGGGGGTGGGCGCGCAGGAGCGTGCCGCAGGCGACACCCTTGAAGGTCGAGGCGATCGGGAATCGTTCACCGTCGCGATAGGCGACGGACTCCCCGCTGCCGGTGTCGATCGCGTACACGCCGAGTCGCCCACCGGCTTTCGCCTCCAGGTCGGCGAAGGGCTTGGTATCGACGGGGGTTGCGGGCGCGGCGCTGGTGGTCGCGGTGGCGGTGTCCTCGGATTGGCCACCGCAGGCGGTGGTGACGGTCAACGCGCCGACGGCGAGCACCGCCGCGAGGAATCGGCGGTGCGGGAGCAGGGGGCTGAGCACGGTGGGATTCACCAGCGCAGCTCATCACCCCGAACGGCGACGGGGCCAATAGCGCACCCTCGGGCCCGCGAGTCGGAGTCGATATCGCCGCAGTTCACCCCGGGCGCTCGCGGCCGATTACCGGGCGGTGCGCATCGGTGCGCCCGGTGCGGGCAGGCGCTGCTGGTTCAATGGCGGCATGGATCTGGTCCGCCACCTTCGCTTCTTCGTCTCCGTCGCGGACGAGGGGCATTTCGGCCGGGCGGCGGCCGCCTTGGATATGACCCAGCCGCCGCTGTCCCAGGGTTTGCGCAGGCTCGAAGAGCATCTGGGAGTCGAGCTGATTCATCGCACCCGGCAGGGTGCGATGCTCACCGCGGCGGGAACACAGCTGCTGCCGCGCGCCCGGCTGCTCGTCGACGATGCCGAGCGGCTGCTGGCCGAGGCGCAGCGCATCGCGCATGCGCGCGGGACCGTGGCCTGGGGTGCGATCAGCGCGCTGCCCGATCGGATGGTGACCGGATGTGTCACCGCGCTGCGGGCGATGAGCGGGCCGGGTACGGCGGTGGCCACGACGATCGCGAACACCGTCGACCTGGTGGCCGATGTGCGGGCCGGGGTGTGCGAGGTGGCGGTGATCGAGCATCCGGCACTGGTGGACGGTGTGGATGTCGGTCCGGTCATCAAAGTGCCGCGCTGGCTCGTGGTTCCGGCCGATCACCGCAGCGCCGAGGCCGAGCGGCCCACGCTGCCGATGCTCACCGGGCTGAGCTTCGCCCATTCGCCGCGCGCGGCGAATCCGCCCGCCTTCGATACCGTCGTGGACCTGTTGCGTGAGCGCGGCCTCGATGCCGACACCGTCACCGCGCGGGACGATCGTGCCGTGCTCGCGGCGGTCGCCGCCGGAACCAGCTTCGGTCTCACGGCGACACCGCCGACGGAGACTCCGGGCGTCACCTGGCTGCGTCTGGCACCGCAGGCGATCGCATTGCGGCTCAGGGTGATTCACCGTCCGGGCGGGAACGCGCAGGCGGATGCGGTGGATCGGGTGCTGTATCGCGAGCGCCTGCGATGAGCAGCGCCGCGGACCGCATCCGCGCCGTCTTCGCCGATGCCGGATGCAGTGGCTGGCTGCACGCCCGCCGCTGCGCCGACCCCGCCACCGAGGTCGCGGTGGACGCGCACGAACGCGTGGTGACCGCCTCGGTCTACAAGCTCCCCCTCTTCGTCGCCTTCTGCCGCAGCGTCGATGCCGGGCGCATCGACCCCACCGCGCGCCTCACGGTCACCCCGTCGGAGTGCACACCCGGCCCGACCGGCATTGCCGCACTGCATGATCCGGTCACCATGAGCTGGCGTGACCTGGCCACCTCGATGATGACGGTCTCCGACAATGCCGCCGCCGATGTCCTGCTCGGCGAAATCGGCTTGGGCCCGGTCGAAGATCTGGTCCGCGACCTCGGCCTGCACGAAACCCGCATTGTCGGCGGCACCGCCGATCAATACGAAAGCCTGGTCCGCGATACCGACACCCCCAGCACCGCAGCCGCTTTCGCCACCCTCGCCGACAATGACGAAGCCTGGTCCATCGCCGCCTACGACCCCACCTACGCCAGCGCCACCACCCCCGAGGAGATGACCCGCTTCCTCTCCGCCCTCTGGACCGGCGCCCTGATCTCCCCCGGCCAAACGGATTTCGTCCGCGCGGTCATGCGCAACCAGGTCTGGCCCCACCGCATCGCGGCGGGCTTCCCCTACCGCGGCGTCTCCGTAGCGGGCAAGACCGGCACCGTCGGCATCATCCGCAACGAGGTCGCCGTCGTCGAATTCCCGGACGAATACCCCGTAGCCGTAGCGGTTTTCACCCGAGCCGCCCGTGCCGACCCGGTCCTACCCGCCGTCGACGCCGCCATCGCCGAGGCCGCCCGCATAGCCGTCACCGAACTACGCCGCCCACTCCCGGAGTAGGCCCCCACGGTCGCCACAGCGCATCAACGATCAACCACCGCACGCGGTGCATGGGCCACGGTGTCATCGATCAGGCACCCGAGCAGGTGGTCCCTCGCGTACTGGATTTCCTCGCACGGCATGATCACTCCGACATCGCGCTGTAGGGGATCACTTCCTCGGACGTCCAGGCCGTCCGACGCGTCCGGCATCCGGATCCGCGCGGCCGACCTGGGGTTGGCGCGCCGACACTCGCCGCGATTCCGAACCGGTCGGCGGAGAGTACTACTCTTCTCCGGTGACCGAGTCCGCTGACGGATTGCTACAGAACCCCGGAGGGGCCGGGGTCGAGGAGTTTCCGCATGCCGATCGGCTGCGGCTGTTCTCCTTCGCCACGGCCGAGAAGCGCGGGGACTACCTGTGGGTTTTGCGTGCTTTCGATATGGCGCGCGGGGCGTATGTGGTGCTGTTGCACGCCTCCGATGTTGTCGAGACGCTCAATCGTTGCCCCGGGGGGCCGCAGTTGACGCCGACGGAGGTGGGGCCGCTGCTGGAACAGCTGCATCAGTGGGGGGTACTGGAGCGCAGCTATGACGGGACTCGGGCCGCCACGCTGGCCGAGTATCGGAATCGGCATTTCGTGTATCAGTTCTCACAGGCCGGGTTTCAGGCGTATCGGGCGGTGTCGGAGGTTTTGGAGGCGCGACTCGACGAGGCGGCGCTGTCGCGGCTGGTGCTGCCGGAGTTGCTGGCCGATCTGCACACCCTCGCCGAAGCCAACCGGGGCGGGGACGCACCGCGCGTGTATCGGGTGCTGAATCGACTCGATCGCGCACTGTCGGATCTCGCGGATCGGGCGGCGCACTTCTATCTGACACTCGGCGATCTGGTGCGCACCACCGAGGCCACGCCCGAGGCGTTCCTGGCGCACAAGGACGCGCTGCTCGCGCATATGCGGGAATTCTCCATGGATCTGGCGCGGTTCGCGCCGCGCCTGGCCGCCGCGATTCGGGAGGTGGAGGAGACCGGGGTCGAGGAGCTCATCGAGCGAGCGGCGCGGTGCGATGAACGCGTTCTGCTGAATAACGCTGAGCGCCAATCGGATTGGCGGGCGCGCTGGCAGGGTCTGCGGTCCTGGTTCGTGGGCGATGGCAGCGAGGGCGGACTCACCGAATGTGAGCGGCTGCGTGAGGCGACCATGAGCGCCATCGCGGCGGTGCTGTCCCTGCTGCGTCGGGTGACCGAGACGCGCAAGGGCGGAGTCAGCCGGGAATCGGCGCTGCGCCATCTCGCGGGATGGTTCACCGCCGCGCCGACGGCCGATGCCGCGCACGCGCTGTTCGATGCCGTATTCGGATTGGGGCGGCCCCGCCATCTGGCCATGCACCATCCCGACGCCGATGTCATTCCGGCGATCCGATCCTGGTGGGACGCACCGCCATTGGAGATCGCCCGCACCCTCGCCGAGACGGGACGACCGCCCACGCCCGGCGCACCCGCCCGCCTGCAACGCAATGACGCCGGAATCCGCCGCCTGCGCGAAGCCCAACTGGACGCGCAGCGCGCCCGCTCGGAGGCCGCGCGCTCGCTCGCCTCGGCCGATGTGCACGAGCGCGAACTCGACGAACGCGAGACCGAGGTGCTGCTGCGCCTGATCGACGCCGCCTCCACCGCATGGGTGCCGGTGAGCGGAAGGGTCGCGGGCACAACGGGTTCCGACAGCGGGGTGACGCTGACGGTCTCCGAATGCGAGGGCTCGACCGTGGTGCGCACCTCGCGCGGGCTGCTCCACCTCAACAACCGCAGGCTGCAGGTGCGCGAAACGGTCTCCGCGCGCAAGAGCAAGCCCGCGACCGGTCGGGCGACCAGGGCGGCGGGCGAATCCACCCGCGGCCGCGGGGACGGTCCCGGCGACCCGGCAGAGCGCGATCTGACCGAACACGCGAAATCCGGCGGCGGCACAGCGGACCGCACCGACGGCACGGCGCACGGCGAATCGACCGAACTCGGCGTCGGTAAGGAGGTCGGCTGATGCATGCGCGCACCATCGACTCACTCGCGCTGGACAGTTATCAGCGGGCCGCGCGGGTGGTGCTGGCCAATCACCTGATCACCCGGAGTTATCCGGATCGTATTGCACTGCCGTTGATTCGGCGGTGGGCGACCGAATTGCGCGAGGATCTGGCGGAGCTGTTCGGGTATCGGCTCGAAGTCACCGAGACCACGGCTCGACTGTTCCCGGTGCTGGACAAGCTCGATGCCGGGCGGCCCGCGCGCACGGCCGCGGATCGCCTGTTCGATCGGCGGCGGTACGCCTATCTGGCGCTGGCCTTGGCCGCGCTGGGCCGGGCCGGGGATCAGATCACGCTGTCCGAGTTGGCGGATCAGGTCGCGGCGTACACCGAGCGGGTGGACGGGCTGGATCTGGCCGCCGATCGGGCCGGGGATCGGGACGCCTTCGTGGACGCGGTCGGCTGGCTGGCGGCACGCGGTGCGGTCAGTCTCGCCGATGGTGACGCCGGTGGCTGGGCGAGCGATCCCGAAGCGGGAGAGGCGCTTTACGATATCGACCGCTCCGTGGTGTTCGCGCTGTTCCGGCCGCCCCGCGCGCTACAACACCTGCAGAGTGTCACCGGACTGCTGGGCGAAGAGGCGGGCGGCGGCGACACCCGCTCCCCCGCAATGGCTTTGGCATCGCGCGCGGTACGCCGGGCGCTGGTCGAGCAGCCTGTCGTATACGCCGACGATCTCCACGAACCACACCGGTCGCTGCTCGCCCAGGAGAAGCTGGTGCGCGAGGTCGAGCAGGTCACCGGACTCAAGGCCGAGCGGCGCGCGGAAGGCGTTGCGCTGATCGACAGTTCGGGTCGGCTCTCCGACGTGCGGTTCCCCGGCACGGGCACGCTCGCCCAGGTCGCGCTGCTGCTCGCCGGTGAGATCGCCGATCTGGTACTGGATCTCGACAATCCCGTCGCGCGTATCCCCCGGCCGGAGCGCCCGCTCGCGGACCTGGCCGAACAACTCGATACCGCGATTCCCACGACGACGGTCTTCGCGCCGCTCGCCGACGCCGTGGATATCTTCGCCACCGAAGAGGATTCGGACTTCGACGAGCGGGAAGAGCCGGAGATTCCGGTGTACCCCTTTATCGACGCCGAGTGGATCCGCGAAACCGTCAGAATGCTGGCAGCGCGCTATGGGGCCACCTTCGCGGCACAGTGGCAGGCCGATGTACCCGGCCTGACCGCAGAGGCGGTCGGTCTCCTGGAGCGGCTCCAACTCATCGAACGCGTCGACACCGGCGAATCCGGAACTCCCGCACCGCCGCACGACCTCGGCTCGGGCCTGCTGATCCTCCCCGCGCTGGCCCGCTATCGCGGCGCGATCGTCACCATCCGCACCCGCGCGGAGACCGAATTGTTCATCTCGCCGAGCGATATGGGTGGAGCGGACACATCGCCCGCCGACGCTGAACCCGATCCGGCAGTGGATCACACCGAGCTTGTCGCTATCGAGAAGGGATCCGGGAACTGATGGCCGACCTCATTCACGGTGGAGTCCGCTTCGTCCCCACCCGCGCGGGCATTGTCAACCTGTGGGACTACCGGGACCAGGAGTTCTGCTTCGCCGACGGGCGACTGGTGCTGCGCGGGCCCAACGGTTCCGGTAAGACCAAGGCCCTAGAGGTGCTGTTCCCGTTCGTACTGGACGGGCGCATCGAACCGCGGCGGTTGAATCCGTTCGCGGGTGAAGAGCGCACCATGAAGTCGAATCTGCTGTACCGCAAGCAGGAATCGGCCTACTCGTATGTGTGGATGGAGTTCGCGCGCGGCACCTGGGACGAGCCGGAGACGGTGACGGTCGGCATCGGTATGCGCGCCACCCGGTCCTCGGACAAGGTGACGCGCTGGTACTTCGTCGCCGATGGTCGTGTGGGCGTGGACTTCTCACTGCTCGGGCCGGACGATCGGCCGCTCACCCGTAAGCAGTTGGCCGAGCAGATCGGCGGCGACGCCATCGTCGATCGGCCGGTGGAGTATCGCGCCGCCATCGACGCCCGCATGTTCGGGCTCGGGCAGCAGCGGTACGACCAGCTCATCAATCTGATTCTCACGCTGCGCCGTCCGCAGCTGGCCAAGAACCTGGACCCGCGCGGACTGTCGCAGGCGCTCACCGATGGTCTGCGGCCCCTGGACGAGCAGTTGATCCTGGACGCGGCGCGCTCGTTCAGCGATATGGAGGAGGTCGGGCGCACCCTCGAAGGGCTCGTCCAGGCCGATACCGCCACCCGCGCGTTCGTCGGCGTGTATCGCAAATACCTTGCGGTACAGGCGAAGACGGATATCGACCAGGTGCGCTCCCGCCTCGACACGGTGACGCATGCCAGCACCGCCCTGCATGCCGCCGCGGCGCTGCGCCAGCGTCGTGAGGCCGATCGCGCCGCCGTCGAGACCCGCGCCGAGGATGCCGACCGCGCCTACGAGCAGGCGCTCTCGGATCGCGAAACCCTGCAGCGCTCCAGCGCGTACGAGGGCAAACAGCAGCTCGACGACCTCGCCGATGCCGTGCGCCGCCTGGAGACCTCCTCGGCCGTCCACCGGGACAAGGCGCTCAAGGCCCGCCAGACCGTGGATCAGCGGGCCCAGGAGTCAGAGCGCGCGCAATCCGCCGTCCAGCACGCCGCCTCGGCCCTGGCCCGTGGCGAGGACGAATTGCGTTCCGCCGCGGAGGAAGCCGGTATCCCCTGGACCGCACTGCCGGAGCAGGCCCGCGCCGACCACCTCACCACCACCGTGCGCAGTCACGCGGAGGAGCGTGACGCCGACGTCCGCGCCGTCCGCCGCGCCCTCACCATGGTCGACGCCGCCGTCACCGAACGCACCCGCGCCGAGCGCGCCGCCCAGCGCGCCACCGAACTCCGCGAATCCGCCGCCGCCGAACTGGCCCAGGCCGAAGCCTCGGTAACCCTGGCCCGCTCCGATACCGCCGTCTCCCTGCGCAACTGGTGGGACGAGCACCGCGAGGTCTACTCCCCCATCCGCGACGGCCTCTTCGAAGCCCTCAACGACGCTCTCGCCGCCGCGGGCACCGAGAACCCCGCCCCGCAACGCCACAACTCCGCCGCCGGAATGCTCGGCGCGCCAGGCGGTTCCGGTAAGGCACGGGGCCGCAAGGGCACGGCCGCGGCGAGCGCGGCGGCGGGCGGTGCCGCGACCGATCCGACCGCCATCGGCAAGACCGCGAACGCGGGTGCGGCCGGGGAAGATCCCCGTGCCGACGGCGGCACGTCCTCGAACGGTTCCGGCCGCGACGGCTCCCCCGCGACCGCGGCGGTCTCGGATGCCGCTGCGAGCGGTCCGGACGGCTTGTCCGCCAGCCCATTCGGCGACGACGGCGCGATCCTCGCCAGTCCGGCCGAGGTGCTGGCCGATCGCACCGAACCGCTGACCGAGGAGATCCGCGGCCGCCGCCAGGAGGCCCGCGCGCGAGCCACCCAGGCCAAGGCCCGGGCCGCCGAACTGCGCGCCGAGCGGGAACAGGTCGCGGCCGAACGCGATGACGCGCCGAAGGCATTTCCCGCGCGTACCGATGTGCGCGGCGAACGACCAGGGGCACCCCTGTGGCGACTTGTCCGCTTCGCGGATCATGTGCGCCCGGAGGCGGCGGCTGGCATCGAGGCCGCACTCCAGGCCGCGAACCTCCTCGACGGCTGGGTGTGCGCCGAATCCGCACTGCCCGACCACGCTTCGGACCAGTTCCTGGTGCCGCTGCCCGCGGCTCAGCGTCCCAGCGGCCGCACCCTCGCCGATGTGCTTGTGGTGGAGGACGATTCCGACGCGCTCACCGTGCCCCGCCAGACCGTCGCCGATGTGCTCGCCTCGATCGCCCTGCATGAAGCCGCCTCGGGAGGAAGCGGCATCGCCAAGGCCGACGGCACGTCGGCCGATGGGCGTTCGAAGTCCGCAGTCGCCGCGCCTATGGTCCCGAATTCGGTTGCGGGCGTGGCGGAGCTGTTCACCATCGCCACCGATGGATGCTATCGGCAGGGTGTGCAGGTCGGGCGGCATTTCAAGGGCGATGCCGAATTCATCGGCAGCACCGCTCGGGCACGCCGCCGGGAACTGCGGCTCGCGGAGCTGGCGGCGGCCATCGAAGCGGCCGAGACCGCTGTCGAGGACGCGCTGACCGAGGAGCGGTCCGCCACCGAGGAGTTGGCGCGGGTTTCGGCCGCCGCCAAGGCTTTGCCGCGGACCACGGCGGTAACCGCCGCGCTGCGGGCTGTTTCGGAGGCCGCGGGTATGTTGCGGTCGCGGTCGGAGGCGGCAGCGCAGGCGGAGCGGGACCTCGATCAGGCGGTCGGCGAGTATTCGACCGCCGATAAGAAGGTCCGGGCCATCGCCACCGAGCACAAGGCTCCGCGCGATCCCGCCGAACTCGATGCCCTCGCGGCGGCGGTGCGGCACTTCGAGAATGCCGGAACCGCGCTACTGCGGTTGCGCGGTGATCATCAGCGCGAGCATGAACGGTCTCGCGAATCCGGGGACCGCCTCGACGAGGCCACCGATCTCGCGGAGGCGTTCGCCGAAGAGGCCGAGGCCGCACGCAGCGGATACGAGGAGCAGCAGCGCAAGCTCGAGACGCTCCGGGAGGCGCTGGGCGCCGGCGCCGCCGATATCGACCGCGAGCTGGAGCTCGCCCGCGAACGCATCGATGCCGCACGGGCGGAGCAGAAGGCGGCGCGCAAGGCCGCGCACGACGCCATCGAGGCCGTCGGCACCGCCGAGGGTGCGCATCGGGCGGCGCATGCCGCGCTCGGGACCGCCCTCACCGAATTGCTCGCCGATGTGCGGCAGCTGGCCCCGTACGCGCGACCGGACCTGCTGAGCCTGCTCGGTGCGCCGGTCGAAAGCCGCTGGCCCAGTAGCGATGCCGCCTGGTCCACTCCCGAACAGCTGCTGTACCGGATCGAGAACGGTGATCCCGAACAGGAGCCCAAGGTCCTGCCGGACGAGGTGGCCGAACTCTTCGAGAACCTGGCCGCCGCAACGGCTTCCGTCCGCGCCGGAGAGGCCACCCGCAAGACCACCCGCAGTGCGGTCACCACCGCGCTACAGGAGTTCGATGCCGCGCTCACCGCCGCCCGGCAGGATTACCGCCTGCACTGGGACGCCGCGGACGGTCTCACCGTGGTGCAGGTGCACGATGATCACGGCCTCTCCTCGCTCGCCGATTTCGCCGAGCGCATCGGCGGCGCACGCCGCGATCAGGAGCTGCTGCTCACCGACTCCGAGCGGCGCATCCTGGAGGACGCCCTGCTCACCGGCCTGGCCCAGCAGATTCACGAACGCACCAGTGACGCACGCGATCTGATCAATCGCATGGGTATGGAGATGAAGCAGCGGCGGATGTCCTCGGGCAATACCATCGGCGTGCACTGGGTACTGGCCGATGCGCTGTCGGAGCCCGCCCGCGCGGTCTGCAAACTCCTGGACCGGGACTCCTCCGAGCTCACCCCGGACGATCTGGCCACCATCCGTTCGCATTTCGCGTCCGAGATCCGCTCCGCGCGTGCCTCGCATCCCGAGCGCTCGTTCCCGGAGATCCTGGCCGCCACCCTGGATTACCGCACCTGGCGGGCATTCTCGTTCACCATCATCACCTCCGATGGCACCGAGGACCGGCTCACCGTGGCCCGGCACAGCGCGCTGTCGGGTGGTGAGCAGTCGGTCTCACTGCATCTGCCGCTCTTCGCGGCCGCGCACGTCATGCTGGACTCGGCGGACCCGCAGGCCCCGCGGCTACTCGCCCTGGACGAGGCGTTCGCTGGCGTCGACGACAACGGTAAGAGCGAACTGCTGGGCCTGTCCGTGCAATTCGATCTCGACCTCTTCATGACCGGCTACGACCTCTGGATCACCTACACCCACGTCCCCGGCTGCGCCCATTACGATCTCGCGCACTCCGCCGCCGAGAACACCGTCAGCGCCACCCTGCTGGTCTGGGACGCCGACGATCTGCTCGCCGAACACGACGGCACCGACCTCGCCGCCGCCCTCGGCTCGCCCAATCGCCGTCGCCTCCCGCACGGTGTGGAAGGCGCGGTTGCCCTGCTGTAGAAGCGAACCGGTCATCACGTGACGCGAAGTTGGTCCGTGATGGCCGGTTTCATGCGACTTGTCTTGATCATCACCTGAATCACGTTCTCGCGGCGTCCAGCCACCTGAACGCGGCTACGGCATGCCTGCTTGACAGTCGGTCCGAAACAGCCCTGGTAAACACCGCGCGCTCGACCGGATTACGCGTGTCGCGGCGCGCCACGCCGTAAGGATTGGTACATCGGCAAATCAACAGTTTCGCCAATGGCGGTGTATCGACTAGAAATGTTTTCCGTGCCGATCCCTATCGAGTTCACCTGTCAGCCATCGCAACTCCCCGGACGGGGGACCCGATGACGATCGAACATCCGCTCGAGGACGAGGTCTCCGTCCTCGCCCGGCGGGTCGAGAAGGCCCGCGGACGCCTGGCCTATCAGTTCGACCCCGCCCTCACCGAAGCGCTCTCGGAGAACGAACTCCAGGCCGAGCGCGAGCTAGCCGAGCGTATTCGCGATGAGGATCGCGCTCAGCGCCTGAAGCAAGTCGAGGCCGCGGCCGCCACGGCTGACCGCGCCCGGCAGACCACCGAAGAAATCGAGAAGGCCGACATTCGGGACTTGCTGATGGCCCGCAAGGCGATTGCCGCGCAGCGGCGCGAATCCAGCCCGCACGCCAAGCTGGCTTCGCTCTACAAGCATCGCGCGTGGTCGCTGCGCGCGCTGGCGGGTGTCGTCGCGGCCGGCATGCTCTGGTCCGCGGTCAATGTCCAGCACAATATCGCCCCCGGTGGCGCCTCGGATCCGCTGTTCTGGTTCAGCTATCTGCTCGAAGGCATGATCAGCGTCTGCCTCGTGATCATCATGATCGGCACCAACAAGGTCGCCGAGTGGGGTGTCATCGACAGCACCAAGCAGGTCGTCGCGGCCGAGATGGCGCTGCTGGGCCTGACGGTCACGCTGAACACCTACCCGTACCTGAAAATCGGTAGCTGGTACGACGTCTCGGTGCACGCCATCGCTCCGGTGATGATCGGTGTGGCGCTGTTGATCCACAATGCCGCGAGCGCGCGGTACGGCCTGGCCATCGTCCGCGCCACCGATCAGATCCGCGATCTGCCGGATCCGGCCGAGACGATCCGCCGCACGCTGCCGAGCATGGTCACCTGGCCGACCCGACCGACCGGACCCGCGCCGACCATGGCCGCGCCCACCCCGGCGCTCACCGCCGCACCCGAGGCCGAGGCCGCGCAGGTGGTGGAGAGCACCCCGGATCCGGTGCCGGTCAAACCGTCGCCCAAGCCCGCGCCGAAGAAGGAAGAGCGGACTTCGGCCACCAAATCGGCCAAAACCGCCGAGCCGGAGAATCATTCGGAGCCCAATGACGGTACGCCGCCGCTGAATGTGTACGACACCGGTCAGTTCCGCATCGCCGAGACCCTGGAACAGGAACTCGCCGAACTCCAGGCCGCCCGTCGCCGCGCTCGCGCCGCGGCCCGTGCCCGCAATGGGGGAACCGACGTCGACTGATCCCACTCCCGGCACCCACCACCGCCCGCAGCCTCGGCTACGGGCGGTTTCGGCGGTTTTGCCGGGGTCAGATCACGCCGGTCAATCCTGAGAAGTCGCGCAGCACAACATGATTGCGATGGGCGCAGCTGCCCAGCGAATGATCCGGATGCATTCCCAGATACTGCCGACGGGTGCGGGTGCTCCACCGCCGCGCCCGCTCGGATCGCGTCTTGTAGAAGTTCGCCATGTACCCGCCCTCGTAGAGGCGCAGCAGCATGTACCCGCCCGGATACTCCTTGACCGCCGCCACTTCCAGGAATTCGACCGGAATGCCGGAATCGGCTCGGGTGACGCGATTTCGGTGCGTATGACCGCTGTGATGCAGGAATACGCCCGGGGCCGATCGGTAGAGGGCGTGTAATGCGGCCGCATTCGCCCTGTCGAGCACGAAACCCGGTCCGCCCGGGTTGCTGATCGCCGCGTGCGTCGTGACCGGGTGGTGACCGAATACGAGGGTCGGGCGCTCCGGATCCGCGTGCAGCAGATCCCGGAAGTGCGCCAGCTGCGGGAAATTCAGCGTCCCGCCGCCCCCGCGCAGTCGAGTGGTGTCCAGTCCCACCAGACGCATCCCACCCACGGCGAATTCGCCGAGCCGCTGATACGGGTAGAACACCTCGCCCCAGTGGTCGGCCTCATCGCGCGGCGACATATCGTGATTGCCCCGGCAGACGAAGTAATCGCGCCCGAGCTCGCCCCAGGTGTCCAATTGCGCCCGCACACCCCGCGACTGCGCCAGCGTTCCCGAGTCGGTCAAATCCCCCGCGGCGATGAGATGGTCCGCGCCCCTGCCGGATTCGCGCAGATCCTCCAGCAGCGCGCCCAGCATGAACTCCGGATACCGCTCGGTATCGTCCCGCAGCCCCTCGACGAATCCCCCCGGCAGCAGTCCGCTGTACTCCTCGCCATGATGCAGATCGTTCGCCAGCGCGATGGTTCGCAGCAACCGCCCCGGCGGCGGCACCAGCGTGGTGACGATCCCGGTGGACTCCGGCGCCCCCGACCGCCGCGTCACTAGCGTCCGCGCGGGCATGGCCCGGCACCCCTGCGAATACGCCTCGAACCGATAGGCCCGTCCCGGCTCCAGACCGGTGATCTCCGCGTAATGGAAAGCGGTGGGCAGAGTTTCGAGGAACCGCACCGGCAGCGGCCCAAGGCTGTCCGCGGGCCCGATCCGCACCTCGGTATCGGCCACCGCCGGCTGCGACCGCCCCGCCCGATTCCGACTCCGCGAGGTCCAGGTCAGAATCACCGAGGTATCGGTGACGGTGACAACCTCCAAATCCGAGACCGTCAGCGAATGCCGTTGCACCCGAGCCCCATAGCTCGCGAACACCGGCCGCTGCGCCCGCACGGCCACCGCGGCGGCCCCCGTAGCCGCATTGGCCAGCCATAATGTCCGAAGTCGCGGATCCAGCATGACAATCTCCGTCCGCCGCCAACTGCTATTACCCAACGGTACGTTCACGGATTGAACGCCGGTGTCCGCGAACATGACAGCTCAGCTTCGGTATCGGGACATTTCTCTCGCAGTCGCTCCGGCGGTGCACGGACCGCTGATCCTTCCGGTCCGGAAATTCGCCACACAGCCCTGACCTGCACCGACACCTCTTCGCCCGGTCACGCACCTGGTCGGCGCCACGTCGGCGCACCTACCGTCGACGGCAATCGAGATGCGTTGCCGCACCCGCGGTTTCACACGGCCGAAGGTTGATGCCCCATGGTGCGCGAGTCCACTCCCGACGCGGCGGTCGAACGCGATCCGGTGCTGCCGGTCTGCCTCGTGATCGACGTCTCGGGATCGATGTACGGCCCGCCCGTCGACGCGGTGAATCGCATGTTGCCCCAATTGCGCGGCATCCTGCTCGCCGATCCCGTGGCGGGCGCGCGGGTCCGGCTGTCCGTGGTCGCCTTCGCCTCCGAGGCGCATACCGTGCTGCCGCTGACCGAACTGCCGCGGGCGCGAATCCCAGTGCTCCAGGCGGGCGGCGCGACCAATTTCCGGGCCGCGTTCGGTCAGGCGCGCACGACCATCGCCGCGGGTGTTCGCGCCCGGGACACCGGGATTCGCGCGCATCGGCCGGTGGTGTACTTCCTCAGTGACGGCGGCGATACCGGCCCCGATTGGCTGCCCGTCTGGGAGCGATTGACCGATCCGGCGGACCCGCACGGCGCCGAGGTGGTGAGCTTCGGCATGGGCGCGGCCGACCGGCAGGCCATCAGCGCGGTCTCCACCGGCTTCGCCTTCTTCGCGCGGGACCGTGATCCGGTCGTCGCCACCGGGAACATCCTGGACGCCATCGCCGCGAGCATCGCCCTGACATGTGCGTCCGGTGACGGCGACGCTGCGGTGCTCACCGTTCCCACCGGCTCCGGATTGCTGCCGCTGGAGGTGGATTCGATCTTGTAAGGGCACCGTGCCGCGCACCCCACCATGGCGCAGGCCATACTCCTCGCGGTGGGAAAACGCCCATGGCACAGCACAACAGGGAGTACGCGGCGAATGACCGATGACACCGAATCGGTATTCGGCGACGAACTACCGCGCGAGGTATTCGCCCAGCAATTGACCAGTCTCTGGCGGCTCGCGGGCGGTCCGACATTGCAGGCCGTCGCCGACGCCGCGAACCGGGTCATCCGATCCAGCCGGGGCGAGCACGCCAAACGCCTCACGGTGCAGCGCATCAGCGATTGGCGCAAGGGCCGGAATCTGCCCGCGAACTTCGAATCGGTGCGGCCGGTGCTGTTCGTGCTGTTCGAGCTGGCCAGGAAATCGGAGCAGGTGCCGCCCGCGCTGCTGGACCCGACCCACTGGCGGCAATTGTGGGTGAGCGCGGTGTCCTGGACGCCCACTTCGGACTGCCCCTACCGCGGTCTCGAGTCCTACCGCACCGAGAACGCCGCGCTGTTCTTCGGCCGGGAACGGGCCACCGCCGAACTGGTCGCGCTGGTTCGGAAAACGGGTGGGGCGGGCGGTGGGATCGTCGTCCTGGTCGGCGCGTCCGGCACGGGTAAGTCATCGTTGCTCGCCGCCGGGCTCATCCCCGGACTCGGACCCGAATGGACGGTCCGCGCCGGAACCCCGAGCACCCCGCCAAGCATGGAAGATATCCCGGCGGACAACAGTGCGCTGGTCATCGATCAGTTCGAGGAACTCTTCACCAACTCCGCCGCCGCGGCCGATCAGCTCGACTTCATCGAAACCCTCACCCGCCACGCGGATTCCGGCGCGACCGTGGTGCTCGGCCTGCGCGCGGACTTCTTCGCCCGCTGTCTGGATCACCCGGCGCTGGCCGAGGCCGTCGGCCGACGCGCCTATGTGCTGACCCCGATGCTGGCGGCCGAACTCACCGAAGCGATCACCCGGCCCGCCCGCGCGCACGGCCTCAAGCTGGAAAGCGGTCTGGTCGAACTGATCAGCGCCGAATTGCTCGGACTCGGCGGCCGCACCGACGGCTCGGGCACTCTGCCGCTGCTGTCCCACGTCATGGCCGTCACCTGGGAACGTGGTGACGGCAATCGGCTCACCCTGGACGCTTACCGGGCTGCGGGCGGCGTCACCGGATCGGTCGCCCGAACCGCGCAGCAGGCCTGGGCCCGGCTCGATTCGACCGGACAGGACGCCGCCAGATCCATCCTGCTCAGTCTGGTCACCGTCGGGAGCGACACCCGCGACACCCGTCGGCATCTCCCGATCACCGAACTGCTCACCCGCACCGACAATCCCGATGCCGCGGCCGACGCGCTCGAACAGTTGGCCAGCGCCCGGCTGATCACCTTGGACACCGACACCACCGCGCTCACCCATGAGATCGTCATCGATGCCTGGCCGGAACTACGCGGTTGGATCGACGCCGACCGGGCCGGGCATCTCATCCGGCAGCGCGCCGAAACCGATGCGGCGGAATGGGTTTCGTCCGGGCGCAGCCGCGCGCTGCTCTATCACGGCGATCGGCTGGCCCAGGCGCGCACGCACGGCCGGGCCGTGGCCGGGCAGACCCGCGAGTTCCTCACCGCGGCGCTGCGGGCCCGGCGGCAGCGCACCTGGATGCAGGCGGGTCTCGCGGGCACGCTGGTACTGCTGCTGGTCGCCGCGTTGACCGGCTATGTGAACACGCGAATCGCCAACCGAGAGAAGGACGCCGGATTCTTCGCGAACGTGCTCAGCGAGGCGAGCCGGGTGCAGAGCAGCGACCCCACGCTCTCGGCCGAGTTGGATATCCTCGCCGCCACACTGCGACCGGACGACCTCGATGTCGCTTCCAGGCTGATCGGTACCCAGAGCCTGCCCGCGGTGGCCGCGTTCGCCGCCGACACCGGCATGGTGTCGATGCTGGCGTACGCCGACGGGGACATACTCGCGACCGCGGGGGCGGACCGGTCCATCCGGCTCTGGAATACCTCGAATCCGGGCGCGGTGGTCCCGGCCGGACCGGCAATCACCGACCACACCGGAACCGTGACCGCGCTGACCGCCTTCGGGACACTGCTGATCTCGGGCGGTGACGACCGCACCGTGCGTATCCGCGATATCTCCGATCCGGCGCGCCCACGGGAATCGGCCGTGATCGATACCGGCAGTCCGCTCGCGGCCCTCGCGCTGGCACACGACGGCCGAACGCTCGCGGTCGCCGATCCGCACGGGGTCGAGCTGTACGACCTCACCGATCCCGCTCACCCCGTGCACCGGCCGACCCGATTCCCCGTCGACGGTCAGCTGGTCACACTCGGATTCACCAGCGATGACCGCACCCTGCTGACCATCGACCGGGTGACGCCCAACGCCGCCGCACAGACGCGCACCCTGCGGGCGTGGAATACCGTTCCGACACAGGACGATCCGCACGGCACCGTACTCGGACAGTCCGCCGATATCCGGATGGTGACGAGTCCGGCTGGCAATCTCGTCGCCATCGCCGACGATCGGCCCGGCAGCTCGACCGCCGCGGTCGACAGTGAGGTGCGGCTCGTCCGCGTCGACGGCGCCGACCACACGGTGCCGATCGGCTCGTCCTTCGCCGCCTCGTCGGCGTACTTCCTGCTCGGCATGGCCTTCGGCCCGGACGGCCGCACCCTGGCCACGTTGACCGCCTTCGGCACCAGCCTGTGGAATCTCACCGATCCGTCCCGCCCGGTCGCGCTCGGCCCACTGCTCACCGGCAACGCGGCCGCCTGTCCGCGGGCACCGGCCGAGCATCGCTGCACCGCGATACCGCTGAGCCTGCGATTCAGTCGTGGCGGACAGACCCTGGCCGTCGGATTCGAGGACGGCACGGTCCAGCAGTGGCTGGTGCCGCCCGCCGTACTCGGCGGCCAAGCCGGGCAGGTGCGGCCGGTGATCAGCGCCGACGGCTCCCGCATGCTCACCTTCGCGCCCGGCGCGGACGCGCATATCTGGGACACCCACGATCCGGCGGCCGTGCGCTTGGCCGGAACCGTCCCCGCGCCCCAGGACCGGCTGCCCGGTCTGGCGGTGACCACCCTGCCCTCGATCAGCTCCGACGGCGCATTCGCAGGTCTGGTCCTGGACGGCGCGATGACGCTCATCGATATCTCCGATCCCGCGAAACCGGTTGCGGGATACCGCTTTCCCAACGCGATCGGGCTGGGATTCGCCATCGGCCGACCGCTGCTGATCACCATCTCCGCGTCACCGCCGAGTTTCCAGGCGTGGAACTACGCCGACGCCGCGCACCCGGTACCGCTGGGACTACCTGTCCAAGTCCAGATCTCGCCGAAGGTCGCGGCAACCGGGGTGCAGGTCACGACCACCCGGGACGGCGAACTGATCGCGGTCCTGACCGACAAACTCATGGTCTGGGACGCCGATATCCGGAAGCTGGGACCGCCCGGGGGCTCGGTCGCGGCCGACTGGTCCGGCGGCGGTCTGGGAATCGCCGTCACCCCCGATCATCGAACCGCCATAGCGGCAAGCGATTTCGGGTTGGTGCGGCGCTGGGACATCAGTGATCCGACCCGGATCGAACCACTCGGCGAGCCCTTCCGGGCCAGCGAGGTCACGGTCACCGCCCTGGATCTCAGCGCGGACGGACGTCTGCTCGCGACCGGCGGGACCGATTCCACTGTCCGCCTCTGGAATTTCGCCGATCCGGCGCATCCGGTGCCCTACGGCCAATCGCTGACCCCGCCCACCGCCACGCCGTGGCAGGTCGTCTTCCATCCGAAAGCGAACTACCTGTTCGGCGGCGGCGACAATGGCGCGCTGCGGGTCTGGGATCTGGACCCGCGGCACGCCGTCACCCGGCTGTGCGGGCTGCTCGGCACGCGGATCAACGCCGATCTCGCCGATCACTTTCCCGCACAGGCACTTCCCCGGCTGTGCGGGTGAGATCGCGCGTCCCGGCGGGCGTTCAGCGGCCGGGGATGGGGTGGTCGGCGGGGACGACGACCGCGGGGCGGGGTTGGGCGGGGGTGCCGGAGGGTTGTGCGTAGCCGAGCCAGCCGGTGCCTACGAAGATGGCCAGTAGGACGGCGGTGGGGAGTTCCACGGCGAGCCAGCCGGGGGTCAGGACGGATTCACGGGCGGTGCGGGGGGTGCGGGCGGGGTGGGTGAGGCGGTGTGCGCGGATGGGCGGGCGCTGCCTGCCGATGCTGTTATGCCTCGAATGCTGTTGTTGCCGGACCACCCATTGCCTCCGTAGCTAGAAATGTGCCGAAACCCAGGATGCCGAAGATGCGGCGTGCGCACAGCGGTTAACGAGCGGACAACAGGGTGTCCGGTCCATTTTTCAGCGCACGCTCGCATCGGGTAGTCGTGCGGGGCACGACGCTCCGGGGACGGTCACCAGCTCGAAGTGCCACCATTCATTGTCGAAGGTGCGGCACAGGCCCCAGCGATTTCCGTTGTCCTCCAACCACTGTGCGCCCGCGCGCGGACCCACGTCGATGGCCTGACCCGAGACATGGGTGGACTCCTCCGGCGGCAGCACCCATTGCCGCGCGGCCTCGGGACTGCCGTACTGGCGAATCCCGTCCTCCCACATGGCCTGCTGCTCGGCGGGCGAGCGATAGCCGGAGGTGATCCGGATGGTCACGCCCTCCTCGCGCGCGGCGTCCGCGGCGTGCGAATACGCGGCGGCCAGCAGCGGATCGAGCCCGTCGGTCTCCCCCGCGATCGCCGACGCGGACGGGAGTTTGCCGGCCGCACCGCCGACCGCCGACTCCGATAAAGCGGATCCGGGCACCGCGACGGCACTGTCCGCATGGGCGAGCGGCGACGCCGCCGGGAGACCGGTGGCGAACAGCCCGGCGCCCGCGATCACCGCGACAGCGGCCGCCCGGGACGCACCATGGACCGCTCGACCGCGCCGAGCAACCGGCACATCGGCGAGCAGCCCCGCACCGCGCTCCTGCTCCGCGGCGGGGACATCGAATCTCACCACTGCTGCGTCGACCATCGGGTTCCCCTGTGCGGCAAGCATTCTCGACTTGCTCGGCAGTTCAACTCGGCGCTCGGCGCGCATGCGGTGCTCTCCCTTGCTCAGACTCGTTCCCTGGACCGTTCGCGGACGCGCAGGGCGATCGGCTTGGATGTTTCGGCGAAGAAGTCATTGCCCTTGTCGTCCACGACAATGAAGGCGGGGAAGTCCTCGACCTCGATCTTCCAGACCGCTTCCATGCCGAGCTCAGGGTATTCGAGAACTTCGACGGATTTGATGCAGTCCAGGGCGAGTCGCGCGGCGGGTCCGCCGATCGAGCCGAGGTAGAAGCCGCCGTGCTCCTTGCACGCCTTGGTGACCTGCGCCGAGCGATTGCCCTTGGCCAGCATGACATGCGAGCCACCGGCGGCCTGGAACTGATCGACATAGGAGTCCATGCGGCCCGCGGTGGTGGGGCCGAACGAACCCGAGGCGTAACCGTCGGGGGTCTTGGCCGGACCGGCGTAGTACACGGCCATATCGCGCATGTACTGCGGCATGGGCTCGCCCGCGTCGAGGCGCTCCTTGATCTTGGCGTGCGCGATATCGCGCGCCACCACCAGCGGCCCGGTCAGCGAAAGACGGGTCTTCACAGGGTATTTCGAGAGCTCGTCGCGGATCTCGGACATCGGCCGGTTCAGGTCGATCTTGACCACGTCACCGCCGAGAATGGCATCGGTCTGCTCCGGCAGGTACTGCGCCGGTTCCCGTTCGAGCTGCTCCAGGAAGACGCCCTCGGCGGTGATCTTGGCCCGCGCCTGGCGATCCGCCGAGCAGGAGACCGCGATGGCGACCGGCAGCGACGCACCGTGGCGCGGCAGGCGGATCACGCGCACGTCATGGCAGAAGTACTTGCCACCGAACTGCGCGCCGATCCCGAACGACTGGGTGAGCTTGAAGACCTGCTCCTCCAACTCCAGATCACGGAAGCCGTGCGCCGACATCGAACCCTCGGTCGGCATATTGTCCAGATAATGCGCGGAGGCGTATTTCGCTGTCTTCAAAGCGAATTCGGCGCTGGTACCACCGATGACGACCGCCAGGTGGTACGGCGGGCAGGCCGCGGTGCCGAGCGAGCGGATCTTCTCGTCCAGGAACTCCAGCATGCGATCGGGATTCAGGATCGCCTTGGTCTCCTGGAACAGGAAGGACTTGTTGGCCGAACCGCCACCTTTGGCCATGAACAGGAACTTGTACGCCGGATGCGTGGGATCGCCCGCGTCCGAGTACAACTCGACCTGCGCGGGCAGATTCGACCCGGTGTTCTTCTCATCCCACATATTGATGGGCGCGAGCTGGGAGTAGCGCAGATTCAGCTTGGTGTAGGCGTCGAACACACCGCGCGAGATCCACTCCCCGTCATCGACCCCGGTGAGCACACCCTCGGACTTCTTACCCATCACGATGGCGGTGCCGGTGTCCTGGCACATGGGCAGAATGCCACCCGCGGAGATATTGACGTTCTTGAGCAGATCCAGCGCGACGAACCGGTCGTTCCCGCTCGACTCCGGATCATCGATGATCTTGCGAAGCTGTGCGAGGTGCGCGGGCCGCAGGTAATGGCTGATGTCGTGCATCGCCTCCGCGGTGAGCATCCGCAGCACCTCGGGCTCCACCTGCAGGAAGCTGCGCCCGTTCGCCTCGAACGTGCTGACACCCTCGGTGGTGAGCAGCCGGTACGGCGTGTCATCGGCACCGGTGGGCAGCAGATCCGAGTACAGGAAATCAGGCGCGGTCACGGTTCGTACTCCTCGAGCAGGGCTGGGGGCTGTGCAGCCGACGGTTCAAGCAGAGTGACTCTATCCAGCACCCGGACAACCCCGGCAAGCAGGCGAACCTAATCGCCCCGGGGTACCGCCGGACCCGACGGACTCGGCCGGTCGGAGGCATATTGTCTGGCGCCCGGGAACTCCCGCCCACACTCACTCGCTCTCCCGCGCCCGGCAGGCAGTCCCCGCGCACACCCAGCGGTTCCACCGGCGAAACTCCAGCTGCCCGCACCCGACGACGGCCACGACTCCTCAAGCCTCGCACCGGAATCGGAAGCAATCCCGATACCCGGAGTGCGCCGTAACGGACACTCCAAAGAGACACCGAACACATTCCGCAAGTGCGTCTGCAATTGCAGATGCATGAACGAAACCACTGGAGGTGATACAGCGCACATGCCAGACTCTGGCGGTGCCCAGCCACAACCAGACCCGACATACACCCCAAAACGCCACTCCCGCAGAGGCTTTGCCGACATTGCTCGGCCTTTGGTTGCGGCGCATGCGGGACGAGCACGGGAAGACCCAGCATGAGGTGGCCGACGCCGTCCACACCGAACAATCGACGATCAGCAGACTCGAAACGGGGTGGTACCGCACCAACCGACAGGAGGAGACGGTTCGCGCACTACTCCGGCTGTACGGGGTGTCGGAAATCGAACACGAAAAGTATCTGACCTGGGGTTACCCAAATCAGAATGGACCCGATCACACCCTGCGGCTCGACATACTGACGGGTTTGGAGCCGCTGACCCAGATCCTTCAATACGAGCAGTCGCTCATCCCTGACGTGTTGCAAATCCCCGAATATGCCCGTGCCGCACTCAGTTCCGGGCATATCGACTACACGGAGGACGAGATCGACCAGATGCTGGACGAACGGCTCTGCGCGCAACGCATTCTCGACACCGCCGACCCACCGCACCTATGGACGTTGATCGAGAACGTAATCCTGTACCGGCCGCTCGGTGGTAGCGCCATCTGGCGGAAGCAAGTCGACCATCTGCTGGAGATCCGCGAACATCCCAACGTCACGCTGCAGGTAATCGCCGATCACGAATGCGGGCCGGCTTTCGTACGGCACCCCTTCACCTGCCTTCGATTCGAGGAGAAGGCCGTGGCAGACCTGATCTGCCTGCCGGATTTGGCCGGAACCAAGTATCTCCACCTACCGCACGACACCGAGCGCTACCGGCTGTTCCACGAGTTCTTGGCATCGAAAGCGGCGCGCTCGAACCAGACGGCCCAGTTCCTCACAGCAGTCCGCCCGTGATCGGGCACACCGCACGAAGGACTTGACGCAATACACCTCACGTCTTGCGGACAAATCCCCCGAATCTATGACAGGAGAGCGATTCCATGACGCAGCAACACAATCCGTGGCTCGACCTCGCCGCACTGGCGATCATCGTGACCACGGTGGTGACGCTGGTCGTCGTCGGCAACGCGGGCACCGCCGTCCTCACCGCGGCAGGCGGTCTCATCGCGGGCGGTATGCGCGGATGGTCGCGAATGCGGCGCGGCTGACCGAACCGGGGCTTTGCGGATCGGTATGAATTCCTGTGCGGATTCTGCGAATCGGCACAGGTTGCACCTTCAAGTCGGGGGGTGTTACCTGTGATGATGCGCTTGTCGGCGGCGGAGGGGAATTAGCATGGCAGCAGAACCCGGGAGTGGAACCGTGACCGAAACCCGTTGGCTCGACGATGTCGAGACGCGCGCGTGGCTCGGATTCGTGTTCACCCGCGACCTCATCGCCGCCGCGGTCGGACGTGATTCGCTGCGTGAATCCAACCTCACCTATGTCGAGTACACGGTGCTCGCCCGGCTCGCCGACGCGCCCGATCACCGGCGCAGTTTCGCCGAACTCGCCGCCGTCCTGGAGTGGAGCCAGAGCCGACTCTCGCATCAGATCACGCGAATGGAGAAGCGCGGCTTGGTCGCTCGCGAATCCATTCCGGACGACGCCCGCCGCACGGCCGCGGTGCTGACCGCCAAGGGCGAGCAGGTGCTGGCCGGAGCCGCCCCGGCGCATGTGGAGAGCGTGCGCAGGCACATGATCGACGTACTGGACAGCGGCCAGCTCACCGCGCTCGCCGATATCTACGACACCTTATTGGCGCATCATCGAAGACCCGATACCCGCAACCCCGCCTGATGGCAGCCGGACAAGATTCCCCCACCCCGCTCGGCAAGATCGTCGAATGCCGGGCAAAATACCTACCGACCGGCGTTTGGTTTGGCACACGGGGGGTACTGGGTAAGACTAGGCTCGGCACCGGCTACCGACGGCGGTCGGCACCGAGCGCACGGGCGGCAAACCAGCCGGCCGAACCGATCGAGTATCCCAACCTGGCCTTAGCGAAAGGGGCAGGAGTTTCCATGTCCGACGTGTCCATCGGCCTCTCGGCGGATTCGCTGCCCGCGGGTTCAGTCGACAACCTGCTCCCGCAGCTCGTCGAACACCTGCGGCAGAACCGCACCGAACTGCGCGAGGAGTGGGCGCGTCGTATTACCGATGCCCAGCTGCTGACCGCCATGACCCCGGAGGAGATCTTCTCCGAAGCGACCTCGGTCTACGACAATTACGTCGAGGTACTCGAGACCGGTAGCGTCGAGGCGCTGCAGGCGTACGCCCGCGACCTATCCGAACGCATCATTCCGCGAGGCGTCGAGACCGACGAGGTCGTCGGCATCGTGCTGTTGCTGCGAGATGTGCTGGCCCGCAGCCTCTTCGAGAAGTACCAGACCGACTTCGAGTTACTGAAGCTGGTGCTGGACGCCTACGAACCGGCCGCCAACCGCATCGCCAATACCGTGGCGGTCTCCTTCGTGCAGGAGCGCGAGCGCGTTATCCGCCAGCAGCAGGAGGCGATTCGCGAGCTGTCGACGCCCGTGCTGCAGGTGCGTGAGCAGTTGCTCATCCTGCCCATCATCGGCGTGCTGGATTCGCAGCGCGCGCGTCAGCTCACCGAACAGCTGCTGCGCGCGATCCGTGCGAATCGCGCCAAGGTCGTCGTCATCGATATCACCGGTGTGCCGGCGATCGACTCCACGGTCGCGAACCACCTGGTCCAAACCGTCGACGCGTCGGGTTTGATGGGTGCGAATGTGATCATTACCGGCCTGTCGTCGGAGATTGCGCTCACACTGGTAACCATCGGCTTGGACTTGTCGAAGATGAACGCGGTCGGCGATCTCCAGGGCGGTATCGAAGAGGCGGAGCGGCTCCTCGGTTACGAGGTGTCGCGTGTCCCCGCCGATCGCGACGGACGGTAATCCGGGACAGGGCCAATGCCGGTACCCATTCTGAAGCAGGGCACCTATCTCATCGCGTCCGTGCAATCCGCGCTGACCGATGCCGATACCGAGCGCTTGCAAGACGATCTGATGAAGTACGTCAGCAAGTATCGCGCCCAGGGCATCATCGTCGACGTCACCGCGATCGACGTAATGGACTCCTTCGCGGCGAGATCCCTGCGTACCATCGCCCACATGACCAAGCTGCGCGGTGCGGAGACGGTCATTGTCGGTCTGCAACCCGAGGTCGCTTTCGCGATGGTGCAACTCGGACTCACCTTCGAAGATATGCACACCGCACTGGATCTGGAGGAAGGGCTGTCCTGGCTCAACCGCAAGATCAATGCCCGGGGTCAACGAGACGGTCGTGATCGTGGCCGCTGAAGTCATGGTGATCGCGGTGAAGGTGTCCAACGACATCGTGACCGCCCGGCAGGCGGGGCTGGAGTTGGCAAGCACTCTCGGCTTCTCGCTATCCGATCGCACCATGATTGCGACGGCGATCTCGGAGGTCGCGCGCAATATCACCAGTTACGCGGGGACCGGCGAGATCCGGCTCTCGGTCGGCGAGCGGGAGGGCCGGCGCGCCATGGTGGTGCAGGCCCAGGATCAGGGCCCCGGAATCATCGATATCGATCGCGCGCTGGAGGACGGGTACTCCACCGGACGCGGTCTGGGACTTGGCCTTCCGGGCGCACGCCGCCTCATGGACGGTTTGAGCATCACCTCCCAGCCCGGCCAGGGCACGCTGGTGGAGATGTGGAAGTGGGTACCCCGCGATGCGTGAGGACGGGTTCATCGGCACGGTCGAATGGGCCGTGGCCGGTCGCGCGCTACCCGGGCAACGGGTTTCAGGAGACCGGTCGGTCGTCCTGGACGCCGGTGGTGGCTCGGTGCTCTTCGCGGTGCTGGACGGACTCGGCCACGGCGCCGCGGCCGCCGACGCCTCGGATCGCGCCGCACAGGTGTTGTCCGAGAACCGCGCCGAGCCTTTGGATGTGCTGATCCTGCTGTGCCATCGCGCCATGTCCGATACGCGCGGCGCGGCGGTCTCACTGGCGCTCTTCGATGCCGGGGATCGACTGCACTGGCTCGGTGTCGGAAATGTCGAATCCCGCATTGTCGCCGCGGCGCCCGGCAAACCGGCCATTCGCTCGGCGGCGCTGCTGTCGGCCGGAATCGTCGGTTATCTGCTGCCGCCGAACCTGCAATCGCAGACCGTACCCATTCGGCCGGGCGATCTGCTGCTGATGTCCACCGACGGCATCACCAGCGACTACTCCGACGGAATCGACCTGGCCAAGCCGACCTCCGAGATCACCGCCGAGATTCTGACCAAGCACGCCAAGGACACCGACGACGCGCTGGTGCTCGCGGCCCGGCATCGCGGACACACCGTGCGGCCGCTGGGGCTGCACCCGGAGCCCCCCGCATGAGTTCGGTGCTGGCGGCCTTCCGTGACGCGTATACCAGCGCGCTACGGCTGCATCTGCGCGCTCCGAATCAGAACACCCTCGCCGAGGGCTATGAACTGGGGCGGCGCGCGCTGGTGGAGGGCGTGAGCATTCTCGACCTCACCGAACATCACTTCCGGATCCTCGAACAGGAGGGGCTGCCGGTCGCCGATGACGAACATGCCGAGGCCGCACTGGAATTCCTGTTGCAGACCATGGCGGCCCTGGACGTGGCCACCCGCGGCTTCCTGGACGGCACCCGGCGGTATGAGCAACAGCGTTCCCGCGCCGACGATCTCGCCGGGCGCGACGCCTTCCGCACCGCACTGGTGGAGTCGCTGCAGGACGGCTTCTTCGTCGTGGACGCCGAAGGCACACTCGTGGAGGTCAATTCGGCGTTCGGCGCGCTCACCGGGTACGGCCCGGACGGCGTGCCCTATCCGCTCCCCCACCCCTGGTCGGTAGCCGAGGCACCCCGCTATCCCGATCTCGGGACCGATGCCGCGCGCTTCGTCACGCCCATCCTGCATCGGGACGGGCGACGGCTGTGGCTGGCCGTCTCCACCAGTTCCCTGGTGAAACCCGAGAACGGTGAACGGATTTTCGTCGGCACGATTCGCGATGTGACCGCCGAACATGATGCCCAGGCGCGCGATCAGGCGGTCTCGCGATTGGCGACGGCGGTCGGCGCGGCCACCAGCGTGGTCGAGGTGCTCGCCGTCGGTTTGGAGGAGCTGCGCCGCGCCGTCGGCGCGGAGTCCGCGGTGGTCTCGGTCTGGCCCAATCGACATACCGGGCCCGAACTCTATGTCTCCGAGGACAATCCGCAATTGCAGACCGTCGCGGCCGGCGGCATCGCGCTGCGTTCGACGGCGCCGCAGACCGGAACAGTCCAGGACGGCAGGGAATCTCGCCAGGTCCTGGACGCACGGGCCCGCGCGCTCCTGGATCGCGCGCGACTGCGCCCGGGTCGCACCATGTTCGCGATACCCGAGGGCGCGTCCAGCTCCGAGGGCATTGTGGCCCCGCTCGGCGAGGCCGGTGATTCCGCACTGTGGCTGCGCTTCGCCGCGCCCCGGGCCATCACACCCGATGACTGGGCGCTGTTCTCACTGCTGGTCGGGCATTTGAGCCTGGCGGTACAGCGCGCCCGCAACTTCGATCAGGCGCGCTCCACCTCGCTCACCCTGCAGCGTGCCATGCTCGGGCCGATCGAACTGCCGCCGCGCTTCTCGGTGCACTACGAGCCCGCCTTGCCGCCGCTGGAGATCGGCGGCGACTGGTACGACGTGGTGCGCCTGGAGGACGACACCATCGGTGTCGTGGTCGGCGACTGCGTGGGCCGTGGCCTCTCCGCCGCCGTGGTCATGGGCCAATTGCGCACCGCCGCACGGGCATTGCTGCTGCGCGGTGCGGGTCCGGCACAGCTGCTGGCCGAACTCGATGCCGTGGCCGCGCGCATTCCCGGGGCCATGTGCACCACCGTCTGCGCCGCCATCCTGGATCCGGTGCGGAATCTGGTGCGCTACTCCAGCGCCGGGCATATGCCGCCGGTCCTCGCCGAACCCGGTACGCGCGGCAGGCTTTTGGAGGGCGGCCGGGCGGTCCCGCTGGCCACCTTCGAACTCCCGCGCCGCCCCGAGGCCACCACCGCCATGGCTCCGGGCTCGACCTTGGTGCTGTTCACCGACGGGCTGGTCGAACAGCGCGGTATCGATATCGACGACCGCTTCGTCGAACTCGCCGACGAATTGACCGGTGCGGCCGGGCAATTGCCGCGCGAGGTGGCCGATGCGGTGTTGTCGCGCTTGCGGCCCGCGGCGGGTTACGACGATGATGTCGCCCTCGTGGTCTATCGGCAGCCGCCCGAACCGCTGCATCTGGACATCCCGGCAACCCCGAGCGAATTGTCCCGTATGCGCTATGAACTCAAATCCTGGCTGGCCGCCGCCGCCATACCGCACGACCTCTCGGCCGATCTCACCGCGGCCGCGAATGAGGCGCTCAGCAACAGCATCGAACACGCGTATCTGAACGGCGAATCCGGCCGCGTCGAGCTCACCGCCGAATGCGGGCTGGACACAGTCACTCTCGTCGTGACCGATTCCGGCATCTGGCGGCCACTACCCGAGGATCCTGGACATCGAGGCCGCGGTATCGCGATGATGCGGGCCCTCACCGACGAACTGGAGATCGATCATGTGGGACCGGGCACTCGGGTCAAGATGACCACAAGATTGCCCGCAGTCTCTTTCTCGGCGGCCAGTCGCGTGTGAACATGGAAGGCACATATGCGCCATTGCCTTCCTGAACTAGCAGAAAACGGTGCGGTAACTGGGCTTTTCGCGATTTCCCGGCAACCCGTAACGAAACCGATGTCGCAGACGATGCAGCACGAACGGACGGATCATGGCAGATTGTTCCAACGTGACCAATACTTCCGGAGACGCGTATCCCCTCGGCGAGACGATGACCACGACGGTCAGCGTGCACGACGGCGCGACGGTACTCGCGGTGGTCGGTGAGGTCGACCTGGCGACTGCGCCCGCACTCGAGAACGCGATCGATTCCACGCTGTCCGGTAAGCCGGGCGCACTCGTGATCGATCTGTCCGAGGTGAGCTTTCTGGCCTCTGCGGGGATGGCGGCGCTGGTCGCCGCCCATCAACGCGCAGGGTCCACCCGCATTGCCGTCGTCGCCGACGGACCCGCCACCAGCCGCCAATTGAAAATGACCAATCTCGATCAGGTGTTCGCGCTGCACGCCACGCTGGCACAGGCGCTCACGGCGCTGAACGAGAACTGATCCCGACCCGCATACGAACACGAGCCCCGCACGCGAGTAATCGCGGCGGGGCTCGTTGCTTTACGCGGGAAGATTCAGTCGCAGATCGCGCGCAGCTGCTCGACCAGCTTCACCCGGTCGGCGGGCGTGGCGGCCAGCGGCACCACATTGAGCGCGGTCACCCCGGCCTCACGGAACGCGGCCACGCGCTCCTTGACGAACCCGGCCGAACCGATCAGGCAGATATCGCGCACCAGATCGTCCGGGACCACCTTGGCGGCCTCGTCCTTCTTACCCTCGAGGTACAGCTCCTGGATGCGGTCGGCCTCGGCGCCGTAGCCGTACTTGGTGGCCAGGGTGTGATAGAAGTTCTTGCCCTTGGCGCCCATACCGCCGATGTACAGCGCCAGATGCGGCTTCACGAATTCGCGCAGCGGCTCCACATTGTCACCGATGGCCAGGGCCGGACCGGCGAACACATCCAGGTCGCCCAGCGCCGGATCACGCTTGGCCAGACCGGCTTCGATCGCATCGCCCCAGATGTCGTCGGCCTTCTCCGGCAGGAAGAAGATCGGCTGCCAGCCCTCGGCGAGCTCGGCGGCGAGCTCCACATTCTTCGGGCCGAGCGCGGCGAGCAGCACCGGAATGTTCTCGCGCACAGGATGATTGATGAGCTTGAGCGGCTTGCCCAGGCCGGTGCCCCGCCCCTCGGGCAGCGGGATCGTGTAGTACTTGCCGTTGTACTCGAGCCGCTCGCGCTTCCACACCTTGCGGCAGATCTCCAGGACCTCGCGGGTGCGGCCGATCGGCGCGTCATAGGGCACACCGTGGAAGCCCTCGATCACCTGCGGGCCGGACGCGCCCAGACCCAGGATGAACCGGCCGTCCGAGACGTAGTCCAGACCGGCGGCGGTCATGGCCGTCAGCGTGGGCGTGCGGGTGTAGAGCTGCATGATGCCCGAGGCCAGCTGTACCCGTTCGGTCTTGGCGGCGATGTAGCCGAGCGCGCTCACGGCGTCGAACGAGTACGCCTCCGGCACGAAGACGATATCCAGGCCCGCCCGTTCGAGGTCGGCGACCTCGGCGGCTACCTCTTTGAAGCCGTCGGTGTAATTGATCGACAATCCGATACGCATGACCCGGACCTTACCGACACCGCACCCGCGCACTACCAGCGGCTCGGCTCCCCGGTACGGTTATCGGCGAATCTCGCTCGATCCCACGCACTCTCAAGGAGGCCATTCCTCATGACTCAGGACGCCGCGCAGGCAAGCACCAGCTTCGGTGACTCGACACTGCAGGGCTACCTGGATGAGCTGGCCGCCAAGGTGCCCGCGCCGGGTGGCGGGGCCGTTGCCGCGCTGCACGCCGCGCAGGGTGCGGCATTGGTCGCCATGGTCGCGCGGTACACCACCCGGGCCAAGGACGCCGAGAACCGTCCGGTCGTGGACCGCATCATCCTGGCCGCCGATACCGCACGTGATCGCGCGCTGGCCCTGGCCGATGCCGATGCCGCCGCCTTCACCGCCGTCGGCAATGCCTACAAGATGGCCAAGGAGACCGAGGAGCAGCAGACCGCGCGCACCGCGGCGATCACCGGCGCACTGCTCGGTGCGGCCCGGGTGCCCGCCGCGGTGGTCGCCGCCGCCGACGAAGTCGTCTCGCTCGCAAGCGAATTGCTGCCCATCGGCAATCCGAACGTGGTCACCGATATCGGTGCCGCCGCCGATGCCGCCCGGGCCGCCGCGGCCAGCTCACAGCTCAATATCGCCATCAATGTGGCCTCGCTCGGTCCCGGCGCGGGTGCGGAGTTCGCTCCGGTGCTCACTCAGATCGACGAGGTCATCGCGCGCGCCGAGGCGCTGCACAACGATGTGGTCGTCGCGATCACGAAATAGCTCGGCTATTACCCGGTGACTGCGGCGATTCCAATTCTCCACGCCGGAACCTAGGTCACGAAGCGGGAACATTTCCGGAAGAATGGGATGATCTGGTCATAGGCTGAGCCTCCAGACCACACCCTTTCGAAGGGATGGACCCATGCGGAACGCGATACGCCTTCTGTTCGTCGCATCAACACTCGCGGCGGCAGCCGCATTCGGCTCCGGAGCGGCGGGGGCGGTGCGCACGGCACCCGATCTCCCGGCGGTGCAGGCGATTACGCCGGGGCCCGGTGAAACGGTCGGAATAGCGGCACCGGTCAGGGTGCGCTTCACCGAACCCGTCGCGAACCGCGCTCTCGCCGAACAGGCCATGAGCGTGCGCGCCGACGCCACCCTTGCCGGGCACTTCTCCTGGGTAGACGACCGTCAGTTGACATGGACTCCGGCCGCTTACCTGCCCACCTCTGCACCTATCACGGTGTCGGTGGGTCGCCTGCACACCCAATTCGAAACCAATGGCGGGACAACCGCGGACGCCGATATGTCGGCGCACACCTTCACCGTATTCATCGGTGGGGTGCCGGTGCGGACCATGCCCGCCTCGATGGGTAAGCCCGGGTGGGAGACACCGACGGGCACGTTCCCGGTGCTGTCGCGCGACCGCTCGGTGACCTTCGATTCGCGGACGATCGGGATTCCGCTCAGTGACCCGCAGGGGTATCTGATCCAGGGTGAGTTCGCCGAAAGGCTCACGTGGGGAGGCGTTTACGTGCACTCCGCACCGTGGTCGGTGGATTCACAGGGCAATGCCAATGTCAGCCACGGATGCATCAATCTCGCACCGGGCGACGCCGAGTGGTACTACGACAATGTCTCGCTGGGCGATCCGGTTACCGTTCACTGGTAGAGGGATTCGGGTGTGGGGACGAACCCCCACACCCCCGGTTCTTTCGTCAGCGAGAAGTCTCGGCGGCCTGAACTACGTGGCGCATGAGCAGTGCGGTGGTGACCGGTCCTACCCCGCCGGGTACCGGGCTCAGGGCACCGGCCTTACCGGTGACGGATTCGGCATTCACATCGCCGGTAATGTTTCCGTTCTCGTCCTCATTGGTGCCGACATCGATGACCACGGCACCCTCGCGGACATGATCACCCGTGATCAGCCCGGCGCGCCCGACGGCGGCGACGACCACATCGGCGGCCGAGGTCACGGCGGGAAGATCGCGGGTTCGGGAGTGCGCGACGGTAACGGTGGCATTCTCGGCCAGTAGCAGCTGAGCCAGCGGCTTGCCGACCACATTCGAGCGCCCGACCACCGCGACCAGGCGGCCCTCCAGCGCAATGCCGTGGAACTTGGCCAGCTCCACCACCGCCTCCGAGGTGGCGGGTGGGAATCCGGGAAGACCCGAGGCGAGCAGGCCCAGGGACAGCGGGCTGACACCGTCCACATCCTTGGCCGAGGCGATCGCCAGGCTCACATCATCGAGGCCGACACCCTTGGGCAGCGGGGTCTGCAGCATGATCGCGTCCACGGCCGGATCGGCGGACAGTTCGGTGAGCTTGGCGCGAATCTGATCCGCGGTCGCGTCGACCCCGAGATCGACGTTCTCACAAGTTATTCCATTGCGCTCGGCGGCGCGGTTCAGCGACTTCACGTACCAGGCGCTGGCCGGATCGTCATTGGCGATCACCAGTGCCAGGCGCGGGGCGGCACCGGATTCGGCGAGCGCGGCGGCGCGGGCCTTGGTGTCGGCATTGATGGCGGCGGCGAGTTCCTTGCCGATCAGCGAAGTCGTATCCACGGGAACACACCCTATCGCGACGCGCGGGTGTCCCCGGCCACCACTGCTGTCAAACCTCCGAAATCACTTCGGCAAATACCCGACAAAGGCTGTGGTCAGTCGTATCGTGTCTCCAGTTGTTCCCGAGCCATCAGCCAGCAAAGCCAGTCGGAACCCAAGCAAGCATGCGTGACCCTCTCTCGGAAAGGTCGACAGCAGTGCAGATCGCCAGGCGTTTCCCCACGGTCCTCGCGGCGGCGGCAGCCGCCTTGACCCTGTTCGGCCCGGGCATCGCCCACGCCGACCCCGGCCCGCTCTACAACTCCGCGCAGGACAACTTCACCGACGGTGATGCCGCCGCCGGACTCGCCGACCTGCGGCAACTGCTCGCCGAATCCCCCGATGACGCGCAAGCGCTTGCACTGCAAGCGATTTGGTCGGATTACACCGGTGATCTGATCACCCGTGAGGCGGCGCTGATGCGGCTCAACGGTATCGACCGGGAGCTGGCGGACAGCACGCGCACCACCTTCCGCGCCATCGGCGCGGCCGTGGGCACACTGCCCAACCCGATTCCGGCGATCGCGGGACCGTCCACCGGTATCGCGGTGCTCGGATACGGTCTGCTGCCCGACGGCAGTATGCGCCCCGAGCTGGTGAACCGGTTGCAGGCGGCCTGGTTGCAGGCCATCGCCTCGCCGATGTCGCCGATTCTGGTGACCGGCGGCAACCCGCAGAACGGGATCACCGAGGCCGCGGCCATGCAGGGCTGGTTGATCGGGCACGGCATTCCGGCGAATCGCATTGTGGCCGATCATCGGGCGGGCTCGACCGTACAGAACGCGCTCTTCGGCGCGGATATGTTGAAGCGGGCGGGCGCGACCAGCGCGATCGTGGTGACCTCGCCGAACCATGTGCGGCGCGCGGTGGCCGATTTCATCGTCGCGGGCATTCCGGTGGTCGGGGCGACGACCTCGTTGGAGCAGCTGGTTTCGCAGCTGCCACCGCCCGCGCGCAATAACCAGCGCGGGATCTACCTGGACGCGACACGCACGATGCTGTTGCCGGTGGAGCGGTAGTCCGCCGATAAACGATGCCCGTCTCGACCCGCGTGGTAAGTACGCAGGTCGGGGCGGGCACAATGGCGCAGTGAGTACTTCCGTAACCGATACCCTCATCGCTCGTCTCCGGACGGCCGGGTGTGTGTTCGCGGAGGATGAGGCGGCCCTGCTGATCGAGGCCGCGGACAGCGCTGAGCAGCTGGAATCGCTGGCGGTTCGGCGGATCGCCGGATTTCCGCTGGAGCATCTGCTGGGGTGGGCGGAGTTTCGAGGGTTGCGGGTGGCGGTCGCGCCGGATGTGTTCGTTCCCCGGCAGCGCACCGGATTTCTGGTCGAGCAGGCAATCGCGTTGGCGCGGCAGATGATTCGCTCCGAGCTGCATAGCGCCGCAGCGGCTTCCCTCGGCACACCGACCACGACTCCGGCCGACGCCGCCATCGCGATCCAGGCGGAGGCGGCCACGCTTCGCGCATCGGAATCGACAGCGGCGATGGCCCACTCGCGGCCGTTCATCGTGCTCGATATGTGCTGTGGGAGTGGGGCTTTGGGGATGGCGTTCGCCATCGAGGCCGGTGCGGAGGGGATTGCGGTGGAATTGACCGCGGCGGATATCGAACCGGCGGCCGTGGCCTGTGCTCGGCGGAACCTCGCGGGCCTCGAGGCTCGGGTGTTTCAGGGGGATCTGTTCGCTCCGGTGCCCGCCGAGTTGGCGGGGCGGGTGCGGATTCTGCTGGCGAATACGCCCTACGTGCCTTCTGCCGCAATCGCTTCCATGCCGCCGGAGGCACGCGACCATGAGCCGCGGGTCGCGCTCGACGGGGGCGCGGACGGATTGGATGTGCTGCGCCGGATCGCGGCGGTGGCCGGGGACTGGCTCGCGCCGGGCGGGCATCTACTGGTCGAGGAGAGTGCGGAGCAGGCGGCATCGGCCGCTCAGGTGATGCGAGATCACGGGTTGAGCGCGCGGATCGCCGAGGATGACGAGTTGGGTGCGACGGTGGTTATCGGCACCCGGGATGTGGGCGTATGACGATTCACGGGATTCTGTTCGATATCGATGACACGCTCATCGACTACTCCGCGACGGCGCGGGTCGGGCTGCTGCGGCATCTGACCGCGGAGAACCTGCTGGACTACTTCCTGTCCCCCGAGGAGGCGGTCGACCTCTGGCGGGCGCTGGAAGAGCAGGAGTATCCGCGCTTCCTGACCGGTGAGCTCACCTTCACCGGTCAGCAGCAGGCGCGCACCCGGAGGTTCCTCTCCCATATCGGGGTGAAGGTCAAGGATCCCGAGGCGTGGTTCGCCCGCTATGCCGCGCGCCGCGATACCGTCTGGGCCGCGTTCCCGGATGTGCCGCCGACGCTGCGCGGGCTCACCGGCCAGGTGGCACTGGGTGTGGTCTCGAACTCCTCGCTGGCGCATCAGCGGGGCAAGCTGGCGGCGGTGGGGCTGCTCGAGCATTTCAGCGAAACAGTCTTGTGCTCGGACGAATTCGGGGCGGCCAAGCCGGATCCGAGCATCTTCCTGGCGGGCTGCGCCATGATCGGGTTGCCTCCGGATCAGGTCGCGTACGTCGGCGATCGCTTCGATACCGATGGGATCGGCGCGCGCGATGCCGGATTGCGGGCCTACTGGCTCGATCGCACGGCACGCGGTGTCGCGCATCGCGACGGCATCACCGTGATTCCCTCACTCGCCGAGCTCAGCGCCACCACCTTCGGCAATTTCGACCTGGCCTGAGCCGGGTGAAAGTCCTTGCGGTTCATCGCGATTCGGTGGGCCGCTACTTCTTCCGGCCGGTGAATTCGTCCATGGAGTGATAGACGCCGACGGTATTGAGGTAGAAGTCGCGCACCTTGAGCGGTAGTAGCCCGGAGATGGCGCGGTTCAGGCGGGAGGTCCAGGGCAGGACGACCAGCGCGGAGCCCTTCTTCATCTCCTCCCAGGAGGTGTTCACCACATCGTCCTGCTCCAGGATCGGGGTGAACAGGAAGCCCTTGGCCCCGTCGAACATGCCGGTATTGATGTAGGTGGGGCAGACCGTGGTCACTTTGACGTGCGAGTTACCGGACTGCTCCAGCTCCAGCCGCACCGAATCCGACCAGCCCAGCGCCGCCCACTTGGAGCCCGCGTACACGCTCATGCGCGGATTGGCGACCAGGCCCGCCGAGGAGGCGATGGTCATGACCCGCGCCTCGCCCGTGCCCGCCACCATGGCGGGCAGGAATTCAAGCGTGATGTACATGGGCGCAAGGGAATTGATCGCCATGGTCTTCTCGATATCGGACCGGTTCGCGGTCTCCCAGAAGTACCCGTTGCCGCGCACGATGCCCGCGTTGTTGATCAGGACATCGATATCGCCGACCTCGGCGCGCACCGCCGCGCCCGCCTCGGCAATGGCGTCGCGGTCCGAGACATCGACTACATAGTGGTGAATTCGGCTGCTGCCCAGGGCCGCGAGCTCCGCCGCGGTCTCCTTCAGCGCCTCTTCATTGATATCCCAGAGCACCACATCGGCCGCGCGCTCACGCACCGCGCGCTCGGCGAACGATTTGCCCAGACCCATGGCAGCTCCGGTGACCAGGACCTTCTTATCCGCGACGTTCTTCATCAGCCCGGTATACCCCTGTCTCGATTTCGGCAGATCACTTCTGCCGCAACGTCTTCATCACGCCCAGGAACAGCGTCATGGTCTTGGCCCACACCTGCTCGGACATCCCGGGCAGCGGGGCGATGGGCAGACCACGCTGGACCGCGATGGTCTGGGTGTCGACGTACTTGAGCAGCCCCTCCGGACCGTGACGGCGGCCGGTGCCGGAGATGCCGAGCCCGCCCGACGGTGCGGCGACCGAACCCCAGGCGGCGATGAAGCCCTCGTTGACATTCACCGATCCGGCATTGACGCGGGCGGCGACCTCGCGGCCCCGGGTCGTATCCTTGCTCCACACACTGGCATTGAGCCCGTAGGCGGTGTCATTGGCCTGGGTCACGGCTTCATCGTCGCTGGTGACGCGGTAGACCGAGACGACCGGGCCGAAGGTCTCCTCACGGAACACGGTCATGCCCTCGCGGACGTCGGCGAGGATGGTGGGCTCGTAGAAGTACGGGCCCAGATCCGGCCGGGCCTTACCGCCGGCGAGGACCTTCGCGCCCTTGCTCACCGCATCGTCGACATGCTTGCTGACGGTGTCGATCTGGCGCGGGAAGGTGAGCGAGCCGATCTCGTAATCGAAGTCCAGGGTCTTGCCCAGGCTCAATTCCTTGGTGTTGGCGACGAATTCGGTGACGAACTGGTCATACACCTTGTCGTGCACGTAGATTCGCTCGATCGATTCGCACAGCTGCCCGGCCGAGGCGAAGCAGGCGCGCACCGCGATCTTGGCGGCCTTGGAGACATCGGCGTCCGCGAGCACCAGCAGCGGGTTCTTACCGCCCAATTCGAGCGAGTAGCCGATGAGCCGCTCGCCCGCCTGCTGGGCGATGGTGCGGCCGGTGGCGCTGGAGCCGGTGTAGTCGACGTAGTCGGCGCGGGCGATCACCTCGGGGCCGAGCTTGGCGCCACGGCCCAGGACGGCCTGCCACAGGCCCTTGGGCAGGCCCGCGCGCTCGGCGATATCGATGGCCCACAGCAGGGTCAGCGCGGTCTGATTGTCGGGGCGGCCGATGACGGCGTTGCCCGCGAGCAGGGCGGGCAGCGCATCGGAAGCACCCAAAGCCAGGGGGTAGTTCCACGGTGAGATGACCGCGACCACGCCCTTGGGGCGATTGCGCACCTCCACCTGGGTGAGCACCGGCATCACACCGCGCGGCTTGCGGTGTGTGAGAAGGCGTTTGCCCTCGGCGGCGTAGTAGCGGGTGTTCACCGCGACATCGGAGACCTCGTCGAAGGCGTGCACGCGGGACTTGCCGGTCTCGGTCTGCACGATATCGAGGATGGTGTCCTGCTCGTTCAGGACCAGATCGTGAATGCGGCGCAGCAGTGCGGCACGCTCGCCGACCGGCACCTTGGCCCATTCGGCCTGCGCGGCGCGGGCGGTGGCGAAGGCGGTCTCGACATCGGCGGTGGAGGACTGCGGCAGATCGGCGATCTTGCGTCCGGTGGCGGGTGCGAACACCTCGACCGAGGGCGCGCCACCGGCGACAGCGTGCGCGAGCAGCCGCTGCACCAGGTCGAACGGCAGTGCATCAGCGGCAGCGAGCTGCGGGGCAGTCGACATTGGTCGCCCTCTCGATAGGTCTGCGCGGGCCGATCCCGCTAATTATCTGAACACCGTTGTTAGGTGAACACTAGTGTTAGATTAATAGGCGTGCCACACCCCATGTCAAGCACCCGGAGCGGTCGATGACCGCGGGTACCCCGACCGCGCGCCGGGGTCGCCCACCACAGACGGCCAAACAGGCCGATCAGGTGCGCGCCCGCATCATCCTGGCCACCGCGGAGGTCTTCGCCGAACACGGTTCGCGCGGGCTCAGCGTCGCCCGCATCATCGAGACGGCGGGGCTGGCACGGCCCACCTTCTACCGGTACTTCGCCAATGCCACCGAACCGCTGCACGCGGTGCTGACGGTGTCGAATGACGATCTGGTCGGCGGGATCCGCTCCGCGCTCGAGCGCACCGAGGAGCCGGTTCAGCTGGGCATCAACATGATCGAGGCTTATCTGTACTGGGCCAGCGGGCACGGGCCGATGCTCTCGCCGTTGTTCGCGGAGCTGCACGATCCGGGCTCGCCGGTGTCGCCGTATCGCGAGCGCGCCATGGACGATATCCGGGAACTGATTCGTGCCAAGTTCGCGAAGCTCGGGCGGACGGTTCCGGCGGATCTCGACCTGGATACCTGTCTGCAAACGTGTGAGTTCGTGGTGTATCGGATCTCTGCGGGTGGGGAGCCCAGCGATGAGACGATTGCGGCGGCTCGGCTCACGATGATTCGCAGTTGTCTCGTGACGTTGGGTACTCGTGAGGACGTTGAATACGCGTTGACTATTCCGGGGCTCTTCCCTGGTTGATAGCCGGTTTCCCTCGCCGGGTGGGGTTTGTGGCGCGGGTGCTTTGCGGGCTGCTGGTCGGTAGAGGAAGTGCATGCGGAAAAGAAGAGGTGTGGTCACCTCGCCTGCCGTACCCGGCTGTCGCTCCCCCATCAGGTGCATAGGTGGCAGTAGCGGCGGGGAGACTGGCCGTGGTCCCGTTTCGGGACAAACCCAAAAGAACAAAACCCAAAGGACAGAGCCCGAAAAGGCAAGGGCCTCAACGACAAACACCCGTGACACCGGCAGGGCAGAACCTGCGGTGTCACGGGCGACGGCGGGGCTTGGCCTATTCGGTTGAGGGGGGTGGGGTGGAGCGGCGGCGGTTCAACCACTCCTTCAGGCGTTGTCGCTCGGGCTCATTGCGGGATTGAATCCGCGACACGGTGGCAGCCATCACCTCCCCCGGATGGTGACGGTGATTCACCTCCGGTACTCCCGAGGGATTGATATGAGGTGGAGCGATCCAGCCGGTACGACCCGGAAACGGGCTGTCCGCACCGAGTTTCACCGTCCTCCACCCACCCGGACCGTCATGCACGAGAGCGTGGCAGCTGTCGCACGCCAGGGTGAGGTTCTCGATATCGGTGCGCCCGCCCTTGGACCAATCGGTGGCGTGATGCACCGCGGCCAGACTGGCGGGAGCGGTGCAGTTGGGGCGGGTGCAACCCTTTTCGGCGGCGATCAACGCCAACCGCTGTGCCTTGTTGGCCAACCGGTTGTTGCCACGCCCCAAATGCAGCGGCATCCCGGCATCATCGAATACGGCCAGGTACCGGGTGGAGTCCCCGGCCTCAGCGGCCAGTCGCACGGCCTCGCCGATGGACAAGGTGCCGCCGGTGGCGGTGGTGGCCACCCCGGAACGGTTCTCCAAATCGGTCAAGCTCATGGTCACCACGGTCCCCACCGGCAGACCACGATGGGTGCCCAGCACGGCCGGATCGGCCTCGAAGCGCAGGAACCCCAGCAGCGCATCATGCGCGCGCTGGGCAGCGGTGCGGGTATCACGCTTGGCGGCGGCCTCGAGACGTTCACGATCGACGGATTCGACTGTGGTACGAGGGCTTTCAGGATCCTCCGGATTGCACATGCCCGGACGCGCCAGCTTGGCCAGCACCGGCTCGAACACCGCACGCAACTCCGGGGTGATCTCCCCGACCAACGCCGACATCCCATCCACCCGTTGGGTGCCGAGGGTGAGGCCGCGCATGCGCTGGCGGTCGCTGTCACCACAGAGCTTGCCGTCGGGATCAACCCGGCGCAGGATGTCATCGCCCAGTTTGCGCACGTCATCGGGCCAACCGGTGCTCGCATACTCAGCCAGACACACCTCAGCGGCCTCGCGCTTCTCGATATCGAGGCTGCCGGGCAGACGGTCCATCGCTTGCAGGATCCGGGTCACGTGATCGGCGGAAATATCCCCTGCTCGCTGCGCCTCGGCGACTGCGGGCAACTCCGCCTCGAGGACTTGACCGGGCAGGCGACGCACCGCGAGCTTGTCCGCGAACCGCACCCGCCGCCCCGCGTCCGCACGCGAAAGACGCAGCGACTGCTCCAAATACAGGGCGGGGGACTTCACTCCCGCCCTGCCATGCAGATCACGACGGCGGGTTTCGTCCACGAACCCGATTTTGACCGCCTCCAATTGCCTGCCGACCTTTTCGGTCTCGCGCATGAGGGCGGTGAACTCGTCATCGGACAACGGAATCGGCGACGCTTCGAGCAGGGCATCCACCGCGGCACGCAGCGCCGAAACAGCGACTGCGAGAGCGGAGTCTTCCCTGGATTCCATGCCTTTATTCTACCGTGATAAACATCCATTCACGAGCCGAATTACGTTGTGATACAAGGCTATTCAGACTCTCCTTCTTTTCATATTTTAACTTTTATCGTTTTCTTTTCTTCTCGTCCGGGCGTCTTTATCTTTTCGTTCATTTCTTCTCTTGATCTTTACCCCCACAAACGCCCGAAACCACCTACCGTGGACATATGAGAACCTCGGTACACCTACTACTCTTCGCCAGCGCGATAGCGATAGCGGTAGGCACCTTCGGCCCCCTCCTGGACTCCCTCAAACCCCAGCACATCAGCTTCGACAACCTCAGAAACGGCTTCCCGGACGGCCAATCCATGGAACAGCTGGGCCACCAGTCCGTCAGCCTCTGGACCTCCCTGGCCATCGGCCTACTGGCCGTAGCCGCCGTCATTCTGATCGCCGCCCTGGTCGGCGCTCGTACCCTGGCCGCGCTCGGCGTCCTGGTCGGCCTCGCCGGACTGGGCGTACTCACCTGGCGACTCGACCAGAACTTCGACGACCAACTCCGCCACGACTACAGCGACCTCCTCAGCGGCAGCTGGGGTCTCTACCTGGTAGGCGGCGGCCTCATCGTCGCTCTGCTGTGCGTCCTGGCACCCCGCGAGCGCAAACGAGTCGGTGTATGAGCCGAGCAGCCGTGCGCGCCGTCCGATTGTCGACGTCCAGGCCGGGATTCAGCTCGGCGACATCGACCGCGACCAGCTTCCCGCTGGCCGCCACACGATCGCATACGCGCTGAATGGTTTCCAGCGGAACGCCATACGCGGCGGGCGCACTGACACCCGGCGCGACCGCGGCCGGGAGCACATCGAGATCGATGGTCAGGTACAGCATGTCGACCGCATCCAGGAGGTCCGCGACGAACGCGTCCACCATCGCGTAATCGGTTGGCCCGCAACGATCGTCGAGTAGATAGTGCACGTCCAGACGATCCGCGGTGTCGAACAGCGCCCGCGTATTGCTCGGCTGACTGATTCCGAGCACGTCGTATCGCACCGAGGTGCCCGCCACCCGCTCGGCCGCCAGAATCTGCCGGAAGGGGGTACCGGAGCTCGGCACCACCTCATCGCGCAGGTCGAAATGTGCGTCCAGATTGAGGATTCCGAGTCGCGGACGCGCCGCACGCCCCTGCGCGGCCGCCACTCCCAGGTAAGTTCCGTACGCCACTTCGTGGCCGCCGCCGAGCACCACGGGCAGTCGTCCCGAATCGATCGCCGCCGCAACGGCATTCCCGAGCCGCTGCTGGCCGCCCTCCAGATTCGTATCGGTGACCGCGATGGTTCCCGCATCCTCCAGCAGCACCGGATCCGACAGCGCCATGGAGGACAGCGCGGCCCGCAGTGCCGCCGGACCGGCCGCCGCGCCCTGGCGGCCCCTATTGCGTCGCACGCCCTCGTCACTGGCGAAACCTATGAGCACACAACGACTCTCCGATGCCTCGGGGTCGTACGGCCGGATGGCCTGATGCCATCTCAGGTGTTCGGGTGCGTCGCCGTCATTGCGGCCGGTCCACGCCGCGGGCGGGATATCGACCCGGATCTCCGCGCTCATGCCGCGACTCCGGGGGTGACGAGTACGCCGTCCTTCCACACCTCGCGCACCAGAGCCACGCCGGGCCGGTAGGCCAGATGCAGGTAAGAGGGTGCGTCCAGGGCAATGGCATCGGCGCGCGCACCGATGCCCAGCCAGCCGATGTCATCGCGCCGCAATGCCTTCGCTCCGCCCAGGGTCGCCGACCACACGGCTTCCGCGGGTGTCATGCGCATTTCGCGAACGGCGAGCGCGATACAGAACGGCAGGCTGGTGGTGTAGCAGGTACCGGGATTGCAGTCGGCTCCCAAAGCCACGGTGACTCCGGCATCCAGCAGTGCCCGGGCATCGGGGTACGCGTTCCGGGTACAGAAATCCGCACCGGGCAGCAGCGTCGCCACCGTGGAACTGCCTGCGAGGGCGTCGATATCGCCGGAGTTCACGTACGTGACGTGATCCACCGAGGCCGCGCCCATCTCCACGGCCAGTCGCACGCCCGGCCCCTGCCCGAGCTGATTGCCGTGTACGCGCGGGATGAGCCCGTGCGCCACACCGGCTTTCAGTACCGCGCGGGACTGCTCCTCATCGAACGCCCCGCGTTCACAGAACACGTCGATCCATTTGGCATGCGGCGCACAGGCTTCGATCATCTCGTCGCAGACCATGGCCACATAGTCGTCCGCGCGTCCGGCGTACTCGGGCGGCGGCACATGCGCCGCCAGCAGCGTCACCTCATCGGTGAACCGGCCCGCGACCTGCGCACTGCGCAACTCGTCGCGGGTGGTCTGCCCGTACCCGGTCTTGCACTCCACCGTGGTGCTGCCCGATCGCAGCGCCTCGTTCAGCAGCCGCCGCACATTGCCTTCGAGCTGCCCCTCATCGGCGGCTCGGGTGGCCTCGATCGTCGTGCGGATTCCGCCCGCGGTGTAGGGGGTTCCGGTCATGCGGGCCGCGAACTCCTCGGCCCGTTCCCCCGCGAACACCAGGTGTGAGTGGCTCTCCACGAATCCGGGCAGCAGCGCCCGGCCGCCGAGGTCGATGCCGTGGTCGGCGGCGGGTGCGGTCGCGCTGTCGCCGACCCATGCCACCTGCCCATCGGTGAAGGCGATGGCGGCGTCTCGACGCACCCCCAGCCGCCCTTCGCCGAGCCCCGGATCATTGGTGACGAGCGTTCCGATATTCGTGACGACCAGGCTGGTCACGATCGAATTCCTTTCAGACTCGGGCCATTTCGGCGTCCGGCGGATAGATCATGGTCGCGGGCGGATTGGCGGTGCGCCTGCCCACCGGGTAGTACAGCGATGCGGTCACCACGATTCCGACGATCCACGAAATATCCGCTCCGCCGAGCATGTCCGTGATGGGACCGGTGTAGAGCTTGGTCGCCAGGAACGGAATCTGCACCGCCACACCGACGAAGTAGCAGGCCAGGGCTGGCACATTCCACGCCCCGTAGCGTCCGGCGGGGTCGTAGAGCGCGGGAATGTCGATGCGCTCCTTGGAGATCAGGTAGTAGTCGATCAGGTTGATCGCGCTCCACGGCGTGAACACCATCAGCAACGCCAGGACGAAATTCTTGAAATTCGCCAGGAAGTCGGCGCTGGCCGCGATGGCGATCAGGGTCGCGACGGTGGTGAAGCCCACGATGTAGACACCGCGTGCCATCGTCGAAATGCGCGACCGCCCTTCGAAAGCCGTCACCGTGGTCAGAATCGACATGAAGCCGCCGTAGGCGTTGAGCACATTGACGGTCAGCTTGCCGGTCACGATCACCAGGTAGATCAGTACCGCGACCGCGGCCGGTCCGGCGAGATCACCGATGAATCCGACCTGATCCTTCATGAATGATTTGCTCGCCACGGCCGCGATGAGCGCGCCGAAGGTCATCGACCACTGCGAGCCGATCACCGTGCCGGCGAAGGTGGACCAGAAGGTCGCCCGATCGCTGGTCGAGCGCGGCAGATACCGCGAGTAGTCGGCCACATACGGTCCGAAGGTCAACTGCCAGCCCGCGCCGAGGCCGATCGCCAGCAGGAAGGTCGCGGTCTCGAAACCCTTCACCCCGAGTTGCGCGGTCACGTCGTATTCGGCGAACAACCGGATTGCCAGATAGCTGAATCCGATAATGCCGACCACGGTCGCGATCCGGCCCACGATATGAATGAGTTTGTATCCGGTGATCGCGATGAACGCGGTCAGCACCCCGAAAATGACCATGCCGAGTTTCGGGCTGTCGATATGCAGCACCTTGGCCACGGCCTGCCCGGCCAGAACTGTTCCGGTGGCGGCGAATCCCAGATACATGAGAATCGCGAGCAGTAGCGGCAGTACCGCACCACGCACACCGAATTGCGCGCGGCTGGAGATCATCTGCGGCAGACCCAGTTTCGGGCCCTGCGCCGAATGCAGCGCCATTACCGCGCCACCGGCCACATTGCCGATGAGCAGGCCGATAATGGCCCACAGCGCATCGGCTCCGAAAATGACCGCCAGCGCACCGTCCACAATCGCGGTGATCTGCATATTCGCGCCGAACCACAGCGTGAACTGGCTACGCGGGCTGCCGTGCCGTTCCGAGTCGGGAATGACATCGATGGTGTGGCGTTCGGGGGTGAGTACTACCTCGGCGGGACCGTCGTGCGTCATGGTCGCTGCCTTCCTGCTTGTAGACCGCGGTGGATCGATTACTGATTCTCGGACATGGGAACGCGGACGCCGCGGGTGCGAGCCGTCTCGATGGCGTGTTCGTATCCGGCGTCGGCGTGCCGGATGACACCCATGCCCGGATCGTTGGTGAGCACGGCCTCGATCTTGCGAGCGGCGAGTTCGGTGCCATCGGCGATGACGACCTGACCGGCGTGGATGGAGCGGCCCATACCGACGCCGCCACCGTGGTGCAGCGATACCCAGGACGCGCCGGAGGCGGTATTGACCAGGGCGTTCAGCAGCGGCCAGTCGGCGATGGCATCGGAGCCGTCGCGCATGGCCTCGGTCTCGCGGTAGGGCGAGGCCACCGAACCGGAGTCCAGGTGGTCACGGCCGATGGCGACCGGCGCGGAGAGTTCACCGCTGGCGACCATCTCATTGAACTTGAGTCCGGCCAGATGGCGTTCGCCGTAGCCGAGCCAGCAGATGCGCGCGGGCAGGCCCTCGAAGGCGACCTTCTCCCCCGCCATCGTGATCCAGCGCTTCAAATGCTCGTTGTCCGGGAACAATTCGAGGATCGCCTTATCGGTGGCGGCGATATCGGCCGGATCACCCGAGAGCGCGGCCCAGCGGAACGGGCCCAGGCCCTCCTCGAAGAGCGGGCGAATGTAGGCGGGCACGAAGCCGGGGAAGTCGAAGGCGCGGTCGTAACCGCCCTTGCGGGCCTCATCGCGAATGGAGTTGCCGTAGTCGAAGACCTCGACGCCACGATCGAGGAAGCCGACCATGGCCTTCACATGCGCGGCCATGGAGAGCTGGGCCTGCTCGGTGAACCACCCCGGATCCTTCTCGGACATGGTCTTCATATCGCCGAAGTCGACCCCGATGGGCAGGTACGCGAGGGGATCGTGCGCGGAGGTCTGATCGGTGACGATATCGATGGGCGCTTCGCGCTCGAGCAGCGCCGGAAACACCTCGGCCGCATTGCCTTCCACGCCGATGGACAGCGGCCGCCGCGCATCGC